>CAVUCP010000006.1:0-251629 GCA_963740075.1 uncultured Solirubrobacteraceae bacterium | reverse complement strand
GGCAGGCGAAACGCAGGTTCTCGCGGATCGAGGAATGAAACAGGTATGTCTCCTGTGAGACCAGGCCGACCGTGGCGGCGAGCGATGCGAGCGTCATGTCGCGGATGTCCACGCCGTCGATCGTCACCGAGCCTCGCTGGGGCTCATACAGGCGCGCGACGAGATAGGCGAGCGTGGTCTTGCCCGACCCGGTCTCGCCGACGAGGGCTGTTCGCGTCCCCGCGGGTATATCGGCGTCTATCCCCTCGAGCGTCCACGGCGCCTCCTTCGCGTAGCGGAAGCACACGTCGCGCAGCGCGACGTCGCCGCGGACCCCGGTCAGCTCGCGCGCGCCGGGTCGCTCGACGATGTCGACCGGCAGGTCCAGGTACTCGAAGATCCGCCCGAAGAGCGCCAGCGAGGTCTGCACTTCAAGGCCCACCGACAGAAGCTGCTGCATCGGGAAGAGCAGGCGCGTCTGCAGCGTCGTGAACGCCACGACCGTCCCGATCGAGATCAGGTCCTGGCCCTTGGAGATGCTGTAGCCGGCGAACCAGTAGACCGCGGCGGGCATGATCGCGAAGCTCATCTGGACCGACGCCATCCGCCAGCGTCCCGCCATCCGCGCGCGGACCTCGAGGTCCGCGAGTTCGCTGGACTCCGAGGAGAAACGGTCGACGAGCTCGCTCGAGCGCCCCATCGTCTTGCCCAGCAGGATCCCTGAGACCGACAGGGACTCCTCGACCAGCGTCGACATGTCCGCGAGTCGTCCCTGGCGCACGGACTGGATGCGCCTGCGCTCATTCCCGACACGGCGCGTCAGCCAGACGAAGAACGGCAGCAGCACGAGCGAGAAGAGCGTCAGCTGCCAGCTGAGCGCGAACATCGCCACGACCGTCGCCGTGACGGTTGCGACGGTCGACACGGTCGACGTGGCCGTGCTGGTGACGACATCGTCGATGCCGCCGATGTCATAGGCGATGCGCGCCTGGACCTCGCCCGAGCGGGTGCGGGTGAAGAACGCGAGCGACATCCTCTGCAGGTGCGCATAGACGGCGGCGCGCAGGTCGTGCATCACACGCTGGCCGACCTGGTTGGAGATCCACGTCTGCGCCACGCCGATGACGCCGTTGATGATCGCCAGGGCGATCATTCCGGCGACCATCCACGTCAGCAGTTCCAGGTTGTGGTTGACGATCCCTTCGTCGACCGCTTCGCGCAGCAGGAACGGGGAGGCGACGCTGAGGATCGAGCCGAGGACGATCAGGGCGAGCAGGGCCCCGAGACGTACTTTGTAAGGGATGAACAGGCGCCCGATCCTGCGCAGCGAGACGGGACGGTCGGGTTTGTCCTCCGGGCGCACCGGCTGTTTTTCAGAACGGCGGCCTTCACCGCGTCCGTGGCCCTGGGCGAATGGCTGAGAACTCACGCGGCTGACTTTAGAAGCTGGCGCTCACGCCAGATGCGGTGTCACGCGCCGCCGGCCATCTCCAGGATCGCCTCCAGGGATGAGGGCTCGGCCGGGAGGTCCGCCAGCGATGCCGCGACCTGGGCGGCCTGCTCGATCGTCGCGGAGGGCGTCTCGGCGACCCATCGCGCCAGCCAGCGCAGCGACCACAGGTCGAACTCCCTCGGGCTCTCGCGGGCGATCAGCGGAAGGAACCTGGAGGCGGTCGCGAGGTCGATAGGCCGGCCTCTCTCGGCGCGCAGTTCGTCGGCGAGTTCGATCGCGAAGCGCAGCTCGCCGCGATCGAGTGCGGCGTCGAGCTCAACGCCCGGTTTCCAGGGCCGTGGTCCCATACGAACACATGTTCGCATAGGCGTCAAGTGCGAGGCGCTCAGACGTTCACCGCCCATCACCTGTTCATACGCGCGAGCGGGCCCCGCGGTTGGCGCGACTCGCGTCGCCCGGACGCGCGAGAGGCGGCCGGTGGCCGCCTCTCGCATTGTTGTTGTCCGGGCGCTTTGCCCGCGGTCTGACTGACTACCAGGTGCTGTTCTGGCAGCCGCCGCCTTCAGAGCCGGTCTTGCCCGTCGGCGTGCAGCTGCGTTTGACTTCGCCGTTCGCCAGACGTTCGATCGTGAAGCTGTGGTTGGCGGTCACGGACTGCGCCGTGACTTTGTAGGTCGTTTCCGTGCCGGTGGCCGCTGACAGGTAGGCGTTGCCGCCACCGGCAGCGATCTGGATGGTCGGCTCGTATTTCTTGAGTTCTTCCGGCGAGATGCCTGCGTAGCTGCCGTTGTGGTCGGTCGCGTACGTCTCCGCCGTCGTCTGCGCAGTTCGGGCGAGCTCCTTTGCCGACGAGTCGGTGGCCTTGCTCTTCTGGCTCAGGAACGACGGGATGGCGATCGCGGCGAGGATGCCGATGATCAGGATCACGACGAGGAGCTCGATCAGCGTGAAGCCGCGCTCCTCTCGCATCCGTGGATGGAGTCGAGGGTTCATGCGAACCTATCGGCGTGCGATAAGCCATGTTTATGTCCGGGCGAGATTTCCCAAGCCGTAGGGGTTTTCCCGCGGGAACATCGGGGGATGCCGGTACTGGGGTGGTGCCCGCGACGGTACCCTTGATCATGCCGTGGAGCGCGCAGACACCACCCTCGCTGCGGATAGCGCGCCGGCGAGCCCAGCGTAGGATAGGAAACCACCGTGTTTGCAGGCAATATGGATCTTTCGGCGACCGAGACGCGCGTGCTCGGATGCCTGCTTGAGAAGCAGCGCACCACGCCCGACGCGTATCCGCTGTCGCTGAACGCCCTGCGCCTGGCCTGCAACCAGTCCACCAACCGCGAGCCCGTCGTGGATTACGACGACGCGGCGATCAGGGATGCCCTGCACCACCTCGAACGCCGCGGCCTGACCCGTCTGGCCAGCGGCGCCGGCAGCCGTGCCGCCAAGTACCGCCACCTTCTCGCGGACGCGCTGCCGATGGACGGCGGGGAGCAGGCCATCATCTGCGTGCTCATGCTGCGCGGCCCGCAGACCCCGGGTGAGCTGAAGGGCCGCACGGAGCGCATGCACCCATTCGCCGAGCTGCAGGCGGTCCACGAGACACTCGATGCCCTCATCGGGCGCGGCCTCGTGGCGCGCCTGGAGCGCCGTCCCGGCCACAAGGAGGAGCGCTATGCGCAGCTCCTGTCGGCCGATGAGCACTCCGATGCGCCATCCGGCGCCCTCGTCGCGGCGCCCGCCCGCGACCACGCGGCCGCGGACGAGCACGACCTGCACGCCCGCGTGGCGCGCATTGAACGCGAGATCGCGGAGCTCCGCGCGGCCGTCGGCCTTCAAGATGGTCAGGTGCCGGCGTGATGCACGGCGTCCTGCTCCTCACCGCATCCTCGGATGCCGGCACGGGGGTCGGCATACCGATCGCCGTCGCGGCAGGCCTCGTCTCCTTCCTCTCGCCGTGCGTGCTGCCGCTGGTGCCCGGCTACCTGTCGACCGTCATCGGTGTAACACCCGCCGACCTGAAAGAGGGGGTGGGGGCACGCCGCGTGCTGCCGCCGGCGCTGCTCTTCATAGCCAGCTTCTCGGCGATCTTCATCCTGCTCGGCATGAGCGCGACTGTGATCGGCTCCACGCTGAACACCCACAAACACGCGCTCGAGCAGGTCGGCGGGGTCCTGATCATCCTGATGGGCATCGCGTTCCTTGCGACCCCGTTCATCGACAGGCTCAACTGGGAGTGGCACTCCCAGAAACTGCAGCATCTCGCCGGCCGCGGCGGCCCGCTGCTCGCGGGCGCCGCCTTCGCGATCGCGTGGACGCCGTGCACCAGCATCACGCTCGGGGCGATCCTGACGGAGGCGGCGATCTCCAGCTCGGCACTGCACGGCGCGCTGCTGCTCGCCTGCTACTCCGCGGGTCTTGCGATCCCGTTCCTGCTGATCGCACTCGCGTTCGAGCGCATGACCCTCGGGCTGGCGGTGATCAAGCGCCATTTCCCGGTGATAATCGGCGTCGGCGGGGCGGTGATGATCGTGCTCGGCGTGATGATCATCACCGGCGAGTTCACGACCTTGAACGCTCGAGCGAATGAAATGCTCCAGGGCACCGGCCTGGACGTCTCGAGCATCTGACGCCGGAGGGCCTCAGCTGACCGGCGTGCGGGGCGTCTGAACCTCCGGCGCCGGAGCCGCCTGCCTGCGGCGCTCGCGGTAGCGCCTTTCCCACGCCTCCTGGTTGCGCTTGGCGTCCAGGACGAACGGCGAGTAGCCGATCGCCTTGATGATGGCGCGGTTGATCAGAGAGTCCGGTTCGGGCATGGGACGCAGGAAGTCGACGAACAGGACCACGCGGGTCTCGTCGGTGTCGTTCCAGACCTCATGGTCGAAGGTGTCGTCGAAGATCATGCTGCGGCCCGCCTCCCAGTGGCGGATGTCCTGGCCGACGCGGATGCGGGATGCCTCGGCGTCCTCGGGGACCATCAGCCCGAGGTGGTAGCGCAGGACGCCCTTGTAGGGGCCTCGGTGCGGGAGGATGTGCTTCCGCGGGGAGAGGATGGAGAACATCGCAGTGCTCATGCCCGGGATCTCCCGCATCAGCTCGGCCGTTCTCGGGCACATCTCGACCCCGAGCTTGGCTTCGAAGCCGAACCCGTAGAGGAAGAACGTCTTCCAGCGGTCATCGTCGGTGATGAAGACCTGGTCCTTCGAGATCTCCTGGAAGTTCGGGAGCGCCGCCTGGTCCTCGAGCACGTGTTCGAGCTCTCCGAGGATCACCTGCCAGTTGTCCTCGATGTGCTTCACCCACGGGAAGCGCTCCACCGGGAAGAACGTCTCGTCGCCGACCAGCGAGCGGCGGCCGATGAACCTCTCGACCGGCGCGAGAACCCGTTCGCCGATCTTGATCGTCCACTCGACGACGCGGTCCCACAGCTTGCTGGCATCCCCACCTGCCACGGGGTGCATCCTAGAAGATCCCGCTGCGATTCCGCAGTGCTCCGCGGGCAAAAAAACGGCCCCCGCTGCACTTGGCAGGCGGGGGCCGGGTCAATCAGGTGATGTTGCGAATGTTCAGGCTGCCTCGCGCAGCGCCGCCAGCTCGGGCGACTCTGCGAGCTTCTTCAGGGCACGCTGCTCGAGCTGGGATGCCCGCTCGGCGGAGAACCCGAGGCGCTTGCCGATCGCGGTGAGCGTCTGGGGCTCCTCGCGGCCGGTACCGAACCTGAGGGTTAGCACCTTGCGCTCCGTTTCGGGCAGCTGGGAGATCGCGTCGTGCACGATCCGCTCGCGCTCGTTCTCCCAGGCGGTCTCCTCGGGCACCTCGGCGTCCGAGGGCAGCAGGTCACCGAGGGCGGTATCGCCGTCCTCGCCGATCTGCTGGTCGAGGCTGACGAGGGCGGCACGCTGGTGACGGACCTCTTCAACCTGCTCGATCGGGAGTCCGGTCTCCTCGGCGAGCTCCTCGAGCGTGGGCTCGCGCCCCAGCCGTACCGAGAGCTCACGCTCGACGCGCCCGACCTTGCGGGAACGCTGGGCCACGTGAACGGGCAGGCGGATGGTCCGCCCTGAGTTCTCGAGGCCGCGCTGGATCGCCTGACGGATCCAGAGCGTCGCGTACGTGGAGAAACGGAATCCCTTGCGCCAGTCGAACTTCTCGCTGGCGCGGATCAGGCCGAGCATGCCCTCCTGGACCAGGTCGGCAAGCGGCAGCCCCTGGTTCTGGTAGCGGCGGGCATTGGATGCGACGAGTCTGAGGTTGGAGTTGACGAGCAGTTCCTTCGCGCGCAGGTCACCGCGCTCGATCCGCTTCGCGAGATCGATCTCCTGTTCGGGGGTGAGCAGCGGGTACCGGCGTGAGTGCGCCAGCAGCTGATCCACCGACTCCGGGATGAAGGTGTCGCTGGTGGAGAGGTCTGTGCGCTCGATCGGGCTGTCCAGGCGCCCAGCAACCACGACGGGGCCGGAGTCCACGGTGCTCTCCGCGTCGCTGTCGCCGTCGAGTACGGGCGCTGTGTTATCGGGGGTGAGTGTGGCAGTGGGGGAGTCTGACATGGGCGATCCTTGTAATCCGATGCTTGGAGTCGGAATTATACGCCTCGATAGTTGCGGTGTCAACCATCCGCTTCGAGGTATTCGATAAAGTTCGTTCGACGGGGGGTGCGCGGTCACCTTCTGGCGGTCATGTACGCAATAACCGCGTCAGATGACTCTCAAACACACGTTCGCACCGAAAGATGCGCGTGGACGGGTATCGCGGACCGATCGGCCGGCCCATCGCCGTTGATGAGCATGCCGAGCTAAGCTCCGCGGATGGACATAGACCTTACAGGTCAGGTCGTCGCCGTAACAGGCGCCTCCTCGGGAATCGGCGAGGCCACGGCGCTGGCCTGCGCGGAGGCCGGGGCCGCGGTCGCCCTCGCCGCGAGGCGGACAGACCGGATCGCGGCTCTCGCGGAGCAGATCACAGCGGGCGGAGGCCGCGCCATCGCGGTGCAGACGGACGTCGGCGAGGAGGAGCAGGCGAACGCCTTCATTCAGCGAGCACGGGGTGATCTCGGCCGCCTGGACGTGCTCGTCAACAACGCCGGGGTGATGCTGCTCGGCCCCATAGAGGGCGCACCCACCGAGGAATGGCGCCGGATGATCCACGCCAACGTCTTCGGTGTCCTGTACTGCACGCATGCCGCGCTGCCGATCATGCGAGAGCAGGGCTCGGGCCACATCGTCAACGTCAGCTCTGTCGCGGGACGCTTCGCGCGCGCCGGCTCCGGCGTCTACAACCTGACGAAGTTCGGGATCGGAGCATTCTCGGAGGCGCTGCGCCAGGAGGGCGTCGCCAGCGGCGTGCGCGTCACGACGATCGAGCCCGGCGCCGTCGCCACGGAGCTCCCCGGCCACAACCGCCCCGAGGTGCTCGAGCAGATGGCCAAACGCTTCGCCGGCATCACGCCGCTGGAGGCGGGCGACATCGCCGCCGCGATCGTCTACGCCATCGGACAGCCCGCGAACGTGAGCATCAACGAGGTCCTCATCCGTCCCAGCGGACAGGCGGGCTAGGAGCACGAGGACTGTCGGCGCCGGCCCCGCGGACGCCGCCATGCCGCAAGTCCGCCCACCGGCGCGGATTTCCTCACACCAGCGCCGACCGCCGCTCTAGGCTCCAGCGATGACGCCGCAGTCGGACAGCGAGCGCGCCGCATCCGAGCAGCGCACGGCGATCGCGTCGATCGCGGCGGCGGCCGTGCTCGTCGCGCTCAAGCTCGGCGTGGGGCTCGTGAGCGGGAGCCTCGCCCTGATCTCCGCCGGCATCGAGTCCAGCGGCGATGTGATCGCGGCGGTGCTCACGTTCTTCGCGGTGCGCCTCGGAGGGCGGCCGGCCGACCGGGGCCACCCCTACGGGCACCGCAGGGCGGAGAACCTCGGGGCCCTCGGGGAGGCGGCGATCCTGCTCGGCGGTGGCGTGTTCGTGAGCATCGAAGCGATCACGGCGCTGATCGAAGGAGGCAGGGCGCCCGCGATCCACTGGTACATGTTCGCCGTCATCATCGTCGCGATCATCGTCGACATCAGTCGCACGAGCATCTCCTTCAGCGCCGCCCGGCGGCTGGAGAGCCCGGCGCTGCACTCCAACGCGGTTCACTTCGCCGGTGACATGGGGGGCTCGCTCGCCGTCCTCGCGGGCCTGCTCGCGGTGAACGCGGGCGTCGCCCAGGGCGACGCGGTCGCCGCGCTCATCGTGGCGCTGATCATCTTCATCGCGGCGACGAACCTGATCCGCGAGAACGCGAACGTCCTGATGGACCGCTCGCCCGCGTCTGCGAGGACGGCGGCGGAAGAGGCGATCACCGGCCTCGGGGAGGACATCGAGGTCAGCCGCCTGCGCGTGCGCGAGTCCGCGGGCCGCTACTTCGCGGACGTCGTTGTGAGCGTCCCGCCCGGGCAGGCGGTCGTAGAGGGCCACCGGGCCGCGGACGTCGTGGAGGGCGCGATCGAGCGGGTCCTGCCCGGCAGCGACGTTGTCGTGCACGTGGAGCCCCGGCGGCTCGGCCTCGACCTGCGCGACAGGGTGCTCGCGATCGCGCTGTCCGAGCCGCTGGTCAAGGAGGCACACGACATCATCATCTTCGAGCAGAACGGCGCGGCCAGCGTGTCGCTGCACCTGAAGTTCCCCGCGGACCTCGCTCTGCGGGTCGCCCACGAGGTCTCAGAGCGAGTCGAGCATTCGATCCGCGCCAGGCCCGAGGTCAACGATGTGCAGACTCACCTGGAGCCGCTCGAGCTTCCGCTGGAGGCCCACGCCGTCGAGGAGCAGGCGGTGGAGCCCGTCACCCATGAGGTCGAGGTGCTGGTCAGGGAGCTGACGGGCGCCGCCCCGCAGCGCCTGAAGCTGCTCGCCACCGACGGCGGCAGCGTGCTGTTCCTCACGCTCGAGGTGGGGGAGGGCGAGTCGCTCACGCGCGCGCACGAGCTCGCCGGCGAACTCGAGGATCAGCTGCGGCGCAGGATCCCCGGCATCGCCGAGGTCATCGTTCACACCGAGCCGTGACGGCCGGCGGCGGGGGACGCGAGCGCAGCCAGCGCGAGACACAGCGGCGAGTAGATTCGCCGGTCCAGCGCCCGGAAGCGTGGGGAGCAGGAACCCGGCGAGAGCAGGTCGGTGCGCCCGCACATCCCCGCCGCTCCGCGCAGCGCGAACGCCGCCACACATGCACGCGCGCCCGCTGCGCGCAGTCCCGGCGCCGGACCGCCATCCGCGAGCACCGACGCCGCACCGGCGCCCAGCGCGCCCGCGACGAGCACGCACGCCGCCGGCGGCGGGAACACGCCGTCCCGGCGCCCCACCACCGCGTCCGTCAGCGCGCGCCGGTCGCCCATCGGCCATGAGGAGCCCGCGGCCCACGCGAGATGCAGCACCGACAGGGCACCCATCGCAGTGCCGGCGACGGCGGTGCAGGCTCGCGCGAGCGGGTTCACGGCCGGCACCTCACGCGAGGAACGTGAGGATCTCCTGCAGCGGTGCCCGCTCGGGCGTCCGCTGCTCCTGTACCGGGGCACCCAGGTACAGCAGGCCGACAGCGCTCTCGCCGGCTGGGATGCCGAGCAGCTCGCGTGCCGGCGGGCTCTCGAGCAGGGCGACGGTGCGCCAGTAGGCCGCAAGGCCGCGGGCGTGGGCTCCGAGCAGGACCAGGTAGGCGGCGACGCCGGTGGCGAGCAGGTCCTCACGGGCCTCGGCGGGGTCCTCGCCCTGGACCGCGCTGACGGCGATGAGCGTGGGCGCGCGCGCCAGCTTCACCGCAGACCCGGGCTTGTCCCGCTCGGCGAGGTCCATGAGCGCCCGGCGTGTGCGCTCTCCGAGGACGCGGAAACGCCAGGGATTGGTGAGGTGATGGTTGGGCGCCCACCGCGCGAGCTCGACCAGTTCGGTGACCGTCTGCGCCGGCACCTCCCGGCTGCCGAACGCCTTGTGGGTGCGGCGAGTTCGGATAGCCTGCTCGACGTCCATGTGGGAACCGTAGAGGGCGCACCCCCGCGGTGCCCGCCCGGGGCCTCCAGTTAGATGGGTGTCGGCGAGTTCATCTCAATCGCGCTCGCCGGCGCGTGCGCCGGAGCCATCAACACGCTCGTGGGCAGCGGCACCCTCATCACGTTCCCTGTGCTGCTCGCGTTCGGGTATGCGCCCGTCACCGCGAACGTCTCGAACACCATCGGTCTCGTGCCTGGGTCGGTCTCCGGCGCCTACGGCTACCGCCGCGAGCTCTCCGGCCAGCGCCGGCGCGCGGTGAGGCTCGGCGCCACCGCGGTGGCGGGAGGGCTCACCGGCGCCGTTCTGCTGCTCGCCCTGCCGTCCTCGGCTTTCGCGGCGATCGTGCCCGTGTTCATCGCCGCGGCGCTCGTGCTGACGGTCCTGCAGCCCCGGATAGCGCGCTGGCTCGCGCATCGCGAAATCGACCTTTCGCACGACCGGTCCCTGTTCGCTCCGATCTCGGTCTTCCTCACCGGCATCTACGGCGGCTATTTCGGCGCCGCGCAGGGGATCATGCTGCTTGCTCTGCTGGGCGTCGCGCTCGACCAGGACATCCAGCGGACCAACGCGTTGAAGAACGTGCTCGCCGGCCTGGTCAACGCCGTCGCGGGGATCGTCTTCATCCTCGCCGCCCATGTCGCCTGGGCTCCCGCGGCGATCATCGCGGTGTCGTCGGTGGTGGGCGCCCAGCTCGGTGCCCGCTACGGGCGCCGGCTGCCTCCCGACGCGCTCAGGGCGCTGATCGTGATCGTCGGGATCTTCGCCATCGTCCACCTGCTCTCGAGCTAGGGGCGAGCGGCGCGCGAGAGGCCATCAGGAGACCTGCTCGATGAAGGTGTAGATCACCATCGCGCTCGCGATCAGGACGAATACCCGTAGCGCCCACAGTCCCGCCACGACACGCGGGCTCAGGTGCGCGCGTGGGAGCGGCCTGACCGTTTCCGCGACGAGCTGGTCGGGCTCGAGGTGCATGATCAGCTCCTGCTCGTCGAGCAGCCTGGTCAGGGGAAGCCCTGGCTCCTGCTGCTCGGGGATCTCGGAGCGCATCTCGCTCATCCGCCGATGACGTGGGTCGACAGCAGGAAGGAATCGACGGCGTACGCGGTGCCGCAGAGCGAGACGAACACGACGACGAGCACGCCGATCGCGTTAATGGAAACCCTGTTCGCCCACTGACCCATCAGCTGTCGGTCGTTGGCGAGCATCAGCATGAACACGAGGCTGACCGGGAGCAGGACGGTTGCGAGCACGTTCGCGTTCAGCGCGATCGAAAGCAGCGGGGCGCCGGGGATCAGGATCACCGCGGCCGCGATCAGCGCCACGCCGACATTCGCGGCATGGAAGACGGCCGCGCCCCGCACGGAGGTGTTGAAGCTGTGTGAGACGCCGACGCATTCCCCGGCCGCGTACGCGGTGCTCGCGGAGATCGTCAGGATCGCGACCGCGCCCGCCTCGACCAACCCCAGGGCGAACACGGTCCCGGCCGCGCTGCCGGCGGCGTGGGAGAGGGCGCTGGGGAATCCGGCGCCGGCGAACCCCTGGATGCCGCCTCCGTCATGGACGACCAGGGCGGCTCCGGCGACCAGTGCGCCGAGGCCGAAGACCGCGGCGAGCACGGCGCCGATGGCGGTGTCATAGCGGCCGTGTCGCAAATCGCCCGGGGTCATGCCCTTGTCCGCCGAGGCGCTCTGCTGGAAGAAGATCATCCACGGCGTCACCGTCGCCCCGACCGTCGAGGCGATCAGCAGCAGCAGCGTGTTCGTGCTGCCGTGTGGGAGGGACCCGAGCGAGAGCGAGCCCGGGCCGCCGAGGTGGGGGTGGGCGAGGAACGCCGCGACCAGGAACAGGCCGTTGAAGATCGCAAGCGCGAGCACGGTCCGCTCCCAGCGCCAGTAACGGCCTCCGCTGAGCGTCGCGAGCACCAGCGCCAGGCCGAGCGCCACGGCGACACCGGCGCCGAGGTGGAAGTAGGCCAGGCCGACCCGGATCGCGACGAACTCGGCGATCAGGGTGACGAGGTTGGTCACGCACAGGTCGCCGGCCCCGAACCATCCCCACGCCGGTCCGTAGCGCTGGAGCACCAGCTCGCCGTAGCCGCGGTGCGTGACGGCGCCGAGGCGCATGCACATCTCCTGGCACACGTATGCCATCCCGAACAGCACCGGGATCAGGATCACGAACAGCCCGAGCCCGTACTGCGCTCCGTCGGACGCGTAGGCGATCATGCTCGGCCCGTCGTTCTCGCCGAGCATCGCGAGGATGCCGGGCCCTATCAGCAGCCACAGCAGGAACCAGCGTTTTCCGTGTTTGCGTGCGTGGTGCACACGCGAGCGATCGTGAGAGCGTGCCGTGTCCTCGTCTGTCAGCGGCGGCACGGCTGTGCCTGGGGCGGGCCGGAGGCCCGGTGGGACTGCCTCACGCGTGCTGATCTGGCACCTCCGCGGAAGCCGGAGCGGCCAGCTGCACTCGCATTGCGCTCGCCAGGCGGCCTCCGATCGCGTGCTCCTGCCCGCCGAACGCGACGAACAGGGGCCCGCCGAAGGGCTGGCGCTCACGGACGCAGAAGGTGTCTCCGGGCGAGATGCCGCGGTCGGCGAGGTAGCGCAGCATCTCCGGGTCGGAGTCGGACACCCTGACGAAGAGCCCCTCGTCCCCCGGCTGAAGGCTCTCCATCCGGTGTGTCAGCGGCTCGTCGAGCTCGAGGTCCGCGCTCGGGATCGGGTCGCCGTGCGGGTCGACGGTGGGGTTGCCGAGCTTTGCCGCTATCAGCGCCTCTAGGTCCTCCGAGATCACGTGCTCGAGGACCTCTGCCTCGTCGTGGATCCTGTCCCATGGCATACCGAGTGCCTGTGCGAGGAAGCTCTCGAGCAGCCTGTGATGGCGGATCACCTCCAGGGCCACCCTGCGGCCGTCGGGCGTGAGCCGCACGCCGCGGTACGGGACGTGGGTGGTCAGGCCCATCTCGTCAAGCCTGCGGAGCATGGCGGAGACCGAGCCCGCGGTCACCCCGAGGCGCTCAGCGAGCGCATTCGTGGACACAGGCTCCTCGCTGCGGGACTCGAGCGAGAAGATCGCCTTCGCATAGTCCTCGACGGCGGTCGTGCGAACCGCTTCCTTGCTTGCCATGAAAATAGATTATGGCATGCCAAAACTTATCTTCTAGTGCTGCATAGGATCTCGCGGCGGGCCACGAGCGGCGTGGCAGCGCGGACCTGTCTACTCGCCCAGGCCGACCGCGTGCAGCGCGTCGCGGCGCGTGGGGTAGCCCACGGCCCTGAGCGCCTTGCCGTCGCGGAACCACGTCACGCCGGCCCAGCGGAACTCGAGGTCCTCCTCCGAGAACGCGCCGCGTCCTCTTATGCAGAACACGGCTGCGACATAGTCATCCCCGGTCGCGAGGACCTCCTCGATGTCGTACCTGGCGCCGCGCGCGAAGTGTTCGAAGACGTCGGTCATCCATTCGCGCCAGCCGTCGGCGCCGTGGTACTCGTAGTCCGTGACCGAACTGACCCGGTTCTCCATGAGGAACCCCGGAGCGAGCAGGTCCTCCGGAACCCTCCGGGCGTTCGCAGCGGCGACGAATTCGCTCATGATCTCGATGTTCTGCTGGGGCATCGCTGATGAGTATCCGGTACCCCCGGCGCCGTGTCGACGCTGGCAGGTTCCCTGCAGGGCGTCCGCTTGCTCCATGACGACATGGTGCACCCGTACCCCGCCGCGCGCGCCGGTTCTCGCCCGGCCCGAACATTTAGCGCTCTATGAAGGCCGCTTTAGCTGGCGCACATGGCGCGATGTGAAGGTCTTGACTCACACCGGGCGGATGTTCAGAGCAAGCGACGACAGCACAGGGAGATCATGAGCCACCAGCAGACCGAGATCGCGCAGGACCAGAAGCAGCCGCGTGAGCGGGTCTCCGGCTGGGCACGGATCGTGCTGGGCCTGCTCGCCGTGTACGCACCGATCGTGATCGGAGTGCTGAGCAACGGCCGGCTGCTCGGCGGAAGGATCTACGTCGTCCTGTCCCTCTGGGCGATCGAGGGCATCGCTTGGTACTGGCACGAGAACCGTGTCGACAGCCGCAGGCGCCGCGAGCTCGGCATCTGGACGCCCGAACACTAGGCCACATCAGACGCCCCCAGCCGGGCTCGGGTGCAAGGATGCCCCAGATGCGCCGGGGCACCTACTCGATAGTCGCACGTGACCCATCGACCGGGGAGATGGGTGTGGCCGTGCAGTCGCACTGGTTCTCGGTCGGCAGTGTCGTGGCCTGGGCGAGGCCCGGGGTCGGCGCTGCAGCGACCCAGTCGATGGCCGAGGTGGCACACGGGCCCGGAGCGCTTGATGGCATCCAGCAGGGACACGACGCCGCCTCCGCGATAGCGGCGGTGCTCGCCCCCGACGAGCTCGCGGACTACCGCCAGCTCGGCGTGGTGGACGCACGCGGCGTCTCTGCTGCATTCACCGGCAGCGGCTGCATCCCTCACGCGGGCGACGTGCAGGGCGACGGCTTCACCTGCCAGGCGAACATGATGGCCCGCGAGGGAGTGCCCGAGGCGATGGCGGGCGCGTATCTCGAGCACGGCGGGGCCTTCGCCGAGCGGCTGCTGCATGCCCTGGACGCGGCCGAGGACGCGGGCGGCGACGTGCGCGGCCGACAGTCCGCGGCGATGATCGTGGTGCCGGCCGTCGGCGAGGCCTGGCGCACGCGATTTGACATCCGCGTCGAGGATCACGCCGATCCGCTCTCGGAGCTTCGGCGGCTGCTGCGGCTCGCGCACGCATACGAGATGGCCGAGCAGGCAGACGAGCTGCTCGCGAGCGGCGACCTCGCGAAGGCGACGGACCTCTACCTCGGTGCCGCCGACCTCGCGCCCGAGGCCGACGAGCTCATCTTCTGGGCGGGCGTGGGGGTCGCGACGACCGACATGGACCGCGGCATCGAACTCGTACGCAGAGCTGTGGCGGTCAAGCCCTCGTGGGTGACCCTCCTGGAGCGGGTACCGGCCGAGCTCGCGCCGACCGCTGCTGAGATCCGGCAAAAACTCGGCTAGAGCTGGCCGCGCTACTCGGCGCGCGACGACGTCCGGGCGGGGTGGCACCGAGCGACGCACCATGCTCGCCCTTTGCCGCCCGCCCGGCGCGGGGGTACAGTCGGACGATGCCGACGGGGACACCAACCGGCTGGCGGCGCTCGCTGCTCGCGGCGCTCGCCTGCGCCGACGTCGCGGATGCTGTCGAGTTCTTTGTTGAGCTGGCGGATGCCCAGAGCGTTCGCCGCCTTGCGCTGGCCGACATCGCCGGGCATGGGTCAGTGAAACTCGGTCGGCTCGATTCGTCCGGCCCCACCCGGAGTCTGGAGCATGGCTATCTGCGCACGAACGCCCTCAAGGCCGACGATGCGGTCCACCCAATCGCCCGCGACCGCCGCCTCATCCTGCACCTCGAGTCCGAGCTCAACGAAGAACTCGACAGCATCCGCGAGGTCGGGGACGACTATGTCCGCGTGGTCCATCCTCTGGATCGCCATGTGCTCGATGGTAGGACGCGGAAAGCAAGGGGCAACGCGTCGGCGATCACTGGTCCGAACGCCAGGTCGACGGGTGTGGCCAGACTCCGAAATACACTCACACGAGATGCCGGATCAGAACCCTGTTACGCGACTCTACGAGGTGGCCTCAGGGCTTGGGCAGCTGGCGGACGCGCTCGAGCGTGAGACAGGCAGGCCGCCAGCAAACCTCCGCTACTGGCGCCAGGAGATCATCGATGTGGCCCAGAAGCTGGGGGGAGCCCCGACGGCATCCCCGGCAGACCGCGATCGCTAGGCCGGAGGATCTGCGTGGATGTCCACACCCTTGCTTGACATCAGCGGCCACTCATAAATAAGCCGAGCGAGAACACCGCGAACGCGACAGCCGTTAAACGCCGGCGAGCGCACGTGCGCACATGCCGACGGCTCAGCGGGGAGGTGCGCCTGTGTCCTGGGCTCCGCGACAGTAGGCATGGGGCGTGTCGAGCTCTTGGCCTAGTCTGGCGGGGTGGTCCAACTGGTTCTACCTGACCCGCCGCTCAGTGCTGACGGCGTTCTCCTTCGCGGTTGGAGTGAGACCGACGTGCCCGCGGTCGTCGCAGCGTGCCAGGATCCGACGATCGCGCGGTGGACGGCGATGATCCCCTCTCCTTACGGCGAGGCCGACGCCCTGGAGTGGATCGCCGCTCAAGGCCCAGCGCTTCGAGAGGGCCGGTCGGTCGAGTTGGCGATCACCAGCCGCCACACGGGCGAGCTGTTCGGTGCCGTTGCGCTCTCGAATGTCTCGCTGGTGCAACGTCGGTCGGGCGTGGGCTACTGGCTAGCGGCGCACGCTCGTGGACACGGCCACGCGACAACCGCCGTCCGGCTGGTGGCAAGGTGGGGGTTTCAGGAGCTCGGGCTCGAACGCCTCGAACTGTTCACGGACGTAGACAACGTCGCCTCACAGAACGTCGCCACACGGTGTGGCTTTCGACGCGAAGGGCGACTGCGCTCACACCTTCTGGTTCTCAGTACAGGCAAGCGGCGGGACTCGCTCGTATACGGGCTAGTTCCCGACGATGCACCGGCCATGTGACACCGCCGAGGTCGTCACCGCAAGTCTTGCTGTCGTAGCCGGGCGTGAGCAACCTGTAGCGCGGCGGAGGGAGCGCGAGCGCGCGCCCGCGCGGTTGGGGAGGCGGGGCTGGAGCGCCTGCCTAGGTGAAGTGGTCGTCTGGTTAGGCTCGTTCTATGGACGAGCTAGACCGAGCGCTCTGCCGGGCACACGAACTGTTTCTCGAGAACCCCTCGGACTCTGTCGACGACGAGCTTGCCGACCTGTTGCCCGCGCTCATCAGTGCAGGTTACGCCGAGGAGTCAACGCTTAGCGGGCTCGACGTCTGGGGGTTCACGCCTACCGGCGTGGCGCGGGCGGAAGAGCTGGGGTGCCTTTGATGGGCGAGCTACGGCGCTCGATAATACGTGGACGGTGTCGAGCTGAGCACTCGTGCCCCGTCGCGGTGGAGGTGCATCATGGGAGCTATAGACAAGTCCGTGACGCTGACAGCGGTCTTCACGCCTGACGAGAACGGATGGACCATGGCTCAGCTGGCTGAGTGGCCAGCCGTTGTGACCTGCGCGCCCACGCTGGAGGAGGCGCGCGCGCTGCTGCTGGACGCTGCAACCCAGATGAACGCGTCATATCGCGACGAGGGTCGGGAGCCGCGAATCGGCGGTGGGCATTCCGAGACGTTGATAATTAGCGTCGCTGGTTGAAGCGCCGCGATCTCGAAGCGCATCCGCGAACCCACGGCTGCGTTGCGATCAGGGAGGGCGCCAACCACGCGATTTGGTCGAACGCGGCGCGCGACGTCCCGACTTCGGTGCCGCGTGATCGCGAGATTCCCTTCGGCACGGCACGCGCCATATGCCGGCAACTCGCGGTTCCACCGCCGACGGGCTCGCGCTGACGGTCTCGCTCAGACGCGTTGCACATCACGGGGGCGCCTGGTGCTCACCGATTGCGGCGCCGTCGTTCTGCTCTGATTAGCCCGAAGCTCGCGACCGCGACGACGGCAATGAAGACCACGAGTCCGGCGACGATGCGGCTAGCGATCCCGGGGCCGCTGATGAGTTCGTCGAGGAAGTGGACGCCAACAAAGAGGACGAGCCCAACAAGGACGGCCAGTCCGCGCATCGCAGGTCGGGCCTGCCGTGCGGGTGGTGCGGAGCCGCTACGCCTCGCCAGGCCAAAATACTGCCGGGCGGCGGTGAAAGCTGATTCTCGCTGGTGGTCACTCATGGCCGGACTCAAGGTCTATATCGGCTCAGGGGAACTGACCGTGAGAGCGGGGACGGATCGGTTCTCCAACCTGCACTTAATGCTTGACAATACATGGAGGGTTGAGCCCAGACTGGGCGGTGTCAGTGCCTCCGTCGCCGCTCGCGCAAGGCCTCAAGATCGATTGTGACGGTCCACCACAAACGGTACCCGGCGATACCGATCAGGACGACAGGGACCACGAGGAAGCTGACACCGACAAGGCCGGGTAGTTCACTTCGGTGTGGGGCGCCGGGGAACCGATCAGACGCGGGATGCGCGAGCCAGAACAGCCCGATGGCAAGAGCCGCAATGCCGAATATTGCCAATGCCGCGCTGATAATCACCCGACCCATGCGATCGGAAGGGGGACGCCTGCGGATCATGTCTGACGCTCGTCCCCGCGCCCGCGGTCTGCCGCAGCCATGAGGGAAGCATCGACCGGAGCGGCGCGCAGGTCAAACGCTCCGATAATTCATGGACGGGATCGCTCTCCTCGGCGGGTGTCTAGGCGGTCTGCGGGTCGCGGCGAAAGTCATTTCGCGACGCCTAACACCAAGAAGATCGCCAATCCGGCGATGAGTACGTAGAACGCGAACATCGCACCGGTCCGCTTCGGGGTCACTGCGCTCTGCGAATAGCCGAGCCGCTTTGACGCCCACAGCCCCAAGCCGATGCTGAGACCGATAAGCGCCACGATGTATGCCGACGCGAGCGCGTACTTCATTGCGAGAGGGCAACCGTCGCTGTGGCTGTGCTCGATAATACATGTTATGTAAACCTGGACCGGTGGTGGGCTGATATCCGCTGCACCTCCACTATCTTCGGAATGTGTCAGGCGAGCCACGAGTCCTGTGGATGCCGGGCGGCGTTCGCACGGTGGTCCACCTCATCGCCAGGGACACCGGCGGAGCGTTCTGCTTGTTCCTGGACGAACCTCCGTACGGCTGGTCGCTGCCGGCGCACAGGCACGCAAACGAGGCTGAGACGATCCACATCGTCGACGGCGAGTTCGAGATGACGATCGATGGAGCCTCACAACGGCTGGTTGCGGGATCGACCGTCCATATACCCAAGGGTGTGTTCCACTCGGGAGCGAATGTCGGTGATGCCGCGGGCCGACGGCTCGTGATCTTCAGTCCGGCCGGCATGGAGCGATTCATAGGTCAGGTCGGCTCTCAATCACCGGATGAGGGTCTGGATCAGGCCGCAGTGCTGCGGGAGGCCATCCGCCACGGCTGGGAATTCCCGCGGAGCTGACGGGGCAGGCCACGGCGGGCGCCTGCTCCCCTACCGCGCTCGTGTGCGCAACGGCCGTTTATGTAAACCTGGCGCGAGGGGCTCACTTCACCGCTCCAGCGGCCGTCGATGCGAGACTGCCGCGATGCTGTTGCGAGCAGCCACGCCCCGCGACGCGCTCGGTGTGGCGCGCGTGCACGTGCGCTCGTGGCAGTTGGCCTACCGAGGTCTGTTGCCGGACGACTACCTGGATCAGCTCACACCTGCCAACCGCGCTCGCGGCTACTCATTCGGCGCTCGCGGCGCGGGTCACCCGGCGACGATCCTGGCGCTGGAGGGCGAGGAGATCCTGGGCTTCGTGACGACGGGGCCCTCTCAGGATCCGCAGAATCCCGGCGCCGGCGAAGTGATGGCACTGTACGTGGACCCCGATCACTGGGGCTCGGGATCGGGGCGCGCACTGATCGCAGCCGGGCGCGAGCGTCTGTGCGCGATCGGCTTCACAGCGGCGATTCTCTGGGTCCTGGACGGCAACACGAACGCTGAGCGCTTCTACGACGCCGACGGCTGGACACGGGACGGGTCCAGGCGGATCGACCGCCCATGGGGATCGGCAGTGCACGAGCTGCGCTACCGGCGCCTGCTTGCCTGAGTCCGGCGTCCCCCATCTCGCCACCGCCGTTCTTCGGGCGTTATGTAGAGCCGGGGCTAAGCCGAGATCTCGGCGAGCTCCGCGGCCCTGTCGGGATGCACGTCCCGAAGGTGGTCGACGGCCGCGAGCGCCGGGAACAACCTGCCCCACACCATCGCTATCCCTACCGTGATCACTCCCCCGGCCACGACCGCGGGGACCGCGCCGATCAGGAACGCCGCCAGCCCTGACTCAAATGCCCCGAGCTGGTTTGAGGCGCCGATGAACACCATCTCAACGGCCAGCACCCGCCCTCGCAGCTGGTCAGGGGTCGCGAGGGCGACAGTCGTCGAGCGGATGTTCACGCTGAACATGTCGACGAAGCCGCTGACGGCGAGAGCGAGGACCGAGAGCCACAGCGAGCGGGAGAGGCCGAACACGACCATGCTGGCCCCGAACGCCCCCGCGACCAGCAGCAGCTTTTTCCCGGCGTGCCCGCCCAACGGCCGTCGGGTCAGCAGCACCGCACCCGCCAGCGCTCCGACGGCGGGTGCACTGCGCATCACGCCGAGCGCCACGGGACCGACATGGAGGATCGAGTGCGCGAACAGCGGAAGGAGCGCGATCGCCCCTCCGAAGAGCACGACGAGGAGGTCGAGCAGGATCGCGCCGAAGACGACCTGGCTGCGCCTGACGAAGAGGATGCCCGCCATGACGCTCTGCCAGCTCAGCTCGGAGGACCCCTCCGGCTGCTTCGGTGCCGGATGGGGGTGCATCGCCGCCACAGAAGCGGCGGCCCCGAGGCACATCGCGCCTGCGACGCCGTAGACGACACTGGGCGACAGGAGATAGAGCACGCCGCCGAGCGCCGGCCCGAGGACGCCCGAGAAGTACATCGCGACCCCCCGCAGGGTCATCGCGTTCTCGAGCAGGTCGACGGGGACCAGCGTCGGCGGCAGCGCCCGCGCCGCCGGGGTGCCTATCGCCATCGCTGTTCCCGCTCCCATCGCGAGCGCCAGGAACGGCCACACGGTGCTCACCCCCGCCGCGCTCACGACCACCAGGCCTGCCGCAACCGCGGCGCTGAGCAGCAGCGAGCCCCCGAACACGACCCGCCGCGAGACGCGGTCCGCGAGCTGCCCGGCGGGGAGCGCGAGCGCGAACATCGGGATGAACTCGGCGAGTCCGATCAGGCCCAGGTAGAGCGCGTTGTTGTGGTCGGTGAAGACCTCCCAGCCGATCGCGACCTCGAGCATCTGGAGGCTGATGCCCATGCCGATCAGGGCGACCCACAGCAGCGCAAAGTCACGCTCGGCCATCGCGGGACCAAGTCGTTTCACACGCGCACCTCGATTGACCGGCGCCTGGTCTCGACCGCGCCGAGGGTTCTCATCCCACCATCCTCACAGGCTTTGGAGGGACTTGATCTAGCATCACCCCACCATTGACCCGACTGAGAGGAACACGATGGCGAACATTCTCTACACGGCCAAAGCACACGTCACCGGCGGGCGAGCGGCGGGACACGGGCGCACCGGCGACGGCGCCCTCGAGGTCGACCTGCGGCTACCCGTCGAGATGGGCGGCGACGGGGCGGGCACCAACCCCGAGGAGCTCTTCGCGGTCGGATACGCGGCATGCTTCGAGGGTGCACTGGGCGTGGTGGCCCGGCGCGCCAAGCTCGAGGCGGACGATGCTGCCATCGACTCCGAGGTCTCGCTGTCGCCCGATGGCAAGGGCGGCTTCCAGCTCTCGGTCAAACTGGACGTGAGCTTGCCCGGCGTCGATGACACCCAGGCTGCCGTCGACATCGTGCGTGCGGCGCATCAGGTCTGCCCGTACTCGAACGCGACGCGCGGCAACATCGATGTCGCGCTCACGGCCAACGGAGCGCCCGTCGAGTAGGCGGGAGCCGAACCTCAGCGTCCGAGCGTGCGCGTCAGCTCGCGCGCTCGGGCGCGAAGATGGCCAAGCAGCTCCCGGACCTGCTCGAGGCCCGCCCTCAACTCGGGGTCGCCCACCTCCACCGGCAGCATCGAATCCTGGAGTGTGGCGAGCGTCTGATCGGCGAGCCCGATCGAGTCCACGGCGCTGTCGAGGAACCCGCGGACGCCCATTGACGGCGCACCCGCGGTCGCCGCGGCGAAATCGGCGGACGGCAATCCATGGCGGGTAGCGAACTCCGAGTGGGTCCGCTTGATGCGCCCGTAGGCCGCCTGCACCGGGCGGAAGAGCTGCTGCTCCATCCGTTCGGCCGTCTGTTCGTCGAGCAGTTCGTAGGCCTCGCTCAGCGACGCGATCGCGACCGCGATCTGGCCGGCGGCCTGCGCGATCGTGTCGAGCATCTGCTGGCGGGCATCCTGGCTCGAGTAGGGCACGTCAATCAGGTTAGAGGCCGGCGAGCGTGCGCGCGCGGGCGATGACGCCGTCGATCATGGGCTCGGTCAGGCGCCCGGTGAACGTGTTCTGCTGGCTCGGGTGGTAGCAGCCGAGCATCGCGATGCGCTCTCCGGGAAGCTCGCCTCCGTGCGTGAACCGCGGACGCGGGCGCAGCGCGCTCTCGCCGTACACGACCGTGCGGAGCGTCAGCGCGGCGTTCCATGCGAACGCACCGAGGCAGAGGATGACCCGGACGTCGTGCAGAAGCGGGAGCTCGCGCTCGCTCCAGCTCATGCAATTCGCGAGCTCCTCTCGTGAGGGTCGGTTCTGCGGGCGGCGCGCACCGGACCGCGGCGGTGACCCACACGCCATTCAGCGAGAGCCCGTCGGACCGCTCTCGCGACAGCGGCGAATCGGCGAGCCCTGCGCGCCACAGCGCCGCGTACAGGAAATCGCCCGAACGGTCGCCCGTGAACATGCGCCCGGTCCTGTTCGCGCCGTGGGCCGCCGGCGCGAGACCGAGCAGCGCCAGCCGCGCATCGGGGTCGCCGAAGCCCGGGACCGGCCTTCCCCAGTACTCCTGCCCTGAGAAGGCCGCGCGCTTCTCACGCGCCACCTGCTCGCGCCAGCGAACCAGGCGCGGGCACCGGACACACCCCTGGATCTCCTCGGACAGCAGATTCAGGGCCTGACCCCTTTCAGTAATCACACGGCAGTAGTACCATCGCTCGTTAGATGCCGACTTGGTCCTGGATCCTGATTCTGGCCGCTCTCATCAAACTGCCGCTCGCCGGTCTCATGCTGTGGATTCCGATCCGCTACGACGAGGCCAGCACGTCAACCGAGCCCTCCGACTCATCCGATGAAGACGGCGGCTCGAAGGCGCTCCCCGGGGGCCCGCTGAACCCGCACCCGCGCACGCCGTTCCCGCGCAGGCCGCGGCGCGGCCCGCATGGCACGCCCTCCTCTCCCCCGCCGCCGCGTGTGCGCACGCACGCACGGGGCGGGCGGCCCTCGCGCGTGCGAATCTCCCGCGTCTGAGATCTTCCCCGGCGCTCAGCGTGTGCGCTTGCGCTGCGCCCGCGCCGCCTTGGCTTTCGCCCGGCGCTTGCGCATCCTGACGGCCTGATCGTGTGAGCTGCGCGCCTGTCTGGCGTCGACGTCCTCGTCATCCACTGGTGCTCGCCTGCGCGCGTCGCGGATGATCACGAAGGCGATGATGCTCATGAGCACGAGCGAAACGCCGAGCGCGAGCAGGACCACGGTGGTCGTCGAGCCCGAGGACGACGAACTCGTTGACGTGGTGCTCGTCGTCGTGGTCGCCGTGGAGCCTTCGGCCCCGGTGCCTTCGGTCAGTTCGCTGAATGATCCGCTTCCGGACACGGACGCCGCGAGCGCCGTGGGTGCACCCGCCGACAGCGCCAGGCCGACGACGAGGATGATGATGGTGAGGCCGCGAAGAGCTCGCAACCGGTGGCTGAACGGTCTCGGCACGCGGCGAGCATACCGTCTGGGCCCGCGCGCGCCCATTACGCCGGTGCGGGAGCGCCCGATCCCACCAGACCGTAGAATGGCTGCGCATGGCCCCAAAACAACGCCAGGTACGGATGGAGCAGCGCGGCGCGTTCGAGGCCATCCAGGCCCTCGAGACGCGTTCGGACGAGGAGCTCGAGGCGGAGACGAAATACAAGGCCGCCGCGATGGCGATCCTCGGCGCCCGTGCCTCTGAGCGATTTGACGCCGAGGCGGCCCGTGGCTACTTCCAGCGGTCGCTGGCAGCAGCCCGGCCCCAGGAGCGGATGCAGATCAGGCGGATGGCCGATGCCTCCCTGGCGCTGGCCGAAAGGCGCGCCGGGGACCTGAAGGAGGCTGTCGAGCGGCTCGGGCAGACACCTCCCTCCGGTCGCCAGCTGTTCGCGCTGCGCGCGATGGGCCTGCTGATACCCCCAGCGTCAGCGGGAATCCTCGCGCGCATCAGGGGCGTGCTCCTGATCATTCTTCTGATCATCGTCCTGCTCGCTGTCGGTCTCGGCATCGTCGAGCTGGTCGCGCTTCCGTTCGGCGGCGTCTCGACACCGGCGGGTGTCCTTCTCGGCCTCTTCCTGGTGATCGCGGTCGTGGCGATCTTCGCGGCCGTCGGCAGACGAAGGCGCGACAGGGCCAAGGCTGCCGGCTCCGCCTGAGCCGGTCGTCGATCGCGCGTCGCAGCGCACTAGGCTTGCGGGGTGCCAGCGCCCATCTCCCTGATCGTCAATCCCGTCGCCGGAGGCGGCAGGGCGGCGCGCATAGCCGGTGAAGCCGAAACGACTCTTCGCGGCCACGGTCTGACTCTGACGCGCGCGGACACGCAGAGCCTCGAGCATGCCCGCGAGCTGGCCGTGGAGGGCGCGGGTTCCGGCAGGACGGTGGTTGCCGTCAGCGGTGATGGCATGGTCGGCGCGATCGCCGACTCGCTGCGACACATCCCTGGGGCGGTGCTCGGGCTGATACCCGGCGGGCGCGGCAACGACCTCGCGCGCGTGCTCGGCATACCTGCCAAGGCGGAGCCGGCATGCGAAATCATCGCGCGCGGGAACACCCGCACGGTCGACCTCGGCGTCGTGGCCGATGCGGGCGGCACCGGACAGCACCGCACCTTCGTGGGGATAGCCTCGGCCGGCTTCGACAGCGACGCCAACCGGATCGCGAACGAAGCACCGTCGTGGCTCGGCGGGCTCGTCTACGCATACGGGGCGATCCGCGCGCTGATGGTCTGGCGGCCGGCGCGTTTCGAGATCGAGCTCGGGCCCTCCGGCGAGCGGCGCGCGTTCACCGGCTACTCGTTCGCGGCCGCCAACTCACGGGCCTACGGCGGGGGCATGATGCTCGCACCGCAGGCGATGCTCGACGACGGCCTGCTCGAGATCGTCCTGATCGAGGACGTGAGCAAGACGCGCTTCCTGGCGAACCTGCCCAAGGTGTTCCGTGGAACGCACGTCCAGGAGAGCACGGTGACGGTCCTGCGCGCGCGCGACGTGACTGTGTCCGCGGACCGGCCGTTCACGATGTACGCCGATGGCGACCCGATCGGCGAGCTCCCGGTGCGCATCAGCACGCTGGCCGGCGCCGTCACGATGATCGTCCCGGAGACGGATGCGCCTGGCGGCGCATTCTCAGGACCCGCCGCTCCGCCGGCGAGCGCCTGATGGCGGGGCCCTCGCCCGCCAAGCTCGCGCTCGCGCGGGCCGTCGGGTCACTCTCGCGCCTTCGTGGCGGCGGCGCGACGAGCGCACCGGGACGGGTTCTCATGCGTCTCGCGCCCGACTCGCTACGGGAACTCGGTGCGCGCCTCGACAGGGGCAGCATCCTGATCTCGGCCACTAACGGCAAGACGACGACCGCCGCGATGACCGCGAGCATCCTCGAGCACGCGGGGATCTCGGCTGTCCACAACCAGGCGGGCGCGAACATGGCGGGAGGGATCGCCACCACCCTCCTCGGGGCAGCCAGACGCGGCGGGGGAATCGACGGGGAGCTCGGCCTCTTCGAGGTGGACGAGATGTGGCTCGCGGGCGTGGCCTCGCAGCTCCAGCCGCGCGCGATCCTGCTCTCGAATCTCTTCCGCGACCAGCTTGACCGCTACGGCGAGCTCGAGACCATCGCCGACAGCTGGGAGCGCACCACGCGCTCGAGCGCCGCCGAGCTGGTGCTGAACGCAGACGATCCCCTGGTGGCCGACCTCGGCCGCGAACGCGAGCACGTCCTGTACTTCGGCGTGAACGACTCATCGCTCGCCCTCGCCGGCATGGCCCACGCGGCGGACGCAAAGCACTGCCGTCGCTGCGGGGCTCCATACGTCTTCGACGAGGTGTACCTCGGGCATCTCGGCCACTACCACTGCTCCTCCTGCGGCAGGACGCGCCCGGCTCCGGAGATCATCGCGAGCGAGATCGAGCTCGAGGGTGTGCGCGCCGCCAGCATGACGTTGAGCACGCCCGAGGGGAGCATGCGGGTCAGAATTGCGGTTCCCGGCCTCTACAACCTCTACAACGCGCTCGCTGCGGCGGCGCTGGCGACGGCGCTAGGGGTGCCGCTGGAGACGGTGGCAGCCGGCCTGACAGCAACCAGGGCTGCATTCGGTCGCGCCGAGACGGTGAGCCTCGCCGTGGCCGGCGGGGAGCACCGCGAGATGAGGATCATGCTCGTCAAGAACCCGGCGGGAGCGAACGAGGTCCTGCGGACCCTCGCGCTCGAGCCGGGAGAGCATGACGTCCTCGCAGTCCTGAACGACCAGATCGCCGACGGCCGCGACGTCTCATGGATATGGGATGCGGACTTCGAGCTGCTCACCGGGCGCATACGGAGCGTGACGTGCTCCGGCAGCCGCGCAGCCGACCTCGCGACGCGGCTGAAGTACGCGGGCGTGGACACCGCGGCGATCCACGTGCAGGAGAACCTGGTGGGTGCGCTCGACACGGCTGCGGGCTCGGTGTCCAGCGGCGGAACGCTCTACGCCCTTCCGACATACACGGCGATGCTCGCGCTCAGGGACCTGCTCGTGGCCCGCGGGGAGGCTCCGAGCGCATGGTCATAGACGCCGAGGACGGCGTGCAGGTCGCCTGGCATGACCTCGAGTGCGGGCTCTACCGCGCCGACCTGCCGTTGTGGCTCGAGCTCGCCGCCGACGCCGCGCAGCGCGACCCCGCGGCTCCGGTGCTCGACCTCGGGGCGGGCACGGGCCGTGTGACGCTTGAGCTCGCAGCGGCCGGCCACCCCGTGATCGCACTCGACCTCGACGCGCATCTGCTCGCCGCGCTCGAGCGCAGGGCACATGGGCTGCCCGTGCGCACCGTCCACTGCGACGCACGCTCGCTGTCGCTCACAGAGCGGGACCTCGGGCTCTGCATCGCGCCGATGCAGACGGTGCAGCTTCTCGGCGGCCGCGAGGGCCGTATCGCCATGCTGCAGGGAGCCCGCGAGCGCATGCGCCCCGGCGCGATCCTAGCGTGCGCGATCGTCACCGAGGCAGAGGCGTTCGACACCGCCAACGGTGATGTGGGTCCGGGCCCTGAGGTGGCACGAACCCAGGACGGGATCTACGTCAGCCGGCCTGTCGCCGTCCATGTCAGCCGGAGCACGATCAGGATCGAGCGTGTGCGCCGGATCCTGCACGCGGGTGCGGGCTCCGAGGCCGTTGAGATATCGAGCGAACGCAACGTGATCGATCTCGACGTCCTCGACGCGGCACAGCTTAAGCGCGACGGCCGCGACGCCGGCCTCTCCGCCGCGGGGGTCCGCGTGATCCGCGCGACCGACGAGCACGTCGGCAGCGAGGTGGTGATGCTGCGTGCCTGAACAGTCGCCGCCGGCACCCGTGCGCTGCGCGTGTGCGGTTTGTACCCGGACCTCATGAACATCTACGCCGACAGGGGCAACCTGCTGGTCCTCGAGCGCCGCTGCAGCTGGCGGGGGATCTCGTTCCAGTTCACCGCCTGCGGGCTCGGTGAGAGACTCGACCCGGACGCCCACGATCTGTTCTACATCGGTGGAGGCCAGGACAGCGACCAGCGCCTGTGCGCCCAGGACCTGATCGACACGAAGCGGGACGCCCTGCATGCGGCGGCCGCCCGCGGAGCATTGATCCTCGGGGTATGCGGCGGCTACCAGCTGCTCGGCTACTCATACACGCTGGGCAGCGAGGAGATCGAGGGTGTCGGCCTGCTCGACGCGAGGACCGTCCGCGAGGACGGGCCGCGGCTGATCGGCAACGTCGCGATCGAGGTCTCGCTGACCCCCGCGCCGTCGGGGGAGAATCCGCGCACCCTGGCGGGGTTCGAGAACCATGGAGGGCGCACGCATCTCGGACCGGGACAGGCGCCGCTGGGACGGGTGTTGAGCGGATACGGAAACGACGGCCGCAGCGGACTCGAGGGCGCCGTCTCGGGCCGCACGATCGGGACATACCTTCACGGGCCGCTGCTCCCGAAGAACACCTGGTTCGCGGACTGGCTGATCGCGAGCGCGCTCGGGATCGCGCAGCAGGAGCTCGCGCCGCTGGACGACGAGCTCGAGGACGCCACGCACCTGAGTGCCCGCCGCGCCGCGGGCGTCTAGCGCCGGTGTTCGCAAAGACGGGAATCGATCGCCCGGCGCGTCCACGCCGGCGCGTAGGATCACACAGATGGAGCTCTCGGATTATCAGGCGCGCTCGCGTGTGACGGCTGAGTACCCGCGCGAGGCGTGGCTCTCATACCCCGCCCTCGGCCTCGCAGGTGAGGCGGGTGAGGTTGCCGAGCACGCCAAGAAGGCGATCCGCGACGACGAGGGAGCGATCACGCCCGAGCGCAGGACCGCGATGGCAAAGGAGCTCGGCGATGTCCTGTGGTACGTCGCGCAGATCGCGACGGAGCTCGACCTTGACCTCGACGAGGTCGCCGCCGGCAACCTCGAGAAGCTCCTCTCGCGCCAGCGCCGAGGCGTCCTGTCCGGCAGCGGCGACGAGCGCTAGAAGCCGCTCAGCGCGCCGCGACCGCGAAACGGGCGAATCGTTCGGCCAGCCGCGCGGGCACCAGCGCGTGGACCCTGACGCCGTCGGCCGTGTCCTCGCGCGTCACATCCCCAACCAGGTCGTGCAGCTCTGCGAGGCTGCCGCCGTCGGCATACGGCACGAGCAGGTCGACGGGCTGGAGCATGTGCGCGAGCTCGCTTTCGATCCGCTCGCCGAGCTCGCTCAGTCCCTCGCCGGTCACCCCGCTCACGAGCACCGCGTCGGGGTGGCGCAGCCGCAGCTCCTGGCGCGCCTGCTCGTCGAGCAGGTCGATCTTGTTCAGGACGAGCAGGCGCGGGCGCTCACCGGCGCCGATCTCCTCGAGTGTCTCCTCGACCGAGCGCTGCATGAGATCCGCCTGCGCCTCGGGCGCGGAGGCGTCGAGCACGTGTGCGAGAAGCTCGGCCCGCCGTGTCTCCTCCAGCGTCGCCGCGAACGCGTCGACGAGCTGGTGGGGCAGCTTGCTGATGAAGCCGACCGTGTCGGTGAGCAGATACGGCCTGCCGCCCAGTCGCAGCGTCCGGGTCGTCGGGTCAAGGGTGTGGAAGAGCCGGTCGCGCACGCCGACCTCCGATCCCGTGAGAGCGTTCAGCAGCGTGGACTTGCCCGCGTTCGTGTAGCCGACGAGCGCGACCGTCGGCAGGTCCGCGCGCTCGCGCTCGGAGCGCTGGACGGCGCGCGTGCCCTTGACGTGCTCGAGGCGTCGCCTGAGGACCGCGATCCGGTTGCGGGCGAGCCGGCGGTCGGTCTCGATCTGGGTCTCGCCGGGACCCCTGGTCCCGATACCACCACCAAGACGCTCGAGGTGGCTCCACAGTCCGCGCATGCGTGCAAGGTTGTACTCGAGCTGGGCGAGCTCGACCTGGAGCTTGCCCTCGGCGCTTCCGGCGTGCGACGCGAAGATGTCGAGTATCACCGTCGTGCGGTCCACCACGGGGAGCCCGATGGCAGCCTCCAGGTTGCGCTCCTGGCGAGCGGTGAGCTCGTCGTCGCATGCGATCAGGTTCGCGTCGAGCTCCAGTGCGGCGGCCTTCGCCTCGGCGACCTTGCCGGGCCCGAGGTACGTGTTCGGGTGCGGCTGCTCGCGGTGCTGCACCAGCTCGCCGACGACGCCGACCCCCGCCGTGCGCAGCAGCTCGGCGAGCTCGGAGAGGTCATCTCCCTCGGGCAGCGCCGCGACGCACAGCGCGCGCTGGCGCGCACGCTGAGCGGCCTGCTCCGTGCCGTACGCGGGCGTGGCCTGACCCTTTCCGAACTCTCCCTGGCCGTTATGGCTGCCTTGCATCCAACACCCAGTCTAGGGGCTGGGACGACGTATTCCAGCGACGCTCAACCGCCGAGGGCGCCTAGTCGTCCGACGGCCTCGAGAAGCCGGTCGTCCGGTGTCGTCAGCGAGATACGGAACCAGCCCTCGCCCGCGGGACCGTAGATCGCCCCGGGTGAGAGGACCACCCCCGCGTTCTCGAGCACATGCTCGCAGTAAGCCTCCGAGCTCGCAAAGCCCTCGGGAACCGGCGCCCAGACGTAGATCGTGCTCTTCGGCGGCGTCACGCGCACCCCGATCGACTGGAGGGCGTCACACACGAGGTCGCGTCTGCGGCGGTACAGCTCGTTCATCGAGGCGACCTCCGTGTCGGTGTCGGGCGACAGCGCCGCGACGCCCGCCAGCTGCACGGCCTCGAACAGCCCCGAGTCGATGTTCGTCTTCAGCCGCCAGTAGATCTCGAGGGCCTCGGGGTTGCCGACGACCACCGCACAACGCCAGCCGGTCATGTTGTAGCCCTTCGAGAGCGAGAAGACCTCGATCCCCACGTCCTTCGCACCCGCGGTCGCGAGGAACGACGGGGCGCGGTACCCGTCGAACGTGATCTCCGAATAGGCGTTGTCGTGGACGACGAGGATGTCGTGCTCGCGTGCGAACTCCACCACGCGCTCGAAGAAGCCCTCCGGGACAACCGCACCGGTCGGATTGTTCGGGTAGTTCAGGTACATGAGCTTGCTGGCCCGCGCGACGTCCGCGTCGATCGCGTCGAGGTCGGGGACGAATCCGCGCTCGGGCTCGAGTGCCATCAGCACCGGCTCCGCACCCGCGAGCCACGGGCCGCCCGTGTAAACGGGGTATCCGGGGTCCGCGGCTAGCGCATAGTCGCCCGGGTCAAGGAACGCCAGGTTGAGGTTGAAGATCGCCTCCTTCGCTCCGATCGCCGGGATGATCTCGCTCTCCGGGTCGATGTCCACGTCAAAGCGCCGCCCGTAGAAGTCAGAGACCGCACGGCGGAAGTCGGCGCGGCCGCGGTTGGACGGGTACTGGTGCGTTTCCGGCTCGCTGACGGCCTCCTGCATCGCCTGCACGATCAGGGCAGGGGTCGGGCGGTCCGGGTCGCCGATGCCCAGGCTGATCACGTCCACACCCGCCGCGCGCTTCTCGGCGATCTTGCGCTCGAGCTGGGCGAACGCATACGGCGGGATTCGCTCAAGGCGCTTACTCGGTTTCATGCATCTCCTTTGAGAAGTCGTCGCTGAGGCGGCCTTCGAACACCGCTCGCGCCCAGCCTGTCAGGTTCACGCGCAGATCGCTGCCGACCTGCACCTCCAGCTCCCCTCCGTCGAGCAGGACGGTGACCTTCCCCTCGCGCGCTCCCGCGGCGATCAGGTGCGCGACCGCCGCGCCGCTCGCGCCCGTGCCGGAGGAGAGAGTCTCCCCCACCCCGCGCTCGAATATCCGGGCGCGTATGCACCGGCCGTCCTCACCGTCCACCTCCGCGAACCACGAGACGTTCGTCCGGTTCGGGAACTGGGGGTCGGATTCGATGCCCGGACCGACCGCCGGCAGGTCGACCGCCGCGAGCTCGCTCTCGCTTCCCAGCCTGATCGAGCACTGCGGGTTGCCGATCGACACGTGCTGGAAGTCCCAGGTGCGCCCCCCGGAGCTGACCTGCCCGCGCCCGTCGGGGCCACCGGAGGGAAAGTCCGCGGAGCTCAGGCTGGCTGTGCCCATGTCCACGGTGCACGTGTCGTGTCCGGTGATGGTGGGCCGTATCACCCCGGCGGCGGTGAGGATCGAGAAGCTGTCGCTGTCGGTCCAGCCGCGGCGGCGCAGGTACATGATGGCCTCGCGCGCGCCGTTTCCGGACAGCTCGGCCTCCGAACCATCAGGGTTGAAGATCCGCAGGTCCGCGACGTGGGCGGGGTCCGACGGCGCAGAGAGCAGCAGGACGCCGTCCGCGAAGACGCCGAAGTGCCCTTCGCACAGCCGGCGGATCCGAGCGGGGGTCAGCTCGAACTCGAGCTCATCGCGCTCGATGATCAGATAGTCGTTGCCGAGGGCCTGCCACTTCTCGAATCTCACAAGGGCCAGGAGTCTAGGATCTCCTGCGCCACGACGCCGGCGGAGCGCCCGGTGACGTCCAGCGTGTGGACGCCCGCGAGCTTTCGCATCCACGTGAGCTGCCGCTTGGCGTAGTTGCGCGTGCGACGCTTCATGCCGTCCACGTCCCCGGCGAGAAGCTCGCTGAAGCCGAGCGCCCGGCGTGCGGTCGCTGACGCCCGTTCATGCTCGGCCAGTGCGACCTCCTCGCGGGCACCCTGCGCGAGCATCGCGTCCACGCGTGCGTCGATCGCCTCATAGAGAGCGCCACGCTCCATCACCAGACCGATCAGCAGCGTCGGGTGGCGCAGGTCCTCGCTCCATAGCTCTGAAGGCGTGTCACGCGGCGAGAGCACGCCGGCCTCGTGCAGCTCGAGCGCGCGCAGCACGCGGGTGCGGTCGTTCAGGTCGATCTCCAGCGCCGCCCACGGCGCCAGTGCCGCCAGTCGCTCGTGCATCGCAGGTGTCCCGGCGACTTCGAGTTCGCCCTGAAGGCGCAGCCTGACCTCGGGGTCGGCGACGGGTCTCAGGGTGAGCTCCGCGAGAGCGGCCCTGAGATACAGCCCGGTTCCCCCGACGACGATCGGGCGCCTGCCGTCCGCGAGCAGCGCGTCGATCTCCGCATGGGCGAGCTCGGCGTAGCGGCCCGCGCTACACGTCTGCCCGATCGGCAGGACCGAGACGAGCCGGTGCTCGAGCTGAGCCTGCTCGGCAGCGGTCGGGGCACCCGAGAGGATCTCGATGCCGCGGTAGATCTGCATCGCGTCCGCGGAGACCGCGACGGGGTCCTCACCGCGCAGACGCAGTCCCTGGGCGAGCGCAATCGCCAGGGACGTCTTGCCAACCCCGGTGGGGCCGAACAGCGCGATGATCCTCATTCGGGATAGCCTCACAGCTTGTGAAGATCCCCGGCTCCACGGTCCTGCTGACGGGCGCCACCGGCGGGATCGGGCAGGCGATCTCACGAGCGCTGGCAGCGCGCGGCGCCGAGCTGATCCTGACCGGCCGCCGCGGCGAGCAGCTCGCCGAGCTCGCCTTAGCACTCGGCGGCCGGACGATCCCCGCTGACCTGAGTGTTCGCGCGGACGTCGATGACCTGATCGAGCAGGCCGGACGGGTTGACATCCTGATCTCCAACGCTGCGCTGCCGGCCTCGGGGTCGCTCGCGTCCTTCACCGCGGAGGAGATCGACCGCGCACTCGAGGTGAACGTCCGCGCCCCGCTGGTGCTCGCCAACGCCCTCACGCCCGCCATGCTCGAGCGCCGGGAGGGACACCTGCTGTTCATGTCCTCGCTCGCGGGCAGGGCGGGATCCACGCGAACCTCCATCTACAACGCCTCCAAGTTCGCGCTCCGCGGGTTCGCATCCGGCCTCAGGGCAGAGCTGCACGGCACCGGGGTCGGCGTCTCGGCTGTGTTCCCCGGCTTCATCCGCGACGCGGGGATGTTCGCCGACTCCGGAGCGACCCTGCCGCGGGGCGTGCGCACACGCTCGCCTCAGGACGTGGCCCGCGCCGTGATCGGCGCGATCGAGCACAACCGCGGCGAGGTGGACGTCGCGCCGCTGAGCCTTCGCCTCGGGGCCGTCCTCGGGACGCTGGCCCCGGATACCGCGGCGGCGATGTCCCGGCGCCTGGGCGCGGAGGAGATCGGCCGCGCGTTCGAGGACGGGCAGCGCACGAAGCGCTGAAAGACCTCTTACGCCCGCCCTACACGACTCTTCGCCGCCTCTTACGGCGCCATTCCCCACGCGTTAGGCGAGGGGCCGATCATGGGCTCATGCAAACCGCGAACGTGCAAGGAGACCCGATCCCATGCTGATATCAAGAATGCTCTCGGCGACGATGGTCGCCGGCGCACCCGAGCCCCGCGGCAGCGAGCCCGCAGCGACGCCGTCCCGGCCCTCTCGCGTGCGCCCCCTCAGAACCCGCACGCGTCCCGGCTCGGGTGCTGGCGCGTTCGTGGGCGCGCACAAGCCGCAGGACCGCCCGCTGGGGCGGGCAGAGGCACCGAAGGCACACCTGCACAGCTGAGCGGAGCAGCCCCCGGATGCCGTCCGCCCGGCGGTATCGGGCGTGGCCTCGGCGGTCGCTTCAGGGATGCGCGGCGAGTCCGCAAAGTGCGGTGTGGCAGCGGGCACAACGTTCGTCCATGCGGCTCTCGCGGCGTTATCGTCGGCGTGCGCGCAGACGAGCCGATACCCATGCGGACCTATGCCTCGCACACCCCCGCGACGGCGGCTTCCTGGCTGTGCCGAGATGACCGCGACCGCGAACGGATGCTCGACATGGAGGAGCGGGTACGTCCCGTCAGACGCCGCGCGCTGCTGATACTCGCCCTCGCTCTCGCGGTCGCGGGTCCCTGGGTGGGTTGGCTGCCGCTGCTGATCATGATTCCCGCCGCCGGGGTGTTCGCGATCTCCGACCGCATACTCCCTCGAGCCCGCACACCCGAGAACGTCATGTTCGCGACCTGGGTCGCCGCCGAGATCGCACTCGCCGCCGCGGTCGCGGCCGCCGGCGCTCAGGGAACATCCGCTCTCGCGCTGCTCGCGGTACCGATCATCACGCTCACCTCGCGCTTCTCGATGCGCGGCGTCCTGGCGGGAGTCGCTGTTGCGCTCGCGCTGACGTTCGCTGTCGGCTTCGGCGTCGACTCGAGCGCGGTCCTCGCGGCACCCGAGCTCCTGATCGCGCCGACCGCCGTGATCCTGTGCATCGCGGTGCTCTCGACGCCGCTCATGCGCTCGGACATCGAGCACCGGACAGACGCCGTCGTGGACCAGCTCACCGGCATGCTGAACCGGAAGGCGCTCGACGCGCGCATACACGAGCTGACGCTCCAGTCCGCGGTCGCGAACGAGCCGATCGGCCTGATCGTCGCGGACCTCGACCACTTCAAGGAGATCAACGACACCGGCGGCCACAATGCAGGCGACCGGGCGCTCGCTGACGTCTCCACACTCATCCGCAGGCAGCTGCGCGCGTTCGACCTCGCCTACAGGCTCGGCGGCGAGGAGTTCCTGATCCTCGTGCCCGGCTCGGACCTGCAGCAGACGGCGGGCCTCGCCGAGCGGGTCAGGGACGGTGTCGGCTCCCACGAGGTGGCAGGAGGGCTGCACGTGACGATGAGCCTGGGCGTCACCGCCACGGCACCCGGCGTCACGTTCGACTACGCGCATCTGTTCGACGAGGCCGACGCCGCCCTCTACCGCGCCAAGCGCGAGGGTCGTAACAGGGTTCGCACGGCACGGACCGAGGCACCTGCTCCGCGGGCACCCGCGATGGCCTGATCGCCGTTCAGCGGGGCAGCGCGCGGGAGACGAGCTGCTCGTGGCCGGAGAGCGTCTGGCTCGTCGCCTTCACGATCTGCACCTGCGTCAGCTCACCCGGCTCGGCGAGCCCGGTGAAGTTCACGACCTTGTTGTGTCGCGTGCGGCCGCGCAGGCGGTCCGGGTCGTTGCGCGAGGGTCCCTCCACCAGCACCTCCACCTCGCGACCCACGAAACGCTGCGCGCGCTCGCGGGCGCGGCCCTGGACGACCTCCAGCAGCCGGCCCATCCGCTCGATCTTCACGGGGTGCGCAACGACGCCGTCGGTGATGTCCGCCGCCGGTGTTCCCCGCCGCGGCGAGAACACGAAGGTGAAAGCGCTGTCGTAGCCGACCTCGGCGACGACGTCGAGGGTCTGCTGGAAGTCCTCCTCGCTCTCGCCGGGGAAGCCGACGATCACGTCTGTGCTGAGCGAGACATCGGGAAGGTGCTCGCGGATCAGCGCCACACGGTCCAGGTAGCGTTCGCGGTCATAGGTGCGCCTCATCGCCTTCAAGATGCGGCTCGAGCCCGACTGCAGGGGCAGGTGGATGTGCTCGCATACGCTCGCGAGCTCGGCGTGGGCTCTGATGACGTCCTCGCGCATGTCCTTCGGGTGAGGGCTGGTGTAGCGGATGCGATCGATGCCTGGCACCTCGTCCAGGAGCCGGAGCAGGCCCGCGAAACTCGGGCGCTCCCGGCGGCTCCCGGCGGGCGCGCCGGCGGCCAGCGGCGCCGCGGGCAGGTCCCTGCCGTAGGAGTTCACGTTCTGGCCGAGGAGCGTCACCTCGCGCACGCCGTCGCCGGCCATCTCGCGAACCTCCTGCACCAGCTCCTCGAGTGGACGGCTGACCTCACGGCCGCGCGTGGACGGCACGATGCAGTACGAGCACACGCAGTTGCAGCCGACGCTGATCTGCAGCCAGCCCTGGAACGGGCGCTCGCGCCGGGCCGGGAGACGGCCGGTGAAGCCCTCGAACTCGAAATATCCCTGGGCGGTGAGGGAATCGCTGGTCAGGAACTCCGCGAGGCGGTGCACCTGCCCGGGCCCGAACGCCACGTCCACGAACGGGAAGCGCTCGAAGACCTCATCCTTGACCGACTGCGCCCAGCATCCCCCCACCCCGACGACACGGCCGGGCTGTTCGCGCTTGAGCCGCCTGGCCTCACCGAGGTGCGAGAGGAAGCGGCTGTCGGCGGCCTCACGGATCGAGCAGGTGTTGAAGAGGATCAGGTCCGCCTGTGCCCTCTCCGAGGCCTCCCGATAGCCGAGTGATTCGAGCATGCCCTTCATCCGCTCGGAGTCGTGCTCGTTCATCTGACAGCCGAACGTGGTCAGGTGGTAGCTCTTGGGCATCGGCTGAAACGGTAGCGGGTGACGTGAAACGGCTCGTCATGGATCACCTGTGCGCCCGAATCGCCGTGGGTCAGCCCACACCCGCGAGCAGGAGGATCACGCGGGCGCCCGTCCTCGCCTGACCGACCCCTCAGTTGGAGTTTCGGAACCGGTCGGGATGACCCTCAGCCGGTGAGGACAAACGGGCGCTTGACCTCGAGCCGCGCACCTTTGGCCGTCACGAATACCCCCTCTGCGGTGAGTGCCTCGTGCCGCGTGCCGCTCAAGAGCCGTTTGCCTGCCCCCGTCAGCCTGATGGTGATCTTCACCGCGCCCGAGTTTGCGAACCTCACGTGACCGACGGCTACGAGTACCGGCTTGGGCCTGGCCTGCCTGGCCAACCTTGCGCCTCGCGGCACCTGGTACCAGTCGATCGTGAGGCTGCCCGCCTCATCAGCGTTGAAGAGCTTCGCAAACACTCCGTGTCTCAGCAGCCCCGCGATCTTGGCCGCCTTCCCGGACGGCGCCAACTGCTGATCGAGCAGCCGCAGCATCTTCGAGTTGAGTATCGCTTCTTCGGCGCGTTTCGCTTCTTCCGCGTGTTTGGCTTCTTCGGCGTGTTTGGCTTCTTCCGCGTGTTTGGCTTCTTCGGCGTGCTTGGCTTCTTCTTCGCTGTGGCGTTTGGGCCCTGCGCCCAGAGAGCACAGTGAGCTCGCCAGGACTTCGCCGTCGGGCGTGCCCAGGCCGGTCGTCATGTCATATCCGACCTTCACCGGGTAATACGAGGCTTCTCCGTCGGCCTTCTGGATGAATTCGAACGGCGAGTTCGTCGGCCAGCCGGCGAACGGGTCTTCGCTCGCCGTGCTGACATCGTGAAAATTGGCCCCGTAGTTGCTGCCGGCGATCCCGTACAGCGACGGGTTCAGGAACCCGAGTGGCACTCCGTCACAGGTGGGTGAGGCGTCAGCAAGGGCGACCAGGGCACCCCACAGCGGCGTCGCCCCACTGGTGCCGCCGATGACGAGCCATTCATTGTGGAAGAACACCATGTAGCCGGTTCGGCTGTCGGCATCGGCCGCCACGTCGGGGACCTGCCGGCACGTCGCCGAGCCACAGCGGCCGGTCGAGGAGTCGGTGCCGATCACTCCCAGCGCTGGGCTGGCCGAGGACTGGTAGGAGGGCATCGGCCAAACCGCCGAAGGGCCGCCGCCGCTGGCACCGGCCGACTGGCATTCGATGTTGAAGAACCCAACGGGGAAGCATTCTTCCGGCCCATTCCACAAGCCTTCGCGGTGGGTGTTGTTGTAGTCCCACGATGTGGTCCCGCCGACGCTGGTGATGAACGGCTGGGCCGGCTGGGCCTCATCCCACACATCGTTGTTGCCCTCCCGCTGGCAGCCTGCCGAGCCGTTGTCGCCCGAGGCATTCAGAAACGACTGACCCTGGACAGCGGCCTCCTGCAGCACCGCAGATTCAGCCTGCAGTTCCTGCGAGCTGAATTCACGCTCGCACAGCGCAAGTGAACTGGACATGACCTTCGCCGCGTCCTGCGAGACGATCGCGGCGAACAATCCCTCGATGCCAGCGTTGCTTGTGTCGCCGGTCTCATACACGAGCACGTTCGACTTGGGAGCCAGCGAGACGATGTTGTCGATGTCAAGCGCGGCCTCGCCCTCTTCGTTCGAGGACGACGGCCCGCCCGACACCGGGATCGCCGTGACGTTCGCGCTGGTGCCGTAGCAGGACTGGAATTCCTTCACGTCGTTGGACTGGAACGTTTCGACCTCCGGCAGAGCGACGGTGACCCCCGCGCCGAAGTCGCCTGCTTTGTAGAGGCCCGAGAACTGGTAGTCGTTCGCGAGCACGTCCGCAGTGCGCCCGATCTCCCCGCCGAAGGCGTAGCCCTCCTGTGCGCTCTGCAGTGTGGAGCATGGCTGCGGTCCACCGGTGGCGACCTGTCTCGGGTTGCTTGCATCCTGCAGCGGCTTGCCGGCCTGCCCGATGGCGGGGCGAGCGTCAGGCACAGCCACGCTGTTCAGGCCGAAGACCGCCTGAATCAGCGGGGCGACCGCGGATGGCAACGACGGCGCCTGCAGATTGGCATACGCCTCGCGCCCAGTCGGCAGGATCACATGCGAAAGGCCGGTCCCGAACGTCGCCTGGACCTGCGCCACGCTCCCGGTCACAGGGAGCGTGAGGTCGTTGGCCAGGGGTGCCCCCACCTGCAGACCGTGGGCGCGCAGAGCAGCGCGAACTTGAGCTATCTGAGCTGACGTGGCGCCGAACCGGCTGGCGAACGCGGACACACTGAGGTAATGGCGAAAGTTCGCGGAGCCAGCTGAGGCCACTTCGGTGGCCAGGCGTTCAAGGCCAGCTGCGTCATTGGGGCGCAGCGCGATGTTGAGGTTCAGCTTGGTGGCGGCCGGCAGCGAACTCGCGATGCGGGACCCGCTGGGCAGGTGTGCGGCGCTCTCCACCGACATCGCCTGCGACGCGGACGCGGACGCGGAGCCCGCCGCGATCGCGGTGGCGACGGCGTAAACGACTGCCGCCCACACCACCTTCATCAAACCAGTCACGAGACCCCCGGAATCGCCCAAGACGAGGGCTGTATACCACATCAAAGAGCGTGCTGAACTGACGCGGCCGAGGAATTCCGTACCTTTCACCTAGCGCAACGCAGCGTCTGGTTGCACGCATGACAGCGGCGTGAGCTCCGCCGTATCCGGCTCAGCCGGGTGATGCGGCCGAACCGGCGGCCGAGCCCGCGAGCCGCGTCCCGCCGGCGGGAGGACTCCCCGCCGCGGCGCGCAACGAGACCAGGTGAGAAAAGGGCCCCGGAAGGCGGTGCGCCTCCCGGGGCCCTTGAACCTGCGAGACAGGTTCAGCTCACTTCATCGACTGATTCCGTGTCCGTCAGCCCGCCTGGAGGTTTTCGGGTGACTTGACTGTGAATTCGGTCGTGTACGTCGTGTACGGCGCTTTCAGCAGGCTCGCTTCGATGAGGCTGCTACCGCTCGCGCACGAGCTGTAGCCGAACACGAGGGCGAACGCGTTGCCGCTGTTGTCCAGCTGCACGTCCTGGGTTTCTCCGTCACCGAGGTAGTAGCCCTCCTCGCCGAGCGGTCCGTCCCAGGTGAGGTGGTCGGGGTTCTGGCAGCGCGCGTACAGCTGTTCGGCGTTGATGTTCACGTACTGCTCGGCGTACACCGACGGGAACTCGACCTCGACGATCGTCGCCACGCTGCTGGTCAGGTCGTCCTCGACCTGGCTGCTCGGCAACGTCGTCACGCCGGGCGTCGTCGCGTGAGGCGGCAGCACCGTGAACGATGTCGTGAACGTTTCGTACGGTGCCTCTTCCAGGTGTGCAGAGATCAGGCTTTCGCCGCTCGCGCAGCTCGGCCCGGCTATCAACCCGACCGTCGCGTTCCCCGCGTCGTCCAGCTGGACGTGGTTCAGCGTCGGGCCGTCAGAGCCCTGTTCTTCAGTGTTGTCCGGAGCCCACGAGAGATCGTGGCAGCGGTCGTAGAGCTCTGTGGCGCTCAGTTTGACGTATTGCTCCGCGTACACCGACTGGCAGTGAACTTCGATGATGTCCGCGACGCTGCCTGCGGCGCTGAACTCGCCCTGATCCACGAACGAGGGCAGGGAGACGACCGTGCAGGTCGCCGAGCTTTCTGATGCGGGCTTCTTCTTCGGAGCCTTGTGCGCCAGCGCCGTGCCGCTCAGTGCGAACACGCCGATCAGCAGCACCGTGAGACCTACCAGGAAATTCCGTCGTTCCATGACCGCCTCCAATTTGGTGGTTATGCTCGCGCCCACCGCTCCGGGCACACCCCGGAAACGGCACTCCGGAAGGACCCTCCAACCCGGGCGACCATTACTCACGCGAGCATACGTTCGGTGTACCTGTTGCACAATGACCAGAACAGGTGGTTCGTCATCCGCGGAACGGGTGGGTCTCAGCCCACCCAGAGCGGTTGGCCGGAGGGCCTCTGCGGTCGCCGACGCTGTCCGGTTACGGCGCAGCGACAGGCGCCGCACATGGCGCAGGCGACGACACGGATGTGGCAAGCCACCCGCAGGTGGCTTGCCGGGCACTGCGGGCTAGGCGGCGGCGACCGCGGGTTCGCTGGCGATGGGAGCCGGCTCGTCCTTGTCACGGTCGATCGGCGTGACGAGGTCCTTGCCGAGGCCGAGCGCCTCGTAGATCTTCTCTTCGATCTCCTTCGCGATCTCGGGGTTCGCGTCCAGGTGCGCCTTTGCGGCGGCCCGGCCCTGGCCGAGTCGTTCGCTTCCATAGGAGAAGAAGGAACCTGACTTCGAGACGATGCTGTGCTCGAGCCCGAGGTCGATGAGGCACCCGGAGGTGGAGATCCCTTTGCCGAACTCGATGTCGAACTCGGCCTGGCGGAACGGGGCAGCGACCTTGTTCTTGACGACCTTCACACGCACGCGGTTGCCCACAGCCTCCGTTCCGTCCTTGAGCGTCTCGATACGGCGGATGTCAAGGCGCTGGGAGGCGTAGAACTTCAGCGCCCGCCCTCCGGGCTGGGTCTCGGGCGATCCGAACATCACACCGACCTTTTCGCGGATCTGGTTGGTGAGGATGCACAGGGTCTGCGTACGGTTCAGGTTCCCGGCGAGCTTGCGCATCGCCTGGGACATCATCCGTGCCTGCGCGCCCACGGTCTGGTCGCCCATCTGCCCCTCGAGCTCGACTCTCGGGGTGAGAGCGGCGACCGAGTCGATCGCGACCACGTCGACGGCGCCCGAGCGCACGAGCATGTCGGCGATCTCGAGCGCCTGCTCGCCGTAGTCAGGCTGGGAGACCAGCAGCTCGTCGATGTCCACGCCGATCTCGCGTGCGTACAGCGGGTCCATCGCGTGCTCGGCGTCGATGAACGCGCACACGCCGCCGAGCTTCTGCGCCTCGGCAAGGACGTGGTAGATCAGGGTTGTCTTCCCGGAGGACTCGGGCCCGTACAGCTCGACTATGCGCCCACGCGGGACACCGCCGATGCCGAGCGCCAGATCCAGCGACAGCGCGCCGGTGGGGATCGCATCGCAGCGGACCTGCGCTCCCTCGTCGCCCATGCGCATGACACTGCCCTTGCCGAACTCCCGCTCGATCTGCGTGAGCGCGCCCTGCAGCGCGGCGTCGCGTGCCTTCGCGGCCTTCTCCTGGTCGTTCGCGGCCATCGTTTGATTCCTCCGGTTCGTGATGGAGTCTGCAAGGTAGCCCTCGCACCGGACGGAACAACTGTTCGTATTGGCCTCGCCGGCCGGCCGCTACAGCGGCGGGAGCTCACAGGATGCGAGCGCCTCGTATCTCGCGCCCGACGGCTCCAGGAACGACCTGTAGAGCACCACCGCCCGGGCGGAGAACCGCAGCTGCGGCGTGGGCGGCAGCGTGCCTGGGTCGAGCGGCGCGCCGCGCATCCTGGCGACGGTTATATGGGGGGTGAACCGCCCGCGGGAGGGCTCCCATCCGCTCGCCCGCCTCAGCTCCCCCGTGAGGCCAGCCTGGAGGCGAGCGACCTCCCCCTCCGGGTCCGCGATCACGACCGCGAGAGCCCGTGGGTGCCGGCGCGGGAGCATCACCGGAGGCCCGGCCGCCAGCTCCAGCGGCCGAGGGGCCAGCGACCGCACCGCCAGGGAGAGCGCGGCGATCTCGCTGAACGGGCGCAAACCCAGGAAGCAGAGCGTCAGGTGCAGATCATCCAGCCCCAGCAGCCGTACAGCGGGAGCCGTGCTGCCGTGTCCGCCGAGGGTCCGCGAGGCGGCTCTCCCCCATGAGGCGAGCTCCTCGCACACATCGGGTGGAAGGTCGAGCGCCGCGAAGAGCCGTGCACCGCCTGCGCCCTTCATCGCGTGCGCTGCCGCTCAGGCGCCGCGCAGTGTCCTGCGCACAAGGTGCAGGGCCACCGTGCATGCCCTGTCGCGGATGTCGGCACGGCCGCCGGGGAGGTTCACCGAACGCGTCACGGGCTCGACGCCGGGTGCGCAGACGCTGAGCCACACGAGCCCCACCGGCTTCTCCTCGGTTCCGCCGCCGGGGCCGGCGACGCCGGTGATGCCGACGCCGACGTCGGCCCCGAGGCGCTCGCGGGCGCCGTCGGCGAGCGCGAGCGCGACCTCTGCCGATACGGCACCGTGCTCCTCGATCATCTCGCGCGGGACGCCGGTCTGCCCGATCTTTACGTCGTTGGAGTAGGCGACGATCGCGCCGCGCACGTAGTCCGAGGCGCCCGGCAGCTCGGTGAGGCGGCCCGCGAGCAGTCCACCCGTGCAGGACTCCGCGGTCGCGATGCTCAGTCCGCGTTCGCGCAGCATCGCCGCGACCTGCTCATCCACGGTGCTCCCGTCGTCGGAGAACAGCGTGTCCGTGTGGCGCTCGCGCACGAAGCGCTCGAACTGCTTGTACGTGCCCTCGGCGCCCGGCTCATAGCGGGTCACGACCTCAACCTCGCCGCGTTTCAGGCAGGTGGTGATCTCGAGCCGGTCGAGCTCGACCCCCTCGCGTTCGGCGGCGCGAAGGGTCTCGGCTATCTCCGACTCGGGAATCCCGTACAGGCGCAGCATGTGCTGCTCGTAGACGGTGGCGTCGGCGAGGGCACGGCGAAGCTCGGGCCGGCCGACGGCGGCCTGCCACATCGGCTGCAGCTCCCGCGGGGGGCCTGGGAGGACCAATACGGTCGGCCCGGAGTCGCCGGGCGGGGGGACGATAAGCCCGGGTGCGGTGCCGACGGGCTCGAGGATCGCGCTGCCGTCGGGGATCGTCGCCTGCTTGCGGTTTCCCTGGCGCACCGCCTCGAGATCAATGTCGGGCCACCGTTTCGCGAGCGGGCGCAGGATCTCGGCGATACGCCCCTCCAGGGCCTCGTCGAGCACCATCTCGCGTTCCTGGAATGTCCCGACGACCTCGGCGGTCAGGTCGTCTGCGGTCGGACCGAGTCCGCCGCTGGTGAGGATCAGGTCCAGGTCCTGGGCTGCCATGAACCGCAGGGACTCGAGCATGTCCTGCGGCCTGTCGCCGACGATGGACGTGAACGCGAGGTCCACGCCGAGCTCCCGGAGGCGTTCTGCCAGCCATGGGCCGTTGCGGTCGCTGACCCGTCCGGTCAGCACCTCCGTGCCGGTGACGACGATGCCCGCGCGCGCGCTCACGAGAACCTCATTTGCATGTCGGGCGCTGCGCGGCTGGCAGGTCCTGACGCCCGCTCGCGCGCGTGATCGAGTAGCCGATCGGCTGGCTGGAGGGTGCCACGAGACGCTTCTGCCCGTCGACGTACATGACGACCGAGCTGTTGCCGAGCGTGAGCAGGAACCGGTGGGCGTGGTAGGTCGGGGTGCTGGCGCCCGATTCAAGGATGCGGCCGGGGATCAGCACATGCCCGGAATCGCCGACGAGGCAGACATACACGGTCCCGGTCGGTGTGAGCGACAGGGCCACGACCCGCGATGTGGAGGTTGAGTGCGTCGCTCCGGCGGAGCCCGAGGAGGCCGATTTCGAACCCGGCGTGCCGGTGGTGCTCTTGACGGTGGAGGAGGCTGTGGGGGTTTTCGAGCTCGAGCTTTTCCCGCTGATTATCAGCACCACGAGCGCGACGATCACGAGGATCACCGCCACGACGGTCGCGATGTAGAGCCGCGAGGGCCCGGAGGACTTCGCTCGCCGGCCGGTGCGCTGGGGCGAGGAGATGATCGGCTCGGGTGCGCCGTCGCTGGGCCTCTCGTGCTCGAGGCGGTACTCCTCCACGAGGGCCTTGCCGTCGAGCCCGAGGGCCTGCGCGTACGTGCGCAGGAAGCTCTTGACGAATGTGGGCCCGGGGAGCAGCCCCCACTCTTCGTTCTCGAGCGCTCTCAGGTACTTCGCGCGGATCTTCGTCTGCGCCTCGATCTCCGAGACATCGATCCGCGCCCGCATGCGAGCCTCACGTAGCGTTGCACCGATCTCAGCCATCTACGCCAAGAGGCTAGTCGGTGAGCGTTGGCGCGGACTCTCCGAGCGCGGCGAGGACCCGTGGCAGCTCTGCCTCCGTGATCAGGACCTGGCGCGGCTTTGAGCCCTCGTAGCCGGAGATCACTCCGCGACGCTCGAGCATGTCGATCATCCTGCCGGCCCTCGTGTAGCCCAGGCGCAGCCGCCGCTGGAGCATCGATGTCGAGGCCGTCTGCATCTCGGCCACGAGCGTGATCGCGTCGCGCAGCAGCGGATCCTCGTCGGGGTCGAACTCCTCGGGTCCGCCGTCCTTCTCCTCCGGCTCGACCTGCTCCAGAAGCTCCTCACGCAGTTCCGGTTCGCCCTGACGCCGCCACATCTCGGTCAGCTTGGCGATCTGGGCCTCGTCGATGTATGCACCCTGGATCCGCTGCAGCCTGGAACTGCCGACGGGGCTGAACAGCATGTCTCCCTGCCCGAGCAGGGACTCGGCCCCGTTCTGGTCGAGGATGACACGGGAATCGGTCTGAGATGAGACCGCGAACGCGATCCGGGAGGGAACGTTCGCCTTGATCATGCCCGTGATCACGTCCACCCGCGGGCTCTGGGTCGCGAGGACGAGATGGATCCCGACGGCGCGCGCCTTCTGGGCAAGGCGGATGATCGAATCCTCGACGTCTGCCGGGGCGACCATCATCAGGTCCGCGAGCTCGTCGATGACGCACAGGATGTACGGAAGCGGTGCTTCCCCGCGCGTCGCCCGCGCCTTGTTGAGCTCCACCAGGCTCCTCGTGCGGGCGAGGGACATGATCCCGTAGCGCTGCTCCATCTCCCTGACGAGGTTCTGCAGGGCGTTCGCGGCCATCCGGGGACTAGTTATGACCGGGGTGAGCAGGTGCGGTATCGACTCGTAGTGGTTGAGCTCCACCTGCTTGGGGTCGACGAGCACCAGGCGCACCTCGTGCGGGCTCGCGCGGAGCAGGACGCTCGTGAGCATGGCGTTGATGGCCCCTGACTTCCCGGCACCGGTGGTGCCTGCGACCAGCAGGTGGGGCATCTTCGCGAGGTCGGCGCCTATCGCCTTGCCTGCGACGTCCTTGCCGAGCCAGACGGTCAGCGGCGACCAGTCCTTCGGAGGCTCCTGGAAGACGTCGCCGAGCCGGACGATGCGCCTGTGGGCGTTGGGAACCTCGACCCCGACGGCCTGCTTGCCCGGGATCGGCGCGAGGATCCTGATGTCGGTGGCCGCGAGCGCGTACGCGAGATCGTCCTTGAGCTGGGCCACCTTGCCGACCTTCGTGCCGGGCGCGAGCCGCAGCTCATAGCGGGTGATGTGGGGCCCGGCGACCGTTCCGATCACCTTCGCCTGAACGCCGAAATGACCGAGCGCCTCCACGAGGCTGATCGCGGTGCGCTCCTGTCCGGCCGTGTCCGGACGAGTCTGCTCGTTGGTGGAGCGCGTGAGCAGCTTGGAGGCGTCGGGCAGCTTCCATACGAAATCCGGGTCATCGGTCACCGCCCCGCGCAGGCGCCCCTGCGGTGTGAGGTCGGCGGGGTCTGCGTGTGCGACGCCGGAGATCTGCTCGTGCTCCTCGCCCCCTTCGGCGCCGGAGTCATCTGCGTCGGGCGCCGCCGCCTCGTCGACAAGGAGAGATCCGTCGTCCTGCTCTTCCCAGTCGCGCGAGGGGGCCTCCACGTGGGTCGCGCGAACCACCAGCTCGCTGGACTGCGGCTCGGGGGGCTGTATCCGCTCGCGTGGCGCCGGCGCGCTGGCGCCGTCTCGCTCGGCGAGATCGCGAACCAGGCGGGTGGTGTCGGCGACGGCCCCGCCGGTCGCACGGATCACGCCGGCGAGGGAGGCGCCGGTGAGGAGGATCACACCTGTCAGGAGCAGGAACACGACGAGGATGTCGACGCCGACGCTCTGCACGAGCCGGTCGCTGGCCTCATAGAGCGCCTGGCCGACGACGCCGCCGTGGCTCTGAAGGTGCGCCGAGGTCCAGGCGGCACGTCCCGTCGCGGCACTCGAGGACACGCCGAGCGCCCCGGCGGACAGAGCGAGCGTGATGCCGGCGAAGAGACAGATCGAACCCGTCCGCAGCGGGCGCATCGCGGGCAGCACCGGGCGCAGCAGCAGCGCGCCGCCTGCGGCGAACAGCGCGACGGGCGCGAGCACGCGCGCCCTGCCGAGCACCCACCCGAGCGCGACCGCGACCGCATGGCCACCGTGACCCCCGTCCCAGCCGCCGTACAGGACGAACCCGAGGAACACACCGGCGGCCATCAGCGCGAGACCGAGGACGTCGCGCTGGCGCTGGTCGAGCACCGGAATGCTGAGCTTCGCCCGCGTGATCAGGGAGGCTTTGGATCCCCGCCCGCGCCGGCGCGCCGGCGGGCGTTTGCGGCCTGCTGCCGAGGATGATTTGGAGCGGCCAGGAGCTCGCTTTCGTGTGGAGGGCATCCCGCGCAACTTCGACACCGGCGTCCCGTAACCTGCCCCGGGGCCTTACCATCGCTTTACGCCGGCCGGATACATAAAGAGGAATGAACGACTTCGCACGCGCCCCACGGATCCTCGTCGTCGAGGACGACGAGGACATAGCCCAGGCACTGCAGCGCTCCCTGCGTATGGAGGGCTATGAGGTCCGCACGTCCCCGGACGGGCTCGATGCGCTGGAGCAGGCGCGCACCTTCGCCCCAGACCTGGTGATCCTCGACCTCGGGCTGCCGAAGGTGGACGGCATCGAGGTCGCGCGGGCGCTGCGGGCCGATGACGACGTCCCGATCCTCATCCTCACCGCCCGCGACGCGCTGGAGTCCCGTGTCGAGGGACTTGACGCGGGAGCCGACGACTACCTCGTCAAGCCCTTCGAGCGCCAGGAGCTGCTCGCGCGCATGCGCGCCCAGCTCCGCAGGCGTCCACCGCGGGGTTCGGCGCCGCTGCGGGTCGGCGACCTGATCCTGAACGCCGACACCCATGAGGTGATGCGCGGCGAGCGGTCGATCGACCTGACCCAGCGGGAGTTCGAGCTGCTCGAGTACCTGATGCGCAACGAGCGCATCGTGATCTCGCGCCAGCGGCTCCTGGACGAGGTGTGGGGATACGACCCGTTCTCGACGACGAACACGATCGAGGTGTTCGTGTCGAACCTGAGGCGCAAGCTCGAGTCCGAGGGCGAGCCGCGGCTGCTGCACACGATCCGAGGGGCGGGCTACGTCCTTCGCGCGTAGCCTGCAAGCGAGCGCGCGCCGAAGCGGCGAGCGCCTGTCGGCGAGCTTCGACCGGCTTCCAATACGGCTGCGCCTGGCCGGCGTATCTGCGCTCCTGACGTTCGTGATCCTGTGCGGGTTCGCGGTGGCGATCGGATCGTTGACGGTGCACCGGATACGCGCCGACTTCAACCGTCAGGTCAGCGAAGAGGCCAAGGAGCTCCCGTCGGAGATGACGATCCAGTTCAGGCCGTTCAGGGTGTCGCCTCCCCTGGCCGATCTCGCCCCCGCTTCCGAGAACGCGGTGATCCGCCTCCTCACGCCCGCCGGCGAAGTCGTCGACCAGCAGCCCGCGAACGCGCCCGCTCTGGGACCGCCGAGCGGCGAAGCGCAGACGGTCAACGGCTACCGCGTCATCAGCCGACCTGCATATGTCGTGGTAAGCGAAGGCGGCGCGAGCGTCGGGCGCGTGATCGTCCAGTACGCGCGCTCTGACGCGGACACCGAGTCGACCGTCAGGCGGGTCGAGCTGTTCCTCCTGCTGGGCGTGCTCGCGGGGAGCGGGCTCGCGCTGCTGGCCGGGATGGCGATCGCGCGCCGGGCGATGGAGCCGATCGCTGCGCTGACCACCACGGCCGCCGAGATCGCGCGCACCCGTGATCCCTCGCGCGCCGTGCCGGAGCCGATCGCCGACGACGAGGTCGCCGAGCTTGCGCGCACGCTGCAGGGAATGCTCCATGAGCTCGACGCCGCGCGTAGCGAGAGCGAAGCGATGCTGGCGCGCCAGAGACGGTTCGTCGCGGATGCGTCCCACGAGCTTCGGACACCGCTGACGAGCGTGCTCGCGAACCTCGAGCTGCTCGCCGAGTCCCTCGACGGCGAGGAGGGCGACGCCGCCCGCTCGGCGCTGCGCTCGTCGCAGCGGATGCGCCGGCTTGTGGCGGACCTGCTGCTGCTCGCACGCAGCGACGCCGCACGGGTCGTGCGGCGCGAGGAGTGCGACATCGGGAGGATCGCGGTCGAGGCCGCCGCCGAGCTCGGCCCCGTGAGCTCCGAGCACGAGATAGTGATGGACATCCACCAGGCCCGTGTCGACGGCGCCCGCGACGAGCTGCACCGGCTGGTGATCAACCTGCTCGAGAACGCTCTGCGGCACACTCCCGCCGGCACCGAGATCCGCGTCAGCACCGGAGCGGGTCCTGACGGGAAGGTGAAGCTCGTCGTCGAGGACGACGGGCCTGGTGTCCCGCAGGAGCTGCGCTCCAGCCTGTTCGAGCGCTTCGTGCGCGGCGCCGGCGACCGCGGCGGCTCGTTCGGCCTGGGCCTTGCGATCGTTCAGGCCGTCGCCGTCTCCCACGGAGGGTCGGTCAAGCTGGAGAGCAGCGCGAGCGGCGGGGCGCGCTTCGTGGTGCTGCTGCCTGCGTACTCAGACCTCGACGACGACGGGAAGGACCATGGGCCTGCGCTTGAGCCGGTCGTAGACCAGCTTGGCTAGGTCGTCGTGCAGCAGCTGCTGCACGAGGTCGACCTCGCGGATCTCCTCGCCGGCGGCGCGGTCGAGCGTGCCGTCCACCGTCGCGCGTATCTCGTCGAGCAGCTTGTCGGCCTGATCCATGAACGGCACACCCCGGAAGATGACCTCCGGGTCCGCCACCGAGCTGCCGTCCTGCTCGGCGATCGTCACGACGACGATGAAGATGCCGTCGGCCGAGAGCATCCTGCGGTCGCGCAGCGCGACGTCCGCCATGTCGCCGATCTCCACCCCGTCGACGAAGATCATCCCGGACTGCTCGCGCGGGCCGAAGCGGGCGCCGCGCGAGTCGATGTCGAGCGGAAGCCCGTTGTCGCCCTGGAAGATGTCCTCCGGGGGGACGCCCACCGCTTCGGCGAGCTGGGCGTGCAGCCGCAGCCGCTTGAAGTCGCCGTGGAACGGCATCACGTAGCGTGGCTTTACGAGGTTCAGCATCAGCTTGACCTCCTCCGCGTAGCCGTGCCCGGACGCGTGCACCGGTGCCTCACGGGGCGTGATGACGTCGCATCCGATGTGGTAGAGGCGGTCGATCGTCTCGTTGACGGCGCGCTCGTTGCCCGGTATCGGCGTGGCCGAGAAGACGACGGTGTCGCCGCTCTTCAGCTGCACCTGAGGGTGGTCCTTGTAGGCCATGCGCCTGAGCGCCGACAGCGGCTCGCCCTGCGAGCCGGTGGAGATGATCACGACGCGCTCGTCGGGGAAGTCGCCGATCTCACGGGGGCCGACCAGTGTCCCCTCGGGTATCTCGATGTGCCCGAGGTTGCGTCCGATACCGACGTTCTTGCGCATCGAGCGCCCCACGAGCGCCACCTTGCGGTCGAGCGCGTGCGCCGCGTCCACGACCTGCTGCACGCGGTGGATGTTCGAGGCGAAGCTCGTGACGACTATCCGCCCGTCGCAGCGCGCGAACACCTCCTCCAGGTGCGGCCCCACAACGGACTCCGAGGGCGAGAAGCCGTCGCGGTCCACATTCGTCGAGTCGCCGCACAGGAGCAGCACGCCCTCGCGGCCGAGCTCGGCCAGGCGTGAGACGTCGGCGGCGGGCCCGTCGACAGGCGTCTGGTCGAACTTGTAGTCCCCGGTGATGAGCACCGTCCCGAGCTCGGTCCCGAGCGCGACGGCGCTGGAGTCCGGGATCGAGTGCGTCATGTGGACCATCTCGAGGCTGAACGGGCCGAGGTCGAGCACTTCGCCGGGGTCGACCTCGTTCAGCTCGACGTTCTTGAGCTTGTGCTCGTCGAGCTTGCTGCGGGCCATCGCGACCGTGAGCGCCCCGGCATACACCGGCGGCAGGTGGCGCGGCCCGATCTCGCGCAGGAACCACGGCAGCGCGCCGAGGTGATCCTCATGCCCGTGCGTGATGACGATCGCCTCGATGTCCTTCGCGCGCTCGCGCACATAGGCGAAATCCGGGAGCACGAGGTCGATCCCGACCATCTCCGGGGTGGGGAAGCGCAGGCCGACGTCGACGACGATGATCCGGTCGTCGAACTCGACGACCGTCATGTTCTTGCCGATCTCCCCGAGCCCTCCGAGGGGCAGGACGCGCAGCCTGGAGCTCACGCCGGGGTGCTCGCCAGCAGGCCGTGCCTCTGGAGCATCGCGCGGATCTGCTCCTTCTCCTCGTCGGTCGCCTCGACCAGCGGCAGCCGCAGGGAGCCGACCTCGTAGCCGAGCATGTTCAGCGCGGCCTTCGTGCAGGTCGGGTTGGAGGTGAGGAAGAGCGTCGCGTAGACGTCCCTCAGCGACGTGTCTATCTCGGCTCGCCTCTCGGGCTCGTCGACCATCCTGTGCATCTCGTTGCCGACGATGTGACTGGCGACGAGGATCCCGCCCGCGCCGCCCATGTCAAGTGTGCGCGCGAAGGTGGCGTCGTCGCCGGCGTAGACGTCGAGCCCGTCGATCGGCATCAGCTCATCCGCGTTGGCCTGCTTGACCGCGCTGATGCCGTCGATCTGCGCGAGCTCGGCGAGCAGGTCCGGGCCCATGTTGGTCGCCGTGCGGCCGGGGATGTTGTAGAGGATCGTCGGTTTGTCGGTGGCCGCCGCGACCGCTTCGTAGTGGCGGAGCAGGCCCAGGCGGCTCGGGCGGTTGTAATACGGCGTCACCGAGAGCATCGCGTCGGCGCCGATCTCGGTCGCCCTCTGGGTGAGCTTGACGGCCTGCGCGGTGTCGTTGGTCCCGGTCCCGGCGATGATGCTCTTGCCGGCGGGACGCTCGGAGACGGCGAGCTCGATCAGCCCGAGCTGCTCGGCTTCGGTCAGCGTCGATGCCTCGCCGGTGGTGCCCGCGACGACGAAGCCGTCGGAGCCGTTCTGTGCAAGGTGGTTCATGAGCGCCACGAAGGACTCCTCGTTGACCTTGCCGTCAGCGTCGAATGGGGTGACGATCGCCGTGAGGATCGTGCCTAGCTCGCTCATCGGATGCAGTATCTCATTCTCATCGCTTTTCAGAACAGAAGGCTCTCGAGACCTATCACCAGCGGCTCGGGCAGCGTCCCGACCCGTCGGACGGCGAGCAGCACCCCGGGCATGAACGACTCCCGGCTGATCGTGTCGTGACGGATCGTGAGCGTCTGGCCGAGGTCGCCGAGGATGACCTCCTGATGTGCGACGAGGCCTGGCAGGCGCACGGAGTGGATCACCGGCGGCGGGCCACCGGATGCCTGTGCCATGAGCTCGGCCGTGCGGGCGGCGGTCCCGCTCGGCGCGTCGATCTTGCCGTCGTGATGGAGCTCGATGATCTCCGCGCTGCTGCATGTGGGCCGCGGCCTCCTGCGCGAAGCGCATCATCAGCACCGCCCCGATCGCGAAGTTGGGGGCCATCAGCACGTTCGCCTGCGGGCGGCCCTGGGCGGGTCTGGCCTGGCGAAGGGGCGCCGGGTCGAACCCTGTGGTGCCGATGACGACATGGACGCCGGCTCGCACGCAGGCGAGGGCGTTGCCGAGCGCCGTGTCCGGGCGCGTGAAGTCGACGACCACCTCCGCGTCATCAAGGACATCCTCCAGCTCGCTGTCGAGCACGGGGTCTGCGCGCCCGACGAGCTCCATGTCCGGGGCCGAATCCACGGCCTGGCATACCGCCTGACCCATGCGCCCGGCCGCGCCGGCGACGGCGACGCGGATCACAGGGCCGCCGCCTGCGTCGCCCGCAGCGGCTGGACCGCCGCGCTGAAGGCGTCCTCGTCGGGGCCGACGCCCACGACCGAGAGGTTCTCGGCGGCGAACAGCTCTTGCGCGAGGTCCCGGACGTCCTGTATCCCCACTGCGTCGATGCGCGCGATCACGTCGCCGATCGACAGGATCGGCATGTCGTTCATCACGGACGCTCCGAGCCTGCTCATCCTGGCGCCCGTGGACTCCATCGCGAGCACCACGCGGCCCTTGAGGTTCTCGCGCGAGCGGATCAGCTCCTCCTCGCTCGCGGGATCCTGCACGCAGCGCACGAGCTCGTCGGAGACCACCCGCATCGCCTCCTGCAGGTTCTCCGGGCGGGTCCCGAGGTACAGGCCGACGTCGCCGGTGTGGGCGTACAGGTTGGAGTAGGAGAAGACGGAGTAGGCCAGGCCCCTGCGCTCACGGACCTCCTGGAAGAGCCGTGATGAGGAGGTCCCCCCCAGCACGCCTTCCAGGACCCGCAGGGCGAAGCGCCGCTCGTCCTCGCGTGCGATGCCGGGCCCGCCCACGCAGACGTGGTACTGCTCGGTGTCTTTCTCCAGGAAGTCGGTGCGCGCGGTGAACTCGGGTGCGCGCGCGGCGGAGTCCTCGCGGACACCCGCAGCCGGGTTCGGCGTCCCGGACGGAACGCGCTCGGCGGCCATCTGCACCAGCTCGGAGTGCTCGAGCGAGCCGGCCGCCGCGATCACGATGCTCTGCGGCGTGTAGCGCTCGCTGTGGAAGGCCGCGAGCTGCTCCCTGCCGGTGGCTCCGACGACGGCCGCGCTGCCTATGACCGGCCGGCCGAGGGGGTGTGTGCCGAAGATCGCCCTGCCGAGGATGTCGAAGACCCTGTCCTGCGGGTCGTCCTCGTACATCGCGATCTCCTCGAGGACGACCTCGCGCTCGGCCTCGAGCTCGCCGAAGCGCGGATTCCAGATCATGTCGCTCGATCACGTCGAACGCACGCTCGAGGTGCCCGTCGAGGACGCGCGTGTAGAGCGAGGTGGCCTCCTTGTCGGTGCCGGCGTTGATCTCGGCGCCCATCGCGTCGAAGATCTGGTCGATCTCCTCCGAGCCGAAGCGCTCGGTACCCCTGAACAGCATGTGCTCGAGCAGGTGGGAGATGCCGGCCTCGCCCTCGAGCTCGGCGGCCGAGCCCGTGGCGATCCAGAAGCCGAGCGCCACCGAGCGCACGCCAGGCACGCGCTCGGTGACAACCCGCACGCCGGACTCTCAAGCGTCGTGATGCTGTGGTCGGTGCTCAACTGCGCGCCCTTCGATCCGTCAGTCACGCCCGTGGCGCGGGCGTCCGGAGCCGCGCTCGCCGTCCGCGGCGCGGTCCGCCGATCACGCGCCGCCGCCGCCGTCGCGCTGAGCCGCGTGCAGCCGCCTGCCGCCCCCGCCGCCGGTGCCGACGCCGGCGAGCTCCTCGACGCTCTTGCCTGCGATGTCCGGGTCGTGGGCCAGACGCAGGCCGATGCGGCCACGCTCGCGGTCGACCTCGACCACGCGCACGTTGACCTCGTCGCCCTTGTTCAGGACGTCCTCGACGCGACTCCACGCGCTCACCGGGCGAGACGTTGGAGATGTGCAGCAGGCCGTCGGTGCCCTTGGCGAGCTCGATGAACGCGCCGAACGTCGTCGTCTTGACGACCTTGCCGACGTACTCGTCGCCGACCTCGACCTCCTTCATCATCATCCGCACACGCTCGACGCAGCGCGTCAGCCGAGCTCGCCGTTGGCGGAGTAGACGAGCACCTGGCCCTCGTCGTTGACGTCGATCTGCGATTCGAACTCCTCGGACAGGCCGCGGATCGTTTCGCCGCCCTTGCCGATCAGCAGGCCGATCTGGGAGGGGTCGATCTGGATCGTCTGGATGCGCGGCGCGAACTGGCTGAGCTCGCCGCGCGGGCCGCCGATCACGTCGGCCATCTTGCCGAGGATGAACGTGCGGGCCTCCTTCGCCTGCGCGAGCGCGTCGCGCAGGATGTCGAAGGTGACACCGGTGATCTTGATGTCCATCTGCAGCGCGGTGATGCCGCGCTCGGTGCCGGCGACCTTGAAGTCCATGTCGCCGAGGTGGTCCTCGACGCCGGCGATGTCGGTGAGGACGATGTAGTCGTCGCCCTCCTTGATCAGGCCCATCGCGATACCGGCGACGGGCCGCTTGATCGGCACGCCCGCGTCCATCAGCGACAGCGAGGATCCGCACACCGAGGCCATCGAGGAGGAGCCGTTGGACTCGAGGATGTCGGAGACGACGCGGATCGAGTAGGGGAACTCCTCGATCGAGGGCACCATCGGCGCGAGCGCGCGCTCGGCGAGCGCACCGTGGCCGATGTCGCGGCGCTTGACGCCGCCCATCCGGCCCGGCCTCCCCGACCGAGAACGGCGGGAAGTTGTAGTGGTGCCAGTAGTACTTTTTGGTCTCCAGGCCGAGCGTGTCCAGGCGCATCTCCTCCTTCAGGGTGCCCAGCGCCGACGACGCTGAGCGCCTGCGTCTGCCCGCGCGTGAAGAGCGCCGAGCCGTGCGTGCGCGGAGTCACGCCGACCTCGATCGTGATGTCGCGGATCTCGTCCTCGCCGCGGCCGTCGGGGCGCTTCTTGTGCACGGCGATGCGCTCGCGGATGATCGACTTCTCGAGCTTGTCGAACGCGAGCTGCACGGCTGCGCGCCGCTCCTTGGCGGCGAGCAGTCTCGCTCTCGGCGGCACCCTCGGGCGCGGGCGGGGCGTGCTGCTCGAGGATCGCGCTCCTCGACGGCCTTCGTGGCGTCCTGGCGCTCGAGCTTGTCCTCGACCTGCGTCGCCGCGTCGAGCGCGGCGCCGTGCGAGGCGCGGATCGCGTCGAGGAGCGTCGTCGTCGACGCCGATCGCCTCGAACATTTTCTTCTCCTTGCCGACCTTCGCGGCGAGCTCGCGCTGCAGCGCGCAGAGCTTCTTGATCGCCGCGTGGGCGATGTCGAGCGCGTCGAGGATCTCCGCCTCGGGGATCTCGTTGGCGCCCGGCCTCGACCATCAGGATCGCCTCCTCGGTGCCGGCGACGATCAGATCGAGTTCCGAGCCGTCCTCGGCGTCCGCGAGCAGCGTCGGCTCGGGCGGGTTGACGACGAAGTTGCCGTCGATCTTGCCGATCCGCACCGCGCCGACGGGCGTCGGCAGCGGGATGTCGGAGATCATCAGCGCGGCGGATGCGCCGTTCATCGCGAGGATGTCGTACGGGTGGACGTGGTCGATCGAGAGCGGGATCGCGACGAGCTGCGTGTCGTAGCGCCAGTCCTTCGGGAACAGCGGGCGGATCGGGCGGTCGATCATGCGGGCGGTGAGGGTGCCCTTCTCGCCGGGGCGCCCCTCGCGCTTGAAGAATGAGCCGGGGATCTTCCCGGCGGCGTACATCCGCTCCTCGACGTCGACCGTCAGCGGGAGGAAGTCGACGTCGCGGAGCTGGCCGGCGACGGCGGTCGCAGAGGACCATCGTGTCGCCCTGCGCGGACGACGACGGCGCCGGAGGCCTGCTTGGCCATCCTGCCGGTCTCGAACGAGATCTCGCTGCCCGCGATCTCCACGGAAACCCGCGTAACGGCGTCACTACTCATATTCACTGCCTTCCTGTTCCGCCCGTCGGTCGGCGGTCCGTTTCTGTTTTCTCTTATTCCGAACTCGACGGAGCTTAGCGCAGCCAACCTGCCGCGCTGTAGGGCGCGGGGCGGCGCAGGGGTCCTGCGGCGTCCTCGCCGAGGGCCTGGGCGATGCCGGACGCGCAGCAGCTCGAGCGCCGGGCAGCTCGCCCGGCGAGTCGGCCTGGTAGCTCCAGGCGACGACGCCGTCGGGGCCGTGATGACGAGCGCCCGCTGCGGGAAACCGCCCGGGTGAAGCACGCCGAACGCGCGCGCAGGCGGCACCCTTCGGCTCGAAGTCCGAGAGCTGCTCGCTGGTGACGCGCGAGCTTCTCCCTGAACGCTCCCTGCGACCAGGTCGAGTCGCAGGAGACGCCGTAGAGCGTCGCCGCCGCGGGCGGCGAACTCGTGCGAGCGATCGCCTCATACATGCTGGAGCTGGTCGGTGCACACCGGGCTGAACGCGAACGGGTAGAACACGAGGACGCTCGTGCGTCCCTGCAGATCCTGCTCGGTGAAGCTGCTCGCCGTCGCCGCGTGCGAGCGTGAAGCTCGGCACCTTCGTCCCTGCCGGCGAGCACGCTCACAGCAGGTCCTACTTGCGCAGGCCGAGCTCTTTGATCAGCGCGCGGTAGCCCTCGAGGTCATGCCGCTGCAGGTAGTCCAGGAAACGGCGCCGGCGCCCGACGAGCATCAGCAGCCCGCGCCGCGAGTGGTGGTCCTTCTTCTGCTCGCGCAGATGGTCGGTCAGGTGGTTGATGCGCTCGGTGAGCAGCGCGACCTGGACCTTGGTGGAGCCTGTGTCCTTCTCGTTGGCGCCGAACTTGCGCGGCGATCTCGCGCTTGCGCTCAGTTGTCAGTGCTGCCATCGAGATGGCACGGTAGCAGACGGCCGCCGCCGTCAATGCGACTCGACGGCGCGGCGTGTGAGCTCGACATCCCGGTGCATCTGCTCGATCAGGGCCGCGGGATCCTCGAAGCGCCGCTCGCCGCGTAGCCGGCCGAGGAACTCGAGCGTGAGCTGATCGCCGTACAGGTCGCCGTCGAAGTCCAACAGGTATGCCTCGATCAGCTCGCCCCGGCCTGTCTCGAACGTCGGGCGCACGCCGATGCTCACGGCCGCGGGATGGCCGTTCGCCAGGCAAGCGTAGACGCCGTGCCCCGGGCACACCAGCGTCTCGTCCGGGATGAGGTTCGCCGTCGGGAAGCCGAGCTCGCGCCCGCGCTTGTCGCCGTGCACGACCTCGCTGGAGATCTGGAAGGGCGCGCCGAGCATTCGGCCGGCCTCGGCTACGTCCCCTGCGAGAACCAGCCCGCGGATGTGGCTCGAAGAGACGATCTCGCCGTCGATTTCGAGCAGCGGATGCACGACGGTCTCAAAACGCGGGTCGGCGATGCCAGCAGCCGCGGGTCGCCCTGTGCCCTGTTACCGAAGCGGAAGTTCTCGCCGATCGCCACCCTCGTCGCACCGAGCGCGCCGACGATCACGTCATCGACGAACTGCGCCGCCGGACGGGAGGCGAACTCGGCGTCGAACGGGATCACGATCATCTCGCTGACGCCGAGCGAGGCGACGAGCTCAGCCTTGCGCTGCTGGGTCGTGAGCAGCCGCGGCGTGTGCTGGGGCTTGACGACCGAAACCGGGTGGGGGTCGAACGTCAGGACGCTGTCGGAGCCCGCGATGACCTCCCGGTGGCCGAGGTGCACGCCGTCGAACGTCCCGATCGCGACCGCGCGCCCGGTTGTGCGCTCCACGTCTGGCAGGCGGGTGACCCTCACGGCCGCACAGCCTAGTGGCGGGGGCTCGGCGCGTGCCACTCGGGGAGCCCGCCCTGGGTCCGGGCCATCTGCAGCGCCGCCGGCAGATCGAGCAGCGGAGGATCGTTCCACGGGCCTGCGCGCGGGGGCAGCGCGCTGGCGCGTGCCACGTCGAACGGGCCGACGGCGCTGCGCCGCAGCTCGAGGCAGTACGCGTCGGCGAGGTCCGCGATCAGCGAGCGAACGTAGGTGCCGGAGCCGCACTCGATGAGGTATCCGGCGCGCAGCGTGTTCTCCGGGCCGGGCTCGCGCCAGAGCTCCTGGAAGCGGTCAACGCGGACGATCCGCTCGGGCATCTGGAAGCTCTCCCCTCGCCTGGCGCGCCTGTAGGCCCGCTCGCCGCCCACCTTGACCGCGGAGTAGGCCGGGGGTCGCTGGCGGAGCTCGCCGGTGGGCAGCAGCGCGCCCTCGGGCGGGATCCGGCCGGTGCGGGTGATCTCGCCCTCGGTGTCCCCGGTGCTCGACAGCGCGCCGAGGCACGCGACTGTCTCATAGCGCTTGGGGAGCTCCATCAGCTCACTCTGGGACTTCGTCGCCCTGCCCACGAGGATCAGCAGCAGCCCTGTCGCGAACGGGTCCAGCGTTCCCGCGTGGCCCGTCCGGACACCGCCGAGCGACCGGCGCACGGCGGCCACCACGTCGTGCGAGCTGAGCCCCGCGGGCTTGTCGATCAGGATCACGCCGTCCATCGGCTGCGGGCGCGGCGCGGCGGGCGGAGCTCAGGCGACCTCTGCGGGCGTCTGCGGGCGCTCGGGCGCGGGTGCGCCGTCGAGCTGCTCGGCGATTGCCTCGCGGAGGAAGGAGATGAGCGCGTCCGGCTCGAGAGTGGTCGAGAATCCCGCCGCCCGCCGGTGCCCGCCACCGCCCTGCGCGCGGGCGATCACGGAGACGTCGACGTCGTCATCGGCTGCACGAAGCGACACTTTCAGCTGGCCCGTGCGCCTGCCGCTGAGGATCTGGCGCACGAGGGCGGCGACCTTGGTTCCCTGGAGCGCACGCAGGTGGTCGATGACGCCCTCGGAGTGGCTCTCCTGCGCCCCCGAGGCCTCGAAGTCCTCTGCGGTGAGGATCGAGATCGTCAGGGCTCCATTGTCGAAGCGCTGGATGTGCGCGAGTGCGATCCCGAGCAGCGCGAGCTTGCCGGGCGGCATGTCCTCATACAGGCATCTGTAGACACCCTGCACGTTCACGCCGGCGCTGATCAGCTCAGCCGCCATGAGGTGCGCCTTCGGGCCTGTGTTCTCGTACATGAAGCGGCCGGTGTCGGTGATCAGGCCTATGTAGAGGGCCTGCGCCACCGGTGTCGTGGGGCTGACGCCGAGGTCGTGCATCAGCTCCCAGACGATCTCCGCGGTGCACGACGCCTCCGGGACGACGTGGTTGATGGTGCCGAAACGGGTGTTGTCGTGGTGGTGGTCGATGTTCAGCAGGTGCGCACCGCTGCGCAGCGCTGCCGCGGAGTTGCGGTCGATGTTCCCGCAGTCCAGGAACACGACGGTCCGCTCGGCGATGTCGGCCGGCGGCTCCTGGATCAGGCCGTCGAGCTGGAACATGCGGTACTCGTAGGGAAGCGGGAGGTCGTCCTTGGCGATGAACAGAAGGGAGTCCTTGCCGAGGGCGGCGAGCAGGCCCTGCATCGCGACGAGCGATCCGAGCGCATCGCCGTCGGGGCGCTCGTGTGCTGCGAGCACGAACCTGGAGTCGCTGCGGATGCGCTCGAGCACCATCTCGCGCCCACCGGTCTCTGTCTGCTGGGTGCTCATTGTCGCTCCATCTCGTCTATCAGGGCCTCGACCCGCAGCGCGCGGTCGGTCGTGTCGTCGTACGTGAACTCCAGCGTCGGCGTCCGCTTCAGCCGCAGCTCGCGTGCGAGCCTGCCCTGGAGGTAGCCGTGGGCGCTGCGCAGGCCCTGGAGGGTGTCCTCGCGCTCCTGCGCCGTCGATTCGCCGCCGGAGCTCCCGAGGACGCTCACGTACACGCGCGCCTGGCGCAGGTCTGGGCTGGTTCTCACATCGGTCACGGTCAAAAATCCCACTCGAGGGTCCTTCAGATCTCCTGCAACGGCGTCCCCGAGCACCTGGCGAATCGCCTCATCGACCCGACGCATGCGCCCTGTGCTCATCCTACCCTCCAATTCCGCGCCGGGGCCCCGGTCCCTTCCGGAAGGAGACCCCGTCGGTGGGCACTGCCGTCGGCCGGCGCTCGCTCGCCGGGGTCAGTCCGATAGCTCGCGCTCGACCTGACGGGTCTCGTATGTCTCGAGCATGTCACCCTCGCGCAGATCCTGGAAGTTCGTAAGGACGATCCCGCACTCGAAGCCGGCCGAGACCTCGCGGACGTCGTCGTTGAAGCGGCGCAGACTGTCGATCGTGGTGTCGTAGATGACGGTTCCCTCGCGGACCACGCGCACGCGCGCCCCGCGTGTCACCTTCCCCTCGACGATGAAGGAGCCCGCGATCGTTCCGATGCGCGATGCGCGGAAGAGCTGGCGTACCTCGGCCTGGCCGAGTGGTGTCTCCACCTCGGCGGGCTCGAGCATGCCCTGCATCGCGGCGCGCAGCTCCTCGATCGCGCGGTAGATGACCGAGTAGGAGCGGATCTCGACGCCCTCGCGCTCGGCGATCTGGCGTGCGTCACCGACGGGCCGGACGTTGAAGGCGAGGATCACGCCCTCGGAGGCGGAGGCGAGCATCACATCGGACTCGTTGATCCCGCCGACGCCGCGGTGGATGATGTTGACGGCGACCTCATGCTGGGGAAGCTTGGCGATCTCGTCCTCGATCGCCTCGAGCGATCCGGCGACATCGGCCTTCACGACGAGTCCGAGCTCCTTGACGGTGCCCTCCTGCGCGAGCTTGAAGACGTCCTCGAGGGACACCTTGCGCCCGGACCGGCGTGCGAGCGCCTCGGTCTTCAGGCGGTTCGCCCTCTCCCCCGCCAGCTGGCGCGCGCGCCTCTCGTTCTCGACGACACGGACGTGCTCGCCGGCCTCGGGTACTCCATCGAAGCCGAGCACCTCGACGGGCTGTCCCGGTGTCGCGCGCTTCATCTTGACGCCCATGAAGTTGTGCATAGCGCGGACGCGGCCGAAGTGCGCGCCTGCCACGAGGGCGTCGCCGACGCGCAGCGTCCCGCGCTGGATGAGGATGGTCACGACGGGGCCACGGCCCGGGTCGAGCTTGGACTCGATCACGGTGCCGGAGGCTTCCGCGTTGCTGTTCGCCTTCAGGTCCTCGAGATCGGTGACGAGCTGCACCGTGTCCAGCAGCGAGTCGAGCCCCTGGTGGGTCTTGGCGCTGACGTCGACGAACTCGATGTCCCCTCCCCACTCGGACGGCTGCAGGCCGTGAGAGGTCATCTCGGTGCGCACCCTCTCAGGCTGCGCGCCCTCCTTGTCGATCTTGTTGACAGCGACGATGATCGGGACTTCGGCGGCCTTGGCGTGGTCGATCGCCTCTTCGGTCTGCGGCTTGACGCCGTCGTCGGCGGCGACGACGATCACCGCGATGTCGGTTACTTTCGCGCCGCGTGCACGCATCGCCGTGAAAGCCTCGTGGCCGGGCGTGTCCAGGAACGTGATCTCCTTGCCGGCGTGGCGGACCTGGTAGGCGCCGATGTGCTGGGTGATGCCTCCGGCCTCGCCCGCGACGACCTCCGTTTCGCGGATCTCGTCCAGCAGCGAGGTCTTGCCGTGGTCGACGTGCCCCATGATCGTGACGACCGGCGGGCGTTCGATGAGGTCCCCTTCGTCGTCCTTGAACTCGGGCTCCACGTCGACATCGTCGGCGGCGTGCACGATCTCGACTTTCTTGTCGAACTCGTCTGCGAGCACCTGGATCGCATCGTCGGACAGGGTCTGCGTGAGGGTCGCCATCTCCCCCAGGGACATCAGCTTCTTGATCACCTCGGGTACGGCGACGCCCAGATACTCGGCGACGTCCTTGACCGTCGAGCCGGAGTTGACCCTGATCAGATCCGTGGCCTCCATCGCCGTGTTGTCGATCGGGGCGATCGTCTCGTCGTAGGTGCCGCGGCGGCGACGCCCGCGGCGGGGACGTCGCTGCGGCTGGTTGGAAGGTCCGCCCTGCTGGCGGCGCGAGGCCTGCGAGTCGATGACGACGCGCCGGCGGCCGCCTGGGCCCACATCGCCGGGTGTGCGCTCGCCGGTCCGCGAGTCACGCGTCGGGCGCACGCGCTCGGCGGCCGCTGCAGCGGCGGCCGCTGCTGCCGCTGCCGGCGTGCCTGCGGCCGGAGCGGGTGCAGCGGCCGGCGTGTCGGCGGCGGGTGTCGGTGCGGGCGCGGCCTGTGCGGGTGCGGGTGGTGCGGCGGGAGCCGCAGCGGGCGCAGGCGCGGGAGGCGCCGCCACTGCGGTGGCCGAGCCGTTCGAGCTCGGCGCCGCCGTCGACCCGTCGAGGACCTTAAGCGCAGCGGACTCCTCGACCGAGGATGCGGCCGCCTTGGCCTCGATCCCGGCAGCTCTGAGCTTCTCGAGCAGTTCCTTGCTCGAGAGCCCGTGCTCCTTGGCTATCTCGTGTACACGCTTCTTGCTCATGTGCTTATCGATTCTACGAGCTCAGGGTCGAGCGACACCTTGCAACGCAGAGCGCGAGGCACGCCGCCGCGTCTGATCGCCAGCTCGAGGCAGGCGCCGTTGACCCCCACGGCAGAGTCCCCGCGGCACAGATATGCCCCGCGGCCCGGCATGACGGCGTCCCTGTCGCAAACGGCCCTGCGGTCTGCCGGCCGTGCGGCCGGGGCGATCGCGAGGCGCAGAAGCTCCGCCTTCGGCGCGACCCGCCCGCAGCCGACGCATCGCCGCCGCGGAACATGCCCGGCTATGTTGCCTGCTCCTCGGAGTGCACCTCGGGGGTGCTCTCCACACTCTGCAGCGGAATCTCGGCGCCGTCATCGGCCGGCGGTGCGGCGTCGGCCTGCTCGAGGATCTCCTGCTCGGCCGCGGGCGCTGCGGCGCCGCCCTCCTCGGGGGAGAGATCGCCGATGTTGTCGCTGTCGATGCCGGCGAGCGCCTGGTGGCTGTCGAGGCCGCAGTAGCGGGATCCGGGCAGCGCGGCGTTTGGGCAGCGCCGACCGTTCGAGAGGATCGCGCAGCAACGACCTGCCACCTCCTCCTCCTCGTAGCCGTGCTCTGCCTCCTCGGCGGCGAACTCGGTCTCCGAGCGGATGTCCACGCGCCAGCCGGTGAGCCGCGCGGCCAGGCGCGCGTTCTGTCCCTCGCGCCCGATCGCGAGCGAGAGCTGGTCGTCGGGCACGATCACGGTCGCCTGCTTTGCCTCGTCGTCGACGAGCACCTCGCGTACACGTGCCGGCGAGAGCGCCTTCGCAACGAACCGAGCGGGCTCCTCGTTGAAGGGGATGATGTCTATCTTCTCGCCTCGGAGCTCCGAGACGACCATCCGCACGCGCGACCCGCGGGGCCCGACGCACGCACCGACCGGGTCCACCCCGTCGGTGTGCGAGATCACGGCGATCTTCGACCGGTAGCCGGGCTCACGTGCGACGTTGGCGATCTCGACCAGGCCGTCGGCGATCTCGGGGACCTCCAGCTCGAACAGCTTCTTGATCAGCTCGGGGTCGCGCCTTGAGACGATGATCGCAGGGCCCTTCGTGGAAGGCGAGACCTCCTTGATCACCGCCTTGATCCGCTGGGAGTGGTCGTAGCGCTCGCCGTCGACCTGCTCGGACTTCGGCAGCAGGGCCTCGACTCGTTCGCGCAGCTGGACGAGGGTGTAGCGGGAGTCCGACTGTTGGACGATCCCGGTGATCAGCTCGCCGACACGATCGCGGTATTCCTCGTACATCATGTCCCGCTCGGCCTCGCGGATCCTCTGGAGGATCACCTGCTTGGCGGTCTGGGCGGCGATGCGTCCGAAGTCGTCGGGCGTGACGTCGCGCTCGTCGATCTGATCGCGGTATTCAGCGAACTTCTTCGGGTCGATTTCCGGTTCCTCCGGTTCGCGCATCTCACCGGTCTCGGGGTCGACGGTCGTTTCCTCGTCGATCGTCTCGACGATCAGATGCGCCTCCAGGCGCTCGGGGATGATCAGTTCGATCACTCGGAAGTCGGCTGTCTCGCGGTCCATTTCGACGCGGGCGTACTTCGCCGACCCGGGCTGCTTCTTGTACGCCGACAGGAGCGCATCCTCCAGCGCGATCATCAGCTTCTCCGGCTCTATGCCCTTCTCGCGTGCAAGCGCGTGCATGGCCTCAAGGATTTCGCGTGACATGGCTCCCTCTACTCCTCGATCAGGTTCGAACGGCGGATCTCCGAATAGGGGATCGCGATGACGCCCCCGTCGGCGGCCAGCGTGACCTCCTCATCGGATGCCCCCACAAGCTCTCCGGTGAAGTTGCGAGCCGCACTCGGCTCGCCATCCTGCGCGGACCGGTCGACGGGCCGCGGGTGGCGCGTGCGCACCCGCGCACGGCGCCCTACGAATCTCGCGAAGTGCGCGGGCTTGGTCAACGGGCGCTCGCGACCGGGCGACGACACCTCGAGCGAGTAGCGCTCGCGCATGTCCGCCAGGAGCAGCGTGACGCGCTCGCACATCTCGAGCGTTACCCCGTCCGGGTGGTCGATGAACACGCGCAGGCAGCGACCGCCGACGACCTCAGCGAGCAGCACCTCGATATCGGGCTCGCTCGCTGCTATCCGGGTCTCTATTTCGGTCTGCAATGCGCTCACAAACTCACTCCTTACGCAAAAAAAGCGGGCGGGCGCCCACTCTCGGTACTGCTGCTCGCGACGATCCGCGGGCACGAAAGCTCTCATTCGAGCATAGCATTGGCGTGTTTCCACGCATCCTGATCAGCCGCGCTCGGCGTCCCGGCGGGCACGATCCCGGTAGAGCCTGTAGTCCGCGCGTTCGGGCCTCAGCGAACAGGCGAGCGCCAGCGGGTTGCACGCCTCGCGGTGGCGACCGAGAAGCTGCATCGCGCGGCCGAGACAGAACTGCGCGTAGTCGTTCGTCGGGGTTCTCGAGGCGACCGCCCGGAACTCCTCCGCGGCGCCCTCGTAGCGCTGGGCGTGGAACAGCGCCCGGCCGAGCGCCTCGCGGATCGACGCCTTGTCGGGCTCGCGGTCGCGCGCCTTGCTGAGCGGGATGATCGCCGCCTGATGGTCGCCGTGGTCCAGCAGCTGACAGCCCCGCCGGTAGAGGTCGTACACGCTCTCCACCTCAGGCATTTTACCGGCCCTCGCGCAGAGCCTGCACGGCGTCCAGGATGGCTCCGGCGATCTCCCGCTTGCCGGCCCTCGGAACGTTGATCTCGCCGGCCGCGCCGTCGGCGGACGCCGTGAGGATCGTGACCTCGTTGGCGTCGGAATCAAAGCCGATGTCGGTGCGCGAGATGTCGTTGACGACCAGCGCATCCAGGCGCTTGGCCTTCAGCTTGCCGCGCGCGAGCTCGAGCGCCTGCTCCCCGTGCTCGGCGGCGAACCCGACCACGAGCTGTGTTGCGCTGCGGCCGGCGGAGAGCGTGCGCAGTACGTCCACCGTGGGCTCGAGCGTCAGCTCGAGGCTCTCCATCCCGGCCTTCTTGATCTTGCCGGCCGCGGGGGCGGCGGGCCTGAAGTCGGCCACCGCGGCCGCCATCAGAAGGACGTCGCATCCGGGGAACTCGCGCTTGCACGCGAGCTCCATATCGGCGGCGGTGACGACGTCCACGCGGCGCACGCCGTCGGGTGCCGCAAGGGCGACGTTGGCGGCGACGAGCGTGACGTTCGCGCCGCGTGCGGCGGCCGCTTGCGCCAGCGCGAAGCCCATCCGCCCGGATGAGCTGTTGCCGACGTAGCGGACGCTGTCGATCGGCTCACGCGTGCCGCCTGCGGTCACGAGCACGCTGACGCCGCCGAGCGACCCCGCGCCTTGCTTCGGTCCGGCGACCGCGGCCACCGCGGCGGCGAGCAGTTGCTCGGGCTCCGCCAGGCGCCCGATGCCGCTCTCCCCCTTGGATGCCAGACGCCCGGTTCCGGGCTCGACCACCTGCACCCCGCGCCCGCGCAGCGCCTGCAGGTTCGCCTGGGTGGCGGGATGCTCATACATGCGGCTGTTCATTGCGGGAGCGAGCACCACAGGGCAGTCGGCCGCCAGGGCGCAGCTGGTCAGGAGGTTGTCGGCGAGTCCGGCGGCGAGCTTGGCGATCGTGTTCGCGCTCGCGGGGGCGATCAGGAACACATCTGCCTGCGAGACGAGCTCGAGGTGGCTGATCGGGTCGTGCTCGGGTGCCCTCTGGTCGGGGAACGCGCCCCGTGCGGGGTCGCGCTCGAACTCGCTGCTGAGGACGGGTGCGCCGGTGAGGGCGGCGAAGGAGGCCTCGCCCACGAAGCGGATGCTCGCGGGGGTCTGCACGACGCGCACCGAGTGACCGTCGGCGGTCGCCAGGCGAACGAACTCCAGCGCCTTGTATGCGGCGACGCCGCCGCTGACGCCGAGGAGTATCCGGGACATGACCCTTGTTGTTCTAGAGGCAGTGGGGTCTGCGGGCAAGCGCTGGCCGCACTGTTGCGGGCGGCCAGCGTCGCTGCGGACGGCGCCGGTAACTACCGGTAGTGGTAGTTCATCTTCCCGGCGGCTACCTCCTCGAGGGCGATCGTGAGGTAGTTTTTCGACCCGGTCTCGATCATCGGGGGCGGGAACTCGTCGAACGTCCCCTCACCGAGGTTGTGGTAGTAGCTGTTGATCTGGCGGGCGCGCTTGGCGGCCACGATGACGCCGGCGTAGTTCGAGTCAACCTGCTCAAGCAGGCGGTCGATGCGGGGGGAGATCACGGTTCGGCTTGCCTTTCCTCGTTGTCACACCAGTGTAGTGCCAGTGCGCCCGCCGTCCCGCGGCAGGGGTTCAGCCGAGTGAGCCGGACACGATCGAGACGAGCGTCTCGAGTGCCTCGTCGAGGTGGTCGTTCACGACGACGTGCGCGAACTCCGGCTGCGCCTGCAGCTCCTGCTCGGCGACCTCGAGGCGGCGCTCCACCTCGGCGGCATCGTCGGTTCCGCGCCCTGCCAGCCTGCTTCTCAGCGCCTGCAGGGACGGCGGCGCGATGAACACCTGCACGGCCTCGGGCATCGCGCTGCGCACCTGCCGGGCGCCCTGCACCTCGATCTCGAGGACCACCGGGACGCCTGCGGCGACCCTGTTCTCGAGCTCCGAGCGCAGTGTCCCGTAGCTGCGGCCCGCGTAGTCGGCGTGCTCGACGAAATCCCCCGCCGCGACCCGGCGATCGAACTCCTCACGGCCGAGGAAGTGGTAGTCGACCCCGTCGCGCTCCCCGGGCCGCGGGGCGCGCGTGGTCGCCGACACGGACAGCTCGAGATCCCCGATCCGCTCCATCAGGCCGCGGATCAGGGTTCCCTTGCCCACGCCCGACGGGCCCGTGATGACGAACACTCGCGCCACGGCGTTGACCCTATTCACGGCTTCGGTGGGAACGGCGCGCGACTTCAGTGGTGGAGCATCGAGATCAGCTCGCGGCGCTGGCGCTCTGAGAGACCGCCAATCGTCTTGCTCGGAGCGATCCGGCAGTGGGCGAGGATCTTGTTGACCTTCACTCGCCCGTACTTGGGCACGGCGAGAAGCATGTCGAACACCTTCGCCGTCTCGACGTACTCGGGTGGATCCGAGAGGAGCGAGTGGATCGAGCGCCTTCCGGACTTGAGGTCCCGCTTGAGCTGCGCCCGCTGAATGCGGATCTCGTTTGCGCGCGCCAACGCGTCCATGCGCTGATTCAGCGACCGCTCGGGGGCAGTCGAGGTGTTCGCGGGCGTCGTTCCGGTCGCCGTCGTCATGGGCGGCGAGTCTACACATCCCGAGCGCCGCTAGGAAGCGCAAAAGCCCGAATTCACCTCCACCTCAACCTGAGCTTCATATATGTCGAGGTTGCTGTACGGTCGCGGAGCGTGTTTGCAGGGGTTTTTAGTATGTGCTAAGGCGTACAGAGGCCTCTGGCGATGCGCGTGCCCACCGCGGGATCGCGGAAGCTCTCGGTGCCGACCGCGACAAGCGTGGCGCCTGCGTCGAGCAGGTCGCGGGCGTGCGCGGCGCTCTGTACTCCGCCCATCCCGATCACCGGAATACCGACGGCGCCTGCCACAGCCGCGACCTGAGCCAGCGCGACCGCCCTTATGGCGGGCCCGGAGAGCCCGCCTGTGCCGCCCCCCAGCCAACGCGTGCGGGGCGTGGCGCCGTCCGCGGGCGCGAGCGCCATCGCACGCAGCGTGTTGATCAGCGACACCGCGTCGGCTCCGGCGTCCTGGGCCGCCCGCGCACAAAGTGAGACATCCGCGGTGTTGGGCGTGAGCTTGACGATCAGCGGCTTGGCGGTGAGGGGTCGCACGGCCTGCACCACCTCGCGAAGCTGCGCGGGGTCCGCGCCGATGTCCAGCCCCGTCTTCACATTCGGACAGGAGACGTTGAGCTCGATCGCCTCGATCTCGGGTGCCGCGTCGCACGCGCCGAGCAGGTGTGAGATCTCCTGGACGGTCGAGCCCATGACGTTCGTTATGACGGGCACAGGGGCGGGCGGAACGCCGTCCTGCGCCTCGGCGCACCTGAGGCCGGTGAGCCGCGGGAGGTCATCCCTCATGTAGGCGTCGACCCCCTTGTTCGGCAGGCCGATGGAGTTGATCATCCCCGCTCCCGTCTCCCACAGGCGAGGTGGAGGGTTGCCGGCGCGGGCCTTCACCGTGATCGTCTTCGACACGTACGCGGCGAAAGGAAACGACTCCCGCAGCGCACTGCCGAACACGTCAGCCGCGGCGATCGCGTCGAACGTCCCGGAGCCGTTGATCACGGGGTGCGCGAGCTTCAGCCCGCAGAAGTCGATGCTCACGCTGGCGCTCCGGCGTGCTCATCCACGGCTGCGAGCTCTGAGCCGGAGATGACCGGGCCCTCCACGCACACCCGCAGATACCCTCCGCCGCGCCTGGGGACCACGCACCCGTAGCAGGCGCCGAAGCCGCAGGCCATCGGCGCCTCGAGTGCGAGCTGCACCGGCGTTCCCGACCGCTCGCACAGCGCTCTGACGCTCTCCAGCATCCCGGCGGGCCCGCACGCGTAGACCTCGGCCTTCCTGTCACCGGCGAGCTCGCGCTCGAGCATCTCGGTCACCGTCCCGTGGTGGCCCGCGGAGCCGTCGTCTGTGGCCACCTGCGCGCCCGTCAGCAGGCCGGCTCCGGCGGCGTGATCGCTGCCGCGGAAACCCAGCAGGACGGTGCAGGCACCGGCGAGCTGGTCCTGCAGGATCATCAGCGGAGCGATCCCCACTCCGCCGCCGACGAGGATGGGGCTGCGCCCCTCGGCGGGGGCGGTGAAGCCGTTTCCGAGCGGGCCGAGCGCCCACACGCTCTCACCCTTCTTGACGGCACACAGCCGCGCACTGCCGGGCCCGACCGCCTCGAGCAGGAACTGCGCTCTGCCCCCGCGGTGGCGTGCGATCGAGATCGCACGCGGCAGGAACGGGCGCTCGTCCTGCCCTCCGCCCCACTCCTCGGTGCACGCGAGCATCGCGAACTGGCCGGCGCGCGGCTCGGGGCCATCGGGATCGGCGAGCTCCAGCAGGTGGTATGCGCCGACCTGCTCGACCGATGCGACGGTCAGCGCCCGGCGCCCGAACGGGGCAGCGCTCACGCCACCGCTGTTCCGTCGGCGGGGACCGGCATGCGCCTGCGGCGCTCCATGCCGTGGAGGTCCTGCAGGCACAGGACCTCCGGCTCCCCGTCCCTGCGCGCCCTGGCGATCGCCCGCGCAGCCGACAACCCTGCCGAGAGCGTGGTCAGGCATGGGATCCCGTGTGCGACCGCGGCACGGCGTATCTCCCAACCGTCCGTTCGCGCTCCCACGCCGGTGGGCGTGTTGACCACGAGGTCCACATCTCCACGCTCGATCCAGTCCAGCACGTGGGGAGAGCCTTCCTGGATCTTGTTGAGCCCCTGAACGGGCACTCCCATCCGTTCTATCGCCTCCGCCGTGCCGCGGGTTGCGACGATTTGAAAGCCGCAGTCGTGCAGCAGCTGGGCGACCCCGAACGCACCGGCCTTATCGGAGTCGGTGACGGTGATGAACGCGGTGCCGTTCGTCGGCAGCGGCACGCCCGCCGCCGCCTGCGCCTTGGCGAACGCCGTCGGGAAGTCGCGTGCTATGCCCATGACCTCGCCGGTGGAGCGCATCTCGGGCCCGAGGACCGCGTCCGAACCGTCGAAACGGTCGAACGGCAGCACGGCCTCCTTGACGGACACGTGGTCTCCGAAGCCGATGCCTTCACGACCGCGCGGGAGATCGAGGTCCGCTATGTGCTCGCCGAGCATCAGTCTGCAGGCGAGCTTCGCGAGCGGTAGGCCCACGGCCTTTGAGACGAACGGAACGGTCCTTGAGGCCCGCGGGTTCGCCTCGATCACGTAGAGGTCGCCCGCGTGGACGGCATATTGGACGTTCAGCAGTCCGACGACGCCGATCGCGAGAGCGATCTCGCGCGTCGCCTCCCGGATCTGGTCGAGCATCTCCTCGCCCAGCGAATGGGGCGGGAGCACGCATGCGCTGTCGCCGGAATGCACGCCCGCCTCCTCGACGTGCTGCATGATCCCGCCGATCCACACCTCCCGGCCGTCGCACAGTGCGTCGACGTCCACCTCGGTCGCATTCTCGAGGAACCTGTCGAGGTAGATGTCGCCTCCCTCCCCCGCCTCGCGCCGGAGGTAGTCGGCGAGTCCGTCCGCCGAGTAGACGATCTCCATCGCACGGCCACCCAGTACGTATGACGGGCGCACCAGCAGCGGGAAACCGACAGTCTCGGCGCACGCGAGCGCCTGCTCGACCGATCGCGCGGTTCCATACGGCGGTGCCTTGTAGCCGAGCCGCTCCAGCAGGGCTCCGAAGCGCCCGCGGTCCTCGGCGAGGTCGATCGCCTGGACGCTGGTCCCGAGCAGCGGCACGCCCGCAGCCTCAAGTCCCGCTGCGAGCTTGAGCGGCGTCTGGCCGCCGAACTGGACGATGACCCCCGCCAGGGAGTCGCCGTTCTCGCCCTTCTCGACCTCGACGACGGCCAGGACGTCCTCGAGCGTGAGCGGCTCGAAGTAGAGCCTGTCGGAGGTGTCGTAGTCGGTGGAGACCGTCTCCGGGTTGCAGTTGATCATCACGGCGTCGCGGCCGGAGTCCCGGACCGTCATCGCGGCGTGCACGCAGCAGTAGTCGAACTCGATCCCCTGGCCGATCCGGTTGGGGCCGGAGCCGAGGATCACGACGGACTCGCGCTCTCCGCGGCGCACCTCGCCGGCGGCCCTGCGCTCCCAGCCGGAGTAGTAGTAAGGGGTGCGTGCCGGGAACTCCGCGGCGCATGTGTCCACGGAGCGGAACGAGCGCTCCCCGGAGAACGGGGCCTCGGGGTCCGCGGCCAGCACCAGCATCTCGCGCAGGAACCACAGGTCGATCTTCGTGACCGCGTGAACCTCGTGCACGCTTGTTCCTCGCCGCAGCAGCTCGAGGACGATCTCAAAGCGGTCGGCGCCGGGCCGGGAGAGCCGCTCGAGCAGCTCTTGCTCGCCCGATCCGGATAGCTCCGGCGGCTTGTCGAGCTCGCGCGAACGCAGTGCCTTGCCGAACGCCTGCTGGAAGGTCCTGCCGATCGCCATCACCTCGCCGACGGACTTCATGTGCGTCGAGAGGGTCGGGTCGGCGCCGGGGAACTTCTCGAACGCGAACCTCGGCCACTTGACGACCACGTAGTCGATCGTGGGCTCGAAGCACGCGGGCGTGACACCGGTGATGTCGTTGTCGATCTCGTCAAGGCGGTAGCCCACCGCCAGGCGCGCCGCGATCTTCGCAATCGGGAACCCGGTCGCCTTCGACGCCAGCGCGGACGAGCGCGACACACGCGGGTTCATCTCGATCACGAGGATCTCCTCGGTCTCCGCGTTGACGGCGAACTGCACGTTCGAGCCACCCGTCTCGACGCCCACCGCACGGATCACCGTGATCGCCTGGTCGCGAAGACGCTGGTAGAGGCTGTCGGTGAGCGTCTGCTGGGGGGCGACCGTGACGGAGTCACCGGTGTGCACCCCCATCGGGTCGACGTTCTCGATCGAGCAGACGATCACGACGTTGTCGGCTGCGTCGCGCATCACCTCGAGCTCGAACTCGCCCCAGCCGATCACCGACTCGTCGAGCAGGACCTGCCCGATCGGCGATGCCTCGAGGCCCTGGGCGACTATCGCGGCGAACTCCTGCTCGGTGCGGGCGATTCCGCCCCCGCGGCCCCCGAGCGTGTATGCGGGGCGCACGATGCACGGCAGGCCGAGATCCGGAAGGGCCGACATCGCGTGCTCGACGTCCGTCGCTATCACGCTGCGGGGCATCCGCAGTCCCGCCTCGTCCATCGCGGCCCTGAACAGCTCGCGGTCCTCCGCGCAGGCGATCGCGTCGTAGTTGGCGCCGATCAGCTCCACTCCGAAGCGCTCCAGCGTGCCGTCGTCGTGGAGTGTCTTGGCGAGGTTCAGCGCCGTCTGCCCGCCGAGCGTCCCGAGCAGCGCGTCCGGGCGCTCGCGCTCGATCACCTGTGCGACTGGGCCCGGCAGGAGAGGCTCGATGTACGTGGCGTCCGCGAACTCCGGGTCGGTCATGATCGTCGCCGGGTTGGAGTTGACGAGCACGACCTCATAGCCCTCCTCGCGCAGGACCTTGCACGCCTGCACCCCCGAGTAGTCGAACTCCGCTGCCTGCCCGATCACGATCGGGCCGGATCCGAGGATCAGGATCTTCTGGATGTCGTTACGCCGCGGCAATGCGCTCCAGGAATCGGTCGAAGAGGTAGAGGCTGTCGTGCGGTCCGGGTCCCGCCTCGGGGTGGTACTGGACTGTTCCGCCCGGCACGTCGAGGAGCTCGAGCCCCTCGACCGTCCTGTCGTAGAGGTTCACGTGCGACAGTGCCGCCGCGCCGAAGTCCGTCTCCCACCGCACCGCCTCGTCGCTGTCGATCGTGCGGGCCCCGGACGGCCCGAGTGCAGCGAATCCGTGGTTCTGGGAGGTGATCTCCACGCGCCCGGTCTGCAGGTCGCGCACAGGATGGTTCGCGCCGTGGTGGCCGAAGGGAAGCTTGAACGTCTGCAGGCCCACCGCCCGGCAGAGCAGCTGGTGACCGAGGCAGATCCCCCATACGGGCTTTCGGCCGACGAGCGAGCGAACCGTCTGGACGATGTAGTCGAGTGCCGCGGGGTCACCCGGCCCATTGGATAGGAAGACCGCGTCGGGGTCCTGCGCCAGCAGTTCCTCGGCGGTGCTGGTGCAGGGGTGCAGCGACACGCGCGCACCGCGGTCCAGCAGCTCGCGCACCATCGAGGTCTTGATTCCCGTGTCGAGCACGGCTATCCGCGGCCCGGATCCCTCGCCGTGACTGCTGGCGCGTTCGGGCGTGACCAGGCGCGCGAGGTCCTGGCCGGCCATCGGCGGCTCGGCGTCGATCAGCTCGCGTGCCGTGGACTCGGACATCGAGGCGGGGAAGACGCCGCCCCGCATGGCGCCCGCCTCGCGTATGTGCATCACCAGGGCACGGGTGTCCACGCCGGTGATCGCTTGCACGCCGCAATCCTGCAGCCACTGCAGCCAGCCGCCCTCAGAGCTCGGTGCATCCTCCGCTCCGCAGGCCTCGCGCATGATCGCGGCACGCGCCCACACGCGGTCTGACTCCATCGCCTGCGAGCTCACCCCGTAGTTGCCGATGTGCGGGTAGGTGAACGCGATCAGCTGGCCGGCGAACGACGGGTCGGTCATCGACTCCTGATACCCGGACATCCCGGTGGTGAAGACCACCTCGCCGACGGCGTGGCCGTCGGCGCCCGCGGCCTCGCCGTCAAAGCGCGCCCCGTCCTCGAGCATGACGTATGCGCCTGCGCGTCCCATGTTCAGATGATCAGCTTCTGGATCGGTTTGAACTCCGGGGTGCCGGCGCGCTCGAGGAGCTCGAACAGCGCGGCCTCGACGGTGGTGATGACCGCCCCCGCCGCGCCCATCCGCTCGAGAGCCCGCTCGTAGTCAAGCGCGTGGCGGGAGCCGACGGCGTCCGCCGGCACGTGGACCTGCACACCCCTTTCGAGCAGGTCGTGCACGGTCTGGCTGACGCAGACGTGCGCCTCGATGCCGCACACGATCGCCTGCTCCCGTCCCTGCAGGGCGAACCCGTCGGCGCGTGCCGCCGAAAAGACGGTCTTCTCGATCGTGTGCTCTCCCTGCAGGCCCACCTCCGCTGCTGTGGCGCCGAGACCGCGCGGGTACTGCTCGCTGACGATCGCCGGGACATCCAGGATGCGCGCGGCCTCGAGCAGCTTGGCTGAGGCGGCGGCCACCGGCTCAAAGCAGTCATACGGTCGAAAGCCCTCCTGGATGTCGATCACCACCAGCGCGGTGCGGTCGCGTGCGAGCAGGCTCACGGTGTCTCCGCCGGTGTGAGCGAAGGGTCGCGGTGCGCCACGCCCCCGGCGGCAACGGTCAGCAGCACCCGCCCCTGCAGCGTCCGGCCCGCGAAGCAGCAGTTCTCTGAGCGGCTCTCCCAGCCGTCCTCGCCGGCGACCCAGGATTCGTCGAGGTCGACGAGCACGAGGTCGGCCTGCCGCCCGGTGGCGATCATCGCGGGCTCGAGCCCGAACAAGGCCGCCCCCTCGGTGAGCCTGTGCACGAGCACACCGAGGTCAAGGACACCCGTCAGCACCAGGCCCGTGTGCAGCGCGGCGAACGAAGTCTCAAGGCCGGTCGTTCCCATCGGGGCCTGCTCGAATGGGACCTCCTTCTCATCCCGCGCGTGCGGGGCATGGTCAGTTGCGATGCAGTCGATCGTCCCGGAGCGCAGGCCGTCGATGAGAGCCAGGCGATCGGGCTCGCCGGCGAGCGGCGGATACATCTTCATGCGGGTGTCCATCGAGCGCACCTCCTCGTCCGTGAGCAGCAGGTGGTGGGGACTCACCTCGCAGCTCACCCGCCAGCCGGCGCTCTTGGCATGCTCGATCGCGGGCACCGACGCTGCACAGCTCAGGTGCTGGAAGTGCACGCGTGCGTCCTCATATCCCGCGATGGCTGCGTCGCGTGCCACCATCGTCGACTCGGCGATGGTGGGGATTCCCGTTATCCCGAGTGACGCGCTCACGACGCCCTCGTGCATCGAACCGCCACGCGAGAGCGTCCGGTCCTCCTCGTGAAGGGAGATGACCCCGCCGCAAAGGCGCTGGTACTGCAGGGCCTTGCGGAGCATCCCCGCGCTCTGCACCGGCCTGCCGTCGTCGGTGAATCCGAGTGCACCCTCCTGGCGCAGCTCGGCCATCTCGGTCAGCTGCTCGCCCTGAAGCCCTCGTGTGACCGCGGGCAGGAAGCCGACGGGAACTCGAGCCTCGCGTGCCGCGGAGTCGCGCAGCGACCGCAGCAGCGGCGCTGAATCGAGAACCGGGTCGGTGTTGGGCATCGCGATCACTCCCGCGAAGCCACCGGCGGCTGCGGCGCGGGTCCCGGAGTCGAGGTCCTCCTTGTGCTCCTGGCCGGGGGTGCGCAGATGCACATGGGGGTCGAAGAACGCGGGCATCACGCACAGGCCGCCCCTCCCCGTGATCGTCTCCTGATCATCCCGTTCGGGCAGCGTGCCGGCGGGCGCGATCTCGGCGATGAAGCCGTCCCGGATGAGGACATCGTGGGCACCGTCGATATGCGCACGCGGGTCAAGGACGCGCACCTCGCGCACAAGCAGCGTGCTTGCCTGCCGCGGTGCGCAGACCAGAGGGTCGACCTGCCTCATGCGGCCCGGCTCCCGCTCACCGCGTCGCCGCTCATGCGGACCGGCTCGGGTGCTGCGCGCAGCGCGCGAGCATCCGCGCCGCCGCCGCCTGCGAGCAGCTCATAGAGGACCGCCATGCGCACGACGACCCCTGCCTCCACCTGGGCCGTGATCACAGCCTGGGGCGAGTCGACCACCTCGCCGGAGAGCTCTACGCCCCGGTTCACGGGTCCAGGGTGCATCAGCACCTGACCGGGCCGGAGCCGGCGACCGTTGATCTGGTACCAGGACGCGTACTCGCGCAGCGATGGAACCCAGGGCTCGCTCATGCGCTCGCGCTGCATGCGGAGGGCGTAGACGATGTCGGCGCTCGCAAGCTCCTCCAGCGTGTAGCGGACGTCGCACCCGAGGGACTCGATGCCGCGCGGTATCAGGGTGGGCGGCCCTGCGACCGTGACCGATGCACCCATGCGCCTGAACGCCAGGATGTTCGAGCGCGCCACACGCGAATGCGCGACGTCGCCGACGATCCAGATCGACGCACCGTCGATCTTTCCCAGCCGCTGATGCAGCGTGTAGACGTCGAGCAGCGCCTGCGTGGGGTGCTCGTGCTTGCCGTCGCCGGCGTTGACGATCGCCGCCGAGCACCAGCCTGCGACGAGCTCCGACGCACCGGCCCACGGGGTGCGCAGGACTATCGCATCAGGCTTGTGGGCGCTCAGGGTGAGGACGGTGTCCTTCAGCGACTCGCCCTTCTCGACGCTCGATCCGCTCGCCGCGAAGTTCACGACGTCGGCGGACAGGCGCTTGGCCGCGAGCTCGAAGGAGCTGCGGGTCCTCGTGGACGCCTCATAGAAGAGGTTCAGCACCATCCTGCCCCGCAGCGCGGGAACCTTCTTGATCTCACGGTCGGACACCTCAGCGAAGCGCTCGGCCTGGGCGACGATGCGCTCGATCGAGCCGCGGTCGAGGTCCTCTATCGACAGGAGGTGCCTCATGTGCCGGCCTCCACGGTCGATCGCTCACCGATCGCGACCTCCTCGACACCGTCAAGCTCTGACAGTCGCACGCGCACGTGCTCCGAGCGGGATGTCGGCAGGTTCTTGCCAACGTAGTCCGGACGGATCGGAAGCTCACGGTGTCCGCGGTCGACGAGCACGGCGAGCTGCACCCGCTCCGGCCGCCCATAGTCGAACAGCGCCTCGATCGCCGCCCGCACGGTCCTGCCCGTGAACAGCACGTCGTCAACGATCACGACCGTCAGGCCGGTGATGTCGAAGTCGATGTGGGAGGCGTGCAGAACCGGGGCGTCGGGCCTGCCCGCCAGATCGTCGCGGTAGAAGCCGATGTCCAGATCGCCGAGGGCAACCTGTGCGCCGAGCAGGTCCTCGAGCATCCCGTGCAGGCGACGGGCCAGAATCGCGCCGCGCCGGTGGATGCCGACGAGTGCCGGAGCCGGAGCGGTGGAGTTGCGCTCGATGATCTCGTGCGCGATGCGTGTCAGCGCACGCTCTATCTCCTCCTCGTGGAGGACCACCTTCTCAGCCATTGTCCGACGCTTCCTTCCTGGCCTCTCGGGACCGGATTAAAGGATCCCGGTGAATCTATCAGGACGCCGGGATGGCCTGCGAGCGGGCCGGCTGCTCGTGTGTCTGGTTGCGCTCGCGCGCCTGGCGGTCGGACCAGCGCTCGAGCACCGGTCCGCCCCGCTCCGGGAACGGGACCGCGATGGTGTCGAAGTCTCGGGGCGCCTCGGTCGCCGGGAATATCTCGCGGGCCTGCTCGCGTAGCTCGCCGCCCACGTATCTGCTGGAGACGTGCGTGATCGCGAGCATGCGCACGCACGCCTCACGTGCGAGTTCCGCGGCCTGGCGGGCTGTGCTGTGGGCTGTCTGGCCGGCGCGCTCTCGCTCCTCCTCCGCGAACGTGGCCTCGTGCACGAGCAGGTCCGCGTGGTCGGACGCGATCGCGATCGCGTCGCACGGCGCGCTGTCCCCTGAGATCACGACCTTGCGGCCCTTGCGCTCTGGGCCCATCACCTGATCAGGGCTCACGCCGTTGACGCTCTCCCCCCGCTGCAGTCGCCCGAAGTCCGGGCCCGGGGTCACCCCCAGCTCCTGGGCCACGCGGGCGTCAAGGTGGCCCGGGCGTGGGTCCTCGAGGATCGCGTATCCGTAAGCCGCGCTCCTGTGGCGCGCCGGCACGGCTGCGACCACGTAGTCACCGAAGTCCACGGTCTCGTCGGGCTCGAGCTCGACGACGCCGAGCTCGTACGGCAGACGGCCGTAGACCACGCGCATGACGCCCATGAGATCCTCGAGTCCCGGTGGCCCGTACACGTCGAGCGGCTCGGTGCGCTCGCGAAGCGCGAAGGACTTCAGCATGCCCGGCAGTCCAAGCCAGTGGTCGGCGTGGAAATGGGTGATGAAAACGCTCTCGAGGTCGACCAGGCCGACCGAGCGGAGCAGCTGTCGCTGTGTGCCTTCCCCGCAGTCGAAGAGCAGCCGCTCACCGCCGCGGCGGACAAGGACCGCAGGCAGGCCGCGCCGTGCGCTGGGCACCGAACCAGCCGTTCCGAGGAAGAAGACCGAGAGATCCATCGGGCTACGGTAGCGCCGGTGTGAGAACCTGGACGGGCACCGCGTCGCGCGGCGATAAGCTCCGAGGCCGTGGACGCCGGCCGTGCGGCTCCGTCTGCGCCCGTAGCTCAGTGGATAGAGCGCTCGCCTCCGGAGCGAGAGGTCGCAAGTTCGAATCTTGCCGGGCGCGTCCCTAAACCGCCTTCAATACAACGGTTTCTAGATCGACTGGGTAATCGGCGGAAGTTCGTAGGTCCCGTCGAACACAGCGTCATGTGGCTCATACATGCGCAGAAGCGGCCTGAACTTCCCGGCGGGCGCCGGGAGCCAGTTTGCACGTTCCTCGGCGCCGGCTGGTTCGTCATGCTGAATCACGATCGTGAGTGAACCGTCCTCGGCGTAGTGGAGCCTTTGGGTGCGGTCGCCAATCGAGTAGCGGTTAATCGGGTTCGCAACCAGATAGAAGTTCGGAGTGTCGTACATCGTCACCGACCAGAACGCGCCGACGGGCGGCGTTTGCGCGAAGCGGAGCTGGTAGCAGTTCGCCCCGTCGAGCGGTTCGCCGTCGCCGTCCTCATAGGCCATCACGTAGGCGGCCTCGTACCCGTGGTTTCCCCATAGTCCGGCCTGCGCGCTGAGAGCCCGCTCGATGTAGCGGACGTTTGGGTCTGTGATCTTCCATCGGGGGTCATCGAGCGCCCCCACCTCGTAGAAGTCGAGGTTGTAGTCGAAGACGTGGAAGGTCAGCGTCCAGCCGTTGGCTTTGGGGCTCGCGCCATGGGTCATCGCGTACTCCATCTTTTCCTTGCCTGCTGCAAGGCCCGCGGTCAGGGCGGCGGCGAGATCTGGGTCTGGATCGACAAACGGTGATTCGGTGTCGAGTAGACCGAGGGGGGCGAACCGCCGCTGATAGTCGAGATCCCGTTGGGCGGGTGGAAACGCCTGCATCCAAACCCTGATCTGCTCGAACGGGAGAAGATCCCCGCTCGCCGCCGAGTCGGGCTGCGGAAGTCCGAGACCGTCGATGCTTGTCGGCGTGAGCTTCAACTGGGATTGCAGCTCCGAGACTGCGGGGAGGTCGTCCTCGCCGTCAACGGCCCAGCGCCCCACGATGGTCGCCACGGTCGTGGGGAACCGGATGACGGTCGCTCCAGTGGGCGGGAACCCGCTCCAGTCCGACGCGACTAGGAGATAGGAACCGGCCTCAGTCCCGGTCGCCCGGTGACCAACGTAGGCGAAGTTATTGGTCCATGCATCCACGAACTGCAGGACGTAATAGCGGCCCGCCGTATCAGGGACGTCGAGCTGGACCGGCCCTCCGCTGACGTCGATCTGAGCAATCGAGTAGACGGTGTCGTTGTTGATCGAGACGAACGTGTCGTCGGGACCGGCGAGCTGGCTCGCGTGGCTGAACTCGTTGAATGGGGCGGCTGCAAGATCTCCCATCCCGTCGCGGCTGAACCGTTCAACCTCTTCGAGGTCGAACCTCAGCGGGAAACCGTAGATGAACGCCTCGGCGGCGAGAGCAGCCAGATCCACGTCAGCCATCGAGCTCGATACTAGTCAAGAAACGCCCGGCGACGTGGCAGCCAGGGCGTTTTGGCCAATGGTTGGCCAGAACCCCCCGAAACGGGCCTGAACCCTCCCCAATATCGGCCGCTACACCCGGACGCCGTACGGTCAGAAATCCCCCGCGAACACCAGGGAACCAGCCCGCCAGGCTGCTGTTTCTGTGGGGTCTCCGGAGCGAGAGCTCGCAAGTTCGAATCTTGCCGGGCGCGTCCCGATCGTTGGCTTTGCAGTGGGGCTTTCGCCCATAGGTGGTGACACGAACTCTCAGTGCCGGCGATCGCTGGCAGTAGTTGTCGCTGCGGCGACCTCGGGCGCTCCCCGATAGTTCGGCGCCGAACGGCACCTACGCTCGAGAGATCGAGGCTTACGACTGTCGGTACTGCGGGAGGGCGATCGGGGCATACGAGCCGATGGTGATCGTCACCGAAGGCGTACCGCGCACAACCTCGCGCGTCAAAGAGGGTCCCGAACCGCTTGGCGAGCTCTACCATCACGACTGCTACACCGAGCACGCGGACGATCCTCCCTCCGCCAAGTAGCGCCGGGATTGCTCCGGCAAGCGCCGGATCGCCGGCTGCTACGGTCGGCGCCTATGAAACGTGGGCTGCTTCTTCTTCTGGCTGGTGTGAGCGTCGCGGGGTGCGCCGGCACGACGAGCACCTCGACCACCGCTGCACCGGGCACCCCGAAGGCGCAGCTGATTGCAGCTGCCGACAGGATCTGCAGTGCCGAGAACACGTCGATCTCCACTCTGAACCAGAAGCTGAGGGCCGCAACTGCCGCGAGCGCACCCGGCGTGCTGCGTGAAGCAGCCGCGGCGGAGCGCGCCTCGGTCGGGGATCTCCGCGCCCTTCCGGTGCCCTCGGGCGAAGAGGCGACGGTCAGCAGGTGGCTCGCGGCGGAGGGCGCTGTTGCAACCGACGAGATGAACGTCGCAACAGCGACAGAAGCCGAAGCCCGCCAGACCGCCGAACAGGACATCGAGCGCGCAGCGGTACTCGCTCATGACCTCGCCGCGGGCTACGGGTTCAAGGTCTGCGGCGCCCAGGGCTGACGCGAGAACGTGGCCGGGTGGGATCGCCCACCCGGTTGGCCGGTGCCGACACTACCCATCGAGGTCGTTGTCACGCCGAGCGGCGAGACGTAGTCTCGATCCACGGCGGGTCTTCCGCAAGGATGAGCGGTTATCGATTGGAGGCGGTCATGGTGCGGCGTAGTCTTCTGGCAGGTCTAATGGCTTTGTTGGTCAGCGCGTTTGCGTTCAGCGGAACGGCGCTCGCCCACAAGAGCGCGAAGAAGAAGGCGGCGGGAGAAGAAGCGCCCATCTGCACGATCGTCTCGTTGCCCTCATTCGTCGACCAGGGCGAGTTCAAAGACGCGGGTAGCGTCGCCGACATCATCGAAGTCCATTGCCAGTCGGTGTTCGCGGAGCAGCACGTGAAACTGAGTGCCGCAGAGCTCAGCAGCCGCTGCCAGGGCCGGCTGAAATGGGAAGTGGCCTACGGCATCGAACCCGCAGCGGAGGGTTCCAGCATCAGCGGCGTGCAGCTCGATGACGCCGGTAACGCGACCGTCGCCGTGTTCGGCGGCCCCAGTTGCGCGAGCGGTGAAAGCCTGATCTCCGCCCATCTCGAAGAGGCGCCGTATGAAACCTTCACGACCTCGTTCATCGTGCTCCCACCCCATGCGACGACGCCGGGCGTTCAGGCGCTGCCGAGCAGCCAGGTGGAGGACGACATCACGAGCAGCGTGGCGACGATCGTCGAGGTCGAGTTCCCGTCCGTCTACGCTGAGAAGTACGTCGATGTCACCGCCGAACAGCTGTACGCGCGGTGCGGAATCACGCCGCACCTGTTCTGGCAGGGACCGGACGCGAACGGGCTCGGGGAAGGGGAATCGCAGGAGCTCCAGCTCGACAACAGCGGCAACGCGTTCGTCGTGCTGTACGGCAATGTCTCGTGCGCGAGCGGCAGCAGCCTCATCGAAGCGAGCCTGACATCGGCGCCGTACACGACCTACACGACCGAATTCACGGTCAAGTCTCCCGAAACCCTCCAGGCGGGCTAGGAGACGGGCGGTCGGGTTTGAGGGACCCCGGGGCAGGGCGCCCGGGGTTCTTCATCCGGGGTGCGGGGTGCAGGCTCTCAGCGGTGCTCGGCCGAGCCGCGTGCGGCGACGATCGCGGCGAGCAGGGCGAGCGCAAAGTCGTGCGTCGCGGCGTCCGCGCCGATCTTGTAGCGAAGGGAGATCGGCTGGCTGAGTTCAAACGCCCATTCCGCGTACGCCGAGGGCGGAGCTCCGTCTGGTCCGCCTGCGAGAACCTCCACCGTGCTGCGGACATACTCGCCGCCCGTGAGAGGTTCGAGCACCACGTACTCGCAGGTCGCAGACTCCTGAGCTTCGAGTTTCGGGTCCGCCGGCGGTGCACAGTCGGCGGTGAGTAGATGAACCGTGTGACCGAGGATCGCGTGAAGCCTCAGGCAGTCATCCTCCTTCTCGAGGATCCAGCCTGTGGGCTCGTCGATGACCCAGCGGACCGCTTCGAGCATCGCGTCGCGGCCCAGGCACGTCTCGTGCCCGCAGATGCCTTGCAGCTTCGCCTGGATGGCTTTGACCGTCTCGGCTTCCACGCTGCAAGCTTAGCCACGCGCCGGGGAGGCCCGATGGAGCAGCAGTCGCCGGTGAGCGAATTGCCGGGCGACCCAGAGGCCTGGAGGATGAGAAAGTCAACCCCTGGGTCGCCCGTCCCTCGGACGGGGTGGTGTGCGTCACCCCGTGATGCGCGGCATTCTGGCCGCGCAGCCAACATATCCGCACAGATCCGCTCTGAACAGTGCTGCGCGAACGGTCCGGAGGCCGGCGGTCCCCCTAGATCCTCGGAGCCGTGTAGTTGTGGACCGGGAACTCGCGTATCTCGGGCGGTCCCGATAGTGCGCTGTCGCCCAGCGCGGCCACGGCCGGCATCAGCCGGTGCTCAGCGAACTGGTCGAATGCGTTGCGGTTGTGCCAGAAGTCCAGGATCCCCCATCCGCCGTCGATCGGGCCGGAGGAATGGAAGATCAGCCCGTCCGGCGGCCTGCTCTCGATGTCGGTGTGGTCATGCACCGCGAGGTACTGGGCCTGGGTCCCACCGGGGAACTTGATCCTGAGTCCGATGGCCATCGCGTGTCCTTTCGTCGGGGTACACGGCGAGCGTACTCGCGCGGGGCGTCGCGGTCGGTCACCTGGAGCCCTCGCCGCAGGCTCAAGGTTCATAAGCATCTCTTATATGTCGCGGGTAGGGTCAGGGTGCAAGCTCTAGGAGAGGGAGGCTCTCTGTGCCGGTTGTGAAGATCACGCGCCTACCGTGGCTCGACCGAGCTCGATACGACGAGCTGGAGAACCGGGTCCGCATAGGCGCCAACCATCCCCTCGGGCTGATGATGCACGCCGCCGGTGAGGCGGAGGGCGTCTTTCAGATCATCGAGGTCTGGGCGACGGCGGACCACGCCCAGCGCTATGAGGCGGACCGGTTGAGGCCGGCGCTGAGCGAGATCGCCGCCGACGGAGCGGACCCCGCAGCGAGCATCACCGTCTTCGACGCTCACTACCTCGTCACGCCCTAGCGGCGAGCGCCTCCCGTGCGAGACCGACGTGGCGTCGATCGCCGCAAACTTGGACGCGGCGTCCCGTGAGTGCCGCTCGATTTCGCGGTGCGCACCAGGAGCCGCGGCACAGGCCCGAGGGATCCTGGGCCCGCACCACGTTCGCTGCCTCGAAGCGAACGAGATGCACGACTGCTCATCGAGGTCCCCGGTGCCGCCGAGGACCTCGATGCCTTCGTGACGTACTGCGACTGCGCCCGCGGCTAGTAGTCGGCGGAGTTCGTCGCGGTCGCGGAGATCATGCTGGCGCCAGAGTCGACGAGAACAGGTTCTTCGCGGGATGTGCCGGTGCCCATGCCGCCGTTCAGGTCGGAGCCCCAGGCAAAGACTTCCCCGGAGCTTGTGAGCCCGAGACTGTAGAGGCCGGATGCCGCGACCGACTTGAACGCGATGCCGAGCGGCAGCGCGATCGGCCTGGTCTTGTTGGGCTTGGATCCATCTGCGAGCTGTCCGGCCCTGTCGTTGCCCCACCCGTACACGACGCCGCTGCGGGTGAGCGCGAGCACGTGGCCGTTGTCGGAGTAGTCGCCCCCGAGCGAGATCTGGACCACCGGTTCGGGAAGATTCACCTTCACCGGGGTTGGAACGCTCTGCGAGGTCCCGCCCTGACCGATCTCGCCGGCTTCGTTTTCGCCCCACATGAAGACTTCCCCGGACGCGTTGCGTGCGGCCGAGAACCTGTTTCCGGCGGAGATTTCAACGATGCCGGTGAGTCCTGGGACGCGGACGGGTGTCCGCGCGGCGCCGGCTTCCGCGCCGAGCCCCAGCTGTCCCCAGGCGTTCGTCCCGCACGTCTTGACGGTTCCGTCTCGCAACAGCCAGATGACGTGTTCGCCGCCGCCGCGGACTTCGACTGCTTCGGTCATGCCGGGCACAGCGGTGGGAGGCTGTTCCACGCTGCCGTTCTTTGGGCCGGTGCACAGGGCGTTTGCGTTCATGGCGCCCCAAGAGTAGCCCTGGCCGGAGGAGCTGATCGCGAAGCCGGAGTCCTTCGCCTCGCCGATCGCCTTGTAGGTGCCGCTGGGCAGGGCGACTTCGACGGGCATGATGCTGCTTTCGTCGAGCCCGTTGCCGAGCTCGCCGGCTTCGCCGTCGCCGAATGCCCAGACGCGACCGCCCTTCAGGGCATAGGTGCTGGCGTTACCGGCGGCGATCTGTGTGACGCCTGAGTCGAAGCCGGGCACGGCTTCCGGGCTGCGTTGCTGAAGCGCTTCACCCGCTCCGAAGTACGAGCCCCATCGCTTCATCTGCGCCGATGCCGACGTAGCCGTGAGGCCGAAAGTTAGTACCGCGATTACCGCAATCCTTCGCATTGCGCCCCCTGTGAGTGTCTACGACGAAGAACTTGGCTGCCCAGCCAAGACCCGAGAAGGTTAGCAATGCGGTTAACGGGTCAGTGTTGCGATCTCGCTGGCGCCGCTGAGCCCAGATCGGCGGGACATCTCCGCGAGTGGCCGAGCAGCACGCCGGAGCTGCTCCTGGATCACGTATGCGCCGGCGGGGCGCGCGCGGGGCGCCGCTCGAATCGCTCGGCGGTGGGTAGGGTGCGGGTATGGACCAGCACTTCCAGGGCCCGCGGTACACCGTGGGGGTCGAGGAGGAGCTGATGATCGTCGACTCCTCAACGTTTGACCTTGTGAGCGCGATCGACACAATCCTGGGAGAGCAGCCGCCCTGCGGCACCGTCCAGCCCGAGCTGCTGGAGTCGGTCCTTGAGATCGCCACCTCCCCATGCTCGGATATCGCCGCTGCCGCGAGCGAGCTTGTGCAGCTGCGTTCATTCGCCAGCGGCCGCGCCCGCGTCTCGGATATGGCGATCGGGGCCGGCGGAACCCACCCGTTCGCACGCTGGGAGGACCAGCGGGTCGTCGCGGCGGACCGCTACAGGGGGCTGATCCGCTACCTCGGCTTCGTCGCGCGCCAGGAGCTGGTGTTCGGAATGCACGTCCACGTCGGGATGGCCGACCGCGAGGAGACGATCAGCGTCGCAAACGGACTGCGTCCCCATATTCCGTTGCTGATCGCGCTTTCGGCGAACTCCCCGCTGTGGCGGGGGGCTCCCACGGGCCTGATGTCCAGCCGCGTCCCGATCTTCAGGGCCTTTCCCCGTGTCGGTCTCCCTCCCCACTTCCACGGCTGGCAGGACTACGAGTCGCGTGTCCAGAGGATGGTCGACTGCGGGATGATCGAGGACTACACCTACCTTTGGTATGACGTGCGCCCCCATCCCCGCCTGGGCACGATCGAGGTCAGGGCGATGGACTGCCAGACGCGCGTGGAGCACACCGTCGCGCTGGCGGCGCTCGTCGTCTCGCTCGTCAAGCACCTCACCGAGCGCGCCCAGGAGGGCGTTGAGAGCCCGGAGGCGCCGTGGGAGGTGCTCGACGAGAACCGATGGCTGGCGGCCCGCCACGGACTCGACGCAGAGCTCTTCGACTTCGCCGCAGGCCGCCGTCGCCCGGTGCGGGACCTCACGGTGGACCTGCTCGGTGTGCTCGGTCCGCACGCGCGCGAGCTCGGCTGCGACATCGAGCTTGAAGGGATCGGTGACCTGCTGCGCGGCGGCAACGGAGCGGCCCGGCAGCAAATGGTCTACGACGCCAACCGGGACCCTCGCGAGTTGATGGCCGAGATCGTCGCAAGGACGGCCTGAGGCATCCGCCCTTCCGCTCCCGGGATAACTACTTAGCCCGCCCGCGCCCATCGCGACCCTCGAAGGCGCCACCCGCGACTGCAGCGTTTTCCAAGCAGATGTGGGCCAGATGCCGACCTCGCGGGCGCACGCGCGCGTGACTGGCCCAGCGTCTCCTGTCGTATCAAGCCGCCCTGCTGCTGCGCGTTTCTACCGGTATCTGCGAGTAGCTAGGCACGATGGCTGAAAGCCCCGTCCGGCGCACACTTGCCCCGTCATCGATATCGATGAGACCCGATTCATGGAGGCGGCCAAAATGAGAAAAGCACTGGAGATAGGCGGAATGGTGGCGGCGGTTGTCCTGATCGCGTTCGGTATCGGCGCGATCGTGATCGGTGCCAACGGGAAAAGCACCGTGAGCAGCAACCTCAAGGAACAGAAGATCGTCGGCACGCCCGACATGACCCCGGCGGGCATCAAGGCCGAGGCGGCGAAGTCCGGGCTGGACGTATCGACCCTGACGATCCCGACCTGCACAGCCGCCAACAAGCCGGTGGAAGACGGCACCACCGCGCGCTGCTTCGCGCAGTACATGAAAATTCACGCTCTCGAGGCGACCGGCGGACAGCTGTACTCGCAGATGCCGCGCTATGAGACCGCGGACGGTAAGGGCACGAATGTGGAAGCGCTCGCGCTGAAACAGGGTGGTAAGCCCATCGACAACCCGGCCCGCGAAGTGTGGATCCAGGAGACGGCGCTCTCAACCGCACTCAACACGAGCTACATGGCGAGCCAGATCGCACTGTTCGGGATCGTCGTCGGTGTGGCGCTCCTGCTGAGCGGCGTCGGTTTCGGAATCCTCGCCCTCGGTGGTGCGCTGCGCAACCGCGACTCGGCGCTGGCCAAGCTCCAGTCGCACGACCGTGCGGGCGGCTCGGGAGCCGCTGCCCCGACACCCGCATAGGGCTGAGCCACACGCAACGCCGGCCAAGATGGGGCCGCGCTCGGCGCGGCCCCATCTTCGTTCTCCAGCCGTCCGCTCGGCGGAGCGGATCAGCCGCGTGCCAGCGACGTGTGGGCGAGCACGCTCCCGGCTGCGCTAAGTGCCTGTGCCTCCAGGTAGCGCGGGGGAGCGACCAGCGTCAGCGAGGTCTCGAATCCCCTGCGGGAGGACGTCCCGATGGTCCTCAGACCGCGGGTGCTCGAACCGCCAAGGACACGCCAGCGTGAGACGGCGGTCGCGCCGTTCCAGCTCAGGTAGATGAGGACCGCACCGGCCCTTGCTGGACGGACCGCGATCGACGGGGGCTGCAGCGGCGACCCGTTCCACGGGAAACGCAGCGCCGTGTAGGTCTGGTAGCTCGGAGGCAGGTGGGCGTCGAACAGCAGATGGCCGGAGGAGCTGAATTCACTGAAATATGGTTCCTGCCCCCAGCCGACGAACCAGTCGCCGCTGGGGAGGGCCTGCATGTCGCCCTGGCTCGGGACGACCAGCGCAGGGTTCGGATGGATGAAGGTGGAGAGCAGGCTCGCGGACATTTCCTGGAGGTTCAGCTGCAGGACGATCGCCCGTGACTGAGGATGGACCTTCGGCGTCGCCCCGTTGTCGAAGATCGTGATCGTGCCGTTCGGCTGGATTTCCGCGTCATGCTGCCATGCGGGCGCGGCGCCCGGACCGAGAGCGATACTCGACTGCTTGCCGCCGAGTTGCCACAGGATCTGCCCGCTCGCGCCGTCCACCTCGTAGGCCGCCCAGGTGTTGCGCGAGTCGACGAGCAGATCCCCGTTGGGCTGCGGATCGATTCGGTTGATGTGAAAGTAGTCCCAGGGCGATGATGGGCTGCCGGGCACCGCCGGCATGTATGAGGCGCTCAGGGGCACGTGGTCCAGGCTGTGCCACTCGTAACGCACGAGACCCGTACCGAGATCGATCTCCTGCACGACCGTGTCGGCGACGGCCCCGTTTGCCGGCCCGCCCTCCGCACTGAGGTTGCAGCGGACGGCATCGTAGACGGTGGTGAATGCGGTGTTCTGAGGGGTGATGGTGAAGGAATGAAGGTCGGGCTGGTAGCCGTTGCCGGCCCGCACCACGGTGAGTTCCGTGTACGAGCTGTTGGCGATGACCACGCCGGCTCCGCTCTTGCCGCCCCAGTTGATCGGGTCCTGCCACCACGTCAGCACCGGCTTGCCTTCGTCTTCCTGCACACGCAGGTCGGCGGCGCGTGCTCCGGGAGGGAGTCGTTTGAACCACAGGAGCCTGCCGGAGGGATCGAGGATCATGGGACCGTATTGCCCGGTACCGGCGTACGGGGCGATGAAGATGTCTTCCGTGGACGCCTGACTGGAGTGCGTTGTCACGGCCACCGTCGGCGGCGCGAGATCCGGGCGCGAGAGGAAGCTTTGGGCTTCGCCGGGCTTCGGAGGAGGCGGCGGAGCCGGCGGTGTCTCAAGCGAACGGCTTACCGTGTCGACATCGGCGACGGTGAAGCTCCATGAGAGCGGGGTCGCGCCGGAGGCTCCGATCACATCGGCGCTCACGGTCACGGTCTCCCCCTGCGTGAACGGGACGCTCGGCACGAAGCTGCCCCCGTCCCCCTGCGAGTACCCGAGGAGCTGCCCGGCGTGGCCGCCGCTCTGCGATCCGACCACTGAGACGGAGGTGATGTCGGATGCGGGCACACCCAGGAAGCTGATCTGCGTCCTGTAGGACGCGTCCATGGAGCCTGGGGCCGGAGAGACGGTCACGCCACCGGCGAGCTGGGCGGAGGTGTTCAGCGTGGACGGCGTACATGCGGGCGCGAGGACCGCGGCTGGCGCTCGCGGCGGCTGCAGGGCGCCGAGGGCCGCGAGCGCGGAGACCGCCAGAGTCAGCAGCAGCCCGCGCGGGAGCGTGGCCTGGAAAGCTCTCACCGCACGATTATTGCGTCACCGCAGGCGGCTCGGTCGCAGTCGACCTCACCGCGCCTCGCCGGACGCGGCCGCGCTGGCCTGCGGACGTGCCTCCAAGCACGAGCGGGCGCCCGGACAGTGCCCGGGCGCCCGCTGGGCGCGCTGCTAGCTGCGGGTGCTTCCTATTCTTCGTGTTCGGTGAATTCGATGACCTGCTGGAACGTGGAGCGGTTGGTCCAGCGCATCGAGTACTTGGGCAGCAGGCCGGGCGGGAAGGTGATCCTCACCTTCCCGGCCTTCCACGTGCTCGGCGTCGGGCCCTGCGTCGCCGCGACGCCTTCCGCCGCGGTCTGGATCGCCGCCCAGATGGAGTTCCTGCACGCTTCGAGGTTGCCGTTGCCGCAGTATTTGCGGCTGTAGGGCTGGGCGACCGGGTATCCGAGCAGCGACCTCAGGTCCTTGTAGACGTAGCCGTACCAGCCGTTGCCGTAGGACGAGCCACCGGAGTTGGCGTTGTTGTCGGGACTGTTGATCGACTCGAACTGCGGCAGGACTTCACCGAGGACCGGTGAGAGCACCGCTTCGGCGATCGGCGTCCATATCGCGTCCATGACGGCCGCCCCGGCTGCCTTCGGCCGCGCAAGGCCGAGCCTGCTCGCGCCCGCTTCGACCCACTGGGAGACCACGTCGGCCGATTCTTCCGCGAGTTTGCTCGGAGCCGGCCCGGTCGCCAGGACCTGCTTGATCGTGGGCCAGATGAGCAACGCGCGGAGATCCTGCGTGGCGGCCTTGTTCATGATCGAGACGTCGCTCGCCTCTGTCATGTTCGAGCCGAAGCCCGTGTAGAGCTGCACCCTCTGGATGGGCCCATACGACCATTCGTTGGATGCCGCGCCCCATTCCGGTGCGGGCTTGCCGTTCCAGTTCAGGAACAGGTCGCCGGCGGGAGCGCTTTCGTGCGGGTGTTCTTCCTGGCTGATCCAGCCTTTCCAGTCGTACGCGCCCGTGCCCAGGGTCGGCAGGCTCGGGTCGGTTCCCGGCGCGAGCTTCGGAAGGAGCCCGGTCGAGAAGTACGCGATGTTTTTGCTGTCCAGGTAGGACATGTTGAACGTCGTCTCGAGGTTGTTGGCCGTGTGGTAGAAGTCGGACACCGAGTGCACGGCGTTCGAGTCCAGTTCGGCGAACGAGAGCTCTCCCGCCGGCTCACGGCCACGTGTCGCGCGGTCCTTTGCGATCGCGTATGGCTGGCCACCCACGAGCGCGGTTCCCTGCACCGGTCCGTGCACCGTTTCTTTGAAGTAGATCTCTTTCGCCGGTTCCGATCCGCTCGCTCCGAGCAGACCAGCGTCGACGGTCTTCATCGGGATGCATTCCCCGTCGTATTCGTAGTATTCGGACGAGCGCGTCACGGGTTCGTGAGTCGGGCTGCAGAGCTTCTCCATGAACATCATGGTGTTCTGGCTCGACGAGCTCGTCAGGCTCCACGCGTAGTCGCGCCCGCGTCCGATGAACACGTACGGCGAGATCGGGGCGACGGCGCCCTCAGCGTCGATGCCGCCGCCGTGCATGTCTGCCTGGAAGACGATCTCCGGGTAGAAGTAGCCCAGCTGGGGGCCCATCACGGCGAGCGGGTGACCGCTTTTCGTGTGGCTCGCCCCGACGACGAGGAAGTTGGACATCTTGTGGCGCGAGGCCTTCAGCGCCGCCTGCGCTTTCACCGCCGAGTTGCTGACCGAACCCGGTTCGATCTGGACCGTTCCCGGCGTCGGCCCGGTCGGGACGGTGTCATACGGGAAAGCCGTCTTCGCCGTCGTCGGCGCTTCGGGGTCGTTGGTCTCGCGCAGGTCGCGGTAGATCTTCAGGCCTTCCACGGCCCCGTACTTGTTCTGCAGGCTTCCGAGCAGCTCGGAGTTTTCGACTTCGCCGCCTCCGCCGTTCCCGAAGATCGAGCCGATGAAGGCGTTGCCGGCGAACGCGTCCGCCAGCGTGACTGTCGGGAGCCGGTACGGCGCAGGAAGCGTGGCCTCGTAGGCGTTGACGCCTTCAACCCAGCTTTCGAGGTCTTTCAGGACCTGTTCGCCGGCGGGCCCTTTTTCGATCAGCGACTCCTTCTGGTTTTCGACGTAGCTGATCGCTTCGGCGCTCGGGGTGAACGAGCGCTGCTGTGAGCAGCAGGCCGAACGGGTTGATGCCGGGGACGTCGAGCGCTGCGGTGTAGGCGGGCCCGAGACCGAGCTTCAGCAGCAGCCCGCGGTCCTCGGCGGCGACCCAGCCGGAGCCGAACATGACGTCCGAGCGCGTTTCCCCGTAGATGTGAGGTATGTCGTGGCTGTCGCGCACGATTTCGAGCCCGGGGCGACCGGTTTCCTCGGTGCGGAGGATCGGACCCTGGACACCGAACTTCTCACTCAGGTAATCCTTTTCGATCGCTTTGGTGGACACTTTGCCCTTTAGCGGTGTGAGGGCGTTGTAGAGCTTGCCCTGATCGGTCGAGAACGGGCCGGGCGTGATCCCGCCTTCCTCGCCGGGAGCGAGGATCATGTAGGCGCCGCCCGACATGTCGACCAGGGGTGGCCCTGCACTCGCGGAGGCGGCCCCCAGGGCGAGCAGCATCAGCGCTGCGAGCCCCCCGAGGCTCATACGCATCAGGCTAGGTGCCCTCAGCGCGCGAACGATCCGTGTCCAAGTACCCCGACGATGCTCCATGTCCGCCTCCTTAGCTGCACGGGCGCACAGACGCACGCGCATGTAGTTCTCCACCCCTGGAAGGCGCGATCGTAGCACCAAAATCTGCGCCCGTGTTGCACACCTGCCGCAGGATCAGACGGCAAGATCACGCAGGAAGGAAGCGGTCGCTCCATTGAACAGCACAGCCCGTTCCCACTGCAGGAAGTGGCCGGCGCGAGGGACGACGAAGGGACCGACGAGGTCGGTGAATGCGACCTCGCACATCTCTGGGAACGCACGCCAGATGACGTGGTCCTCCGGCCCGTAGAGCGCCAGCGTGGGGACCGCGCTCGGCTCGAAGAAGCGTGGTGCGCCCGACAGCGGGCGAGCGCCGACAGCGCTCTCGTAGTTGCCGAAACCCGCGCGCATGCGCTCGGGGTCCTCGAACGGCTCCGTCATGAAGTCGATCTCGACACGGGAGAAGGACCCCGGCGTGGCCCACATCCTGTGACCGTAGAACTCGGATATGTAGCGGCGCCGGCGCTCGGGCGTGTCGAGTTCGCCCGCGAGGGCGTCGGCTTCGCGGCCCTGGCGGGCGAAGTAGTCGGCCGCAGCGCGGACCTCTGCGGTCGGGGCGGCGGGCAGCCCGGCCGCCTCGTATGCACCGGGCAGCAGGGGAAGGATGCAGTTGAAGAGGATCTGACGCTCGACGAAACCCTCGAAGCGCAGCCCGAGATCCTGGATCACGCCCCCTCCGAGGTCTCCTCCCGCGGCGGCGCAGGATCTGTGTCCCAGCACGTCGGCGAGGAGGGCGTGCATGTCCTGAGAGTGTGCGGCGAGGTCGTAGAACCCGTCGGGGGCGAGCCCGGAGTCTCCGAAGCCGCGCAGGTCAGGAGCGATGACCTCGAACCCCGCGTCGGCGAGGGCGGCGATGTTGCGCCACCAGATGCGCCTGCTCTCGGGCCAGCCGTGGACGAGCAGCAGCGGATAGCCGCCGGTTCCCTCCCGCACGTATGCAATCTCGACGCCGTCGCGCACCTCTGCGCGCTCGGTCGCGAACGAGCCGACGTCCGGTTCGCTGTCCATTGCCGCGAAACCTACCGCTGGCGATCCGCGGCCGCACGCCGCTCTGCTCGCGTACCCTTGGGTCGAGATGACGACCATCCCGCTCGCAGCGTCCGAGCTCTCCCCTGTGCTCCAGCTCGGGCCGCTGCTGCTGCTCGGCGTTCTCTACGCCCGCCGCGTGCGCACACTCGGGCCGACCAGCCACCCGGTCCCTGGCTGGCGCCAGGCGTGCTTCTACGCGGGCATGGTCACGATCGGCGCTGCGCTCACGTCCCTCGGCGCGGCCAGCCAGGACCTGCTGTGGGTGCACATGATCGAGCACCTGCTGCTCGGTGACATCGCGTCGCTGCTGATCGTCCTCGGCCTCACCGGTCCGCTGCTCGTGCCCGTGCTGAAGATCCGCTTCTTCGACCGGCTACGCATCCTCTCGCACCCGCTGATCGCGTTCCCGCTGTGGGCCGTCGACCTGTATCTCTGGCATCTGCCCGTGTTCTACGAAGCCGCGCTGCGCCACTCCGGGGTGCATGCCCTCCAGCACACGATGTTCCTGGCGTTCGGGATCAACATGTGGATGTGCCTGCTCGGCCCGCTGCCGCAGCCCGCCTGGTTCGGGAACCTCGGGAAGCTGATCTACATAGTCGCCGTGCGGCTCACGGGCACGGTCCTCGGGAACATCTTCCTGTGGTCCGGGACGGTCTTCTACCCGTTCTACCTGACCGGGGACGCCCATTTCCACATCTCCCCGATAGCCGACCAGAACATCGCGGGGGCGATCATGATGATCGAGGAGTCGTTCCTCACCCTCGGGTTGTTCTGCTGGCTGTTCCTGCGCACGGCTCGCGAGGGCGAGGAGCGCCAGGACCTGCTCGACTACGCCCGCGCCAACGGCCTGGAGCTCAGCGACGCACGCGCGGCACGGGCCGTCGCCGCCGGCCGCGGCGACGAACTGCGCCGGCGCCTGGAGGGCCGGGTCGGAGCGGCCGATCCGCCGAGTCCCCTATCCTGACCGCCATGTGCGCGGGCTGTGCCATCACCGCCGCATCGGCGGCCAGCGGCTTCAGGGCCTGGATGCAGACCCACAGCTTTCGCTGGCTCACGCCCCGGCGCATGCGCTCGCTCACCATCGCGGCGATGTGCGCCGCGGGATTGGTCTCCACGATCGGCTTCAGCGGGTCGGGCACCGCCGTGGCCTCCCACCAGGCGAGCGCGGCCTCCGTCCACAGGTAGGCCCTCGCACCGGCGTGGTCAGCCGCCTGCCGGCGGCCGCCCTCGCGTGAGGATCTCCAGGCGGTTCCCCCATGGATCCTCGGTGTAGAAGCGCCGAGCATCCGGGAGCTCATGGTCCCAGTTGACGGCCGCGCCGGCACCGGTCAGCCGCCGCGCGAGCTCGTCCAGGGTGGCCTCGTCCACGAGCAGCGCAGGGTGCGCCTTGCGTGCCGGCACGAACGGCTCCTGAACACCGACGTGAAGCTGCTGCGGGCCGACCTGGAACCAGGCGCCGCCCCGGCCGTGCAGCTGCGGGGGCTTGGGGACCTCCATGAGTCCGAGCAGGTCGCCGAAGAACGCGCGTGCCTGGTTCTCACAGCCGGCGGGCGCCGCGATCTGCACATGGTCGAGCCCGGCGAAACCCACGGCCCGTGCCTACCCGCCGCCCGCGGCTGCTCCAAACCGCAGGCCATCCATGAGCAGGCGAAGAACCCGCTCTGTCTGCGCCGCCCAGTCCTCGCCGCCGCCGGAGATCAGCCATACGGCGTTCATGGAGGCGAAGACGTCCTGCGAATCGACGTCCGGGCGCAGTTCGCCTGCGTCGATCCCGGCCTGCAGGATCTCACCTATTGCTGCCAGCAGGCGCTCGCGGGCGCTGGGAAACAGGTCCGACTGGGCGCCGGTGGTCGAGCGGAGCACCGCCAGGAGCGCCCGCTTGCGCGCTGCGCAGGTGACAAAGCGCTCCATCCACTCCGCGAGAGCGTCGGCGGCCGGACGCTGGGAGAGCAGCACCGGTCCCGCCGCGCACAGCTGGTCCACCTCGCTGCGGTAGACGGCCTCGATCAGCGCCGCGCGGTCGGGGAAGTGCCTGTACAGGGTCCCGATGCCGACGCCGGCGCTGCGTGCGATCACCTCGAGCGGTACGTCGGGGCCGTCCAGTGCGAATCGCTCGCCGGCTGCTCGCAGCAGCCTGTCACGGTTCTCCCGGGCATCGGCGCGCATCGGGCGCTGGTCGGCGGTCGCCATGACGACACTATACGGAGGCATCCTCCGCATAGGTGTAGCCTGCACGAACCGGAGGCTACCTCCGTTTGCTTGTTCCGTACCGCGGCACCCGTGCCGCTCAGGGGATGCGTATGTCCCTCACCCCACGGGCGTCCTGGCGCTCGCCCTCGCTCAGATCGGCCTCTCGGACTGGGTGAACCAGCGTCCAGTGCCGTCCGACGGGACAGCGCTGGAACCTCCACCAGCCGAACCTCAGCGATTTCACCGAGGCAGCGGGAATCCAGATCGTGGTGAAAAGGTGGCCACCATGACAGCGCACGACGGTGTTGGCGCCCACGCCGTAGCCGCGGCGCCTCATCACGATCGTTCCCCCGACGAGCGCGAGGGCGAGAGCGGCCAGCCGGGCACGCCGCCCGCCGGGTGAACCGGCGAGCAGTCCGGCGAGGAGCGTCATCCGCCGGCGACCGCCGGGAGGATCGTGAGCTCGGCGCCGTCGCTGACGGGCGTGTCGACACCGTCAAGGAAACGGATGTCTTCACCGGCGAGATATACGTTGACGAAGCGGCGCAGGGACCCGTCGTCGTCTGCGATTCGTGTGCGCAGCTCGCCGAACTGGTCGAACAGGCCGTCGAGGACCTCCTGGACCGTTGCGCCCTCTATCTCGGCCTCCGACGCGCCTTCGGCGGCCGAGCGCAGCTGTGTCGGGATCTTCACCACTACGGACATCAGAACGCCACCGCCTCGGCCACGTTGGACGTGAAGGACTCGAGCGTCGCGTCGATCGTGTTCGTCTCGAACGTGCCGCGGACCGCGTCGAGCGTCTTCAGACCCTCCCCCGTGATCACCAGGACGACGCGCTCATCGGGGTCGATCTCTCCGCGTTCGGCGAGCTTCGCGAGCACCGCGGTGGTGACGCCTCCCGCGGTCTCGGTGAAGATGCCCGTCGTCTGAGCGAGGAGCGCGATACCGGCGCGGATCTCGTCGTCGCTGACCGCGTCGACGGACCCGCCGGTCCTCTTCGCGAGCTCGATCGCGTACGGGCCGTCAGCGGGGTTGCCGATCGCGAGCGACTTGGCGATCGTGTCCGGCTTCACCGGCCTGCAGACGTCGTGGCCCTCGGCGTAGGCGGTGGCCACGGGCGAGCAGCCCTCGGCCTGTGCGCCGTTCATCCGCGGAGCCCTGCCGCTGAGGAGCCCGAGCTCCGTCCATTCCTCGAAGCCCTTCGCGATTTTCGTGAACAGGGAGCCCGATGCGACAGGGACGATGCACCTGTCCGGCAGCTCCCAGCCGAGCTGCTCGGCGATCTCGAAAGCGAGCGTCTTCGAACCCTCGGCGTAGTAGGGGCGCAGGTTGATGTTCACGAAGGCCCAGTCGCGCTCCGCGCACAGCTCCGTGCAGAGCCTGTTGACGTCGTCATAGCTGCCCCTCACGCCGACGAGGTTGGTTCCGTAGACACCGGTCGCGAGGATCTTCTGCTCCTCGAGGTCGGCGGGGACGAACACGTAGGAGTCCAGGCCGAGCGCGGCGCCGTGGGCCGCGACGGAGTTCGCGAGGTTGCCGGTCGAGGCGCATGCGATGGTCTCGAAGCCGAGCTCGCGCGCCCGCGTGACCGCCACCGAGACGACGCGGTCCTTGAACGAGTGCGTCGGGTTGGCCGCGTCGTTCTTGACCCACACCTCGCGCAGGCCGAGCCTGTGCGCGAGCCTGTCGGCGCGGATCAGCGGGGTGCAGCCGGCGGGAAGGCCGACCCGCGAGCCGAGCCTGCCGGAGGGGCCGGGAGGGCCGCCGGCGAGCGGGAGGAAGTCGGCGTACCGCCAGATGTTCTGGGGACCGCCCTGGATCCTGCGCCGTACCTCGCCGATGTCGCGGCTCGCGCTGCGGTGGTCATAGGCGACCTCGAGCGGGCCGAAGCACCTCTCGCACACGTACAGCGCCTCGAGCGGATACTCGCTCTTGCACTCCTTGCACTGCAGATGACTGACAGCCATTGGGGCTCCCTTCGCTCTTATCTTCGCCGTGTCACCGGTGTGGCAAAGAGCGCGAAGCCCGCCACACATCTCTCTGGAATTGGCACCTTCCCGCTGTGACGTGACGGTGGTTGCCGGGGTTTCGTAGGGCCAGTCCCTCCACCCCTCTGGATGTGTCCAGCTATGTGGCCAGAGAGTCTAGCAAGCCTCCGGACGGCATGTGCGCCGCAGAGGACGGGGCTGGTTTGGCTGCTGGTAACGCCGCGGCCCGCCCGGTGTAGCCAATGCGGTGAGCATTGCAGCGCGTCAGCCAGAGCAGGGCACGTCCGAGGCCGGTGAGGCCTTTCGCTTTGCCACCCCGGGCGCAAGGCGCAGGATGCTCCTGATCGTCAACCCGTATGCCAGCACGGTCTCCGACCGGCTTCGCAACCTCGTCGTGATGGCGCTGCAGGGCCGCTTTGAGGTTGACGCGATCGACACGCAGGCGCCGGGGCACGCGATCGAGCTCTGCCGGTCGGCCTCCGGGGAGGGCTATGACGTTGTGGTCGCCTTCGGCGGCGACGGCACGGTGAACGAAGCCGCGAACGGGCTGCTCGGCTCATCCACCCCGCTCTGCCCGCTGCCGGGCGGCTCGGCGAACGTATTCGGAAAGATGCTCGGGATTCCCGGCGACGTCGTGGATGCCACCGAGCATGTCCTCGCCATGGCCGACGACTGGAGGCCCAGGCGTGTGGACCTCGGCGTCGTCAACGGGCGCGTGTTCACGTTCTCCTCCGGCCTGGGGCTCGACGCCAGCGTGGTCGAGAGGGTCGACGCGAACCCTCGCCTGAAGGCGAGGCTCGGGCCATACTTCTTCACCTGGGTGGCGGTCACCACCTTCCTGCGCCGTTATCTGGCGTCAAGGCCCCCGCGGCTAGAGGTCCTCGCTGCCGGGCGCACCTTCGCGGGTGTCACCGCGATCATCCAGAACGGCTCCCCGTTCACGTACTTCCAGGACAGGCCGATCGAGATCGCGGACGGGGCGTCACTGGATTCCGGTGCCCTCGCGGGCGGCGTGCTGCACCGTGCGGGCCTCGCCACGATGCTCTCGGTCGCATGGCGCGCGTTCTCGAGTCGGGCGCGGGTCGAGAACAACCGGCAGGTCACGGGCCTCGGCGCGCTCAGCGACCTGACGGTCCGGAGCACCGACGGGCGCTCACTTCCGCTGCAGGTGGACGGGGACTACATGGGCGAGGTGACCGAGGCGCGCTATTCGGTCATGCCCGACGCGCTCAACGTCGTTTCCTGAGCACCCGTCGCTCAGAGGTTGGCGCCGGGTGTGACCCGGTAGGCGTCGAAGACCGAGTCGGTGTTGCGCAGGCGCGAGATCGCGCCCCTCAGGGTGTGCGTGTCGGCGACCTCGACGACGAACCGGTTCTTGACCATCGGCGGCATCGACAGGCACCTCGCTTCCAGGATGTTCGCGCCGGACTCCGAGAACGCACGCGAGAGATCCTCGAGCAGGCGGTGGCGATCCCACGCGTCGATCTGGATCTCGACGATGAAGGCCGTCTCCTGGTCGCCCTCCCAGGCAACCTCGGTGAAGCGCTCGGGGTTCTTGCGAAGCATCGCCGTGTTCGGACAGTCCTCGCGGTGGATCGTGATCCCCCTCCCGAGGGAGATGTAGCCCACGATGGCGTCGCCCGGCACCGGCCTGCAGCACTTGGCCAGGCGAAGCATCACGTCCTCGACGCCCTCGACACGGATCCCGTACTGGCCCGAGGTGCGTGTCGGGCGTCTGCGCTGGCGCCCCACCCGCAGGATGTCCGATGCGCTCTCCTCGCCGTCCGCGGACTCGCCCTGCTTCAGGCGCTGCATCACCTTCCCGACGACGAGCTTCGGGGACACCTTCGCCGCACCGAGGGCGATGTAGAAGTCGTCCGCCTTGCGGTATCCCACCTCGCGGATCACGTCCGCGAGCAGCGCGGAGCCCGTGATCTTCTGGGCGGGAAGGCCCTGTTTGCGCAGGTGTTCCTGCAGCAGCTCGCGGCCGGTGTGCTCGGTGTCCTGGCGGGACTCCGCCTTGAACCACGCCTTGATCTTGTTGCGGGCGCGTGTCGTCTTGACCATCGCGAGCCAGTCACGCGAGGGGCCCCGCTCGCGCTTGGCGGTGAGGATCTCCACGATGTCCCCTGAGCGCAACTCGTAGTGGAGAGGCACGATTTTCCCGTTCACCCGTGCGCCGACACAGCGGTGGCCGATCTCGGTGTGGACCTCGTATGCGAAGTCGAGCGGTGTGGCGCCGGACGCGAGCGAGCGGACCTCACCCTTGGGGGTGAAGACGTAGACCTCCTCCTCGAAGAGGTCGGTGCGCAGGGTCTCCATGAACTCCCGCGGGTCCGAGAGCTCCTTCTGCCAGTCGAGCATCGAGCGAAGCCACTTGAGCTTGGCGTCCTCGCCCGCAGCCTGCCAGCTGCCGCGCTCCTCGCCCTCCTGCTGCTTGTAGACCCAGTGCGCGGCGACGCCGAACTCCGCCATCTCGTGCATCTCCTGCGTGCGGATCTGGATCTCCAGCGGACGTCCCTCGGGCCCGATCACCGTGGTGTGCAGCGACTGGTACATGTTGAACTTGGGCATCGCGATGAAGTCCTTGAAGCGCCCCGGCAGCGGCTTCCAGAGCGAGTGGATCACGCCGACCGCGCCGTAGCAGTCCTTCACCGAGTCGACGATCACACGCATGGCCGTCAGGTCGTAGATCTCGTTGAACTCGCGGCCCTTCTTGGTCATCTTCGAGTAGATCGAGTAGAAGTGCTTGGCGCGCCCGGCGATCTGCGCCTGGATGGCGACCTGCTCGAGCTCGCGCTCGAGGTACTCGCCGGCCTCGGTCACGTAGTGCTCGCGCTCGTCGCGCTGCTGGGCGACGAGTCCCTTGATCTCCTGGTACTTGCGGGGATGCAGCGTCGCGAACGCGAGGTCCTCGAGCTCCCACTTGATCGCGTGGATCCCGAGGCGGTGGGCGAGCGGCGCGTATATCTCGAGCGTCTCGCGCGCCTTCTCGATCTGCTTCTGCTTGGGCATCGCGTCCAGCGTGCGCATGTTGTGCAGGCGGTCGGCGAGCTTTATCAGGATGACCCGCACGTCGGTGGCCATCGCGACCATCATCTTGCGGTAGTTGTTGGCCTGCGCCTCATCGCGGGACTGGAACGTGATGCCCGTGAGCTTGGTGACGCCGTCCACGATCGCGGCGATCTCCTCGCCGAAGCGCTCCCTCACCTCCTCGATCGAGGCGGAGGTGTCCTCGACCGTGTCGTGAAGCAGCGCGGCGCACAACGCCTCGGTGTCCAGACGCATGCTCGCGCAGATCCGCGCCACGCCAACCGGATGGACGATGAAGTCCTCCCCGGACTTGCGCCGTTGCGCCGCGTGATGCTCGCAGGCGAAGACGAACGCATCCTGCACGCGGGCACGGTCGATGTCTATCGCGGAGTCGGCGGCGTGCTCGGAGACGATCGCGAACAGGTCGCTGAGCAGCCTGCGCTCTGAGACGCTCAGGTCGACCGGCACGGGCGCGCCCTTGCCTGCGACCTCGTGCACCTGCGCTGTGTCGCTCTCCTCGATACTGGCCATGATCAAAGGTTAGGGCCTACAGGACCCGGACTGAAGCCCGCGCTCACGGCAGAGCGAAGAGCACCAGCTCACCGGAGCCGGAGTCCCCTTCCTCGGCCGCCAGCGGCTCCGTGGGCTCGGGGTCGGCTGCCGGGCACGCGCGCCGGAGAACCAGGCGGGGTTCGGTGACCCCGTTCCATTCGTTGACCTCGAGCGAGAAGGTGGCGAGCGCCGGCTCTCCCGCGGCGACGGGCAGCCGGCCCCCGTTGCCGAATGCCACGGCGCGGGCCCGTGACCCGCCGGATTCGACGGTGAAGCGCACGTGCTTGCCTTCCCCCATCGGTCGCGGGTCTGCGAAGCAGGCCTCGTCGACCATCAGCGAGACGCTCGGGTTGCCGCGGCCGAAGGGCGCCATCATCGCGAGCTCCTCGGCGAGGTCGATCCCGAGCTCCTCTCCGGCGACGACGGCGTCCACCCTCTCGACCGGCACCGGATCGCCGGCCTTCAGGCGCGCGAGCACGTGCTCTTCGAGCCCGCGCGTGAATGCCGGCAGGCACCTGCGCTCTATCTCGAGGCCCGCAGCGGCGGCGTGCCCTCCGTATCGCGCGAGGTGCTCCTGGCATGAGGTGAGCGCCTCGAGGAGGTTGACGGCGTCGATGCTGCGACCCGAACCGCGCCCGCGGTCGCCGTCGAGCGCGATCATCACGACAGGCCGGCCGCTCGACTCGACCAGGCGGGAGGCCACGATCCCGATCACGCCGGCATGCCAGCCCTCGCCTGCGAGCACGTAGGCGGGCCTGTCGCCGAGCTCTCGCATCTGGGCTTCGGCTGCGACCCTGATCCGCATCTCGACCTGCCGGCGCTCGGAGTTGGCGCGGTCGAGCTCGCGTGCGATCTCCTGCGCGCGGGCGGCGTCGGTGCTCATCACGAGCTCGAGCCCGGCATCGGCACGGTAGAGGCGCCCGGCTGCGTTCAGCCTGGGCGCGAGCGCGAAACCGATCGAACGCTCGGTGATCTTGCCGGGATCCACTCCCGCCACGGCCATCAGGGCTCTCAGGCCGGGCTTGGAGGTTCCCGCGAGGGCCCTGAGGCCGCTGCGGACCAGGACGCGGTTCTCGCCCACCAGGGGCACGACATCGGCGATGGTGGCCAGCGCGACCAGGTCCAGGTCGGCGCGCACGCTGCGAGGGTCGGTCCCGGCGCGCGTGCACAGATGCTGTGCGAGCTTGTACGCCACGGCCGCGGCGCACAGGTCCCGGAACGGATAGCCGCTGACGCCCGGATGCACGATCGGCGCGTCGGGGAGGATGCCGTCCGCGCGAGGGGTGTGGTGGTCTGTCACGACGACGTCGATCCCCTGCTCGCGGGCGGACGCCACCTCCTGGACTGCGGTGATCGCACAGTCCGCGGTGATCAGCAGCCGCGTGCCGCGCTCGGCGAGACGGTCAACCGTCGCCTGTGCCAGTCCGTAGCCGTCTCCCGCGCGGTCGGGGATGTAGGAGTCGACATCACCGCCGAGGCCGCGCAGCACGCGCAGCAGGATCGCGGTCGAGCAGATCCCGTCGACGTCGTAGTCGCCGTGCACGGTGATGCGGCTGCCGTCTCGCACGTGCGAGAGGATCAGCTCGGCGGCCTCCTGGATGCCCGCGAACGCCTCGGGCGGATGTTCCTCTCCGCCGCTCAGGAACTCCCTCGCGCTGCCCGGATCGGCGAGTCCGCGGCGGACGAGAACCTGTGACAGCGGGCCGCTGATGCCGAGCTCGCCCTGCAGGCGCCGGACATCGTCGGGCGGGCAGTCTGGGATGTCAAAGCGCCAGGCGGACACCGGTCGAGACTACGGGCCGGGCGGGACAGAACCCTGCGAGCGGCGCCCTGCGGCAGGTGCTACTCGGCGTGCGCGGGGGCGATCCCGGAAGCACGTTCGCGCCGGACCCCCTCGAGGTAGACGATCGCGATCCCGATCAGGGCGCCGGGGACGGCGTACAGCACGACCGCGATGTCCGTCGCCTTCGCGCCCGGTATCCGCAGTTCGGAGACTTTGATGCTGAACACGACCAGACCGAAGATGATCGCGCCGACGAGCGAGCCGACGAACGCACCCACGATCCCTCCCCAGAAGCGGTCGGGCAGGAAGATCGTGTAGTGCCAGATGGCGAGCCCCATCATTACCCAGCCGAGCAGGCCCATCAGCGTTCAACCTCGCTTGCGGCGCGGGTCATCGAGACCTGCCGTGGCGGCGGTTGCGGGGCCGTTTGCTCTTCGGTCGCGCTTTCGCGTCGTCCTTGAGCACCAGGTCCTCCGGCGAGAGGTCTGCCGCGGGGTCGCGATCGGGTGCCGGGGCGGCGGCGGGCTCGGGCGGCGGCGCAGCAGTCTTCTGTGCCGCGCGTGCCGTCTTGGCAGGCGCTGTCTTGGCAGGTGCGCTCTCCTCCACGCCGAGGTCGCGCACGAGCTCCTGGAACTCTTCGCGTGAGATCTGCTCGCCGGGCGCTTCGGGAGCCCCGAGGCCGCCTTTTCTTGAGCGGCGTTTGCGCTGCTCGGGCTCGACGTCCTCAGGGGCGCCTCCGGCGGTGGTCGCGTACGCCGGCACCGCCCCGAGCTCGCGGACGATGCGGGCCCGGCGGGCGCGGTAGCCGGGCTCGCGCTCCTTCCAGTGCGTGAGCACCGGCGAGGCGATGAATATCGACGAGTACGCCCCGGATGCGATGCCGATCATCAGCGCGAACGCGAAGTCCTTCAGCGTTTCGCCGCCGAACAGGAGCAGCGCGGTCACGGGAAGCAGGGTGCAGAAGCTCGTCGCCAGGGATCGCGTGAGCACCTCGGACATGGACCGGTTGACGACCTGCGAGAACGCGGCCCTGGGCATTCGCGGCACGTTCTCCCGCACACGATCGAAGACGATGATCGTGTCGTAGAGCGAGTATCCGAGGATCGTCAGCAACGCCGCCACCGTCGCGGTCGTGACTTCCCTGCCCGTCAGGGCATAGACGCCCGCCGTTATCAGCAGGTCGTGCATCAGTGCGATCAGCACCGGTACGGCGTACTTCCACTCGAATCTCAGCGCTATGTAGGCGGAGATCACCAGCAGTGAGGCGATGATCGCTATGACCGCGCTGTTGGCGACAGTTTTCCCGAACGTCGGACCGATTGATTTCTCGGAGAAATGTCTGGTCCCGAATTTTTCGTTCAGGAGCTGTTCGACCTTCACGAGCGCCTGCGGCTGCAGGGTCTTCGTCGAGATCTGGTAGCCGGAGCCGCCGATGCTCGCGTCGCTGAATTTCTGGACCTCGGCGTTGGAGTAGCCTGCGGCGCTCATCGCCGCGGCGACCTGGGGCTCGCTTGCGCTCTTGACGAACGCCGTCTGGATCCTCGTTCCGGACTTGAAGTCGATCCCGAGGTTCAGCCCCTTGCCGCCGATCGCCAGCGCGCCGATCAGCAGGATCGTGCCCGACAGCGAGAAGAACCACTTGGACGCGCCCATGAAGTCGAAGGTCCAGCCGCGGCCGTGGCGCTCGGCGCCGAGCGCCCAGCGGTGGCTGATGATCTTCGAGCGGCCCATCGTCCCGAGCGCGGCCTGGGTCGCGAGCACCGCCGTGAACAGGGACACGAGCGTGCCGATCCCGAGGGTGAACGCGAACCCCTTGACTTCGGCTGTCGCGAGCGCGAAAAGGATGAAGGCCGTCATGAATGTCACGACGTTGGCGTCCACGATCGCCGCAAAGCCGCGCTTGTAGCCGGTCGCGATGCCGGAGACGATCGATCTTCCCCCTCGGATCTCCTCCTTTATTCGCTCGAAGATCACGATGTTCGCGTCAGCGGCAACACCGATCGTGAGGATCAGCCCCGCGATGCCCGGCAGCGTCATCGTGACCGGGATCAGCTTGATCAGCGCAAAGAAGTAGATGCCGTAGATCAGCAGGCCGCCGACAGCGATCATCCCGAGGACGCGGTAGAAGAAGCACAGGAACACGCAAACGACCAGGAAGCCGATGAGGCCTGCGAGCAGGCCCTGGCTGAGGGCCTGTTTGCCGAGCGTCGCGGACACCTGCGAACGCGAGATCAGCGCGAGTTTGATCGGCAGCGCGCCCGACTGGAGCTCGTTCGCGAGGTTCTGCGCGGATTCCAGCGTGAAGCCGCCGGATATCTCCGAGCCGGTGGAGGCGTCGATACCTTCGGGGTACTTGGTGTAGTCGATCGACGGGACCGTGATCAGCTGGCCGTCGAGGACGACCGCGAAGTGCTGCAGCGCGGCTTCCTTGCTGGTTCCGGGGAGCTGCGCTTCCTGGCCGCGGTGGGCGATTTCCTTCGTGACCTTTTCGAAGATGCCCTTGCCGCTGGAGGTGAAGCCGAATGTGACGTTCGGCTGCCCACTTGCTTCGTCGTTGCCCTGCTGCGGGTTCGTGATGTCTGCGCCGGTCAGCACGGGGTTGTCGTTCAGGACGTAGTAGCTGTTCGGTGAGGGGTTCGTGACTTTCCCGGCGGTGTTTTCGACGGGGTGCGCCTGCACGATGAGGGTGCCGGGGTTGACCCTCACCGCCTTCGTGACGCCGCCCGGCGGGACCGTGACGTCCCCATACAGGTTGTGTTCGGTTTCCTCGGGTCCGCGGAGCACCTTTTCGTGCTTGGTGTCGAGCAGGTACCAGGTGCCGTAGATGCAGTCGTTGACCTGGGCGGGCGTGCAGCCGGGTGTCCACGTCGTGCTGTTCGCGTGCAGCACCGCCGGCCGTTTCGCCGCCCGCAGGACGGCCTGGTACTCGGTGAGGCCGGCGCCGATGCCGCCTGCGCCGGAGCTGGTGGAGTCGCCGGTCACGGAGCCGTCCGTGGGGGCGGCGACGCCGCTGGGGCCGATCACGTTCGGCTCCCAGTCGTAGAAGTAGAGCTGGGCGGTCTTGCCGACCTCGTCCTGTGCTCGCGTGGCGTTGCTGACGTCGGGCAGCGCGACGGTGATTTCGTTCTGGCCGGTGAGCTGGATTTCAGGCTCGGCGACACCGAGCTGGTCGACGCGCTTGCGCATGATGTCGATCGCCCGGTTCAGCGATTCCGTGTCGACTTTCGCCTGTGCGGTCGGCTTGCCCTGGTAGACGAGCTGCACGCCGCCCTTCAGGTCGAGGCCGAGCTTCGTCGGCTTCGTGAAGATGACCGCCAGCGACGCCGCGAGCAACCCGGCGACGATCAGAAGGACGAGGAAGTTTTTGCGTCGGTCGGTCATGGCCGGAGCAGACTACTTGTCCGGGGTCAGCACGAGCAGCAGCCCGCCGTCGTCGTCGTACGCGGGAAAGATGTCAGCCTTCGCACCGGCCGCGGCATCGCGTTCGCCGCTGACGCTTACGGGCACCTCGAGCGCGCGCACTCCCCACTCGAGCACCGTCGCGACCGGGGAGTCTCCGTTGGAGAACTGCAGCCCGAGGACCTGCTCCACAGGCTGGCCGATCACGTCCTCCTCCTCGAGCCCCGTGAACGAGAAGGAGTTCTTGCCGCACCCGATGACCCTGCCCTCGCGGTCGCAGACGAAGAACGCGGCGTCCGGAGCCGGGTAGTAGTCGTCGAGGAGTTCGAACAGGAACGCGAAGCCGCACTTGGCGCACCCCTTGCGCTGGCGTGTGAAGCCGATGTTCCGGTCGATCTCGGTCGTGCGGTGACCGCAGTTTGGGCAGATGAATGGATGGGCCATATCGTTCTCAGACACAGACTACGCAAGCCGCGGTCCGAAGGGCACCGCATGCTTCGGCGCCGTGGGCGCGACACATGAATCAGAACAGCTGCTGCTCCGCCGCGGCGGGGGGTTTGACGCCGAGGTGCTCGAACGCTGCGGGGGTCGCCGCGCGGCCTCTCGGGGTCCGCTTGATCAGGCCCTCCTTCAGCAGATACGGCTCATAGACATCCTCGATCGTGTCCTGCTCCTCGCCTATCGCCGCGGCGAGGGTCGACAGCCCGACGGGCCCGCCGGCGAACTTCACGCAGATCGTCCGCAGGATCTCCCGGTCGAGCCGGTCGAGTCCGCGCTCGTCGACCTCGAGCATCTCGAGGGCCGCCACCGCCGCGCTCGCGTTGACCACCCCCTCCATGCGCACCTCCGCGTAGTCGCGGACCCTCTTCAGCAGGCGGTTCGCGACACGCGGGGTGCCGCGGCTGCGCTCGGCGATCGCCTCGGCACCGTCCTTCGTGAGATCTATCTCGAGGATGCCGGCCGATCGCGACACGATGCGCGCGAGCTCCTGCGCCCGGTAGGGCTCGAGGCGTGCCTGGATGCCGAACCTGTCGCGCAGTGGTGTCGTCAGCAGGCCGGCTCGCGTGGTTGCGCCGATAAGCGTGAACGGGGGCAGCTCGAGCGTGACCACCCGCGCCCCGGCGCCCTGGCCGACTGTGATCGGAAGGCGGAGATCCTCCATCGCCGGGTAGAAGGTCTCCTCCAACGTCCGCGGCAGGCGGTGGATCTCGTCGACGAAGAAGACGCTCCGGGGCTCGAGCGCCGTGAGGAACGCCGCGATGTCGCCCTTGCGCTCGAGTGCGGGGCCGGCCGTCTGGACGAACGGAACGTCGAGCTCGGCGGCGACGATCTGTGCCAGCGACGTCTTTCCGAGCCCGGGGGGACCGGCGAGCAGCAGGTGGTCGAGGGCGTCGCCGCGGGCGCTGCATGCCTCGATCGCCACGGAGAGCTGGCCCCGGAGCGCCTCCTGCCCCACGAAGTCGCTCAGACGCCGCGGGCGCAGCGAGCGGTCGAGCTCGTCCTCGGCCACGAGGTACGGGGTCTGGATTCTCGCGGTGGTCTCGGTCATCTCGTCACGATGGTGCCCGCGCGGCCCTCAGCGCCTGGCCGATCAGGTCCTCCGCGCTGTCGCCCTGGACATCGCGCAGGAGGTCCTCGGCCTCCGCGGGAGCGTAGCCGAGCTCGAGCAGCCCTTCTCGCGCAAGCGCAAGCGGCTCGAGGCTGCCCCCGCGCCTGGCGCGGATCGCCTCGGGCTCACCGTCGGCCGGCCCGGCTGCCACGCCGACCTTCTCCCGCAGCTCGACGATTATGCGTTCTGCGGTGCGCTTGCCGATCCCCGGCACCGCCTGAAGGCGCGCGGTGTCGCCCGCGGCGAGCGCCGATATGAGGTCGCGCACCGGGCCGGCGGAGAGGACGGCGAGCGCCACCTTCGGGCCGACGGCCTGCACCGAGAGGAGCATCAGGAACAGGTCGCGCTCCTGCTCGGTGTGGAAGCCATAGAGGGCGAGTGCGTCATCACGGACGATCAGGTGGGTGTGAAGCGTCGCGAGCTCGCCGATGGGCGGAATGTGGCGCAGTGTCTCTGCGGACACCGAGGCCCGGTACCCGACGCTCTCGCACAGCAGCACGACGTGGTCCGGCCGGCGGACCGCCACCTCGCCGCGCAGCACCGCGATCATGCGCCCACCCGCGCGAGCGCCATCGCGAGCGGTGCGCTGTTCGCGTGGCAGAGCGCCACCGCGAGCGCGTCGGCCGCATGGTCGGGCCGCGGCTCGGACTCGAGCGCGAGCAGCGTCTTCACCATCCGGGCGACCTGGTCCTTGCCCGCCCGCCCGCTCCCGCAGACGGCCGCCTTGACCTGCTGCGGCGTGTATCCGGTGCACGGCACACCATGCTGGCCTGCGGCGAGCATCACGACGCCGCGTGCCTGGCCAACCGCGAAGGCCGTGCGCACGTTCTGCCCGAAATACAGCTCCTCCAGCGCCACGGCGTCAGGTTCGTGCTCGCAGAGCAGCATGTCGATCCCCGCGTGCACCTGCGCGAGCCGCAGCTCGGGTGCGAGCCCGGCGGGGGTCTCGATGACCCCGCCGTCGAGCGCCAGCAGCCTTCCGGCGGCGCGGCTCACCACGCCGTAGCCGGTGTTGGCCAGGCCAGGGTCGATCCCGAGGACGATCACGGGAGTTGATTCTGCGCCTACATCCGGACGCCTGCCTGCCCTACTGTGGGCGTGCATGGTGCAGCGGGGCATCGACTTCCAGGCTGAGGGCCTGCTCGACGGGCTCGACGGGGACCAGCGCGGCGAGCGACTGGCGCTCCTGCGCCATCTCGAGAGCGAGGGTGTGCCCCTGCGGGAGATCCGTCGCCGCTCGCAGGCCGGGACGCTGATCTTCGGCACCGCGGACCGTGTCCTGGGCGAGGACACGCGCATGACCGTGCGTGAGGTCTCCACGCTCAGCGGTGTGGACGTCGAAATGCTCAACGCGGCACACCGCGCGATGGGTCTCCCGGTCCCGGACGCGGACGAGGCCGAATACACCGACGCGGACCTCAGGTCGGCGCGGATGATCAACGTCGCCCGCGCCGCCGGACTGTCCGACGATGACCTCCTGGAGCTGCTGAGGGTGCTCGGACGAGGGTTGTGGGGCGCGGCGGAGGCGCTGAGGGAACTGCCGATGAAGCTGGTGCTGCGGCCGGGAATGAGCGAGCGTGACCTCGCAGACGCCTATGCGCGCGTCGTCGCCGAGCTGCACCCCCTTCTCGACCCGCTGATGAGCAACATGCTGACGCTGCACCTGCGGCACGCCGCGCAGAGCGAGGTGATCAGCGAGATGGAGCGCCGGGGCGGGGATCTGCCCGGCTCACGCGAGGTCGCCGTCTGTTTCGCGGACCTGGTCGGCTTCACCCGCATCGGCGAGGAAGTCCCGCCGCTCGAGCTCGGACGTCTCGCGATGCGGCTGGATGCGATCGCGGCGGATATCGCCCGCGCCCCCGTCAGGCTCGTGAAGACGATCGGGGACGCGGCGATGCTCACCTCGCCGGACCCGCAGGCGCTGCTCGACTCGGCGCTCGCACTGATCGCGGCCGCAGACTCGGAGGGCGAGGACTTCCCGCAGCTACGCGCCGGCGCGGCGCTCGGGGCCGCGCTGCCCCGCGCGGGCGACTGGTATCGGCAGGCCCGTGAACATCGCCAGCCGGGTCACGTCGATCGCCAGACCGGGCAGCCTGCTCGCGGAGGGCGCCCTGCACGATGCCGCCCGCGAGAGCTACAGGTGGTCGTTCGCGGGCGAGCGGCGCCTTCGCGGTGTCCGCGGTGCCGTGCCGCTCTTCAGGGCGCGAGCGCTGGCAGAGGATCCGAGGCCGACCGCTCCCCCGATCTAGAGGAGCGCTCCGCGGGCTCGGGCGCCCACGGCGTCCTGGTCCCACACGCGCCAGGGAGCACGTCCGTCCGCCCACATGTCGTTGAGTGCGACCGCGTCCTTGTAGGTGTCCATGCACTCCCAGAACCCTTCGTGCGGGCGCGCGCGCAGCTGCCCGTCGGCCGCAAGCCCCTCCAGTGGCTCCCGCTCGAGGATGCAGTCCTCGTCGAGGCGGTCGAGCACCTCTGCCTGGAACAGAAGAACCCGCCGTTGATCCAGTGCTCCGAACGCGGCTTCTCGACGAATCCTGTGACGCGGCCGTCCGCGGCGAGCTCGGTCACGCCGAACTGCAGGCGGGGACGCACGACGGTCATGCTCGCGGCGGCGCCGTGCTCGCGGTGGAAGGCGAGCAGGGCACGCAGGTCGACGTCCGACACGCCGTCTGCGTACGTGACGCAGAACGTGCCCTGTCCTGCGAGCAGGGGCGCCAGGCGCCTGATCCGCCCGCCGGTCTGGGTGTCAAGGCCGGTGTCCACACAGCTGACGCTGACGCCCTCAGGCCAGCTCTCCCCCGCGGCAAAACGTTCGATCAGCTCGTGCCTGTATCCCGTGGCGAGCAGGAACCGCGTGAACCCGTGGGCGACGTAGATCCGCACCACGTGCCAGAGGATCGGCATCCCGCCTATCTCCACCAGCGGCTTCGGGATCTCCTGGGTGTGCTCGCGAAGGCGGGTGCCGCGGCCCCCGCAGAGGATCACGACGGGTGGCTGGGCCGGCAAGGGTTCAGCCGGCGACGCGTTCGAGTACGTCCGCCGAGATATCGAAGTTCGCGTGCACGGCGTTGACGTCGTCGTTGTCCTCGAGCTTCTCGATGAGGCTCATCAACCTCCTGGCGACGTCCTCCTCGACGGGCACGACACTCGATGCCCTGTAGGCGACGTCCGCGCTCTCCATCTCCACGCCCGTGTCCTCGAGCGCCCTTCGCACCGGCGTGAAATCCTGCGGCTCGGTGATCACCTCGAAGACGTCCTCGTCTGCGGAGATGTCCTCGGCACCCGCCTCGACGGCCGCCATCAGCTGCTCTTCGGAGTAGCGCGACGCGTCGACCACGATCATGCCCTTCTTTTCGAACAGATAGGCCACCGAGCCGGGCTCCCCCAGGCTGCCCCCGTTCTTGGAGAAGATGTGCCTGATGTCCGCGCCGGTGCGGTTGCGGTTCTCGGTCAGCGCCTCCACCAGCACCGCTACCCCGCCCGGACCGTAACCCTCGTACAGGACCGTTTCGATCGCATCGGCCTCGCCGCCGGAGCCCGTCCCCTTCGCGACCGCCCGTTCGATGTTGTCCTTCGGCATCGAGGCTTCTTTCGCCTTGCGTATCGCGTTCTCCAGCGCGGCGTTGGCATCGGGATCACCGCCGCCCTCGCGGGCCGCCACGGTGATCGCACGAGAGAGCTTTGAGAACGCCGCGCCCCTGCGCGAGTCCACGATCGCCTTCTTGTGCTTGATGCTCGACCACTTCGAGTGCCCGGACATACCACCAGTCTACGAGCCCCGCGGCCATGGGCGCTGTCCGGTCGGCGCCCTCCGTGAAGCGGAGCCCGGGGCATAGGATGGGGCGCGTGGACAAGAGCACACCCCCGGAGATCTTCAAGGCGTATGACATCCGCGGCCTGTACGGCGAGCAGATCGACGGCGACACGGCAGAGCTGATCGGCCGCGCGTTCGCGCGGGTCCTCGCGCGCCTGCGGTCCCGGCCCGTGCACGATCTGCGCGTCGGGCTCGGCCGCGACATGCGCCTGAGCGCCCCTGAGCTCGCGGCCCGCTACCGAGAGGGAATCCTCTCGGAGGGAGCGAGCGTCCTGGACGCGGGACAGGTCGGGAGCGAGATGCTGTATTTCCTGGTCGGCTCGCGCGATCTCGACGGCGGGCTGATGTGCACCGCCTCGCATAACCCGAAGGCGTACACCGGTGCGAAGCTCGTGCGCGAGGGAGCGATCGCGCTGTCGGGCGAGTCAGGGATCCAGGACATACGCCGCGAGATCGACGAGATAGCCGGCTCCCCGGCCGCCGCAGAACGGGGCAACCTCGAGGACGTCGACATCTACGGCGACTTCCAGCGGGCGGCGCTCGGCTTCATCGATCCAGAGGTGATCCGCGGCGCTCCGCGGCGCCTGAAGGTGGTTCTCGACGGCGGCAACGGTATGGCCGGCCCGATGGTGGGGCCGCTGCTCGACGGCCTCGGGCTCGACCTCATTAAGACGTACTGGACGCCGGATGGGAACTTCCCCGACCATGAGCCCAACCCGCTGCTCCCGGAGAACCGCCGCTTCATCATCGAGAAGGTCCTCGAGAGCGGCGCGGATCTCGGGATCGCCTGGGACGGTGACGCCGACCGCTGTTTCTTCATCGATGACGGTGGCGGGTTCGTCGACGGGGACTTCCTGACGGCGCTGCTCGCCGAGTCGCTGCTGGGCAAGGCGGCGGGACCCGAGGCGATCCTCTACGACGTGCGCGCATCCAGGGCCGTCGCGGACACGGTCACGCGGGCCGGCGGCACCGCGTACGTGAACCGTGTCGGGCACGCCTTCTTCAAGACGAGGATGCGTGCCGAGGGCTCCCTGTTCGGCGGCGAGGTCTCCGGGCACTACTACTTCAGGGACTTCTACTGCGCGGACTCCGGGACGCTGCCAGCCCTGCTCATGCTGGAGATGCTCTCGCGTGAGGGCAGGCGGATGTCCGAGCTCCTGGCCCCCTACCGCGAGCGGTACTTCATCTCCGGCGAGGTCAACTCGGAGGTCGCGGACCCCGCCGGGAAGATGAAGGAGATCGCGGAGAGCTACCCCGATGCGCGCCAGGAACATCTGGACGGGATCTCGATCGACTACCCGGACTGGCACTTCAACGTGCGGCCTTCCAACACCGAGCCGCTGCTGCGCCTGTGCCTTGAGTCGCTCGTGTCCCCGGCGGACATGGAGCGCCGGCGCGATGAGGTGCTCGCGCTGATCCGCTCGTGAGCGACTCGGCGCCCGAGGCCGACCGCGGTCTGGCGCTGGCCGCAGCAGCCGGCATCCACCAGCTGTCGATTCCGACGCCGTTCCAGGTGGGGCGCGTGAACGCGTACCTGATCGAGGATTCGCCGCTGACGCTCGTGGACTCGGGGCCAAACTCGGGCAAGGCGCTGGATGAGCTCGAACAGGCACTCGACGCGCGGGGCCACCGCATCGAGGACATCGAACTGCTGATCATCACCCACCAGCACCTGGACCATTTCGGCCTCGCGTCGATCCTGGCGCGCCGCTCCGGCGCAGAGGTCGCCGCATTGGATGCGCTGGCTCCGCTGCTCGCCGACTACCGCCGCGAAACGGACCTGGACGACCAGTTCGCCGAGCGCATGATGCTCGAACACGGGATACCACCGGAAGTCGTCACGGCATTGCGCTCGGTGTCCGCGAGCTTCCGCGGCTGGGGTCACGCGGTCGAGGTGACCAGACCGCTCTCCGACGGCGCCGAGATCGCGCTCGCAGGCAGGTCCCTCCGGGTTCTGCACCGCCCCGGGCACAGCCCGTCCGACACGGTGTTCCTTGACGAGTCGAACTCCATCCTGATCGCCGGAGACCACCTGATCGCGCATATCTCCTCCAACCCGCTGCTCGCGCGGCCGCTGGGTGTGCACGGCGAGTACACCGGGCCGCGCCCGCACGCTCTGATCACCTACATGCGGTCGATGCAGGCCACACGCGACATGGACCTCCGGGTGGTCCTGCCGGGCCACGGCGGCTCGATCCTCGACCATGTCGCGCTCATCGACGAACGAATGTCACTTCACCGTCGCAGGGCCGAGAAGATCGGCCGACTGATCGCCGAGCACCCCAGGACCGCTCACGAGATCGCGCAGGAGCTGTGGGGCAACGTGGCCGTAACCCAGGCGTACCTGACGCTCTCCGAGGTGCTCGGGCACGTCGACCTGCTGGCGCAGGAGGGACGCGTGGCGGAGGAGCGGACCGACGGCGTGGTCCGCTTTCACGGAACCTGACGGTCCCCTTCAGGCTCGCTCGATCGCGGTGAGGTGCTCGATGTTCGCCGCGTCCTGCACGTCGCTGCTGACCCGCGAGTCAAACCAGGCGTCGAGGATCTCGGCGAGAGACGCCTCGGAGGTCAGCCGCAGGCTCAGCACGAGGACGTTCGCGTCATTCCAGCGGCGGGCTCCGGCCGCGGTCTGGGCGTCTCCGCAGAGCGCCGCGCGGGCACCTGGCACCTTGTTGGCCGCAATCGACGCTCCGGTTCCCGTCCAGCAGCAGACCACGGCCCCGTCGGCTCGTCCCGCGGCGACATCGCGTGCAGCGGCCTCCGCCGCCCACGCCCAGTCCGGGCGCTCGTTCGCGGCCAGTGCACCGTGAGCGCACACCACGTGGCCGCGCTGCTCTAGCTCGCGCCGCAGGATCGACGCGATCCCGACGCGCTCGTCGGCGGCAACCGAGATCCTCATCTGCCTGCCCCCACCGCGCGCTCGGCGGCGATGCCGGCGAACATCCTGTGCAGGCGATCGTCCTCGCCGAGCTCGGCATGGAAGGCGACCGCGATCAGGTCCCCCTGGCGTGCTGCCACCGCGTGGCCGTCAACCCGGGCGAGGATTCGAACATCCCGGCCGTGCTCGGCTATCCAGGGCGCGCGGATGAAGATCCCGCGCATCGGGCCACCGTCGATGCCTTCGATGTCGAGGTCCGCCTCGAAGCTGTGGATCTGGCGACCGAACGCGTTTCGTTCGGCGACCATGTCCATGATCGCCAGGTGCCCTCGGTCGAGCATGATCAGCCCGGCACAGGAGCCGAGTACGGGGGTCCCGCCGGCGGCGAGCCCACGCAGCGGCTCCTCCAGGCCCTCGCGCCGCACGCCCAGTGTCATGGTCGTCGACTCGCCCCCCGGAATGATCAGCCCGTCGATGCCCTCGAGGTCCCGCGGCACCCGCACCTGGCGGGTGAGTGCCCCGACCTGCCCGAGCATGCGCTCATGGGCCTGAAATCCGCCCTGCAGCGCAAGCACACCTATAAGCGGCTCGTGCGCCATCGGCGGCCGGCGAAACTACCAGCCGCGCTGCGCCAGGAGCTGCTCGCCCGAGAGCTTTGAGCTCTCAAGGCTCTCCATCGCCGGCCCGAGGCCACGCGATGCCTGAGCGACACGTTCGGGGTCCTGCCAGTGGGTGGTCGCCTCGACGATCGCGCGAGCCCGCGTCGGCGGGTCCTCGGACTTGAAGATGCCCGAACCCACGAAGACCCCTTCGGCGCCGAGCGCCATCATCAGCGCCGCGTCGGCAGGGGTCGCGATTCCGCCAGCGCAGAACAGCACGACCGGCAGGCGCCCGTCGCGCGCGACCGACCTGACCAGGTCCAGCGGGGCACGCAGATCCTTGGCGGCGCTCGCGCTCTCGTCATCACCGAGGGTGCTCAGCCTGCGGATTTCTCCGTTGATCTGACGCATGTGGCGCACGGCCTCGACGATGTCCCCGGTTCCGGCCTCGCCCTTCGACCGGATCATGGCGGCGCCCTCGCCGATCCTGCGCAGTGCCTCACCGAGGTTGGTGGCGCCGCACACGAACGGCACCTTGAAGTCCCACTTGTCTATGTGGTTGGCCTCGTCCGCGGGCGTCAGGACCTCGGACTCGTCGACGTAGTCCACCTCGAGCGCCTCGAGCACACGCGCCTCCATGAAGTGGCCGATGCGCGCCTTGGCCATCACCGGAATGCTCACGGCCTCCTGGATGCCGGAGATCATCTCCGGGTCGGACATGCGCGCCACCCCGCCGTCACGGCGGATGTCGGCTGGGACCCGCTCGAGCGCCATCACGGCGGCGGCCCCGGCCTCCTCGGCGACCTGCGCCTGATCGGGCGTGACCACGTCCATGATGACCCCGCCCTTGAGCATCTCGGCGAGGCCGCTCTTGACACGGAATGTCGATTCGTCGCGCATGCGACTAGTTTGACAGGCGGGCGCGCGCTATGAGCGAGCGTCGCCCGCGGGAGCGCAGAGCTACTTCAGCCGGAAGGCCTTGATGCGGTCGTCGTACTGCGCGCTGTCCTGCGCGTAGACGCCGTAGGCAAGGGCCTGGATGAGACTCAACAGCGCGGTGTGCGAGCGCACGTACGCGGGGCTGTTGGACGAGTAGTAGAGCTTGATCTGTGCGAGCTTGGCGACCTCCGATAGCGTCGCGTCGGTAATCGCGGCGGTCCGTGCCTGCCTGTGGCGGGCGAGCTTCATCGCCCTGACGACGAGCGGGTGCGGGCGCCCTGCGGAGAGCCCGATCACGAGCGTCGAGGCGTCGATGCGCCCGAGCCTGCTCAGCGCCTCCTGCGATGGGCTTGCCACGACGTCGACGTGCAGGTCCAGGAGCATGAGCAGGTGGCGCAGGTAGCTGGCGAAGAAAGCCATCTGGTCGGTTCCGGCGACCAGCACCTTGTCGGCGCTGACGATCGCTTCGATCAGCGCCTCGACCGAGCTGCGCGAAACCTTGCGTGCGGTCTCCTCGACGTTCATGTAGTCGGCGACGAGCGCGGACTCGAACTCGTTCTGGTCGAGCGAGAAGAGCGGAGTCGAGCTGGGTGCGCCCGTCTCCTGGGCGGCCTTCGCGTTCACACGCCGGTATTCCTCACGGGCTGCGGCCTGCAGCTCGGGAAAGCCCTCGAAGCCGAGCGCCTGGGAGAAGCGCACGACCGTCGAGCTCGAGGTGTTGGCGCGCCGCGCGAGCTCCTCGGCTGTCTGGAAGGCCGCCTCGTCGAGGTGGTCGACGATGTACTGCGCCACGTCCTTCTGAGAGCGTGAGCACTCGTCGAATCGGGCCTGGATGTACTTGGACAGACTCTGGTGCTCACTGGTGCCGTTGGCGGGTGTCCGCTCGGCGGTCTTTGTCGCGGATCGCTTCATCGGCGGTTCTGTTCGACGTCGTGTCCTCGCACTCCTGCCGCGATTGTTCGCGGATCTGTCAACCATCCCGCCCTGCGGCGCGTACATACACTCAGAGAATGCCCGCGAGCGAACATCAGACCTGCATTACAGGGACCCCGTTTCGCCCGACCGAGCCCGAGCGGGCATGAGGATCGCGATCGTCGGCGCGGGCATCTCGGGGATGGTCGCGGCACACCTGCTTCACCGCGAACACGAGATCGTGCTCTATGAGGCCGGCTCGTATGTGGGCGGCCACACGAACACGGTGCGTGTCGACACGGCGCACGAGACCCACGAGGTCGACACGGGTTTCATCGTCATGAACGACCGCAACTACCCGAATTTCACGAGGCTGCTGACCGGTCTCGGCGTCGCCACGCAACCGACCAACATGAGCTTCTCGGTGAAGGCCGAGGACGAGGACTTCGAGTACGCAGGTACCCCGCGCGGCCTGTTCTGCCAGCCGAGCAACATCGCGAGCGTTCGCTTCCAACGGATGATCGTGGATCTGCTCAGGTTCAACCGCGCGCTCAGGCGACTGCTCGACCGGGAGCCCGCGAGCGACGAGTCGCTCGGCTCGTTCCTGTCCAGGAACCGGTTCTCCCGAGGGTTCGTCGACCGCCTCATCGTTCCTCAGGTCTCGGCCGTGTGGTCGGCCGATCCGCGCGGCCTGTACAGCTTCCCGGTCCGCTTCCTCGCGGAGTTCTTCTCGAACCACGGCATGCTCGGCTTCCGCGACAGGCCTCGGTGGTCGACGGTCGCGGGTGGCTCCGCGAGGTACGTGGATGCGCTCATCGCCCCGTTTCGAGGGAGGATCAGGCTCAACACACCGGTCCGGGCGATCGAGCGCTCGCCGGACGGGGTGCTGGTGCGAGCCGCGGGAGCCGAGCAGGAGAGCTTTGACCATGTGGTCATAGCCGCCCACTCCGATCAGGCGCTCGCGATGCTCAGCGACCCGTCCACACACGAGGTCGAGCTGCTCGGGGCGATCCCCTACCAGCGCAACGAGGCTGTCCTTCACACCGATAGCTCGCTGCTGCCGCGCCGCGTGCCCGCGCGCGCCGCGTGGAACTTTCACCTGCTGCGCGAGCCGAGCCCTCTGAGCACTGTCACCTATTACATGAATCACCTTCAGCGCCTGCGGGCCGACAGGGACTACTGTGTGACGCTCAACCGCACCGAGGCGATCGACCCCGAGCTCGTCATAAGGAAGATCGAGTACTCCCACCCCGTCTTCACCGCCGCGGGCGTGGCGGCGCAGTCGCGCTATGCGTCCATCGGCGCAGGCCGAACCCACTTCTGCGGCGCTTACTGGGGCTGGGGCTTCCACGAGGACGGGGTCCGCAGCGCGCTGCGCGCATGCGAGCCGTTCGGGGTCCGGCTGTGAACAGCTGCCTGTATGAGGGGACCATCCGCCACCGACGGCACGCCGGCCCGCACGACGAGTTCAACCATCGCCTGTTCATGGTGTGCCTGGACCTCGACGAGCTCCCCGAGCTCTTCGACGGGCATCTGCTGTGGTCCGCTCGCGGGCCTGCGCCGGCCTGGTTTCGCCGAGCTGACTACCTCGGTGACGCGCAGGCACCGCTCGCGGACGAGGTGCGCAAGCTCGTGGCTGAACGCACCGGCCGCCGGCCCGGAGGCCCGATCAGGCTCCTGACGCACATGCGTTATTTCGGACAGTGCTTTAACCCCGTCAGCTTCTACTACTGCTATGACGTCGCCGGCGAGCGCGTGCTGGCAGTCGTCGCCGAGGTGACGAACACGCCCTGGGGCGAGCGCCACGCCTATGTCCTTGACGCACACAGCGCCGCCGACCACGGAAGCGCGGCTGTACTCTCCGGACAGTTCCCGAAGGAGCTCCACGTGTCTCCCCTGATGGGGATGGACCATGTCTACGACTGGCACATGACCGAACCCTCCGACCGGCTCGCGGTGCACATCGAGTCCCGCGTTCCAGGCGGCGCGGGCGTCTTCGACGCCACGCTCGCCCTGCGCAGGCGCGAGATCAACGGGCGGCAGCTGGCCCGAGTGCTCGCCCTGTACCCGCTCTTGAGCACACGGATCCTCGTTCGCATCTACACGCATGCGCTTCGCCTTCGCCTTCGCGGGGCGCGCTACTTCCCCCACCCCCGACGCGGAGCACTGGGAGCATGAGCGCACCGCCCGCCACCGGCGCGTGGCCTGCAAGCGGGAGCGAGCGCCTCTCGCGGCGACTGGTGCTCGCGCTGCTCTCGCGCATCAGGGGCGGAGTGATCGAGATAGTCGAGCCGGGCCGCGTGATCGAGCTCGGCGACCGCGTGTGCCCGAAGCCCATCACCGTCTCCCTGCACGTCCACTCGCCACGGTTCTACAGCCGCCTGCTGCGAGGCAGCATCGGCCTCTGCGACTCGTACATGGACGGGCTGTGGGACTGCGATGACCTCGTCGGCCTCACCCGGATCGCAGCCCTGAACGTCGGCTCGCTCGACACCCTTCGCCGGCTGCTCGCCCCGGTACTGGTGCCCATGCAGCGCACGGCGGGCATGCTCGCGCGCAACACGCCCGGGCGCTCACGCCGCCGCATAGCCGCCCACTACGACCTCGGAAACGACCTGTTCGAACTCTTCCTGGACCCGACGATGATGTACTCGTGCGCCGTGTTCGACCCTCCCGACGCGACCCTGGAGGACGCTTCGCTCGCGAAGCTCGAGCGTGTCTGCGCGAAGCTCGACCTCGGGCCCGACGACCATGTTCTCGAGATCGGCACGGGCTGGGGAGGTTTCGCGGTGTACGCCGCCCGGCATCGTGGGTGCCGTGTGACGACCACGACCATCTCGCGCGAGCAGCATGCGTACGCGGTGGCCCGTGTGCGCGAGGCGGGGCTGCAGGACCGTGTCACGGTTCTGCTCGAGGACTACCGCGACCTGCGCGGGAGCTACGACAAGCTCGTCTCGATCGAGATGATCGAGGCGGTCGGCTGGGAGTACCTGACGACCTTCTTCCGCTGCTGCTCGAGGTTGCTGCGCGAGGACGGCGCGATGCTGCTGCAGGCGATCGTCATCGACGACCGCGCCTACGAGGTGGAGAAGGGCGGCAGGAGCTTCATCAACACGTACATCTTCCCCGGGGGCTGTCTGCCCTCGATGCAGGCGATCTCGCGTTCGGTGGCCAGGTCTGGTGACATGCGCCAGGTTCACCTTGAGGACATAACCGCCCACTACGCCACCACGCTCGCCCACTGGCGCGAACGGTTCCATGCGGGCTCGCACAGACTCGCCGGACTCGGCTACGACGAGCGTTTCAGGCGCCTGTGGGAGCTGTACCTGTGCTACTGCGAGGGGGGTTTCCGCGAGCGCCGCATCCAGGACGTGCAACTCGTCCTGGCCAAGCCCGACTACCGCGGTGAGCCGCTGCACGCGATCGCCGCACCCGCCGGCGCCGACCTCGCCGCGGCCTGAAGCCGCCCGTTCACGCCCGGTAGTCTGCGTCGCGTATGCGCAGAGAACTCTTCGAGGACGTCCATGAAGACTTCCGGGCGAGCTTCCGCACGTTCCTCGAGCGCGAGGTCGTCGGCGAGCAGGGGCGCTACGGCGAATGGGAGCGCGAGGGCATCGTTCCGCGCGAGGTGTTCGAGCTCGCCGGCCGCGGAGGGTTCCTCGGCGATGGCCGTGCCCGAGTCCCACGGCGGCGCGGGGGCCGAGGACTTCCGGCTCAACATGGTCATAGGCGAAGAGACCCAGCGCGCCGGCGTCGGGAGCTTCGGGCTCGGTATCACTCTGCACAACGACATCTGCCTGCCGTATTTCCTGAGCTACAGCACCGCGGAGCAGCGCGAGCGATGGCTGGAGGGGATCGCTTCGGGAAGACTGATCACGGCGATAGCGATGACCGAGCCGGGGATCGGATCCGATCTCGCGTCGATGTCGGCCAGCGCGCGGCGGGACGGGGACCACTACATCGTCAACGGCGCCAAGACGTTCATCACGAACGGCATCAACGCGGACCTCGTCATCGTCGCCGTCAAGACCGATCCGTCCGAGCGCCACCGCGGCATCAGCCTGATCGTGATCGAGCGCGGCATGGAGGGCTTCGAGCGCGGGCGCAACCTCGAGAAGATCGGGCAGCACGCTCAGGACACGGCCGAGCTGTCGTTTTCCGATGTGCGGGTCCCTGTCGCGAACCTTCTCGGCGAGGAGGGCCGGGGATTTCACTACCTCGTCTCGAACCTGCCGCAGGAGCGGCTGTCTATCGCGGCGGCAGCCGTCGCGGGCGCGGAGGCCGCGCTCGGGTGGACGGTGGAGTACGTTCGAGAGCGCAGCGCCTTCGGCCAGAGCATCGGCTCCTTTCAGGCCTCGCGGTTCACCCTTGCCGAGGTGCGCGCGGAGGTCGAGATCGGCCGTGTCTACATCGACAGGTGCGCACGGGCGCTCAACACCGGCGAGCTCACCCCGGAGGACGCCGCGACCGCCAAGTGGTGGTGCACCGACATGCAGGGCAGGGTCGTGGACCGCTGCCTGCAGCTGCACGGAGGCTACGGATACATGCTCGACTACCCGATCGCCCGCGCGTACGCGGACGCGCGCGTGACCCGCATATACGGCGGCGCGAACGAGATCATGAAGGAGATCGTCGGGCGCTCTATGGGGCTGTAGTGCGTGCCAGCTCGATGAAATAGTCGAGCGAGTGGGGGTCCGCGAGTGAGTCCACGCTCGCGGCCTGCTCCGCAGGCATACCCATGAGGATCCGCTTCACCGGCACCTCGAGCACCTTGCCGGAGAGCGTGCGGGGAACCTCCCTGATCTGAAGGACCTCGTTCGGCACGTGCCGCGGCGAGCAGTCGTCGCGTATACGGCGCTTGATCTCGGCGGCGAGCGCGTCGTCGAGCTGCACTCCCTCGCGAAGGACCACGAACATGATCATCCACAGCTCACCGTCACGAGCGCCGTGCGGGATGTCCACGACAAGGCAGTCCGCGACGTCGGGGACGGCGCCCGCGGCCCGGTAGATCTCGCTCGTTCCCATCCTCACGCCCTGACGGTTGATCGTCGAGTCCGAGCGCCCGTAGATCACGGCTCCGCCGCGCGGCGTGATCCGGATCCAGTCCCCGTGGCGCCAGACGCCCGGGAACATCGAGAAGTAGCTCTCGCGCAGCCGCTCGCCGTCCTCGTCGCCCCACAGGAACAGCGGCATCGACGGCATCGGCTCCGTGATCACGAGCTCGCCGACCTCGTCGACCAGGCTACGGCCGTCCTCATCCCACGCCTCAACGGCACATCCGAGCGCACGGCACTGGATCTCGCCCTCGTATACCGGCAGCAGAGGGCACCCTCCGACGAACGCCGTGCAGACGTCGGTGCCGCCGCTGGTCGAGAACAGCCACACGTCCGGGCGGACGTGCTCATACACCCAGCGGAAGCTCTCGGGCGAGAGCGGCGACCCTGTCGAGCCGATCGCCCGCAGCGCGGAGAGGTCCCGCTCGGAGGGCTCCACGCCCGCGTCCTCGCATGCGGCGAGCAGGCCGGCGCTGGTGCCCATGCACGTGATCGATGCCCGCTCCGCCAGATCCCATAGAACGCCGAGGTCGGGGTGTCCGGGGCTGCCGTCGTAGAGCACTATCGCGGCGTCGCTGTGCAGGGCGCCGACCAGGAAGTTCCACATCATCCAGCCGGTCGTCGTGAACCAGAACATGCGGTCTCCGGGACGCAGGTCAAGGTGCAGGCGCTTCTTGAGCTGCTCGAGCAGGATCCCTCCGTGCCCCTGGACTATCGCCTTCGGCAGGCCGGTCGTACCGGATGAGTACAGCACCCACAACGGGTGATCGAACGGCACCTGCTCGAAGTGCAGCTGCGCCCCGTCCCCTAGCGCGAGCAGTTCCTGCCAGGAGATGCCGTGCGGCGAGGCGATCGGCTGCGTGTCCGCCGACAGGTACGCGAGCGTGACCGTGTGCTCGACGGTCGGCAGCTCCTCGAGGATCGCTCGGGCGATGTCGATCCGGTCGAAGTCCTTGCCGCCGTGGCGGTAGCCGTCCACGGTGAGGAACACCTTCGGCGCGATCTGAGCGAAGCGGTCGATGACGCTGCGAGCGCCGAACTCGGGGGCGGCGCTCGACCAGATCGCCCCGATGCTCGAGACGGCGAGGAACGCGACGAGCGTCTCGGGGATGTTCGGCATGTATGCGACAACCCGGTCGCCGCGGCTGACACCCAGCGCGCGCAGGCCGCCGGCGGCTGCGGCGACCTGACCTGAGAGATCCCCCCATGTGATCTCGGCGAGCTCGCGCAGCTCCGAGGTGTGCACCACCGCAACGGCGCCGTCATCCCTGCCCCGTCGCATCAGGTTCTCCGCGAAGTTCAGCTCGGCGCCCTCGAACCAGCGCGCACCGGGCATGCTCCGCTCCGCGAGCACCCGTTCGTATGGGTGTGAGGCGCGGACCTCGAAGAACTCCCAGATCGCCGCCCAGAACTCCTCGAGCTCGTCCACCGACCATTTCCACAGCTCGCCGTAGTCCGCGAACGGCTGTCCCCGCCGCTCGCCCGCCCAGCGCATGAAGCGCGCCATCTCGACCTGTTCGGACGGCTCTGCCGGCGGCTGCCACAGCGGCTTCTGGGGTTCCTGATCGGACATCTTCGGCTTGGTTCTCCCTGTTGGTCCGGCCTGCGGCGGGTCGCTGCGAAATGCGCGGGACGGTTTATACCCGGTTCCACGCGCGGCCCGGGCGCCCGTGCGCCACTCGCCGGGATCCGGCCGGGAGGGCTATTCTCGGCCGTCGTGGACGCTGCAGGGCTGCGAAGCCAATTCCCGGTGCTCAGCCGGGTCACCTATCTGAACGCCGGCACGGATGGCCCGCTCCCGGCTGCGGCCGCCAGTGCCTCGGCCCGCGAGCTCGAGCGCGAGCTGACCGACGGCCGCTCGATGGCCCACTTCGAACGCACCAGGGAGCTCAAGGACACTCTCCGCGCGAGCCATGCCGCGCTGCTGAACGCGGACCCCGCCGATGTCGCACTGACGACATGCACCACCGAGGGCATCGCACAGACCGTCACCGGTCTGCAGCTCGGACCCGGAGACGAGATCCTGACGAGCGACGAGGAGCACCCTGGCCTGCTGGGCGCCCTGTCTGCCGCGCGTGAGCGAGGCGCCAGCGTGAGGATGGCGCCGCTCACCGAGATCGCGGACGCTGTCACCCCCGCAACGAGCCTGGTGGCCTGCTCGCATGTGGGCTGGATGAGCGGTTCGTTCGTCTCCCCCGGGCTCGCGCAGGTCGATGTGCCGGTGCTGCTCGACGGCGCACAGGGCGTCGGGGCGGTGCCCACCGACGTGCAGGCACTCGGATGTGACGCATACGCCGGGTCGGGTCAGAAGTGGCTCTGCGGGCCGGATTCGACGGGGATGCTCTATGTAAGCAGGGAGCTTCGCGAGCGCCTTCAGATCCAACGGCGGGGATACCCGAACCTCGCGGATCCCGGCGAGGGGCTCGACGCCAGGCTGCACGCGGATGCCCGAAGCCTTGACAGCCTTTCCCTCAGCGCCGAGGTGCTCGCGTGCGCCCTGGCGAGCAGCGAGCTGCTCGCCGCCGCCGGATGGCCGGAGGTCCACGCCCGTGCGAGCGCGCTCGCCTCGGATCTCTGCGAACGGCTCACAGAGATCGGGCGCGAGCCTGCGCCGCGCGGGCTCGGCACACTCGTCGCCTTTCCCTCCCCCGACCCCGAGGCCGAGCGGGACGCGCTGTCATCGCACGGCGTGATCCTGCGCAACATTCCGAACACCCCGTGGCTGCGCGCCTCGATCGGGGCATGGAACGACGAGGAGGACCTCGAGCGCCTGATCGGCGCCCTCTCGGCCTGAGTGCCAGCCAAGAACAGGCTCGCGCGCCGAGGAGGCTCGACAGCTCGCAGGCTGCAGGGCGCTCTCGCGCGCAGGAATCGACGCCGGCTGCCGCGGCGTGGCCACAGGGCTCTCAGATACGCTCCTGAACGTGTCGCGGTCCAGCGCAACTCCCCACGGGCCGACTGCGTGGCGGGCTCCAGGCACAGCCTGATGAGCGAGTTTCCGCGGATCTCACCGCAGCTGGCCACGCCCGCCGCGACCGGCGCGCCGAAGGACGCGGCGGGCTCGGGCGAGAGCACGGCACTCTCACCGGAGGACCCGCGGGTGCGCTACAGCGGGCTGGCCCTGGTGCTGGTCATCTCCGGCGTCCTGAACCTGCACCGGCTCTCCCAGAACGGGTACGCGAACATCTTCTACTCGGCGGGCGTGAAGTCGATGCTGCACTCGCTGCACAACTTCGTGTTCGTCTCATTCGACCCCGGGGGGCTCGTCACGGTCGACAAGCCTCCGCTCGCCCTCTGGGTGCAGGCGGTGAGTGCCAAGATCTTCGGCTTCTCGCCGATGAGCCTGCTGGTGCCTGAGGCGCTTGCCGGGATCCTCGCCGTCGGCGCGCTCTACCTGATCCTCGCGCGGCGCGCCGGCACCCTGGGAGCGCTCGCGGGCGCCCTCACGATGGCGGTGTTCCCCTCCTTCGTCGCGGTATCGCGCGACAACGGGGTTGACCCGCTCCTGATCCTGCTGATGGTGCTCGCCTGCGGCGCCGGGCTGCGGGCGAGCGAAGGCGGACGCCTGCGCTGGCTCCTCGGCTGCGCGGTGCTCGTCGGCCTTGCGTTCAACACGAAGACGCTCGCCGCACTGCTGGTCGTGCCCGGCATCGCCCTCGCCTACCTCGTGTGCGCTACCCCTTCGATGCCCCGGCGCATCGGGATGCTCGCGCTTGCGGGGGTTGTGATGCTCGCCGTCTCCTTCTCCTGGATCGCGTTCGTCGAACTCACGCCCGCGTCACACCGCCCGTACGTCGGCAGTTCGACGAATAACACAGAGCTCGGCCTGACGTTCGAATACAACGGGTTCGGGCGAGTGGAAGGGCAGGTGGGAGGACCGGGGAACATTCCGTTCGGCACAGGCGCGCGCGCCCGGAACACCGTCACCGTGCACCCGAAACCCGTACCCCGCCGGCCGACGCACACCAAAACCGGTGAAGGGGGGCGCGTGATCCTCCCGAACGGCAGGTACGCCGAGCCGATCGCCTTCGGTGGGTCACCGGGTCCGATCAGGCTGTTCGGCGTGGGACTGGGTGACCAGGCCGGCTGGATGCTCGCATTCGCCCTCGTGGGCACGCTCGGCGCCGCACTGGCGCTGGTGCTCGAACCGGCGAGCTCGGCTGAGGGCGACGGCGGCGTCCCGCGTCCGCGCCGACGCGACCCGATGCTCGCGTGCACGATCGTCTTCGGCTGCTGGCTGCTGGTCGAGTATGTGATCCTCAGCACGTCCAAGGGGATCGTCCACCCCTACTACGTCTCGGCACTGGCACCCGGCGTCGGCGCCATGACCGGCCTCGGGATCCTCGCGTTCGCACGGCTCGCCAGCGGCCGTCACAGGGTGCTCGGGGTCGGCCTGGCGGTACTCGCCGTCGCTGCGACGGTGGGCGTTGAGGTGGTCCTGATGCACCGCATGGGCTACAGGCTCTGGTTCGTGCCCATTCTCATAGTCGGCGCAGGGGTGGGGCTGTGCCTCCTGCTCGTGAAACGAAACCTCGCGGGCCCCGCGCTCGCCCTGACACTCTGCGTGCTGCTGGTGATGCCGGCTGCCTATTCCGCCTCGACATGGCTCGCGCCGGTCGAGGGCACGTTCGCCGCCGCCGGGCCCAAACAGGCTCCCGGCGTCGGGGGCGTCGGCATCAACGGCAACTCCCTCGCCGTCGACCGGGCGCTGATGCGCTACGTCGAGAGCCACCGGCCGGGTTCCCGCTGGGCGCTTCTCACGGTCGCCTCCGACACGGTCGCGCCGATGATCCTGCTGGGACTCGACGGCGGTGCGATCGGCGGCTACAGCGGAAGCGACCCGTCGCTGGACGGTGCCTCGCTCGCCCATCTCGTGCACATCGGACAGGCGCGCTACGTGCTGCTGGGGGGCGACTACTCCACTCGCGGCGGGGACAAGGCGACGCAGGCCGTGGCCTTGGCCTGCAGGGAACTCAAACCATCCGAATGGCACAGCCCGATCGCATACCCCTACGGTCGGGTGCTGTTCGACTGCGCCGGGCGGGAAGCCGCCCTCGCGGCCGCCTGATCGCATCGGCAGGACGCGCGTCCGGGGCCAGGTCCGCTGAGAGCGCCGCTCGCGCACGCTGGCGGCATCGGGGGCTTGATGCCCCTCTGCACCACGGCCGCGCTCAGGCAGCGACCGAGAGCGAACGGTGGAACGCCCGCGAGAACAGGTCGCCCTCGCGGCTCGCCGCCCAGCGGGGGACGGCGGACTCGCCGTCTGCGATCAGGCGAAGCTCGAGGACGCCGTCATCGAGCGTCATCTCGGTCGCGCGCACGAGCTGGTCGCGTGAGCGCTCGAGATCCTCGGCGAGCCTGAGCAGCACGGCGCAGCGGTCGAGCAGCTCGATGTCCGCGGGCCCGAACAGCTCCGACATCGGACCCGCCGCTGGCATGCCCTTGCGGTGGTAGCGGGCGCTCTGGGCGATGATCGCGGTCTCCACGGGGGTGAACCCCGGCAGGCCCCCGTTCAGGATCAGGTAGCGCGAGTGCTTGTGATGGTCGTCGTAGTCGATCGACATGCCGATGTCGTGCAGCATGCACGCGGCCCAGAGCAGCTCACGCTCGACGGGGTCGCCGTCGTGCAACCCGAGCTCCGCCAGCTCGTCGAACATCCCGAGCGCAAGCGCGGCGACATGCCTGGTGTGCTCGGGATCCACCTGATACTGGGCTGCCATGTTCATCACGCTCTCACGCCGCACGTCGGCAAGCAGCGGCGGGTCGCGCTCTGCCAGCAGCCGCTCGAAGAAGACACCCTCCCGCAGACCGGCCTCGGTGACCTCGAGGCCGTCGAACCCGCCGGCCTCGAGCGCGCCCTCTACGACGAGCGCCCCCGCGAGGATCAGGTCGGCTCTGGCCGGCTTCACGCCGGGGACGCTCGCGCGCTCCGCCGCCGGCAGGGCCGCAAGCCTCGCGATCAGCTCAGCGAGCACCTCACGGTCGATCACCACGCCCTGCACGCCGTTGGAAGGAAGCCCCGCTGCGCGCTGCGCGGCGGCTCCGAGGTTCCGCACGGTACCGCCGATCCCGACGAGCCTGCGGCCCTTCGAGCCCGAACCCTCGAGCCAGGGCGCTGTGCCCAGCTCCGCAGCGACATGCTCGCGCAGTTCCTGCAGCTGCCGACGCTTGGCGGGCCCGTTCGCCGGCAGGAACCGCTCGCTCATCAGCACCGTCCCGATGCGCCAGGACCCGGAATCGACAGCCAGGCGGTCCCTGACGCGGACGAGCTGCATCGAGCCACCACCGAGGTCCAGCACACAGCCGTCCGTGATGGTGCTCGAGTTGGCGGCTGCGAGGTAGCCGTAGTACGCCTCCTGCTCACGGCTGAGGACCCGGATCGGCAGACCGAAGCGCTCGGTGGCGAGCGCAAGGAACTCCTGAGCGTTCTGGGCGTCCCGGATCGCGCTCGTCGCGACCGCATCGACGGAGTCCTCGTGCAGTCTGCTGGCGCGGCAGAAATGCGAGAAGACGTCGAGGGTGGCGAGTGCCCTGCCGACCGGCTCCGAGCCGAGTCGTCCCGTTGGCAGCATCCCCTCCCCGATCCTCACCGTCTCGTGTATCTCATCGGTGCGCTTCCACCACCCGTCGCCGGCCGTGAAGACGACCAGACGGAACGAGTTGGAACCGAGATCGATGACCGCCAGCCGCTCGCCCGGATTCATTCCCTGAGCGTATTGAGCGCACCGGCGGGCCCGCAGAGGTGCCGGCGCGGTGGATGATCCGTATTAGCCCGCGAGCTTTGCGGCGCGCACATCGCTCGCGGCCTGCGCGAGGACCCGCTCGGCGCTCTCGCTGCGCGCGTCGATCAGCGTGAAGGCGATGCTCGCGGTCGGGTGCACGACGCTGTCGCCGACGTCGACGGAGCAGGCCGACAGCACGCGGGCGACACCGTCGGCGACGACCGATACCCCCTCCCGGTCGATGTGGGGCAGCAGCACGGCGAACTCGTCGGCGGAGATACGCGCGACCAGGTCTGTTTCCCTCAACCTGCGGGACAGCGCCCTGCCCACCGAGCGGAGCGTCTCCTCGGCGACCGCGTGGCCGTGGCGCGCGCCGAGCGCGCGCATGCCGTCAAGCTCGATCATCATCAGCCCGGCGATCTCTCCGTAGCGCCGGGAGCGCGCCACCTGCAGGCGAAGGTCGTGTTCGAACAGCCGCCTGTTGCGGAGTCCCGTGAGCGGGTCGTGGTCGGCGAGCTGGCGCTGGTGCTCCTCAAGGCGCCTGCGTCCCGAGACATCCTGCAGCTGGGCGATGAAGTGCAGGGGCGAACCGTCACTGTCGCGCACGAGCGACACGGAGAGGATTGCGGCGACCGTCTCCCCCGCCGCGTCGAAGTAGCGCTTCTCCACCTGGTAGGCCGCGCAGTGGCCGTGCAGCAGCGAACTCCTCTGCTCAGCGTCGTTGAACACGTCGTCAGGGTGCACGATCCCCTCAAAGCGCTTTCCTATGAGCTCTTCGGCGGTGTACCCGGTGATGTCGCAGAGAGCCCTGTTGACGAGCAGCCAGCGCCCGTCGGTGTCGAGCAGGCCGGTGCCGATCGGTGCGTTCTCGAACACCTCCTCAAAGCCCGCTCCCCTCCCCGCGTTCGCGATCAGGTCCGCCTGCCGGCGCTCGGTGATGTCGAGGACGACCGCGACTCCCCCGGCTGCCCGGGCGCCCGCGTCCTGCGCGCTGCCGCGTGCAGGCAGCGGTCCCACGTCGACCATGAGGCAGTGACGCTCGTCGGAGGTCCAGATCTCGCGCGAGCGGGTCTCGCCCTCGAGCGCGGAGCGGAACAGCGGCTCCATCGAGGCGAACAGGTCCTTCGGGAACGCCTGTGAGAGCGGACGGCCCTCCCACGTGCGGCTGCTCTCGGCTGCGCCGCGCTCCGGCGTGTTGCTGGCCGTCAGGACGAAGCGCATGTCCTCGTCGAACGCGACGATCAGCGCGTCGGGCAGCTCGCGCAGCGACGCTGCGGCGGCGCTGTCTTCGCTGGCCGACATCGGCTCGGGGCCTCGCTCAGGACGTGGGTTATCCACGGGTGGTTCATCGGCAGCGCGGCCTGCGGGCTTGAACGGGGCCCAGCGGGCGGACCACGCGGCCGGGCCGCATCTCAGGACAGGACACGCCTGCGGAAGTTGTGCAGGCCGAGCGACAGGAACACCGCGGCGAAGGCGATCAGCACCGGATAGACCACATACAACGGCATATGCGACGCTTCCGTGAGCGCCGCCCGCATGCCCTCCGCGACATAGATCAGCGGGTTGACGAGCACCAGGATCTGCAGCCAGTGGATCCCCGACACCTGTACCGGGGCGAGCTTGGTCCACTGGTAGTAAGTGCCCCCCAGGAATGTGAGCGGAAGGACCACGAATCCGAACATCAGGCCGATGTTGCGAGGCTCGAAGGTGGTGCCGAGCAGAAGCCCGAGCGAGGTCATCGCAACGCACGCGAGCGGGATCAGCGTCACGAGCACCCACCAGTGCACCGAGAGGTGGGCGTGAACGCCCGGCGCGTGGATGACGGCCGCGATCGGGAAGACGACCAGCGCCGCGAGGGCTCCCTGGACCGAGCCGGAAAGGATCTTCGCCACGGCCACAAGCCATATCGGGCACGGCGCCTGGACCCTGTCCTCGATCTCTCGCGTGTAGCCGAACTCGGTCGAGAGCTGGAGCGCGACCGCCTGGATGCCCTGGAACATGATCGAGATCGCGACGACACCCGGGACGAGCACCGTCGCGAACGCCGACTCCGACGCGGGACCGCCGGCGCCATGGCCGCCGCCGATCCCCTGGCCTATCGACGGGAACACGTACAGGAAGACGAAGACGAGCAGGAAGGGCTGGATGATGGTGCGGACCAGGAACTCGACGAAGTTCTTGCGCAGGACGAGCAGGTCGCGCAGGATCAGAGCGCGCAGCGCGGCGCGGCTGGCCTCCATCGCCGAGCGCGTCGGTTTCAGCTCGATCCTGCTGTGGTCGGCTGCCAGGGTCTCGGTGCTCACTCGCGCAGCGCCTTGCCGGTGAGGTTGATGAAGACGGTCTCAAGGCTTGGCTCGGCGACCGACAGGTCGGCGACCTCGAAACCGCCGTTCTCGGCCGCATTGACCACACGCGGTACCAGGCGGCGGGCTCCCTGAACCATGAGCTCTACGCCGCCGTCGACCACGCGCGTTTTGGTCACCTCGCCGATCTCTGCGCAGAGAAGGTCCGCCAGGGCGGCGCCGTCACCGCTCGCGCGAACCGTGACGATGGATTCGGCGCCCACCGTTCGCTTCAGGCCCGAGGGCGTGTCCAGCGCCAGTATCCGGCCGTGGTCCATGATCGCGACCCTGTCGCAGAGCTGATCCGCCTCCTCCATGTAGTGGGTGGTGAGCAGGATCGTCTGGCCCTCTCGGTTGAGCTCACCGACGACATCCCACAGCGCGAGGCGGCTCTGCGGGTCAAGGCCTGCGGTTGGCTCGTCCAGGAACAGCACCGCCGGGCGGTGGAAGATCGCGCGCGCGACCATCAGGCGCTGGGCCATACCTCCCGACAGCGCGTACACCGACGCGTTCGCCCATTTTGCGAGCTGGAACTGCTCGAGCAGATGGTCGGCGATCTCGCGCGAGCGCGCGGCCGAGATACCGAACAGGCGCCCGTGGAAGTAGAGGTTCTCCCGGACGGTCAGCTGGCGGTCCAGCGTGTTCGTCTGGGACACCGTGCCGATCAGCTGCTTCGCGATCGCCGGATGAGCCACCACGTCGATCGAGCCGACGAAGGCCGCGCCTGACGTGGGGATGACGCGTGTTGTGAGCATTCCCGCCGTCGTCGTCTTTCCCGCGCCGTTGGGCCCGAGCAACCCGAAGATCTCCCCGGCCTTCACTGTGAGGTTCAGCTCATCCACGGCGGCGAAGTCGGTGCCTGCGTAGATCTTGGTGAGATCCACCGTCCGGATGATCTGCACCTCGCCGTCCGAGCCCCCGGCGCCCCGTGAGCCGTTCTGGCCGGGATCCGCGCCTATGCGCTCGCTTGTGCTCACGGCCCACCACTCTACCGGCGGCACGTGCAGGCGCCGGGCGTGTGGGCCGAAGCGGAACGCGGCGCAACCCCCTGCCCATGCCTCAGAAGTCAGATAGGCAGGGCCTATGCCAGGGCGGACAAAGAGTATTCGACTTTCTTTATGAAAGGTACAAAACTCTCTCGCGATGCTCCCTCTTGTGATAATCGCCCTGTGGCTGGCAGTCGCGACCGTGGTGGTCGGCATGTGTATGGCATCAGCCAGGGCGGATTCTCCCGAGCGGGCTGACGCATCTCACCCAGTGAGGCAGCAAAGAGGATTAGCTCCGTCCCTGCGCGCCCGCTGGCGCAGGCGCGGGGATACCTGTCCCTCAGTGTCCCCGCGCCTACCCCTTTCCCGCTCCGGCGGCGCTGCGCCCCCTCCAGCCGACCACGCTCGGGCGGGTCGCCCGAGCGGCGAAAGGGACTGCCGGCAGTCGGATTAGCCCCGGTCCCCGCGGACGCGGCAAGTCACCGCCGCGCCGCTGGAAACCGCCGCGCCCTCCCGGGTCTGCGCAGAGCGCGACTCGTCCCCGCGCGCGAACGCATACGTAGACTGCGCCGTCGATGTTCCGGCCCCGCTCAGCCATCGCGACCCGCTGCGGGGCCCGCGTGGCGTGGCTCGCCCTGTCCGGCTGCGCCGTCGCCGTCTCTGGATGCGCGGCGTCGAACCCGTCCGCGAGCGGCACGCCGCGCGCTCCCGCCGCGGACACCTTCGCGCGCGCGGTGAACCTCAGCTCCTCGGATGTGCCGGAAATGTCACAGCTCTCGCCTGAAGCGAGCGCCCCGCCGCCCGGCCCCACAGATGCGGCGTTCGCGCGCTGCGACGGCGAGGCGAGCCCGTATCTGCGTGTCGCGAACGTCCGCTCTGGCGAATTCTCAACCGGTGCGGCGGGCCACTCCCAGCTGGTCTCGTCCGCGGTCGAAGTCCTGCCCTCCGCGGCGATGGCTGCCGGCAACCTCGCCGCATTCGACAGTGCCCGAGGGCGCGCGTGCTACGTGCGGTTCGTGGAAGCCGCGAACCGGCGCCGCGCGGGAGCACTGCGGTACTCCGGCTCGGAGATCTCCTCGCTCGCTAACCCGTTGCGCGGGGATGCGCCGAGCTTCGCGCGCAGGGTGACGAGCACACTGAGCGGCACGCGCGCCGACGGCACCCGCGTGAGCGTGCGTGTGTACCACGACACCTACGCGTTCGTGCTGGGCGCCTGCGAAGTCGACCTGATCGCCGTCGGCTTCTCCACACCGGTCCCGGCCGCCACCGAGCGGCGCCTGGTGGAACTGCTCTACGCGCGGGCGACAGTCCACAGCCCGTAGGCCGCGGCGCCGCTTATCGCTCAGGGTTCTGCCTGGAGAGTCGCGACGCCGGGGACATGCCCGGCCGACGCGAGCGCCCTGAGGGCGCCGGGCGTGTTCTTCAGGTACGCGTTCAGGAACGCGACGGTCGTGCTCTTGACGATCGCCAGCTGGGGTTCCTGGTAGGAGTAGGGCGCGACGTGCGTCGCGCCCACCAGGCGCAGCAGATACTTCGGGCGCTTGGCCGCGGCGTAGTAGGTGTAGGTGTCGCTCGGAAGGCTGATCGTGTCCGCGGTTCCCTGGGTGGCGAGCAGCGCCGGGCCGCCCTGGGGGAATTCGAATTCGCCGGCGGAAGGTATCTCCGCCCCCGAGAGCACGACGGCCGCGCGCACACGCGGATCCCGGTACGTCGGGTCGAACGCGAGCGCGAGGGCGCTGTCGCCGCCGTCGGAATGGCCGCCGACCGCGACCTCCGAGGACTTGATCAGGCCATGCAGCGGCCCGGTCGCCGCCGCCGACCCAGCCAGGAGCTGGGTGATCAGAAAGCGCATGTCCGCGGGCTGGTTGGGCAGGTCGGACTCGTTCGGCCCGCCTGGCGCGTCGGGGCCCTCTACGGGGAATTCGGGAGCCGCCACCACGTATCCCGCTCTCGCCCAGCTCTGGAGCAGGCTCGCATACACCGAGGGGGCTCGCGCGAAGCCGGGACCGAAGATCACGAGCGGGTACGGGCCGTCGGCGCTGGCCGCGGGCGCACCCGATACGTCTGTCGCGCCGCTCGCCCCGAGGGCCGGGTAGCGAACATAGGTCACGAGCGTCCTGGGCTCGGTCGTGCCGTTCGGCAGCGTGATCGTGCGGCTCCTGTCCACGAAGCGCATCACCCGCAGGCCGACGGCGAAGTTCCTCGTTGCCGTCGTGCGCACGTGGCGGGGGCTTGAACCGGAGGAGCCGAAGATGCTGGACACGAGCAAGGCGAGGAGCACGAGCACGACGAAGAGGACGGCGAGCGCGACGAGTCGTCTGCGCCGGACGACGCGGGCATGCTCCTCGCGGCGCTGCGCTCTTCGGTGAGCCAGCTCAACATCCTCGGTGCTGCGGGTGCTTGGAGGTGCCACCTGGACGAACCTCGCGGTCGCGGTGCCGCGCATCCTGCTGCGCGCGGCGATGACTGTTCCCCGTAGCGTTCGATGCCGGGACCCGGAACCCTCGTGGAGCCTCTGGCAAGATGTGGGAAATGCGCGACGGGCTGCTGATCGACCCCCAGGAGCTGTCGGCGAAGCTGGGCGAGCCCGGCCTCAGGGTGCTCGACGCGACCGTCCACCTGCGGCGTGAGCATCCACGCGGCCCCTACACCGTCCAGAGCGCGCGGGATGAGTATGAGCGCGGCCACATACCCGGCAGCGCGTACGCGGACGTCGCGGGCGCGCTGTCGGATCCCGCGTCGGCGAACCCGCTGGTCGTCCCCGATCCCAAGCGGTTCGCGCGGGCGGCGGGAGATCTCGGCATCTCCCCCGCCAGCCACGTCGTCACGTATTCGCAGCACTCGCCGATGTGGGCGACGCGCCTGTGGTGGCTGCTGCGCTATTTCGGCTTCGATCGAGTGAGCGTGCTCGACGGGGGCCTGCGGGCATGGACGTCCGCCGGGCTGGAGCTCGCCGCCGGGGACGAGAGCTATCACCCGGCCACCTTCGAGCCCACCGTTCGACCTCAGCTGCTCGCCCGCCTGCGTGACGTGCAGGCGGTCGTCGGCGGAGGCAGCGAGGCGATCCTCGTCAATGCCCTGGCACCCGAGGCATTCCGCGGCGAGGGGCCTGGCGCCTACTCCAGGCCGGGCCGTATCCCGGGGAGCGTGAACGTGCACTGGGAGCAGACCGTCGACCCGTCAACCGGCCGCTTTCTCACGCCGGCGGAGCTCGAGAGCCGTCTCGGTGATCTCGGTGCACCAGGCACAGAGCCGGTGATCGCCTACTGCGGCGGCGGGATCTCCGCGACGGTCGACCTCTTCGCGCTGGCGCTCATCGGTCGCGAGGATGCGCGCCTCTACGACGGCTCGCTGACGGAGTGGACCGCCGATCCTTCGCTGCCCGTCGAAGTGGGCTAGCCGGCTCCCGATCAGCTGAGGGAGTGCAACCGCAGGGACTCGCGCAGCTTCGCCTCCTGTGTTGCGAACTCCTGCGAGCCGAGAAGGTCCAGCGTCCGCGGACGCGGGAGGTCGATCGTGAGCTCCGCCGCCACACGCCCCGGACGCGGTGAGAGCACGTAGACACGGTCGGCGAGGTACACGGCCTCGGCGACGTCGTGGGTGATCAGCACCACCGTCGAGCCGACCTCTTCCCACACCTCGAGCAGCCAGTGCTGCATATCGGAGCGGGTGATCCCGTCGAGCGCGCCGAACGGCTCGTCGAGGAGCATCGCGGGGCGACCGAGCAGGACGGTGCGCAGGAACGCCGCACGATGGCGCATGCCGCCGGACAGCTGCCACGGCCACGCCCTCTCGAAGCCGCCCAGGCCGAAGCGCTCGAGCAGGGGAAGCGCGCGCGCACGCGCCTGCTCTCGCGGGACGCCGGCGAGGGACAGGCCGATGGTGACGTTGTCGATAGTCCGCCTCCACGGCAGCAGACCGTCGCGCTGGGGCATGAACGCGCAAGCCCCCAGCCGGCGCTCGAGCGACCTCGCCGCCGATCAGCACCTCGCCGCCGTCGGGATCCTCCAGGCCGGCGAGGATGTGGAACAGCGTGCTCTTTCCGCACCCGCTCGGACCGATCACGGCGATGAACTCACCCGCCGCCGCGTGGAGCGTCACGTCGTCCAGCGCGAGCAGGTCCGGGCCCTCGCCGGTCGGGAAGCTCTTGCGCAGGGCGCGGACCTCCAGGCGCGCACCGGGTGTGCGCGCTACGGCGCTCGCGGCGCGTGCGTCCGCGGCGACGCTCACCAGCCGACCTCGGTCTGGGTGGGCCTGCGCCACGGCATGCACGCGCGCTCGAGCAGAGCGACCGCGATGAACAGCACCAGCGTCAGGAGCGTCGTGACGAGGATCGCCCCGAAGACCAGTTCGGTCCTGAACGCGTTCTTGCTCGCCTGCATGTAGACGCCGAGGCCCTGTTCCGCTCCGACGTACTCCGCGAAGATCGCTGACACATACGCGTACGTGACGCCGACCTTCAGCCCCGTGAACATCTGGGGTATCGCGCTGGGGGCCCTCACGCGCAGCAGCAGCTGCAGACGGCTCGCGCCCATCGTGCGAAGGAGCGCCATCGCGTCGGGGTCCGAGGACGCAAGCCCCTGCACGGTTCCCACGGCCACGGGAAAGAACGTGAACAGCGCGACCAGCCCGATCTTGGGTGCCGTGCCGAACCCGAACCAGATGACGACGAGTGGCGCGAGCACGATGATCGGAAGCGTCTGGGAGGTCACCATCAGCGGATAGAAGCTGCGGCGCACCGTCCGCGACCAGTCGATTGCGACCGCGAGGATCACGGCGACGACGGTCGCGAGGATGACACCGAGGACCGCCTCCTTCGTCGTCGTCCACATCGCCGGCCAGAGGTTCGCCCGGTCCTGCCACGACGCTTCGAGGACCAGCGCGGGCCCGGGCAGCACGGTCGAGCTGACCGACAGAGCGCTGGTCAGCGCTTCCCACGCGACGACGATGGCGATGAGCACGAGCGCCGGCGGCCAGATGTTCGCCAGGCGGCTGCGAATGGTGCGCCTGCGGCGTCTTCTCGGCGCCGGCGTCTCGCTCGAGACGAGCGCGCCGGGCGCTGTGGTGGTATTCGTCGTGCTGGAAGCACCCACCCCCTCAGGTTATCCGCTCCACGAACCATCTGCTACTTTCCTGATCCGTTTTGTGCACATTTGTGCGCATTGCTCCCTTCGCACGACAGAAAGGCCCAGCGAACGTGCCAACCAACATGCCGAGACTGAACCTTCGAGCACCGCTCACCGTGGCCACGGCCGCCGTCCTTGCGCTGGCGCTCGCCGCGTGCGGGTCGAGTTCGTCCGGCAGCTCCGGGACGACGTCCACCGGCGCCGGCCCCACCCAGACGGTGCGCATCGCGCTGGACTACACCGCGAACGTCGACTACCTCGGCATCTACGCCGCGATCCACAACGGCTACTTCGCCAAGCACGGGATCACGCCGCAGATCCTCCCGTACGCCGAAACACCGGCCGAGACGCTGATCCAGAGCGGGAGGACCGACCTCGGCATCACCTATCCCCCGGAAGTCGTGATCAACCGTGCAAAAGGGCTGAAGTACAAGGCGGTCGCCGCGCTGGTCGCGAACAACACCACCGCCCTGGCCGTTCTTTCCTCCTCGAACATCACGCGGCCCTCGCAGCTCAGCGGCAAGCTCTACGGCGGGTTCGGCATCGCCAGTGACAAGCCGATCATCAGCTCGATCATCGCCGCGGACGGCGGAAGCGTCACGGGCTGGAGGGAAGTGGTGCTCAACACGGACGTGATCCAGGCTCTCGCCAGCCACCGCATCGACTACACCGCGGTCTTCGGCGGCATCGACAATGTCGAAGCCGAACTCCAGGGGATCAAACTGCGCCTGTTCCCGTACAGCACCTATCTGAAGGCCGCGGGGAACTACCCGAACGCCGTCTTCGCCGCCAGCGATGAAGACATCGCCAAACGCGGTCCCGCACTCAAGGGCGCCCTCGCGGCACTCGCCGAAGGCTATGAATTCGCGGCCGCGAACCCCCAGCAGGCGGCGGAAATCCTGATCAAGGAAAACGAGACCGCGCTCGGCAAGAGCCAGAACATCGTGTACGCGACAGCCAAGGCCACGGCGCCGCGGTTCATCGGATCCTCCGGCAAATGGGGGACGCTCAGCGACGAAGACTTCGCCGGGCTGACGAAAATACTCGCCAGGGGCGGCCTGATCTCGGGCGCACTGCCGACGCCCGAAGAGGTGTACACCAACTCTCTGCTGCCGACGGGCTGAGGCCGCGGCGGGCGGACGGCATGAGCAGCGGCCGGGGAGAACTTCCGTGAGACGTCTGCGGGTGATGCTCGAGTACTTCCATCCCTGGACGAACGACGCCGGCTTCTACGCCGCGGCCGCAGCGGGGCACTTCCAGGCGGTGGACCTCGATGTCGAGATCGTCGTCGGCGACCCGTTGCGCGGCGACGCGCTGGCGCACGTGGCGCGGGGCGAGGCGGACTTCGCGCTCTGCCCGAGCAACCGGCTCCTCGCACGCCGAGACCGCGGCGAGCCGCTCGTCGGTGTCGCGGCCGTCAATCACCGAGGCCTGGAGACGATCCAGACGGTCACGGGCACCGGGATCGCGAGGCTGAGAGACCTGGAGGGCCGCCGCGTCTCGCTGAACCCCACCCCGCGGGGCATCGCCCTCGTTCGCGAGATGGTCCTGCAGGACGGAGGCGACGCGGACGCGGTCATCATCCTCGACAGCGGGGTGAGAGAGCTGAGCGTCGACGACATCGCCGCCGGCGAGACCGACGCCACATTCGGCGGCTACTGGGCATGGGATGCCCTGTTCGGAGGGCTCGAGCAGAGCCGCCGCCTGAGCTGGCACGCCGATGAGGCTGCGGGACTGCGCTATCACAGCTACGTGCTCGCGGCTCGCGAGAGCCTGCTCCACAGCAGCCCCGAGGTCGTCCGCCGCTTCCTGCAGGCCACCGCCCGCGGATATCGCGACGCAGCAGGTGACCACGGCGCGACACTCGCCGCGCTCGAGCGGGTGATCCCCTACTTCCCTCGTGAGATCCTGCGCCGCTCCCTGGAGCTGATCGCTCCGACGTGGTTTCACGAGGGGCGCTGGGGCGAACAGCGCACCGAGCTACTGCAGGGCTATGCGCGGTGGCTCGCCGAGAGCGACGTGATCGGCTCGGCGGAGGTGTGGCGCGAGGCTTTCAGCAACGAGCTCCTTCCGGGGCCGCCGGCGTGAGCGCGACGCTCCCCGCGCAGGCCCGCGAGCTCATCGACACCCCCGAGCCCGCGGTGCTCGGCACGCTGAACCCGGACGGATCGACCCACCTGTGCGTGATGTGGGTCGCGCGCGAGGGGGATCATCTGCTCATGTCGACCCGAGCGCACCGCCGCCAGTACGCCAATCTGGAGCGCGACCCGCGAGCCGGCGTGCTCGTCTACTCACGTCTGCTGCCGCGACGCTACGTGGACATCCGCGGGCGGGCGGAGCTCGGCGGCGACGGCGCGGACAAGCTGATCCAGCGTCTCTCCATCGCGTATCTCGGGACCGACCACAGCCCGTTCATCGACTACGAGCCCCGCTCAATGATCCGGATCATTCCCGAGCGTGTGGGCATGCATGAGTGACGCAGCCCTGCGGCTCGCAGGGCTGCTGGCTGAAGCCGAGCCGCGAGCCGGCGCAACACGCGTCCTGGCGATCGACGGCCGGTCCGGATCGGCAAAGTCCACGATCGCACGCGAGGCGGCCATCGCGGCCGGCGCCGCCACCGTAGCGATGGAGGATCTCTACGGCGGTTGGCACGGCCTGCGCGAGGGCATCGACCGTCTCGTGCGCGACGTCCTGGCTCCCCTCTCGCAGGGGAGGGACGCGCTGGCCGCGCGATATGACTGGGTGCACGGGCGATGGCTCGAGCCGGTCGTCCTGCGAGCACCCGCGCTGCTGATCGTCGAGGGGGTGGGCGCGGGCGCACTCGCGGCGGCACCGCACCTGAGCGTGCTCGCATGGGTCGAGGTGCAGGACGGGCTGCGAAGACAGCGAGCGCTCGCGCGCGACGGGGCGATCTACACCGGGCACTGGGAGCAGTGGGCGCGGCAGGAGCGGGACTACATGAGCGCGGACCGGACACGGGCGCGCGCGGACGTGATCATCAGGGCGACGGACGGGGACGAGTGAGCCGGCCCCGTGTGATCTGCGTCGCCGAAAGCCCGGTCAGTCCTTGCGGAACACGAGGGTCGCTTCCTCGTATGAGCCGGGGCCCGAGCGGTTGCCCCATGTGACGTGCACCCCGTAGATCCCGTTCTCCGCGAGCAGCCGCATTAGACGGTTCAGCGAGTAGGAGTTCACGAGCATGTACGGGTAGCTCTTGTCCAGGCGCGGCTTGCTCGGGCGGATCGTGAAGTGGACGGCCGCGACCCCTCCCGGGCGCAGACCCTGCACGAGCTTCGCGAAGATGCGCTCCCCCTCGCGCGAGGGGATGTGCTGGAAGACGTAGAAGGAGAGGAGCAGGTCGTAGCTGCCCGCGAGCTGATCGACGGCGCTCGCGTCCAGCCACTCGACGTTCGTGAGGTTGAGGTGTTTGGCCATGCGGTCGGCCTCGCGGAGCACGGCCGGCGAGACGTCCAGGCCGTAGACATGCTCGCAGCGCTCGGCGAGCGGCAGCGCGATGCGGCCCACTCCGCAACCGAAGTCGAGCGCGCGCCTTGAGTCGATCGTGCATCCTGTCCTGGTCTGGATCCGCTCCCCGAGGTTCCCCACCCACCTGCGCCCGCGCTCGTAGAGTCGATCGACTTCCTCGTCGTCTTTCCCCTCAAGGCGCGTGGTGTCGAACGTCTGCTCGTTGAGCACATGCCCGGCGCGCCAGAGGTTGAGCTGCAGCTGTCGTACGGGGTCGAAGGCCATGTGGAGTCGGTGAGTGTACAGGCCGTTCGCGCCTCCCACGGAGCTATCGGCGGCGCACACCGGCGTCCCCGCGAAACCCGCCGGCAGGGACGCCTGCGGACCCGCGGGAGCTCACGCCACCCGATCACAGGTCCAGCCGAGGCGCCGCGTCCGGGTCGCTCTGCGCTGCCGCTCGTGCCGGGCGCCGCCGGGGGCGGCCCGCTGCGGCGCGTGCCGCGGCAGCCGCCTGCAGGCGCGGGACCGCGAGCAGCACGTAACACGTTGACAGCCCTGCGAGAACGAGGATCACGCCGATCGGGGCCAGCGAGAAGCGGCTGGCGTCCCTCGGGTCAGAGAGACCGGTTGCGAGGAACAGCACCGTGAACAGGACGACCCCGAACGCTGCGAGCGGCCGCCCCGCCACGAGACGGAACGGCCGCTCGCGCGTCTCGCGGCCGCGCAGTATCAGCAGGCTCAGCGAGCCGAGCGCGTAGATGCCCGCCTCGATCGCCGCTCCCACCGCCACGAGCAGCAGCCACTGCCCTGTCGCGAACACCACGGCGGCGACCACAGCGGAGGCGCCCGCGAGCGTGCTGACCGCAAGCCACGGGACCGCCTTCATGTTCAGGCTCGCGAACCGGCGTGGCAGATTGTTCTCTCGGGCCGCCGCATAGATGAAGCGCGAGGCGACGAGGAAGCCGCCGTTGAACGTGTTCAGAGCCGTGAGCACGGTCAGCGCGAGCATCCATAGCTCGCCGACGGTGCCGAGTGCCGCCTTGCCCATCAGCAGCTGCGGATAGGCGCTGTGGTGAACCAGGGAGAACGGGACGAGGTGCGTCACCGCAAGGGTGAACAGGGTCGCCACTGCCCAGATCAGGACCGGGGCGATGAACAGGGCGCGCGTGATCACCGGCGGCGTCCTCGCCTCCTCGGCCGTGGTCGTGACCCACTCGAACGCCGCGTATAGGAACAGCGCGAATGCCACAGCCTGTATCCCGGAGAACGTCCCTTTGCCGAACAGGTTCAGCGGCTTGTGAAAGGCGCTGCCGGCGTGGAACAGGGCGATCACGGAAAGGACTGCGGTTCCGCTCAGCACGGTGTAGGTGACGATCGTCTGAACCCATCCCGCCAGGCGCACCCCGCGCAGGTTGGCGGCGAGGGCGCAGCCGAGGAGCACCGCGATCCATACGTAGGCGAGCGCCGACGGCTCGTGCAGCACGTGACGGATCGCAGCGCCGATCAGGAACGCATCGGCGGCTATCACCATCACGATCGTGGTCATGTAGGTGAACGTCAACGACAGTGCGGTACGGTTGCCGACCGCGCGACTGAGATATAGGCGTATCCCGGCGGCGGACGGATACAGCCCGTTCAGCTCGGAGAAGATCCCCGACACGAGCAGCACCAGAAGCCCACCGATGAGGATCGCGACGGCGGCGGTCGTGCCCGGCGCATACACCAGCACCGACACGACCCCGAGATAGTCGATGGCTGCGAACGCCAGCCCCGCCGAGGTGGCGGTGGCGGTCGCAAGGCCCACCGATCGGCGCAGAGCGCTCGGAGCCGGGGGAAGCCCCTCGGCGTGCGCCATCAGACGTCGGGCCAGATCACGTAGCTGATCGCATCCAGGCGCATGACGTCCTCCTGGGATCCCTGTACGGCGATTTCGCCGCGCAGATACTTCTGAACCGGGTTCAGATCGCCCCAGAACATGTCGCAGAACGTCTCCGAGTGCGTCGTGACGATGATGTCCGGCGTGCCGACGTGACCTGCCGGGGTCGAGAGGATCTCGCCGTGGTCGACCTCCATCGAGAACGTGGTGGCGTTGTCCGAGCACACGAAGTGCAGGATCCGCGACCAGTCGCGCTGCATCTTGCGCAGCCGCTCGTTGGTGTTGCAGCTGACCGTGTAGTCGGCGAGCGCCTGCGCAAGCTCATCCCAGTCCGCCATGATCCCGCCTCAGCCTGCCGCGCGGGCGGGTCGGCGCCTGGGCCGGGCCGGAGCTCTCTCCTCGGGGCCGGCACCGGCGAGGAGGTCTGCGATCGCTGCGCGGAGCGCCGCGAGCAGCATGTCGATTTCCTGCTCCGCGATCACGAGCGCCGGCATCAGGCGCATCACCGAAGGCTCGTTGCCGCTGTAGATCGCAAGGACGCCGTGCCTGGCCAGGTGGTAGGACATTCGCGGCCCTAGCGAGTCCTCGGCGTACTGGATTCCCGCCATCAGCCCGCGGCCCCTGACGTCTGTGATCACGTCGGGATGCTCGGAGGCGATCGCGCGCAGGCCCGCGAACAGCCTGTCGCCCATCTCGGCGGCGTGCTCCACGAGCCCGGTCTCCTGCATGACGGCTATGACCTCGAGCGCGACCGCGCAGGCGACGTCCGAACCACCGAACGTCGAGAGGTGAATGAAGGGGTTGGGGATCAGGAACTCCCTGAGATCCTCTGTGAAGACGGTCGCCGAGATCGGCATCAGAGAGCCGCCGAGCGACTTCGCCGTCGTCATGATGTCCGGTGTCACCCCGTCGTGTTCGCTCGCCCACCATCTCCCTGTCCGGCCGAGCCCGGTCTGGATCTCGTCGAGGATCAGCAGCGCACCCGCCTCATCGCAGGCGGATCTCACGCCCGCGAGATAGCCGGGCGCCGGCATCACGATTCCGCCCTCTCCCTGGATCGGCTCGAGCAACACGCCTGCGGTGCGCTCGTCGACGGCTGCGCAGAGCGCCTGGAGGTCCCCGTAGGGCACCTGGAGGAATTCAGGCATCAGCGGCTCGAAGGGCCCGCGGAAGGACTCTCGGCCCCCGGCGGACAGAGCGAAGCCGGTGTGCCCGTGGTAGCCGTTGACCGTCGAGATGATCCTCGGGCGGCCGGTGGACCCGCGCGCGAGCTTGATCGCGAAATCGATCGCCTCTCCCCCGCCCGTGCCGAACATCGTGCACGACAGGTCTCCCGGCGTGATCTCCGCGAGCTTCGCTGCGAGCTGCGCCTTCTGCTGCGAGCAGAGCAGGAAGTTGCCGTTGTCGAGGCTGTCGATCGCCGCGTGGGCTGCAGCCACGACGCGGGGGTTGCGCCTGCCGACGTTGAACGACCCCGCGGATGTGAAGCAGTCGAGGTACCGCTCGCCGTCGATGTCCCACACCCATGGGCCGGAGCGCTCCGCCTCGATGATGTCAAGGCCCGCGGCTCTCATCACCCGGACCTTCTGCGGGTTCAGGAACTTGGCGAACTGATCGAGAGCCCGCTGCTTGGCGGTGCCGTCCGTCATGGGATATCTGTTCCTCCTCGGATACCTCGGGCCCGCCCGCCAGCCGAATCAGGCGGCCCGAAAGACGCACCAAGCCTATCGCCGGCGGCCACCCGGCTGTCGCGGGATTGCCGCACAAAAACGGAGCGCGGAGCTGCCGCGGACCCACCCCGGATGAGGTCGACTCGCGATGCCCGCGTGCCGGTTTGCGCCCCGCCGCGACGTACTTTGCCGCTGCGTTCTGCGGGCGGCCCCGGAGCGGATTCAGGCCGCTGTCTCCGATAGTGAATCGAGATGAGCCCAGGTAACGCACACCCGGCCCCCAGGTGCCCCCACTGCAGGGGTGTCGTCGGAAGGCACGAGCCCGTCGTGCTGCTCAGGCGCGGCAGCGCCCCGGAGACGACCACGTACGCCCGCGTGGGGGGCTCACAGCCCGGTGGTGAGTGCTATCACGGCCGCTGCTACGCGCGGGCTTTCAGCCAACTGTCCTCGACCTAGCAGAGCTGCAGGCTGGGAGAATCCGCCCGTGAGCGCCAGGGCGGTCATTCCGAGGCACCTGACCGTCGGAGGTGCCAGGCGGATTCCGGAGATCACCGCACCGACTCACCGCTGCAGCCGGCCAGCGAGCACTCCGCCTGAGGCGCCCACCCGTTCGCAGCCGGAGCGTTGACCGACGGCGCCGGACCTGGCTACCGTGGGTCCATGACAGGCACTCGCCCGGTGAGCACCGAGGTCCGGCCGGCAACGGAGCTGGACGGAGAGGCGTGCGCCGCCATCTACGCGCCCTACGTCAACGCGACGGCGATCACGTTCGAGACCGAGCCGCCCACGGGCTCGGAGATGGGCGCGCGCATCGCAGCCGCCACGAGCACTCACGCATGGCTGGTCGTCGAGGACGACGGCCGCGTCGCCGGCTACGCCTACGCCACGCGATTTCACACGCGCCCGGCCTACCGCTGGGCGTGCGAGGTCAGCGTCTACCTGGAGGTCGGCAGGCGGCGTACCGGCGCCGGCCGCCTGCTCTACAACCAGCTGTTCCCGGCCCTCATAGGCCGTGGTTTCAGGGTGGCAGTCGCGGGGATGACGTTGCCCAATCCTGCAAGTGTCGGACTGCACAGGGCGATGGGGTTCAAGGACGTCGGCACCTACCGCCGCATCGGCTTCAAGCTCGGCAGCTGGCACGACGTGGCCTGGATGCAGCTCGACCTCGTCGGCGACGCCGGCGCGCCGGGTGAGCTCAGGTGAACTGGCGCCGTTGACGGCCCCTGGAGCATGGGCTCCGCGATCGGGCCCGTGCTCCAGGGTGCGCGGGCGCCTCAGGCCGGCTGCGGCACGTATTCGCGCCCGCCACGGTCATCGGCGCCGTCGGTCGCGTCCTCGCCCTCTGCCCGGTCAGGGAGGGGGTCAAGATCGCCGGGTCGGCCCCAGGCCCTTGGCCCGGCGTGAGCCGCACCGCTGCCGGCGGGACTCGCGGTCGCCGCTGAGGCTCCCCCGACTCCCCTGAGCACGGTCAGGGCGATCACGATCCCGACGGCGACGATCACGGCAGCGACGGTGAACGCGAGGTGGAAACCGTCGGTGAGCGCTGTCGCCGGGGCGGTGCCGGAGGCCAGCAGGGCGTGGGTGTGGTCGGTGGCGAGGGTGTCGAGCACGGCGAGCCCCAGCGCCGCGGCCATCTGCATCGAGACGTTGACGATCCCGGAGGCGAGTCCCGCCTCCGTGCTCGGCACCTCCGACATCGCGATGCTCAGCAGCGGCATGAACGAGGTTCCCATGCCGAGGCCGACCAGGGCGAACGCGATGAACAGTGTCGGGAAGTAGGCGGCATCCGGCCCTGCGCTCACCAGCAGCGCGAGACCGGCGATCGGCATCAACATGCCCACCGAGAGAAGCCTGAGCGCCCCGAAGCGCGCCATCAGCCGTGCTGTCGGGCCGAGCGACAGCGCCGCGACGATGATCGTCATCGGCATGAACGCCAGCCCCGTCTGCAGGGAGTCGAAGCCGCGCACCCGCTCGAGGTAGATCGCCCCGAGGAAGAACGTCGTGAACATCCCTGTGACGAGGCAGCCGCGGACCACGCTCGACCCGATCAGGCCGCGAAGGCGCAGGATCCGCGGCGGGAAGATCGGATTGCTCACGCGGCTCTCGTACACCATGAAGCCAGCCAGCATCGCGAGCGCCGCAGCACCGAAGCCGAGGGTGCTCGCCGAGCCCCAGCCGTCGCTGCTCGAAGCCACGATCGCGTAGACGAGCGACATCATCGACGCCGTGATCAGGAGCGAACCGAAGATGTCCACACCGTCGCTCAGGCCGAGGCCCGGGTTGTCGACGATGAGACGGCGGCCCGCGACGAAGGCTACGAGACCGATCGGCAGGTTGATGAAGAAGATCCAGTGCCAGTTGATCGACTCGGTGATCGCGCCGCCGGTGAGAAGGCCGATCGATCCGCCGGCGACTGCCACGAACGTGAACACTCCCATCGCCCTCGCGCGCTCGCTCGAGAGCTCGAACTCGGTGACGATGATCGCGAGGATCACGGACGCCGCGAGCGCGCCGCCGAGCCCCTGAACGAAGCGCGCCGCTATCAGCGCGGCCTGAGAGTCCGCCAGGCCGCAGGCGGCCGAGGCCGCCGTGAACAGGACGAGCCCGGACAGGAAGATCCGCTTGCGGCCGATCAGGTCCCCGAGCCTGCCGGCGAGCAGCAGGAAGCTGCCGAACGAGATGAGGTACGCGTTGACCACCCACGTGAGGTTGGCCTGGTTGAAGTGCAGGTCACGCTGGATGCTCGGCAGCGCGACGTTCACGATCGTTGTGTCGAGCACGATCATCAGTTGCCCGAGGCAGACGATGATCAGGGCGATCCAGCGCCGCCGGTCGGGCGCGGATGTGGAAGCTTCGCTCCCAGGGATTGGGCTTGTGATCGAGGGCAAATCCTTCTCCTGGATGTCTGAACGGACAGGTCACGCCGGGAGGGCAGTTCAGTGCTGGGCGATCCCTCCCAAAGCGCGTGATCATCACCATAGCAGGGACGATCCTGATTTCCGGATCGTACTATTTGGTAAGATGGCTGGCAAATGGAGGACACATCGCAAGCGGGACTCATCGGACTCGCGACCAGGCTCAGCAAGACGTTTCACCGCCACAGCAGCGAAGCGATACTCGGCATAAGCCTGCGCGCATTCGTGGTGCTGGCTTACCTGCACGAACACGGCGGCTCGGTCCCTCAGCAGGACCTCGGCGACGCGATGTGCCTGGACGCCAACAGCACGGTCCTCCTGCTCCACGAGCTCGAGGACGACGAGTACATCACCCGGCGACGCGATCGCACCGACCGCCGTCGTCACATCATCGAGCTCACTGATTCCGGCCGAGAGGTGTTCGCCAGCGTCGAGCGCGGCCGGGAGAGCATCGAAGACACCGTCCTGGCAGGCCTGAACTCCGAGGAGCGCGACCAGCTCCGGTCGCTGATCAGCAAGGCCCTGGACGGTGTGAGCGTGCCCGCGGGCGCGCAGTAGCCGCCCCACGCGCAGGCGGACGGCGCGTCTGGCCGTTCAGTGCTTCTCGGCTTCGCTCTTCAGGCGTTCGCCTTCCTTGGCCTCTTCCCTCTCCCTCGCCTCTGCAGCCTGCTGATTCTGCTGGGCCGCGCACTGCGCCTCGTAGCTCGCGTTGGTCGGTTCGACTTCGGCTGCTTCGCAGGGCTTGCCGTGCTGCGCCGCCGAACGCGCGACGTTGCTGATCGTCTCGCCGCTGCTGCCGCAGCCTGCGAGCACAGCCGTCGCAACGAGCGCCAGCCCGCACGCCAGCCGCTGACCGAGGCCCGTCATCCTGGGCAACCGCCTTCTGGAGTCCCCTTGGGCACGACGGGAGTATCCCCCACGGTCGCGGCGGCCAACCTCCAGGCTACGCCCCGCGCGACGCCTGCCAGCTATCGTCCCGGCGATGGACGGCGGCGCAGAACCGCAGGTTGCGGGCGACAGCGAGCTGACGCGCCATCCCTCGCTGGATGATCGCTTTGACCCCTCCGTCCGCGTCGTCGAGCACGACCCGGCTTGGGCCGTAGAAGCGCAGCAGGAGCTGAACCTCATCAGGCAGGCGCTCGGCGCGCTCGCTGTCCGCCTGGAGCATGTCGGCTCGACCTCCGTGCCCGGGCTTGCCGCGAAGCCGATCCTGGACCTGCAGCTGTCGGTGACGCGCATCGAGCCGCGCGCCCGCTACGCGACGCCGCTCGGACGGCTCGGCTACACGTTCATCCCGGACCCCGACTCCCCCGGCTACCGATTGTTCGCCAAGCCGGCAACGCGGCCGAGAACCCATCACCTGCACGTGTGCGAGTCCGCCGGCTGGCACGAGGCGCGCCATCTGGCGCTGCGCGACTACCTTCGCGCTCACCCGGCCGAGGCGGACCGGTATGCGGCCCTCAAGCGCGACCTGGTCGAGATCGCGCCGCAGGACCGCCTCTCCTACATCGCGGGCAAGCGGCGCTACGTCGAGGATCTCGAGGCGAGAGCGCTCGTGTGGCACGGACAGCCGGCTACCGCCGACGCCTGGCCGGCACTGGCGGGCGCACAGCACACGCCCTGATCGCGGCCCTCAGACCTCGCCGTGCGCCGCGATCTGGGCGCCGGCCGCCGCGTGCCCGTAGCGGATCAGGTCGGAGGCGCGCTCGGCGAGGGCGATCGTCGGCGCGTTCGTGTTCCCGCGCGGCACCACCGGCATCACCGACGCGTCCACAACGCGAAGGCCGTCGACGCCGCTCACGCGAAGCTCCTCGTCGACCACGGCCTCAGGGTCGGTGCCCATCCGACAGGTGCCGACGGGGTGATAGACGGCGTACGTCGTGCGGGCGGCGTGGTGGCGAAGCGCCTCATCACCATCTCCGGATGGGACGAGCGTGCCCTGCGCGCAGTAGGGCTCCATCGCCGGCTGGCCGCATATGTCCAGCCCCGCCCGCAGCGCCTGCACCATCCGGTGCAGATCGTCGCCCTCGCTGTAGAAGCGGTTGTGTATCAGCGGCTTGGCGCCCGGGTCGCTCGAGGCCAGGCGCACGTGGCCGCGGGAGTGCGGCGTGAGCAGACACGGCGAGACCCAGACGCCGTGGCCCTCGGGGTCGCTCATGCCTTCATCGACGACGTGCAGGGGTGCGACGTGGAACTGGATGTCCGGCGCCGGGGCGTCGGACGAGACTCGCAGGAACGCGCCCGCTTCGGCGAGGTTTGAGGCGAACACACCGGTGCGCGTGGCTTCGTACTCCTGCAGTGCCGCGGGCTCCAGTGCCAGCAGCAGGCTCTGCGGCTCGTCGGTCTTCCACACCATCTGTGTGGCTGCGTGGTCGGACAGGTTCTGCCCGACCTGCTGACGGTCGAGTCTCACCTCGATCTCGCGCATCATGAGGTGTTCGGCAGGGCCGATCCCCGACAGCATGAGCAGCTGCGGCGAGTTGTAGGCACCTCCGCAGAGGATCACCTCGCGCTCGGCGCGAAACTCCTGCAACTGTCCAAGCTGTGAGGCCTCCACGCCGACCGCGCGGGTGCCGTCGAGCAGGACACGGTGCGCGAGCATGTACGGCATCACGGTGACGTTCGGCCGCTCCATCGCGGGATGCAGGTACGCGACCGCCGCGGAAGCGCGCATGCCTGCGCGCTGCGTCACCTGGTACATGCCGACGCCGTCCTGGGATGGGCCGTTGAAGTCCTCGTTGCGGGTCAGGCCCGCCTGCACGCCCGCCTCGACGAACGCGAGGGAGATCGCGCTCCGGTTGCGCTGTTCGCTGACGGGCAGCGGGCCGCCCGCGCCGTGCAAGTCCGATGCGCCGCGCTCGTTGTCCTCGGCGCGGATGAAGTAGGGGAGCAGGTCGCTCCAGGACCAGCCGGGCACGCCCCATTCGTCGTAGTCACGCGCGTTGCCGCGGATGTAGACCATCGCGTTGATCGAGGAGGATCCGCCCAACACCCGTCCCCGCGGCAGCGGGATGCGGCGGTTAAAGCACTCCTGCTCCGGTACCGAGTGAAAGTCCCAGTCCACGTCGGAGCCGATGAGCTGCAGGTAGCCGAGCGGCACATGGATGTTCTCCTTCGTGTCCGGCGGCCCGGCCTCCAGCAGCAGCACCTCCACGTCCGGGTCCTCGCTCAACCTAGCGGCCAGCACGCAGCCGGCCGACCCCGCCCCAACGATCACATAGTCGAACATTCGCCCTCCTCCTTTTGCGGAAACCTACCCGACTGGTGACGGGCTGTGGGGCGGATTTTGCACCCCGCCGATCCCCGCGGCGAGGCACCCGCACGTGAGCACGGCCGAGTACGCGACGTGGACAGGAGATGACGGTCCCTCCTTCGACCAGTGGGTTCGTACCCGCCGGCGGATGGGCGCCACGATCACCAGGACGCCACCAAACCGCTCGTCGTCTCGGGCACCGTCGCCGAGTGGGAGTCCTGGGCGCAGATGCGCTTTCCGGCCTCGGGCGCCTACGCGGTGCCCGGAGCGCTCAACCCCGTCGACTCGATCGCGAGAGCGACCGGGTCGTCTATCGCGAGGAGAACCCGCGGATGCGCCCGCTGAACGTTCTCTGCCGCGGTGTTTTGCATGCGGAGGATTCCGACCCCAACCCGAATTGACCGCAGGCGTGATGGGGCGCCGGAGCAGGCTCCGTGGCTCGCAGGGACAAGCGGGGGCGAGTCTCCACGGTGATGGGCGCGGGCGCACCGGCACGCCGACCGTCTGCGAGCCGAACCGGGGGCTCGGCTCGCAGCGGCCGCCGCTCACCCGGCGCGCTTCACGCCGGCGAGCGCACCCCTGCTCAATTGGCGCCGTCCGGAGCGATCTTGCCGCTCGCGAGCATGCCGAGCCAGAGCCCGTAGCCGTCTTTGAGGTGGTTGCCGGTGGCCTCGCCGGCCTTGGCGTCTGCGACGTAGTAGTACAGGGGGAGGCCGTTGTACGTGACCTGTTTGGTGCCGTCGCTTCGCGTCGTGAGGCCGATCAGCGACGCGTTGGCTTTCCCCGCCACGGACGGTGTACCGGAGGCGAGCACCGGCGGCCACACGGCCGCACACGGGCCGTTGCAGGTGCTGAGCTTCTCGTGCGCGGACGTTGACGTTTCATCTGACTTGAGCACGTACAGCGTCCGGTTGTTGGCGCCGACGATGAGAGTGCCGTCTTCGGGTGTTTTGTAGGTCCCGATAACCACCGCCGGCGTCGACACGGCGGCAGCCGTTGTGGCGGTGGCCGCGCCTGCAGTGGTTGAGGCGGTCGTGCCAGAGCTGCTGCCGCAGCCTGCGAGCACTGTGCCCGCGACGGCAAGCGCGCCCATCGCGCAGATCGTGGGTATCCGATTCACGTTTCATTCCCTTGCTCGGGTTGGACAGAGCGCACGATGCTGCGGCGTCCGCCTAAGGCGGCGATAACCCTGCGGTGAGGAATGTCTCATTGCTCAGATGCCGGATGCATCCGCGCGCCGCGTCATGTCGAGCGGCCCGAGAGGTGAGGCCGACCGCACGCGACCGAAGGTCAGCGCCTGATGCCTGCCACGAGCGCATCCCAGTTGCCTGCGCCGATCAGCTCCTGGTCCGGCCGATCCAGCCCGGTGCTCTGGAGGAAGTGCTCGACGCCCCCGTCGGGGCCCGGCCGGTACGGGTAGTCGGTCGCGAAGAGGATGCGCTCCACGCCGACGATCTCGACCGCCCACCGCAGGTAGCGCTGGCTGTAGAGACCGCCGGCCGTGATGTACGCATTCCGGCGAACGTACTCTGAGAACGAGAGCGGTAGCCTGGCCTGCATCGCCATCCCGTCGGCGCGGTCGAGATAGAACAACACCACCTCGCCCCAGTGGCCGAGGAGGACCTGCAGGCCGGGGAAGCGGTCGAACACGCCGGCGAGCGCGAGCCTCAGGAACTGCACACCTGACTCATAATGCCAGCCGATGCCGTAGGTGGCGAACGCGTTGTCGACGGCATCGTCGAAACCCGAGTAGATCGCGGCCCGCACCCGGCGCTGCGGAACCTGTGGGTGTATGTACAGGGGGGCACGGAGCGACTCGGCGGCCTCGAAGATCGGCCAGTTCTCGGGGTGGTCGAGGTTGCGCGCGCCGGTGCGGCCAAAGAGGAGGGCGCCGTTGAGGCCAAGCTTGGTGACGGCTCGCTCGAGCTCCCGTGCCGCCGCCGCGGGCGCGGGTGTGGCCAGGGTGGCGAAGCCCTGGAATCGCTCCGGGTGCGCGTTCACCAGTTCGGCGATGCGGTCGTTCGTCTCGACCTGCAGGCCGGTGGCCTCGTCAGGCGGGAGGTTGTGCAGACCGGGCGATGTGAGCGAGATCACCTGCACATCGAGCCCCGCCTCGTCCATCGCCGCAATCCGGCGCTCTCCGACCTCCCGGAGCCGCTCTCCCATCTCCCCTGGAGGGGCTCCGGCTCGCGCGTCCTCGGCAGCGGACGAGTCCAGTCCCGCCCATGCCGTCAACACGGCGTCTGTGACGAAGTGCTCCTCAGTCCCGATCGTTTTCATGTCGGTGCCGCCTCCAGTCGTGGCGAGGTTGCCTGCGAGTCTCCCGGGCGAGCGGTCAACCGACAACGACGGGTGCGGGCCGGGACCTCGGTTGGTTGCCCCCCAGCCTAACCGTCGTCGTGCGCGCTCCCGCAGCAAGGGGGCGACCGCGGCCTTCACAGCAGAATCTCAACGTAACCCTCCGTTCCGTGCACGCGGATCCTCTGCCCGTCAGGGATCAGGCGGGTGGCATGCTCGACTCCCACGACGGCCGGCCGGGGCTCGCGGATGTGTGGTGGTTCATCGCCATCGCGCTGCTCCCTTCTTCGCGTGAGGACGAGCGAGTATGGAGCACGCCCGGGGCTTGAAACAAACCCCCCTCCCGGCGGTAGAATTGCTGTGGAGGGGCCGCAGCTACGCGCTCGCTCAGGCGGGCGCGTACGTCATTTGCGCAGGGTCCTGAACGTCTCGTCCGATCCGTAGCTCGTTCCGCCAGGGCTGCTCGCGAGGACACGGAAGTGATAGGTGGTGTTGTTCTTCAGTCCCGTCAGCGATGCCGACACGGCTACGGCGCTCGTGCCGGATCCCGGCGCGGGCGCGCACGGCGCGCTCGCACCGTATGAGCGGGTCGTTCCGTATTCGAGCTCGCATTCGCCGACTTCGAGGCCGCGTGGGTTGACCGTCGCGTTCAGGGTCGCTGTCGTCTGGCCGATCGACGATGCCGGCTCGGTGAGCACCATGGGGGTTGCCCGCATGCTGACGAGGACATGGTCGCCGCCAACCGCGACCGCCGAGGGATGCCCTTCCAGATACGGACCGTGCGGGCACCGAGCCGTCGCGTCGGCAGCGCAGACCGGCACGGGAACGTTGCTTCCTCTGATGGAACGGTCGTCACCGAGCGCGCCGTACACATCACCGCCCCAGGTCATGACGCGTCCGTCCCTGAGCAGCGCCAAGGTGTTGCTCGAAGACTGGCCCGTGGCGATCGCGCTCACTTCACCGAGGTGGACTACCGCCACGGGATTCGTGCTGCAGGGGATGAGATCCGTGCACGGTTCTGCCTTGAACGTCCCGTCTCCGAGCTCGCCTTCGTAGTTCTCGCCCCAGTCTCTTACGGTGCCGTTGCCGAGCAGGGCGTAGCTGTCGAACCAGTTCGCAGCAATCGCGGTGACACCATCGAGTGTCCCAGCGCACGGAGCCCTTTCGCCCGCTGCGCAGACCGCCACCGGCACCGAGCTGTTCACCACGCTCCCGTCGCCCAGGCTCCCGTACTCGTTGAAGCCCCAGGCGGCGACGGTCCCGTTTTCCAGCAGCGCCAAACTGTGTTCCTCGCCCGCCGCGACGGCCCTCACGCCGGTGAGCCCATCCACCCGCGCCGGGATCGTGCTGCACGCAAACGAGCCTTCCTCGCACCTTTCCGGGCCCGTCGCCGTGCCTGCTCCGAGCTGTCCCTCTTCGTTGTCGCCCCACGCCATCACCGTGCCGTCGTCCAGGAGGGCCAGATCGTGGAACGCACCGGCTGCGATCGCCTTCACGTCGCGAAGGTAGTGTTCGGGCGCGCAAGGCGTTTCGGCGACCAGACAGACGGGCGCGGGGACCTGGGTGTATCCCGTGGCGGCTCCGGTGCTGCCGCCGTTGCCGAGCTGTCCCATGTGGTTGTCCCCCCAGCTCATCACCGTTCCGTCGCTCAGCAGCGCCATGCTGTCGAACGCGCCCGCTGCAACGGCCACAACGCCTTCGAGGTACGGGCCGTCGGGGCATTGCACCGCGCCGGCGGCACACACTCTCACCGGTGCGTCGCCGTTCCTGCGGTTGCCGTCGCCAAGCTCGCCGTCGTAGTTTTCGCCCCATGCCATCACCGTGCCGTCGCTCGTCAGCGCGAGGCTGTGCGAGGCGCCCGCGGCGAGCCCGACGACTTCTGGCAGGTGGCTGACTTCGACGGGCGTGGCGCGGTTCACGGTTGCTTCATCCCCAAGATCGCCGTAGGCGTTGCTGCCCCAGGCCAGGACGGGACCCAGCACGTAGGTGAAGCGATCTGCTGCACCGGTGGCGCTCGTGCCCGCCGGCGTCGTGACAGAGACGTCAGCGGTGCCGCTGCCGGCGGCCGACGCTGCTTCGATCGTGGCTTCCGACGTCACCCGGAAGCTCTTGGCGGGAGCCGAACCGAACCTGACGGCAGTGACGCCGACGAAGTTCGTGCCGCTGATGGTCACGGTGGCACTGCCGTCGGTTGGGCCGTTCGTGGGCGTCACGGCGGTGACGGTGGGCGGGGCAGTCCTGAACACCGTGTCGGCGCCGTAGCTGCTGCCGTCCTCGTTCCTCGCGAGGAGCCTGTAGTGGTATGTGGTTCCTGCCAGCAGGCCGGAGATGGTCAGGCTGACCGGTGTGTTGGAGGTCCCCGTTCCTGCGGAGCCTTCGGGGGCGGGAACGCTAGCTCCGTACGAGGTGCTGGTGCCGTATTCGAACACGTAGGTGCTCTGGCTGCCCTGCGGGTTCACCGTGCCGGCCAGCGTGGCGCTGTCAGCGGTGACGTTGCTCGCCGGCCCGCTCTGCGCGAGCGGCGGCGCACGTTCAAGTTCAAGAGGCCCATCCGGGGTGCCGCTCCCCGTGGGCGCGTCATAACCGATGCCGGCATGACAGAGGTATTCATCTTCCACCGGCGGAGCGCATTCTCCGTCGAGCCCTTCGTTGTTCCCGCCCGTCACGTCGAACAGCCCCTGCTGATCGGCGTAGAAAGCATCCGCGCCCGGGAGCGAGCGCGCATATTCGCTCGCGTGAGCCTCGATTCCAGCCACAAGAGGTGAGCTCGCGCTGGTTCCGCAGAAGTCTTCCCAGCCGCCGTAGGGAGTGCTGTAGACGGACACCGGCGTCGCGCAGGCCGCGACGGCTGCGACGTCGTTATCGGTCCGATCGGCGCAGGCGCCGCCCTGCTGCCACAGTGGCTTGGGCTCGGACAGGCTGCACCCGCTGCCCGTTGCGGCTCTTCGCTGCGGTTCGGACCACACTTCCTCAGACCAGCCGCGCGAGCTCAGGGCCCTCTTGAGGCTGGTGCCGCCGACAGCGACGACATACGGCGAGGCCGCGGGGAAGCCCGGTGATTCATAGCCCTCGAGGTAGTTGTCGTAGCCGGCGTCGCCGGCCGACGCCGTCACGAGGACACCCGGGTGGTCATAGTCGGCGTTGTACTGTTCGCAGTCGTCAGCTTCACAGCGTTGCTCGGGAATCGAATAGCTGTTCGAGACCTCGGTCGCACCCAGGTCGACGGCCGTGTTGACCGCGCTGCCCAGGGCAGCCTGCGTTGCGTTTTCAGCCTCCACCAACAGGATGTGGCACGCCGGACAGGCAGCCGAGGCCATGTCGAGGTCCAGCGCGCTCTCAGCTTCCCATTCCTTGTCGGCAGCCGGATAGTGAGCCTGTTCACCCTTCTCGTTGACCTTCCTGAAACAGCCGTCGCTCGTTGTGCAGGGGCCGAGCCCGTACCGTTCGCGATACACCGCGAGGTCACCTTCAGCGCTCGCGTAGCCGTACGCGTCGATCAGCGCAATCGTCTGCGTCGAGCCGCCGGTGGTCGGGATCGCGTAAGCAGCCTGCAGGTCCTGCGGGTCATAGCCGCCGAGTTCACCGCCGCCTTCCAGCACCGGCCCTCCAGCGGGAAGCGCCCAGTGACTGGACGGCCGTGCCGGCCGCGGATCGACGATCGCATCACACGGCCCGCCTGGACAGGCCCAGTACGGCCTCGTCGTCGAGCGCGTCAGCGAGATGCCTGTTTGCAGCCCGCGGCCACGAACCTGCTCGCGTGCGCTGAGCGCGCCTGCGCCCGCTCCTGCTGTCGCCGCCCCGAGTGAGCCGGGACCTGCCCGATGCACACCGGGGCGGTTCACGGGAGCTGCCCTCGCCGCGGCCGTGGACGGGGAAGCCACCACACCGAGCGCGCACGTCACGGCAAGCAGCAAGACCGTTGCTGTTCGGCGCGGAGCACCCCTGCCGGCCTCGGCACCTCGGTCAGCCACTGCAATCTCCGCGACCGTCGTCGGCATCCAGGCGACCCCGTTGCTGGTTGTTGGTGAGCGCCGCGCTGCGGCTGAGCGCGGAACCCCCGTGCAACGTACTGCGACCACGCCGACGCGTCAACGCAGCCTGCGCACCTCGCGAGCCCGAGAACAGAAGAGGGCGATGCGCTCGATGTAACTCGCCTGGTCGAACACGCGCTTCTCGGCCGCCGCGGCGGTGAGCGGTGATCGATGCAAACCTTCAGGCGTCCGGGATCTCACGGCCGAAGGCCTCGAGCGTGATCGCGTCGGGCTCGGGGCCGCCGCGATGGGCCGTGTCCAGGCCGTCGATCGCCGCCATCTCGTCAGCGGACAGTTCGAAGTCGAAGACATCGATGTTCTCGGCGATGCGGGCTGGCTTGGTGGACTTCGGGATGACCGAGCGGCCCTGCTGAATTCCCCAGCGCAGCATCACTTGGGCTGGTGTCTTCGCGTGGGCCGTGGCTATGTCTGCGATGACCGGGTCCTCGAGCGTGGTGCCGTGGCTACCGTCGCGATAGAAGGTGGCCGCCACCGCAGACCGTGCCGAGAGCGTCCGCTCCGCGAGCGACGCCTGAGTAGCAAGACCGAGTATTTCGAACCCGGTCCGTCGGCTCCGGGCGATTGACCTCGGTGGGCCGGGGTCGGGCACGCAAGGCCGTTCGCGCGTGCCTCGCGGCGCGCTCGCGCAAGCGCGAGGGGCAGCCATCAATGGACGAGTTTGGACGCCTCGGTGGCCGGAACTATTACCGGCGCGACCAGTCGCGCGTCCTTTGCTGAGTCATGCAGGCTGTCAGAGGAACTTGTTGATCTCGATGGGTTCCTGGTTGGTCAGGGTGGCGGTGAGGCTAAGTCCGACCTGCTGGCCGTGAGCGTTGGTGAGCACGGCCTCTTCGCCGCCTTCGAAGCGTTCGGGTTGCTGCCTGCCGGCTTTCGCCTTGTACTTGATCGTGGCCTTGGTGGCCATCGCATCGGTCGTGACGGGCACGATGACAGAGCCGGAGATCGCTTCAGGTCCGGCACCGGCGCACGAGACTTCGAGCACCGGCCCTCCCTTGTCGGCCGGGTAGTACTCAAGCCCGACCTGGTAGAGGCTCCCGTTTGTGCCCGAGTGCTTGATCCAGCCCAGGGCGCCTTCGAGCTTCTTGGATTCGATTTCTCCTTCAGCGTGGACTGGGGTGGTGCACCTGCGGCCGGCGGACTGGCAACCGGTGAGCTTAACCGTCACCCCGCCGACCGTTTTTGCTCCCGTCACTTCTCCGCTGCCGCTCTCGCCGCTGCACGTGATCTGGACTTTCCCTGTCGTTTCCAGCGCCGCGCTGGTGCCGGCCTTGATCGTTGTGTTGAAGCCGGCTTTGACAGCACCGGGATGCCATTCGTATTTGCCGGTCCGGGTGGCGCTCGCGGTCACGCACTTCGCTTCACTGAACCCGCCTTCATAGACGGTCTTCCCGCTCTTCTTAACGCCCGGCACCTTTACGCAACGCCCGAATTCCGGCGCGCCCGATTCCGCCACGCCCGCCTGCAGCGCGTCGTCGATGTTCGCGCTCGTGGCGCCCGCTGACACGGACACCGGGGTTGCGGCTTCTTCATCGCTCGTGTTCGGATACCACTGCAGTGCGTCCTGTGGCGCGCCTGAACTCGGGCAAGCCGGGTTGAACGCGACGTCGTAGCTCCCCGGTGGCAGGCCTTCGATCGCATACGTGCCGTTTGCCTGCGTCGTCGGTGCTTCCCCGAACGCGCCGATGGTCCCCACGAGTTCTCCGGTGCTGGTCGACAACGTCACGCACACCCCTTCGATCGGTTTCCCGCTCGCCTCGTCGGTCACCGTGCCGGTGATGCTCCCGGCCCTGACCAGCGCGCTGTTCGCCGTCGTCGTGGCTCCAGCGCCCACGCTCACTGCTTCGGCCGATTGCTGGTTGGCCGCGTCTCCGGACCACTGCACGACAAATTCTGTGGCTTTGGGGCCCCCGCAGCTCCCCCGAATTCGACGTCGTAGGTTGCCGGCGCGAGCCCGGAAATCGTATACGTCCCAGCCGCAGACGTACGCGCGAATCCCGACGTTTCCTCTTCGCCGGGCTGCACGGCACGAACGCATACACCGGCTGCCGGGCTCCCGGTCGCCGCGTCGGAGACCGTCCCGCTGAGGCTGCCGGGCTTCGCCAGCGCTCCGTTGACACTCGTCGTTTCAGCACCGGCGCTGACACTCACCGTCGTGGCGGCACCCGACCCGTACCACGCAGTCGAGAGGCCCGAAGCGTGTGTGCCCTCGCATGACGGGTCGAACTCCACGGCATAGCTGCCGGCTGGGACGCCCGTGATCGTGTACTGACCCGTCGTCGAGCTGACACCAGTCTCGCGCGCCGCCACACCGCCGCTCGCGACAGCCGTCACACACACGCCCGCAAGCGGTGTCCCGCCAGCGGCTTCGGTGACGGTGCCAGAGATGCTCCCGACCTTTGTGAGTGCCGCATTCACGCCCGAGACCGCGGCTCCGCCCGCCAAGCTCACCGCCGTCGAGGTCGGCCGCGTCGAGGCTCCGTCGAACCATTGCAGCCCATATTCGCCGTTGGTGTCGCCGGTGCAACCCGGTTCGAACTCGACTGCGTAGCGCCCGCCGGCCAAACCCGACGCGATCGTGTAGTTGCCTTCCGCGTCTGTTACGGCCATGCCCGAGCTGTAACCGCCTTCATTGGCGCGCGCCGTCACGCAGACGCCCTGCAGCGGCTGGCCCGTGACCGCGTCGATCACCGTCCCCGCGATGCTCCCCGACCTCGCGAGAGACGCATTCACGCCGGCCGCTTCGCTGCCGGACGCGACGCTCACCACTTCCGCGGCACTCTGCGAGCCGGCGCCTCCAGACCACTGCATCACGTACGGGGACCTCTGTTCTCCGCACGCGGGGTCGAACTGGACCGTGTAGCCTTCGCCCGCCAGCCCCGATGCGATCAGATACGTGCCGTTGGCCGCTGTCACCGCCGTTCCGCCGCCGATGCCCCCATCGCTCGAGAACGCTGTAACGCACACGCCCGCGACAGGTTTGCCGGTCGTGGCGTCCGTGACCGTCCCCGAGATGCTCGCCGACTTCGCGAGCGTCGCATTGATGCCTTCCACCTCCTCTTCGTGGGTGACTTTCACCGCGGTGGCAGACGCCAGTGAGCTCGCACCGTCGTAGAACTGAGCCACATAGCCGGCCGAGCGTTCGCACGAGGAGAACTTCACATTGTAGGTGCCCGGCGGCAGGCCTTCTATCGTGTAGGTCCCTTCAAAGCTGGTGGTTGCTTCTCTCGCGCCAGCACCACCGCCGGGCACAAACGCGGTCACGCAGACACCTTCCGCCGGCCGTCCGGTCGCCGCTGCGGTGACGGTGCCGGAGATGGTCGTCCCCCGCTTCAGGGTCGCGTCGATACCCGTGGTGTTCTCTCCGGCGGAAACGCTCACCGGCGTCGCTGAGGCCTGATAGTTACTCCCCTCGTAGTACTCCTGGAAGTACCTCCTGCTCGCCGCTCCGCATGGACTGAAGTGCACGTCGTAGGAGTCCGCCGCCAGGCCCGTGATCGTGTAGGTCCCATCTGCCGCCGTGACCGTCCCGCCGAGGTACCCTTCCCCGTATGCGCCGTCGGCAGAGGTGGCATCGACGCACACTTCGGCTACAGGTTTGCCCGTCGCGAGTCCTGTGACCGTTCCCGAGATGCTCCCCTCCTTCACGAGCGCCGCATCGATGCCTGTGGTGGCTCTCACGGCACTGACGTACACACGCGTCGCCGCGCCGATAGACGGCGAATCGTCGTACCACTGCGACAGGTAGTCCACGTTTGCGCCGTTACACGGGAAATAGTGGACGGTGTAGGTTTCCAAAGGCTTTGCTGCGATCACATACGTGCCATTGCTCGCCGTCACCGCTGTGTCGGTTTCGTATTCGTTTGATGCCCACACGCACACCCCCGCCAGCGGTTCGCCGGTCACGGCCGCGGTGACCGTGCCCTTCAGCGGCGCCTTCCAGATCCACGGGGGTTCGCCGAAGAGATATTCTTCTTCGGAGCTGTTGAACGAGAGACCAAGTGCCCCCGTCCCCTGCGCACGCGGCACTTCCCTCAGCGCCGCGGTCCGAGCCACAGGGGTCGAAACACCGTGTGTCCTCACATGTGTAGCGTGAACGTGGCGCGCGCGCTCCGGTCGCGCGTGTCGACGCGTGTGCGCGCGCACATGCCTGCCTACGACCGCCTGTCCGGCCGGAAGCCCTGTCCTGCGCGCCTGTGACTCGCGTCCTGTCCGCATCACAGTCGCGCGGCCTCGGACCCCCAGCATCCGCGATCTCCTCGCACCCCGCGGCCGCGCCGCCGTGACCGCGCGGCCCATACCCGTAGCTACGACCGGGTCGGGTGTCGCCTCGCGGCGACTGTTCCCGCCGAGGCCGAAGTCCAGCGGTATCGCCTGTTCCGCCGGCGGTTCAAGGCCAGCTTCTCGGATACCGGCGTTTTCGAGGGTTTTCGCGATCGCGTCCTGACCGGCCACGTTGGGGTGGAACGTTCCTTCCGGATTGGTTTCCCCGGGCAGAAAGAACCATGACTCTGGCGCGCAGAGGTTGTGGTCTTCGCCGAAGAGTTCGGCGCCTTCGACATATTTGAGCCTTGGCTTTCCGTTGGTCCCCGGGTAGACCCCTTCGAGGCTTTCGACGGCTGACTTGGCGGTTTCGCGGAATTCCGCTTCCAATCTCTCGAGCACCGGCAGGGTTTCTTCCGCCCAGCCGGCGGGTGTGACGCGGGCGCCTTCCGCCGTCTGTTCGGCCTTCTTGACGGGAAAGATCGGTTTGGTCCGCAGATCGACGCTCTCGCATTCCCTGCCCGCGGTGTATTTCAACGGGAACAGGTTCGGATAGCCGACGACGAACACTTTCGAGTTCCCGTTTTGGTTTTTGTCCAAGATGGACCGGTACAGCGACTTGAGGTTCGCTTTGAGTGCCACGAGATGTTCCGGCCATTTCCGGAACAGCGGCAGCACTTTCTCATAGAGCCATCTGTTGGCCCGGTTGACCGTGGCCTTTTTTTCTGCCACTTCGGCTTCACCGGCTTCGGCGCGCTTCAGGGCGTTCTCGCAGCCAAACTGCAGGCATGCCGTTACTACTTCGGCCCACCCCGCGTCGTTGCCGCCCGCGGTCAGCGTCACGACTTGCGCTTTCGGATGGGTTAGGCCCTTCAGCAGTTCAGGGGCTAACTCAGGCGCCAGAAACGCTTCCGTGGCCTGGGTTCCGATCGCTGCGATTTCGGCGCCGCTGCACGCGTAGAACGCCAACGTGAGATTTTCAAGCGCACGCCCTTCTTCGCCGAGGACCTTCGGATATCCCTGTTTGGACCTGTGACACTTGTCTCCCGGTTCCTGTCCGTCTTTCCCAACCCACGGTGGGATACCCTCGCCCGATGACTGCGAGTCGCCCAGCGCCACATATCCTGTGTCGCTCACTTCGACTTTGCTGACAAGCGCAACCGCAGCGGCAATGACGCGGAGGAAGACTCGCGCGGGACCAGGGACCAGCTTTTCGATGCCCTTGAGGAAGAACGTCACGTGGCGCCAGGCTCTCAGGCTCGAGGGCCCGCTGTCTTCGACGAACAGACTGGTCGACGCAGCCTTCGAGGACCTCGCATGGCGAGCGCGGCGCGCGCGGGAAGCGGCGCCGCGCGAGCCGGTCCCGTGACGGCTCGCGCTTGCGGCTTCCGCTTCGCCTTCTTCTACGACTTCGGCCTGGACGGTCAGCGAGGATTCTTTCGATTCGAAGTGTTCGCATTCAGTCTGCTGGAAGGCGAGTTCTTCTTCAGAGAGTTCCGATGTCGAGAACCTGGTGCTCCCCCGGCGTCTGATCTCGGGTTCGACATGAGGGCATCGCCAGTCCCTGACGTACATCGACACCGCTTCCGTCCCGGCCGGCAGCTCGATGACCCTTTCCTGGGCGAGGGGTTCGCGGGACCAGCCGGGTTCGTTGCCCACCCTGTAGACCTCGCTGCTGTCGCCGACGAATGAGGGTTGGGTTTCGAGTTCGGGATGCGCTACTGCGGGTTCGGATTCGGTGTAGTGCCATGCGGTGAACAGAAGCGGACCAGCCGGGGATTTCAACGCACTGACTTCGCCGGGTTCCTGCTCGAGTTCGTAGTCTGTCCCCGGGGAAGGCCTGTTCTTCCAGGGGGAGGTCGGGTCGAGATTCCGGTTCCCGTTCGGGGACGGGGGTCACCCAGAGATTGCCGACCTTGTTGGGCTCCGCGGGTGGTTCGGGTGTGGGCGGCACCTCGGCGAGCGCTGGACCAATTTCTGCGCTCGGCTTGCTCGAGCCTTCAGAGGCGTACGCCGGCGGCCCGCCGGTGCAGAGCAAACCGAAGGCCGCCGCCAGCACAAGCAGCGCGAGCCGCGAAACGGCGGGTCGCCGCCACCCATCACACCACACAGCCCGCAACCAAACAGTTTCGCGGCTCTGACCCGCGCCCATTACTACCCCCTGCGATGCAGTGCCCAGACACCGGCGAGTCCGCTCGGGACGCGAACGCCCCTGAGGACCGCCGTGGCGAGAATAGGCGTCGGGGTCGACCTACCGCAATGTGGGTTTTCCGCCGATTCCTGGGCCGTGACCGCGAGCTAGCCAACGGTTTCTGCGCGGGCCCACCCAAGCTGCACGCAACCGCCCGGCAACGCACCTGTGCCCTCGCGTACCGGCCTGCGCGATGTTCGGGGTCCTCAACGCGTGTCGCAGGTATCGACCGGGCGTCGGCCTGCGGCCGGAGGCAGCGCTCGCCGCCGCCCAGTCCGGGTAGGCCTTCGTGAAACCCCCGATCCGGCTCCCCCGGGCGTGTGTCCGCGGTGCCCGCCCGACGAAGGCGACTGACCTAAGGCTGTTTGGTGGTGTTGAGCTCCAGCGGCTGACGGCTTGTCGAGCTGACGTCCATGCTCAGTTTGACGGGGATTTCGGTCGATCCCGAGAGGTCGATCATCTGCGATCCTGCACCCGTAAACGTGGCTTGGGTCGCGGTGCTCATCGTGTTCCTGTCGCCCGTGAGCGCTCCCACAGCCGCTCCCTCGATCGCGTACGCGACGTTGCCGCACGAGAAGTTGGCGAACTGCGCCGCCGCGAGCGCGAGTTCGAATGTCCCTCCCGTCGCGCTCTGCAGGACGATCACTTCCAGTGGGAAGCTCACGATTGTGCCGGGCGCGACACCGGCCGAGCTGCACTCGGTGCCTTTCTGCTCGCAGCCCTGCAGCGTGATCGTCTCGGTGCCCTTTTCTGGCGAGAAGAATTCCCCGGTCCCCGTGCCCGCGGAGCACGCGATCTTTTCGGCCCCCTGAACTTCCAGCCCCACGGAACCAATGCTGCTGACGAAGTTCCCGTTCGTGACTTCGTACTTCCCCGCCGGCTTGCCCTTCTTCACGTCCGTGTGCGCGCACCCGCCGTCCTCGAACTCGCCCTTCTTCAGCGGGAAGCAGATCCCCGGTGCGCCCGCGTACCATTCGAACTTGCCGTTCCCGTCCGGCGCGCCCTTGGATTCATGCTTGGTCAAGCAGGCACCTTCGGAGTACACCGATTTCGTCCGCGCACGGCACTCGCCGAGCTGCCCCGCCGGCTCACCGATTTTGTACTTGAACCCTTCCAGTTCGGCCACCGACGGACGGCTGGTCGCGTCCGCCGTGAACACCAGGCACCCGCCGATGAGCGTCGCCGCGGGCGTCACCGGCTCCCAGCCACCCCTGCCATACGCCCACAGCGCCTTCGCGGTACCCACTTCGCACGCCCTAATTTCCACTTCTTTGAACGTGGCGCTGCTCGAGCGGTACACGTCCAGGTAGGCGCCCGTCGAGCTAGGCAGCGGCGGCTCGCCGACGTTCGCGCCATACGCGCCGACCGTGATGGAGCCGGTGCCGCCGATGGCGGTCGCGCTCACGCTCCCCAGCGTCACTTTCGCCGGTTTCGACGGTTCTGACGTTTTTTCGGTCGCAGAGGCCACGAACGTGGTGAACGTCGCATCGTTCGAATCGAACGTCCCAGCTTCGGTCGTGACCGCCAACCTGAAGTGGTAGGTGCTGCCTGAGGACAGGCCGCTCACGCTCGCCGACACGGGTACCGTCACCGAGCCTTCGGGCGTCACCGAGCACGCTTTCGTGGATCCGTATGCGAGCGATGTCCCGTATTCGAAGCGGCAACTGGTGACTTTTTCCTCGGCTGGGTACACCGTCCCTTTCAGGGTCGCGGCAGCCGCGGTGAGTTCGCTTGCCACACCGATACCTACCACCGGTGCGTCCGTGTAGACCGACGGCAGCGTCCCGAACTTCGACCATACGAGCGCAGTGTCGCCTTCCGCGGAGAGCAACGCTTCCGGGATGTAGCCGGCCCCGCGGGATTCTGCTTCGTATGGCATCGAGATGGGCGTCCCCTGCTGGTTCCAGCTCGAGCCGCTGCGCGTGTACTCGTAGGCGAGCTCGCCTTTGTCGCCGAACGCCAGGATCAGCGCCTTTGAGCCGGACGCGGAAAGTGAGACGTCAGAGCCGAATTCCTCCTGTTCGGGGCCGACGGGTTCGGTGAACTCCGCCTGTTCCTCCCATACACCGGAGCCGGGTTTCTCGAGCCACACGCGTGCCGCGCCCGCGAGATATTCCCCGGCGACGGCGGTGTCGCCTTCGTGGTCGATCGCCACCGACACGTTGCGCTGGCCGTCGTAGGCGGAGTATGGGAACGCCCCGGTCTGTTCCCATCCGCCGCCGCTGTCGGAGTATGAGTAGACGAGTTTCGTCGCGGGCGCGGCCACGATCGCGTCGTGGCCGTTGCCGGAGAGGGCGAGGGCGATCCCATATTCGCTCGGTTCGGCTTTTCCGTCGGAGAACGAGGTCACCTCCTGCCATTCCGCGCCGACCCGTCGGTAGAGGACCGCCGCGCCCTGTGGTTCGTCGGCTACGAGCGCGAGCGAGCCGTTGCCCGAGAGCGCTAGAGCGTTGCCGTACTCGAAGCCCGGTTTGTCGTGGTCGTAGGCCGGATTGGTTTTGATCGGGTCGCCGAGCGTGCTCGCGTCGGGTACCCAGACGCCTTCATGCAGCGTGTAGGTCCAGATGTGGCCGAGATCGGTAGAGGTTTCCGCCGTCACGAGCAGTGTCGTGCCTTCTTCGGAGAGCGCCACGTGCGAGCCGAAGAAGTAACCATCCGTCCCCCCCGGGGAGATCGTCTGCTGCAACGTCCAGAGGCCGTCTGCGCCGCGCTGGAACACGTGAACAGCACCGGGCGAGGCCTGGGACGCGCCCACCACCGCGGTGTCCCCGTTCGCGGAGATCGCTGCGCCAGCGGGCGCTTCGCCGGCGTCAGGCGTCGCGGAGTAGTCGAGCGTTTCCTCGATCACGAAAGGATCGACCCGGACCAGGGGACTGACGAGCGTCAGTGCGAGGGCGTCGCCGGCACCGGTGATGAAGCTCGGTTCGATTTCGGCACCGCTGATGTTGGCGCGGCCGATCGTGCCTGTGGTCGGATTGGCCCAGTAGATGTGCCCGGGGTCGACGGCGACGCCTACCTGTTCGTTTTCGTTGGAGCTGAGCCCCGTCGCGATGAAGTTGACGTTTGCTTCCGAACCGGCCAGTAGAGCGCGTCCGATGTGGTTTTCGTAGGTGATAGCCCAGTACAGATACTGTTCGTTCAGCGCCAACCCCATCGGCGTGTGGGTTTTCTGGATGTATTCCTGTTCGACGGACGTGCCGTTGAGCTTGGCCCGGCCGATCGAGCTGGCCCAGAAGTTCGTCCAGTAGATGTGTTCGGAGTTAGCCGCGAGGCTGGTGACAACGCCGCCGCTGATTTCTTTGATGAATTCGGCGTTTACTTCCGTGCCGTTGAGGTTCGCCCGCCCGATCTTGCCGCCCGGGCCACCCCAGTAGATGTGTCCGCCCGCCACCGCCAGGCCGGTGATGCCTTCGCCGCCTTTGATGAACGAATAGTCGGCTTCGGAGCCGTCTAGGTTGGCGCGGCCGATGCCCCCTGTCCACGACCAATACACGTGGCCGCCCGCGACGGCTATGCCGCTGTCCAGTCTTTCGGCTTTTAGGACCGTCTGCGGCGCGGAGCCATCGGCTTCGGCGCGCATGATCGAGTTCGTGCTGGGACTCGTCCAGTAGAGCTCACCTGTGGATGACGCGCCGGCCGCCGCGGGGCTCACGCACGCGACGATCAGTCCGGTACACACAATTTGAGCGAGCCGACGCCAGTTCGCAGGAACTCCCCATGTGGGCCGTCTTGCCAGCCAAATCCGCTTTAGCCCGTCACTCACACGTTCTGCCAATTCTGGCATCAGGCCCCTCCTGCTGACGCTTGGTCCGGCCAGCGCAGCCGGGTCGCCCTGCCCTGACGCCCGACTGACCTTGCGCTGGCAGACTTTACTAGGCCCCCAAGCCGCCGGCTATACGAATTTTGCTCGCTGCCCTCGTGTCGAGCTTATGGCGCCACGTCGCGGCTGAGGCCGCCGCCGCAGCTCTGACGCGTGCGCCTGTGCAACCTTGCAGATGAGCCGGGTCCCCAGCCGCTGGCCGTCTGCCGGCTGTATGCGGCGGCAGATCGCGAGCAGTGATCCTTAGGACCCGGGGACGCACCTTGCGCGCGGGAGGTAGTCTCAGGACGAGCGGGCGCCGGGCAGCGGCCCGACGACAGAAGACCTCAACGGGTGATTGCGAGGGAGGACAGCGATGAGCGATAAGACGACCTTCTTCTACGCCGGGAGGTACGACAGCCTGTCCAGCGCCGAAGCCGACTTTGAGATGGTCAAGACCCTCCATGCAAACGGTGACCTCGGCACCTACGACGCCGCGGTCATCAGCAAGGGGGCCGATGGCCAGGTCACTGTCACCAAGACGGAGAAGCCGACCGAGCACGGAGGCTGGCTCGGATTGGTGGCGGGTGCCACCGTGGCGATCCTCATGCCCGTGACGGCCCCTGCAGTGATCATCGGCGCGGGGGGCGCCATGGGTGCTGCTATGGGCCACGCCGCCCGCGGCACCAACCGTGGTGAAGCGCGCGAAGTAGGCGTCTCCCTGGAGCCCGGCCACGCGGCGCTGATCCTCGTCGGTCTCAACGGCGATTTGGAGAAGACCCGTGGAGCCCTGACACGGGCGACCACACCGGTTCTCCAGGCGGTGGATGGCAATCCTGAAGTGGCCGCGCAGAGGGCCGTTGCCGCCCTGCTGAACCTCACGAGCTAGCAGCGACGATCGACTCCGCCAGGTCGATGTCGCGAACATCGGGATCCACGCGACAGCGTTCTCGCGCCGCTGCGTGGCCTCGTCGAGGGCACCAGCCTCGTGATCGCTGACTCCAGCGACGCCCCGCTCCAACCTCGCTCCGCCGCGCAGCTGGTGCGCCGTGTGGCGTTGTTCGCCGTCGCAGGGCTCTCGCTGTTCCTGCTGGCGCCCACGCTCAGCGAGGTATTCGCCCAGTGGCCGCGACTGAGGCAGATCGAACCCGTGTGGTTCCTGGTGATGGCGGTATTCGAGTCGGCGAGCGTATTCTGCGGGTGCGCCATGCAGCGCCTTGCCCTCCGCACCGACGGGTGGTTCCCCGTCGTGAGCGGCTACCTTGCCGGTGGCGCGTGCGAGCGCGTCGTGCCTGGCGGCGGCGCCGCAGGCGTGAGCGTCGAGTACGGAATGCTCGTGCGTGCGGGAGTGCCGGGTGCGCGGGTGGCCAGCGGCCTGACAGCCTCCTCGCTGCTGACGTTTGCCGCCCTGCTCGTTTTGCCGGTGATCGCGCTCCCTTTCGTGTTGCTGGGCAGCACGGCGGTCTCGGAGAAACTGCTCGCTGCCCTGTGGGTCGGCGTCGGGCTCTTCGTTGTCCTCTCTGCCATCAGCGCAACGCTGCTGGGGAGCGAGCGGCTGCTGCGCGGGGTCGCTCGCGGGCTGGAGCGGCTTCGTAACTGGATCTTGCGTGGGCGTCCACCCTCCCACGCGCTGCCCGATCGAGTCCTGCGTGAGCGCGACGCGATCCTCGAGGTGCTCGGTGACCGCTGGTGGCAGGCAGTGCTGTTCACGGTCGGCCTGTGGCTGCTAGACCTCTTCACGCTGATGGCCGCGCTCGCGGCCGTGGGCTCGCGCCCTTCCATCATCCCGGTGATAGTCGCCTACTGCGTGGCACAGATCCTCGCTCAGATTCCGCTCACCCCGGGCGGGCTGGGCTTCGTCGAGGCGGGCCTGACCGCGACGCTCGTGTTGGCCGGCGTGAGCGCCGCCGACGCAGCCCTGGCGACGCTCGCCTACCGCGTGTTCTCCTACTGGCTACCCCTCCCGGCCGGTCTGGTGGCCGTACTGGCCTTCCGCCATCGCTACGGCCGAGACAAGGTGGTGGCTACACCAGATCCCTCCGGGAGCGGCGGCGCTGCCTGACGCGACAGGGCGAGCCGACCGTCCGCGGTCGTTTCACTTATCGGGATGATGTCGCGGTCCGTGCTCTGAGGCACGACGCGATGTTGACGACGGCGACGTACCGAGGTGCAACGCGGGGGCGGGAGTCCTCACGTTCTGCAGAGCGCAGCGCCAGCCGGTGAGAATGTCATGAACCGAAGCGGCCCCGATGATCGGCTCGGTTGGCGCCGGAAGATCGGTGGGGTAGAAGAGAAAGGGACGGGTCTGGGGCCCGCCCATGCCGCCGTGGAAGGAGATGAGCTCCTCGAAGGCGCACCCCTCGTCGAGGTAGCGGTCGTAGAAGCTGTTGACCATGATGTCCGCGACGTGATCGAATGTGTCCGCGCGCCGCAGGTGCTGGGGTGCGGTACTTGAGAACCCGGCGAGCGGGTCGTCTCCCTCAACGTGGCCGGTGGCGAGATGGTTGGCGCCATGCGCGCCGAGCACGACTGGTCCGTGCTCGGCTGAGTGCACTAGCAGAAAGCCAACGTGAGGATGCTCGCGCAGGGCTCGGAGCAGCCGAGGGTGACGCTGTTCGATCTCCTCCAGCGTCAGACGACGCGGCTCTTCCATCAGGTAGACGAGTCCAAGGTTGCCGGATCCCAGAACTATCACCTCACGGTCGCTGACCGCGCCCTTATCACTGTTGCTCTCGGATGAGGTGCGGCCCGTGGCCTCATTCAGAGCATGACCCACGGCTGCGTCGTTCTCATCGCCGCCGGTCAGGCGAGACACCGTCCCGGTCTCGAGCGAGCGCTCTATGAGCTCGTCCAGGCCGTAGCCGTTGCGCTGCTTGAACGTAGCGCCCTGCGTCTGGCCGTGATCGGAGAGGACAACGAGTCTGTAGGGCCTCGGCGCGTAGCGACAGGCGCGCGCGATCCGTCCGAAGTGCTCGTCGAGCTTGTACAGGGCCTCCATCGTGTCAGCGCGTTCGAGGCCAGAATGATGGGCAACCTCGTCGTAGCTTGAGAACGTCGCGTAAACGGCAGGGCGCCCGCTCATGATGTCGGTGAGCACGCCGAAGACGATCAGGTCGCGCACGACGACGCACAGAGCCGCTCGCAGAAACGGGTAATACCCGCCACGGTGACCCCGCGGGCGGATGTCACGCCGGCGCTGCCGCGCGGCTGCGAGCAGCTCGAGGATCACCTCCCCTGCGAAGAGGACGAGGGCCCTTGTCACGTTGAAGCCGTTCGCGAGGAACGGACGGTACCCGGGGTTCGCTTGCTTCTCGGCCTCCATCCGGCTGACCGTGAGGATCACCTCCTCCGCTTCCCCGGAGAGCAGGTTGCCACGACTTGCGCCCCCGTTGGCCAGCAATCCGTGGCCGCTTGCGTGGCGAGCCTCGATCTCCGCACAGTCGGCGGGTGCCGAGCACGTCATCAGCCTCCCGCTCTCCTTCTCGACCCAGCGAAATGCGGGGATGTCCTCATTGGAGCCGAGCAGTATGCCCGCCTGGCTGGCCCCTGTCTGCGAGGAGAGGTCGGTCTCCCACTCGAGGAGGCGGTGCGTGTCCTGCTGCATCCACCGAGCCATATTCGGGGCATGGCCGTCGCGCATCGCACGCTGGAGTACCGGCAGTGCGAGCCCGTCGATCTCGAGGTACACAATCCCGGATGCGTCCGTCGATGCGGGCTTGCCCTGTCGCCGCGCGACACGCCGGATCACACGGATTGTGTAGGTGTCCTCGTCGTCGGCGCCGAAGATCACCTCGAGCACCACGCTCGCTGCAGCCATGACCAGCGACCCCAGCAGGGCGGTCCCGAACGTGTCGACCGTGATCGCTCCGGGTGCGATCTTGGAGACGATCAGCAGCATGAGCGCATCGACGAACAGCACCAACAGGAAGCCGAGCGCCAGCGTGAACGGCAGGCGCAGCGCGGCAACGGCGGGCGGCAGCAGGGCATTCAAGATCGCTATCAGTCCAGCCGCGGCGAGCGCGCCGCCGAATCCGTGAACGTGCAGCCCCGGAATGATCTCTGCCGTCACGAGGACGGCAACGGTGGCGACCAGCCACGAAACGAGCACCCGGAAGGGCCGAAATTGCGGCGCCTGGGGGCTCCACCGCAACGCATCCCCGTACGGCATGCCGGCCGTCTGACCGCTCATTGGCGCGTGCCGGTGGGAGGCGCACCCACAGGCCCTATCTGGGTGAGCGACAGCCTGATCGCCGCGCGCTCCTGATGCCTGTGAGCAGGTGCCTGGTCTGTCGCGGGGAGTTGCCCGGTCCTCGTGTCGCGTCGCGCGAGCATCGCCCCAGTATCTCCCGTGCCGCCATTCGGCGCCGGTTCAGCCGCTCCAGCGGGCTGGGACCGCTGAGGCGGTTGCCAGGACGCAACCTTCGAGTTTGGTGCCAGCGTCGCCGAGGCGGCGGAACGGCTTCTCGCAGATGCTCGGACGCGGAGAGGACCGGCGACCGCTCAACATCAACATCCATACCGGCGGACAAACGCACTAGGCTCGGCGTCATGCCTGAACCAGCAGTCCACGATCGCTCGGATCGGCAAGGCGAGCTCGTCGCTCCAGGATCGGATGATGCGCCGATCGGCGGTGATCAGGCTCATGGCGCTTGGAACTACCTGCCGCGCGGGAGATGCCGTGCACGGCTCGATCCGGTGCTGGCACCGGCGTGCCCGCCACGGCGCTGCAGAGCGCAGCTTCGAGGTGTCCTGCGTCCCTTAGTCGGCGCGCCGGGGTGCGCCCGGTGATCGTCGGGGTGAACCTCGTCGTGCGTCACTCAGGGCCGGTGGCATGAGCCGCCGGCGGGCCATGGCCATCTTGGCTTTGTTCGCCGTCCCGGTGCTCCTGGCGGTGGCCGTCACCGCGGTAATCGAAAAGTTCCCGGGCGCACTCCTGCCGGTGGGATGTGTCGTGCTCGCGGCGGCGTCCGGCTGGTATGGGCTGCTCCGGCGCGGGCCGGCACGCACGTTCGGAGCGGCCGGCGCGGTGATCGCACTCGCCCTGGGCACGGTGCTGCTTTTCATCGACGGGCTAGCCCTGGAGGCTGTGCTGATCCTGGGAGGACTTGCGTTGCTGGTCGCCTGTGCGAGGAGCGCTCTGCAAATCCATGTAGCTCTTCCCTCGGTTCCGGCGCCACAACATCCGGTTCTGTTCTACAACCCAAAGTCCGGCGGCGGGAAGGCAACACGGTTCTCCCTCGACCGCGAGGCTGCCGACCGCGGGATCGAGCCGATCGAACTCGGTCCCACAGATGATTTGGAAAAGCTCGTGAGGGACGCCGTCTCGGCAGGAGCCGACGGGCTCGCGATGGCCGGGGGCGACGGCTCCCAGGCGGTCGTCGCGGCCATCGCTTCGGAACTCGACCTTCCGTACGCATGTGTACCCGCGGGTACGCGAAATCATTTCGCCCTCGATCTCGGCGTCGACCGTGACGACGTGGTTGGCGCGCTCGACGCGTTCGTGGACGGCGGCGAGCGACGGGTCGACCTTGCGCGCGTGAACGGCCGAGTATTCGTCAACAACGTCTCCCTCGGCCTCTATGCAGAAGCGGTTCAGCGCCCTGGCTACCGTGACGCGAAGATACGAACACTTCTCGACATGGTGCCCGACGTGATGGGCCCTGGCAGCGAGCAGCCCAGCCTGAGCTGGAGCGACCCACGTGGGCATCAACATCACTCCGGGGCGGCGATCCTCGTCTCGAACAACCAGTATCGGCTGGGGCGTGCCGTCGGCTCCGGAACACGTCCGAAGATCGATGACGGACGGCTTGGGATCACCGTCGTCTCGCGGTCAGGTGGACACAGGAGCGCAGGCGTCCGAGAGCGCCCGTGGAGAGAATGGTCAGTCCGCGCATTCGAGGTCGACTCGCCGAGCCAGGTCGCCGCGGGCATCGACGGCGAGGCGGCGATGCTCACACCGCCGCTGCGTTTCGAGATACTGCCGCGCGTCCTGCGGGTCAGGATTGCACGCACGCATCCGGGCGCCTCTCCGTCGGCCGGGGTTCCCGACGGCGCCTGGGACACCGCTCGCGCCCTGATCCGGATCGCCGCGGGACATGAGACAGCGGATCCCGGACCCGATGCAGCCTTTGACAACCAGAGCACCAACGAGAGGGAAGGGAGACAAGATGGACATCTTTGAGGTCGAGCAGAAGGAAACGGTCACAAGGACAGAGGTCGCCAGGCGGCTGCGGATCCTCGCGGACATGCTGGACAGACACAACGACCTGGAGTTCGACCGCGCCGGAATGCATTTCACGGTGGCAGTCCCGGACGAGGTGCAGCTGAAGGTCGAGCTCGAGGTCGAGAGCGAGGAGCGCGAGCTCGAGATCGAGCTCAAGTGGTGAGTGACCAGCCCGCAACTTCGTGAAGCGGCCCGCCGCCGCGCGTCTGCTGGCCGGACTGGCCGTATTCATATTGGCCGGCTGGGGAGCCGGAGCGCTCTGGACATCTGTCGCGGGCTCGAGCGAGGCCGGCCTCATGCGGGAACTCGCTGAGCGCCGCTCCCATGATCTGATCGACCTCGCACGAATCGTGACCTGGGCCGGGAGCGCCTTCCTGCTCGTGCCCCTCGCCCTCGCTTGCTGTGCCCTGCTCGTGCATGTGGGCCTGCGTGTGCAGGCCGTGGCGGTCGCGCTCACGCTTGGCGGCGCAATGATCATCTCGGACGTAGTCAAGCTTCTGGTCTCGCGTCCGAGGCCGACGGTCGAGCATCTGCAGCACGTAACGGGGTTCAGCTTCCCATCGGGGCACACGACGCAGGCCAGCGCCTTCTGGCTGTCGCTGGTGTTCGCAGCCCACGCCGCGGGAGCCTCGCCCGCGCGGACGTCGCTGCTCGCAGCAGCGGCGTCGCTGATTCTTATCCTGGTCGGCCTCTCCCGCGTCTACCTGGGAGTCCACTATCCAGCCGATGTCATTGCCGGGATCCTCCTCGGCGGCGGCTGGGCAGCCTACGTCGCGTTCTGCGCCAGGTCGCCGGAAGCTGAGCAGCGCCCGGCGGGAGATCCGCTGATCGTCGAGTCGTGAGGCGCCCAGAATCCGTGACGGACCTCGCGACGACATGCTCGCCGGATGCCGTCCGCGATCTGCACCCCGGGGGTGTCGCGGCACCCAGGAGCTTCTCCAATCCCGCGGCCGCACATTGATGCATGCCAATACGTTTTCGGTCTCGATTGACTGTGAAGCTCTCATGTGCAATTAGTTGCATGTGAGTAGCTGTCCCCGCTGGTCGAACCTTCAGGCCCAGTGCGTGCGCTCTCGCGCACCACTCGAGCCCGGTACGGTCGCCCTTAACCACCGGAGCCTGTTCGCTCCTTTCCCCGCTCCCCGGCCCGCGGGTGGCACCAAAGGAGTTCCCCGATGATCGCCAGCAGCTATCCGTTTCTCGAAGTGTTCTGGACGATGCTCATATTCTTCGCGTTCGTCATTTGGCTCTGGATCCTGTTCACGGTGTTTACGGACATCTTCCGCCGCCGCGACATATCGGGGTTCGTCAAGGCCATCTGGATCATCTTCGTGATCATCGTGCCGTACCTCGGCGTCTTCGTGTACCTGATTGCTGAGCACACGGGCATGACCGAACGCACGATCGCGGCGAAGCAGACGAGCGAAGCCCAGTTTACGGAGTACGTGCAGTCGGCAGTCGACGCGAGCGACCCAACCGAGCAGATCACGAAAGCCAAGAAGATGCTCGACAGCGGTGTGATCACCGAAGCCGAGTTCGTGCAGCTCAAGCAGAAGGCGCTCGCCGGCTGATCGGAGAGCCGGAGCCTCGCCGACCCCGCCCAACCCGAACCCCCACACGAAAGGCCCACCATGTCTGACTCAGACGCACCTGTTTTCGACACGATTGCTGCGATGACGGCCGAGTCGCTTGCGCGATGCGGCCTGGATGACAACTCGCTGCTGACCGCGCGCCTCGCGGCCCTGGTCGCAGTCGATGCGCCTGCGGCCTCGTATCTGATGCATATTGGCCCGGCTGTCGGAGCGGGCGTGACGATCGAGCAGGTCCAGGACATCCTTGTCGCCGTCGCGCCGATAGTCGGCACCGCGAGAACGGCTTCAGCCGCCGCCAAGATCACCGAGGCGGTGGGAATCACCGTGATCGCGCTCGAGGCCGAGCTCGAAGCCGAGGACGACGCCTAGCCCCAAGTCGGCACGAACCGGATCTGTCAGACTTCGAACCCGCCGTCTTCGCGGTGGCTACCGACACTGTGGAGGACACCTCATGTTGCGACGGATGACTGGCATGCCCGCCGGAACGATCGGCTTCGAGGCGATCCATGAGGTCGACGACGACGACTGGGAGGAGACGGTCGAACCGATCCTGCGCCAGGAGATCGCCGAGGGCCGCGACCTGCGACTCCTGTACCTGATCGGGGTCCAAGCCGGCGAGCTCGAGGGCGACGCCATGCAGGCCGACACCGAGTTTCGAGTTCGCCACGCAACGTCCTTCGAGCGCGTCGCTGTGGTGAGCGACGAGGACTGGATGCGGCCGGCCTTGCGCGCGCTTTCCTTCCTGCTGCCCGGAAGGGCGCGCGGGTTCCGCGTCCGCGAGCTAGAGCAGGCGAAGGCGTGGCTCGCAGAGGAGGCCTCCTGACTTCTAGAGCACACAGCCAGCTGCCAGGACGGTTGCGTCCTGATGCCCGGCTGATAGACGGCCCGCAGCACCAACGCGGCGGGCAGTGAGTACCGAACCCAGAGAGAGGTGACGAATGCGAGGCGCAGGATCAGCGATGTTCGTAGGCATCCTCCTGTTGGTCGCGGGCGTACTGAACGTGATCTACGGGATCGCGGCGGTCGGGAACTCGAGTTTCTGGGCCGGCGAAACCAGGTTTGTGGTCTCAAGCCTCCACACGTGGGGGTGGGTGACGATCGTTCTTGGCGTGATCCAGCTCACAGCAGCGTTCTCCCTGTTCGCCGGCAATACGTACGGGCGGGTTGTTGGCATCGTGGCCGCGACGCTCGGCGCGATCGGTGCGTTGCTTGACATCGGCGGCCCTCATCCGTGGTGGGCGATCGGCGTGTTTGCGATCTGTGTGATCTGCATCCACGGGTTGGTCGTGCTCGAAGAGCCCGAGAGCATCTGACGAGCGCTCAGCATGGTGATCGCGAAGACACGAACGCCGGCGACTGTCCCTCACCGGACCGTCGCCGAGCGCGCGGCGCGCGGCAAGGCCGCGCGGGCTGAGGTGCCGCGATCGAGCCACGCTGTCTATGAGCCGTCCTCGCACCGCCGTGACCCTGTCAGCCTCCTCGAGCGCCAGGCGGCGACGCGAGTGCCAGAGCTCGTGCCGATCCGATACGGACGCATGCTGCTCTCGCCGTTCACCTTTTACCGGGGCGCGGCACTGATCATGGCGAGCGACCTAGCCACAACCCCGCGATCCGGGCTGACGGTGCAGTGCTGCGGTGACGCGCACCTGTCGAACTTCGGAGCGTTCGCATCACCTGAGCGCCGGCTCGTGTTCGACATCAACGACTTCGACGAGACGCTGCCGGGGCCGTGGGAGTGGGACGTCAAGCGCCTCGCGGTGAGCATGCTGATCGCGGCGCGCGACCGCGGCTTTCGGGTGAAGGAGCAGGAGCGGATCGTTCTGGACACGGTCCGGGAGTACCGCAACGCCATGTCGCGGTTTGCCGCATGAAGAACCTCGGGGTCTGGTACGCGCACCTGGACATCGAGAGCACGATCCGCGAGCTCGCGCCTCAGTTCAGGCCAAGAGTCGCCAAGCACGCCCAGAAGCAGCTCGAAAAGGCACGCACCAAGGACAGCATGTCGGCCTTCTCAAAACTGGCTGGCGTCGTAGACGGGGAAATTCGGATCATCCCCGACCCGCCGTTGATCGTGCGGGTCGACGAACTCGAGATGGGACGCGGACACGACGAGCTGTTCGACGCATTGCACAGACTCCTTCGCTCCTACCGCGAAACGCTTCAGGACGATCGACGCGTGCTGCTGGAGGAGTTCCAGCTGGCCGACTTCGCGCGTAAGGTCGTCGGCGTTGGGAGCGTCGGTACGCGCGCCTGGATCGCACTGATGGTCGGCCGCGATGGCCGGGACCCGCTTTTTCTGCAGATGAAGGAGGCCGAGGCGTCCGTGCTCGAGGAGTTCCTGCCCCCGAGCGAGTATGAGAACCACGGTCACCGGGTCGTCGCCGGCCAGCGACTGATGCAGGCCACCAGCGACATCTTCCTGGGCTGGCTGCGCAACGACGAGGCAGACGGGGGCGTGCAGCGCGACTTCTACGGGCGCCAGCTGAAGGACTGGAAGGGCTCGGCGGAAATCGAGCAGATGGTCCCCGAAGGTATGGCGCAATACGGCAAGCTCTGCGGCTGGACACTCGCAAGGGCCCACGCCCGCAGCGGGGATCGCATCGCTATCGCCGCCTACCTCGGCAAGAGCAACACGTTCGACCGCGCGATCCTCGACTTCTCCGGCGCCTACGCCGAGCAGAACGAACGTGACTACAACGCCCTCAAAGACGCCGTGCAGACCGGACGGATAACCGCCGAGAGAGGGCTATAGACGTGCGTGCTCCAGGACGACGATCTTGATCGCAAGCAGCTACCCGTTTCTCGAAGTCTTTTGGACGATGTGCATCTTCTTTGCGCTCGTCTGCTGGCTGTGGATCCTGTTCATCGTGCTCGGCGACATCTTCCGCAGACATGACATATCCGGGTCCCTCAAGGTCGTCTGGATCGTGTTCTTGATCGTCCTACCGTTCATCGGCACCTTCGTGTACATCATCGCCGAGCATGCGGGTATGGCCGGACGCTCCGTTGAGGCGCAGCAGACGAGCCAAGCCGAATTCGAGCAGTACGTCAGATCGGCTGCCGGCAGGCCAGACCCAGCGGAGATCGTCGCTCGCGCACAGAAGATGTACGAAAGCGGCGCCATCAACCGAGCCGAGTTCGACAGCCTCACACAGAACGCCGGGGCCGGATCGCAGTGATCGCGACGCGTACAAACGGCGGTCCGCCGGCCGAGTCCCCCCGGTGCGACGGTGACGAGCTAGCCCAACGTGTCGCCGGCTGGCATACACCGGATCGCCCGTACTGCTCGAACGGGCGCTGATATCACCCGCCTACCCGTTCATCGATCAGAGCCTGCCTCGCGACTAGGTGCCGAACCGACAAACGGCGACGGCTTCAGGATCGGCGGGGCACGGCGATTCCCGCTCTCGATCCCGTTCGATGACCACGCCAGCGGTAACGACACGGCCCAGTCCCACTACTACGACGAGCTGCTGCGCTGGGAGAAGCCCGTGCACTTCACCCAAGACTGCGCGGACCCGAACTTCACCGCGGCATGGGGACGCACTTGGGCTGAGCGCCGGGGCGGGTCGTTCGACCCTCTAACCGACGCAAACCACGTTCTGCAGGACACCCACGGGCCGGAGATCGTCAACAGGATCCTGGCTCGCACCAACGCGACGGGATAGTCGGCTCGACTGGCGACCCCAGCGAACACTCCATCTCCTCAGCGCCTATGCCGGTCGGGGTTGCCGAGGCAAACCACGGCCTCAGGCGCACGACCCTCGCCGGTTACGAGATCCCCTTCGAGCGCATCTACCGGGCTTCGGCGCTGAGACCTCGGTCCGTGACGTCGCGGACGGACGGCTGTTCAACAGGAGCGTGATCTCGTTGCTGTAATAGTCGTGGCCGTCAGCGCCCTGCACGCCGATCCAAGCATTCCCTGAGCCCGAACACAGAGGCCCATAGGTGCCATTGGGTGAGCCGACCCCTAGCTGCCCGTGACCGATGATTGTGCCGCCGTACGGTCTCGATGCGGAACCTTTTGTGAACCATTCGTGCCATAGCGGCGGCTTATGCAGCCGTCCCCTTTGATTATGGCTTTCTGCTGCGAGGCCGAAGGCGGCTGCACCAAGACCGTCCACGCTATTGACACGGGTCCATTGCCCTGATTACGCTCAATCTTCTGGGCGGGGTCGAATCCGGCCGCCTAGTAGGGGTTCGACGTCGGCTCATAAAGGGGGGAACCAGCATGCAGACCACACGCCTCAGGGGTGTACTAGGTGCCGCGATTGCGATCGTGGCGCTCGGTGCTCTCAGCGCGACGGCTTCAGCCGCGACATGCACTGACTACTTCCGGGGAACGGGGGAAGAAGGCAAGCAGAACCAATGGGCCGAACCCAAGAACTGGTCGCTGGAAGCCATGCCTGGAGTGGGTGACTACGCGTGCATACCCTCAGGCGCCCTCCAGCAGGTCTCGTTCAACTTGGGCGTGCCGCCAGAATCCCGCAGCATCGCGGGGGTCAACGACGAAAGCTCTAAGGGCCTAAACCTGTACGGCAACAAGCTCACCCTCACGGACCCTGAAGCGCCATCCGCCATCGAGAACCTCCAAGCCGGAGGCGATGGAAGCATCCAAGTCGATTCCCTGGATGCTCTGACGCTCGACGGTACCAGCACACACCTCGGCGCTGGAAGGGCGGAACTCTTTGGGCCGGGCACGATCACGACGACGAAGGGGCAGACGACCACCCTCGGTCACGAACTGGCCTTCTGGGGGGGCCTTCAGTTCCGAAACGAACGCGGCACGCTCGAACTCGCCGAAGAAGGAGGGGTCGGGCTGTCAGCAGAACCAGCGAGCAGCATCATCAACAGCGGCAAGATCACGATGAAAACGGGATACACCGTGAACGCGGGCCAGCACCCCAACGAATCGCTCGGTCCGAACGTCACGAACACCGCGAAAGGGACCATCTACGTGTCACACAAACTCTGGTTCCAGGGCGAAGCCCGGTTCATCAACGAAGGCTCGGTGAAGATCTCCAACGGAGCCACCCTCACGACCCTCCCGATAATCGGGAACGGCACGATCAGCATCGGTACCGGTTTGCTCGAAGTCGACGGGGGGGAATACGAAGTGCAAAGCGGCGCCACAGTGGAACTGGAAATCAAAGTGACGCCGGCGAACAAAAAGCACGCTACGGAAATTCAGGCGGGGCGCATAGTCGACAAAGGCGGCGCGACGCTCGCAGGCACCCTCAAGGTCAAGACGAAGTCCAGCCGCCCGATCCCCAAGGGGACAAAGGTCTACATCCTCAACGACCACGAAGGCAACCACATCAACGGAGCCTTCAAGTTCGAAAAGCCGGACGGACAATGCATCTCACGGGACCCCGCCGGATACGGCTGGGTGCCTGAATACAACACCCCGCCGGGGCCTAACCACGAACCATCCTACTCGACATCGATGACCCTCACAGTCGAGGAAAACGTGTCCGGCTGCGGTTGAGGCATACGCGCTAGGACTGGCGGCGCGGCGCCCTAACGAACCTTGTAAGGGCGCCGCCTACGGCCTACGTGTGGACCCGGTGGGCCTCGGACGCCGAGGTCCGGTGACAACCGCCCTAAACGAAAAGCAAGCACGTCGCTCTGGGGGTACTCCTCCTCCCTAACGCATGGAGGTGCCGCGTACCCTCCCTAGTCCGCCCGAACGTCCTGAGTCGCAGCTGCTCTACGAGGTCAAGTCCTCTCGTCGGCACCGCTCTCCCGCGAAGCGCCGCTGGCGGGCTCGGACAGTGCACTGAGGGGTGCGCGGGTCGCTCTGGGCCGTGATCGCCGTGGGGTCGCTCGGTGAAGCACTCCCCTGCGGGGCGGATTCCGTCGCTCCCGACCAGCGCCGAAGCGGCGCGGACTGCGACGATCCCTGCCGTGGCGGCGCGCAACCCTGAGCGGCCGGCGGCGGCGCCGTCGCGCGGTCGGTGTCGGGCGGCCGGCGCGCTACCGCGCTCCTGCCCGCCGCCCTCCGTCCGCGCGCCGACGCCTCAGTGGTCGCGCATGACCCGCGCGGCCGGCGCTTGGAGTCGGGCGCGCGCTGCGCGACCTCAGCCCTCGGCACCCCAGGTAGGAGCCGCCAGCGCGGCCTCGAGAATGTCGTGCAGCTCGACCTCCACCTGGTCCTCGCCTACCAGCTCGGCCTCGACCAGCCCCAGCTCGCGCAGCTCGCGCTTGCGCCGGTAAACGGCCGTGCGCTCCTGTCGCAGCCCGTAGCGGCGCGCACTCACGTAGCCCAGCAGCCGCTCGGCTGTGCGCGGCGTGATGCCGCCGTCTAGCTCGGGGAGGTTCCCCAGCTCGACAATCTGGCGCTGTGGTACCTCGTGCCCAGCCACCGTGACTCCCTTCGTAGCTTCATACATTTTGCGGAATCTCTGCCGGAACTTGTGACGAACGTAGGGCGCGGTCAGCTCGGCGGCGCCCATGCGGTCGCCCTTGTGGAAGCGCCGCTGATCCTCCAGGCGGACCTTCCGGCCGCGCTTGCCGGGGCCGAATGCCTCCAGGCCTTTGTCGTAGGCCCGGCCAAGCACGTTACGGCCGTTGTAGCCGCGTATGTAGACCGTCTCCACCGCCCCGCTGCCGTCCTTCGCGTACCGGACCTCCGCCTGTGAGCGGGGCACTTGCAGCGCGAGGTAGCCGAAGCCCGCGAGCGCCGCGAGCCCTTCCGGCTGCGCGTCGAACTCCACATCGGCCGTGGAGTCCAGACGTCGGACCCCAGCGAAGCCCGGGCGATCCTCGGTACCCACACGCACGGCCCCCTCGTGGTAACGGCCCTCCGGTAGCGGCACCCCGAGGTTCAGCAGATTCTCCCTGAGCCGCTGTAGCGCCGCTGGCAGCTCCGCGGGCGGCAGCAGCAGGCCGTCGCTCGCAGGGTGGCCCTCCGCGTAGACCAGCCCCGAGTCGGTGAAGATGCCCACCCGGTAGTCCGGCAGCGTGTCCTTAGGCATCAGCCGCCCCCTGGCGCCGGCACCTCCGCAAGCGCGACCATCGCCCGGTACGCAGGCGTGTCCCTGCCCACGTACCAGCTCGGCGACCACGGATCGATCCCCGCGGTGACCCGCACCTCAGCCCCTTGGTGTTGCACTAGTGCAACGAGAACGGCTGTTAGAGGAGCCGTTCAGGCTCACGAGCCGCGAAGCGGTCGAAGTGCGCGCCTCAGAGGCGACCGAGCCGCGGAGCTTCCCGCGGCCCGGCTCCACGCCTGCCTCGCGGAGTTGCCTCCCACCGGGCCAGGACTTGCCTCCTATTTGCCTCCCACGCTCGCTCCGAGCCCGGGAAAACCCCGGTCTTTCCGCGTCTACGCATGTCGCACCGAATCCCCAGCGCCACAGCGGAAAGTCCCGCACTGACGGGGCGTGTCGCTCCCCGTCGCATTTCTGCGCTAGATGGGCCCGGCTGGACTCGAACCAGCGACCTACCGATTATGAGTCGGCAGCTCTAACCAACTGAGCTACGGGCCCGACGCGCTCGCGGAAGCCGTCCACGCGCGGTGGCGCAGACGCTACCAGCGATATATGGAATGCTGCCGACGCGCGCCGGGTGCCGTGGGGCGCCGGCGCCCACCTTGCCCATCAACGGAGGGACGGCGGATGTCAGCAAAACGTGCAGCAATCGTCACGGGAGCGTCGAGCGGGATCGGGCTCGCAATCGCAAGGGTACTCGGGGAGGAAGGCTTCTCGATCACGATGGCCGCGCGCCGTGCGGAGAAGCTCGAGGCGGCCGTGCAGGGACTGCTCGACGACGGCTTCGATGTTCATGGCGTCGCGGCGAACCTGGCTGAGGAGGCCGAGGTCCAGAAGGTCGTCGCCGCCCACCGTGAGCGCCACGGCCAGCTGGATGTGCTGGTCAACAACGCCGGAGTCGGCGTCGGGTCAGCCGTGGCCGAGATCGACACGAAGCGGCTCGACATGCAGCTCAGCATCAACATCCGTTCGATCGTCCTCTTCTACCGCGAAACGGTCGACCTGCTGCGTGCCGCCGGCGCTGAGCACAAGAGCGCTCTCGTGGTCAACACCGCGTCGATCTCCGGCAAGCGAGCGGAGGCATGGCTGTCGGTCTACTCGGCCACGAAGCATGCCGTGGTGGGCTGGACCGAAGCGATGAACAAGGAGCTCGGCGCCGACGGCGTCAAGTCGATCGCGCTGTGCCCGGCGTTCGTTGACACGCCGATGACGGATTTCGTCAAGGAGCATGTTCCCGCCGAGGAGATGATCCGCGCCGAGGACATCGCCGAGTCCGTCCGCTTCATGCTGCGCGTGTCGCCGGCGTGCGTTGTGCCGGAGATCATGTTCGTGAGGCCTGGCGACGCCCTGTAGGTCGGGCGCTCCCGAGCGGGCGCGCCATGCGTCCGCCGGGCGGGCGCTCGGCTAGGCGGCGCTGCCGGCGCCGACCGCGCCGGGCGCTGCGATCCTGCGCGCGAGCACGTCGCCTCGCGGGTCGGCGAGCGCGAGGATCCCCCTGAGTGTCTCTGCACGAATGGCGGAGCTGCGGCTCGAGAGCTGGTGGTGCTCTGCGATCGCCCGGGCGAGATCGAGACCGTCTCCCGAGCCGAGGCTCGACTCGAGCAGTGAGGCGAGGATCGAAAGCTCGCGTGAGCTCGCCACCCGAGGCCTGCCTTTGGCTGCGGTGAAACGGTCCCACGACTTGGCGAACGCGAGGAAGTCGGTGCGCCCGCCCCTGCGGTGCGCGGCGAGCATCGGGCATGCGCCTCCGCGACCGTCCACATACGCGCCGACGATTATCCGCTCACCGGACGTCACGGCCTCGAGCATCGCCTCCCTCGTTGTGACGGGGAGACATTCGACCGTGAGGCGCAGACTGTCGAGGTTCCTCGTGCGGTGGCGCCGGCTGTTTCGCATAGTCTGTGCACCGCCGCACGCCGTGCGCGTGTGGCCCGGTGCCCGAAGCACAGTAGGTCAAGCCCTCTGCGCAGGCAACGAATCCCCTTCTGCTGAAAGGAAACTTGCACATGAAGCTCGGCGTCCACATCGGCTACTGGGGCCTCGGCCTCAGCTCACAGGACCAGCTTCACATCGTGCAGGAGGCAGAGAAGCTCGGCTACGACTCCGTGTGGGCCGCGGAGGCGTACGGCTCCGATGCGGCGACGGTGCTCGCGTGGCTGGCGGGACAGACCTCCAAGATCAGGCTCGGCTCCGGGATCTTCCAGATGCCGGGTCGTTCAGCGGCGATGACCGCGATGACCGCCGCCACGATCGACCAGCTGTCCGACGGCAGAATGGTGCTGGGGATCGGCTCCTCGGGGCCGCAGGTCGCCGAGGGCTGGCATGGGCAGCGGTTCGCAAAGCAGCTGCAGCGCACCCGCGAGTACGTGGCGGTGATCCGGATGGCGCTGGCCCGCGAACGCGTCGAGTTCCACGGCGAGACGCTCGAGCTGCCGCTCCCGGACGGCCCCGGCAAGGCACTGAAGCTCACCATCTCCCCCGTCCAGGACAAGATCCCGATCTACCTCGCGGCGATCGGTCCGAAGAACACCGCCCTCGCGGGCGAGATAGCTGACGGCTGGATCCCCGCGTTGTTCTCGCCCGAGCACGTGGCGGAGCTCCGCCCGCTGCTGCAGGAGGGCGCCGCCCGTGCCGGCCGCAGCCTCGACGGTTTCGACATCGCTCCAGCAGTCAACGTGTACGTGACCGACGATCTCACGGCGGCGCGCGACGCGATGAGGCCGTTCATCGCACTGTATGTCGGCGGGATGGGCTCGCGCGATAAGAACTTCTACAACCATCTGGCGCAGCGCTACGGCTACGCGGATGCAGCGAAGGAGATCCAGGACCTCTACCTCGACGGCAAGCGCGAGGAGGCGATGGCCGCGATCCCCGACAGCTTCATCGACATGGTGTCGATCTGCGGGCCGCCGGATGTCGTGCGCGAGCGGCTCGCGGTCTACCGCGACGCGGGCGTCGGGACCCTCGGCGTGACCCCGTGGGCGTTCACGGCCGAGGACCGCCTCACGCAGCTGCGCCTGGTCGCCGAGCTCGCCGCCTGAGCGGCGGGGCCCGGTAAGGCTGTGGTGACCCGGCGCAGGCTGCTGCTCGGCGCCTTCGGTGACCCCGGCCACGCGTTTCCCATGATCGCGCTGGGCAGGGCGCTGGCCGACCGCGGCCACGAGGTGACACTTCAGACGTGGCGGCGCTGGCAGGCCGATGTGGAGGCGCAGGGTCTCGCATTCGCGCCCGCACCGGAGTACCAGGTGTTCCCGAATGGCCCCGAGCCGCTGAACTTCTACCAGGCCGCCGAGCAGGCGACGGTCGACACCGTGCCGCTGGTACGCGAGCTGCGGCCCGACGTCGTCGTCTCGGACATCCTGACACTCGCTCCGGCACTGGCCGCCGAGCTGGAGGGTTGCGCTCGTGCGACGCTGATCCCCCACGTCTACCCCCACGGCGAGACGCATTTCCCGATCTACTCCCTCGGTGCACGGCTGCCTCGCAGCGCCCTCGGCCGAGCGTTCTGGCGTCGTGCGCAGCGCCCAGTGGAGCGGGGCCTGGAGCTCGGGCGTGTGCAGCTGAACGCGAGCCGTGCACGCGTCGGGCTCCCGGCGGTCGACGGCGTGCACGGCGGCATCAGCCGTGAACTGGCGCTCGTGGCGACGTTCCCGCAGCTGGAGTACCCGCGTACGTGGCCGGATAACGTCCACGTCGTCGGGCCGCTGATGTGGGAGCCGGCGTTCGGTGACGTCGAGCTGCCACAAGGCGAGGAGCCGCTCGTGCTCGTCGCCCCTTCCACGGCGCAGGACCCCGAGCACCGGATGCTGGCTGCGGCACTGCGCGGCCTGGCGGGTGCCGACGTGAGGGTGCTCGCGACGTGGAACCGACGACTGCCCCCCTCTCCCCTGCCCGTTCCCGAGAACGCACGCGTCGTCGACTGGGTCTCTTACTCGCGCACGATGCCGCTCTGTGATGTGGTGGTGTGCCACGCGGGTCACGGCACGCTCGTCCGTGCTCTCGCAAGCGGCTGCGCGATCGTCGCATGCCCTGCGGTTGGCGACATGAACGAGAACGCGGCGCGGCTTGACTGGTCCGGCGCCGGCGTGCGCCTGCCACGCCGCTTCCTAGCGCCGCACCCGCTGCGACTTGCGGTCGAGCGCGCCCTCGCAGAACCGGAGATCCGAAGCCGGGCGCGTGATTTCGAGGCTTGGATGCAAGCTCACGACCCGGGCCGCAGTGCGAGCGAGCTGATCGAGATGCTGGCCGACCGGTCCGCTAATCCGCGATGAACTGAAGTGGTGGGCACAGTGACCGCCGCGCGCACCGGAGGATCGCGGCGGCCTGCATAGTGCTTCAGTCCCGCGACGGTGGCAATTGGCGGCCGCGGCGGCCGCTCGGCTGACAACGAGAGCGTTGTGGCTGGCGGCAGTGCCTAAGTGGGCTCGTCGGCAGACATCCGGGTCACCTTCGTGGAGGACGAGCCCGGCGGGCAAGAGAGCCTCATTTTCACGCAGCTTCAGGCTGCGGGCAGGCGGTCGGGCGCGGGAAGCCGTAAAGGTTCCCGCGCCCTCTCGTGCATACAGCTCTGGGGGTGGGACTCGAACCCACAACCCTTCGGTTAACAGCCGAATGCTCTGCCGATTGAGCTACCCCAGAACGTCAGGCACGGCTACTTTACTAGCTGCCCGTCTCCTCGAGAGCGCGCGAGTAGGCGAGGTCGAACTCCTCTTTGACCTGCTTGCGCCGCTCGGCGAGCGCGTTGACGTCGCTGCCCTGTGTGCCCCTTGCCTGGGCGATGCCTCGGTCGATGCGCGCGAGCTCCAGCTGCAGGCGCTGGAGCTCGAGCATTGTGGGCCTCGCCTGCTCGCCGCCGGCCTCCACGATCAGCTCCGCCAGCAGCGACTTGAGCTCCGGATCGTCGTCCGGGCCGTGCTCCTCGCCGGGTGCGATCGCCAGCGGGTCTCGCAGGTCTCCGTGGCGCAGGTGGCTGGCGGCCCGGCGCAGCAGGCCGCTCGAGAAGTGCTCCTGCAGGTCGAGCGCCGCGAGCGCCGCTGCGCCCTCGTCGGGGCACGCCATGCAGAGTGCGAGGAAGGCGCGCTCTGTCTCCTCGCGCCGTGAGAATGCGCCCCGCCTGGCACCGTTGCCGTTCCCCTGCGGCGGGTTCCCGGACGGCGGCCTTGACGGCGCGCGCGCGAGCTCGCGCTCGGTGACGCTCTCAGGCAGCGCCAGGCGGCCCGACACCAGCTTCGTGAGCTCAAGGCGCATCGCGCTCGGCGGGAGCGTGGCGAAGACGGGGCGCAGCTGCTCCCAGGTCCTGTCGCGTCCCTCGGGGCTCGAATCGTCGCCGGCTGCCAGCACGCGCTCCACCCGGAAGCGCACGAACGGGACGGATTTCGCGACGGCCTGAGCCATCGCCTGCGCGCCGTCGCGCTGGATGAGCTCGGCGGGGTCGGTGCCGGCGGGGAGCGAGACCACCCGCAGCTCGAGTTTGCGCTTGGCTGCGAGGCTCGATGCCCTCAACATCGCCTCCTGCCCTGCGCTGTCGGCGTCGAGCGCCAAAAGCACGGTCTGCGCCATGCGTGCGAGCTCGTTGACCTGCTCGGCGGTCAGGGCGGTCCCCATCAGGCCCACCGCGTTGCGCATGCCCGCCTGGTGCAGTGCGATCGTGTCGGTGTATCCCTCGCACAGGATCACCTCGCCCGCACGCGTCGCGTGCGCCCGCGCGAGGTCGGCCCCGTAGAGGTGCAGGCCCTTGTGGTAGAGGTCGTTGTCGGAGGTGTTCAGGTACTTGGGCCGCTGGTCCTCGCGCATCGCGCGCGCGCCGAAGCCGAGGACCCTGCCGCGCGCGTCGGCCAGCGGGAACATGATGCGCGAGCGGAAACGGTCGTAGGGGCGGCCGTTCTGCTTGGAGCGCTGGGCGAGGCCCGTGTCGTAGAGCTCCTTCTCGCTGAACCCTCCCCTGCGCGAGGCGAGCAGGACGCGATCCCACGCGCTCGGGGCGTAGCCGACGCGGAACTCCCGCAGTATCTCCTGCGAGAGCCCCCGGCCCTGCAGGTACTCGCGGGCGTGGGCGGCCTCCTGCGACTCCCACAGGCAGCGCTCGTAGTAGGCGGTGGTGCGGCCGAGCAGTTCGAGCAGGCGGTCCCGGCGCCTGCGGCGCTCGGCCTCGCGGGGGTCCTCCTCCTCCCTCTTCAGCTCGACGTTGTAGCGCTCGGCGAGCAGCTCTAGCGCCCCCTTGAAGTCGACGCCCTCGGTCTCCTGCACGAATGTGAACACGTCGCCCGAGGCCTGGCATCCGAAGCAGTGGTAGACCTTCTGGACGGGGTCTATGCCGAAGGAGGGGGTGCGCTCCTCGTGGAAGGGGCAAAGCCCCTCGTAGCGCGAGGGACCGGCCCGTCGCAGGTCGGTGCGCGCCGAGACGAGCTCGATGAAGTCGACCGCGTCGCGGACGCGATCCCTGGAATCCTTCGTGTAGAGCGCCACGGCGCCAACGCTAGCGGGCGAACGCCTGGGGCACCTGCAGCTCGGTGTACTCGCGGATGCAGTACCGGTCTGTCATCCCCGCGAGGTAGTCGGTGACGCGCTGTGCGAGCTGTGCCTCGCCGGCGTGTTCCTCGCTCACGTCCGCGGGCGGCAGCGCCTGCGGATGCTCTATGTAGTGGTCGAAGAGACGGCTCATGACGGCCGAGATCTTGGCGTGCTCGGCTCGCACAGCCGGGCCGAGGTAGACCCGCTCGAACATGAAGTCCCGCAGCTCGCTCATCGCGGGCCCGGCCGTCGGCCCCTGCACGATGTCCCCGGCGCGGGCGGAGTGCTCGACCATGTCGTGGACGAGGGCGTCTATCCGGGCCGAGCCGCTGGACCCGAGCACCGCGATCGGCTCGGCCGGGAGATCCTGCTCGCTCAGGAGCCCGGCGCGCACCGCGTCGTCGATGTCGTGGTTGATGTACGCCACGCGATCGATCACGCGGACGATCCGGCCCTCGAGCGTGGTCGGCATCGGCGCCCGGCTGGAATGCCGGGCAATTCCGTCGCGGACCTGCTCGGTGAGGTTCAGGCCCGCGCCGTCGCGCTCGAGGTGCTCGACGATGCGAAGCGAATGCTCGTAGTGACGGAACTCCCTCCCGAAGCGCTCTTTCAGGCAGCGGTCGAGCACCTCCTCGCCGATGTGCCCGAATGGGGCGTGGCCGAGGTCGTGGCCGAGGCCGATCGCCTCGGTGAGGTCCTCGTTCAGGCGCAGCGCACGTGCGACGGTGCGCGAGATGCTGGTCACCTCGAGTGTGTGGGTCAGGCGGGTGCGGTAGTGGTCGCCCCTCGGAGCGACGAAGACCTGCGTCTTGTGGGTCAGCCGGCGGAAGGACTTGCTGTGGACGATCCTGTCGCGGTCGCGCTGGAAGGGCGTGCGAAGCGCGCAGTCCGGCTCGGGGCGCGCGCGCACCGCCGGGTATGAGCGCGCGGCGAGCGGCGAGAGGAGCACCTCCTCGTCGAGCCGTATCCGCTCGGCGAAACCCGCTGCGACGATGTCCTCTGGTCCGGCGTTGCTCACCGTCACGATTCTGACAGCGCGGCGCGGACGGAGCGGCTCAGCTGCGGCGCTTCCAGTCGTTGCCGCCCGTCAGGCGGTGGACCCAGTGGCTCCACGTGCTGATCGAAGCGGGGTCTCCTTTGAAGACGGGGGCTCCGCCGGTGGGCTCGGGCAGCCCGAACGCGGTGCGGGCGGTGATGCTCAGGTCCACTCCCCCTTCGTGGATGCTCGCCACGTCCGCGGCCTCCACGAAACGCCGGCCGAACCCTCCGGTTGCGACGACGATGCCGTGGAAGATGTCCTTCTCGGGCGCGGCCACGACGTGGTGCACCGTTCCCACGCGCTCGCCGTCGCTGCCGAGCACCGGGACCCCGCCCCCGAGCACCGTGTACGCGATCGGGCGGTCCTCGTCCATGCCCATCACGATACAGGGGCGCGCGTGGCCGGCGGACGCTCCTGCGGCACCTCAGCGGGAGGTGGCGGCGGCGGGCATCAGGCGAATATGCGCATGGTGCTCGAGCGTTGCCGCCACCGCGCGCTCGACCTGCGAGAGCGCGGGACCGTCGGCCTGCGGGACCTCGCTGAGCGAGCGCCCGAGCGCGTCCGACATGAACGTGTGGGCGCCCTCGCCGAGCGGGAAGGACCCGGCCTCGCATGCGGCGCAGACGACGCCGCCGGCGGCGCCGGAGAACCCCACGAGATGCTCGTGCTCGCCGCAGTTGGCGCAGGCCCCTAGCTGCGGCGCGAGGCCAGCCGCGAGCAGCAGCTTCAGGCGGAAGGCCAGGGCGCCGGCGCGGCCGGCCTGCGGGTCGCCGGGCGTGCCCGCCTGCGAATCGAGTATCGCGAGCTGCCTGCAGAGCAGGTTGTAGACGCCGGGATGGGGCTCGGATGTCTCGAACAGGCGCCCGACGGCGTCGCATGCGCGCGCGGCCGCGTCGAGCGAGCGGGCGTCGCCGCGAAGGCGCGGATGGGCGTCGATGGTCTGCGCGCCGGTGACCGTCAGCAGCTCGCCCCGTCCCTCGTGCAGCTCGATGCTGAGCCTGAAGAACGGCTCCAGGCGTCCCCCGAAGCGGCTGCGCGCACGCCTGACGCCCTTCGCGATGGCCCCGACCCGTCCCCGCGCGGGGGTGTAGATGTGCAGGATGCGGTCGGCCTCGCCGTAGCGCATCGACCTGAGGACAACCGCCTCTGTCTTGACCGGGCCGGGCATCTCCCGTCCGAGTCTACGGCCCTCCCCGGAGGCCTCCGGCGGTGCGGAGAGATCGTCGGGACGGTTGCTATATTTTATGAAGTAATGGCTGAGATAATCGTCTACACGACAGAGCCGTGCTCGTTCTGCGCCCGCGCGAAGGGCGTGCTCAAATCGCGCGGCCTCGAGTACCAGGAGATCAACCTCTCACGGGATCCGGAGGGTCGTGCCGAACTGGCGCGGATGACCGGGATGATGAGCTTTCCGCAGGTGATCATCGACGGCAAGCTGCTCGGTGGCTACACCGAGGTCCAGGCGGCTGCCGACAGCGGCCGGCTGGACGAGATCCTCGCAGCCTGATCCGGCGTCAGCCGGTGCCGGAGGGTCGGCGCCGCGGGCGGGGCTGGCAGTGCTCGCACACGTACGTGCCCCTGCCTGCGACCACCATCTTCACGATCGTCCTGCCGCACCTCGGGCAGGGCTCGCCCTCCCGGCGGTGCACGAGGAACTGGTCCTGGAACGAGCCGTAGACGCCGTCCACGTGGCGGAAGTCGTCGATCGTCGCGCCTTTTGCGGCTATCCCGGCGTTCAGTGCGTCGATGATCCCCTGCCGCAGCCGTGTGAGCTGCGCCAATGTCAGCGTGCCCGCCTCGCGCCGCGGATGCACGCCGGCCATGAACAGCGCCTCGTCGGCATAGATGTTGCCGACCCCGGCGATCTTCCTCTGATCGAGCAGCAGCGCCTTGATCGGTGCGCGCCGGCCCCTGGCCAGAGCACGCAGATGCTCAGGGGTGAAGCGCCCGTCGAAGGGCTCAAGGCCCAGTCTCTGCTCGAAGAACTCCTCCATCCGCTCTGTACCTGCGAGCAGCTCGCCGGTCCCGAAGCGTCTGGGGTCGACGATCACCAGTCTCCCGGCGGGCATCGTGCGGGTTCGGCCGAGGTCGATACGAACCCGTGTGTGCGCCGGCTCGGGAGCGGGGTCGACAAGGACCGTTCCGCTCATCCGCAGGTGCTGGGCGAGCCACATGTCCCCCGAGAGCTCCCACAGCAGGTACTTTCCGCGCCTTCCCAGGCGCTTGACGGTGCGGCCCTGCAGGACGTCCGCGAGCTCGTCCGGCGGGAGCGGCCTTGACCAGCGCGGGTCGAGTATCTCCACGCGCTGAAGGCGCCTGCCCTGCACCAGCGGCGCGAGCTGGGACCTGATCGTCTCGACCTCGGGCAGCTCGGGCATCGCGGCTCACCCCACGAAGGGGCTGCCCGGGAGCTCGGCCGTCTGGCCCCTCAGGTGCCACAGCACGCTGGCGCCGACGTCGGCGAGCGGCCCGTCGTGGCGCCCGCCTCCTCTCACCCCTCCTGCGGCGCTGCGCATCTGCATCTCGCCGGTGATCGCAAGCAGCGGCGCATACTCCCGTGTGTGGTCGGTGCCCGGGTGGGCCGGGTCGACTCCGTGGTCGGCGGTGACGATCAGCAGGTCCTCGGCGCGCAGATGGGACAGCAGCTTCCCGAGATGAGCGTCGATCTCCTGCAGCGCGCCGTGGAACCCGTCGACGTCCTTGCGGTGCCCGAACACCTGATCGGTCTCGATCAGGTTAACGAACAGCATGCCGTTGTCCATGCGCTCCATCAGCTCGTCGACGCTCGCGAGCGCCTGCTCGTTCGTGGCGCCGGCGTGGGCGGCGCTGATGCCGACGCCGGCGAACAGGTCGTTGATCTTGCCGACGGCGTGCACGGGCACCCCCGTGCGCGCGAGCTCCTGCAGGTAGCTGTGTGAGGGCGGTGTCAGCGCGTAGTCGCGCCTGCCCTGGGAGCGCACGAAGGCGCCGGGGCCTCCCGTGAACGGGCGCGCGATCACACGCCCGACCGCGTCCGGGCCGTGCATCACCGCCCTGGCCGCCTCGCACGCGCCGTAGAGGTCGGCCACGGGGACGCGCTCCTCGTGGGCTGCGAGCTGCAGCACGGAGTCCTGCGAGGTGTAGATGATCAGTGCGCCTGTGCGCAGGTGCTCCTCGCCGAAGTCCTCGATGGCCGTGATGCCATTGTCAGGCCGGTTGCAGATCAGCTCGTGCCCCGTCGCGTCTTCCAGCCGGGCGATGAGCGACGCGGGGAACCCGTGCGGGTATGTCGGGGGTGCGGTGCCGACGACCACGCCCATCAGCTCCCAGTGACCGGTCACGGAGTCCTTGCCCGGCCCGAGCGGGGCCAGCCGGCCGTGCACGGCGGGGTCGCTCGCGGGCGGGACGCCCTCCAGCGGCGTGATCGAGCCGAGGCCGAGCCGCTGCATCACGGGCAGCCTCAGCCCTCCAACGGCCTCGGCGAGATGGGCGAGCGTGTTCGATCCCTCATCGCCGTAGAGGGCGGCGTCCGGCAGTGCGCCCGCTCCGCAGGCGTCTATCACCAGCACTATCGCCCTGCGTCCCGCCGGGATGTTCATCAACCGGTATTCAACCGCGCGTGGAGGACCGTGTGGCCGGTCAACTCGTCGCCCGCGGGTGGGCCCCGAAGTAGGCGTCCTTCAGGCGGTCCGCCGAAAGGTGGGTGTAGACCTGCGTCGTCGAAAGATCGGCGTGGCCGAGCATCTCCTGCAAGGATCGCAGATCGCATCCGCCGGCCAGAAGGTGCGTGGCGAACGTGTGGCGGAGCGTGTGAGGACTCATCCGCTCCGACAGCCCGGCCGTGCGGGCGTGCCCCTGGACGATCTTGTATAGCCCCTGCCTGGTCAGCTCGCCGCCGCGGTGGTTCACGAACAGCCTCGGCTGGACGTTCGCCCCGATGAGCAGCGGTCGCGCGCCCGAGCAGTATGCGCGCACGGCGCTCAGCGCCTGCCTGCCGATCGGCACGAGGCGCTCCTTCGAGCCCTTGCCTCGTGCGCACAGGAGCCCCTCCTGAAGGTCGACGTCGCCCAGCGTCAGCGACGTGGCCTCCGAGGCACGCAGGCCGCACGCGTACATCAGCTCCAGAAGCGCGCGATCCCTCAGGACGAGGGGCCCTGCACCGCTGGGCTGGGAGAGCAGGCGGGCGACCTCGTCCCGCGAGAGGACCTTCGGCAGCCGCGCCGGCCCGCGTGGTCCGCGCAGGTCGGCGGTCGGGTCGTGCTCGATCATTCCCTCGCGCCGCAGGTGCCGGTAGAACGAGCGCAGGCACGCCAGCTTGCGCGCCAGGGTGCTCGCTGCGACGGGCGGCCGCTCCGCCGTTCCTCTCGCCAGCTCGGCGAGGAAGCCCGCGAGCTCGCCGTGACCGGCGTCCATCACCGACACGCCCTGCGCGTCCAGGAACTCGCCGAGCTGCAGGAGATCTGAGCGGTACGCCTGGAGCGTGTTGCGCGACAGGCCCCGCTCGAGCTCGAGGTACGCGAGGAAGTCGAGGATCAGCGGCTCCATCGCGGGCGGCCCGGCAACCGCCGGGCTCTGGACGCTCGTCATCGCTCCAGCTTCGCGCCACCGCCCCCGTGTCCTTGACCCTGCAACTCGCCGTTCAGGCGCATGTGGAGCCACATCAGGCCGATCAGCGTCTTTGCGTCGGTGCACGAGGCGATCGCGCGTGTGAGCTCGTCGAGCGGCCAGCGCACGATTTCGATGCGCTCGTCCTCGCCGCTGTCGGCGTGGGACTCGTAGAGGTCCGAGGCCAGGAACAGGTGCACGCGCTCGTCGGTGAAGCCCGCACCCGTGTAGTAGGTGAGGATCGGCTCCCACCGGCGTGCTCCGAGCCCGAGCTCCTCGGCGAGCTCGCGCTGCGCGGCCTGCAGCGGCTCCTCACCGTCGACGTCAAGACGGCCCGCGGGTATCTCAAGGAGATCGCTCTCCCCGACCGCCTCGCGTGGCTGGCGCACGAGCCACACCGTGTCCTGGTCATGCACGACCATCGCTACGGCGCCGCGGTGGCGCACGATCTCGCGGCTCACCTGCGCTCCGTCGGGATACCGGAAGCGCTCGATGCGGACGTCCACGATGGCGCCCTCGTAGACCGTCTCGCCTCCGAGAGCGGTGAACACGCGGGCGGCTGCCTGCGCCGGGTCCGGCGCGCTCATCGCGCCTCTCCGGCGCGCTCGCCCGCCATCTGCTCCTGCCCGAGCTGGGCGAGGACGGCCCCGGCTGCGAGCGACGCGGCGAAGAACACGGGGTCCTGAGCCAGGCCCCGCCCCATGCTGTCGGCCGGCAGGCCGCTCTCCGCGAAGGCGGGAAGGTCGACCGGTGCCCTGCGCCAGTCATGGCGCGTGATGCGGGCGGGGCGCTCCACCTCCAGGGCCAGGGCGGGCCGGCTCGGCATCGAACCGCCGAACACGGCCCCGAGCCCTGTGCGCAGATCCGCCCCGACGGGTGAGCGCATGCCTGCGGGCAGAGCGACGGTCACGGGCTCAAGGAGCATGTCCAGGACGGTGAGCGTGTGGTGTGAGAAGCCGCGGTGGCGCTCGCGCTGGTCCCCCGATGACATCCGCGCGACCAGCAGCGTGGGGCAGCCGAGCGCGAGCGCGACGTGCGCGGAGTCGAGCGCCGCCATCCCGCCGTGCCCGAGCGCGGAGCCCGAGCCGATGATGCCGGGTCCCGGCCCGCATACCGCAGCATCCCAGCCGAGCTTTCGAAATCCGTGGTGCAGTGCGCCCGCGGTCGTGATCGCCTCCGCCTCGCCGCCGAAGGCTGGGCCCGCCGTCACATGCCCGGCCAGGAGCCCGCGCTCGCGCAGGGCGCGCACGGTCCGGGAGTGCCCGCCGGCGAGGGCGCCTCCCTCGGTCTGCACATATCCGAGCTTTGCCCCCGGCTCCGCCTGCGCGAACGCCCATGCGAGAGCCGCAAGCTGGCCGTGCAGCGCGAGCACTGCGGCGGGGCGCTCGAGCGGCAGGCTGAGTTGCCCGTCCTCGACGGGTGTGACGGCGTGCTGCAGGCTGGTGTAGTTGAGCTTCATCACCGACGCGCCGCCCGAGGGATCCGCGCTGAGCCCGCGCGTGAGGTTCACATGCACGACGTCAAAGCCTCCCGAGCCGAGACCGAGGTCGAGCGCCTGCACGTTAACGATCACCTCGTCGCCCCCCTCCGCGCAGCCGAGCAGGCCGACGTCCACGACCGCTGGACGCGGCTCTCCCCCGTCGGCGAGACGGACCATCAGGTGCTGCTCGGGCGCCTGTGCGCCCCCACTCCAGGGCTCCGCCTGCACGACGGTGGCTTGTCTGAGCTTCAGCATCGCCGCGGAAGCTACACGGCCGCGGGCTCGAGGTCCCCCGCGCACTGCAGCAGGGCCAGCGCCACATCGAGCATCTCGCCCAGAGCAGCGTCGCTCACGCGCTCGGTCGGCTCATGGTTGCGCTCGGTCCCGTTGGCGAGGTTCACGGTGGGCAGACCGCCGACGATGAGCGCGTTCGCGTCCGATCCCCCGCCGCTGGAGATCCCCGTCGGCTGATGCCCACACACCTCCAGCGCGGCATTGGCGACCCTCACGGGTGGGTCCGCGTCCGAGAGGCGATAGCCGGAGAACGTGCGCTGGACGCTGACGTCGACGTCGCAGTCGCAGTCCGGGAGGTTCGCGGCGTCGTTGACGGCGTCGACGATCTCGGCGGTCAGCGTCTGCGCGCGAGCATCGTCGATCGACCTGACCTCCGCGAGAACGGTGCAGTGTTCCGGGACGACGTTCATCGCGGTGCCGCCCGTGATGGTGCCGACATTCACCGTCGTCTCCTCGTCCAGACGCCCCTGTGGCAGCGAGGCGACCGCACGCGCAGCAGCGAGGATGGCACTGCGACCGTCCTGCGGGCGGATCCCGGCGTGGGCGGCGGCGCCGCGGAAGGACGCCTCGATCCGGAAGTGCGTCGGGGATGCCATCACGACCTCGCCGATCGGCGAGGCGTGGTCGAAGACGTAGCCGAAGTCGCTGCGCAGGCTCGACATGTCCATGGCGCGCGCACCCGCTAGCGCCACCTCCTCGCCGACGGTGAACAGCAGCTCGACCTCGACCGGCGGGGGGCCTCCGCGAAGATGCCGGGCGAGCGCGAGCAGCACCGCGACCGCCGCCTTGTTGTCAGCGCCGAGGATCCCGTCGTTGGCGTTCTCCCATCCGCCGTCGAGCAGCACCGGCTCCACGGGTGCCTGCAGGGGAACGGTGTCCAGGTGGGCGCACAGCAGCACCTTGCACGCTGCGCCGTCGCCGCCGGGGATGCGCGCGAGGAGGTTGCCGCAGTCCGAGCCGGCCGCCGGACCGGCGTCGTCCTCGTGGACGTCCAGCCCCACCGCCTGGAGCTCGCGCACGACCATCTGCGCGCAGGCCCGCTCGTGACCGGACGGGCTCTCGATGCGGCATAGCTCTGCGAACGCGCCGCCCAGCCAGCGGCGCTCCATGTCACCGGCGCGGGTCACGGCTCGTTGCTCGTCAGGGGCGCCCGGCGCCGGCGCCGGGCGCGGCACCGGAGGACTCACGCGTGTCCTTGACGCGCATGTCGTCCTCCTGTGGGCCTGCATCGCCCTCCTCGCCCGGGCCAGACCCGCCCTCGCGCTGCTCGGCGCGCTCGAGCGCCGCGGTGATGAACCCCCTGAACAGCGGCGCGGGCCGCTCGGGACGCGACTTGAACTCCGGGTGGAACTGCGAAGCGACGAAGAACGGGTGCTCCTCGAGCTCGATGAGCTCGACCAGCCGCTCGTCGGGGGAGGTGCCCGACACAACGAGCCCGGCGCTCTGCAGGCGCTTGCGGAGCAGGTTGTTCACCTCGTAGCGGTGGCGATGGCGCTCGTAGATGACGGCCTCGCCGTACATCTCGCGCGCCCTCGTGCCGTCGTGGAGCTTGATCGGGTCCGCACCGAGCCGCATGGTGCCGCCGAGGTCCGCGACCTCCTTCTGCTCGGGCAGCAGGTCGATCACCGGGTAGGGCGTCTCGATGTCGAACTCCGTCGAGTTGGCGCCCTCCATGCCGGCGACGGTGCGCGCGAACTCGGCGACCGCCACCTGCATCCCGAGGCAGATGCCGAGATATGGGATCCCCTTCACCCGCGCGAAACCTGCGGCGGCGATCTTTCCCTCGATGCCGCGACCGCCGAAGCCTCCAGGGATCAGGATGCCGTCGGCTCGGGCGAGCGCCTCGAACGGGTCTCCCATGCGCGCCGGGCGGTCCTCCTGGATGAGTCCCTCGCCTCCGTCGCCGGTGTCGGTGTGCTCGCCGCCGGAGGACTCGAGGCTCTCGGAGTCGATCCAGTCGATCTGGACGGTGCTGTCCTGCATCGAGGCTGCATGCCTGAGCGATTCGGCAACCGACAGGTAGGCGTCCTCGAGCTTGACGTACTTGCCGACCAGCGCGATGCGGATCGTGCGTTTCGCTCGCGCCGAGCGTTCGATCGGCTCGGTCCAGCGGACGAGGTCCGGCGGCTCGGCCTCCGTGCCGAAGTGGTCCAGGATGAACTCGTCGACGGCCTGGTCGCGGAATGTCAGCGGGACCTTGTAGATGTTGTCGACGTCGCACGCCGACACGATCGCCTCGACCGGCAGGCTCGCGAACAGGGCGATCTTCTTGCGTATCTCGTGTGAGAGCGAGCTCTCCGAACGGCACATGAGCATGTCCGGCGCGATACCGATCCGCCGCAGCTCGTTGACCGAATGCTGGGTGGGCTTGGTCTTCAGCTCGCCCGCGTGCCCGATGTACGGCACCAGCGTCAGATGGATGAACATGCACCGGCGCCGTCCCACGTCGACCGGGAACTGGCGGATCGCCTCCAGGAACGGCAGCGACTCGATGTCGCCGACGGTGCCACCGATCTCGGTGATGACGAAGTCGACGTCGCTGGACTCGGCTATCAGCGAGATCCGCTGCTTGATCTCGTCGGTGATGTGGGGGACGACCTGCACGGTGCCGCCGAGATAGTCGCCGCGGCGCTCGCGGCGGATGACGGTGTCGTAGATCCCGCCTGCGGTGACGTTCGAGGCGCGGCTGGTGTTCGCGTCGGTGAAGCGCTCGTAGTGGCCGAGGTCCAGGTCCGTCTCGGCACCGTCCTCGGTGACGAACACCTCGCCGTGCTGGTAGGGCGACATCGTGCCGGGGTCGACGTTGATGTACGGGTCGAACTTCTGCAGTCCGACGGTGAGGCCACGGGAGACGAGCAGGCGCCCGATCGATGCTGCGGCGATGCCCTTCCCGAGCGAGGACACCACGCCGCCCGTCACGAATATGAAACGGGTCTTTGTCGGGGCCTGTGCGTGGCGGTCGGGATGCGAGGTCATGAGGGCCTGCCCCAAGAGTCTAGTTCCCGGAGCCCCGGAGTCCGTTCGACGAGCTCGGAAATTGAGAAGAACTCTCCATATACCGTGATAATTAGGAGTGCCGCCAGGGCTATCGCCTGCCCTGTCCCGGACAATGTGAAGACGAGCCAGAGGCCGGCGAGGGCCCCGAGGAGGTTCGATCCGGTGTCGCCGAGCATCCCGCGCTCGCGCAGGTCATAGCCGCCCGCGACGACGGCTGGGGCGGCGAACAGGCCGAGCAGCCACAGGGTGCGCAGGTCCGCTGTCGCCGCGCTCAGCGCCGCGCCGAGCACCACGAACACCTTCACCGCGCGGCCGGGGCGCAGGTCGAGGAGGTTGAACGCGTTCGTGGCGAGCACCAGAACGGCGGCGGCGAGCAGCCAGCGCCCATTCGACAGGTGCAGGAAGCCCAGTGCGAACAGCGCGAGACCCAGCGAGCCCGCGGCCTTCAGCGCTCCCGTCGACATCTGTCCGCCGAGCAGCGCTGAGGCGTGGGCGCGTATCCCGCGCGGTGCATGCCCGCCGCCCCCCACCATGTCGTCGATGAGCCCGAGCACGAGCACTCCGAGCGCATAGAGCGCGACGATGCCGCTGGCGCCGTAGAGCAGCTGGACATCCGCAAGACGTTGTATGAGCATGACCGGGACGAGCGTCAGCAGCGCGGCCGCGGGGACCAGGATCCCGAGGGGAACCGGCATCTCCCGGCCGCGATAGTTCCTGCGTGTGTGCCCGCCGCCGGCGAGGGCCCTGATCAGCGCCGGTGAGAGGGCCCCCGCCGTCAGGAGCGCTATCGCTGACGGAAGGGCATGCATGCCCGCAAGCTAGCGTCGCGGGCGGACACGCTCAGGGAGCCTGTGATCCGGCGGTGAGCGTCGGCACGAGCGATTCCGCGGTCCCCTTCACCCCGTAGGCGCCGCGCGATCCGGCGAGCGCGTAGTCGAGCGAGGCCTGCCCCGTCGTTTCGTCCAGGTTGTCCACGCTCGCGATGTCCTTGCCCTTGTACCACGTGATCTGCGACGGTTCGGTGCCGGTCAGCTCGACCCCTACGGCCGGCACGCCCGCGGCCGCGACGCCCTGGAGCATGCCAGTCTCGAACGCCGCCGCCGCTTCGCTCTGGGCGGGTGTCATGCCGCTCGGCTCGGCGCGCATCACGACGATCCCCTCCTGGCGCGTGAGCTGGCCGTCGAATGCGCTCAGCAGGCTGTGGCTCACGCGGCTGAGCAGGTCGTGACCGACGAGCGGCCCGCCGCCGACGAGCTCCCGGCCGACGATCTCGCCGAAGCGCTGGACGAGAGCCACCGAACCTTCGAGCTGCGCGTAATGGGTGCCTGAGGCTTCATGGCCGATCGAGGCGAGTTCCAGCGGCTCGCGGACCGCGAGCACGCTCGCCACCTCGCCGCCGGCCTGGGTCACCGCCCCGCGCACGAGCGCGTTGACCTGGTCGGAGGACTGGCCGAGGAACACCAGACCGATGCTGCGTCCGAGGAGCAGGTCGTGGACGGCGAGCGGGTACAGGCCCTTCGTCGCGGCTTCCTGGGTCTGGAGGTGCTGCTGCACCTGTCCGGACTGGGTCCTTGAGGCGTTCAGTTCGGAGTTCAGGTTGCTGACGATCCCGCTCTTCGCCGAGGAGACCAGGTTTGAGTCTCCTATCGCGACCCCGATCAGCACTCCGAGCGCCAGTGCGAACAGGACAGCTGCGAGCGAGAGGGCGTGATAGCGGTAGTCGAACATGCGCTGCGCGCCGACGGCTCAGGAGGTCGTGCCGAGGAGCAGGTGGAGCTTGATCCAAAGGAGCTGCGCGACGTCTCGCAGCGCGGGCGTCATCCAGATCACGGCGATCATCGCGATCAGGCCCGCAGCGATCACCACCAGCAGCGGGGTCAGGCCGGGCCTGGGCTGATAGAGGCGGCTCACGCCCTTCGCGTCCACCAGGATCTCCCCTATGCGCAGCCGGGTGAGGAACGTCGAGGACATCCCCTGGCGGTTGCGGTCCAGGAAGTCCACGAGGTTGTAGGGCGCGCCCACGGCAACGATCAGACGCGCGCCCTTCTCGGCCGCTATGAGCATCGCCACGTCCTGGCTGGTTCCGGGGGCCGGCACCAGCTTGTAGGCGAGCCCGAGCTCCTGCAGGCGGTGACGGCCCGGTGCGTGGCCGTCGAGCGAGGAGTGCACCACCAGCTCGGCTCCGCACCTGAGTGCTCCCTCCGCAGCCGAATCCATGTCGCCGACGATCATGTGCGGCCTGAGACCCTCCTCGAGCAGCGCGTCCGCGCCGCCGTCGACCGCGACGATCACGGGCCTCATGTCGCGGATGAAAGGCCGCAGCGCGCGAAGATCGCGCTGGACGTCCACCCCCCGGACGACGACGAGCGTCGAGCGATCACGGAAATCCGTCTGGAAGCGGGGCATCTGGATGCGCCCGCTGAGCAGCTCGCGCTCCTCGCGCATGTGCTCGATCGTGTTCAGCGCGAAGCGCTCGAGCGCCTCCCCCACCTCCTGCCGGCGCTCCTCGGTCTCGCGTCGTACTCGCTCGAGGTCGAGCAGCTGGCCGCGCGCCAGCACCGTGCCGCGCCGCAGGACCTCGCTCGTGCTGGGGTCCGAGCCCGCCCGCACGAGAACCGGGTCACCGTCGGAGAGGATCCCGAAGAGCGCATCGTCGGGCAGGTCGACCAGCACGACCCCCGCCTCCACGAGGAGCTGCGGTCCGAGGTTCGGGTAGGTGCCGCTGGAGGACGGGCTGCAGTTCAGCACCGCCCTGGTGCCGGCCGCGATCAGCTCCTCGGCGGAGACCCGGTCGATGTCCAGATGGTCGACGAGCGCGATGTCGCCGGCGACCATGTGCCCGACGAGCAGCTTGGTCTTGCGCCCCGGCCTTACGGGCCCGGACACCGACCATCCGGCCGCTCCGGGCGTCCGGGCACCCCCAACTCGCGTGTCGGTGGGGCTCGGCCGCGTCGCTGCCATGCCAGCGAGACTAACGCCCGCGGGCCAAAGGCGCGCCGCGCGGAGCGCCCTCACGCGGCACGCAGCAGCTCCAGTGCGTGGCTTCGCGCGGCGCTGTCGTCGCTGTCCGCACCCAGCATCCGCACGAGCTCGCCGACGACGTCGCCCTGGGGGAGCTCGGTGACCGTCGCAAGCGTGGGGTCGGCGCCCGTGTCCTTGATGATCGTGAAATGGCGCGATCCCAGCGAGGCTATCTGTGGAAGGTGCGTGATGCAGAGGACCTGGCGGTGGCCGGCGATCTCGCGAAGCCGCGCGCCGACCGCCCGCGCCGTGTGCCCGCCGATCCCCGCGTCGACCTCGTCGAATACCAGCGTCGCTCCCGGCGCGGAAGCACCGGCGGCGCTCATGATCGCGAGCATCACCCGCGAGAGCTCACCGCCCGAGGCGATCTCGCGAAGCGGGCCTGCGGGCACGCCGGGGTTCGGTGCGATGAGGAACTCGACGCCGTCCGCGCCTCTCGCTCCGGGCTCGGTCTCCGACAGCTCGATCTCAAAACGCGCGTCGGCCATCGCGAGCGAAGCGAGCTGCCCGACCACCACCGGCGTCAGCTTCTCCGCCGCCGCCCGGCGCGCGCGGCGCAGCGTCAGGACGCGGCGTCCGAGATCCTCCCTGGCCCGCTCGAGCTCCTGCGCGCCCTGTTCGAGCGCCACATCGGCGTCGGCGAGCTCACGGTGCCTGGCACGGGCCTCATCGGCGTAGTGCAGCACGTCGCGGATCGTCCCTCCGTGCTTGCGCGCCACGCGCTCAAGGCCGGCGAGCCTCTCTTCCAGGGCGTCGAGCGTGACCTGTCCGCCTGCGAGCGGCCCGCGTTCGATCACCGGCCCGCTGGTGCCGGCACTCTCCCAGTACGCCCTCAGCTCGGCGGCGAGGTCCGCGGACTCGATCGCCAGCGCGCGGGCCCGCTCACCAAGTTCGTCCAACGCGGGATCGACGCCGTCGACGGCGCCGATCTGCGCGACCGCGGCGGCTGCGAGCGCCGCGACGCCCGGAGAATCGGATGTCTCGGGGGCAAGCGCCTCCGCCGCCGCGCCGGCGGCCCCGCGAAGGGCGTCCACGCTGCGAAGCCGCCCGCGGGCGCCGAGCAGCTGCTCATGCTCGGCCTCGTCGGGGGCGAGCGAGTCGATCTCCGCGAGCTCGAACTCGAGCAGGTCGAGCTCTCGCTCGCGCCGTCCGGCGAGCTCGCCGAGCGTCCTCAGCCGCTCCTCGAGCCGCCGCGTCTCGGCGAGGGCCTGCGTGTAGCCGTGGAGAGCTGCCGTGTGCTTGGCCCCGCAGAGACCGTCGAGGATCGACAGCTGCTCGGCGGCGAGCGTCAGCTTGCGGTGCTCGTGCTGGCCGTAGAAGGCGAGCACGGTCGCGCCCACCTCGCGCAGGTCGCGGGCTGAGGCGGTGCGCCCGTTGAGATAGGCACGAGTCCGTCCGTCCTTTGCGACTCGGCGGGCGAGGACGAGTTCCTCGGCCGCGGGGCTCAGGCGCTCGCCCAGCTGCGCCCTGAGCTGGTCGGTCAGTTCGAACACGCCCTCCACGTAGGCCTCGGAGGCACCGGGCCTGACGATCCCGGCTCGAGCACGGCCGCCGAGCAGGAGGTCCAGTGCGTGAGCGAGGACCGTCTTGCCGGCGCCGGTCTCTCCCGTGAGCACGTTCAGGCCGGGGGCCAGCCGCAGCTGCGCGGTCTCTATCAGCAGCAGGTTCTCGACACGTAGCTCTTCAAGCACACGAGCAGGTGTACCAGCGGACTCCGACGGATCACCGCGCACGCCGGCGCCACCGGCTCGCGCGCAAGGTCGATCACTGGCGCTCGGTCCGTCCGCGCCGTAGACTCGTAGGCGACACGGCATGGCTGCCAGCTACGACAATCCGCGACGCGAGGTTCGACCAACACGGACGGTGAGATCTCTCGCGGGCCCGGAACTGTCCGATCGCCTGGCGGAGGAGATCGCCCGCGCGGAACGCCACAGCACGCGGCTGAGCTGCCTGCTCCTTGTCGTGGAGAACCTTGACTCGATGGTGCGCGAACACGGCTCTGAGCTGCGCGAGCAGATGCTCGCCTACATGACCTCCGCGCTCACTCCGGCGCTCCGCGTGTTCGACCGAATCGGCCGTCCGCCCGAGGGCGACGGGGAGCTGCTGATCCTCCTGCCGGGCGCCGACGCCCCGCAGGCCGAGGTCGTGGCACGGCGCGTGCTGGAGCGGTTGCGTGCGGTCAAGCTCGAAAGCGGCGGCCAGCGTGCACCCCTGCGCCTGTCGGTCGGCCTCGCGGCGTGGCGTGAGCCGAGCACCGCGGAGGACCTGTTCGATCTCGCACACGCGGCGGCCGTGAGACCGAACGGAAACGGAAACGGCAGCGGCTCGTAGGTGCCGTACGACCGTTCCAGCGTGGCGCGCATCCGCCCGACAGCAGCCGGCGCTTCATAATCACGCCGGTGCTCTCCGGATCTGAGCTCTGGCTTCTGCGCCTGATGGCCGACCGCGGCCTTGCGCTGCTCGACGCGGACTCGCTCCTCGTCGTCATCGAGGACCGCGGCGAGCTGCGGGTCGCTGCGTCCGCCGGGACCGGGACGCCGAGGCTGCGGATCGTCCCGGTCAGCGGCAGCGCGCTCGGCGCCCTCTACGCGGCGGGCGAGCCACTGTCACTCGAGCGCCCGCGGGGCCAGGAGGCCGCCTGGCTGCATGAACTGGGTCTGGAGGCGCGCGCCGTCCTGGTCGAGCCGCTGAAACTGGACGGCCTCGGCGGCGGCCTGGTCATCGTCCTGCGCCGCGACGGCGCCTTTCGAAAGCCCGACAGGCAGGCGCTTGCCGCGTTCGCCGCGAGCATCTCGCAGCGTCTGGCCGCCGAGCGCTCGGTCGAGATCGAACGCCTGCGCTACGGCATGGAGGCGCGCGAGCGCGAGCGGGCCCGCTGGGCGCGTGAGATCCACGACGAGAGCATCCAGGGGATCGGCGCGCTGCGTCTGCAGCTCGCCAACGCGCGTGACATCGACGACAGGCAGGCACTCAGCAGGGCCGTGGACGCTGTGCTGGAGGGCCTGGGTAACGAGATCGACGGTCTGCGCCACCTGATCACCGAGCTCCGGCCGGCGGCCCTGGACGACCTCGGGCTCGAGGCGGCGCTGCAGGCGCTGGCCCGGCGAGCGCAGGCCATCGACGGCCTGGATGTGACGACCGCGATCGATCTGGGCGTGGCCGGTGACGGGCCCGACCCGGACGCCCAGCGCCGCCTCGACGCCGAGCTCGAGAGCACTATCTACAGGATCATGCAGGAGGCGCTGACGAATGTCAGCCGCCACGCGCAGGCCACGCGTGCGGTGATCGCCGTGAGCATCCGCGATGGCACGATCCGGGCGACGGTGACGGATGACGGGAAGGGCATGCCCGGTGCCGAGCGCCTCGGGCCGCGCGGCGACGGCCTGGAGGGCGGCTACGGGATGTCGGGCATGCGCGAGCGCGCCGAGCTCGTTGGCGGCGAGCTCGAGTTCGTGCCGGCGGCCGGTGGCGGGACGATCGTGCAGCTGTCCGTTCCCCTGGCGGGCCGGCCGCAGGCGACGCACGCCCCCACCTGATCGCCTCTGCGCTCAGCTCTGCAGCGGCTGGGCGGTGCGGCGCACATAGGCGGTGATCTCTGCTCGCGAGGAGAAGCCGAGCTTCTCGATCGCGCGCGCCCGATAGGTCTTGACGGTGCGCTCGGCGACGTCCATCTGCTCGGCGATCTCCGGATTGGTGTAGCCGTCGGCTATCAGGTTGACGACCTCGCGCTCGCGGTCGCTGAGGGCAACCGCGTCGGTGCCCTCCTCCCCCGTGGCCATCAGCGCGCCGAGCCTCGGATGCAGGTAGTTGCCCCCCGCGACGGCGAGACGGAAGGCCTGCAGCAGCTCGGATGGCTCGGCCTCCTTCAGCACATAGCTGCGCGCCCCTGCCCGCAGGGCCTGGCGGGCGTACTCCGGGTCCTCGCGCATCGTGAGGATCGCCACCGCCATCGTTGGGTGGGCGATGAAGCACGAGGGCAGCGCTCCGAGGCTGGACCCTCCCGGCATCGTCAGGTCAAGTGTCAGCAGGTCGGGCTTGTGCTCGCGGACTTCGCGGATCAGCGACGGGATGTCCGCGGCTTCGGCGACGACCTCGAACTCCCCGGCCTCGCGTTCGAGCACCGCGCGGATGCCGTCGCGGACCACGGTGTGGTCGTCGGCGATGATCACGGTGGTCGGTCGGGTGTCGGTGGGCACGGGCTCCTGCATTCTCGGGAGTCCGTATCGGCAGCTTCGGCGCGATCTATGAGGGCTGCGTGCGGGGACCCGCCGACGCCGTTCGCGCGATTGGTCGTGCAGGGCTCGATCGCCCGCGCCGCGCGCGTTAGCGTAGCGCCGTGCCAACGCCGCTGAAGTCGCCTCGCCTTCGCCGGATCATCGCCGCCTACACGGTGAACCGGCTCGGGACCTGGGTCGGGATGGTCGCCCTGTCCGTCGCGGTCTACGACCACACCCACAGCGCGGTTGCGGTCGCCGCGATGCTGGTCTCCGGGCAGGTGCTGCCGGCATTCGCGGTGCCCGCCCTGATCGCCCGCGTGGAGGCCTCGACGCGGCGGCGGGAGCTGAGCGCGCTGTATCTCTTCGAGGCTGCCGCGACCTGCGCGCTGGCTGTCGTGCTCTGGCACTTCTGGCTGCCGGCCGTGCTCCTGCTCGTCGCGCTCGACGGCACCGCCGCGCTCGCCGCGGGCGCGCTGCTGCGCACCGCCGCCGCGCGCGCGGCCCGCGAGGAACACGCGGCGTCCCGCGGCGGCGGAGCCGATCCTGAGGGCGAGGCTGCCGCCGAGCAGAGCGCGAACGCGGCGATCAACGTCGCGTTCTCGACCACGTTCGTGCTCGGCCCGGCGCTGGGCGGCGCGATCGTGGCGGGCGCGGGAGCCTCGGCGGCGCTGTTCGCGGACGCGGGCACGTTCGTCGCCTGCGGACTGCTGCTGCTGGACCTGCACCCGCATGTCGAGGAGGCCGGCGGCGACTCCGTGCGGGCACGTCTGCGGGCCGCACGCGAGCACATCATGGGTGCGCCGGCACTGCGCTCGCTGTTGCTCGCGCAGGCGATCGCCCTGGTCTTCTTCGAGTCCGCGGCGCCGATAGAGGTCGCGTACGCGAAAAGCACCCTCGGCGCGGGGGCCAGGGGCTACGGCCTGCTGATCACCGCCTGGGGCGGGGGCGTCGTGCTCGGGAGCATCATCTTCGCGCGCTCACCGCGGCGAGGGCTGGGCACGATGATCAGCCTCGGGACGCTCCTGGTCGGCCTCGCCTACATAGGTTTCGCGGTGGCCCCGTCCCTGGGGGTCGCATGCGGCGCGGCGGTCGTCGGCGGCGTCGGGAACGGGATCCAGTGGGCGCCGCTGGTGAGCGCCGTGCAGCGTCTAACGCCGCCCTCGCTGCACGGCCGCGTGATGGGCGCCCTGGAATCGATCGGCGCCATCTCCCCTGCGATCGGCCTGACACTCGGAGGTGTACTGGTGGCTCTCAGCTCCCCGCGCACCGCGTTCCTGGTCGTCGGGGTCGGGGCCGCCCTGACGACGATTGCGTTCGTGCGCATCCCGCTGGGAGAGCGCCCGCTGGAGGATTCGGGGCACGGATCGGGGGGGCCGCCGCGCGAGGGGAGCGGACATCGCCGACAGCGACGCACCGGGAGAGCCCGTCCTCGGATAACCGGTCTGGGCTGTCCATTGGGCGTATCTGCCCCTTTAGGACGACGTCTGTTCGGTCGTTAAGGACGACAGGACCCGCCCCATGCTCACGGCCACACTAAAGACCCGCCTGTTCTGGGCCGCCGAGGCTCTCGTGCTCGTTGCGACCGTCACGGCGGCCGCCGTGCTCTCGCGGCCGGAGGACTGGCAGCCGGTGCTGCTGGTCCTCGTGCTCCTCGGCTTGACGCTGGTCGGCCAGCGCCTCAGCGCAGTGGTGGGCGGCGGCGTCCTCACCACCGCACACATAGCGCTGGTCCTCGCGATGTGCCTGCTCGGCGTGGCTCCCGCGGTGCTCTTCGGCGTGTGCGCGGCGGTCCTGACATCGGCCTACCGCCGGGTGTCGGCAAGCCGGTGGCTGAACAACCTGTTCACGTTCGCCGTGTTCCCGTTCGCGGGCGCCCTGATGTGCCGCGCGCTGGAGGGCGACATTCACCTCCCCGGTGCGGCTCAGGCCGCTCGCAGCATCGAATTCGGGCTCATCGTCTTCGCGGTGTTCCTGATGACGATCGCACTGAACTTCCTGCTCGTCGCGCTGGATGTGAATGTCGAGGAGGGCCGCTCGCTGCGGCGCCAGACCCGCGAGGCGTTCATACCGGTGCTGCCGGGCCACCTCGCCGCGGGGCTCCTCGCGGCCGCGCTCGCCGTCGCGTACACCAACCTCGGCCTCCCGGTGCTGATCGGCTCGATCCTCGTGCTGATGACGTTCCACTATCTGACAATGGCACTGCTGCGATCGGAGGAGCGCGCGGACCAGCTGGAAGCACGCTCGATTCACCTTGCGAACCTGCAGCTCGGTGTGCTGAGCATGCTCATGGACGCCCTCGCCCTGCGCGACATGGCGACCCGCCGGCATGCCACCGCCGTCGCGAGGTACGCGAAGGCTCTGGCCGTGGATCTCGGATGCGACGAGGAGGAGCAGGAGGTCATCCACACGGCGGCTCTGCTGCACGACATCGGCAAGTTCGCGTGGTCGGACAGGATCCTGCACCCTGACAACCTGACGGATGAGGACTGGGCGGTCATACGCCGGCACCCGCAGGACGGCGCGGCGCTGGTCGGCAAGCTCGACGGGTATGGTCCCGTCGCCGACGCGATCCTCTACCACCACGAGCGCGTGGACGGCAGCGGCTACCCCGCGGCGCTGATCGGAGACGAGATCCCGCTCGCGTCGAGGATCGTCGCTATCTGCTCGACCTACGACACGATGACCCGCCGCGATGCGCTGGGGCCTCCGATGAGCTCACAGGAGGCGATCGCCGAGCTCCGGTCGGTCTCCGGCAGCCAGCTCGACGGTGAGCTCGTGGAGCGTTTCATCGCGATGCTCGAACAGGACGAGTCGCTCGCGGTCGCCGACTACGACGACGCCGCCTACGAGGCCGAGTTCGCACTCGAACAGCGGGTGCGCCGCATGGCTGCGCCGGCGGCGCGGTGACGGTCCGAGGAACGCCAGAGGGCGCCTCGGTGACCGATTTCCTATCGGTGCGGGGCGCCCTCTGGATACTCAAACCTCACTTCGAGAGTTCTATCGTGCGTAGGAATCCACGACTGTCTCCTTTTTTTGCTGCGGCAGTCCTCGTGGGAGGCGGCTCCGCGTGTCTCCATCCACCCGTGCACCGCTACCTTTGAGTAGGTTCGCGCAGGATAGTAACGGCACCATCCGAAATGTCCACCCTGCATACCTATGTGCATGATTGATTGCAATTGCGCAAATCTGCGCCAAGTACACCGCGCGGATTCCGCATGGGCATGCGAGATCGGTGATCCGCGGGCGCGCCAGCTGCACACCGGTGAAGGGATCTCGGCGGCGGGCGCGACGGCCGTGAGGACGATCCTCGACGACTAAAGCTGCTCAATCGTGCGCGGCGCTCAAGCTCGCGGCGCTTTCTGTCGAAGGGGTGGTCAGAGCCCGCCGAGCGGCGGCGCCGGAAACAAACCCCACCGGATCGAGGTCGACAGTGCCCACGCAGGTAGCGCCAACCAACTCAAGGGACAGCCAGCAGCTCGTGTTCACGAGCTCACAGGCGGCGTCGTACCTGGGCGTCTCACTGGCGACGGTTCGCCGCTGGACCGATGCGGGACATGTCAGCTGTTATCGCACCCCGGGCGGTCAGCGGCGCTTCTCGAGGGCCCAGCTCGACGAGTTCCTCGCCGCGATGGAGCACGGCAGCAACGCATCGACCGCCGGCAGCGCCCACGTCGCCTGACGCACGGCTCGCAGTTCAGCGCGCGAGCCGGCCGAACTTCTCGTGCAGACGCCGGTAGAACGATGAGCCCGGCATCTGCGCAAGGGTGCCGACGTCTTTGGCGAAGCTCGCCTGCACCGACCCACCCGCGGCGATCTCCCCCGCGGGACGACCGTCGACCGCGATGTCGAGCGGCTCGTGCGAGCGGTTGTAGATCGTCATCCGGTCCCCCGGCGCGACGACGAGCGCCCGCGCGCTCATCGAGTGCGGCGAGATGAAGGACACCACGAAGCCCTCGACCCCCCACGCCATCACCGGTCCGCCGTTGGCGAGGTTGTAGCCCGTCGAGCCGGCGGGAGTCGCCACCACGAGGCCGTCGCAGCGCACGCTTCCCGCGAGCTCGCCTTCCAGCGAATACGCGAGCTCCGCGACGCGCTCGCCCACCTTGCGGTGGATCGCCACATCGTTGATCGCGGTCTGGCGCATGCCGTCGGTCTCGAGCACGATGCCCGGAAGGCGCAGGAGCTCGAAGTCTCCCGCCAGGGCGCGCTGCACGCCCTCCTCGATGTCCTGTGGCTCCACGGTCGCGAGGAAGCCGATCGCGCCGTAGTTGATCGCGAACACCGGCACCGGCGTGCGCGCATACCGCTGGAGCGCCCGGAGGATCGTCCCGTCGCCGCCGAGCACGATGCACAGCTCGACGTCGTCGATGTTGGGCGCGTTGACGTTCACGCTCGCCGACGGGCTCAGCGAGTGCTTCGCTGTCTCCTCCTCGTCCATCCGCAGGGTCACGCCGGCGTCGGCGGCACGCGAGATCAGCAGGTCCAGGGCCTCGCGTGTGTCGTCGGGGCTGCGGTGGGTGAAGACCGTCATCTGCCTCATGGCTCCACCTCGCGGGCGAGGGCCGGCAGGACGGCACGGTCGGTGGTAGAGCCCTCGCGCGAGGGCTCAACCAGCCAGATGAAGCTCTCGCGGTTGCCCTTTGGCCCCGGCAGGCCCGAGGAGTGGTAGGCGACGACGCCCGCGCCTGAGCCGATCGCGCACTCGCCGACGCTCACCAGTGCGGTACGGCGCTCGGAGGCATCGCGGACAACACCTCCCTTGCCGACCCGGCCGCGCCCCACCTCGAACTGCGGCTTGATCATCGCCAGGACGTCGTAGTGGGGCGCCATGCAGACCCAGAAGAGCCGGAAGCACCTTCGTCAGCGAGATGAACGACACGTCGACCGTCGCGAGGTCGACCGCGGCGCCCGGCGGGAGCATCGCCGACCCAAGCGTCCTCGCGTTCGTCCGCTCCATCACGGTCACACGGGCATCCTCGCGCAGCCGGTAGTCGAGCGTCCCGTAGCCCACGTCGACGGCGATCACCGCAGCCGCGCCCCGCTGCAGGAGACAGTCGGTGAAGCCTCCGGTGGAGGCACCCACGTCGATCGCCGTGCGACCGGTCACCGACAGCCCTGACGCGTCGAGGGCGTTCGCGAGCTTGATGCCGCCGCGCGAGACGTACGCCGGCCTCTCGTCCACGTCTATGAGTTCGTCGTCGTCGACCAGCTCGCCGGGCTTGGCGGCGGTGCGCCGGCCGGTCCCGAGGTGCACCTCCCCTGCCATGACCGAGGCCGCGGCGCGCGTGCGCGACGGGAACAGGCCGCGGTCAGCGAGCAGTGTGTCCAGGCGCCGCTTGCTCATCCGTGCGAACCCTTGCATACAGCAGCCCCCCGCGGCCCGCCGCCCGCAGCACGGCGCGCTCTCGCAGGCGCCCCGGCCAATGTGCCGCAGATCACAGACAGCACTCCGAAGGCTCAGTACTTTCCCGTCAAGACAAGGTTCCGGCAAGACACCCAGGGGGGTCTCAAATGTCTCTGTCGCTCGCCATAGCCGCCAACGTCATCCTAGATGTCGCGATCATCGGCCTGCTCGCGTACGCCATGTGCCGGCCGGCACGCTTCCAGCCCCACGGCAGGCGCCACGGCCACTCCTTCGAGGCAATCGAAGCGAGCGTCGCCGCCGCCCGCCATCTCGCGGACACAGCAGTCCACCCGGATCCGCAGGCACCGGCGGACATCGAGGCCGGCGTCGCGATGGGGCGCCTCGGATAGAAGCCGGGGCCGGCGGCCCGAATGCGTCCACCGCCACGTGAAGACGCACGCGCGGACGGGGTGACCGCGGAGCAAAGGGCATCCTTCCTCCGCGGCCCGATCCCGCGGGCCATCCTAGCCCCGTTCTGTTGGTGACGGTCGTCGAGGAACGCAGCACTTGCTCGCAAGGCGCTACCTGTGGGGGGGACGGCCCTACCCCCGATAACCGCGCGAGCACTCTAAACGCCGCGCGGGCGCTCCTTCAACGTGGTCTATCCGAGGCGCCACGACGGATTACCCGCAATAGCGCAAACCCGCACCGGAAAGCCACATCCCCATGTCGTCTGGCACCCAGAACCCCGGCCGGGGGAGCCTCACGCAGGCCGTGTGCCGAGGGTGGCGCTCGAACCGTCGCCGGTCGCCCATCCCGGCAGAGCGTCCCCGCCTGCTCTCGGACCACGGCGCGTCGGTGTGATCGGGGTGACGGCTTGTGCAGGATTGATACATGTGTGAGCGATGTCACACAAGATCCACCGGGGAGGGGCCAGTATGACTGGTGACCGAGAGTTGAAACACACTCTCCTGAATCCCTCCTCCCTGAGACGGCCCGCTTTCCCCGGCGGGTCGTTTCGTTTAAGGGGTACGGCGCGCGACGCTCAGGCGCCGATGATCGCCTGGTGGCGATCGCTTATCGCGGCCGCGACACGCTCGGCGATCCTCGCTCCGGTGAAACCGACCTCCTCGTGGAGCAGCGCGGGCTTGCCGTGGGTCACGAAGCGGTCGGGGAGCCCGACGCGGAGGATCCTCGGTGCCGGCCCGGCCTCGCTCAGCGTCTCCCACACCGCCGAGCCGAAGCCGCCCGCCAGCACGCCCTCCTCGATCGTTACGAGGAGGTCGTGCTCCGCCGCGAGCTGTGCCATCAGCCCGGCGTCGATCGGCTTTGCAAAGCGTGCGTCGGCGACCGTGACCGCGATCTCGTGGGCACGCAGCAGCTCCGCGGCCTCGAGCGCCTTTGCGACACCGGTGCCGTAGCCGATCAGCGCGACGCGCCGGCCGGGCCTCGTCGCCGCGAGGGCGACGTCCGCCTCCGAGATGATCTCCCCGGTGCCGATCGGAATCGCGACGCCCTCGGCGGGCAGCTGCACCCCGGTGCCCTCACCGCGCGGGTAGCGCAGTGCGATCGGGCCGTCGTGCTCGAGGGCGGTGCGCACCATGTGCACGAGCATCGCCTCGTCGCGGGGTGCCATCAGGACGATGTTCGGCAGACACCGCAGATAGGCGATGTCGAACACGCCGTGGTGGGTCGGGCCGTCGTCCCCGACGAGCCCGGCGCGGTCCATCGCGAAGACTACGTTCAGCTTCTGCAGGCAGACGTCGTGCACGATCTGGTCGTACGCTCGCTGCAGGAAGGTCGAGTAGATCGCCGCGACGGGCTTCACACCCGCGAGCGCCAGCCCTGACGCGAACAGGATCGCCTGCTGCTCGGCGATGCCGACGTCGAAGTAGCGGTCGGGCATCGCCTTCTGAAGGATGTTCAGGCCGGTGCCGGAGTTCATCGCCGCCGTGATTCCCACGACACGCTCGTCGCGTTCGCATTCGCGCACGAGCGCGTCGCCGAACACCTTCGTGTACTGGGGGATGATGATCTTCGCCGGCCCCGTGGCGGGCCCGAAGGGCGGCTTGGCCGGGCGCGTGGGCGAGCCGTTCAGGATCGAGTTGGGCTTCGCTGCGTGCCACTGCTCCATCCCCTCCAGGCCGCCCTCCTCAGCCGGTGCGAACCCCTTGCCCTTGACCGTCGCGATGTGCACGACAACCGGTCGTTCTGCTGCGAGCGCCTCGCGGAGGGCTTCGCGCAGTGCCCTGACGTCGTGTCCGTCGACCACGCCCATGTAGGCCCAGTCGAGCTCCTCCCACCAGAGTCCGGGCGCCCAGAACGCCTTGATCGACTCCTTCAGGTGCGGGCCCAGCCGCTCGAATGCCGAACCGATGCCGCCGGGAAGTCGCGTCAGGCCGCCCTCGACACCCGAGCGGGCGTGCCACAGTTTCGGGTTCAGCCTGACGCGGTTGAAGTAGCGCGAGAGGGCGCCCACGTTGGGGGCGATCGACATGCCGTTGTCGTTCAGGACGACGACGATGGGGGTTCCCATGCCTCCGGCCTGGCTGATCGCCTCGAATGCGACGCCGCCGGTCATCGCCCCGTCCCCGATCACCGCCACGACGTTTCCGTCGGCCTCGGTGCCGACGTGCCTCATCCCTTCCTTCAGACCGACCGCGTAGCCGATCGAGGTGGACGCGTGGCCGGCGCCCATGATGTCGTGCTCGGACTCCTCCATCGAGCAGAACGGGGCGAGCCCTCCGTACTGGCGGATCGTACTGAGCCGGTCGCGGCGCCCTGTCAGGATCTTGTGCGGGTATGCCTGGTGGCCGACGTCCCAGAGGATCTTGTCCGTCGGGGAGTCCAGCACGGAATGCAGCGCGACGGCGAGCTCGCAGGTGCCGAGGTTCGCTCCGAAGTGTCCGCCAATCTCCCCGACCGTGTCGATGATGTGCTCGCGGACCTCCTGCGCGAGCTGCGCAAGCTCCTGCTCGGACAGGCCGTGAAGGTCCTGCGGGCCGTCGATGGTCTCGAGGATGCTCATGACGTCCTCGTGTAGATGAAGTCCGCGATGTCCTCCAGCTCGGCTGTCGCGTGGCGGCCGTCGCCGCCGGCTGCTCCCGGGAACGACGGCGCCCGCGCGAACTCCTCCAGCGACCGGCGGGCGGCCCGGTGCGAGTCCCCCGCGAGCTCCCGCGCGCGATCGATCCCGAAGACGCTCACGTACGTGCGCTTTCCGTGGCGTTCGTCGCTGCCGCTCGGCTTTCCGAGCGCCTGATCCGTCCCGGTGACGTCCAGGATGTCGTCCACGATCTGGAACAGGATCCCAAGTTCGGCGGCAAAGCGCCGTAGCGGTGCTGTCTCATCGGCATCTTTCGCACCCGTCAACATTAGTACGCAGATCACGGACGCTGCGATCAGGCGCCCGGTCTTGAGCTCGTGGATCCTGCGAAGCGCGGCCGGACCGTCCGGCGTGTCGGCGCTCACGTCAGCGTACTGGCCGCCGACCATCCCGTTCACGCCCGTTGCTCCGGCGAGCTCGGCGGCGGCCGCGAGCACGCGTTCGGGCGCGGCGCGGGTCCCTGAGAGCAGATGGTGGAAGGCCTCGGCGTACAGCCCGTCCCCGGCGAGGATCGCGACGTCCTCGCCGAACTTGACGTGGCACGTCGGCTGTCCCCTGCGCAGGTCGTCGTCGTCCATCGCGGGCAGGTCGTCGTGGATGAGCGAATACGTATGGATCAGCTCGATCGCGCTGGCGAGCGGCAGCACCTCTCTCTGCTCCAGGCCCAGTGCGCGTGCGGTCGCGAGCGCGAGCACCGGGCGTATGCGCTTGCCGCCGGCCAGAAGCGAGTAGCGCATCGCCTCCTCAAGGCCGGCGGTCAGGGGCTCGCGCGAGAAGCGCATCGCGTGCAGGTGGCGCTCGATCTCCTCGCGCAGATGCTCGGGGTAGGTGGCGCCCATTCGGGGGCTCCTAGAGCAGGCTGTCCTGGCCGGGCGCCGGAGCGGTCACCTCGGCGCGCGTGAGCTGCTCGAGCTCCGCTGCCGCCTGGGCGGCGAGCGACGCGCAGTCCTCGACGAGCGTCGCGGCGGCGTCGGGCGTGAGCTCACCCGATCGCAGCTGTTCGCCGGCGCGCTCCAGGCGTTCGATCATCTCGTCAAGGCGGTCGACGCTGCTCATCCGGTCCTCGCATTCTCTCTGACCTCGCGCAGGACCGCCGCGAGGACGCCGTTTACGAAACCCGGGGCGTCCGCCCCGCAGAATGTCTTCGCGCTCTCGACCGCCTCCTCGATCGCCCCCTCGGGCGAGATCGGCTCGTCGGCGGGCGCCGCATCGGGGTGGAGCATCTCGACGAGGGCGACGCGCATGATGCTGCGCTCCAGAGGCTGGATGCGCTCCACCGACCAGCCGTGGGCGTGGCGGTCGATGACATCGTCGAGTTCGGGTGCGAGGTCCGCGGCGGCGTGGGCCAGGGCGCGTGAGAACAGCGACGCGTTCCTGTCGAGCGTCTGCACCAGCGGGCGTCCGGTCAGGTCGTGCTGGTAGAGAGCTATCACCGCAGCGCGACGCTGATCGGACCGCCGCATTCAGGAGCGCGCCATGTAGTCACCGGAGCGCGTGTCGACCTTGATGCGGGTCCCCTGCTCGACGAACAGCGGAACGTTGATCACAGCGCCGGTCTCGAGCGTGGCGGGCTTGGTGCCGCCGCCGGAGACGGAGTCGCCGCGAAGCCCCGGGTCCGTCTGTGTGACCTCGAGGTCCACGGAGCTGGGCAGCTGGATGTCTCCCGGCTCCCCGTCGATGAACAGGACGTCCACCTCGGTGCTGGGCGTGATCCACCTCAGCGCGTCGGCGACGGTGGCCTCCGGGACGGCGATCTGCTCGAAGGACTCGCTGTCCATGAAGTGCGCGTCGGCGCCGTCGGCGTATAGAAACTGCATCCTGCGAGCCTCAGTGCGAACCGAGCGGAACTTCTCGCCGGCGCGGAACGTGCGGTCGATGACGTTCCCGTCGGAGGCCCTGCGGAGCTTCGTGCGCACGAACGCCCCGCCCTTGCCGGGCTTTACGTGCTGGAACTCCATGATCTTGAAGATCGTTCCGTCAACCTCGATGTGGTTGCCGTTCTTGAATTGATTCGTGCTTATTGCCACTAGTTGTGTCCCTTTCGATCCGCAACAGCGTAGACGCACGGCGGACGTGTCGCCGGTCCCAGCTCGCCGCGGCGTGCCCGCCCGCAGCGCCCCGCGGTCCACACGGTAAAGCCCCGACGTGGCGTGCGGACCGAATGCCTAGCTTCGCACTGTCCATCCCATGAGATCCGGGTCGACAATCGACACCGCATGCACATGCGAATGTATGCACATGAAACTGGAGCATCGCCTGCAGATCCTCCTGGACGACGAGCGCCATCAGCGCATCGTCGAGGTGGCGCGCGAGCGCGGCGTATCCGTTGCAACGGTGGTCCGAGAGGCGATCGATCGCGGTGTGAGCAGTCCGCAGGCGCGTCGCCGCTCCGCTGCACGCCGGATCCTCGATGCGGATGACATGGCCGTGGCGGAGCCGGCCGGTCTGCGCGCCGAGCTGGATTCGCTGCGCGGGCGCCGCGCGTGATCGTCCTCGACACGACGATCCTGGTCTACGCCATGGGAGCCGATCACGCGCTCAGAGATCCCGCTCGTCGGCTGATCGCCGCGGTCTCCGAACGCGAGCTCGAGGCAACCACGACGGTCGAGGCGATCGAGGAGTTCATCCTCGTGCGTGCTCGCCGCCGTGGCCGCTCCGACGCCGCGGCACTGGGCAACGATTACGCGGATCTCCTCTCGCCTCTGCTGACGGTCACCGCCGCGGATCTCACCCGCGGGCTCTTGATGTTCGAACGCTCAGAGCATCTCGGCGGGTTCGACGCGGTGCTTGCTGCAGCAGCGGTCGGCGCCGGCGCACAGGCACTCGTCTCGGCGGACGGCGCATTCTCGGGCGTCGCCGCGCTGCGCCACGTCGTTCCGGACGAGCAGGGCGTCGCCGCGCTGCTGGCCGGCTGACAGCCGGCGGCCCACCTCAGCGTTCCATCAGGCGCCTGATGTGGCCCGCGAGGACGGCCGGCTGATCCTGCGGTATCAGCGTCCGCGACCCGTCGATCTCCGCGAGCGTGCCCTGCGGCAGCAGCTGCGCCAGACGAGGTCCGTGCTCGATCGGCATAAGGCGATCCTGCTGCGCCCAGGCCACGAGTGCGGGCCGATCGAATGAGGCGAGCCCTTCCGTCGCCCGGAGCAGAAGCGGCCGCGATGCGCCGGAGCTCAGGATGTACCTGCGCAGGTCCTCCCGGACCGCCGGGTCGCGCATGACCGGCCCGAACCAGCGATCCATCACCTGCTTTGGCACCCTGCTCGCGCTGAGCGGGCCATAGGTCATCGGAAGCCGCCTGAGCGGGTCCAGGGCGAACGGCGCCAGCGCCGCCCGCAGGCCGCCCGGAACACGGGCCACATGCGGCAGCAGCCTTGCGGCGCCCTTGGGCGGCACGTTCTCGAACGCCTCGCATGAGCACAGGGCAAGTCGCGCGACGCGATCGCCCTGGGGTCCGGCGAGCGTCAGCAGCGCTCCTCCCAGTCGTTCAGCACGAGTGTCGCGTCGGCGAGATCGAGTCTCTCCAGGAGCTCGCCGACGATGCCGGCGATGGCGCGCATCGACAGGTCTGCGCCGGGATTCATGGCGATCCGGTGGGCTCCCAGCGGGAGCGTGGGCAGCACGCAGCGGAAGTCGCCCTGCAGATCCGGGAGGACGTGCCTCCACAGGGACCCGTCCATGATCAGGCCGTGCAGGAGGACTATGACCGGTCCGTCGCCGCCGGTGTCCTCGTACTCGATGCGGCCCGCGCCGACATCCACGAACTCCATCAGCTCACCCCTCTCCCAGGCCTAGATAGATCGCTCTAGTAAATGCAGGCTACCATCACGGGATGAGCGGCGGCACGCCCACACCCGGCACACGCGAGCGGATCATCCGGTCCACCGCAGAGCTGTTCAGGCACCGTGGCTACAACGCAACGGGCATGAAGCAGATCGTCACGGAGGCGAACGCGCCGTTCGGCTCGCTCTACCACTTCTTCCCCGGTGGCAAGGAGCAACTCGGCGCCGAGGTGATCCGCACGTCGGGCGCGCTGTACATGGAGCTCTTCGCGGGCATCGCCGCGCAGGCGCCGGATGTGCCGTGCGCGGTCGCGGACTTCTTCGACGGCGCCGCGCAGACGCTGCTCGAAACGGACTTCGCGGATGCCTGCCCGATCGCGACGGTGGCTCTGGAGGTCGCCTCGACGAGCGAGCCGCTGCGGATCGCCACCGCTGACGTCTTCGCCTCGTGGATCGACGGCGCCGCGGCATTGCTGGCCTCGGCGGGGATCGAGGCGGAGCGTTCGCGGGCGCTCGCGTTCTCGATGCTGTGTCTCCTGGAGGGCGCGTTCATCTTCAGCCGCGCCGCCCGCAGCGTCGAGCCGCTCGAACACGCCAGGGACGCCGCGCTCGCCCTGATCCTCGCGGCGATGGCGCCGGCGCAGCGAAGCTAGGGACAGAACGGCCTCGGCGGCCCGAACCGGCTCAAGGCCCCCGGCGATGACGCCGATGCAGGCCTATGAGGCGCTTTGCACGCGAAAATGCGCTGTGCGCTGTGCTGGCGGCAGCCGGCTCCGTGGCAATGGGCTGGCTCGGCCTCTACGGGTACGCGTGGAATGACTATGACAACGAGGCACGCCCCGCATTCGAGGCCCTCATCCACGGTCACCTCGAACTGTTCCTGCGCGTGGCGCCCGCCTACGGCGGCTCGCTCGTGGAGCGCGCACCGTTCGCGCTCCTGCCGGGCATATGGGGCGGCGGCGGCCTGGCTCTGTACCGCGCGGTGGCGGCGCCATGCCTGCTCGCGGCGGCGGCGCTCGGCGTCTATCTGGTCGCCAGGATGCGCCGCGAGGGTCGCACCACGCTCGCGCGGGCCGTCGCGCTCGGTGTCTGCGTCGCGAACCCGATCACTCTGAGGGCCCTTGAAGTCGGTCATCCCGAGGAGATCCTCGGGGCGAGCCTGTGCGTCGCCGCGGTCCTGCTCGCGGCAGCCGACCGCCCGCTCTGGGCCGGCCTGGCCCTGGGTCTCGCGATCGCCAACAAGGAGTGGGCCCTGCTCGCGGCCGGACCGGTCCTGCTCGCCCTTCCCTCGCAGCGGCGCGGCGCGTGCGCGCTGGTCGCTGCGCTCTGCGCGGGCGCGATCCTCGCGCCGCTCGCACTGATCTCATCCGGATCGTTCTCAACGGGCACCACGGCCGCCGCCTCGGCGAGCACCGCGATCTTCCAGCCGTGGCAGCTCTGGTGGTTCCTGGGCAGCCACGCAGGATCCGTTCACGGCCTGTATGGCGCGCTGAAGCCGGGCTACCGCACCGGCCCGGCTTGGGTCGGCAGCATCACCCACCCGGTGGTCGTGATCGCCGGGCTCGCGGTGGCGCTCGCCGTGTGGCTTCGCGTGGGCCGGCAGTGGGGTTCCTTCAGGGCGCGCGCGTCTGAGCGCGAGGCGCTGCTGGCGCTCTCGCTCGTGCTCCTGCTGCGCTGCGTCCTTGACAGCTGGGACACCGAGTACTACGCGCTGCCGTTCGTGTTGGCTCTGCTCGCTTGGGAGGTCACCGGTGACACCGAACGCCCGCCCGTCATCGCGCTGGTGTGCACCGTGCTCGTGTGGTGGAGCTTCCAGTGGCTTCCGGCACACGCCGGGGCCGACACCCAGGCCGCTCTGTACCTCGCCTGGTCGCTTCCGCTGGCGGCGTGGATGGGGCTGCGGCTCGCCGGATGGCAACCCCGCAGGAGCGCCCTGCGGGGCGCTGCCCGTGCGCCTCAGGAGACGACCGTGAGCTCCCTGGGAAGGCTCGTCAACACGTCCTGAGCGCGGTCGGTGACGACCAGCAGGTCCTCGATCCTCACACCGAGCTCTCCGGGCAGATAGACGCCGGGCTCGACCGTGACGATGTTGCCGGCCGCGAGCTTCGCGTCGCCGCCGGCGCGCGAGAGCCTCGGCGCCTCGTGGATCTCAAGGCCCACACCGTGGCCGAGCCCGTGGCCGAAGTGCTCGCCGTGGCCGGCCGCTTCGATGATCGCGCGGGCGACCGCATCGACATCCTTCCCGGTGCGTCCCACCGCGACCGCCGCCACGCCCGCCCGCTCGGCCTCGAGCACGAGCGCGTAGACCTCGCGTGCGAGCTCGGATATCCCCTCTCCCGTCGCGTATGTCCGGGTGCAGTCCGAGCAGTAGCCCTCGTGCAGCGCGCCCCAGTCGATCGTGACGAGGACGTTCGCACCGATCGGCTCATCGCGCGGCTGGGCATGGGGGAGCGCGCCGTGCTCGCCCGCCGCGACGATCGACGGGAAGGACGGCGACGTGGCGCCCAGACGGCGCATGCGCAGCTCGAGGTCGATCGCGACCTCCCGCTCCGTGCGGCCCCGCAGGCCCCCTTCGAGAAGCGCGCTGAGAGCCTCGTCCGCGAGCTGCGCGGCGGCGCGGATGCTCTCGACCTCCGCGGGTTCCTTCACGGCCCGCAGCCGGGCGAGGACTCCGCCGGCCGGCACGAGCTCCCAGCGGTCCTGCAGGAGCTCGGCGAGCCGCTGGTGCTCCTTGACGGTGAACGTGGCCTCGTCGAAGCCGAGCCTGCCGGAGGCTCCCGCCAGCTCGGACGCGGCCGCGTCCAGCAGGTCGCCGGAGATGATGAGCCGCTCGAAGCCGTCGGGGACCTCCTCGGCGGACTGCGTGTCGTAGCGGAAGTCGGTCAGGAACCGTGCCCTGCCGAGCTCAGAGGCCACGGCGGGAGCGAACACGATCGCCAGCCCGTGGCTGCCGGTGAACCCCGTGAGATAGCGCAGGTCGACGAGCGAGTTCACGATCAGCCCGTCGAGCCGCAGGTCGGCGAGCTCGGCCGACAGGCGCGACGCGCGCCCGGAGGGGCCCTGCACTGCGGCGCTCAACGCCGGCCTCCGTCGAGCTCGCGGCGCAGCTGCACGAGCGCCTGGCGATAGCCCTCCGGCCCGCGCCCTGAGATCGTCGCGAAACAGAGGTCGCGGATCACCGACACCTGCCGGAACGGCTCGCGCCTCTCGATGTCCGACAGGTGCACCTCCACTGCGGGAAGCGCGGCTATCTCGAGGGCGTCACGGATGCTCCAAGCGTAGTGCGTCCACGCGCCGGGGTTCAGCACGATCCCGTCCGCGCGGCCCGCCAGCGAGTGAAGGTGCTCCACGAAGTCGCCCTCGTGGTTGGTCTGGAAGAAGGAGGCGTCGAGCCTCAGCTCGAGCGCGTCGGCTCGCACCTGCTCCTGCAGCTCGGTCAGCGTCAGCGTCCCGTACTGCGCCGGGTCGCGGCGGCCGAGCTGGTCGAGGTTGACGCCGTGCATCACCTCGATGCGGAACAGGGCGGGGGTCACCGGGCGATCTCCTTCACCGCGTCGCGCACCTGCCGCTGCTCGAGCTCGCAGCCGAACACCACATCACCCGGCGCACGCACCAGCACGAACGGCACGTTCTCCCCGAGGCGCTTCTTGTCGCGCGAGAGGGCTTCGAGCACCTGCAGCTCCGATGCGCCGTGGAAGGTGACGGGCAGCCCGCGGGCGAGCAGGAGGTCGGAGACCTCGGCGCGCAGTTCCTCCAGCCCGGAGAGCCGCAGCGCGGCGAGCAGGCCGAGACCCACGGCTTCCCCGTGCCTGTAGTGCCCGTAGCCTGTCGCGGTCTCGATCGCGTGCCCGACCGTGTGGCCGAGGTTGAGCACCTGACGTCTGCCGCCGTCGCGCTCGTCGCCGGCGACGACCGCGAGCTTGGTGCGCGCACACCCGAGGATCGTCTCCTGATCGGCCTCTCCACCTGAACGGACCTTCTCCCACAGTTCGCCTCCGGCTATCAGGGCGGTCTTCAGAACCTCGACCCAGCCGGAGGCGAGCTCGGCGGCCGGCAGGCTCTCCAGCGTATCCGGGTCGACCAGGACGCCGGCGGGCTGGTGATAGACCCCCACGTAGTTCTTCGCGGCGGGCAGGTCGACGCCAGTCTTCCCCCCGTAGGCGGAGTCGACCTGGGAGACCAGGGTCGTCGGCACGTGCACGACCGGGATGCCACGCTGGTAGGTGGCGGCGCAGAACCCCGCGAGGTCGCCGACCACCCCGCCGCCGAAAGCGACCAAGTGGTCCGCGCGGGTCGCGCCCGCGCCGACGAGCGCCTGCCACACGAGCTCGGCGCTCGCGAGCGTCTTGTGCCCCTCCCCCGGCTCGATCGCGAGCAGATCGCGAACACCCTGCAGGCGCCCCTCGTAGAGGCCCCGCACATTGCTGTCGCTGACGCAGTAGGCGGTGGAGGCCGACAGGTCGATCGGCCAGATCCGGCGAAGGCCGTCAGGGCGGGCGGGCGCGAGCAGCCCGCTGCCGATCAGGACCGGATATTCCCCTGAGCGCGAGTGGGCCCACAGCAGGCGCGTGCCGGACGGCGCCGCCGCCAGCGCCCGAAGTGCGGGTGCCGCGCGGGAGATGACCCGCCGGACCGCGCCCGGCAGGAACGCATCCGCGACCTGCTCGTATACCGGCTGGCGGGAGCGGTAGAGCGCGAGGAACTGGTCGCGGTCGCGTGCCAAGGGCCTGCTCGCCGCGTCACGCGAGCGGCTCACGCGCTCCCACGCCGCATTTGGATCCACCTCGAGAAGGACGCTCACGTGCTCCCCGAGCGCGCCCCGCACCCTCTCGGACGTCACGCTGCCCCCGCCGAGCGCGATCACGTCCGAGGGACCGGCGTCTGCGAGGATCTCGCAGACGAGCTGCTGCTCCTTCTCGCGGAAGGTCTCCTCGCCGTTCAGCTCGAACTCACGCGCCGGCGGATGACCGAGACGGTCGGCGAGGAGCCTGTCGCTGTCGAGCGGCTCGACACCGAGGGCATCGGCGAGGTCGACGGCGGCGGTCGACTTGCCGGCCCCCATGAAGCCGATCAGGACGAATGCCATCCGATCCGCCGTTCGTATGCCCGGACGGCCTCGATCACGTCGTCGATGTGGTCGCCGCCGAACTTGCGCCTGTACGCCTCGGCGAGCACGAACGCCACCATCGCCTCGCCCACGACCCCGGCGGCGGGCACGGTGCACGAGTCTGTGCGCTCTCGCAGCGCCTGGGCCGGCTCGTGCGTCGCGGTATCGACCGAGCGCAGCGGCTTGGTGAGCGTCGGCAGGGGCTTCATCGCGCCGCGGACGATCAGCGGCGAGCCTGTCGTCATACCGCCCTCCAGTCCCCCGGCCCGGTTGGTGGGACGGTGATACCCGAGCTCCGGCGTGTAGAAGATCTCGTCGTGCGCCTGCGAGCCGGGGACACCCGCGATGGAGAACGCCTCGCCGATCGACACTCCCTTGATCGCCTGGATGGAACAGATCGCCATCGCCAGCCGCCCGTCGAGCCGCTCCTCCCAGGAGATGTGCGATCCGAGCCCCGGCACGAGACCGAACGCCTGGACCTCGAACACACCGCCGAGCGACTCGTTGGCCTTGCGCAGCACGTCGATCTCCCGAACCATCGCCTTCGAAGCATCGGGATCCAGGCAGCGCACCGGAGAGCTGTCGACCTCCTCGAAGTCCTCCGCGGTGAGCGCGCCGGTGCGCTCGGGAGCGTGAACGGACGCGATCTGCACGACGTGTGAGTGCACACTCACGCCGAGCGCGTGCAGGAACGCCTTGCACAGCGCGCCGCCGGCCACCCGCGCGGCCGTCTCACGGGCAGAAGCCCGCTCCAGGATGTCCCTCACGTCGGTCAGCTTGTACTTCTCCGTGCCGATCAGGTCTGCATGGCCGGGTCTTGGCAGGTGCACCTCGGCCACCGGCTCCGCCACCGGCCAGGGATTCATCCGCTCCTCCCAGTTGGCGTAGTCGCGGTTGGCGACCTGCAGCGCGATCGGCCCTCCGAGGGTGCGTCCGTGGCGCACGCCCGCGGTCACCTGCGCACTGTCGCGCTCGATCTTCATCCTGCCGCCGCGGCCATGTCCGAGCTGGCGGCGCGCCATGTCGAGATTGAGCTTCTCCTGGGAGAGCTCGATGCCCGCGGGCAGACCCTCGACCAGGCATGTGAGGCCGGGGCCGTGCGACTCGCCGGCTGTGATGAGACGGAGCTCCACGGCCCCTAGCTTATTTGCTGGGCGCTCAGCGCCTGCCGCGGTGCACGGTCGCGCCGTGCGCGCGGGCCGCCGACGCGGGCCTGCGAGGGGAGACGAGCAGCCCCGGCTGGGCGTACACGAGGTCTGGGATCGACAGCCTTCCCGAGCTCCTCAGCACGGCCTGGCCGGCGGGCTGCGCTCTCAGGATGCGCCTGGCGGCGCTCGCCGAGGCCTTGCTCGAGGTGATCGTGATGACTCGCAGTTCGTAGACGACCGGGGCGGCGCCGGGGGGCGTGTATTCGAGCTGCTCGGACTCGCCGGGCTTCAGGTCGATCGCCTGGCAGTCCTGGGCTTCCGGAAGGCAGCTGCCCTGGCCGCGAAGGATCGCTTCGCCGACGACGCTGAACGTGGCGCTCGTGGACGTGCCCTGGTTGACGCCGCGGTAGACCAGCAGCGGCGACTGCGCGTTCGGCAGCGGAGTGGAGAGCTTCAGGTCCTCATATGCGGTCAGCTGGGCGGCCGCAGGGAGCGTGCCCGCGGGAAGCACACCGAACAGGACGGCGACCTGGTAGACGGTTTTGGGCTGCGCCGGCTTGGTGGATCCTTTCGGGGTGCTGGACGATCCACCCGATTTGCTCGACGAACCACTCGAACTCGAGCCCGACGAGGACGACCCTGAGGCTGCCGAGCCCGTGCTCTTGGAGCTGGCCGCGGACGCGCTCGAGGTGGAGGCACCGGTTTTGCTCGCCGTCTTGGGTTCGCTGCCCGGAAGGGGCGTGAAGGGGTCGCGAGCTGCCCCGTGGCGCTGCGCGGTGGAGCCGCTAGACGTCTCGGCGTAGGCCTTTTCTGGTGTGAGAGCACTCGTGGCCAGTCCCCCGACGGCCGCGGGGCCGGTGGGCAGCACGATCGCGTGGGCGGTCGGCGAGCTCGAGCTCGATCCTCCGGAGAGCGCCACCCAGGCCACCGCTACGACGAGGGCGGCAACGCTCAGAGCGACGAGAGGCATGAGTCGCCTGTCGGTGAGGTCTGCCTTCAGGTCGTTCAGGAACTTCATCACGGTCCCACCTTCACGATCGCGGGAGCGGTGGTCGAGCCTGTGCTCGCTCCCGCAGCTGAAGCGGGCACCGCCGAGGACGATGAGGACGAGCCCACCGCTGACAGGCTCTGGCCGGCCGGCAGGACGTAGGCGGTTGCCGTGATCGTCCCTGAGAGTTCGGTGTTCGCCCCCTTGTGGGCTTCTGAGCCTGTCGATACGGGTGCAAGCTTCACGCTCTGGATCGTCAGCAGCCGCCCGCTGATGCGCAGCGCCCCGGTCGGTGTGCGGTCGGTGAGCGCGGTGAGCTGCCCGAACAGACGTTCAAGTGAGAAGAAGCCGCCGTTGAAGACGAAGGTGAACGGCATCTGCGTGAGGCTCGCCGACGCCGACGCGGCGCTGGTCGAGCCGCTCGCGCCGGTCGAACTCGCCGAGGACGCGGACGGGGACGAGGACGGGGACGGGGACGTGGACCCCGACCCGCTGTTGGTGGCCACGATCGACGCGAAGTCGACGTTCTTCTCGGCCGATGCGACCGAGAGCTGGAAGATCAGCGCCGGGACTTCGTCCCCGGCCGGCACGGCTTTGCCGAGACTCACCAGCGATCCGTATGCCGCGGCGTACTTCGACTCGCCCGTGCGGGCGCTGTTCAGTTCGCCTTCGGCGGTGCTGAGCTGGGCCTTCGCCGCCGACACCTGCGCGTTGACGGCGCTGGCTTTCTGGCGCTCGGGGGACACCACCAGCATCCAGGCGGCGCCGAGCGCGGCGAGCAGGAGGACTGCGATGAGGACCGTACGGTCACGCGTTGTCACTTGGTCGGCGCTCCCTTCGCGTTGACCGCCACGACGGTCTTGCCCGAGCTCGGTTCTGCCCCGGCGACGACGACGGTGGTGCTCGAGCCCGTCTTGGAGGCAGACGGGGCCGGAATCGGGTCAAAGGTCACGGTGGCGGAGTAGGAGGGCCCACCTGGAGGGCAGCCGCCGCTGGCGGAGGAGCCGCTGGTCGTCGACTTTGTGGAGCTCCCGAGGGTCACTTCGCTGACGCCGTCGATAAGGCGAAGGCGTGTGAGCAGAAGGGCGACGGCGGGCTGGCTCGTAGCGCAGCCGGTGAGCGTGAACGTCGGGATGCTGCCCGCGGGAGTAGCGCCTGCCGCCGCCGCTGTCGAGGACGCTGAGGACGTGCTCGAGGCGCTCGCTGCGGCCGGTGCGCTGCTGGAGTTCGCCGACGGCGGGGTGACCTGCCCGGAGAGCGAGGTGACCGACACTGACGCGGGGATCACGCGGCCGAACTCGTGGAAGACGTGGGCCCAGTCAAAACGGGAGTCGACGATCTGTGCGACCTCCTGCGAGCGCTGTTCCTGGGCGCTCACGAAGCTCGCGTACGGCGCGAGCTTCGCGGAGGCCGACTTGGCCTGTTCGGCCTGCGCTGTGATCGCCGCTACTTCGGAGGTTCCGTTCGTCACCTGGTGCGAGGCGACCCCGTACAGGACGGCCATCACCGCGAGGCCGGCGAGCAGAGCGAGGACGGCGTACGCGGCGCCCTGCGAGCGGCCGACACCGACGGAGGCTCCGCCCCGCTGCTCGGCCGGGATCAGGTTTACGGCCTTCATGCTGGGCACTCCGTGGCGGACAGGCCGGTGGCAACCGCCAGCCGGTGGGCCGAGCGCGGGTCTGCGACGCGGTCGTCGGCCATACCCACGTTGTGGGAGCGAACCTCCACTCCGAGCGATGCCTGCAGCGTCTCTGCGAAGCCGGGGATGTCCTGTGCCGCTCCGCTGAGGATCGCGTGCGAAACCTCGCCGCCCTCCTCCTGTGAGCGGTGGAAGTCCAGCGAGTTGCGAACCTCCCCGGAGATGTCGCGGATCCCGCTCTCGAGTATCGCGCGGATGTCGGCGTTGACGGCGTCATCGATGGCGCCGGCCGCCTGCAGCTCGTCCTCGTCCTCATCCTCGTCCTCGTGGTGCTCGGAGAGCGAGTCGGGGTCCACGACCGGCGCCGGGGCCGAGGTCGCGGGGACGGGCACGGTGAGGTCGACCTCCGAGATCATCGCGCGTGCGTCAGTGAGCGCGATCGCGCGCCGCTCGGCCAGTTCGACGGCCATGCCCTCAAGACCGCTGCCCACGACACGGGTGAACCGGCAGGTCGAGCCTTCGGCGATCGCGAGGTTCGTGAGCCCGTCGACGTTCAGGTAGAGCACGCGCGACGGGGTGCCCTCCTCGTCACTGCTCGGACGGTACAGGGAGCGGATCAGCGCGAACGCCGACAGGTCGACTCCCTCGGGGTTCAGGCCGGCCCGGCGGACCGCGGCCACGAGACGTTCGATCATGTCGCGCTGCGCTGCAACGAGCACAACGCGCTGACGCGGGCCTGCGGGCGTGTCGACGATCCCGAGCGGGTGGAAGTCCAGGACGGCGTTGCTGAGTGGCATCGGGACCTGGTCCTGTGCCTGGAAGGTGACGGCGGCCGCGAGTTCCTTTTGGTCGGTCACGGGCGGAAGCTCAAGGGTGCGCAGGACGGTGCGCTGGTTGGCGACGCCCACCCGCACCCGCTTGTTCATTCCGCTGCCGGCGAACAGATCGCGCAGCGCGTCGGCTATCACGCTCTCGTCGACGATTTCCCCGTCACGCATCGTGTCCGCCGGAAGCGTCATGCAGGCGGCCTGCTCGGCCACGATCGACCCGTTCACCCGTCCGCGCACCGCAGCGATGAAACCTGGCTGGATGTCCAGACCCACGACGTCCGCGCCGGAGCGCTTGCGGCCGATGCTGAGCCCGGAGGGCATGTTCAGCGACGGGAGCTTTGTCTGGAGACTTGAGGGTAGTTGCATCTGAGTTGAGTTCGTTGCGCAGGATCAGGTTCGTCCGCACGGGGGGTATCGGCACGGCCGCCCCGGCGCTTTAGTGCAGAAAGTGATTGACGTAGAGATCGACGAGCGAAGTGCCGGCGAAGATCCCGACGAGCGCCCCCAGAGCCAGGAACGGGCCGAACGGGACAGCGGTCTTGCGTCCGTCCACCGATCCCTCGCGCGAGATGATCACGGCGCCCACCAGCACCCCGCTTATCAGCGCGACGGCGATAGCGGGGGCGACCGCCGCACCGAGGAACAGGCCCATCATCCCGGCGAGCTTGACGTCGCCCATCCCCATGCCTCCCGGGTAGGCGAGCGCGGCCAGCAGAAGGAACCCGCCGGCTGCTGCGCCAGCGATCAGCCGCGCAGGCTCGCCCGAGGGATCAAGCGCCGTTCCGAGCACCAGCGCGAGCACTGCGCCGAGCGCTGTGATGCGGTTCGGGATGATGCGGAACTCGAGATCTATCAGGGCCGCGGGCACAACCAGGAGGATCAGGACGATCCCGAGCACGACATCGGCGGGCGAGCTGCCGGCGAGGGCGGCACCGAAGCACAGCGCCGCCGTGAGCGCCTCGACCATCGGGTAGCGCGGCGATATCGGCTGCGCACAGGTCCGGCAGTGCCCGCGCAGGAGCAGCCAGGAGAGAATCGGGATGTTGTCGTACGGCTTCACCGGCGCGTTGCAGTTCGGGCAGTGCGAGGCCGGATGGACCAGGGACTCGCGTCGGGGCAGCCGGTACACGACGACGTTCAGGAAGGACCCGAACATCGCCCCGATGACTCCTGCGAAGGTGGCGACGGCCATACGTGGCTATCGGCGTCGCCCGGCGCGCACTTGAGCGCCGCTACCAGGTGCTGTTCTGGCAGCCGCCGCCTTCGGAGCCGGTCTTGCCTTCCGGCGTGCAGGTGCGGGTGACTTCGCCGGATTTGTTCTGGGTGATGGTGAAGGTGTGTCCGTCGCCTTCGGCGTGGGCGGTAACTTTGAATCCTTCTCCGCCTTCGAGGGCTTCCGCGACTTGGACGTAAGCCGTGCCGTGGCCGGCGCTCGTCTGAAGTGTCACCTCGTATTCGTGCAGCAGCGTGGGGCTCATGCCCGCATAGCTGCCGGCATGGTCCGTCGAATACGTGTTGGCGGCCACCCTCGCGGCGCGTGCCACTTCCTTGGCCGCGGCGTCCGTGGCCTTGCCCTTCTGGCTCAGGAACGACGGGATCGCGATCGCGGCGAGAATGCCGATGATCAGGATCACCACCAGGAGCTCTATGAGGGTGAAGCCCCCCTCATCGCGGGCTCGGCTTGCTAGGCGTCCGGTCATTTGACCACGTATCGGCACCGGGTGACGCCGACTTGAGAATCGTCTTCATGATTGGCCGCGGCGCACCGCGATGCGTTGCGGTCCGGCCGGGTTTCGAGGGGAGTCGCCCTGCCGGCGACCCCCCCTGCGTGTCCCGCGAGGCGGTGTCAGCCGCCTCGGTGATCACCAGGTGCTGTTCTGACAGCCACCACCTTCCGAACCCGTCTTGCCTGTCGGTGTGCAGGTTCGTTCGACTTCACCGTTTTTCTTCCTCGTGATGCTGAAGGTGTGTCCTGCGGTCACGGATGTCGCAGTGACTTTGTAGCCTTCTCCGCCTTCGATCGCTTCCGCGCTTGAGATCCACGCGTTGTTGTTTTCGGGTTTGATCTGGATCGTCGGCTCGTATTCCTTCAGAACCGCCTGTGAGATGTTCGCGTAGTTGCCTGCGTGATCCGTCGCGTACGTCTCCGCCGTGGTCTCCCCCGTGCGGGCGAGCTCCTTGGCCGACGAGTCCGTCGCCTTGCTCTTCTGGCTCAGGAACGACGGAATTGCGATCGCGGCAAGGATGCCGATGATCAGGATTACGACCAGAAGCTCGATGAGGGTAAAGCCACCCTCGTCCTTCGAGCGCCGGCGCAGTCGATACAACATGGGGTCCTCCTCGGATCCGCTATGCGGGTCCCCTCTCAGATGACGTATCGGCAGCCGCGACGTGCAACTTGAGTTGCAGCCTGGGCAGCTGGTCGTGAGGGTGCATGAGCGGCGGCGGCCGTAAGCCCAGCTCCGATGCGCTGGCGCGTCAACCCCCCTGCTGATCCGCGGGCAGCGCTGCCCACCGCCCGCCAACGACACGGCGCCCCCGGAGCTCTACGCTCGCAGGGGCGCCGGCCGACCGTGGCAAGGCATGACTACCAGGTGCTGTTCTGACAGCCACCGCCTTCTGACCCGGTCTTGCCTTCGGGCGTGCAGGTTCGTTCGACTTCACCGTTTTTCTTCCTGGTGATGCTGAACGTGTGTCCCACGGTCACGGACTGCGCCGTGACTTTGTAGCCTTCTCCGCCTTCGATTGCTTCCGCGCCGGAGATCCACGCGTTGTTGTTTTCGGGTTTGATCTGGATCGTCGGCTCGTATTCCTTCAGAACCGCCTGTGAGATGTTCGCGTAGTTGCCCGCGTGATCCGTCGCGTAGGTCTCCGCCGTCGTCTCTGCGGTGCGGGCGAGCTCCTTGGCCGACGAGTCCGTCGCCTTGCTCTTCTGGCTCAGGAACGACGGAATTGCGATCGCGGCAAGGATGCCGATGATCAGGATGACAACCAGGAGCTCGATGAGGGTGAAGCCGCCCTCGTCACTTGAGCGCCGGCGCAGTCGATACAACATGGGGTCCTCCTCGGATCCGCTGTGCGGGTCCCCTCCTTGGCCCCCTATCGACCGCGGCTCGGTGCAACTTTAGTTGCAGCCGCCGAGCCGGACTCCTCGTCCCCGGGGCCGGCGAACTGCCCTGGACGCACGAGAGGCGGCCGATGGCCGCCTCTCGCATTGTCGCCTTGTCGTTGTCCGGGCGATTCGCCCGGGGTCTGACTGACTACCAGGTGCTGTTCTGGCAGCCGCCACCTTCCGAACCCGTCTTGCCTTCCGGCGTGCATTTACGGGTGACTTCGCCGTTCGCTTCGCACGTTCGATCGTGAAGTTGTGGCCGGCAGTCACGGACTGCGCCGTGACTTTGTACGTCGTTTCCGTGCCGGTTGCCGCAGACCAGGTAGGCGTTACCGTTACCAGCGGCGATCTGGATCGTCGGCTCGTATTTCTTCAGTTCTGCCGGCGAGATGCCGGCGTAGCTACCGTTGTGGTCGGTCGCGTACGTCTCCGCCGTCGTCTCTGCCGTACGAGCGAGCTCCTTCGCCGACGAGTCGGTGGCCTTGCTCTTCTGGCTCAGGAACGACGGAATTGCGATCGCGGCAAGAATGCCGATGATCAGGATTACCACCAAGAGCTCGATGAGGGTAAAACCGCCCTCTTCCTTCGAGCGCTGGCGCAGTCGATACATCATTGAATCCTCCTAGGATCCGGTTACATGGGCGCCAGCCCTCGGTGACCGCCTCAAGCGGCGGTACGATCCCCCGTCTTCGGAGAGCCGCCGGCTTTGCTACGCACCTTCACGGATGCTCTGCCTCGACCTCAGTACTGGCTTTGTCAGCCGGTGCATCGACCCCGCGAGAGGTCACCTTTATCCCTGCAACGAAGTTTTGGACGGGTAACTCACCAGTACGACGCGGCAGCCTTTGCAGGGTGAGCACGTGCTGGGGACTCGTAGGCACCACGGCAACGGACGGTAGGCGCCCCCTCGGGCCGCTCGTGGGCGCTACTTAGACGCGTCGGCCGCCGGCTCGCCCTCAGCGGGCGCCGGGGGCGGGCTCTGCTCAGGTGGCTCGTTGGCGGGCCATTTCGCCTGGGCGTTGCTGCCAGGCACGCGGATACCGGTGCCCTCGCACCACGGGCAAGTGATCGTCGCGGGCGTCCCGCCGAGGCTTGGAGATCACGCTCCCGGTGCCGCGGCAGGGCATACACTCCCGCGGCGCATGGGCCGCCCCGGACTGATCATCTCCGCTGTTGCTGTCGCCTGCCACGAGACGATCACACTAGCGTTCCGCGGATGAGAAGACAGGCGCCATACCTCGAGTGGGCGGCCGTCGGGGCGATAACCGTGCTCGCGGCAGTGCTGCGCCTTTGGCACCTCGGCAAGGTCTCGCCCGATCCCTTCTACGACGCCGCGGTCCGCAGCATGACGCTCTCGTGGCACAACTTCTTCTTCGGCGCGTTCGAGCCCGGCGGCAGCGTCTCGATCGACAAGCCGCCCGTCGACCTGTGGCTCCAGGTCGCGAGCGTGAAGGCTGTTCGGCTTCAGCTCCACGACGCTCAAGCTGCCGGAGGCATTCGCCGGCATCCTGGCGGTCCCGTTGCTCTATTCGGCCGTGCGGCGCCTGTGGAGCGTGCCCTGCGGGTCTGGCGGCGGCGCTCGCGCTCGCGATACTTCCGGTCGAGGTCATCACGTCGCGCAGCGACACGATGGACGGCGTCATGATGGCCCTGCTGATCTGCTCGCGCTGCTGTTCATCGTTCGCGCCCTGGAGACCGGCAGCACGCTCTGGCTGCTCGCCGCCGCCGCGGCGCTGGGCGTGGCGTTCAACGTCAAGCTGCTGGAGTCGGTCGTGGCGGTGCCCGGCCTTGCGGTGCTCGCCTTCCTGGGCCTCGGCAGGCACCGTCCGCCGGCGCGCGGTGCAGATCGCGCGGCGCGGGCGCCGTCTACGTGGTCGTCGCGCTGCTTGGCTGACCGCGACGCTGCGTTCCCGGCGAGCGAACGCCCGTGGGCGATCGGCTCGACAAACGGCAGCGCATGGAACGCCGCGTTCGTGTTCAACGGCACCGACCGGCTCGGCTCCAACTCACCGGAACCGCACCGTCACCGTCTACATACCGGGCCACCGCTACCCGCAGGCGACCCAGTCCGAGCGCGACCACATCCCGATCATCCCCGCCGTCGCCGACCCGCCTGCTCGCAAGGATCGGCCCGCTCTCGGGCGAGCGGCTGGGCCTCGAGCTGCTGCTCGCGCTGCTGCTCGGCGTCCCCGCGCTGATCTGGGGCCTGCGAGACGGCAGACGAGCCCGACCCCGAGCGTGCGCTCGCCCTCGCGGCGCGGACGCCGTCCCCGCGGCCCCCGGCTCCGCGCCGCCCGCGCCCGCGGATGCAGCCGCCGGCCGGCGCCACGCCGGCGCCGCTCCCGGATGCGCGCGGGCGACCGCCGCGGATGCGCCGGGCGCGCGGCCGCAGGCCTCGGGCTGTGGCTGCTGATGGGGATCGTCCTGTTCAGCCACATGGCACGGCTGCACCCGCGCTACGTCGAGGGTTTCACGCCGGCCGTCGCGGCCATGCTCGGCATCGGCGTCGCGTGGGCCGCGTCGCCCAGGGCCGGCGCGCGCTGATCGTGCTGCTCGGTCGCGCTGGCTCGCGAGCCGTCTACTACGCCGAGCGCCTGCTGTACGGCACGCCCGGCGAATGGTGGTTCGTCGCTGCTCGGCGCGCTCGGCGCGCTCGCGCTCGCGGCACTCGCGCGCACCGAGCCTCCCCGGCGCCGGGCCGCGGGCCTGCGCGGCGCCGCCGCGGCGTGATGGTCCTGACGCTGGTCTGCTGCTCGCGGTGCCATTCGCCGCCGACTCCGACGGCGATCGAAAACCACGTCACCGACGCCGGCTATGTGGGCGCCCTGCCGGTCGACCGAGCAGCGACTGGTCAGCGACTACGTGCGCGCCAACAACCGCGGCGCCCGCTACGAGCTGGCCGCGGAGTCGGCGACGCAGATCGGCTCGCTGATCGTCAAGGACGGACTGCCGATCCTGGTCCTCACCACCTACGGTGGGCGGGTGTATACGACCGTGCCACAGCTGCAGCGGCTGATCGCCGCAGGCAAGGTCCGCTACGCGCTGCTGAACTCCTACTGCAGCCGCCGTGAAGCAGGTCCCGAAGCAACCCCGCCTGCTCGGCGCCCGCGGTCTGGATCCGCGCGCACGGCACCGACGTCTCGCCGCGCCGCGGGCCTGAAGCACAGCACAAGCTGCTGTGGCTGCTGCCCGGGGCCGCGCCATGAGCGCCGCGCGACGCGACGAGCTCGCGCTGCTCGGCGGCGCGGCGCCGCGCCGGCGGGCGGCTCGCGCTCGACACCGAGTTCATGGGCGAGGGCCGCTACCGGACGCTGCTGTGCCTGATCCAGCTGGCGGTCCCCGAGGAGGCCGCCGGCGGCGAGCCGCGATGCGTCGATGCGTCGACCCGCTCGAGCAGGACTTCGACGGCTCGGCGCTCGCCGCGGTCCTCGCCGACCCCGCGGTCCAGCTGGTCGTGCACGCCGGGCCGCCAGGACATCGCGCTGATCCGCCGCGGCTTCGGACCGAGGTCACCAACGTGTTCGACACGCAGGTCGCCGCCGGCTTCGCCGGCCTGGGCGCGCAGAGCTCCTACGACTCGCTGCTGTCCGAGGTGCTGGGACTGCGGCTGGCCAAGACCGCGAGCTTCACGCGCTGGGACGCACGCCCGCTGTCGCAGGAGCAGATCGCCTACGCCCGCGAGGACGTCGTGCACCTGCTCGAGCTCGCCGCCGAGCTCGAAGCGCCGCCTGCAGCGAGCTCGGCCGCCTGGCGTGGGCGCTGGAGGAGTGCGAGCCGCTCGTCGCGCTCCAGCGACGAGCGCGACCTCGAGAACGATCTTCGCGCGCCTGCCGCGGGTCGGCGGCTCTCAGCGCCGGCCAGCGGCCGGTCGCGCGCGAGCTCGTGGGCTGGCGCGAGCGAGACCGCCGCGCGCCAGGACCGGCCCGTGCAGAGCGTCCTCGGCGACGCCACGCTGGTCGAGATCGCCAGGCGCAGGCCGTCCTCGCGCGGTGAGCTGGAGCGGATCCGCGGCGTCGGCGGCAACGCGGGCGGGCGCAGCGCGGCGAGGAGCTGCTCGCCGCCGTGACGCGAGCGCAGGCAGGCACCCGCGGAGCCCGCGCCGAGCGACCATCCGCGGGCCGGCGCCCCGCCCTGACGACGCACCGCTGGTCGCGCTGGGCGAGGCGCTGCTGCGCGCGCCGCGCACGCGAGGCCGGCCTCGCCTACGAGCTGCTCGCCGCGCGCGCGGACCTGCAGGCGATCGTCGCGGCGAGCCGAGAGGCGCCGCCGGAGGCGGACGTGCGCACGCTGCGTGGCTGGCGGCGCGAGCTCGCGGGCGCGGAACTGCTGGAGCTGCTGGACGGACGCCTGTCGCTGTCGGTCAGCGGAAGCGGGCGAGCCCGGCGCGTAAAGGTCGAACGAGGCGACTGAGCCGGCGGCCTCCCGGACGCCGCCGACCGCTGCTGCGCCAGCACCCGGTTCAGCACGGTGCCCGCGAGCGGGTCAACACGAAACCGTTCGTCGAACCGGCGATCGTGCCACGGACTTGCGCCTTTCTCCCCGGCGTTCGACTGGCTGCCTGGCCAGGATCTCGGCGGGTGTGTATCGTTCGGCGCGATTTAGCGGGTCCTGGGAGGGACCACCCGCGCCCGCAGGGTTCGGGGTCATGGACAAGGAATGGAGACTAGACATGGTTGGGGGAATCAAGCGCAACAGCGCGAGGCTCGTCGTTGCAGTTTTCACAGCAGCTGCCATCTCCGCTGCGGCGGCTGGAGCCGCAGGCGCGGAAGTGGTCTACAACAACGTCCCGAGCCCGTTGCCCGGGAACTTCGCGTCGATCGGCCTGGACGCCACCTCCAGCTCGCAGTTCGGCGGTCAGATCGAACTCGCGGGCACGGCGCGCAAGAACCCGGTGGTAACCGTCGTGATGAGCAGTTGGGCATGTGAAAGCGGCACCGTCGAAAGCAACTGCACGACGACCAAGAACAAGACGTTCAGGGTGCCCGTAACCGTCCGTATCTACGGAGCCGGAGAACTCAGCGAGGCGCCGTACGCCGAAAAGACGAAGACGGTCAAGATGCAGTACCGGCCGAGCAGCAACGTGGCAAAGTGTCCCAGCGGAGAACAGTGGTACGACGAAGCCACCAAAGAATGCTCCCACGGCTATGCGTTTCCGATCACGATCAAGCTGAAGACCAAGAAAATGCCCAAGAACGCGGTCATCACCGTGTCCTACCCACACGCGACAGGCCCAGCCCAGTCTCTGAACGTGGCGGTCAGTGAACCACCTGAAGACACCCTCTCGGTGGGCGCGCACCCCGTGAGCGAATGGGTCGTCGACTCCACTTGGGGCGGCATGTACGGCTCAGCAGCGACCGACGTCGGCACGCTCGGCTTCGAGGAGGGGCTCAACTCCATCGAGGGCGAAGGCATCGAATACCAGCCGGTGATCGCAGTCAGCGCCGAATAGCCAAGACGCCTCATCAACAGGCAAGCTGGGTGACAGGGGCCCCGCCGCCGGCGGGGCCCCTGTCACATCTGGAGCGTCGCCGAACAGCGCGCACCGCGGAGTTACAGAAGCAGCCCGCGCCGAAGGGTCACCGGCCGGATTTGGCTCTGCAGAGCGGTGAAACCTATTCGATGTGGTTGTAGACTTCGAACAGCGGCAGGTACATCGAGATCACGATGAAGCCGACGATTCCGCCGATCACGATGATCATGATCGGCTCGAGGATCGAGGTCAGCGCCTTCACCGACGCTTCCACCTGTTCCTCGTAGAACTCCGCGATGCGGTCGAGCATCTGGTCCAGGGCGCCCGTTTCCTCGCCGACGCCGACCATGTGGGTGACCATCGCGGGGAAGATCGGCGCCTGGGCCAGCGGCGCGGCGATCGTGCCACCGCGCTTGACCGAGGCGATCACGCCGTCCATCGCCTCCTCGACGACGACGTTGCCGCCGGTCTTGCCGGTGATCTCCAGCGCCTGCAGCAGCGGCACGCCGGCGCCGGTCAGCGAGGCGAGCGTGCGCGACCAGCGCGCGACCGCGACCTGCTGGACGATCGAGCCGATCTTCATCGGCACATGCAGCCGGAAGTGATCCCACTGCCGCTGCCCCACGTGGTTTTCTTCCACTTCATGAAGGCGATGATGACGAGCGCGGTGCCGCCGAACATCGCCCACCAGTAGCCGGTGACGACTTCCGACAGGAACACCGAGACCTGCGTCAGCGCGGGAAGTTCGCCGCCGAACTGCTTGAAGACGCCGACGAACACCGGCACCAGGAAGGCGACGAGCGCCATCATCACGCCGACGGCGAAGATGATCACCATCATCGGGTAGACCATCGCCGATTTGATCTGGCGGCGCAGCGCCGCGTCCTTCTGCAGCTGGTCGGCGACGCGCATCAGGGCGTCCTCGAGCACACCGCCGGCCTCCCCGGCCTGCGTCATGGCGACGAACAGCGGGTTGAAGACCTTCGGGTGGCGGGCCATCGAGTCGCTGAGCGAGAGGCCCGCCTCGACGTCCTTGCGCACCGCGACGATCGTTTCTTTGAGGAACTTGCTCTCGGTCTGCTCCTCGAGCACGTACAGCGAGCGCAGGATGCTCATCCCGGAGGAGATCATCGTCGAGAGCTGGCGCGAGAAGATGGCGAGTTCGGTCGCCTTCACCGCTTCATGAAGCCGAACTCGATCTCCCGCGAGGCGTGCTTGTCGGAGATGTCGAGGACGATCAGGCCGCGTGCCTTGAGCTGGTCGGAGACCGCCTGCTTGGACTCCGCCTCGACCTCGCCGCGGGCCTTGCCGCCGGCGAGGTCGATCGCCTTGAAGACGTAGGTGCTCATGTCAGCGGCCTATGCCGCCGCCAGCGAGGCGCGCCCAGCAGCCGCCTGAGCTCCTCGGGGCTGCCGCGAGCGCGCTTCGGCGAGCTTCTGCGTGATCTTGCCTTCGCGCACGAGCGCCGCGAGCGAGGTGTCCATCGTCTGCATGCCCGCGGCGGAGCCGGTCTGCAGGACCGAGTAGATCTGGTGCGTCTTGCCCTCGCGGATCAGGTTGCGGACGGCCGGGTTCGGGACCAGCACCTCGCGTCGCGACGACGCGGCCGGCGCCGTCGGCGGTCGGGAGCAGCTGCTGGGTCATGATGCCCTGCAGCGCCACCGACAGCTGGACGCGGACCTGGCCCTGCTGGTGGGCCGGGAACACGTCGATGATGCGGTCGATCGTCTGAGCGGTGTCCTGGGTGTGCAGCGTGGCGAACACCAGGTGGCCGGTCTCGGCGGCGGTCAGGGCGGTCGAGATCGTCTCGAGGTCGCGCATCTCGCCGACGAGGATGACGTCGGGGTCCTGGCGCAGGGCGGCCTTCAGGGCCGCGCCGAAGCTCTGCGCGTCGGAGCCGAGCTCGCGCTGGTTGACGATGCACTTCTTGTGCCCGTGCAGGAACTCGATCGGGTCCTCGATCGTCATGATGTGCTCCTCGCGGGTGCGTGTTGATCTCGTCGATCATCGCCGCGAGCGAGGTGGACTTGCCCGAGCCCGTCGGGCCCGTGACGAGCACGAAGCCGCGGGGCTTGCGCGTGAACTCGTGGACCGCCGGCGGCAGGCCGAGCTCGTCGATCGAGCACGAGCTCGAAGGGGATCAGGCGGAAGGCCGCGCCGATCGCGCCGCGCTGGAAGTAGGCGTTGACACGGAAGCGGGCGTGGCCGGGGATCGAGTAGGCGAAGTCGAGCTGCCAGTCGGTCTCAAGGCGCTGGCGCTGGTCGCCGGTGAGGATCGAGTAGACGATCTCGCGGGTGTCCGCAGAGGAGAGCTTCGGGTATTCCTCCAGCGGCGCGAGCCGGCCGCGTACACGCACGGTGGGGTGTGCCCCGGAGCTGAGGTGAAGGTCCGAGGCACGGCGGTTGACGACCTCCATCAGCAGGTCTGCGAAATCGATGTCCATAGTTGCGCCTATCGGTCCCTTTCGAGCTGTCCGCCTCTCCGTAGGCGGCCGCGGTGGACGAATGTCCGAGCGATCAGCTGCTGCCGATGACGCGGGCGATCTCGGCGATCGAGGTGCGGCCCTGCCGGACCTTCTCCAGGCCGTCGTCGCGCAGGCGCGTCATGCCCTGTGCAACGGCGACGTCGCGGATCTCCTCGGCCGGCCGGCGCTCGAGCGCCATCGCCTGCAGCTCCGGTGTCATCCGCATCACCTCGTAGAGGCCGATCCGGCCGCGGTAGCCGCTGCCGCCGCAGCGGCGGCAGCCGACGGGCTCGTACGCCTCGAGCTCGACCCGCGCGTTGTAGCCGCTCTCCCGCAGGACCCTGGCCGGGATGATCGTGCGCTGCTTGCAGTTCGGGCAGAGCATCCGCGCCAGCCGCTGCGCGACGACGCAGTCGAGCGCCGAGGCGACCAGGAACGGCTCGACGCCCATCTCGACCAGGCGGGTGATCGCCGACGGCGCGTCGTTGGTGTGCAGCGTCGAGAGCACCAGGTGGCCGGTGAGCGCCGACTCGACCGCGATCTGCGCGGTCTCCCGGTCGCGGATCTCCCCGACCATGATCACGTCGGGGTCGGCGCGGACCATCGCGCGCAGGCCGGCGCGAAGGTCAGGCCCGCCTTGCTGGAGACCTGCACCTGGGTGAGCCCGTCCATTTCGTACTCGACCGGGTCCTCGACCGTGATGATGTTCTTCTCCGGGCGTGTTCAGCAGCTGCAGCGCCGCGTAGAGCGTCGTCGACTTCCCCGAGCCGGTCGGCCCGGTGACGAGCACCGCGCCGTGGGTCTCGCCGCAGGCCTTTTCGAAGCACCTCGCGCTCGGCCTCGGCCATGCCGAGCTTGTCGAGCTCGACGACCACCGACTTGTCCAGGACGCGCATCACGACGCCCTCGCCGTGGACGCTCGGCAGCGTCACGACGCGCAGGTCGACGTGGCGTCCCGTCGACGACGAGCCCGACGCGCCCGTCCTGGGGCAGGCGCCGCTCGGCGATGTCCAGGTCGGCCATGATCTTGATGCGCGAGACCATCCCGGCGGCCATGCGCCGCGGGACGGTCGTGATGTCCTGCAGCACGCCGTCGATGCGGAAGCGCACGCGCATGTCGCGGCCTTCGGGCGCGAGGTGGATGTCCGAGGCGCCCCGCTCGACGCGCCTGGGCGACGATCTGGTTGACGAGCTTGACGACGGGCGCGTCCTCGGAGCTCTCGTGCAGGGCGACGACCTCGGCGCCGTCCTCGTTCTGCCTGCTCCTCGGCCGCGGCCTCGCCGACGACGTCTTCGAGCCGGTCCAGGCGCGCGATCAGCGCGGGGATGTCGTCCGGCGGGGCGACCGCGACGCGGACCTCGTAGCCGGTCATGATCGCGATGTCGTCGACCGCCAGCACGTTCGACGGGTCGGCCATCGCGACCAGCAGCGTGCGCTTGTCGGCGAACGCGACCGGCACCGCCTGGTAGCGCTTGGCGATCGGCGTGCTGACCAGGTTGGCGGCCGACATGTCGACCTGAGAAGACGCCGAGGTCGAGGTGGTCCAGGCCGTAGCGCTCGGCCAGCGCCCGCGCGAGGCCGTCGCGGTGTGAGCGCGCCTCTTTCGAGCAGCATCCGCTCGGGCGTGGTGCCGGAGTTCCGCGAGCTCTCGAGCGCCTCGTCGACCGCCTCGCGGGAGCCGAGGCCCATCTCGACGATCACGTCCGTCAGGAAGCGCTGTGAGGAGCCGCGGCTGGAGGGGCGCGTCACGCCGATCCAGTCCGCGCGCTCCTGCTCGGCCGACTGCCCGTCGCCGCGGTCCTGTGGCGGACGATCTCGTCGAGCTCGATGTCAAGGTCCGCGTCCGAGACGCCGGGAGCTCGACCTCCCCGTCCACGTCGTCGGCTCCGTCGTGCCACCGAGGGCTCAGCGTCGTCGAGCTGCATCCATGCCCAGATCGGCTCCCACGCTCTCGAGCTGAGCGTCTTCGCATGTCGGACCGTTCGCCGCGGGCTCGCCGGATGCCCGGCGGCCGACCGAGATGACGATCGCTCGTCGCGTCTCGTCCTCTCCGTCGATACCGAAGATCTCGTGCAGGTCGGGCCGGTCTTCTGGGCCTCGCTCATGGCGAGCTCCGCCTCAGGAGGAGCCGGCGCCGCTCTACGTGTCGCGGACCGCTGCCCGCATGACCTCGCAGCGGTGCGGGCCGGCCGGTCCAGATCTCAAGGCTGAGCGCGCCCTGCGCGATGAGGATGTCGAGTCCGTCGACGGTGCGCGCGCCGTGCACGCGGGCGGCGGCGAGCAGGTCGAGTGGTGTCTGAGCGGTAGACGAGATCGACGACATTTGCGTACTCACCGACCTGATCGAACGTCAAACCCAGTTGGTTGAGCCCACTGGTGTCACTGGCCGAGAGTTCGACGGAATTGCGTCCTCTGGACGCCCTGAGCGGTATCTGAGGGTGCGTCCAGGCCGACCGATGTGCAGTTCACGAGCAGATCGGCGGGCACCGGGGCTGGGGACCGCGCGCACCCCGAACTCCCCCGCGAGCGCCTGCGCTCGCGCGCCCGGTGCGGTTCCAGACGGCCACATCCGCCGCTCCGGCCTCGCGCAGCGCCCAGACAGCCGCCCGCGCGCTGCCTCCGGCGCCGAGCACCTGAGCGCTCGCATGCCGGCCGGCGAGAAGCCGAGCGCCGCGAGCAGGCCGGGGGCGTCCGTGTTATCGGCCACGATCTCGCCGCCCGGCGCCGAACGTGAGCGTGTTCGCGGCGCCGATCTCCGCGCGGCCGTGCTCGCCTGTCGGCGAGCGCGAGCGCTGCCGCTTGTGCGGGATCGTGACGTTCGCTCCGAGGAACCCGGCGTCCGGAAGCGCGCGAACCGTCTCCGCGAACAGCTCGGGCGGCACGGGCAGGCGCTGGTAGCGCCAGTCCTCCAGCCCGAGCGCCGCGAGCGCGGCGTTGTGCATCGCCGGCGAGCGGCTGTGCGCGACCGGCCAGCCCAGGACGCCCAGCCTGCGCATCACTTGTGCCTGCAGGCCGGCGGCTGCCCGCCGTTCTTGGCGACGGCGGCCTTGTAGGCGGCGACGTCCGCTTCGAATTCTGCCTGCGTGTTCGAGAACACCTGCTCGCCGCAGCCGTCAGCCCCGGCCACGTAGTAGAGGTAGGACACCTGCGCGGGATAGGCCGCGGCGTGGATCGATGCTACGCCGGGGTTGGAGATCGGCGTCGGCGGCAGGCCGGTGTGCGTGCGGGTGTTGTAGGGCGAGTCGATGTGCAGGTCCGCTTCCGTCAGTTCGCCGGTGTAGGTCGCGATCCCGTCGCGGAGCTCGACCGCGTAGTAGATGCTCGCGTCGATCCCGAGCGGTATGCCCGCCTTCAGGCGGTTGTAGATCACAGCGGCGATCTTCGGCCGGTCGCCCGGGACCAGGGCCTCGCGCTCGACCATCGAGGCGACCGTCAGCAGTTCGTAGGGCGTCACGTCGAGCGCGTGTGCCCGCGCGAACTCGACGGCGCCGAAGTGTTCCTTGAACGCGACGAGCTGCTCTTCCACGAGCCGCGCCGCCGGTGCGCCGGCGTCGAGTTCGTAGGTCGCCGGGAACAGGAACCCTTCGAGGTCGGGCGTCCCTGCGGCGGCGCCGTAGTGGACGGGGTTCAGCAGCGGCGAGCGGCGGGATGCGAGACGGTAGCTGCCCGGTCAGGCCGCTCGCCTTCGCGATCTCGGCGATCTGCGCGCGCGTCTTGCCCTCGGGGATCAGGACCCGCACCACGACCGGGCCGGCGACCGGCTTGGGTGAGCTCTTGGAGCCGAGCGACTTCGCCAGCAGCACCACGGCGCCTACCACGATGATGAGTGCGAGCACCGCCGCGATGCGCGTCACGATCGAGCGTCCGCTGCGGTGGTGTTTGTTGCTGGCGGGCATCGGCAGGCGCGGTGCCGGCGTTGGGGGTGGCGGCGGCGCGGGCGGAAGCGGGGGGCGTGACTCTGGGGCGTGCTCTGCGCCGGATGGCTGGGACGTAGGCTGCATGGCATCCGCAGGGTGCTCCACCGGGGAGATCTCGCGCGTGTCGGCTCTCGCCGCGACAGCCGGCTCTGGCTCTGGCTCGGGCAGCGCTGGCTCTGGCTGGACGACTACCGATTCAGGCGCTGGCGCCTCATAGGCGGGCTGCGCCTGCAGCGGCGCCGGCTCAGGCGGCGCCGCCTCAGGCTCGACGAGCGCGGGCTCCGGCTCGACGGGCGCGGGCTCCGGCTCCGAGGGCGCCGGCTCCGGCTCAACGGGCGCGGGCTCCGGCTCAGGGGGCGGGGCCGCGGTGGCACCACCGGCGCGCAACGCGCGACGTCGTTCTCGCTCTTCGCGGTCGCGCTCGCGCTCCTCGGGGGAGCGTTCGCCGTCGCCTCGTGATCGGTCGCCTCGCGCCAAGACCCCTGGACCCTAACGCGAATGCTCCGCGAGCCAGCTTTCCAGCAGGTGGCCGGCGGCGCGCGAATCCTCGCTGGCCGTGAACGGTCCGCTCATTCTCTGGGCCATTTTCGTCGTGAAGCGCTCATCGTGCATCTCGACGGGGACGGCGTCACCCAGGCGTTCGGCCAGGCGCGCGGCGAACGCCCTCGTCTCGCGGGTCTGCTCGGTGTCCGCGCCGCTGAGCGAGAGCGGCAGGCCGACGACGACGCGTCCGACCTCACGTTCACGGATGAGCTCGCGCAGGGTGCTCATGCCCCGCTTGGTGGCGGGCCTGGCGACCGCCTCGATCGGCGTGACGACGGTGCCCGTGGGGTCGCTCACGGCGCAGCCGCATCGCGCACTCCCGTAGTCAAGCGCAAGCACCCGCATATCCGGCGCTCAGCGCGGGCTGGGAGAGCGTGAGGCGGTGTTCATGAGAGGGCGGCCTCGATCGCCGCCGCACCCGCCTGGATCGCCTCCGGCAGCTTCTCAGGGTCCCGGCCCCCGGCCTGGGCCATGGTGTCGCGGCCACCGCCACCGCCGCCGGCGACCTGAGCTGCCGCCCTGACGATGTCGCCGGCTCTCACGCCGCGCTCGACCAGGGAGGGCGCGACACTCGCGACGAGGTGAACCCTCCCGTCGGCGGCGGTCCCGAGCAGGATCGCGGCGTTCTCGAGCCGGCCCTTCAAGCGGTCCGCGGCGTCGAGCAGCGCCTTCGTGTCAGGCAGTTCGACGGCGGCAGCCAGCACCTGTGCGCCCGCGACCTCACGCGCCTGTCCGGCCAGCGCGTCCACGTCGACCGTCGCGGGCCCCTCCCCCGCCCCGCCTTCCTTCACCGCCTTCTCGAGGCGTTTGCGCTCCTTGACGAGGGTGCTCACCGCCGTGGGGACGTCCTGTGGGCGGGTCCGCAGCTCAGCGGCCGTCTCCGCGAGCAACCGGTCGTGCTCGCGCAGCAGATCGACTGCGGCCGGGCCGGTGACCGCCTCGATCCTTCGCACGTTCGATGAGCTCGAGGTCTCCGAGAGGATCCTGAACGGCCCGATCTCTGCGGTCGAACGAACGTGCGTCCCGCCGCACAGCTCACGCGAGTACTCGCCCTCGCCGATCTGGACCATCCGCACGATGTCGCCGTACTTCTCACCGAAGAGCGCCATCGCACCGAGGCGCCGGGCCTCGTCGAGCGTCGTCGTTATCGGCCGCACAGGGTCGTTCAGCGAGACCCACCCGTTGACGCGATCCTCGACCGCGGCGATCTCCGTGGCGGTGAGCGCCTGGCCGTGGCTGAAGTCGAAGCGAAGCTTGTCCGGCCCCACGTATGAGCCCGCCTGGCGAACGTGGCCTCCCACGATCTCCTGCAGAGCCGCCTGCAGCAGGTGGGTCGCGGTGTGGTTGCACTCGGTGGCGTGCCTGGCGACCCTGTCGACGCGCGCGAGAACGCTCTCTCCCTCGTGGAGCGTGCCCCGCTCGACGAGCACCGAGAGCGCCTGGTCGTCGCCCAGCCGCACGACGTCCTCCACCCGGACCAGACAGTCCCCGTCCTCGCATTCGATCGTTCCGACGTCCGCGACCTGACCGCCGCCGGCTGCGTAGAACGGAGACTCGGCGAGCTTCACAAGCAGCCGCGGCCCGCCCGCGCCGTTCCCCTGCGCCGGCTCTCCGTCCGCGAGCGGCGCGAGGGCGCTCACCGTCGTCTGCTGCTCCTCGGTCTCATAGCCGGTGAAGCGCGTCGGGTCCGGGCTCTGCGCCGCGAGCGCGCTCGCGAGCGACCTGGCGCTGGTTCCCTTCGCGCCGGCAACCGACCGGACTCCAGCCCGTCCGCGTGCGCGCTGCTCGTCCATCAACGCGTCGAACTCGCCCTCGATGGAGAGGCCCTCCTGTGCGAGCAGCTCACTGGTCATGTCATACGGGAACCCGTAGGTGTCGTGCAGGCGGAAGACCTCCTCCGCCGGCACGGTGTCGGCGCCGGCCTCGCGGGCGCGCCCGATGTGCTCGCGCAGGGTGCTCATGCCCTGGGCGAGCGTGCGGCCGAATCCCTCCTCCTCGGCGGCGAGCCACATGTCTGTGACCTCCGCGTGCTCGCCGAGCTCCGGGTATGCGCCGCCCATGACCTCACGCACGCGCTCGGAGTAGCGGGTCAGGAACCCGGGTTCGAGGTCGAGGGAGCGGCCCTGCTGGATCGCGCGGCGCATGACCCGCCGCAGGACGTAGCCGCGGTCCTCGTTTGAGGGCACCACGCCGTCGGCGGTCAGGAACGTCATCGCACGGGAATGGTCGGCGAGGATCCTGAGAGCACGGTCGGCCTGGAAATCCTCGCCGTAGGATCGGCCCGAGAGCTCCTGGCCGAGATCGATCAGCGGCTGGAACTGGTCTGTCTCAAAGACCGACTGCTTGTCCTGCAGGATCGCCGCCATGCGGTTCAGGCCGAGACCGGTGTCGATGTTGTTCGCGGGCAGCGCCTTCAGCACCGAGCCGCCGGTCTGGTCCGCGGGCTGCTGGTCGTACTGCATGAAGACGAGGTTCCAGTACTCCAGGAAGCGCTCGTTCTCCCCTCCCGGAAGGTCATCCGGTGAACCGTGCTCGACGCCCCGGTCGATGTAGAGCTCCGAGCAGGGGCCGCATGGCCCGGTGGGCCCTGCCTGCCAGAAGTTCTCCGAACGCGGGCACGGCACGATCCGCTCGCGTCTGACACCCAGTGCGAGCCAGCGGTCTATCGCCTCCTGGTCGGGCCCGAGTCCGAGGCCCTCATCTCCCTCGAAGACCGTCACCCATATGTCCTGCTCGGCGAACCCGAAGACCTCGCGCGAGAGCTGCCATGCGTACTCGATCGCCTCGTCCTTGAAATAGTCGCCGAACGAGAAGTTCCCGAGCATCTCGAAGAACGTGAGGTGGCGCGCGGTGTTGCCGACGTTGTCGATGTCGACCGTCCGGAACACCTTCTGGCAGTCGGTCAGGCGACGCGCCGGCGGCGTCTCCTCCCCGAGGAAGTAGGGCTTGAGCGGGTGCATGCCGGCGACCGTCAGGAGTGCGGACGGGTCGTGCGCCGAGGGCACCAGCGACGCTGATGGAATTCGGGTATGCCCACGCTCCTCGAAGAAGGTCAGGTACCGCTCGCGGATTTCGTCGGAGGTCATCACAGAGCGGATCTTAGGCGGCGCCCGCGCAGCTAGGCGGCGATGGTGCCGTGACCGACCACGAGGTCGCCTGCATACAGGCACGCAACCTGCCCGGGGGCGGTGCGCTCCGCGGCCGCCTGAAGAACGACGGCGACGCGCTGGTGGCGCCCCGACTGCAGCTCCCCGTCGACCCGGCAGGGGTGCAGGCGGCCGTGCGAGCGCACCCGTACACCGTCCACACATGCGCTCTCGCTGTGGAGCAGCACGTCGCTGACCGCGAGGGTCCCGGCGAGCAGCGCGCCGCGGGGACCGACCGTCACGGTGTTCGAGCCGGTGTCGGTTGCGAGGACGTACATGGGCTCGCTCGAGGAGATCCCCAGACCATGCCGCTGCCCTACGGTGTAGACGTGAGCTCCGCCGTGCTCCCCGAGCGTCTCGCCGGCGAGGTTCACGATCGGTCCCGGCCGTGGACCGAGGTCCCCGTGACGCTCCAGGAAGGTCCGCTGGCGTGTGCCGGCGAGGAAGCACAGGTCCTGTGAGTCGCGTCTGCGCGCCACCGGCATCCGGGCGCGCTCGGCGAGATCACGCACCTGAGGCTTGTGCATCTCCCCCAGCGGGAAGCGCATCCGCGCCAGGGAATCGGGGGCGAGTGCGCACAGGACGTAGCTCTGGTCCTTGGAGACGTCTGCGGCTGTCCGCAGCAGCGGCCCCTCGCTGACCCTCGCGTAGTGGCCTGTTGCCAGAGACGCGGATCCGAGCCTGTCCGCGAGCTCGAGCATCGCGTCGAGCCGCACCGAACCGTTGCAACGCACGCAGGGGTTCGGTGTCAGGCCCGCAGCGTGGTCGGCGAGCCACTCGTCGACCACGCCCGCACGGAACTCAGCCCGCAGGTCTATCGAGAAATGCGCCAGGCCAAGGTCGTGTGCGAGTTCGCGTGCCCCGCGCACAGCCTGTGCCGAGCAGCAGCTGAGCTCGCCGTCGTTCTCCGGGTCAGACCACAGCTCGAGCGTCACGCCCACCGCGTCCGAGCCCTCTCGTGAGACGAGCAGGGCCGCCATCGCGCTGTCGACGCCCCCGCTCATCGCGACGAGCGTGCGCCCCGCGCTCGGTGCGAGCCGGGCACCGCCGCGTGCGCCCGCGCCCAGCGCCCTGTGAAGTGCGTCGGCGGCGAGCTCCGCGGCGTGCGCCTTTGCCGGCATCAGCCCGCCGAGCTCGTCCGCTATGTCCGGCGCCCCGATCCGCGCGGCCTGAAGGAGTGTGCTCCCTCGGACGAGCGACACCACCGCGCTTCCGGCGGCAACGGTGGCTCCGCAGCCGTCGGCATCAAATCCCGCGTCGGTGATCCGGCCGTCCGCGTCGTGCTCGTCGATCTGGAGCGAGACGCGGATCAGATCGCCGCATGCCGCTCCTCCCGCTGCACCCGTGAATGCATCAGCCGGTGAGTACCCGCGGCCGAGTGGATGTTCAAGGTGGCTGGCTAGATGCTCAGGACTCGTGCCCACTCAAACGAGTTTAGGGCTAGCCCGCGCGCACTTCGTCAATTGCCTGCTCGATGGCGTAGGCGTCCTGAAGGCCGGTCAGCGTGATCGTCTGCCCGTGCTTGTTGATCACCAGAAGCGTCGGGGTCTGGTTCACCTGTACACCGCGGGTGATCGACCCGTAGCTGGTCACCTGGCCGGGGAGCGCTTCGAGCACCGCGATCTTGCCCATGAGCTGCAGGCCCGTCGAGTGCACCAGGGCCCTGACCTTCGCGTTCGCGCGGTCCGGGCGCAGACGGTCGTGCACGATCTCGAGCAACCTGAGCTCGGCACGCACCGCTTTGTCATCCGAGCCCGCCGGGTTCCAGAACATGACGAGCACAACATTGCCCTTCGCAAGCGCCGATTCGACGGCTTTCTGACCGGCGGGAGCGCCCGCGAACACCTTGGTGACCGTGGTGGTGTGTGAGGTGTTGCCCTTACTCACGGTGACCGTGGTGCTCGTCTTGGTCACGGGCGCCGCAGCCGGCGCCGCGCTGGAGGAAGGCACCGAGGTGGGCGAAGAGGCCTGGTCGGACTTGTTCTGAAGTTCGGCGGCGTTGTGCTGGGAGATCGCGACGGCCCCGTGGGCCTTCGCGATCGCGCTGCTAAGGCCTTTGACTCCCGGCGCGGAGCCGTTGTAGACCTTCGAAGGGGCGGCCGCTGCCTTTTCCTCGGCGGCGGCTGTGGACGCGCTCGCGGCGGATGGCGATGTCGCGGGTGTCGACGCGGGCGCGGTCGAGCTGGCTTCCGGCGTGCTGGAGGAATGCCCGCGAAGGGCGAACACCCAGACGCATGCCAGCAGGCCTACGGCCAGCAGAGCGATCTGAAACGGTCGGGAGATCTGATCCATCAGAGTCCCCTTCGGCATTCGGGCGAAAGAAGTTGAGTCCCGGTTTGCGCTGTGGACGCGTCCGTGCAGCCAGGTGAGGCGTCCAGCAACCCGGCGGGCGGGTGCCTCTACAGCGCGTGCTCTGCGCGAAGCACGGCGTGGACGACCGCATCCGTTGCGATCGGCTCCTGTCCGCCCTCCTGCATGTCGCGCAGCGCGCTCTCCTTCCCGCCCACTATCGCGACCCACCTGGCGCCGAGATCCGCGGCGTGTCCGAGCTGGCCTTTGAGCGAGCGCCCGCCGAGGTCCATGCTCGCGGTGAGGCCCGCGGTGCGCGCCTCGTTCAGGAGCGCAAATGCGCTGGTCCTGCTCGCGTCGTCCCTGTCGGCGAGCGCCACGAAGAGCTGCACGGCCGGGGCGACGGATGGCATCGGGTCACCGGCGAGAAGGATCCGCTCGATGCCTGCCGCCCACCCCATACCGGGTGTGGGAGGCCCCCCGAGCTCCTCGATCAGCCCGTCGTAGCGGCCGCCCCCGCCGACCCCGCTCTGCGCGCCGAGCGCGTCGGAGGTGAACTCGAAGACGGTCCTTGTGTAGTAGTCCAGACCCCGCACCAGCGTCGAATCGATCTCGTAGGGCACGCCCGCGGCGTCGAGCATCGAGCGCACCTGGGCGAAGTGCTCCGCGTCGGCGCTGTCGAGGTGGTCGAGGAGCTGCGGCGCACCGCGCATCACCTCCTGCGTGCCGGGGTGTTCGGAGTCGAAGGCGCGCAGCGGGTTCAGGTCGATCCGGCTCCTCACGTCCTCGGAGAGGCTCGCCTCGTGCGCCCGGAGATGCTCGCGCAGCAGCTCCCTGTAGCGGGTGCGGCTCTCAGGGCTGCCGAGGCTCGACAGGCGCAGGCGCACGTCGCGTACGCCCATCTCCGCGAGGAGCCTCGCGGACAGCGACGATCGACTCGGCGTCGACCGCCGGATCGTCGGATCCGAGCGCCTCCGCCCCAACCTGCCAGAACTCCCTGAAGCGCCCGGCCTGCGCGCGCTCGTGGCGGAAGAAGCACGACAGGTACCAGAGCTTCACGGGCAGGCGGCGCTTGTGCATCCCGTGCTCCACGAACGCCCTGCACACCGGCGCTGTCCCCTCGGGCCGGAGCGTGAGCGACCGGCCTCCGGCGTCCTCGAAGGTGAACATCTCCTTGCGCACGATGTCCGTGGACTGCCCCACACCCCGCGAGAACAGCTCGGTGGCCTCGAAGACCGGCGTCTCGATCCGCTCGTAGCCCGCGGCCTCCAGCAGCGCGCGTGCGCGGGACTCCAGCGTCGCGCGTGCCGCCGCCTGCTCCGCGAGCACGTCGTAGGTGCCCCGCGGCGCTTTGATCTTGGCCGCGCTCAACTTCCGCCGGCCGGCGCGGGCGCGGGCACTCGCGGCATGCGCTCGCGGATCTCGCTGAGGAACGGGTTCGTGCCCAGCTCCCTGCCCAGCGTCGTGACGCCCATGTGGCCGGGGTACACCAGCGTCTCCTGCGGGTAGGCGCGCACCAGGGCCTCGATCGAGCTCTCGAGGGTGCCCCAGTCGCCGCCGGGGAGATCGACACGCCCTACCGAGCCCTGGAAGAGGACGTCGCCCGAGAGCAGGATGCCGCCCGTCGCGTAGGTCAGGTGGCCGGGGCTGTGGCCCGGCGTGAAGATGACGTCGAAATCCATCCCCGCCAGCGAGAGGTGCTCGCCGCCCTTGAGCAGATGGTCGGGCTGGTAGCTCTCGAAGGGACCGAACCCGGGCGGCACCCAGCTCATGATGTCCGTCAGCAGGGGCCGCTCCAGCTTCGGGCAGTAGACGGGCGCACGGGTGGCGCCGGCCACCGGAGCGACCGCGCCGATGTGGTCGAAGTGGCAGTGTGTGAGCAGGATCGCCTCGATCTTCACGCCGAGTTCCTGCGCCGCGCCGAGCAGCCGCTCGGCCTCGTCGCCCGGGTCCACGAGCACCGCCGTGTTCGCCTCGGGTCCGCTTCGCACCAGATACGAGTTCTCCTGAACGGGGCCGACCGTGAAGGATCTAACGTCAGGCGAGCTCACTTGGAAGCTGCCTTCCCGCCACCGCCCTGCTTTTCCTTCGCCTTGTTGCGCATCCGGCGGTCGTACATCCACTTGTCGGTGTAGTAGCTGATCGGCACATACAGGGCCAGCACGATCGGGAACAGCGCGATGCCCTGGTTCGGCTTGTTCAGGATGACGATGACCACGAGCAGCATCAGGATCGCGGCGACCATCGAGCGGGTGAACGCGCCCCGCCATGTCGGCGGCCGGTCGCGGCGGTCCAGCGCCTTTTCGCGTTCCTTCGCGGCGTCGCCCGGCTTGCCGCTCTTCTCGGCCGCCGTCGGCTTGCGCCCGGTCCGCCCGCGCGACTCGACGACGCCGGCTGCGTTGCCTCGATGCTTTGTCTGACGCTTGCGCTTTGTCTGTGCCATGGCTGAGGAGCCTAGTGCGTTCTCGATCAGGTGGCGAGCGGGATCGAATCCAGGCATCGGAACGTCCTGCGGAAAGCCGTCCATCGCGGCGGCGGGAGCGAGGCCCACCAGCTCGGCGCTCGCAACGGGCGCATGCGCCCTGACAGCTTCGACGACCTCTGCGAGGGAGACCTCCAGCGGGCGCTCGACGTTCATCGAAACCTGCGCGACGCCGCCGCTCAGCAGCACGCCGATGGCACGGACGCCGGGAAGCCCGTGCCCGCCTGACTCGCGGACGTCGGCCGCGACACCTCTGGCCCGGTCAAGGTCCGCCGGCGCCGCTAGCTGAACGTTGAAGGCCACCAGCGGCGGCCGCGCCGCGACGAGCGTCGCCCCCGCCGTCGGATGCAGCCGAGCGGGCCCGAAGTCGGGACGCAGCCCTCCGCCTCCTGACCCCTGCCCCTCCATTCGTGCGCGCAGACCCTCAAGGCCCCCGCGGCGCAGCTCCGCCCGTGTGCGGGGTGGGCGCTCGGCGCCGGCCGTGAGCTCTCCGTAGAGGAACACCGGGACCTGCAGCTCCTGGCCGATGCGGTCGGCAAGAACCAGGGCGTGCGCGCATGCCGCGCCGCGGCGAGCGTGGTCGAGGTATACGACCGGGGCGACGTCGAGCGCACCGACGTGCGGATGCTGGCCCGGCTCAGAATCGGCCGCACCCACGATGTCGATCCGCTCGACGGCGACGCGTGCAGCCCCCATGACGGCGTCGATGAGCGCGGCCGCGGGACCGGCGGCGGTGAAGACCGACCTGTGGTGATCGGCGTCGGTGTGCACGTCGAGCAGCCTTACCTCACCTGCGTGTCCGCTGTCGTCGGCGAACGCTGCAGCCAACGCGCGGATCGTTGCGTCGTCGCGTCCCTCAGAGGCGTTGGGCACAGAAATCAGCAGCGGAGCGCTCATGCAGGCAACGAGGCTAGTCTGCTGCGGCATTCGGCGGCGCCGGCGAACTCACAGTCGACCTCTCCTCTGGGTCCCGGGACAGCCGGCACGGCCATCTGCGGACACAGGACACCTGCAGTGGAGGTCTGCGGCTGATCGTCGCCTGAACTCTCAGAGCCGCCGGCGGCTAGACTTCGCGGTCATCCGGGCCGGAGTAGCTCAGTCGGTTAGAGCAGCGGAATCATAATCCGCGTGTCGGGGGTTCGAGTCCCTCCTCCGGCATAATGTTGTGTGTCGGGACATCGGAGACGGATGTCTCGGGACATCGTAGACATGCTCAGTGCTTTCCGAGCGGCTGGTAGCGGCGGCTGGGGTCGAGCGTGAGCTCGCGGATGAGTTCGCCGTTGGTGTCGATGACGCGGATCTGTTGGTCGGCGATGAGGAGCCTGACGGAGCGGCCCTTGTAGGCCCTGCCGATGCCGATTTTGTAGAGGCGGCTGTCGTATCTGAGGCTGACCTTGCCGGCCTTGTCGACCTTGTCC
>CAVUCP010000005.1:0-665305 GCA_963740075.1 uncultured Solirubrobacteraceae bacterium | reverse complement strand
TCGCGCACACGGAAGTAGGTGCTCGGAGCACTGCCGGCGGGCCGTGCTTTCACGCGAGCTGAGTAGGCCTGAAGCGGAGTGCGCCGCCCCAGGGCCCGGTGTGGGCGGATGTGGTTGTAGTAGTGGCGGAAGGCGTCCAGCTGGAGCTGAAGCTCCTGCAGGGTCTGCGCGGGCGGCTGCTTGGCCAGGTAGCGCTTGAGCGTCTGGTGCAGGCGCTCGACCTTGCCGCATGTCTGCGGGTGATAGGGCCGTGAGTTCTTGAACACGATGCCCAGGCGCTCGAGCTCATACTCCAAGAGGACCTTGCCGCGGCGATAGCCGCCCACGAAGACCGCGCCGTTATCGGAGAGGAAGGACTCCGGCAGGCCGTGCAGCGCCGCCGCTTTGTGGAAGCTCGCAACGACGTCGGGCGCTTTGACTCGGGGATATGCGTCGCAGCCCAGATGCAGCCGCGAGTGGTCGTCGATCACGTCGATGATCTCCACCACAGAACCATCGGCGAGGGCCCAGGCGGTGACGTCGGCCTGCCAGCACTCGTTGGGGAACTCAGCTTCGAAGCGAACTAGCGAGCACTTCGGGCGCTTCTGGTGCTGCGCGACGACGAGGCCCTCTCTGCGCAGGATGCGCCAGATCGTCGAGAGGGAGGGGACCTCCTCTCGGGTCTGGGAGAGGTGGTAGGCGATCGTCTCCGCACCCGCATCATGTCCCTGGGCTTCAAGCTCTCCTCGCAGCGCGACGACCGCCCGCACGAGCTCACGGGAGGTTTCGTGCTTGCACGAAAGTGGTCTCTTCGAGCGCGGCTGCAGCGCCTCCAGGCCACCTTCCCGGTAGCGGGCTAAGAGCTTGTAGATCCAGCTGCGATGCACCCCGTGCGCAGCCGCAAGCTCACTGACCGGCCGCCCCTCCACCACATGCGCTTCGACCAGATACCGGGCTTTGTCCACAAGAAGACTCCCTCACGTCGGTGTCTCCCATGTCCTGACACATATGTCGCCTAAGTGCTGACACCACACACCTCCTCCGGCATAACGCCAACACCGCATGGCAGAGCCGGTCTACTCCGCCGCCTCTCACGGGCTTCTGCGCCAGCAGCCACACGTCTCAACCGGGAGGCTTCACAACGCGTCGGAGCCCTATCCGGGGTCGGCAGCACCCCGCCGCCCGGAGCGCCTCGCCGTGATCGAGATGCGTGCAGACGCGCCATCTTCCCGTGTCTGAAGTCGACGATCACCCCGGTCGCCAAGCTGGCGTGCGCGCCACTGCCCTTCCCCCACCCTTCCAGGCTGCCCAACCACAGCACGCGGTCACCGAGATCGCGGAAATCACCGCCGACCATTCCACGCGTCCCCGGTATCCCTGATCAGCCCCTCGATGCCGCTGCGGCCGCCGAGGCCACCTCTACCCCGGGTCCGCCGGCCGCGCTCGCGTGACTCCCCTCACAGACAGGTCGCGGGTACAGCCGATAGCGTTCCGCTTGTCTCATCGCGAAAGGAGCTGTCCCCGTGGCTTCGCTGGAATCCAACCCCTTTGGTGACGACCGCCGAGAGCGTCGCGCCCGTGTCATCGCAGGGATGCTGCAGGAGGACACGACCCGAGAGGCGACAGCCGCTGGGCTGACGAGGATGGAACGCACGGCGCGCCGGATTGGGGCGTGGGCCGCACAGTCTCGGTTTAGGTGCGTCGCGAGCTTCATCGTCGCTCCGCTTGGCTTCGTGGCGACACTGACGCGTCCGGCACGCGATCTTGCCGCGAGGCTCAAGCACTCGAGCGCCGTAAAAACAGCGTGGGGTGCGTTGCTGATCGTGCTCTTCGTGGGATCGATCGTCTATTCGCTCGTGACCGGTGAAGGCTCCGGCCCCGGCTAACACGCTCACATGGTCAGCCAGGACCCAACCGATTTCGGTGAAGGCGACGGCCGAATGAGTCGCAGTCTTGCCGTGGTCGCATGGCTCGGAACGCCGACGGGCCGTCGCGTGTGGATCGCACTCATGGTTGCATTCACGGTGCTGGCGATACTCGGCGCGATCGCGGGAAGTGGCGAAGAAATTGCTCCCGCCTAGCATCATCCCGGCCACGCCACGTAGGCTTAGGGTGACAACCAAACCTCTCGCGGGCGCAGACGCGATACTCCCCGTCATGGCTGAGAAGCCCACGACCCCCGATCTGGCCGGGCTTGTGCAGCGCGCCATCGCCGCTGTGCATGCACGGGACGTCGAGACTGTACAGAGCGCCTACGCCCCCCAACGCCGTCCTGCACATCTTGGAGTTGGCGGAACCTGTGAGGGCCACGTTGCCATCCGCGCTTCTATGAAGAATGGGCGGCTCGGTGCCAAAAAGTGCGGCCAGCAGCCCGTGCGCGGGCCCCGCGGTGCCGGCGGCTACTTGTGCTTCTTGGCGGGGCGCTTGACAGGTGATCGCCAGACGGTGCCGGGAATGTTGACCTGCTGGAAGGGAATTCCGCCGCGTGTCACGGCCAGGCTCAAGTAGTTCCGGCCGGGCGCGAGCTTGCTCACCGGTATCTCGACCGATCCGGACGGCGGCAGGTTCCCTACCAGTCCGACGCCGGCTTCCTTAGGCGAACTGCGGCGGAGCAGTGTGATTCTGACCCCTGCCCCCAGCTCGCCGTGCCATGCGACACGGACGTGAAGCCGTGAACCGAGACGACTACGCGACGAGCTCGCGGGACTGACACCGGTGGCACTGACCAGCGAGATTGGATGCACGGTCTCCGCCTTGACCTGCAGGCCGGGCGCACCGTAGATCTGCCACACGCCTGCACGCGGCCGTGCGACCGCGATCGTGACGAGCTGGAATTCCGGCTGGGCGACGAACGCCACACTCTTCGGGTGCGCTCCTTCCGTGTAACTCGCGCCGCCGGGAGCGCGCACGCTGACCGCTTCGGTGCCGCCTCTCACCTCGATCAGCAACAGCGTGCGGCCGCTTGAGACGCGCACGCTCGCCAGCCTGCCCGCGGACGCGATTCCGGGAACGGTGATGAGCTTGCTGGGTTCGGCGCCTGTGAGTGTCGGCAGATCGAAGTCGCGGAGCTGACTCCACGTCTCGACGAACGCGAGGCTCTGGCAGAGCCAGTTTCCGTGCAGGCACAGCTTGCCACTGGCGCCGACGCCCTTGTCCGACAGGATCGCCTGGCCGCTGCCGTTCAGCCCGAACGCGTGCAGGGAACCCGTCTCCGCCAACGTGAAGTGATGGGCCGAGAAACCGGCTCCCCCACCCACCTTAAGCGACACGCCGGGGAGACTTCCCTCCGCTGAGGCGGAGCCCGATGCCGAGAACGGATCGACGTTCAGCTGCAGGTCCAGCTGACCGTGGAGAGGGCTGCCGTGCTCCAGCGCGAAGCTCACGGCGCCGTTGAGCTCAACCGAGTGGCCAATGGTCAGCTTGACGGACACGTTGTCGAGGTAGAACGGCTCGACCGGTAGATCCGGCGCACCCCAGAACCCTTCGGTGTTGGCTTCGATGGCGAGCGGGGGCTGGGCCAACCCGTTGAGGCTCCCTCCAAAGCCACTGAAGAAGAAGCCCGAGTCGCCGACGGGGACATCAAGGCCGCCGATGTGCACCCCCAGCGACTGGAGCCTGCCGCCAACGATGCTCCCGTTCGCCTGAAGCGATGCGATCGGCACCGACAGGCCACCGGAGGCGGTCCAGGTGTCAGATGCCGACTGGTAGGAAAGCTGAAACCCGCTGAGCTCCCAGCCTCCCCCGAATCCGACCTCGCCCACCTCCACGCTTCCCCCGAGCGGTTCGACGGTATGCGAGGAAGCAGCGAAGAAGCCGAGGCTCAGCGCCCCAGAGGGGTCGGCCTTGCCGAGTATCGGAAGCGAGAGGCTACCCGCGGCAACGAGGCCACCGCCCTTGTCAGAGTCGAGGTACATCGACACGCTTCCCGATGTCGGCACCGTGAACGGCAGCGATCCGACCCGGAGTGCTCCCAGCGGGCCGAGGCTCGCTGATGTCAGGGACACTGACGCAAGCCCGGTGGTCCCGGACACGGGATCTGTGGCGCCGGTGGCGTCGATCGTGAACGCGGCGGAGCCGAGCGACACGTCGCCTGCGCTGCGCAGCAACGTGATCGGCGCCGCGCTGGCGAGGGTCAGCTGCTTGGTGCCAGTTTCGATCGCGAGAGGCCCTTCGCCGACGGACACGCCACCGTCGAGCACCACTTCTCCCGTTGCCACCTCTTCGCTGCCGTTCACGGAGACATTGGTGGCGCAGACTGTCACCACGCCGACCCGAACCGACCGCCTGCCGCAGTGTCCACCGGGCCCGACCACAGGCGTCGAATGGGGCAGCTTGTCCGGATCCCACTCCTGCGCCAGCTCGTCGTACCAGACCTTCTGGAGCCAGGCCACGCCATCGGGGAACGTTTCGCTCATGTAGTCCGTGTCGAAGCCGTTGTAGAGGATCAGACCTCCGTCGCTTGCGTAGGCGTCCAACGCGCCCGAGACTCCGACGCTGTTTTCACCGACGATATCTGCCGACCAGCGCGGGTCGGTTGTCAGCAGCAGGTTCGCGTCGCCGACCGCATCGCTGTTTCCGGGCAGTTCGCCGACGTCGATGTAGTACGGAGAGCTCGGGTCGTTGCTCACAAGGGTGTTGTTCTCTACGACTTCTGCTCGGCCGCCCATGTTGCCGCAGTTCTGGCAGCCGTCTCCGGACATCGCCGGAACCGGCAGCCAGCTGTAGTCGTTGTTCTCCGTGTTGTCCGCGTCATGGATGATGAGCTTCCCGCCATTGGTCACGAACGTCGCCAGCGCGCTCTCCTGCGCCGTCGAGAGCGACTGAGTTGGGACCTCGTTGAGAACGACCGTGTCGAACTGCGCGAGGCGCGCAGGTTCGATTTCGTCGGGCGCGACGTTCGAGAACGAGAATCCTTCGAAGGAGTCTCCCGGCTCTCCCGGGACTTCGCCGAACGTCGGCAGGAGCCCCGCTTCTTCCCCTTGTGCTTCAGGGATCAGGGCGACGTGATGGCTGGCCTGGTCGGCTGCGTCCGCCGCCGCTGGGATTCCCCAGGCAAGCGCAAGCGCCATGATGGCTACAGCGGTGACGACCTGGCGACGCATACCACCCCCCTTGATCACACGCAACGACCGGGCACCCTAACACTCGCCGGCTGGGCGTGTAGTCGAAGACGGATCGAGGGTGTGAAACGTTGCCGCGCCGCCACCCTTTTCTAGACACTCGGGCGGCGGCATCCGCGCCGGCCTGTGCGTGAACCGTCAAACGAGACTGTGTGCGGCCACACCGCACTGCACGGATGCCGCGGGTGTGACATCTCAATCCGTGATCGGGGTTCGCGTCCCTCCCGCGACGGTAGGGTCCACTCCGCGGTGCTCCTCTTGCCGCCCGGTTTGAGGTAAAGCTCCTCCCGGCCGCTGTCGATATTGCGCGCGTAATGTCCTCGGTGGATCAACCTGGCCTTGTCGTACCCGCTCTGCGTAGCCGCAGCGCTGATTCGCGGGCGGGCGCGGCGGCTCGACCGCGCGGAGCGGCATTGCTGTACGGGGTGGCGGTTTTCGTCGCGGCGTTCCTGCTGTTCCAGGTGGAGCCGATCATGGGGCGGCTCGTGCTGCCGTGGTTCGGGGGCTCAGCGGCTGTCTGGACGGTGGTCGTGCTGTTCTTTCAGGTGGTGCTCGTCCTCGGGTACCTGTACGCGCATCTGCTGGTGCGGTTCGTGCGCGCCGACAGGCAGATGTACGTCCATGTCCCCGTCCTGCTCGCCAGCCTCGCGGTGTTGCCGATCCTGCCGGCCGCGAGCTGGCGGCCGTTGAACGGCCAGGACCCAACGCTCAGGATCCTGGGGTTGCTGGCCGTGACGATCGGGCCGCCCTTCTTCGTGCTGTGCACGTGCGGCCCTCTATTTCAGGCCTGGTATTCACGTACGCACGGCGAGCCCTACCGGCTGTTCTCGCTCTCCAACGGCGCGTCACTTCTCGGGTTGCTCAGCTACCCGCTGATCGTCGAACCCAGGATCGGCACGCACGCACAGGCATACGTGTGGTCCGCTGCTTATGCGGCGTTCATAGTGCTCGCGATAGCGATCACGGTACGGGCGAGTCTGGCGGCGAGGGGCGTCGCAACCGTCCATGAGGTGGCGGCGGCGTCTCGTGCGCCGGGCTGGTTTGACGGCGTGCGGTGGCTCGCTCTCGCGGCGACCCCATCGCTTCTCACGCTCGCGGTGACAAACCATCTCACCCGCGATGTCGCCCCGATCCCGTTGCTCTGGGTGCTCCCGCTGGCCGTTTATCTGCTGAGCCTGATCATCTGCTTCGAGAGCGACACGGGATACCGGCGTTCGCTATTCCTGCCGCTCCTTCCGGTCGTGTTGCTGCTCGTCGCCGTCAACCTGTTCCCCGGCGATCTGGAGGTCGGGATCATCAGCCAGGTCGCGTTCTTCATCGGGGCGCTCCTGGTGTTCTGCATGGTCTGCCACGGCGAGCTCGCCCGCCTGAAGCCATCTCCCGAGCACCTGACCGGCTTCTACCTCATGGTCGCCCTCGGGGGCGCGCTGGGTGGCCTGTTCGTCGCGGTCATATCGCCGCAGGTCTTCTCGAACTACTTCGAACTTGCGTTCGGCATCGTCCTCTGCGCCGCCGTCGTGGCAGTCACGGTCGTCGGCGACCTGCTGAGGCCCGCATCGCGCCTGCTCTGGCCGCGCCGCGTCCTCGCGCTAACGGTCATCGCCGGCACCGCTGTCCTCGGGGTATACGTGCTCGGACGGGTTCAAGGGTATGACCGCGGGTATCGCCTGGTCGAGCGCGACTTCTACGGCGTCTCGAGTGTCCGCGACTCCGGGCTCTCAGGCGCGGACCCGATACGAAAGCTGTACTCCGGGACGATCGTCCACGGCGAGGAGCTGCTCGCCCCCGGAAAGGAGCTGACGCCGATCAGCTACTACGGGCCGACCTCGGGACTCGGGCTGCTCATGCACGAAGAGAACCGCAGGTCCGGACCGACACGGGTCGGCGTGATCGGCCTGGGCGCCGGCACGATCGCAGCGTTCGGACGCCGCGGGGACACCTACCGCTTCTACGAGATCGACCCGCTCGACATCTCGATCGCGAAATCATGGTTCAGCTTCCTGCGGCTCTCCCCCGCCCATGTCAGCGTCACCTCAGGCGACGGGCGCCTGTCACTGGAACGCGAGCCCAGCCAGCACTTCAACGTCCTCGTGGCCGACGCGTTCAACGGCGACGCGGTACCGGTTCAGCTGATGACACTCCAGGCGTTCCAGCTGTACTTCAGGCAGCTCGCGCCAGGAGGAGTGCTCGCCGTCAACATCTCGAACCGGTTCCTGAACCTCGCCCCCGTAGTGGCGAGATTGGCCGGAGCGCTCGGCAAGCAGGCGGTCTTCATCGAAAACCAGCCCGAACAGAGCGAACAGACGTACAGCAAGTCCCTGTGGGTCCTCGTCACGGGCAACCGGCCGCTCGCCGCGAAGCTAGCGAAGGACGGTCACGGCGAAATCCTAAACCCGGACAACGGCACGAGGCTCTGGACCGACGATTACAGCAACGTCCTCGGCGCCCTCAAAGCGCTCCAGTAGGACGATCTGGCCTTCCTCGACTTCGATCCGGAACGCCGCGTGTGGCTGGACGGGCACCGGTGTCTCCAGCTACCTTGATGTACATGGCGACGGTCGGCGTGGCGGAGCTCCGGCAGAATCTCAGCAGGTATCTTCGCCTTGTCGCCAGCGGAGAGCGGCTCGTGGTGACAGAGCGCAATCGGCCCGTCGCAGAGCTCGCACCGCCGGCCAGCAGCGGCCGCGCCCTCGACAGGCTGATCGCCGAAGGGCGCCTGACACGCCCTCCCCGCCGTGGCCTGCCCGAGCCCTTGAAGTTCTCCGGCGATCCGCAGGCGCTGAGTCGAGCGCTCGACGGGATTCGCGGCGAACCCTAAGCGTGGCGCTGTTCTACCTTGATTCATCGGCGCTCGGGAAAGCGGTTTCCAGGGTGAGCGTTCCCTGCGTGAGTTTCGTTTTGAAGGGCGCTGTCAGCACGCGGTTTGGCTAGCGCCTGAATCGCCAGGCGCCGGAGCACACCACGAAGCCGACGCCCGGCCCTAGCCCTTCGCTGAGGCCTCGTTGGAGCGCGGCCCCTGTCCCGCGACGTTCGCGGCGGCAACCTCGTAGTAGTAGGTCGTTGTGCTGGAGCTCGCACCGGTGTCGCGGGCCGTGCACGTTGTCGACGTGCATGCCACCGTGCCGTACTGCGTCTCCTCGCCGGACGATGTCGCTCTGAAGATCACGTATGAGGTGATCGGGGACCCTCCGTTGGAGGCGGGTGCTTTCCACGAGAGGTAGACGGTCCTGAAGAACGACGCGGCACTGAGGCCCGTCGGCGCGCCTGGGACGGCCGGCCCAGCGGCGGGCGTGGCAGAAGCAACGCTGGAAGCTGGGCCTTCTTCCAGCAGATTCGTCGCCGTGACCTTGAAGTAGTAGGTCTTGCCGTTCGTGAGACCTGTGGCGGTGAAGCTCGTGTTGGCCAGCGCGGAGCCTGATTTGACGAGGCTGAAGCCGGCTGTTGCGCTGGTGGTGCTCTCGTAGACGCTGTAGGTGAACGGCGGCGTGCCGGTTGCGGGCGCCGCCCATGACAGTTCCACCTGTGCGTTGCCTGATTTGGCGACGAGGTTCGACGGTGCACCGGGAGCGGTCGGCAGCTGCGTCGTCGATGTGCTGAGGAAAGCGGCAAGGCTGTCGGGCGATCCTCCCGGAGTCCCGAGCCCGGTCGGGCCGTCGTAGCCGACGCCCGCCGTGCAGAGGTAGCTGGGCGAGCAGCTGCCATCGCTCCCAGACGTGACGTCGTACAGCGCGCCGGGGGCGCTGTAGAGGTACGAGGCGGGTGTTGTCCCGCTGCCCAGGGCGTTGCCGGCGAGGGCGTAGAAGGAGGCGATTATCGGCGAGGCGACGCTCGTGCCGCCATAGATTTCCCAGCCGCGCGCCTGGTAGGTGTCGTACACCCACACGCCGGTTGCGGGATTCGCGTCGGCCGAGACATCGGCCACAGTCCGGTTGGCGCAGCCGGTGTCACGCTGCCATGAGGGCTTCGGTTCGTACGCGCTGCAGCCCGAACCCGTACCGCTCCAGACGGTCTCCGAGCCATCCCGGGTGCCGGTGTCCGCTAGCTGGGTGAGGCTCGTCCCTCCCACGGCTGTGACGTACCGGGAGGAGGCGGGGAACTCCACCCCGTAGCCGCCGTCGCCAGCGCTGGCGGTGATTGCGACGCCGGGGTGGTCGTAGTAGGCCGCGCTCTCGCTCGCCTCGGAGGGGAACTCTTCCCCCCCGTAGCTGTTGGAGACCGCGTTGGCACCGAGCTTCACCGCCTCGTTCACGGCGGTGCCGAGGTTTTCGATCGGAGTTGCTGTTTGCCTCGACCAGGAGGATCTGGCACTTGCTGCAGATCGCGCTGACCATCTCGACGTCGAGCGAGATCTCGGTCGCCCAGCCCGAGTTGGCGGAAGGGAAGGAGGTCTGTGCCCCCGGTCTGGTTGACCTTCTCAAAGACGCAGCCCGTCGCCGTATGCGAGACGACTCCGGCGGGACAGGCGGGCAAGCCGAAGTACGAGCGGTAGTGGGCGAGGTCGCTGGTCACATTCGGATCGTTGTACGAGTCGATTATTGCGACCGTCTGGCCTGCCCCTCCGCCGTCAGCGGCCGTCGCGGCCGCCACGTCGTAGGCGGACTGCAGGTAACTGGGATCGTAGGCGCCTTCGTCGCCCAGGACGTCGGGCTTCACGGCACCCGCGCGGGCGGGGAGCCTGGAGCGTGCCCCGGCATCGATGCGAACCCGGAGGTCGCAGTGCGCGGCGCCTGGCGAGACCGCGAAGGAGCACACGTTGACGTCGCTCTCGCTGCCGCTACCCCGATGGATGCGAAAGCCGGGACCTGAAAGGCCTTCCCCGGGGTAGGCGCCCGCCACGCTGGGAAGAAACATCAGCGACGCGACGACGCCGAAAAGCGTGACTGCCGTCCGTCCACCCACAAGGTGTCCCAGGAACCTCACATCGCACCCCCCGTGTTGCTCGCCCCTCCCTTGTCCGAAGGTAGCACAAGCCCCCTGTTCGAGCGACGTCAGAGCTGAATCGGCAGGGCCGCTCGTGTTCGGCCAATAGGTGTCACAAATCGAGTGTCGCACACGATCGTGACACGATCGACTGCGGCTCGACCGATCGCTCCGCGCGCTGATTTGAACGAGGTCAAGTCCGTCGGCGCCGACGCCTTGTCTGAAAGGTTGTTCCTCGACGCCTCTCTGAGAGACGTCCACCCGCGCTCTTCGGCGAGGCGCTCGGCGGCAGCACGACCCTCGTCTATGTCGGAGTACTGCGTTACCCGCACCATCAGCCCCGCATCCCACACGCCGACGCTCCCGTACCGGATGGTGACCTCGCCGCTGCTCCCGGCGGGCCGGCCACGCTGCACAAACACTCCGAAGGTCACCCCGCGGCCGAGGTCGACCAGTTCCCCCTCTCCCACCTCGAAGTCATCGTAGGAGCCGAGCCAGTCCTCAAAGAAGCCCCTTATCGCGCCGGACCCAACTCCTCCGGGGTGCCCCGGATCAGCCGCTTGGCAGAGGTGCGCGGGTCAGCCGCGGTGCAGTGCGGCCTCGGCGCGCTCTGCGCGAGGGTCGTCATCCCCGACGATCCGAGCCAGCCAGTCGCGGATCGCGTCCTCGTCGAGCTCGTCGACGCAGACGACGATCTGTTCGATGTCGAGCCAGTCCTTTGGCCTGTCGAAGATGGCCTTGCATACGAGCAGGTGCTCGGGCGCGAGGATCGGTATCTGCCGGTCGCCGAACGGGACAAGCCGCATGGACCCCTTCATGGCGTCGTGCAGTTCGTCGTACGCGAAGAACAGATCGAGCGGAGTGCGTCCCCACCACAGACGACATTGTCCGTCCTCGGACACAACAGCCGCGTCCAGCCGGTCCTGAACACCGAGCGGGGTGAGTGCCCCGACGACGGCCGGATATCTCTCCGGTGCGGCGAAGACGTTGATGTCGACGTCGTCGGTGGCGCGCGGCTCTGCGTAGTAGGCGAGTGCGAGAGCTCCGCCGAAGGCGTGCGCGATCCCGTTGGCCGAGAATGCGTCGTGCACGGCGAGGATCTTCTCCGGGAGGCCGGGAGCGCTCATGCCGGCCGTGAGGCGATACGCGGGAAGCGCCGCTGTTCCGAGCGGCGCGCAGGTGGCAGTCGGTCGGCGAGCGCGAGCAGGTCCCTCAGGGTCTCACCCCGCTGCGCCGGGGTCGCGGCGACCCAGCGGGCCGCCGCCCTGGCGCTGTCGGACACCTTCTGTTGTCCGGGTTCTAGCGCATCGATCAGGAGCTCGCGAAGCGGACCTCGGGGCGTGCGCCCTGATGCGATCTCCGCCAGCAGTGCCGCCGCTGCGTGGTCGACGTTCCGTGTGATGACAGGAGCACCGGCCCGTCTCGCGCGATCGCGGATCGCTTTCTCGTCCAGCGGCTTTGAGGACCTGCCGGCGGCGTGCCCGAGGGTCTCCGGAGTCAGCGTCCTGAAGCTCGCGAGCGTTCGGCTTCGGGGCCCGGCCGTCGTCGAGACCGACTCCCTCAGATCCCACCGCTCGTCAGCTCTCGCAACTATATAGGCCATAGTGTGCAATTTTACCACTAAGCTGTCGGGCCCCTCCACGGGGGCGGCGCACGGCTCGGTGGGCGGCCCGACGCCCGATCACGATTCGGTGAACTCAGTCCCCTCCCCGAAGCCTGTGGACGGGTGGCGGTTGACCACGACGCACGCGATCGCGGTGGCCGCCGCCGCGATCGCTGTCGCGATGTACGGGAACAGGCTGTAGGGAGCGGGCTGCCCGGGCTTGAACAACTCCGCGAACGGGATGACGAGGACCATCGCTCCGAGGAGCCGGCATGACACATGCCGGACCGCCGAGAAGCGCTCGCGGTGCCGGCGCCACATGAATACCGGGAGCGAGAGTGTCATCAGCACGTAGACGAACAGGATCACGATCGTCCCCATCGTGGAGCACTCGGCGTAGAGGCCGACCGGGTTCGTCGACCCGCTGTCCGCGCCGACGATGTGGGCGAGCCACCAGATCGCGATGATCGCAAGGCCGCCGCACGCCATCAGCAGCAGCGCGTTCACGGGCGTCTCGGACGGCTCTCGCACGCGGCCGAGCCATGCGGGAAGCAGCCCCGAGCGGCCCCCGTCGAACAGCATGCGCGCCTGGGAGTTCGCGCCGGCGATGAGCGTGGCCAGCACGGAGACCGTTCCGGTTAGCCATGCCAGGATGGCCGCTCCGCCGAGATAGTGGTCGGCCACGCTGAGAAACGGAATCGAGGAGCGGCCGATCGAGGAGACGTCGTAGCCGAACCCGGTCACGGTCGCATACGCGAACGTGACGAACAGCGCGCCACCAATCGCGACCGATATGTAGATCGCTCTCGGGATCGTGCGCTTCGGGTCGCGTGCCTCCTCGGCGAGCGCAGGGCCGTTTTCCCACCCGATGAACATGAACAGCGCGAGCGGGAACCCTGCCGACAGGCCTGCCAGACCGCCCGTGAGGTGGGAGGGGTAGAACGGCACCGCGGAAAGGCTGGAGCGCTGGTCGACCAGAACCACGATGCAGACGGCGAGCATCACCACCACCTGGACCAACACCGCGAGCGCTACGGTCGCGGCGGCGAGCTTGACGCCGCGTGTCGTCAGCCAGATCGCGGCGATCGTGAGCGTGAGGCTGATCGGCTCCCACGGCGGATCGAGCGAGGTGTAATGGGCGAGGGTCAGAGCCACCATCCCCCCCGACATGGTGAACACGCCAGCTATCGCGACGGTGTATCCCACCGTGACGAGCAGCGCCGTCACGACCCCGGCTCTCGAGCCCAGCGAGGTCTCGATGTAGGTGATGAAGCTTCCAGCCGACGGCTCGGCCTTCGTGAATTCCACGGCGGTGAAGGCGAGCAGCGCGACGGCCAGCGCCGCCGCGAGAATCGTCAGCGGGGCGGCCACGCCCGCTGTGACCGCGATCACCCCGAAGGCGAAGTAGAAGTTTTCCCCGAGGCCGATGTTGGCGACCGTCGAGGCCGTCACGTCGCGTGCCCCCAACTGCCCCGCCTTCAGATGCTCCCCGTCCGGGCTCACCTGGCTGGGACACACGTGCCGCTGGCTATGGGACGCGCGGCGCGATCAACGCACCGCCCGCCCCCGCATGCGCGCTGCTTCGGTGCTCGAGCCACGAGGCAAGTATGCAACCCGGGCGCCGTGGCGGGCCGTGCCGCCGGGAGACTGTTTCGGGACCGCGTGATCTGAGCTCGCACCGAGCCGCGCACCTACACGTGCTCAGGCGGCGGGTGGAGTTCGGTGAAAACGACTCGCACCGTGCTCATCGTGGTCGCGTGCAGGCGACCCCGGACGCGACACCACATGGACTTCCACCGCCGGGGAGCGACATCTCACCGATGCCGCAAGGGTAATGAGCCGTACAGGCAGACGGACCCGCTGGCCGACCCGAACGCGCGGCGACAGCCTCCGTGTGGCAGCTCTGGCGACCCTAGAGCGCCGCCTTGACTTTCAGATAGATCGAAGGAGTGAGCGCGCCGACGCCTTTGATCCAGATTTTGTGCGCTGCCGCTTCGAGCTCGCCGGAGGCGACGCCGGCGAACTTGAGCTTGTCCACCGCCACCGTCGGCCGCAACGGCGTGAATTCTGTCGCGGTGCTGACGGCGTGGCTCGTCTGGCATTCGAATTCCAGAACCGGGCCGGTGAAGCGGTCCTCATCTTTGGCCCCGACGAGTTCCAGGAGCGACGGCCAGTTCAGGGAATGGCCCCGCACTTCGAGAGTTTCGGCCGCAGAGCATGGGTACAGGCCGACGGGTGAGACGCTGCAGTGAGCCACGAACGCTTCGACCTGATCGACGCCCGGCCCTCCGCTGAGAGGATTTTCGATCTGCTCGCGACCGCTCAGGAGACATTTCGCGTTCTTGCCGCCGGCTTCGAAGAACGCGATTCCCCCTGAGTACGTGAGCGTTTCCGGCACCCCCAGCGGCAGCACCGCCCATGGGCCGCTGTTGGGCTTCACCCACCACTGCAGCGGGTTGGCCGCGGCCGCTGCGGCACCGCAGGCGAGCGCCCCACTGAGCGTCCCGATGAGAATCGTGAGTCTGAGCGCCCTCACGGCGTCCCCCCTTTTCGACGGGCCGCTATCCGCGGGGCGGACAGCCGGCAACACGAACCTAACCCACCAACAGGCCGCTGAGAACCCCTCGCGCGACGACCGGCCCGGTGTGAGCCGGTCCGCCGGGCATCACCTGACAGACATCATCCACCGATCGTCGAGACGTCGATGACGAAGCGGTAGCGAACCTCGCTTCGCTCAACGCGGCCGTACGCGTCGTTGACGTCGTCCGCGCCGATCAACTCGATCTGCGGGGCGACACCGCGCTCGCCGCAGAAGTCGAGCATCTCCTGGGTCTGCGCGATCCCGCCGATCGGGGAGCCCGCGAGGCTGCGACGGCCGGCGATCAGCGCGAAGGCGTGGATCATGTCGGGCTTGGTCGGAACCCCGACCGAGACCATGACCCCGTTGGGGCGCAGCAACGACAGATACGCGCCGAGGTCCAGGTTTGCCGAGACGGTGTTGAGGATGAAGTCGAACCGTGCGGCTAGCTCCTTGAAGGTGCTCCGCTCCGAGGTGGCGTAGTAGTCCTTGGCGCCGAAGCGCAGCCCGTCCTCCTGCTTGGAGAGCGACTGGCTAAGCACTGTGACCTCGGCGCCCATCGCCGCTGCGAGCTTCACCGCGACGTGGCCGAGCCCGCCCATGCCGACCACGGCGACCTTCGTTCCCGGCCCGACGTTCCAGTGGCGCAGGGGCGAGAAGGTCGTGATCCCGGCGCACAGCAGCGGCGCAGCCTCGTCGAGCTCGAGGCTGTCCGGGATGCTCAGGACAAAGCGGTCGCTGACGACGATCTGGCCGCTGTAGCCGCCGAAGGTGAGCTCACCGTCGTAGCCGCGGTCGTTGTACGTCTGGACCGACGGCTTCGTGCAGAACTGCTCCTCGCTTTCCAGGCAGAACTCGCACTCGCCGCAGGAGTCGACCATGCACCCCACGCCCACGCGATCGCCGGCGGAGAACCTGCTCACCTCGGACCCGGTCGCGGTCACGACACCCGTTATCTCATGGCCCGGGACCATCGGGAATTTGGCGTTCCCCCACTCGTTCTTGACCTGGTGGATGTCGCTGTGGCAGATCCCGCAGAAGCGGATGTCGATCGCAACGTCGTGCGGACCGAGCGCACGCCGCTCGATGGTGCTCGCCGTGAGCGGGCTGCCCAGCGCGTCGGTGCTGAGGGCATGTGTTGCGGGCATGCAGGCTCCTTGATTGGGTCCGGCGATCATAGCCGGGGCCTGCGCGCCGGACAGGGAAAACGGCGTGGGCTCAGTCATCGAACTCCGCCGGGTGTGCCCCTGCCGGCGTGATCGACACGCGGCCCATACAGGTGCTCACTAGCATCTCGCTGAGATGAGGACCACAGCCGACGTGCGAGCGGGACGCAACGCGAGGGCCCGCTGAGTCGTGGGTCACGCGGCCGGGCAGCTGATCCCGCTTGCGGTGGGCGTGGCACTCAGCCCGCTTCCGATCATCGCCGTCATCCTCATGCTCACCAGCGGCGGGGGCCGCGTCTCGGGCTCGTCGTTCCTGGCGGGCTGGATGTCGGCGCTGGCGGTGCTGGGAACCGCGGTGCTGCTCGTGGCGGACGAGGCACATGCCAACAGCTCCGGCACGACGGCAGCATGGGTGGGCGTGCTGCAACTCGTCCTCGGGATCCTGCTCCTGGGCGTCGCGGCTCAGCAGTGGACGGGACGCCCGCGCGGCGACGCGGAGCCCGAGCTCCCCGGCTGGATGGAGAAGGTCGAGACGTTCACGCCCGCGAGGGCCGCGGCGGTCGCGGCGGGCTTCGCAGCCGTCAAGCCCAAGAACCTCCTGTTGACGATCGCGGCTGGTGCAGCCATCGCCGAGAGCGGCGGCGGGGCTGCACGGCAGGCGGGCGCGATGGTCTTCTTCGTGGTGCTGGCGTCCGTCGGCATCGCGGCGCCTGTCGCGATCCACGTGTTCATGGGTGAGCGCGCCGGGTCGATCCTCGCGGGGATGCGCGAGTGGCTGGTGCGCGAGAGTCAGACGATCGTCGCCGTGATCTGCCTGATCATGGCCGCCAAGCTCATCGGCGACGGTATCGGCGCTCTCGCCGGCTGACGCCCGGCCTCGCTCAGCTGACGGCGTCGGCCATCGCAGCGAGACTTGCGGCGCGCTCGTCCGAACGCGGTGCGGCTTCCCATGAGGGGCGCAGATCCATCCCCGACCTCCCCGTCGAGCTCACCCGGACCCCGAGGATCTGATGGATCTGGATGCGGTTGAGGTCGAACCCGATCCTGGATATGGCCATGTAGAGCCGCCACACCCGGGCGCGCCGCTCACCGACCTCGGTGACGGCCTGATCCCAGTGCCGCTCGAGGTTCTCACCCCACGCCCGAAGCGTCATCGAGTAGTGCTCGCGCAGGCTCTCGTCGTGCCGCACCTCGAGCCCGCCGTCGTGCATCGCAGAGATGACGGCGCCGACGCCCTGAAGTTCACCGTCGGGGAACACGTACCGATCGATGAACGGGCCCGTGCGGTGTCGGTGGAGGTTCGATGGCCTCGTGATGGTGTGGTTGAGCATCCGTCCCTGCGGGCGAAGGCGCGCGGCCATCGACCGAAAGTGCCGGCCGAGCTCCGCGCTGCCGATGTGCTCCATCGCGCCGACGGAGGAGATCGCGTCGAACTCCACACGCTCGAGGTCCCTGTAGTCGAGGAAGCGAACCTGTGCACGCCCGTGAAGTCCCGCTCGTGCGAGATGCTCCTGTGCCCACGCAGCCTGCGCGCGTGAGAGGGTGACGCCGAGAGCACGCACGCCGTAGTGCTCGGCGGCGTGGCGTACTAGCCCACCCCAGCCGGCCCCGATGTCCAGAAGATGCTGACCGGGCTTGAGGTCCAGCTTGCGGCAGATCAGGTCGAACTTCGCGCGCTGAGCGTCCTCCAGTGTCGCGTCGCGGGTGGTGAACAGTGCACACGAGTAAGCCATCGCGCGGCCAAGCATGAGTTCATAGAACCGGTTCGACACGTCGTAGTGGTGGGAGATCGCGCGCGCGTCGCGCTCTCGAGTGTGGCGCAGGACGCCACGGGTCCATGCGGGCGGGAACTCCTCGGCGGGAACCGCCGGCCGCCGGAACATCCAGCGCCTTAGCAGCGGCGCCACATCTCTCCACCCGGGTGCTCCGCGCCGGTGCGCAAGAAGGCTGTGGAGGGTTGCGTGCAGGTCTCCGTGGACCTCAATGTCCCCCATGACGTATGCGCGTGCGAGACCGAGCTCCCCCGGTGCGCTCACGATGTAGCGGATCGCTCGAGGCGTGCGGATCTCCACCTTGCCTACCGTGTCCGGGCGGGCGATGCTGCTGCCGTCGTATGCATCGAGTGCTACCGGGACATCCGCGTCGAACAGCTGCGCGAACAGGTCTGCGAGCGTGAGTGTCATCGAACCTCCCTTTCGGTAAGGGACGACTCTCGGTCAGCTGCCACACCGCACCGATGCTGCGCTTCTGCCGTGAGCCGACATCACATCTGACAAGGCTCAACTGCCAATCTCCGGCTTCACTTCAGATCCTAGCGTCGCTACCCCTGCAGCGAAAGCCCAATCCTCATTCCGTGCCGGCGGCGGTTCACCGTCGCCGGCACCGCGCCGCGTTCACCCTCCGGCAGGAGTGAGCGCGGCACGGGGCTCTGTGGAGTCAGCTACCAGGCTTGTCCTCGTCGGCTATGCCCGGGGGCACGACTTCGCCGCGCTCGATCTCACCCGAGAGATGTTGCTTGGCGGAGAGGGCTCCCTCATCAAGAACACCCGAGCCGGCGGCGTAGGAGATCGGGTCGCCACCGCCCCCGCGGAGAACCCATGCGCAGCCGACCGCGAGCATCGCGCCTGCGAGCGGGCCGACCAGGTACACCCAGTAGCTCGTCCAATGACCGCTCACGAGCGCCGGGCCGAACGAGCGCGCGGGGTTCATCGATACGCCGCTCACCGGAGCCGCCCATAGCCCGGCGAGCGCGATGTAGCCCCCGACGCCCAGCGCGGCGATCGCTCCGACGTTCTGGGCTGCGGATGCAGTCCCGAGGATCACGCTCACCAGCCCGAGGGTGAGGACGATCTCCATCAGGAACGCCTGCCAGTTCACGTAGCCGGGACCGGGGAGCGTCGCTCCCAGGTTCTCGATGTTGCCGAACACCGCGAGGAGGAACAGGCACGCCAGCGTCGCGCCGACGAGCTGGATGATGATGTAGCCCGGGACCCTCTTCCAGGGAAAATCGCCGCGCATCGCGAACGCGAGCGTGACCGCCGGGTTCAGGTGTGCACCCGAGACCCCGCCCATGTAGAGGATGATCCCGAGCACAGTCAGGCCGGGAGCAACGACGGCGGCCGCGAGGCTGATCTGCCCCTCCGCGTGCAGGATGCCGCCGCCGGCAGCCGCGAGCAGCAGGAAGAACGTGCCGAGCATCTCGGAGAAGAGCCTTCTCCACTCGAGACTCGGATCGTCGAACTGCGCCCTGTTGCCGAACTCCAGAATGAGCAGGTGCCGGCTCCGTCCGCCGAGCAGTCCCAGGCCCGGACCCGGTCCCGGCGGAACATCATCAGTTCCCATCAGGCTGCCTCCTTCGGATGTTGGAAGACGCTGCGATCGCCTGGCGCCGGGGCCGATTCTCTCCGATGCGCCGCAGCCGCGGGACCCCGGGGGAAGTTGCGAGCGCGCCCGGCGAGGACTCGGCCGGGGGATCTGTCCTGCCGTGGATGGCGCCGGAGCTGGATCTACCATCGCCGTTGATGGCCACCAGATCGCATGTCGGAGACCGAGCGGGCCGCTATGCCCTGCTGCTGGGCGCGGTGATCACAGCGTTCGGCGTCGAGGGGGTCTCATCCCCCGCGCAGTGGGAGCAGGTGGTCGTGAGCGGGCTGCTGGGCATAACGCTCCTGCTCGCGCTCTGGGCAGCCGACACGAGGCCGCGATACATGCGCATCGCGGCGCTGATCAGCGCCGGCCTGGTCCTGGTCAGCGTCATCGAAGTTCTGAGCGGCCGGGTGGACGGCAGCGCCACCCGGCTGGCGAACGCACTGCTCGTGGGTCTTGCGCCCCCGGCGATAGTCATCGGTGTCCTGCAGAGCCTGCGCACCAGGCAGTCGGTAACCGTCGAAGCTGTCCTCGGAGTCCTGTGCGTCTACATCCTGCTCGGGATGTTCTTCGCGTTCATCTACGGCATGGTCGACCGCCTCGGCGGCAGCCCGTTCTTCGCCGGCGGCCAGGACGCGAGCTTCCCGCACTGCCTGTACTTCAGCTTCACCACGCTGACCACCGTCGGCTACGGCGACTTCACCGCCCGCACGAACCTCGGCCACACCCTGGCGGTGTCCGAGGCGCTGTTCGGGCAGATCTACCTCGTCACCGTCGTCTCCCTGATAGTCGGCAACCTCGGCCGGGGCCGTCCGGTGGCCCCGGAGCCGCCCGCAGCCGCGGGGAGCAGCTGAGGCACCGCAGCCCCGCCCGCCACGGTCCTCTTGACAGGCCCCGCTCAGACGGCTGGCGCAGGCGCGGGATCCTCCGCGCTCGAGGGTGCGGCCGCGGGTTGCTCGGCCGGGATCGACCGGCTCAGCCCGAGCGCGAGCAGCGTGAGCAGGGCGAGCACCGACAGCGCCGTGCGAAGTCCGTCCAGGCGCGCCTTTTCGTTCTCCTTAACGATCGCGTCCGCCGCCTCGGAGGGGACGCCGGCCGTCTTCAGCGACGCTTCGAGTTCGGCGTCGGAGACGAATGGAGCGCCTCCGTAGAGCTGGGTGCTCGCCTGGGCCTTGACGCTGCGGGCACCGCGGCGTTCTTCTCCACACCGGACAGGAACGAGGTTGTGAGCGCCGCGATCACGATTGCTCCCGTCAGGGCGGTTCCGATCGAGATGCCGAGGTTCGTGATCGTGTTCTGGAGCCCGCCCACCTCGTCGCTGTGCTCGTCGGACACGGAGGAGACGGTGACGCTCCCGAGCTGAGATGCAAGTGCTCCGACGCCGAGCCCGGCGAGCAGCATCGGCCACGTGACGACCTCCGGCCCGGCCCCCGCGTCGAGCGCCCCCACCAGCACGACGAGGCCGGCGAAGAGCGCGAGGAATCCGATCTGCACGACCCGGCGCGGGGATGCGTCGGGAAAGAACCTCGGGATGCCGGCCGCCGCGATGATCAGCGTCACCGACAGCGGCAGCAGCCTGACGCCGGTGTCGATCGCCGACAGGCCGAGCGCGACCGACAGGAACAGGGGCACCGCGAAGAACAGGCCGCCCTGGACGAAGAACTGGAAGAAGAACGCCGTCAGGCCGCTGCGCAGAACCGGGTTGGCGATCCTCGCCAGGTCCACCAGCGGATCGCCGCCACGGGCGATCACGCGGTTCTCCCACGCGAGGAACAACCACACCACCACGCCGCCGGCGAGCAGCAGCCAGACCGTCGGAGAGAGGCTGAGCCATTCAGGTGCCCCCGGCTTCGGCCTGACGAAGCCCCAGGACCCCGAGCGCAGCACCCCGAACACGATCAGCCCCAGCCCGAGAGCTGAGAGGGCCGTCCCGACGAGGTCCAGGCGCACGCCGCTCTGATGCGGCCCGTCGGCCATGCGCCGCGCGAGCCCGAGGATCACCAGCACGACGAGAACCTCGCCCGCGAAGACGTAGCGCCAGGAGAGATATGTCGTGAACAGCCCGCCGACGATCGGACCGACCGCGATCGCGATCGCCGCGGCGGATGCGACCAGACCGTAGGCCCGCGGGCGCTCCTCCCGGCCGAAGTTCGACGCGACGAGCGCCACGATCGCCGGCAGGATGAGCGCTGCGCCGACACCCTCGAGCAACGACCACCCGACCAGCAGGACCCCGAGGCTCGGCGATATCGCCGTCACGAACGAGCCGCAGCCGTAGATCACGCAGCCGACAGAGAACGCGCGCTTGCGTCCGATGATCTGCCCGATCTTCCCGCCCGTGATCATGAGGGACGCCATGACCAGCGTGTAGAGCGTGATGGCGGTCTGGATACCGGTGACCGTCGTACCGATGTCCCTGGCGACCGTCGCGATCGACACGTTCATCACCGACGAGTCGAGCATCATCAGGAACTGGCCGGCGCACAGCGTGACCAGCACGGCTCCAGCAGCGCTCTGTTTGCGGTCCGCCATGTGAAGAGTCACCCCCGAAGCCCAGCCGCTCGCCCCGTCCGCCGCCATCGCCGCTCGCGGCACGGCAGCAGACCCTGTCCCTGCCGGACCCTACCGCCGCGACCGGTGGCCCGTGTCCGCCCCGGCCCCTGCGGAAACCCGCCGGCGCCGTGATACTCCTGGCGTGGGCCTTCGCCATTCGATCGCGCATGACCGGGTTCCGCCCGCGGGCGGCGACGGCCACCCGCTGATAGAGCTGATGCTCGCCCGCCATCAGGCGGGCAGCCAGCGAGGCGCCCGCGAGGACGACGCGGTGATCGCCCTGGCGATCGAGGGCGGAGGGTCATGCGGGGTCATCTCGGCGGGCATGTGCCTGGTGCTCGAGCAGACCGGGTTGATCGACGCCGTCGACATGATCTACGGCACATCCTCAGGGGCGCTGAACGGCTCGTTCACGGCGTCCGGCCAGGCGGCTCTGGGCACGACCAACTACCTCGACGTGGCGAGCACCCAGTTCGCCAACCCGCTGCGCGTCCTGACCGGCCGCGCGGTGATCGACTTCGATTTCCTGTTCGACGAGCTGATCGGCACACGCAAGCCCTACGACGCGGACAAACTCGCGGCCGGGCCGGCGTTCTATGCCATATGCGTCGATCTGGACAGCTCGGCGCTGCAGATCCTCGGTGACTTCCGGGATGTCCACGAACTCGCTGCGGCGGTCCGGGCAAGCTGCTCGCTGCCGCTGCTCGCGGACGCACAGGCGGCATTCCGCGGCAGGACGGTCGCCGACGGGGGCCTGATCCAGTCGATCCCCTACTCCGCGGCGCTGACGGGCGGGGCGACCCATGTGCTGGTGCTGCGCTCGCACACCGCCGGCCATCGCCAGGTGCAGTATCCGCGGGCGCTCATCGAGCTCGCCCGCCGCGTCGCCCACCCTTCGGTCGCACCGCTGATGCGCGACAGGCCCGATATCTACAACGCCGAAGCGGGGCATCTCGAGACGATCGGCTCCGGCGACCCGCGCCTGTTCCAGATTGCGCCCTCGGACGCGATGCCGAGGGTCAACCCGCTGGAGATCTCAGGAAACGCGATCCGCGTCGGCCTCGCATCCGGAGCGGCCGCCGCCGCCGGCGCCCTCGGTCTGCCGCCCATCGAGGTCCTCTGGCAGCCAGAGCTGTATGTGACTGCGTGAACGGTGACCGTCTTCCCGCCGCGGGCCAGGATGACGCGCGCAGGGAGCCCGCCGGAGCACCGTGGCGATACCTCCTGACGGGTGCGCCGCTGGACGCCCGAGCCCGCCGCGTCCACGGGCACGGCGAGCGCAGCTCGCCGCCCATGCAGATCGCTGTCTCCGTTATCGCGCGGCTCATCGCGAGCACCATGAGAGCTCGCTTTGAGATCTCGCTCTCAGGTGAGCTTCCCCCATCGGGCTGCGTGCTGGTGTCCCGCCACGACAGCTACTGGGACGGCGTGATGGCCGTCGCGCTCGATCCGAGGGTGGTCCCGATCACGAGCGCGCGGTGGCGGTCGATCCGCTTCGCCGGGTGGGTGCTGGACTCCTACGGCGTGCTCTGGACCGGAGAGCGGGCCGTGGACGGCGCGATAGCCCTCGTCCAGCGGGGCTGTGCGTGCTGGGTCGCTCCTCGCGCCTACGATCGCGGAGAGAGCGATCGCACCGCCCATCTCGGCGCCGCGCGGATCTGCGTCGGAGCACAAGCGCCGGCGGTGCCGGTGAGGATGACCGGGCTCGCCGCAGGCGCGCGTCTCCACGCGGCGCGCAGCCGCGCCGAGGTCTCGATAGGGCCCCCGGTCTGGCCACATCCCGCCGAGGGCGCGCAGGAGTTCTCCGAGAGGCTCGAACGAACGCTTGCGCCGGACGTCTACTGACCGGCTAGTAGCCGTGCTCGACGATGTTCGCAAGCGGCTGCCCCCGCATGTAGCGGCGGACCTGCTCGCCGACGAGCGCGAACGCGCGCCGTTCGCCCTGCGGTGTCGCCCCCGCGTAGTGGGGCGTGATGAGCGTGCCGGGGGCGTCCCAGAATGGGTCGCCTTCGGGCAGGGGCTCCGGGTCGGTCACGTCCAGCGCCGCCCGGATGCGGCCGGCCTGCAGGAGAGCGAGGAGTGCGCGCGAGTCGACGACCGCGCCGCGCGCGGCGTTCACAAGCAGCGCACCCGGCCTCAGAAGCGCCAGAGCATCGGCGTCGAGCAACCCCGTCGTCTCGGCCGTGAGGGGCAGGAGCACCACCACGACGTCGGCGAGGGGAAGCAGCGATCCCAGCTCCTGGACAGCGTGGACGCCATCGTGGCCATGCCGCGCGACGCGGATCAGCTCGACGCCGAACGGCGCCAGCCGAGCCTCGACCGCGCGGCCGATCTCCCCGTAGCCGAGGATCATCACCGTGCGGCCGGCGAGCTCGTCGGACTGGCGCCACGCCCAGTCGTGCCGGCGCTGAGCGTCGCGAAGCTCGGGGAAGGTCCTGATGCAGGAGAGGATGCCGGCGAGCACCCACTCCGCCACCGCGATGTCGCGCGTGCCGGCCGCGTCGCAGAGCGTCACGCCTGCGGGGACCATCGGCGCCAGCCAGTCGACTCCGGCGGAGAGTGTCTGGATCACGCGCAGCGAGCTCATCTGCGGGAGGATCTCCCCCACACCCCGCCCGCGCGGAACAAGGAACTCCGCGCCCAGCATCGCGTCCGGGAATGACCCGTCAGCCGGTATCAGCCCGAGCTCGACGTCCTGCGGCAGCTCTCCGACCGCCTCACGCCCAGCCGCGTCCGGTATCCACAGCTTCACGGCGTGAGTGTATTCGCGGACTCAACGGCCTCGCCCGAGGTCTGCTAGAAACGCACGGTGGAGAGCGGCAAGCGTCTGGATGTGACCGCGGAGCAGTTCGCGGAGATCTTCGACTCCGTGAGGACGTGGGGACGCTGGGGCCCGGACGACGCGCTCGGGGCACTGCACACGCTCACCGGCGATCGCGTCGCCGGCGCGGCGCGACTGGTCCGTGACGGCGTGACGGTGAGCCTGAGCCTGCCCGTGAGCACAACGTCGACTCCGGACTCGCCGGTCCCGGCCGAATTCCGGATGACCCAGAACCTCGATGACGAGAACGACCTCGGTCCGCTCGGCTTCGCAAAGGACTTCATCGGCGTCGACTACCACAGCGACGGTCACACCCACATCGACGCCCTCTGCCATGTCGCCTTCCGGGGCACCCTCTACAACGGCGTCGCCGAAGACGCCGTGGACGGGCATGGCGCCTCGACGGAGGCGATCGACCTAGTCAAGGATGGGCTCGTCGGCCGCGGCGTACTGCTCGACATTCCGCGGCTGCGCGGCCTGCCGTGGATGGAACCGGGTGAGCATGTCATGCCGGAGGACCTCGAGGGCGCACAGCGCCAGCAGGGCGTCGAGATAGCCGAGGGCGACATCCTGCTCGTGCGCACCGGTCACGTCCGCCGCCTGGCCGAGCTCGGCGCATGGGACACCTCCGTCCAGAAGGCGGGGATGCATCCGACGGCGATGCCGCTGCTCGCCGAGCGCGGGATCGCGGCGATGGGCTCCGACGGCAACAGCGACACGGCCCCGAGCAGCACACAGGGCATCGCGTTCCCGATCCACGTCCTCGCACTGAACGCGATGGGCATCCTGCTCCTGGACTACCTGCAGCTGGAGGACCTCAGCAGGGCGTGCGAGGCCGCCGGCAGATGGGAGTTCATGTGCGTCGCGGCGCCGCTGCGGATCGTCGGCGGAACGGGCTCCCCGGTCAACCCACTGGCGATCCTGTAGCGGATCGCGGATGATGGCGTCCGATGGCTGATCAGGGCATCCACCGCGTCGTGATCGTCGGAGGCGGCTTCGGCGGCCTGTTCGCGGCGAAGTTCCTGCGCCACGCGCCCGTGGAGGTGACGCTGATCGACCGCACCAACCACCACCTCTTTCAGCCGCTCCTGTATCAGCTCGCGACGGGCATCCTCTCCGAGGGATCGATCGCGCCGCCTCTGCGAGAGGTGCTGCGCGAGCACGGGAACGTCAGCGTGGAGCTCGCCGACGTGACCGGGTTCGACCTGCAGGCGCGAACGGTGACCGCCGTGAGGGCGCTCGGGAAGCCCGTGCAGTTCTCATACGACTCGCTGATCGTCGCCGCCGGCGCACAGGGCTCCTACTTCGGCCACGACGAGTTCGCGACGCTCGCACCGGGGATGAAGACGGTGGATGACGCGCTGGAGATCCGGGCGCGAATCTTCGGCGCCTTCGAGATGGCCGAGCTCGAGCATGACCCGGAGGTCCGCAGAACGTGGATGACGTTCGCGGTCATCGGAGCCGGGCCCACGGGTGTCGAGATGGCGGGGCAGATCGCCGAGCTCTCCAGACGATCCCTGAAGCGGAACTTCCGCTCCATCGACCCGGCGCAGGCGCGCGTGCTGCTGTTCGACGGCGGCGAGATGGCCCTCGCCAACTTCGGTCACAGGCTCTCCGCGAAGGGCACCAGCGAGCTCGAACGGGCGGGCGTCGAGCTGCGGATGTCGAGCCGCGTAACCGACGTGAAACCCGGTTCGATAGTCGTGCAGGGTCCCCACGGCGAGGAACACGTAGCCTGCCACACGCGCGTCTGGGCGGCCGGCGTCCAGGCCTCCCCCCTCGCCGCGCTGCTCGCGAGCGCGACCGGGGCCGGCACAGACCGCGCGGGCCATATCGAGGTGCTGCCGGACTGCACGCTTCCGGGACACCCGGAGGTTTTCGCGATCGGCGACATGATGGCGCTCAACTCGCTGCCCGGCGTCGCGGAGGTTGCCATGCAGTCGGGCATACACGCTGCGCGCACGATCAAGCGGCGCCTCGAGGGCGACGCCACGGCCAGGCCGTTCGTCTACCGCGACCTCGGCAGTATGGCGACGATCTCGCGCTTCCGGGCGATCGTGAGCTTCAAGGGCATCAAGGTCGGCGGGTTCATCGGATGGCTCATGTGGGCGTTCGTGCACCTGACGTTCCTGACCGGGTTCAAGAACCGCTGGACCGCCCTGTTCAAGTGGATGTCGGCCTTCGTCGGCAGCTCGCGCGACGAGCGAACGATCACCATGCAGCAGGCATCCGCGCGTGTGATAGCCGAGCGCGCCGGCTTCAAACCCGGCGAGGAAGACTTCTCGCGTGCCGTGGAGAACCCCGGCGAGGGCTGACGCCGGCGCCCACCTCAGCGCAGGCGCTCGAGGATATGGTCCCCGACGCGTAGCGCGTTTGCCATCGCCGTGAGCGCCGGGTTGACCGCCCCGATGCTCGGGAAGAAGCTCGTGTCGACCACGTAGAGGTTGTCCACCTCGTGGGCCCGGCAGTTCGTGTCCAGAACCGACGTCGCGGGGTCCGAGCCGAAACGGCATGTCCCGGCCTGGTGGGCCACCCCCGCCACCGGGATCTTGTTCTCCAGGTAGGCCCAGCGCGGGATGAGATGGTGGTGCATGCCCAGGTGCCCCAGCAGGCTGCGCAGCTGCTCGAACAGGCGATCGCGTGCCGTGTCGTTCGACGAGCTGTAGCTCAGTGTCAGCTTTCCCTCGCCGTCTACGGTGACCCGGTTCTCTGGCCTCGGCAGATCCTCGGTCGAGAGCCAGAAGTCGACGGCGTGGCTCGCAACCGCATCGAGCGTGAACTCCGGTGCGAGCTTGGTCAGCAGCGGCCGCTCGCCGCGGTACATCGGCGCGACGGACTTGCCGACCATCTGGATGTTGCCCATCGGGTATTCCCACTCCTTCGACGCCAGGTAGTAGTCGTTGACCCCCAGCGTCTTCTGGAAGACCGTCGGGTTGGGCTCCTTCGAGAGCGCGAGCACCGCCTGGCTGTTGTGGAACATGTAGTTGCGCCCGACCTGGTCCGAACCGTTCGCGAGGCCGCGCGGGTGCTTCTCGCCCGCCGAGCTGAGCAGCAGCTTCGCTGTGTTCGCGGCGCCTGCAGAGACCACGACGATGTCGGCGCTGTAGGTCTCGCTCACGCCCTCTCGCTCGACGACGACCTCGCTCACGGAGGTTCCGGGCGCGTCGGTGTGCAGAGCGACAGCGGTCGCGTTGCGGAGCAGCGTTAGGTTCTCGTGCTCGAGCGCCGGCCTGACGGCGAGAACCTCGGCGTCGGACTTTGCGTGCACCAGGCACGGGAACCCGTCGCACGTGGAGCAGCGCACACAGCGGCTGTATGGCATGTTCGCCTCGTCGAGCAGCACGCCCGACGGTGCGTGGAAGGGATGCAGGCCGGCGGCGGCGAGGTCGTCGGAGAGCTTCTGGATCCTCGGCTCGTGGGAGATCGCCGGACAGGGGTATGGAGTGCTGGTCGGGGGTTCGGTGGGGTCCTCGCCCCTGCTGCCGTGCACCTGGTAGAGCTGCTCGGCCTCGGTGTAGTACGGCTCCATGTCCTCATAGGGGATCGGCCATGCGGGCGATATCCCGCCGTGGTGGCGCATCTCACCGAAGTCCTCGGCCCGCAGCCTGTACAGCGCCGCGCCGTACATCTTGGTGGCGCCTCCCACGAAATAGTGGACCTGAGGCTGGAACGGCTTGCCGGCGTCGTCGTACCACGTGTCGGGCGAGATGTAGCGATTGTCCACGAACACGTCTGCCGCGGACCAGTTGCTCGGCTCGCGCGGCAGCCAGTCGCCGCGCTCGAGCAGCAGGATCCTCTTGCCGGATGGCGCGAGACGGTGTGCGAGGGTGCCTCCCCCTGCGCCGCTGCCGATGATGATGACGTCGTAGTCGCTCATGTCATGCCTCCCCTGCACTCGGCGGGGCCCCGGCGCCCCGTTGATTGACCAGCGCGGGACCTGCCCCCTCCCGGTTGACCGTGCGGGCCCAGGCGGACCTGACCCGATGATCCATGCGCTGGCGCTGCGGCGGTCGAGATGCTTCCAAGCCCGGCCGGTCCTTTCGGTTGCCCCCTGTGCGGCCCGTGTTCGGCAGCGGTGACCCGGTCGCTGATGATCGCACAGCCCGCGCCCTGCGTGCACTGCACGAGGATGGCCGGTGCGGCTCCCGCTGCGTGTAGCCTTCGCCACCGGGGCGCCCCGGTGAGGGTCGCGCCGGTGGACATGCAACTCGATGCTCGGGGGGGAGCGATGCCGGCGAGAAGCTGCGAGTGGTTCTCGAAGGCTGCACCGGGCCGCCCGCGCGGAGCCTGCTGAGTTGCCCGCAGATACGCTGGCGCTCGCATTCGCGGCCTCGATCTATCCGCCCGCGGTGGCGGCGGTTATCGCGCTCGGCAGGGGCCCCCGGCTGCGCTCGCGCGTCTTCGCGTTCGTGGCGGCGGCGTTCCTGACGACCTACCTGGTGGGCGCGGTGATCCTCCTGCTGTTCGAAGAAATCGGGGCCACGAGCTCATCCGACATCTCGCTCAGCGCCGGGGTCAACATCGCGCTGGGCGTCCTGCTGCTGGCGCTTGCGGTGCGCCTTCAGCGCCGCCGGCCCGACCCGGACGCCCCGTCCAAGCCATCGAGCGGAACCTCCAAGATCGACCGCTACCTGCAGAACCCCCGCCTCGCGGCGTTGCTCGGGGTCACCCTCTACATCGCACCATCGCCGATCTACATCGGTGCGGTCAAGTCGATCGCCGACGCGAAGATCTCACGCGGGAGCGAGCTTCTGGACCTCGTGGCGGTCGTCGCGGTGATGTTGTGGCTGATCGAGGTGCCGATGCTGATCCTCCTTCTACTCCCGGCCCGCGCGGAGCGTGCGCTTGACAGCACGAACCGCTGGTTCGCCGCAAACGGCCGGACCGTCGCGATCGTCGCCGCGGTCGCCGTCGGCGCCTACCTCATCATCAAGGGCCTAGTCCACCTGCCGGGCTGAATGGCCAGCCTGCCCGTAGCCACAGTCAGCGCCCAGCTGCAGCTCCTGCTGCTGGCGGTGGACGCCGCGCTGTATCCGACCCTGCTGGCTGCCGTCGTGATCCTGCTGAACCAGCCGCGACGCGTCGCGCTGCTCGGCGCATACCTGGCGGCAGGGCTGATTGTCAGCATCGGGGCCGGCCTGCTCCTGACGTTCGCCCTCAAGGGGGCCTTCCACCACGGCAACCGGGACCTGAGCGCGGCGGTGGACCTGACCGTCGGAGGACTGGCGCTGCTGCTCGCGGTGGCTCTCGCCACGCGCGCCGATGCACGCTGGGCTCAGCGGAGGGGGCGCACGGCTGAGGATGGCGCCGACGCGCAGAAGGGCGAGCCTCTGATGCAGCGCATCCTCGCGCGGGAGTCCACGCCGCTCGTGCTCGTCGCGTCGGCGTTGATGAACCTGCCGAGCGCGGCATACGTCGTCGCGCTGAAGGACATCACGGCAGCGCATCATGGGACCGGCGCGACCGTCCTTCTGATCGTCCTCTTCAACCTGATCATGTTCCTGCTTGCAGAGGTGCCGCTGGCCGGCCTCATCGTCGATCCTGTCCGCACGGAGGACGCCGTCCTGAGACTGAACGGATGGTTCTCACAGAACGGCAGGCGGATCGCGGTCGCGCTCTGCCTCATCCTCAGCCTGTTCCTCATCGTCCGCGGCATCGCGAAGGTCTGAGGCGAGCATGGCGGGACGGGAGGGCTTCCGGCCGGCGTTCCCCGGCATCATGTGCCCCTGTGACCCCGGCGCAGCAGGATCAAGAGGACGCCGGTGCGCCGGCGATCGTCGCTCAGCTGAGCGACCTTCACCTGCGTGCCGGCGAGGCGGGCGCCGGTCCCGCCCGGCGGCTGCAAGCGGCGCTGAACCTTCTCGCCGGCCTGCGCCCGCGACCGTCCGCGGTGCTTGTAAGCGGCGACATCGCTGACAGGGCCTCGCCCGAGGTCTACGGGCAGGCACACGAAATGCTCTCCGAGCTCGGGCTCGCGCTGCACGTCATCCCGGGCAACCACGACGACCGCGACCTGCTGCGCGCCCGCTTCGGGCCGGCGGGCGCGCCGGCCGGGTCCCCGGTGCACTTCGCGGCGGACTGCGGGGGCCTGCGCGTCGTGGGCTGCGACAGCACCGTCCCGGGAAGCGACGCGGGCGCGCTGAGCGCCGGCGAGCTCGACTGGCTGGCGCAGCAGCTCGCGAGCGAGCCGACGACGCCGACGCTGCTGGCGCTCCATCACCCTCCCGTGCTGAGCGGGCTGCGGATGATGGACGCGATCGCGCTCGCGCCGGCAGGCCGCGCGGCGCTCGAGGATCTGCTCGGACGCCACCCACAGGTGCTCGCGGTCACGTGCGGCCACGTCCACACGTCGATGGCGAGCTCGTTCGCCGGGCGCCCTCTGCTGATCTGCCCGAGCACGAACTCGACGGTGCGTCTGGACCTGCGCCCACTTGACGGTCTGCCGTTCGAGGCCTCCCCGCAGCCGGTAGGGCTGCTCGTCCACGCGCTCGCCGAGGATCATCTGGTCTCCCACTTCCAGCCGCTGAACGCACCCGCCGCCCCGTAGGCACCGGATGAGCGAGACCGGCAGGGAGATCACCGAGGCCGAGATGCAGCGCATCGCGCAGGCGTTCGTCGGCGCTGCGAACGCCCGCGACCCCGAGGCGCTCTGCGAGATCTTCGAGCCCGACGGTGAGCTGCGCCCGAGCGTCCTCGTCGGTTCACGTTCGACGTACACCGGGCACGACGGCCTGCGGCAGTACTTCCGGTCATTGCGGGACACCGACGCCGGCCAGATGGTCCAGATCGCTGAGGTCCGGCGCATCCGCGAGGACCAGTTCGTGGCACTGGTCCGGGTCACACTCGGAGCGGAAGTGCTCTCCCCGGCCGCGCTGATCATCACCGTGAGGAACGGCAGGATAGCCAGGGCTGAGGCTCACCTGAGCGACGAGCCGACGCTCATCGCTGTGGGCCTCATACCTCGACCCCGGTGAGCGACCGACGCTTGCCCGACGCGCCCCGCTAGGCCCCGTAAGCGCTGACCTGGTGGTAGAGCCGGATGACGAGGCTCGCGGCGCCGTGCAGGTGGTCGAGCGTCTCCCGCACGTCCGGCGCCTGCTCGATGCGAGCGCGGTCCTCTGAACTTTTCATCTCGATCACAGCGGCGACCGAGCTCTGATCCTTGCTCTGGAGAATCCGCGCGGAGACGAAGCCCGGATCGGTGACTACCTGTTTCGCAAAGAGATCCTCAAGGCTCTGAACAGCGGCGGACTCCTCGGCTGGGTCCACGGTCCAGATGTGTATGAGAACGGGACCTTCGTCCATCTGCCGACCTCGCTTTCCTCATGGCGCTGCTCACAGTGGCACTTGCGGCGATCATAGTCGGCACCCGGAGCACGGTGTGGGAGCACTCCTAGCCGACGTCCTTCTCGGGGGCCGCGCCGGGCTCTGCGCCCCTCCTCTGCTGCTCCAGCCGAGCGGACTCGAGCTCATTGAGTACCCGTCCGTCGCGGACGAACCGCAACAGCAGTTCGATCTGCTCGAGCGTGTAGCGGTCGTGGAGGCGCTGGACCTCGGCGATGTGCGCCTGGTAGAAGCGCGGCGCGATCTGTGAGGCCTGCTCGGTCAGTTCGACGAGAACGCGGCGCCGGTCCTCAGCATCGCGGGTCCTGCGCGCGAACCCGGCTCGCTCCAGGCGGTCGATGTACCCGCCGTCGTCCGCGATCCAGCCGGCACGGAGAGGCCACATGTCACCTGCCGGAAGATCATCCGCACGTCGCGGCTCGGGGTGCGCCCACCCGCCGGAGCGCCCGGCACGTCGCAGGGCTCACCCGCTCGGCGCTAATGTGGGCCGCATGGACGAGGGCCTGCCGATCGCATACGAGGTGCTCGAGAAGGATGTTCCGGTCTACGCGGCCGGTGGCGAGCTCGTCGGAACCGTCGACCATGTCGTCGCGGCCGAGGACGAGGACATCTTCCACGGGCTCGTGGTGAGAGCCGGCGGCGGCCAGCGCTTCGTCCCAGCCGAAATGGTCGCTTCGCTGCACGAGCGCGGCGTGGACCTGAGCATCGACCTCGGCGCAGCCGATGCGCTCGCGGCGCCCACAGGCGGCGCGCCCACCTGGCGCGATAACGAGCCGGGGGCGAAGCCGAGTGGATGGCACCATCTCATGGCCCGCATGGGCGGCCACCCCGGCAGGGACGGCTGGACCAGCCAGAAGTAGCCTGTTCGGCTCGGCTGCCTCAGGCCGAGGTGCGGGCCGCGGCCCGCTGATAGGCAGGGCGCGCCGCGAGGCGCGCGAGATACTCCGTGAGGTTCTCGGGAAGCTCATCCGCGAACCCCGCGCGCTGAGTGAAGGCGAGCGCGGATCCGACGAGGATGTCGGCGACCGTGAAGCGGCCACCGACGAGGAAGTCCGCGCTGGCGAGCACGCCCGACACGGCGCCGGCTGCGGCGTCGAAGCGCCGCCGTGCCGAGGCTGCTCCCTCGGGATCCTTCTCGCCCCGGAACGCTGCCTGGATCAGCGGCGGCTCGAGCTCCGATGGCGCGAACACCGTCCATTGGTAGACGAGGCCGCGCTCGTGAGTGCCGGGTGCGGGCGCGAGCTCGGCCTCGGGATACAGGTCGGCGAGGTGAAGGCAGATCGCGGCGGACTCGAAGAGGAACCCGTCGTCGTCCTGCAGCACCGGGACACGGCCCAGGGGATGGCGCGCCCGATGCTCCTCGCCGCGGCCCTGCTCGCGGGTGATCACCACCACCTCGTACGGCTCGCCGATCTCCTCCAGCGCCCAGGCGACCCTGAGCGGGCGTCCCGCATGCTCCCTGTGAAATATCCGCATCACCGCCGGCACGATAACGCCCGCCGCGTGCGCGCAGAGCTCACGGCGCCAGGAGGGTCACCTCCCACCCCGCAGATGTGCGCTGATACAGGCGGCGCTCGTGGATCCTGTCGGGCGCTTCCTGCCACAGCTCGACCGCCTGCGGACGCACACGTATCGCCCCCCAGTCCTCTGGGCAGTCCGGCGGGCGCTCGGCGGTGCGCATCAGGTGCGCGTGCCGGGCGTGGAGCGCGTCGAGGCCGTCGATCGGCTCACCCTGTCGCGAGACGATCGTCTGCAGCCGGTGCGCGAGGTCACGCTCGTCGTAAAGCTCGACGGCGAGCTCGCGCTCGGCGACCTGTGCGGTCCCGGCGACGTGAACCTGGCGCCCGATCGACGGCCAGTGGAAGAGCAGTGCCACGTTGGGATTGGCTTTGATCTCGCGGGCTTTGCGGGTCCACAGGGCTGAGGTGAAGATCAGTGCGCCGTCCTGGATGCGCTTGAGCTCCACCGTTCGAGCGCTCGGGCGCCCGTCCGCTCCCGCGGTGATGAAGGCGACGGTCCTGGGCTTGGGCTCGTCGGCTACGCGGGCATCCTCGATCCAGGAGCCGAGCAGCTCGAGCGGTCCCTCCCCGTCGGCGAACATCACGCAGGCAAGGTTAGCCCCGCCGGCGGCCGCCGGGCCGGGTGCGAGTTCCGCGCTCGGAGGCCGCCCGCGGCCCGTCGGCGGCCACATCGGTCCGGCCGTGAGATCGCTCTGCAGCGTCCGCGAGCATCACGCGGCGGCACTCGCGGTTGCGCGGGATCGCACATGCCCAGCCCGCGGCTCTCGAACGTCGCCCTGGAGATCTCTATGAACGCGGGCGGCCGGGCTTCGCGCTCCAGCGCTCCTCGATGCGGCCGAAGCGCCAGACCGACAGCGCGATAGCCCACGTCGCAACGAACGTCCCCACGATCAGGAACCCGAGGAGGTTCATGTCGATGCCCTCGAACCAGCTCCAGAACGAGCCGGAGAGGCTGAGTTGTTCTGCCATCAACCCCCCGAGCTCGATCGAGCCGATCAGCAGGGCCACGGCGACCGAGAGGCCCGTGGTCGTGATGTTGTAGAAGACCTTGCGCGCCGGAGTGGAGAGCGCCCACCCATAGGCGAAGTGCATGAAGGAACCATCGATCGAGTCCATGAGGCTCATGCCCGCGGCGAACAGGATCGGCAGGCACAGGATCGCGTACCAGGGCATCCCCGTGGCCCCCGCGCTTCCCGCGAGCACCAGGAGCGCGACCTCGGTGGCGGTGTCGAAGCCGAGCCCGAACAGGACACCTATCGGGTACATCTGGTGAGGCCGGGTGATCGTCTTCGTGAGACCACCGAAGAGCCGGTTCATCAGCCCGCGGGTGCAGAGCTGATGTTCAAGTGCGGCCTCGTCGTAGACACCCGTCTGCATCTCACGGAAGACCCGGATGATCCCGACCAGGATCACAACGTTGAGCGCGGCGATCAAGTACAGGAACGACCCTGAGATGAGCGTGCCGATCCAACCTGTCACCTGATGCAGGCTTGAGCTGCTGCTTCTCACCGGACCCGACAGCGACCTGACGCCGATCGCGAGCAGGGACGCGAGCACGAACACGATCGTCGAGTGCCCGAGCGAGAACCAGAATCCCACGCTCAGGGGGCGCTCCCCCTCGGCGATCAGCTTGCGCGTCGTGTTGTCGATCGCCGAGATGTGGTCCGCGTCGAATGCGTGTCGCAGGCCGAGCGTATAGGCGGTCGCCCCGATGCCGATCGTGAGCGTTCCAGCTCCCGCCGCGCGGGCGTGAGAGCCGCTCACCACCAGGAACAGCAGCAGGAACCCGACGACATGAAGCGACAGAACGCACAACGCCATAAGCGCGAGTGCCCTGCGCTCGCGGCGCTCCAGCCGGAGCCAGACCCGCCGAAGACGGCCAGGTTGACGACCCGGAGCCGCCTCACCGAGAGTCGGCGCCACGCTCAACCCTGCTCCGGTCCGCGCCGCGCGAGTCGTCCTCGCGGGCGCGCACGGCGGCCGCGCTCGCGTCGACGCGCTGCCAGCCGGTTCGCGCGACTCCAGTGCGCGGCCTTCCTCATCATCGGGTGAACGTACCGGAGGACCGCCGGGTCCGCGTACGACGGGAGTAACATCGGCATCGAGGGCAGGCGGGGCGGCTCACCCCGCAGGGGAGCCCGCCGTGGTTCGCCCGTCCGCCCCACCACCACGTGGACCCATCGCCCAGCGCACCGACGTCGTCACCGCCCGCCCGCGGCAGGCTCGAGCGAGCCGGCAGGGCGTGCTCGAGCCGCCCGCGTTTGCTGATAGGTGTATGGCTGGTCATCCTGCTCGCGGCGGTCGGCGTGAACAGGCTCGCCGGAGGCACGTTCAGTGACAAGGTCGAACTGCCCGGGACACAGGCGAGCACCGGCCTTCACCTGCTCGAAGAGAACGAGAAGTCGGCGGGCGGCTACACGGGCCAGGTCGTCTTCCATCTACCGTCCGCGAGCCTGGCGTCGAGGCAGGCGCAGGTCCAGCAGTCCGTGTCGAATCTAAGGGGCCTTCAGCACGTGCGCTCGGCGAGCGACCCGTTCGCGAAGGGCTCGGGGGCGATATCCGCCGACGGGCACATCGCCTACTCCGACGTTAGCTTCGACGAGCGACCGAAGACCCTCGGGCAGGGGTACATCGCCAAGCTGGAAGCGGCAACAGCCCCCGCACGCGGCGCCGGCGTGCAGGTGGAGTACGGAGGCGGACTGGATGAGCTGTTCCGGCCGCCGCCGAATGACGCCCTCTCCGAGGTAATCGGCTTCGCGGTCGCGCTGCTCGTCCTGCTGATCGGGTTCGGCAGTGTCGCGGCGGCCGTCCTGCCGCTCGCCAGCGCCCTCATCGCGGTCCTCACAGGTGTGAGCCTGCTCGGGATCGTCGCCACCGTGATCGTCTTCGGCACGACGGCGCCAACCCTCGCGCTGATGATCGGACTCGGCGTCGGCATCGACTACGCGCTGTTCCTCACGACCCGGTACCGGCAGCAGATCTCAGATGGCGCGGACCCCGTTCCCGCAGCGGGCTGGACTGTGGCAACGAGCGGACAGGCGGTCCTGGTCGCGGCGGGCACCGTCGCGCTCGCGCTGCTCGGCCTGTACGCGTCGGGGATCACCTTCATCGGCCGGCTCGGGCTCGCGGCGGTCTTCTCGGTGCTGACCGCGGCAGCGGCCGCACTCACGCTCGTCCCGGCGCTGCTCGGCGCGCTGGGACGAAGGATCGACTCGGTCACCGTTCGCACTCCCGTCGCAGAGTCGGGCTCCGACGGCGACAGCTGGCACCGCTACGCGCGAACTGTGGCACGCCGGCCGTGGTTGTTCCTGGTCTCGGCGCTGGTGATCCTCGGCGTCCTCACGATCCCGCTGTTCTCGATCCACCTCGGCCACATCGACGACGGAGCGGACCCCACGAGCTTCACGGACAAGCGTGCATATGACCTGATCGCCGAGGGCTTCGGCGTGGGCGCGAACGGGCCGATGACCGTGGTCGTCGATACCAGCGGCGCGAACCGAACCCCCAGCGAGCTCGCAACCAGCGTGTCGGATGCCCTGGCCTCCACCCCCGGGGTCGCGCGCTCGAGTCCGCCCGCGGCCTCGGAAGATGGTGTGGTTCTCCTCAGCACCGTCATCCCGGCGACCTCGCCGCAGGACACCGCGACATCCGACCTGTTCGAACAGCTCGTGAAGCGAACGCTGCCCGACGCCGTTGCGGGCACGGGCGCCAAGACGTACGTGACCGGGAACCTCGCGACACAGCTCGAATTCCGCGACACGCTGACGGCGCGCCTCCCGCTCGTGATCGGGGTCGTCGTCGCGCTCGCGTTCCTGCTCCTGATGGCGACGTTCAGGAGCGTGCTGATCGCGCTCAAGGCGGCCATCCTGAACCTGCTGTCGATCGGCGCGGCATACGGCGTGATCGTCGCCGTGTTCCAGTGGGGCTGGGGAGGGAGCCTTGCAGGCGTCGGCGAGAACGTTCCGATCGAGTCCTACGTTCCAGTGCTGATGTTCGCGATCGTCTTCGGGCTGTCGATGGACTACGAGGTGTTCCTGCTCTCACGAGTGAAGGAGGCATGGGAGCGGACGGGCGACAACACCGAAGCGGTCGCCGACGGCCTCTCGCGCACCGCACGCGTCATCACGTGCGCGGCGCTGATCATGGCGAGCGTCTTCATCTCCTTCGTGCTGTCCTCGAGCGTCGTGGTCAAGATGCTCGCGGTGGGTCTCGCGGTGAGCGTCATCGTCGACGCCACAGTCGTGAGGCTGGTTCTCGTGCCGGCGACGATGACACTGTTCGGCCGCGCGAACTGGTGGCTGCCCGCGTGGCTCGACCGCCTGCTCCCGCACATCGAGGCAGAGGGAACAGCGAGTCCTCCCGCGGCGCTGGCGCCAAGCGGCGCGCCGTCACATGCGGCGCCGCCCGCCTGATCCACGGGCGCCGGCTCGTCAGTCCGGTGCCTCGACGCTCGTCACGAGCCGGTAGAGGTTGGAGTTCGTGTGAGCGATCGCGCGAAGCTCACGCATGGCGCGGAGCATGTGCGGCAGCTCCATGACGGCCTGTCGCTCCGCGACACTGCGCATCTGCACCTCCGCAACCACCGTGTTCCCGTCGGCGCTCTGGTAGAGCCGCGCCGAGCGAAACCCGGGCTGTTCAGGGAGAAGGTCGTTGAGGATCGCGTTGATCGCGTCGAGCACCTCCTGCCTGCGCTCCTCATCGAACGTCCACACGGAGATCAGCGTCGGAGACTCCATCGCCCGGAGAGTCTAGGTGCATCGAGGCGGTGGATCCAGAGCCGGGTCCTGCACTAGCATCAGGCTCCATGCCGGCGCACGGACTGCAGGGCCAGGACTGGTGAGCGACCCGACGCCCGGCGTCGTGCACGCGCTCAGGGGCAGAATGGGGCGCGTGGGTGTCTGGCTCGGCTCCCTCGGCGCGCTCCCCGCGCAGCAGGAGCGAGCCGCGGTCGCCGAGATCGAACGCCACGGCTACGGCGCCATCTGGTTCGGGGAGGGCCCCGCCAACCGCGAGGCGCTCTCCCACGCCGCGCTCCTGCTGCAGGCGAGCCAGAGGATGACGGTCGCCACCGGCATCGCGAGCATCTGGGCGCGTGATGCGACCGCCGCCATCAACGGCGCCAACACCCTCAACGAGGGCTTCGGCGACCGATTCCTTCTCGGGCTCGGGGTGAGTCATGCGCCTGCGGTCAACTCCCGTGGGCACGACTACGCCAGGCCGCTGACGGCCATGCGGACATACCTGGAGGCGATCGCGGCGGGCACCTACCACGCTCCCGCGCCCGCGGAGCCACCGCCGGTGGTGATCGCGGCGCTCGGCCCGAAGATGCTGGAGCTCGCACGAGAGCGCACGGCGGGCGCCCACCCGTACTTCGTGCCTCCCGAGCACACCGCCCGGGCGCGCGCCGCCCTCGGCCCTGACCGGCTGCTCGCACCCGAGCAGGTCGTCGTCCTCGAGCGCGACCCGGCGCGGGCCCGCGAGCTGGGGCGAAGGCACATGGCGCTGTACCTGATGCTGCCCAACTACGTGAACAACCTGCACGCCCTGGGGTACACCGAGCAGGACGTGAGCGGCGGCGGCAGCGACAGGCTCGTTGACGCGATCGTCGCCTGGGGCGAGGCGGACAGGATCGCCGAGCGGGTGCGCGAACACCTGGCAGCCGGCGCGGACCATGTCGCAGTCCAGCCGTACGCCGACACCGAGCACGAGGCCCTGGAGCAGCTGAAGGCCCTCGCGCCGGTGCTCCTGGGCCTCTGAGCCAGCCGGTAACCCTCCAGCGCCGCAGAGCTGCTCAGACACTCCCCGCCGCATCGACCGGGACCCCGAGGAGGGTGAACGCGAGGCGCGTCGCGAGCGCCATGATCGTGAGCTGAGGGTTGACGCCGAGGGCGCTCGGCACCGCCGACCCGTCCGCCACATACACGCCGTGCACGCCATGGACCGCAAGGTCGCCGTCGAGCACCCCGTGGGTGGCCCGCGCGTCGGCTCGCGCGGTGCCCAGCGGATGGAACGCCATCAGCTTCAGGTCGCGCGTCCGGGCACGTGCCGGACTGACGCCCTGCGGCAGCGGCAGGTACACCTCCTCTGCGCCGGCCAGTTCGAACAGCGTACGCATGCGCGAAAGGCCCTTGCGGAAGCGGCCCAGGTCGTCCTCTCCGAGGTCATAGCGGACGACGGGCCTGCCCATGATGCTCCTGACCGATCCCCGGGAGCTGTCGGAGACCATCAGGCCGAACAGTGCGAGCCTTCGGTACGCCGCCATCGCCTGCGCGTGCCGGGCACCCGTCAGCGGCAGCGCGAGTGCGGCGTAGGCGGGCGGCCCGGCGGCTCCCTCGAACATGATCCCCTCGTCGGCGAACTCGTCGACGTAGAAGCTCTGGGGCACGCCGTGAGCCATATCGACGTTCTCGGGCATCCTCGCGAACACCGCCGTGGCCGGATGCACGGACAGGTTGCGGCCGAGTTGCCCGGAACCGGAGCCGATCCCGCTGCGCGCGAGCAGCAGCGGCGTGTGGATCGTGCCGGCGGCGAGGATCACAGTTCCGGCGCGCACCCGCAGCGAGCCGCCGCCGACCTGCGCCAGGACGCCGCGGGCGCGGCCCCTGTCGACGATCACGCGCTGCGCGCGGGCGCCGGTGACTATCCGGGCGCCGGCGTCCCGGGCACGCGGGAGATAGGTGATCCCGGTGTGCTGCTTGGCTTCGGCGGGGCAGCCGAGTGTGCACACACCCAGGCCGACGCAGCCGCTCGCGTTGCGGCGAAGGTAGCCGTGCGACCAGCCGAGCGCCTGCGCACCGCGCCGCGCCACACGGGCATTGCCGCCCGCGAGCTCGGGCGTCACCTCGCTGACGCAGAGAGCGCCTTCGACGCGCTCGAAGCATGGAGTCAGGGCCTCGGCGCCGACATCGATGCCGAAGTCGCGCTGCCACATCTCGAGAACGCGGGCGGGGGTGCGAAAGCAGGTCCCGGAGTTCACGGCCGTGGTGCCGCCGACACCGCGGCCGAGCGGAAGCAGGATCGGCGGTCGCCCGACCGTGAACGTCTGTCCGCCGTCGCGGTAGAGCGCGGCGAGCATCCTCGGCATGCTGGCGCTGTAGGTGGCGGCGCCATGCCACTCGCCCTCCTCGAGCACGACGACCGACATGCCGGCCTCGGCCAGCTCCGCGGACACCACACCGCCGCCCGCTCCGGCTCCTACCACGCACACATCGGCGTCCAGGACTCTCTCGCGAGCAGTGCCGGTCACGGGCACCCCGCGCCGGCGCGAAGCTCCCGCCCGCGTGCGAGCACACCTGCGGCGTCCCAGCCCAGCGAACACCCGACGGCCGGATCGTCGTAGTGCTCGACCGTGAGCAGGCCCAGCGGCAGCTGGTCCATGGGGGCCGCGATCGCGATCAGCGCAGCACCGCGCGGACGACGGGCCAGGGCGAGCAGGATCCGAAGCCCGGCCCGCTGGATCAGCGGAGCCGCGGTGATGAACACCTCGAGCGAACCTGATCTTTGCGGTGGGTCGGACATGATCAGCGGCGCCTTCCGGGCGTCAGTAACGCTTATAGGCCAGTCGCGATCGTGCTTCATCCGTAAAGCGCCACACCCCGCCCCCTCGAGGGGATCGGCTTGCCGCGGGATGCCTCAGCGGATAACGTCGCGCGTCGTGAAGTCCCCGCGCAGGCACGACGGTTTCACGAGCTCCGGGATCCAGCGGCTGAGCGCGGTCGCGCAGGAGAACGTCGGCAGCGAGCGCGTTCCGGGCATCGTGACCCTGATCGCCCGCGGCGCCCACGTCCACGCCGAAGCGCTCGGGAGCCTCGCGGTGGACGGCCCCCCCACCACACGAGACTCGATCTTCCGGATCGCCTCCACCACCAAGCCGATAACGGCGGCCGCGACCCTGGCGCTGGCCGAGGAGGGACTCCTGACACTCGATGAGCCCGTCGAGCGCCTGGTGCCCGAGCTCGCAGACCGGCGAGTGCTCACGCGCCCGGATGGCCCGCTCAGCGACACCGTTCCCGCAGGCCGTCCTATAACCGCACGCGACCTTCTGACCTTCACGTTCGGGTTCGGGATGGTCATGGAGATGTTCGCCTCCCCGGAGCCGTGGCCCATCGTCGCCGCGGCCGAGGCGCTGGACCTCGCCACCCTCGGGCCGCCCGACCCCGACGTGCAGCCCGACCCGGACACGTGGATCTCGAACCTCGCAAGCCTCCCGCTGCTCGCGCAGCCCGGCGAGAGGTGGATGTACAACACGGGCGCGTCTGTACTCGGGGTGCTGATCGCCCGCGCAGCAGGGGAATCGCTGCCCGACGTCCTACACACCCGGATCTTTGAGCCGCTCGCGATGCACGACAGCGCCTTCTGGACAGCCAGCACCGACCGCCTGGCGACGGCGTACAGGCCCACCCCGCAGGGGCTCCTCGCCTGGGATCAGCCCGAGGGCATGTGGAGCCACCCGCCGGCCTTCGCGGACGGTGCGTCGGGCCTGCTCTCCACCGTCGATGATCTGCTGGCGTTCGCCCGCATGCTGCTGGCCGGCGGAGCGAACGTCCTGTCCGCCGAGGCCGCGAGGGAAATGTGCACCGACCAGCTCACGGACGCACAGAGGGCGCGGGGAGGCCTCGGGCCGGACTTCTTCAACGGCCGCTCGTGGGGCTTCTGCCAGAGCGTCAGCGACAGCGGAGCGTTCGGGTGGGACGGGGGACTGGGTAGCTCCTGGCTGGTCGATCCGGCCGAGGATCTGACCGTGATCGTCCTGACACAGCGCATGTTCGAGTCGCCTGCGCTACCCCGGGTGCACAGGGTGATACAGGCAGCCGCGTACGCCGCGCTCGCCTGAGCCGGTGATGGTGAGCCGGTTGCGGGCGTTGACGTGGCGCTCGAGCGGGCGTAGCGTTCCCCGGGAAAGGTCCAACGGGGAATCTCTGGACATCGCAGCACCGTTCAAGGAGGGACGAGATGGGGCAATCGAGACGGAGTTCGCGGAGGTTGATCGCAAGAGTCATCGCGGTCGTCGCGGTCACAGACGCCGCCTACCGGCTCTTCGTGCGCGACGCGGTGCGCCGCGCTTTGGGGATCAGCACGAGAACCGCCTGAGGGACACACGGGAGCGCGCGGTGGACGGGGCCCGTGCGCCATGCGAGGTGAGCCTGCGCTACCGGGAGGATGCGAGCGCGGGCTCACCCGCCCGCGCCCTCACGTGACGCGCCAGGAAGCTCAGCTGGTCGGAGATCGCCTGCTCGAACGGCGCACCGAGGTAGATGTCGAAATGGCCGATCGGGTAGGTGCGAACCTCGGCGTCCGGGGCACGCTCGGCCGCCCTGCGCGCCGCCGCCACCGGAGCCACCGAGTCCAGCGCGGCGATCTGGATGAGGATCGGGCACGTCAGCCTGTCCGCCTGCAGCCCCGGTCGGTACATGCCGGCGCTGAGCGCGATGCGGGCGCCGACCTCGTTGCGCCAGGTAGGGCCCGCGACAGCCAGCATTCCCGGCTCCGCGTCCGGCGTGGACATGAAGGCGAGGGTGCCGGGCGGGCCGACAGCGGGCGCGCCGACCACGTCGCCTCCGCGCCGCCCGGCAATCACGTCGCGCAACGCCAATCCCATCAGCTTCACGCTCGCAGACGGCCCGGCCCGGCGCAGCGCGTTGATAGTCGCCGGCACCCCGTCCATCGCCGGCACCTGCGAGATGACCGCCGCCACGCGCCCGTCGGCCACCGCCACCGGGACCACGTGCCCACCCGCGTAGGAGGACCCCCACACGACGATCCGCTCCGCATCAACGCCGTCCAGCGAGCGCGCGAAGTCGATCGCCGCTGCGTAATCCTCATGTTGGCGACGGATCGACAGCAACTGGCGCGGCTCGCCCCCGCTTGCGCCGAAGTGGCGGTAGTCGAAGACGAGCGCATCCAGTCCCGCGTCGGCAAAGCGCTCCGCGAACGGCAGCAGGCCGCAGTCGGCGGTCCCGCCGAACCCGTGTGCCATCACGACACACGGACGCCTGCCTGCGGGGTCCGCGAACGCCCGCCCTGCGCCCGGCAGGTGTTTGCCGGCACAGCGGACGCCGTCGCTGTAGAAGGACACCTCGCGGATGTCGAACATCGGCGGATCCTAACGGGCGCGCGCCGGTCGATCCGCGCGCACGCCGATAATGACCGGGAGATGACGGCGAGCCCACACACCTCACGCCACAGAGCCCGCCACCGGGGATGACGTACGAGAAGGGACTCACCGAGGTCGGCGACGGCCTCTATGCCTACCTGCAGCCGGACGGGAGCTGGGGCTGGAGCAACGCGGGGCTCATCGTCGACGGCGCCAGCACGCTGCTCGTCGACACCCTCTACGACCTGCATCTGACAGAGCAGATGCTCGCCGCGATGCGCGATGCCGAGCCGGCAGCCGCGCAGATCGGGACGCTGGTCAACACCCACGCGAACGGCGACCACTGCTACGGCAACCAGCTCGTGAGCGGTGCGCGGATAGTCGCGTCGGAGAGCACGGCCAGGGAGATGCCGGATCTGCCTCCTGCTGCGATGGCGGCGCTCGTCGAGCAGGCCCCGAACATGGGGGCACTCGGCGAGTTCTTCCTGCGGTGCTTCGGCGCGTTCGACTTCACCGGCATCGACCTCACGCTGCCGCAGGAGACGTTCAGCGGCGAGCTCGAGATGCGCGTCGGCGACCGCGAGCTCCGGCTGATCGAGGTCGGGCCGGCGCACACGCGAGGAGACACGCTCGTCCACGTGATCGCCGAGAGGGTCCTGTTCACAGGAGACATCCTGTTCTCCGGGGCGCACCCGATCGCATGGGCGGGCCCCGTCTCCAACTGGATCGCGGCGTGCGAGCGCATCCTGCGGATGGATGCCGACGTGCTCGTGCCGGGCCACGGCCCCGTCGCCGGCAAGGATGAGGTGCGCGAGCTCAAGGCCTACTTCGAGTATCTCTATGAGCAGGGTGCCCTCTGCCACGCAGCGGGCATGGACGTGATGCAGGCGACGCGATCGCTCTCGATGGACCGGTGGGCCGACTGGGGCGAGGCCGAGCGGCTCGCCGTCAACGTCTCGAACATCTACGCGGAGCTCTCCGGCGAGCAGGAGCCCGCGAATCCGCTCACCGCGTTCGAACAGATGGCCGAGTTGGCCCGTGAGCGCTGAGCAGCCCGCGAGGTTCAGCCACAGGCTCCGGGTGCGCTACGGCGAGTGTGACCCGCAGGGCATCGTCTTCAACGCCAACTACATGCTGTATGTCGACGTGGTGTTCACCGAGCTCTGGCGGGAGGCCATCGGCCCGTGGCGGGACATGGTGCAGCGAGGCCTTGATGTCGTCGTCGCGGAGGCGAACCTTCGCTTCCTCACGCCGGCACGCTTCGACGACGAGCTGGATCTCACGGCGCGCATCACGGGTCTCGGACAGACCTCGATCACGACCCGGATAGACATGATGCGCGCACAGCAGACACTGGTATCCGCGAGCGTCCGGCATGTCTGTGTTGCGACGGGCGCCCCCGGCGCGGGCGGCCTCCCCGAGAGCGTCGCGAAGACCGAGCTCCCCGACTGGATCCGAGACGGGCTCGCCCGTTTCGTGGTGCCTGACCTTTAGCGTTCACGCACCGGTGCATGCCGTGCGTCCCGGCGTACCGACGCGGCGAGGGAACACGCAAGTAGCATCGCGGCGTGAACAGCACCCCACGGGACGCACACGCCGGGCGCACCCCCGCGTTGATCGCGCTCGCGCTCGCCGTGGCGGTGATGGTCGTGCTGCGGATCGTGATGGGCGATGCGCTATGGACCGAAGGGGAAGGTGTCTACGCGCTGACGGCCCGTGCGCTCCTCCACGGAGGCGACCTCTACCACGTCGTGATCGTGGCCCAGCCGCCCGGGACCGTCCTCGTCGGGGCCGCGAACCTCGCGGTGGACGACTCCCTCCACGCGCTGCGCGACGGGATGGCGGCGCTGCAGATCGTCTCGGGTCTGCTCTGCGGAGGCATCGTGTGGGGTCTGACGAGGTCGCGTGTGGCGGCGGTCCTCACGCCGGCACTGTCACTGCTGACCCCGTGGGCCGTCCATGAGAACGCGACTCTGATCCCTGAGACGCTCGCGATGCCCTTCCTGCTCGGCGCGACGATGCTCTGCACCCGCCGGCGTGGTTCAGGTCCGGCCGGAGCTCTCGGCGCGGTCGCGGTGTTCGTGAAGTACCCGATGCTCGCGCCCGCGGCAGCGCTGCTGTTCGCGGCTCGCAGCCGGCGCCGGTATCTGCTCGTGGGGCTGCTCACGCTCGCGGCCCAGGTCGTGCTCTACTCGGTGCTCTTCGGCGGAGCGAGCATCTGGCGCGAGACGGTCCTCGACCAGCTCGAAGCGAGCGGCCGGTCGGTGCACGAGCTCGGCGGGATACTCGCCCAGGCGACATGGAACTCGGGCCTCGTCGTCGTGCTCGCCGTCATCGGTGTCCTTCTCAGGCACAGGGCCGTCGATGAGGCGCTGATGCGTGCGGCCACGGCCACGGCGGCCGGCGTTCTGCTGACGGCCCTGACCGTCGCGCATGCCGGGACGGGCCTGTATGTGCTCGCCACCGTGGAACTCGCCTGCCTGCCGCTCGCGGTGAGCGCGGTGGTATGGGCTCTGGCGGGCGCGCATCGGCGCACCTCGGTGGTCGTGCTGTCCGTGTGCGCCGCGGTGCTCCTGTGGCAGTCCGTCTCATTGCTGGCGTCGCCGAAGGACCCGCGCGCCTTCGTCCGTCCGGGCGCCCGGATCGCGTACTCGGTGAATTACACGGCCGCCGAAGTTCACGCTCTCGCACGGACCGCGAGCGGGTGCCCGCAGGCCCTTGCCTATTCGGGAACGCCGTTCATCGCCTTCGTCGCCGGAAGACGCATGCCTGGCGACCAGCCCGACGACTACATCACGGTGCATGCAAAGCGCCTCTTGAATGTGCGCCAGGCGATCGATGCCGATCAGCCACGGTGCCCCTAGCGGGCGACGCGAGATTTCCTCGGAATGTGCGGAATCGGCGTCGCCGGACCCCTTGCCACACACAACCGCCCGCCGTATGTTCATCACAGACGCGGTTCGGAGCCGTCAAGAGCGAGGCCACTGAGGTGTGAGGCCGCGCCACCCAAAACGCAGGGCCCCACGGGTCAGGTGACGAGGGTTCCTCAAACGGCTTTGGACCGCGTCGCTTTCGTTCCCGGCGAGCCGGTGTACCCGCCCGCCGGTAGAGCGATCTCTCAGGAAACTCTCAGCAGACGCATAGGCTGCTACCAGCGCCGAGAGTTCCAATTACCTGGAACCGCCGGATCGGCGGCCAGAGAACAACGAGAGAGGACATCCCGGTGGTCAAGCTTCCCGGAAGCCCAGACAAGAAACGCATGACCCTCTATGCGGGCGGTGCGGCGCTCGCCGTGATCCTCGCCGGCGCCGCGTTCCTGTACTTCGTCGTCTTCCCGACGTCCTCTCCGGCGCCATTCAAACTCGCGAGCGCCGGCACGGGGACCGGCGCCACATCCACAGCCGCCTCGACCTCCACCACCGCCTCGAGCACGACCGCGGTGACCGGAACAGCGTCGTCGCCTGCGGGGAAATACAGCGTCGGCAGCGGCTCGAAGGCCGGGTACCGTGTCCGCGAGAAGCTCGCATTCCTGCCCGCCGAGAGCGACGCGGTCGGACGCACCTCCCAGATCACGGGAACCGCGACCGTCCTGCAGAAGGGGGGGTCGGCGACGATCTCCTCAGCGTCCTTCAACGTGGCGGTCAACACGCTCACCAGCGACCGGTCCATGAGGGACGAAAAAATCCATGAAATTGGTCTTGAAAGCTCCCGCTACCCCACCGCGACGTTCGTCCTCTCCACCCCCGTGACCCTGCCTAGCTCGATCAGCAGCGGCCAGGTCGTGAGGGTCACAGCCACCGGCGTGTTCAACATTCACGGCGTGGCCAAGAAGGAGACGCTGCCGATCGAACTGGTCCTCTCTGGGGGAACGCTCCAGGCAGTCGGATCGCTCACGTTCCCGTGGTCGGAATTCGGCATGACGGCACCCAGCGTCGGAGGATTCGTGAACGTCACCGAACACGCCACGATGGAATTCGACCTGCGCCTGGCGCGAGCATAGGGTTCCCCCCATGAGCGAGCAGGCGAACTCTCCCCGCATTCTCGTCGTCGACGATGAGCCGAACATCGTCGAGGTCGTGACGATGGCGTTGCGGTTCCAGGGGTTCACAGTCGAGGGCGCTGCGAGTGGCCGGGAGGCGCTCGCAGCTGTCGCGAGCTTCAAACCGCACCTGATCGTGCTCGACGTGATGCTCCCGGACATGGAGGGTTTCGAGGTGGCCGAGCGCCTCGGAGCCCAGCGCGCGGGTGTACCGATCATCTTCCTGACAGCCCGTGACGCGACGAGCGACAAGGTTCGCGGGCTCAGCGGCGGCGGCGACGACTACATGACCAAGCCGTTCAGCCTCGAGGAGCTCGTGGCGCGCATCAGGACGATCCTGAGGCGCACGGGCCAGGCCGCCGCCGAGTCCAGCCGGCTGGTGTTCGAGGACCTCGAGCTCGATGAGGAATCTCGCGAGGTCACACGTGCCGGCCAGCCGATCGAGCTGACCGCGACCGAATACCGCCTGCTGCGCTACCTGATGCTCAACCCTCGCCGCGTGATGACACGCGGACAGCTCCTCGACCACGTCTGGAACTACGACTTCGGCGGCGACGGGCGCGTGCTGGAGACGTACATCAGCTACCTGCGCAAGAAGCTCGACGCGCACGGCACTCCGCTGATCAAGACGGTACGCGGCGTCGGGTACGCGCTTCAGGCACCACGCAGCTGATGGCATCGCTGCGTTCGAGGGTTCTCGCCAGCGTGCTGCTGCTCGCGGCGGCCGGGCTGATCCTCCTCGCGGCGGTGACGTACGCCGAGCAGCGCTCGTTCCTGCTGGGCCGGGTCGACCAGCAGGTGAAGGACTCGATCCCGTCCGTCTCACAGGCGCTCGACCACGATGGCTTCCTGCCCGCGTCGGACACCGCCGGCAAGGAGAGCGCAGAATCGCAGTCCGGCTCCGCCGGAGAGTCGAACGGCGCGCACAGCGGGGGCGGGACGCACACGGGCGGGCCGGGACCGAACCTGCCGCCCGGCACCTACGCGCAGCGGATGGAACCCTCGGGCGAGGTGATCGGGCACACGCTGATCACATACGGGCAGGCCGCGCCGCCCGCGCCGATCCTGCCTGTCCACCCGCCGATCGACACCCTGTTCACCGTCCCGTCCGTGGGCTCCTCCGGCCTGCACTACCGCGTGTACGTGAGCCGCGACCCGGAGGACAGGGGCCTCACGCTGGTCGCCGTACCGCTGCACGAAGTGGAACAGACACTCAGCAGGCTGCTCCTCGTCGAGGGCCTCGTGATCGTCGGCGTGCTCATCGCTCTCGGCGTCAGCGCATTCTTCGTCGTGCGCATCGGCCTGAGGCCGCTCGACCGGATGGAGGTCACCGCCGGAGAGATCGCGGGCGGCGAGCTGTCAAGGCGCGTCAGCCCCGCCACCCCCAAGACGGAGGTCGGTCGTCTCGGCCTCGCGCTGAACGCGATGCTCGACCGGCTCGAGACCGCGTTCGCCCAGCGCACGGAGAGCGAAGAGCGCCTGCGCCGGTTCCTCGCCGACGCGTCACATGAGCTGCGCACGCCACTCGCGTCGATCCGCGGCTACGCGGAGCTGTACCGGATGGGTGCAGCCGACGACAGGGAGCGCACGGAGCTGGCGATGCGAAGGATCGAGGAGGAGGCCGCGCGCATGGGCGTCCTCGTCGAGGACCTGCTGAGCCTCGCGCGCCTGGACGAAGCACCCGAAGCGCCGCACGAGCAGGTCGACATGAGCGAGCTCGCCTCCGACGCCGTGCTGGACGCGCGGGCGACGGCCAGCGACCGGCGGATCGAGCTCTCGAGCGCAGGGCCAGCCCCGGTGCTCGGAGACCCCCACCAGTTGCGCCAGGTGCTCGCGAACCTCATGCGCAACGCGCTCGTGCACACGCCCGCCGGCAGCCCGATCGAGGTCAGCGTCGAAACCGACGGGAGCGACGTCAGCGTGCGCGTCCGCGACCACGGCCCGGGGATCCCCTCGGGCGCGCACGAGAACCTGTTCGACCGCTTCTGGCGCTCGGAGGCCGGTCGCGGCCGCGGAAAGGCGGGGGCCGGCCTCGGCCTCGCGATCGCCTACGAGGTGGTTCTCGCGCACCACGGCAGCATCACCGCCGAGGACGCGCCGGGCGGCGGTGCGATGTTCGTTGTGCGCCTGCCGGCGACGGCGGCCGAGCGCACCTGCGCAGCGATGCGCTGAACGCCTCCCGTCAGCTCTCAGGGTTCTCTCAGGCTCGCCTCACAGCCCGCTCAGTGTGCCTCTCGATACTGCATTGCAGACGGAGACACCAACAGAAAGGCAACCGATGACCCTCTCGCTCGCAATCGCCCTGAACGTCCTCGCAGACCTCGCAATCGTCGCTGCACTCGCCTACGTGATGTCACGCGCAAACAGGCTCGCGCCGCACACCCCCGCCAACGCACGTCCCGCGTTCGCGACCGTGGCGCCCCCTGCGTCCACCCCGGAGCGGTTCCCCTCCCGCTCCAGCCGCGCACCGATCGCAGCGTGAGCGAATCGGCATGAAGCAAGATGAGCGACGCCGCCCGCACACCTCCAGCGGGTGGCGTCGCTCGTTCTTATCCCGCGCTTAGCGGCCTGTTAGTGGCCGTTCAAGCCGACCGGGCATCGTCGTACTGCAACCGCCACCCGTGGAGATGCCGATGACCAACACCAGAACGCTTTCGCTGATCTGCGCCGCCCTCGGCGGCCTGCTCGTCGCCGTCGTGGCGCTGATCGCGGGCTCCTCGAGCAGCGTCACGCACAGACGCCTCATCACGGCGGCCGGTGGAAGGGCGCTGGCATCGCAAGTGACCGGTGCCGAACCCCTGACGCCCAAACAGATCTACAAGCAGGACGCAGAGGGCGTCGTCGCGATCAGGGCCAGCCGGAGCGCCGGCACCACAGCCCCCGGCGGCCAGGGAGCCGCACGCGTCGACAGCGGCAGCGGGATCATCCTCAGCGCGAGCGGCCTGATCCTCACCAACGAGCACGTCATCGACGGTGCCACCACCATCACGGTCTCGCTCGACGGTGCCGGCTCCACCATGCGAAGCGCACACGTGATCGCGAGCAACCGCTCACTCGACCTCGCGCTCCTGAAGATCTCGCCCACGGGCCTGCAGCTGCACGCCCTCACGCTCGCGGACTCCGGCACCGTGCAGGTGGGCGAAGCCGTCTCGGCGATCGGGAACCCGTTCGCCCTTGACTGGACCCTCACCACAGGCGTCGTCTCCGCCGTGGGACGCGAAATCCATGCGCCGAACGGCTCGCCCATCGACGGCGCGATCCAGACCGATGCGGCGCTGAACCCCGGCAACTCCGGTGGGCCGCTGATCAACTCCTCGGGCGAGGTCATCGGCGTCAACTCGCAGATCGTGTCCGCATCCTCCTCCACGGGGTCGGGAGGCTCCGAGGGCCTCGGCTTCGCGATACCCAGCAACACGGTCAGCGCGTTCGTCGCGCGCTACGGCGCGTAGAGCACGCTCGAGGACGCCCCAGGTAACTCACAGCCTCCTCACAGCTCCACACGGTTTGATCGACACATGACATCACTCAACGCCTCAGTCCTAGCCACAGCCGTCGGGCCGCATCTGTTCTGGATCACAAGCCGCGCCGCCGGTATCGCAGCACTGCTCCTCTCGAGCCTTGCGGTGTGCCTCGGCCTGCTGATGAGCGCCAGGCTGTCCAAGGGCCGGCGCTCGGATCTGCGGGTCACGCACGAGGCCCTCTCGCTCGCGACGCTCGCCGCGCTCGCGGTGCACGGCCTGACCCTGACAGGCGACAGCTTCCTGAACCAGGGCCTCGCCGAAGTGACGGTGCCGTTCGTCGGCTCGTACAAGACCCTCTGGACGAGCACCGGGATCATCGCGTTCTGGATGATGCTGCTGCTCGGGCTCTCCTACTACGTACGCGCGAAAATCGGTGTGCAGCGTTGGCGGATGCTTCACCGCTTCACCGCGCTCGCCTGGATCCTGGGCATAGTGCACTCGCTCGGAGAGGGAACGGATGCCGGCCAGCTCTGGTTCCTGGCGATGAGCGCCATCGCAGTCATCCCCGCCCTCGCGCTGCTCGTCATCCGCTGGGCGGGCGCTTCGCGCTCCTCGAACCAGGCGACCCCCGCATGAGCGTCCGGAGTTCGACAGCCGGCCTGCCCCTGCCGGGCCGGCCCCGCATTCCCAGCGTCTTCTCAGGCTCGCTTCAGCGTCCGCAAAGCTCCCCCCGCGAGAGTGGTCTGAGAACCTCCCTCCCACCCCAGAACACCAGGAGCACACGATGAGCGTGACCAACACCAAGAGCGCCAGCCCCGCCGGCGCGGACTCGTCCAAGCGCATGCAGGCAAAGCAGCTCGCCGCGGCCCGCAAGCAGGAGATCGCGCGGCGCACACGGGCTATCCGCAGGTCAGTCGCCGCGCTCGCGAGCACACTCTTCGTCGTCGCCTTCCTCGTGGTCTACGTCCAGCTGGCGACCGGCCACGACCCGGCCCTGACCGCATCGGCGGCCCGCCGCAGCAGCTCGACAGTGGCGTCGAGCGCAAACACCGCCTCAACATCCGGCTCGGGTACCGAAGCAACGGGCACGACCTCGAATACGGCAGCCGAATCCTCGGAATCGAGCAACTCCGGCAGCGGCGAAACATCCTCGGGCTCCGGCTCGGCGAGTGAATCGTCCACCGGCAGCTCCAGCACCGAAAGCCCGTCGTCGGTGACGACCTCCCAGTCATGAGCGGCAGGCGCGAGGCCGCGCGCGAGTTCGAGTGCTTCGGATCGCGCTGTTCGGTATTCGTCACCGGCGATGGCCCCGCCGGCTCCGCCGAGCACGCCGCCCAGCTCGCACAGGACACGCTGCTCGAGTGGCACCGGCGTTTCTCGCGTTTCCTCCCCGAGAGTGAGCTGACCCTGCTGAACGGCGACCCGCGCGAATGCGTGCCCGTCAGCCCGCTGATGGCGAGATTCGCACAGGCCGTCGTGAGTGCCGGCGAGAGCAGCGGCGGGCTCGTCGACGGCACACTGCTGCAGCAGATACAGAGCTCCGGGTACACGGGCGAGCTCCCGCCCCCGCTCGGCCTCGAGCGCGCGCTGGCGCTCGCGCCGGCACGGGCCGCCGCCACCCCTGCGCCGCAGCGGGCGTGGAGCATGATCGAGGTGGACATCGATGCCTGCACCGTGAGCAGGCCACCGGGCGTGATGCTCGACAGCGGCGGGATTGCAAAGGGCCTGTTCGCAGACGAGCTCGCGGACCTGCTCGCCGGATATGAGAGCTTTGCGATCAATTGCGCCGGCGATCTTCAGCTCGGCGGTTCGTCACGCCTTCAACGCGAGGTCAACGTGCAGAGCCCGTTCGATGAGCGGATCCTGCACACGTTCTCCTCCCCGCAAACGGGGGTCGCGACGAGCGGCATCGGCAGACGCAGCTGGCTCGACGCGTCGGGAGGCCCGGCGCACCATCTGCTCGACCCCGGCACGGGGCGCCCGGCGTTCACGGGCGTGGTGCAGGTGAGCGCGCTGGACCCCCACGCCCGCACGGCAGAGGTCAGGGCGAAGGCCGCGATCCTGAGCGGCCCGCGCCGTGCCCGTTCATGGCTCGAGCACGGCGGGCTGATCGTCCTGGACGACGGCTCCTTCGAGGTCGTGCGACCGGCGCCGGTCCTCACGCTCAGCGAGCTCTCAGCGTTCACAGGCGGAAATCGCAGACGCGGCCGCGATGCTGCATGACATGAGAACGACAAGCCCCCACATATCCACACTCCCCGCATCCTCACGCCCGGCGCCGGCGGCCGGCCCTCCCACTGCCAGCCTGCAACCGCAGGTCGAGATCGTGATACCCGTCTACAACGAGCAGGACGTGCTCGCCGCCAGCGTGCGAGCGCTCCACCGGCATCTCACCGAGTCGATCCCGTTCACCTTCCAGATAACGATCGCCGATAACGCCAGCACCGACTCCACACTCGCCGTCGCGCACATGCTCGCGATGGAGCTCCCCGGAGTCGGGGTCCTTCACCTCGACCAGAAGGGCCGCGGACGGGCGCTGCGCGCCGCATGGGGATCGAGCCGAGCCGACGTGGTGGCATATATGGACGTCGACCTCTCAACGGACCTCGCCCACCTGCGCGATCTGATCGAACCGCTCGTCGAGGGCCGCGGCGACATCGCGATCGGATCCCGTCTCGCCGTAGGCTCGCGCACCTCTCGCTCCGCCAGGCGCGAGTTCATCTCCCGCGCCTACAACCTCATCCTTCGCGTATCGCTCAGCGCGGGATTCTCCGATGCACAGTGCGGCTTCAAGGCCGGCCGGCGTGTCGTCATCCAGGCACTGCTCCCGGAGATCCAGGATGAGCAGTGGTTCTTCGACACCGAGCTGCTCCACCTCGCGCAGCGCGGCAGGTTCTCGATCCTCGAGGTTCCAGTCCACTGGGTAGAGGACCCCGACTCGAGCGTGAACATCCTCGCGACGGCTCATGAAGACATCCGCGGCGTCATGCGGCTGCGCCGAGCGATGCACGCGCCCGCAGCCGGTCGCTCTCCGGTGACACGTGAACAGGTGCGTCAGGCCGGACCGTCCGCAGCGCACGCCGGCCATCACGCCTGAGCCGGACCTGCGGGTGCGTCATACTCGCGCCGATGCGAGCGCTCGTCCAGCGGGTCAGCCGGGCCGAGGTCCGGGTGGACGGGCGCCGGGTGTCAGCCATCGGGCCGGGACTGCTGGTGCTCCTCGGCGTCACGCACGAGGACTCCGAGCCGGTCGCCGACCGCCTGGCCGAGAAGGTGCTCGCCCTCCGGGTCTTCCCCGACGCCGCGGGTGCGATGAACGAGCCGCTCGGCGACCGCGAGATCCTATGTGTGAGCCAGTTCACGCTCTACGCGGACACCAGGCGCGGGAACCGCCCGAGCTTCATCGGCGCCGCACGCCCGGAGCTGGCCGAGCCGCTTTACGAGCGCTTCTGCGATCACACGGGCGCGCAGCGCGGCGTGTTCGGAGCCCATATGGAGGTTGAGATGGTGGGAGACGGGCCGGTGACGGTGACGCTCGAGCTCTGACCGGCCTTCAGGGCGCCGGCGTCGTCCCCTGCACCGTTTCGCCCCCCACGGTCCCGGCGACGCTGGCCAGCGCACCGGTTCCGGCGCTCGTCCACGTCGCCTGGAGGCTGGAGTCCGGGAGTCCCGGGCCTGACACAGTCAGCGACGCGGCGACGGCGTCCCCGTCGACGGCCGGCACCGCCGGCTCGAGGTTGAGCGTTCCGCTCACGCTGACGCCTTCGATCATTTCATCGCCGGTGAGGGTGAGCCTGGTGCCACCACGGGTGACGGTCACCGAGCCGCCCAGCAGACCGATGTCCTTCGTGGTTTCTATCGCCTGGTAGCGCGCGAGCGCGTCGCCCGCCGTCGACACCGCCGCCGCCGCGATCCGCAGTGCGCCCGCCCCGGCGCTGTCTCCGTAGGCGGCCTGGAGGGGCGGCTCCTGCGAGAGCGACTGGGGGTACACGCCGACCGTGTGGATCGCGGGCACCAGCGGAGCGCACGAGGCGTTCAGCGTGTCGATCGCGGCGGGGCGCATAACGAACGCCTGGACCAGGCTCGAGCCGCACAGCGTGTCGCCCTCCCCCACCACGTGCGTGGCGTTAGCGAGCTCGATGAACCGCGAATGGCCGCCTATCTCCGCCAGGACTTTCGGCACGTCCCCGGGCGGTGTCCAGGTGTCCAGTTCGCCTCCGAGGACGAGGACCGGCATGCTCGCGGGCAGGAGCGGCTCGGGACCCGTCACGGGGGGCTGGGCGACGGTCGGGCTCGGCCAGTCCAGGCACGCGCTGTAGGCCTCCGTGTTCTGGTCCTGCGAGAGCCACTCCGAGATCGAGAAGGGGCTGAACGTTGACGGTGAGAGCGACTCTTCCGCGTCCTGCAGCTGGAGCGCCCGTGTCGAGGGGCTGGCACCCATTTCAAAGAGCTGCGGGTAGTCAAGGCACGACACGGCCAGGTACAGCCCGCCCGAGTATTCGCTCGCAGGGATGTCGAAGTACGCCTCGTCTTCCTTCAGGCGCTGTGCGTAGAGGCGGAGCAGCGGCTCGTCGTAGCCCTCCTGCAGCACCGCGCGAGCTGCGGCGTCCAGACCGCGGTAGACGAAGTGGTCGCCGGCCGCGTCGTTCAGGAGATCAACGAGGCCGACGACGTTCATGCTGACGTGCACCGCGGAGCCGTCGGGACCCGGCACGGTCCCCGAGATCGGGTGTTCGCGCAGACTCTGCGCCAGTTCCCCGATACGCGCCCACGAGGACCCCGGAGCCGCGCTCTCACACGCGGGCGAGCGGGCGCAGACGGTGTTGAAATCGGAGGCCATCGCCGTCGCCGAACTCCGGTACCACGGGTCCAGGCCGACTGTCTCATACGTAGAGTCGAGCGTCAGGCTTCGAATCAGCCGCGGGTAGCGGCTCGCGAACACCTGGGCGAAGAACGAGCCGTAGGAATCGCCGTACAGGTCGACGCGGCCTAGCTTCAGGGCCCCGATGACTTCGGCCAGATCCTCCGCGGCGGCGGCTGAGGTGAACAGGTCCGACGCGTGCACAGGGGCGCCGCCCGGATAGTGCCAGCGGCTGTTCAGGCTCGCCGCGCACTGCGCAGCGGCCTGCCGGAACGCTTCGCTGGCCGTGGGCCCGGAGAATTCCTGCAGCTCCGGGCAGCTGACGGGCGCCGAGCGCCCGGTGCCCCTGTTGTCGACGGCCAGCATGTTCCACCGCGCCAGCAGCGGGCCGTACATCGGCGCGTAGCCTTCCTGGACGGAGCCGATCGACGGGTAGCCGGGGCCGCCCTCCACTGGCACGACGGTGTGGGCGGCGCGCCCGCCGGCCGTGTTCGCCGGATACCACCTGTATGCGATCGAGATCCGCGGACCTTCGGGCCTGGTGTGGTCGAGCGGAACGGACAGGCTCCCGCAGTAGGCGAGCGGCGCCGCGGCGCAGCGGTTCAGCGTCTGCGTACCGACCACGATCGTCGCGGGCGTTTCCGCGCCCGTGCTCGCGAGCGCGCCGGCGCAGAGCACCGCGAGTCCGGCCGCCGCGGCGAGCGCCGCGAGCAGCACACGAATTCGTGCCCGCGAAAACCTCACCCTCCGCATCCCTCGCGCATCCAGCAATCCCTCCGTCGCTGTCGGACCCTCTGGCGACCGAGTCTACACCGGCGTACGCAGGTCAAACGCAACACGGAAGGTTCCTCCCGCCGCCCAACACGGGAGGATTCAGCCGTGCCGGACGAGCCGCCAGGACGCGATCGCCGCGACCGTCTGCTGCCATGGATCGCAGCCGAGCGCTCGCTGAGGGCCCTGGCCCTGCTCGCGATCGGCATCGTCCTCATCACCCACCCTCACACCAACTGGGCGGCTGACGTGACGAGATTCGTGCAGAAACTCGGGCTGAACCCGCAGTCCAACTGGGTGCACAGCCTCACCGAGAAAATCTCGAGGATCGGACCGGGCCGCACGACGCTCTTCGGGATCGTCGCGATCGCCTACGGGGTGCTCGAGGCCACCGAGGCATACGGTCTGTGGCGCGCCCGGCGCTGGGGGGAGTGGCTCACGGTGCTCGCGACCTCGCTCCTGTTCATCCCCGAGCTGTGGGAGCTCACGAAAAGCGCGAGCCTGCTCAAGGTGGGCGCGCTGCTGGCGAACGCGGCGGTCGTCGCGTACCTGATCTGGCGGCTGCGCAGCCCGAGACGGACCGCCGGCGCAGCGCCGGGGCCACCGTCGGCGGGCCGGGAGTGAGGGCGCGGCTTCAGAGGGCGGTGAAGCGAAGCCAGTACTGGCGGTGATAGACCGGGTACGGCATGAGCTGCACCCTCAGGCCGTGTGACGCGGCCTCGCCCGATAGCCAGCGAAGGCTGTAGTTGATGACGCCCGGCTGATCGGACTCGTGGCTGCGCCCCACCCACCGCTCACCGTCGTATTCGCCGGTGCCGCCCATCGGCGGGATCCTTGCGATCAGCGGCGACAGGACGTCCAGGGGAACCGCGCTCGCGACATTCTCGAGCACGCGCACCCGCTTTGAGAGCTCAAACGTCTTCCCCGCCGGGTAGTAGGAGGCCATGAACACAGAGCCCGGCGCGCCGGTCTCGGCGAAGGACGCGAGCGCCGCCGAGATCTGCGCCCGCGACGCATGGGTGAAGATCGACCGGGCGACCAGGAAATCGAACCGCTCCCCGAAGACGCTGAAATCAAACCTGTCGTTCGAGTCGAACCGGGCCTGTGAGCGTTCTACGAGGTCCACGCCGGCGAGCTCTCTTTCCCCCGCCTCGCGCATCTGCACATTGGGCTCAATCCCGAAATAGCGGCCGGGATCGAGGAACCGCATCAGCCAGTAGCCGATCCGCAGCGCGCCGCACCCGACATCCAGCACCCGCGAATCGGGGCGCATGCCCTCGCGCAGCAGCACGTCCAGCACCGACAGGCCCATGCGTTCGAAGTCGCGCACATCGCCGCCGATGAACATCCTCTCGGCTAGCTGCTCCGCCCGCTGCTGAAGGGAGTCCTCGAACACGGTGCAGGACTGTAGCGTGAAACGCGAGCGGCGACGCGGGCCGAGGACCCGCCGGCGTCGCGACGCGACCGGCGCTCGCGGGTCTCCGGACAGGCGCTCGGTCGGGCGATCCGGGCCGAGCGCCGCAGATGTCAGGGCTCCACGGTGACCCCGTTCCAGAAGGCGTAGCGGCCCGCGAACTCGCCGGCGCCACGGCCGTCGTAATCGGCGTCCTTCGGCTCGGGGTAGTACCACGCCGCGTCCTGGTTGGTCTCCCCGCCCACGTTGAGCGTCTTGTAGCTCGCTGTTCCCTTCCAGGCGCAGACCGAGCTGGTGGGGCTGTCGACGAAATACTCGGCGTGGATGCTGTCAGCCGGAAAGTAGTGGTTGTTCTCGACGACGAGCGTGTCATCGCTCTCCGCCACCGTCGCGCCGTTCCAGACCGCTTTCATTCTGTTCCTCTCGCTGGTTGCCGTTTGCTCAGCCTAGAACGTGCGTTACCCGGCGGCCGGCGCCGGCACTCGCCCGCCGTCTGTAACGGGTCCGACCCGGTTGGCGCGATCGCCGCTAGATTTGGCGTGAGCAAGGAGGGACGATGAGCGGCAGCGCCAGTAGCGCCAGCAGCGCCGGCCGGCGTCCGGTGGTCCTGCAACCGGGCGAGGGCCGTGCATATCCGATGGGCCGCATCATGGCGGTCTTCAAGGCCGGTGGCGAGGAGAGCGGTCGGGAGTATGCGATCTCGGAGTGGTGGCTCGACCCGCACACGAAGGGGCCGGGCCCGCACGCCCACCCCGAGGACGACATCTTCTACGTCCTCGCGGGCACGATGAGCGTGCTCGTCGCGACCGAATGGACGGAAGCCGAGGCCGGTTCGTTCCTGCTGATACCGGGCGGGGTGACACATGACTTCGAGAACCGCGGACCCGAGCGCGCGGGGATGCTCAATCTCTCGATCCCCGGTGATTTCGAGGAGCACATGCCGGGGATCGCGCGGTGGTTCGCCGACCATCCGGCCGGCGACACGCGCACACCGTAGAGGTGCATGCGGCCACGGGTCTGCACGCTCGCCGCTCCTCGCGGGGCGCCCGTCAGGGGACAGCTGAGAGAAGCTCGCTTGTGATCAGGCCGTGCTCGCCGGTGACCTCGTCGAGGATCGCGAACCAGCGGGCGGCCTGCGCCGGCGTGTCGATCACGAGGGTGATCATCGGAGCGTGGCGGCCGAGCGCAGCGATCCGTTCGCCGGAGGGCGGACCGGGACCGTCGTAGCCCCACTGCCCGCGCAGCGTGCTGGCACCTGCGGCGCCGCCTTCACGAAGGCTCCGCACGAGCGCAGCGTGCAACGTCCCGTGCTCATGGCGGACGTTCTCGGCGGCGTACACCGAAAGCCTCAGCCGCATGTCCGCCGATCTCTCGCCGGTGCCGGCTCCGGGCTCACCCCGCCTGACGCCGTCGCGCTTGCAGATCTGCACGCTCTGGAGCGTCGCCGTCGGGTGGGGCAGCACCGCCGCAAGCTCACGGAGCGTCGCCTGCACATCTTCCTTTTCGCCAACCCCGACGATCATCATCGGCACACGCGCGTTGCGGGCGAAGAACCGTGCCCGCTCGCGCTCGCCGCCGCGTGTCCCGTCCAGGCCGAGCAGCGCCGTCGCGCAGTACATCCCGCCGGCCCGCATCGCCTCGACGACAGCCTCGTGCGCAGAGCTGCCGTTCGCGCGCTCGCGGCGCCCGACGATCACCGTGAGCTTCGCGGCGTCCCCATTCGCGGCCAGGCCGGCGAGCGGCTCGCTGTCATGGGCTCCGGTCTGCGCGACCTCCTCGAGCGTGATCAGCCCGTGCGCCATCAGCGGGCGGATCTCACCGAGGAGCCCGTCGATGCGAGCGGGGCTGTCGACCGCGAGCATGCTCATCGGCAGATCTTCCGAGAGCGTGAGCAGCCGGTCGGTTCTCGCAGCATGCTTTGCGCCGAAGCCCTCGGAACCCCTGAGCAGCAGGCTCGCGTCGATCCGGCGGCGCTCGCACGCATCCATCAGAGCACCAGCTCGCAGATGAGCGCCGTTGCGGTCACGCTCGCCGAAGAACACGCTGAGGGCCACGGCGCTCTCGGGCATCACAGTCCACCGATCGCGCGTCCGAGTGCCACGGCGCCGACGCCGAGCACGAGGCTCGCGAGAAGGTTGGCGAGCGCTGCGCCGCGCAGCCCGTCCTCGGCCAGGCGATGGGACTCCAGCTCCCACGTGGAGAACGTCGTATAGGAGCCGATCAGCCCCGTTCCCGCGAGCAGGTAGGCGTCGCTGCCCAGACCCGCTGCGGCGAGCACCCCGAGGATCATCGCTCCGGTGAGGTTCACGACGAGCGTGCCGAAGGGCAGCCGCGAGAGCACGCGTGCGGACACGCGAGCGTCAACCCCGAAGCGCGCGAGCGCGCCGGCACCGCCGAGCAGGGCAACCCCCGACCACAGCAGCACGGGATTCATCCGAGTCGACCGCCCCTGCGAGCGAACTTCGTGGCGAGCTCGACCGCCGCGAGACCACCGATGATGCTCGCGGCGGCGTAGGAGAGAGCGAGCAGCAGGTGCGAATGTTCGATCATCGCGAGCAGCTCGAGCATCAGCGTCGAGAACGTTGTCAGCGCGCCACAGAACCCGGTCGCAAGCAGGGCTCGTGTGTACATGGTCGGCGGCAGGCGCTCCTGCAGCCGCGTGATCAGCCACCCGAGGATGAGGGCGCCGACAATGTTCACCGTGAACGTCGCCCATGGCCAGTGTCCGACGGTCACGGGCAGGCTGCGCGCGAGGATCGCCCGCAGCACCGCGCCGAGGCACCCACCGATGAATATCGCCGCGAGCTCGCGTGTGTCGACGCGCGAGAACGCGGACTGTGCCGCGCCGCTGTCAGCTGTGATCAGTAGTTGCCGATCGCGTTCCACGATGCGCCCTCACTGGCGTTGAAGTGACGGTGACGTAGAAGCCATCAGCGGCCACAGCCGCGGTTATGGAGCGGGCCTCATCGCTGCGCGGCTCAGAATAGCGTGCGCTCTGGTCGGCGCGCCCGATCGACCTGATAGACCCCGCGCGATGAGCGAGCCGAGCCGAGACCACGACATCCCAGCGCGCCGTTGGCGGCGGGGACACACGGCGATCGCGGTCACGCTCGTGATCCTCGCGGCGGCCGTGATCCTCGGCATCTCGAGCCTCGACCTGCCGAGGGTCGGCGAAGCCCTCGTGGACGCCTCCCCCGGCTGGGTGCTCGCGTCGGTCGGGCTGATGGCGACGTCTCTGCTGATGCGCTCGATCTCCTGGCACCAGACGCTTCGCGCCGCCCTCCCGGACACGCCGATGCCGTGGCCTCCGGTCGTGCGGGCAACGATGATCGGGGTGATGGCCTCCGCTGTCTTCCCAGGCAGGATCGGAGAGCCTGTGCGCATCGTCGTGCTCTCCCGCAGGCTGGACGGCTCCAACAGGACTCTCGTGCCGATCGTCGCTGGGACGGTCTTCTCGCAGACCCTGATCAACATCCTCGCGCTCATCCTGCTAGCCGCGATCACCTTCACCGAGATCCCCTCGCTTCACGGGCACCTGAACGGCATCGAGAGCGTGCTCGCATTGCCGCTGGCGGTCGTGGTGCTCGTGGTCCTCGGCCCGAGGCTGCTCGCGCTCGCGCGCCGCTCGCGCTGGGAGCGCCTTCGCCGCGGCGGGGACCTGGTGGCCAGGGCGCTCGTTCTCGCACGACGCGGGCTGACCGTGTTCGCCCGGCCGCGGTACGGCGTCGCGGCGGTGAGCGCGCAGCTGATCGCGTGGGGCCTGCAGTGGCTCGCGTGCTACATGGTGATCCTCGCCCTCGGCCTGCAGTCCCATGCCGGGCTCGCGACCGCCGCCGCGATCCTGCTCGCCATCAACGTCAGCGCGATCCTGCCGGCGACACCGTCGAACGTCGGTGTCTTCCAGGCGGCATGCCTGGTCGTGCTCGCGGCGTCCGGCGTCGGTGCCGGGCCGGGGCTCGCCTACGGGATCATCCTGCAGGCGGTGGAGGTGCTCACCGCGCTGATGCTGGGCATCCCCGCGCTCGTGCGCGAGGGTCTGCGCTGGAGCGACCTCCGCCCCGCCCTCCAGGGCGCCGCGGAGGACATCGAGCCCTGACGCCGCGCCGCTACGCGGCCGGGGTCCAGCCGCGTAGCGCTCCCGCCACGCGCCTGAGCGCGAGCGCAGCCCGCATCACGCCGCCCACCGCCTGGGGACGCATCAGCTCGTGCGAGGGGCTGTCGAGCACGACGCGCACGACACCGAAGGGGCGCTCGACCGCACCGGCCGCCAGCCACACGGACTCCATGTCGACGGCGATCGCGCCGCCCGCGTGAAGCTCGGCGCGCCGCTCGCCGAGCGCGAGGCGGGACACACAGACGATCCGCCCGGCGCGCACCTTCATCCCGCGCCCGGTCAGGCGGTCCACCAGCTCACCCGCGAGATCGCAGCGCACGCTCCCCTCGGCGTGGCCCTCGTCGGCTGCGGCGAACACCTCCTCGGCGACGATCACTTCGCCTGGCACCGACTGCCCGTCAAGGCCGCCGCAGAAGCCCACCACGAGCATCGCGCCGGCGTCCCTGCGTGCCAGCTGCCCGGATGCCGTGCGCGAGCGCGCGGGCCCCATGCCGGTCTTGTGCACGCTCGCCCCCCGTGCGCCCGAGGAGATCAGGGCCGCCTCGACGCGCATCGGTGCCGCGATCAGGACCTCAGCCATCGCCGCTCACCCTCCACCCGCGGGGCCCGGCACCAGCACCTCAGGGTGCGCGAGCGTGATCACATGCCGGCGGAGCTCGGCCTCCGTTACGGGCAGGGCCCGCGGCGCGCGAAAGCGGTAGGCGATCAGCCCGTCGACATCCAGGCGTTCCGCGAGGTGAAAGCCGGGCGCGGGCGGCTCATCCGCTCCCCTGCGGAGCGGCGAGTAGCCCGTCTCGTCGATCTCGCGAAGCAGCACGGTCGAGCCGGGCGCGAGGTTGTGCAGGGGCGGCATGTAGTACTCCAGGGGCGCGGAGCCGAGCTCGACCGTCGTGATCGCCCTTTCGGGCGGCCCGCTCCTGAGGTCGCCCGCGAGGTCCCGCCAGTTTCCGCGCTGCAGGCGCGGGCTCAGGTTCACGTCGAGCGTGATCATGAGGAACGCGAGTGCGATCGCTGCCGCAAGGACGACCCCCCAACGTCCCGTCGGGGGCGAGAGCACGAGCACCGCGATCAGGGCCGTGGCGGGGATCATCGCGCCGACCAGGTTCCTGGGCGCGAGGTAGTCGGCACCGCCGAATGCGAGCAGGACCGGCAGCAGCACGCCGCCCGCGGTGATCGCGAGGGCCGTCCCCGCGCCGCGGCGCGCCCGCGATGACTCCTCGTCCAGGGGTGCGGCGCGGGGGCTGCGGAGTGTCGGTGCCAGATCGAGCATCAGCCACCCGCCGAACCCGATCCCCGCGAGCACCAGGAGCGCGATCAGCCCCTGCACCCCGTGGCCGAGGGGGGCGCCGGATGTCCCGAGCAGGTAGTACTGCGGGATCGCTTCCAGGCGTTCGGCCAGCGGCCATTCCCCGATCCACTGTGTGCCGTGCCCGCCCTGCGCGAGGACGAGCGGGATCAGCGCGAGGCCGACCAGCACCAGGATGGCGACCGCGCCGAGTGCGGCGCGACGGCTCTCGCGCCTGTACAGGAGGAGCAGCACCATCGGGATGAGCAGGAAGAGGGCGAAGTAGTGGGTGAGCATCGCGAGTGCCCCCGTCAGCGCGAACATCATCATGCGCCCGCCTGTCGGGCTGTTCTGCGCGCGCAGGAAGCAGAGCATCGCGAGCGCGGACGTCAGCACGAACAGCCCGTAGACCCTGGCCTCCTGCGAGTACCAGACGAACAGCGGGTTGACCGCCACCAGCAGCGCGCACAGCGTCGCCGCGCGCCTGCCCGTCAGCTCGCGCCCGATCGCCCACGCGACGGGCACCGTCGCGATCCCCGCGAGAGCTGACGGCAGCCGCAGAGCGACCTCGCCGCTGCCGAGCAGCCGGTAGTCCAGCCACTCCACGATGTACCAGAGCGGCGGCGAGTTCTCCGTATGCACCATCGAGTGGAGCGTCGACGTCAGGCTCGGGTGCAGGACGTGCACCGGCGTGAACGCCTCGTCGTACCAGAAGCTCTGCAGGCCGAGTGTCGGGAGCCTGAGCGCCGCGGCCAGGAGCGTGATCGCCGCCAGCGGCCACCATGCGGGAAGTCGGGCCGAGGCGGCGCGAGTGCTGGCCGGCGCCGCATCCTGGGCGCTCATCGCGCACACAGTTCCTGCACCTCTTCCTCGCCGAAGCAGCCGTAGCGGAGCGACCGCTCGTCTTCGGCGTTGGCCGGCAGGTACCACCCTCCGTGGACCGTTCGCTTGCCGTCGACCACGGGTCCCCAGACCGCGAGACAGATCTGTGTCCTCGACTTCGGTGCGCCCGGCGTCGTGTTTCCACACACGACCTCCTTCTGGCTGGTCGCCCCGAACAGTTCCTGGTCGGATTCGATGTTCGGGTAGTCGTGCCCGGTGTAGGCGCGCCATGTCGTCAGATCGGCCTGCAGCCGATGGTTCGCGCTCGCCTGCCGGGACAGATCGTTGACCGTGGCGATCAGGAGGACCAGGCCCACGATGACGAGCAGCGTCGTCTCGATCAGTCGCATCTGACCGGTGCCGGGATCCTCGCTCGTGCGAGGCCGCAGAGGGCCCGGCAGGCGCGAGAGCAGGCCGCTGCCGCCGTGTTCGCTCGGGAGCGAGCTCATCGCACGGGCACCAGCAGCGGGGACATCTGGTGGGCGATGAACAGTCCCTGGACCGCCAGCGTCGCGACCAGCAGCCGGCGGTCGCGGCTGACCACAGCCAGCGGCAGGGGCCAGAGGATGTACCAGGCGAGAAGCCATGTGCTGGTCACCGAGATCGCCAGCAGCGCCCAGCCCGGACGCGGCTACCCAGTCATAGCCGCGCCAGGTTCGCCACATGAGATGCAGGACGATCAGGACGAGGCCCGCCTTCAGGAGGATGTGGTCCACGGGGAACACACCCGGCTTGCCGAACAGGTGCGCTATCTCGGTCGCGAAGCTGTCGGTCGAGACGAACGCGGCGTCGCGGTTCAGCGCCGCCACGACGTTGATGCCCTGCACGCCGAATGCGGCCCAGCCGACGAGCGCCCCGACCGCGAGCGCCCCGACCGCGCCGAGGACCGGCGCAAGGCGCCTGCGGGACAGGATCATGAACGGCAGCAGCGCCGCGACTGTCGCCTTCACGAGAGCCCCGACGACGATCGCCGCACCCGCTCCCGCTTCCCTGCCGGAGGTGTGCGGTTCGCGGATGCTGAGCGCGACGGCCAGCATCATCAGCAGCATCATGATGAGGTCGTTGTGCGCGCCGCCCAGCCCGTAGATCACGTACAGCGGATTGGCGCCGACGGCGAGCGTCGCTATCGCGGGGTCGAACCCGCGCCGCCTCGCGCACCACCAGGTCAATGCCAGCGTGCCGAGGCTCGCGAGCAGCGCCATCACCTTCATCCCCCACAGCGCCCCCACGACACCGAGCGGCGCCAGCGGGTACGAGAGCAGGGTGTAGATCGGCCCGTATGCGGTCGCCACACGCCGCCAGTCATGGCCGACATATGCGAAGACCGGGTCGCTGCTGATCACCGACGGCCCGTGCAGGTAGGGATTGATCCCGTGCTCGACGCCCATCCGTGCGTAGGCGATGTAGCTGAAGACGTCGGTGGAGATCAAAATCGGGCCAACGAACACGATCGCGTGCAGCACCAGGATCAGGCCGATCGTGCTCCGCGGCGACATTCGCGCCCATCTGCCGCGGCGGGAGAGGACCAGGAGGCCCACATATCCCGCCGTGGCGGCGAGCAGCGCCACCAGGAAGATCTGGTAGTTCAGGAGAACCCCGAGACCCGACAGCCAGCCCGCAGTGGCTGGCTGTTTGGGCACGACCCCGGTGTGCCCCGCAGACGCGTCGATGACGATCTCGGCGGTGGCGGCGACGATCAGCAACGCGAACAGCGCGTTGAGCGCCGACGTCCAGCGTGCGTCGCGCGTGCGGGCGGGGTCCGTGCTCAGGCTCTGTGCGGCGACGCTCACGGCGCCTTGATGCTCACAGCGCGGTCCAGACGGTCTTCGTCTCCAGATACGCGTCCAGGCCGTCCCTGCCGTGCTCGCGGCCGATCCCCGACGCCTTGAAACCGCCGAACGGCGCGGATGCATCCGACAGACCCCAGGTGTTCACGTAGACAGAGCCGGCGTGCAGCATCGCGGCGAGCCGGTGTGCGGATCCGACATCCCGTGTCCAGACCCCGGCGGCGAGGCCGTAGTCGCCGTCGTTCGCCCGCTCGGCGACCTCCTCGAGCGTGTCATAGGGCGAGGCGACCAGCACGGGCCCGAAGATCTCCTCGCGCGATATCCGCAGATCATCCGATGTCGAGGCGAACAGCGTCGGCGCGACGAAGTACCCGCCGCTGTCGGTGAGCGCCGCCTCACCACCGGCGAGCAGCTCGGCCCCCTGCTCGCGGCCGGACTCGATATAGCCCATGACGCGGTCTCGCTGCTCCGCGGACACGAGCGGCCCGAGCTGTGTCTTGGGGTCCAGCCCGGGCCCGAGACGCGCGGTGCCCGCCGCATCCGCGAGCGCGCCCATCACCTCGTCGAAGCTCTCCGAGGGCACGAACAGCCGGGAGCCCGCGTTGCATGCCTGCCCCGAGTTGAAGTAGATCGCCTGGTACGAGCCCTTCACCGCGGCCGCCATATCGGCATCGGGCAGGATGATGTTCGGGGACTTCCCGCCGAGCTCGAGCGTCAGCCGCTTGAGCGCCGCCCCGGCCTTCGCTCCGATCTCGCGGCCGACCTCGGTCGAACCGGTGAACGCGATCTTGTCGACGCCTGCGTCGTCGACGAGCGCCGAGCCCGTGCCGCCGTCGCCGGTGACGATGTTCAGGACGCCCGGCGGAAGGCCGGCCTCGAGTGCGAGCTCGCCGAGACGGAGCGCGCTCAGAGGAGTCTGCTCGGCGGGCTTGAGCACGATCGTGCAGCCCGCCGCGAGCGCCGGCGCGATCTTCCATGCCGCCATCAGCAGAGGGAAGTTCCAGGGGATGATCTGCCCGCACACGCCGACGGCCTCCCGCCGCGTGTAGCAGTGCATGTCAGGCACGGCAACGGGGAGTACGGCGCCCTCGATCTTGGTTGGCCAGCCTGCGAAATAGCGCAGGTGCGCGACCGCGCCGCGCACGTCCACCCTGCGCGCGAGGGTGACGGGCTTGCCGTTGTCCAGGGACTCGATTTCGCTGATTTCCTGGTCGTGATCCTCGAGCGCCTGCGCCAGCGCCAGCATCAGCCGCTCCCGGCCGGCGGCGGGGAGCGAGGACCACGGTCCGTCGGTGAACGCAGCCCGCGCGGCCGCGACGGCGCTCTTCACGTCGGCCGCGCCGGCGAGTGCGACCTGGGCGATCTCGCGTCCCGTGGCCGGGTCGACGGTCGCGAACGTTCGCCCGTCGGCCGCCGCGGGGCGCTCGGAGCCGATGAGCAGCTGGTGGGGTCCGGCGGCGAACGCCCGCGCCGCCTCCCCGAGTGCGTCCGGGAGTGTCACTTCGCTTGTGGAGCTCATGCGGGGAGCCTACCTTCGTTCGCGGCCGCGGGCCGCGGGAGGGTCCCCTCAGGCCAGGGCGGGAATCGCCGGCACGGGGCGCCCCACGTGGAAGCCCTGCGCGTAGTCGACGCCGTACTCCCGCAGCATGATCATCGTCCTGTGGTCGCCCACGAACTCGGCGATCGTCTCGCGGCCCATCCCCCTGACGACACCCGCCAGGGCGGGGACGACGAGCTGGTCGGTGGGCGAGCCGGGCAGCCCGCGGATGAAGTCGCCGTCGATCTTCAGGTGGCTGAACGGGAGATGCTTGAGGTACTGGAATGAGCCGAAGCCGGCCCCGAAGTCGTCGAGCGCGACGGCGCAGCCGAGGGAGAGCACCCCGGCGCAGAAGTCGCGTGCGCTCGCCATGTCCGATATCGCGGCTGTCTCGGTCACCTCGACCATGAGCTGCGCGGGGTCTGCGCCCGCTCGCTCGAGCGTGCTCGCGAGGTATGCCAGCATGTCGGCGTCGGTGACCGACAGGGCAGACAGGTTGACGGCGACGCTCACACCCGAACCAGCCTGCCCGCGACCGAGGATCTCGGCGACCTTGCACAGGACCATCCGGTCGAGCTCGCGGATGAGACCGTATCGCTCGGCCGCCGGCAGGAACGCTCCGGGTGCGATCAGCGACCCGTCGGGGAGATCCGCCAGGCGCAGCAGCGCCTCGTGGTGGGTCACCGAGCCGTCCGACAGCGAGATGATCGGCTGGAAGTGCAGCACGAAGCTGTCGTCGGCGACCGCCTCCCTGAGCCGGGCGAGCCACGGACGTCTGTGAAGGCCCGCCGGGGACGAGGGTCCCTCCGCGGGCGCCCGGCCCTTCACGGCGCCGTGAATCCGCCCGCTGCCGCGCGTCAGTGGCTTGCGAAGCAGCACCCGTGGGGTCCCTGCGGAGGTGGTCGAACTCGGCATCCGGCGTAAATGTTCGACGGCCCGCCCTTTAACCCCTCTCTACCGGGTCCACGCCCGGCCCTTCAGCGCTTTCCCATCGCCGCCAGCGGCCTGCGCGCGCGGTCTGAGATGACGAGCAGGAGCGCGATCAGGACGAAGTTCATGACGACGGAAGACCCTCCGTATGCGACGAAGGGAAGGGTGACGCCCGTGAGCGGGATGACGCGCGTCACGCCGCCCACGATCACGAACACCTGCAGCGCTATGACCACCGACAGCCCGGTCGCGAGCAGCTTGGAGAACGAGTCGCGCGCGAGGATCGCCGTCTGCAGCCCGCGGGCGACCAGCAGCAGGTAGACGAGCAGCAGCCCCGCCGCCCCGGCGAGCCCGACCTCGTTGACGATGACGGCGTAGATCATGTCGCTTTCGGGCACCGGCAGGATGTCGCGGTGCACCACGACGTGATTGGCGAGTTCGACCGGGTACTGCAGCAGCGAGCGATCGAACCCGGTGCCGAGAGCTCCGCCGTCGGCCTGGGCGAACAGCGACTGGGCGAGTTGGTAGCTGCCCCCCGGGGCGTTGTACACGGCGGGGTCCAGCGGCTTTTCCCACGCCACGAACCGCTGGTGGACATGGCCGACGTGGCCCGCCACGAACCATGCGCCGAGCGCGAACAGGACAAGCCCGATCACCGGGAACGAAAGCCGGCCGGTCGCGACATACAGCAGGGCGAGGAACGCCCCGTAGAACATGAGGGTCGTGCCGAGCTCGCGGGTGATCAGAAGCGTCGCCATCGCAGCACCCCAGACGATCAGCATCGGCCCGAACTGCTTCATCGGCGGGAATGTCACGCCAAGCACCCGTCTGCCTGCCGTGACGAGGATCTGGCGGTTGTCGTGCAGGTAGCTGGCCAGGAAGATCACGATCGCCACCTTCGCGAGCTCCGCAGGCTGGAAGGAGACGCTGCCGAAGTGGATGTCCAGATACGCGCCGTTGACTTCGCTGCCGATCCCCGGCAGACGTGGAAGCAGCGCCATCACGATCCCGATCGCCGCGATCGTGTACCTGTAGCGCTCGAGGACCCCGACGCCCCTGCGGCGCAGCGCCAGGATCGTCGCGACGAACAGGATGAGCCCGAGGATCATCCACTGCGCCTGCTGGCGGGCGAGGACCGGTTCGATCCGGTAGATCATCACGACGCCCACGCTCGCGAGCACCGCGGCGAGCGGGAACAGATACGGGTCCGCGTCCGGGAGGGCGACCCGTATCACGATGTGCGCGGCCACACATAGCGCCAGGAACAGCGCCCCGTAGCCCAGCGAGGCGCTCGAAGCATGGTTGAGCGTCAGATTCGTCGACGCGGCGGCGGTACTGTGCTCGGCCTGGATGAAGATCGCGGTGAACCCCGCGGTGATCAGCAGGGCCGACGGGATCAGGCCCAGCAGTTCGCGGTTGCGCGCGCTCAGCATCGACCGAGCGTACCCATACATCCGGCGCGTGGCCTCCGGTCCGGCCGCTAGGCTTCTGCGAGCACGCCATCCGGGGGGCCGCGTGAGCTTGCCTGCACAGACCATGAGTTGCCTGCCGCCCACATCCGATGCCTGACGAGATACCGAGACCAGGCCGCGGGCTGTGGCTGCGCTTCCTGATCGCGGGGCTCGCCATCGTCCTGATCAGCGGCGCCGCGACCGCAACGGTCGCGCTGAACACCGTCGGCGGGATAGCAGCCGAGGTCTTCCCCACCGCCAGCCACATCGACGCCCCCAAAAGCGTCGTTGACCCCGAATACAGCGGGGGGCCGCAGACATTTCTCGTTCTGGGCTCGGACCGGCGCGAAAAGTCAAAGGACACATTCGACCTGACGGACCCGCCGCACAGCGACACGATCCTGCTTGTCCGCTTCGACCCGGAACAGGGCCAGACCTCGGTGATGTCGATCCCGCGCGACCTGAAAGTCGACATCACGACCCCGCAGGGGACGTACGCCAACGAAAAGATCAACGCCGCCTACACCATCGGCTCCAAGCTCGGCGGGACGAAGGGCGCGACTCTGCTCGCCGCGGAAACGATCGAGAAAGAAGTCTTCCCGGGGCTGCACCTGAACGGGATCGTCGACGTCAACTTCGCCGGTTTCATCAAAGTCGTCGACACGCTCGGGTGCGCCTACGTCAACGTCGACCACCGCTACTACAACGAGAACGTCGGCAGCACCGAAACCGACTACACGAGCATCAACCTGCAGCCCGGCTACCAGAAGCTCTGCTACGAAAACGCCCTCGACTACGTTCGCTACAGGCACACGGACTCGGACTTCGTGCGCGTCGCACGCCAGCAGGACTTCCTGCGTGACCTGCGCGAGCAGATATCACCCGAAAACGCCCTCGGGCAGATCGACACGGTCGCGAAGGCCGTGGGCCATGCGATCAGCTCCACGTTCCGCGCCTCGGCGAGCGAGCTGATCGAACTCACGAAGCTGGTGGCCTTCTCGCAGACCAAGCCGCTTCGCCAGGTCCCGTTCCAGACGACGAGCTCCGGCACGATGATCGGAGGGGTCTCGTTCGTCACCTCCGACCCGGAACTCGAGGAGAAAACGCTCCAGGACTTCCTTCACGGCGACGAAAAGGTGGAGGTCCCGAGCCCAACGGCGGGAAGCTCGCACCACCACAGCTCGCACTCCTCCGGCGAGGTCCCGGGTCTGTATCCGACGTCCTCCTCCGGCGAGCAGGAAGTGCTGCAGGCCGCCGTCAACGTTCCCTTCCGGGTGTTGTATCCGGCCGTGCAGACCGGCGTGGCGACCCAGCAGCAGGTTCGCCCGTACACGCTGGATGACCAGCAGGGGCACCTGCACCATGCCTACGTGGTCGTGTGGCAGGAGAACGAGATCGGCGGCTACTACGACTTCGAGGGCAGCGACTGGCTGAATCCGCCGCTGTTCGCTCATGCGCGGACAGCGGTGATCGACGGGCGCAGCTACAGGATGGTCGACGACGGGTCGCACATCCACGTCATCGGCTGGCGCTCGGGACGAGTCCTCTACTGGGTGACGAACACGCTGCTCGAGGAACTCAGCAACGCGCAGATGATCGCGATCGCCCGGTCCGCCCACACCCTGCACTGAGCGCCGCCGCGCGGAGCCCGGTGTCAGCCCGAGGCCGGCGCCCGAGCCTGGTCCAGGGCGGCGTTCACGAGCGCGTCGGCGTGTGCGTTCTGAGCACGGGGCACGGTGCGGATCGACCAGCTCGCGAGCTCCCTGAGCCCCTCCATCGCCTGCAGGTAGAGCGGGCGCATGGCGGGATGCTTGACCTTGTACACACCGTTGATCTGCTTGGCGATCAGCTCGGAGTCGCCTACGAACTCGACCTCGTCCGCGCCCAGCTCGCGTGCGCTCTCGATCCCGAGCAGCAGCGCGCGGTACTCCGCGACGTTGTTCGTGGCGGTGCCGATGAGATGCGCGTGCTCGCCGATCACCTCGCCGCCGGGGGTGCTGAGAACACATGCCGCCGCGGCAGGCCCCGGATTGCCCCGAGCCCCTCCGTCTACGTGGACGATCACCTTCATCGCGACGGCATTATGAACAGTCACCGGGACGCACCCGGCGCGCGTCGCTAGCCGTCGGCAAGCGGGAGCAGATCGCCGGCGACACGCGCCCGGCGCCGGTCGCGCACGATGCGGCGCTGCGTGACCTCCTGCGACTCGCCGTCCGAGGCGCCCCTGCGGGCGCGACGGTCGAACTTGCGCCGCTCGACTACGACCGTGACGTTCTCGTCGCCGGAGTAGTACTCGACGAGCTTCGGATAGAGGTCATCCGCCAGCTCCTTTGGAACCACGCAGTAGATCATCGTGCGGTTGATGTTACTCCGCGAGCGCCGGGAAACAAGGGGTGCACTACAGGGCGTTCAGCGTCAGCGCGCCGTTCTCGCCCGCGCCGGCGTTGACGCTGCGCTCCTCACGGGTGAGTTCTGAGAGCTCGGTGCCCTGCCCGACCGCTGTCGCCTCGGCGCCCTCGACGCTCAGGTCGACTTCGTAGCGGTACCAGCAGAGCTCCCAGGCGACCACGATCAGGACGATGCTGCTCAGGTGCTCGGCGGCGCGGACGCTCACCTGGGCGGGGCCGAGTGAGCGGGAGACGCCTGCCACGCGGCGGGGATACTCGCTCGCGTTGAACAGCTCGACCGCGCGCTGAAGGTACCAGCCGGACTCGTCGACCTCGTCGCTCGCGGCGGTGGGCGCAGCCGCGACGGGGGATGGCGCGGGCAGGCCCGGATCGTCGCTCGCGGCAGGCGCAGCCGCCGTGCCGTACCCGTCGAGAAAATCGTATGGCGAGGGCTCGGCGGCGACCGGAAGCGCGGCTGCCGGGACGGGGTCGGCGGTCGCCGCCGGCGCGGCGGGCTCGGTGTCCTCGCCGGGCTTGCCGACCTGTCGCAGCCGCTCGAAGAAGCTGCGGCCGCGGCGCGGGCGCATCGGCGGGAGTGTGGGCGAGCCGGTCTCGCTCTCCCTGCGCCAGCCTTCGTATGCGGCGCGGGGCGCGCAGAGCTCGCACACCGTCCGGCGCCTGCCGGCCACCACATAGATGTCCCAGTTCTCGCCGCGCAGAAGCCTGCGCTCGCACACGTCGCATGCGACGTCCGGCTGGGATGTGACGATCGTGCGGGTTGCCATCGGCCTACCAGGGTACCCTGGCGCGGGTGACGGCGCGCTGACGCCCCGCCCGTGTTGGGCGCGTGCGTGCACCCGGGAAGCCGCGGCGGCCGCTCCCGGTCAGTCGTCGAAGGACTCGGCCTGCATGCGCGAGCGCAGGCGCAGAACGGCCTTAGTGTGCATCTGCGAGACGCGGGACTCGGTCACGCCGAGCACCTCGCCGATCTCCCGCAACGTGAGGCTCTCGTAGTAGTAGAGGGCGATCACAAGCTTCTCGCGCTCGGGGAGCTGGGCGATCGCGTCGGCTATCCGGTCCTTCAGGTCGCCGAGATCGAGCGCGGCGGCGGGGTCCGGCGCTCCGTGATCCTCGATCGTGTCCATCAGCGAGACCTGGTCGCCGGAGGAGTCCGAGACCGTCCAGAGCTCGTCCAGCGCGACGATCGACGAATGCGAGATGGCCAGCAGCGACTCGTTGAGTTCGTCCACGGTGATCCCCATCTCGTCGGCGATCTCCTTGTCGGTGGGGGCGCGCTGGAGCTGATGCTCGAGCTTCGCGTTCGCCCTCTCCACCTCCCGCGCCCGCGCTCTGACGCTCCGCGGCACCCAGTCCAGGGAGCGCAGCTCGTCGATGATCGCGCCCTTGATGCGCATGATCGCGTAGGTCTCGAACTTGATGTCGCGGGACAGGTCGAAGCGCTCGATCGCGGAGATCAGGCCCACCAGCCCGTAGGAGATGAGGTCGGCCTCCTCCACGTGCGGAGGCAGGCCGGCAGCGGTCCTCCCGGCCACGTACTTGACCAGGGGCGAGTACGCGACAACCAGGCGCTCCCGAACGCGGCTGTCGCCGTCGTTCTTGTAGCGCCGCCACAGTTCGCGCAGCTCAATCGGTTTGACGTTGGTCTCCAGGGCTCTCTCTCCCCGTGGTCAGGCCCGAGGGTGACTGCGCGCATAGGCGCTTATTAGCCTTGAGGACTCTACCCGAGTGTAAATCTGAGTGCTGGACACGCTGGCGTGACCCAGCATCTCCTGGATGCTCCGGAGGTCCGCTCCGCCGTCCAGAAGGTGCGTGGCGAAGCTGTGGCGCAGGGCGTGCGGGGAGATGTCCTGCCCCGCTCCGACGCGCGTGGTCCAGGTCCGCAGCCGCCGCCGCACGTCGCTGGTGCCCAGCGGGCGGCCGGTACGGCTGAGGAACAGCGCGTCGCCACCGCGGCTGGCGGGTGAGCACAGCGCGGCGCGCGCCCGTTCCAGGTAGAGCGCCACGGCGAGCAGCGCGGGCTCGCCCACCGGGACCAGGCGGGTCTTGCGCCCCTTGCCCTCCACACGCACCTGCTCGGCATCGTGGTCGATGTCCTGCAGCCGCAGGCCGACGATCTCCTCGGCGCGCAGCCCGCTCGAGTAGGCCAGCTCGAACATCGCGCGGTCGCGCAGCTCGAGCGGCCCGCCCGCGGGGATGCCGTCGAGTAGACGCGCCGCCTCGCGTGCGCTGAGCACGCGCGGCAGGTGCTCGCCGCGGCGTGGCGTCGAGACCAGGTCGGCTGGGTTATGCGTCATCTGCCCGTGCTCGCGCCGGCTGGAGAACAGGGCACGCAGCGCGGCGAGCTTGCGCGCCGAGGTGCTCGGTGCATATCCCTGCTCTGAGAGGCTCGCGATGAACCGGCGCACCTCGCGGGGCCCGATATCTGCCGTGGTCAGTCCCTGTTCGATCGACCAGGCGGCGAACTGGGCGAGATCCGACGTGTAGGCGCGCCTCGTGCGCTCCGAGCTGTCGCGCGTGAGCAGATCCTGCTCCAGCTGGTGGATGGCCTGCAGCCACAGCCCCTGCAGCGGTGAGGGTGTGGGCTCCTGGTCTGCCGCGTGCTCCATGCGGAGATGTTCGACGCGCCCGGGCTGACGCCTACCTGCGCCGGGTGCGGGACGCCGCCGGCCGGGTGCGCGCGCCGCGCTCGCCTGCGCGCCGCGCCCCGTTGTCCGCTCCCGCGCAGGTGTAGATTGCGGGCCGTGAGCGCTCCCGCCGAGACTGTCAGCGTCACGCGGATACCGTTTGGCGAGAGCTCCGCCTACGGGCCTGTGGGCCGCTCGCCCTGGCTGGACATCGACTGGCGAGCCCATCAGCGGTGGGTCGACGTGGCGGGCAACGCGGTGAACACCGTGGAGATCGGGTCGGGTCCGCCGATCGTCTTCATCCACGGCCTGTCCGGATGCTGGCCCAACTGGCTCGAGCAGATGGGCGCGCTGTCCGCGTCCAACCGCGTGATCGCCATGGACCTCCCCGGGTTCGGCCACTCCCCAATGCCCGCCGAGCCGATCTCGATGGAGGGCTACGCGAGGACTCTCGACGGTCTGCTCGGTGAGCTCGACGTCGGCCCCGCAGCGTTGGTGGGCAACTCGATGGGCGGCCTGATCGCGGCGGAGACAGCGATCTCCTTCCCGGCGCGGGTCGGGCGCCTCGTGCTCGTCTCGGCGGCGGGGATCTCGACCCAGCGCGAGAGCGTGACCTCCGGCAGGGCGTTCTCCGCGGTGATGGGGCTCGAGCGCGCCCTCGCGACCGGCGGCGGCTTCATGGCCTCGCGATCGGATGCGCTCGCTCGTCACCGGCGGCTGCGCGAAGCGGGCCTGGGCCTGATCGTCGCGCACCCTCGCGACCTTTCCCCGTCGCTCGCCTCCGAGCTCATACGAGGTGCCGGGAAGCCGGGCTTCATGCCCGCCCTGCGTTCGATGCTCGGTCATGATCTGCGCTCCCGCCTGGGGCTGATCGCGCGCCCGACGCTGGTCGTGTGGGGCGCGAGCGACCGCGCGGTGCCGGTCCGCGACGGCGAGGTGTTCACGCGCCTGATCCCGGACGCGCGCGAGGTGATCTTCGAGGACACCGGGCATCTGAGCATGCTCGAGCGGCCGGCGGCGTTCAACGCCCTGCTCGGCGAATTCCTGGGCTGACGCTCGCCGGTCAGCGGGCGACAGCGCCCTCTGAGGCGCTGCCCACCAGCTTCGCGTACTTCTGGATCGCCACGTCTACGTGTTCGTCGGCTTTGGGAGGGGGCGAGTAGGCGCTCAGCCGGCGCGCGATCTCATCGTCCTCTAGTGCCATGTCCAGTTGCCGCGCGTCGACGTCCACGGTGATCCGGTCCCCGTCCCGGAGCGCGCCGATAGGGCCGCCCTTGACGGCCTCGGGCGCAACGTGGGCGACCATGAATCCGTGAGTGGCGCCGGAGAAGCGCCCGTCGGTTATCAGCGCGACCTCCTCGCCGAGCCCCTGTCCGACGAGCGCGGCGGTCACCGCGAGCATCTCTCGCATGCCGGGACCGCCGGCGGGCCCCTCGCCCCGGATGACGACCACATCCCCGGCCTGGATCTCGTGGCTCAGGACGGCGGACATCGCGGCCTCCTCGCCGTCGAAGACCCTCGCCGGGCCTGTGTGCGCACGGCGTTCGTGGCCGGCCAGCTTCACCACGCAGCCGTCGGGAGCGATGTTCCCGCGCAGGATCGCAAAGCCTCCGTTGGTCTTGATCGGCTCGCTCAGGCTGCGAACGACGCGCTGGCCCTCGCTCTCGTGTGCCTCGGCCGCGTGTTCGCCGATGGTCCGCCCCGTGACCGTCTCGGCGTCCTCGTTCAGAAGCCCCGCTTCCTGCAGGCGTTTGAGCACCAGCGGAACGCCGCCCGCCGCGTAGAGGTCGGTGGCGACGTACTGGCCGCCGGGCTGCAGGTCGCAGAGCAGCGGCGTGCGCTCGGAGACGACGTCGAACTCGTCGATGTCGAGGGGCACGCCCATTTCGCGGGCCACCGCGAGGAGGTGCAGCACGCCGTTCGTCGAGCCCCCGCTCATCGCGACCGCGGCGATCGCGTTCTCGAGCGCAGGCTTGGTGATGATGTCGCTCGGCCGCCTGCCACGGCTGAGAACGTCCATGACCAGTTCGCCCGCCCGCACGGCGACGGCGAGCTTGTTGCCGTCCTCGGCGGGCACCATCGCCGAGCCGGCCGGGGAGATTCCGAGCACCTCGAAGGCCATCGCCATCGTGTTCGCGGTGAACTGCCCGCCGCATGCGCCCGCCCCGGGTGACGCGGCCTCCTCGAGTTCGTGCAGCTCCTGCTCGGTGATCGAACCGGAGGCGAACGCGCCGACGGCCTCGAAGACCTGTTGGATCGTGACCTCCTGGCCCTTGAAGCAGCCCGGCCGGATCGAGCCGCCGTAGAGCATCAGCGAGGGAACGTCGAGCCTCGCGAGGGCCATGACGGTGCCCGGGATCGTCTTGTCGCAGCCCGAGATCGCCACGACGGCGTCGAACGCATGCGCGGATGCCACGAGCTCGATCGAGTCGGCGATCACCTCGCGCGAGACGAGCGACGCGCGCATGCCCGCGGTGCCCATCGTGATGCCGTCGGATATGGCGATCGTGTTGAGCTCCATCGGCGTGCCGCCGGCCGCCCTGATGCCCTCCTTCACCTTCGCCGCGAGCACCCGGTTGTTGAAGTTGCACGGCATCGTCTCGATCCACGAGTGCGCCACCCCGACGATCGGCTTCGCGAGGTCCTCTGCGGAGTAGCCGATTCCATGCAGGTAGGCGCGCGCGGCGGCGCGCTCCGGGCCCTCCGTCAGGGCACGGCTGCGGTGTCGCGTGTCGAATGGCGTCGGTGTGCTCACGCCGCGCGCACACTACCTGGCGCGCCGCCGGCCTGCTCGCGCTCCCAGCGCTCGACGCGCGCGAGGTCGCGCCTGATGCGCTCCGGGTCGATCTGGCGCCCCGGGAGGTGCATGTTCGCCTCGCCGATCAGCCTGCGCTCATCGGCGGTCAGGGCCATCCACTTCGCGAGCACGTCGTCGGAGTCCGGGAGCCTTGCGCTCCCGAACGGCCGCGAGTGGTCGGGGAACTCGACGCAGTACTCGTTCAGCAGTTCGCCTGTCGCGGGCACGTAGGCCACGATCGGCTTGTGCGGGTAGATGAGATACGCGTAGCTGGCGTCGCTGCCGTGGCCGCGCTCGCCGATACCGCCCCACACTCGCAGCAGCCCGAGGTCTCGGTACATAGCCCAGTCCTGCTCGTCCACGCAGGAGCGCAGCAGTGCCCTGGCGCGCTGCTCCGCGCGCCGCTCGCGCCCCGGGTCATACCCGACCGGCTCGGGGCCCCGCACCCTCGCCGCCCAGCCTGCGCGGGCGCTCGCGAGGCCGCGGGCGAGCGTGGGGCGCATCAGCTCCCATACCAGCACGACGAGCACCACCCCGGCTGTGCCCAGCGCGAGTACCACGCGACTCAGCTGGCGTCCGTCGCGGGCGCGCCGCCTGCGGCCCGCGGGAAGAAGATCACACGCTCGGCGTCCCGGGGCACATCCTCGAAGCTCCTGACGAGCTCTGCCTGGCGGCGTCCGCCTGGAGCGGCGAGGGGCACGGCCGCCCACATCCCCGAGTCGAGCTCACGCCGGAACGCCTCGATCAGCTCGCGCTCCTGCTCGGGAATCTCCACATCGCCCTCCGCCAGCACGATCTCGCCGTGGCCGGGCTTCATGCGCAGCAGCTTCATCCACCCGATTATGTCAAACCCGGGAGCTGTCCCCTCACTTTTGACCTGCGCCACCCGGCGCCGGCGGGCGCTTGCGGGCCGGGAAGATCGAGTAGCTGCCGATCGCGTTCACCAGGAGCCTGCCGTCCTCATGACGGACCTCGCCGTTCAGGACCGCGATCGTCCTGTTTCGCCGCTCGACGCTGGCGCGGCACACGATCTCCCCGTCGGTTGCGGTCTGCACGTAGTTGATCGCGATGTTGATCGTCGCGATGTGCTCGGCCTCGCTCGTCTGGCTCCACAGGGCTGAGCCCATGCAGTAGTCGATCATCGCGTAGGTGACGACCCCCGAGAGCATCCCTCCGCGGTTGATCAGGTCGGGGCGGATCTGCAGGCGAATCGTCTCAGGGTCGTCCCAGCGCAGCCCCAGGAAGCGGGTCACGCCGTCCATGTCGCTGGGACCGCCGCGCCGCGCGACGTCCGCGGCCCTCGCCCCCTGTGTCCCCTCTGGTTCTCCCACACCACCCAGGCTACGCGAGCGCCGGCGCCGGCGCCGGCCCGCCCGCCCCGCGCGAGCTCTAGGCGCGTGCCCTTGACATTCTTCAGTAACTCAGTATGCTTTGTGGACAATGCTCCGTTCCGCTCCATATCCCAGGGTCGCCCCTCCGGCCCTGCATCGGGAGCCCGGTGGACATCCTCCGCCACCGCAGGTGCGGTCGGAGTGCTGTGCGCGCAACTGACGCTGCGCGTCTGCCTCCAACCGGGGGGAGGGCGCCTAGTCCCTCCCCCCGGTTCCTCCTCACGAAAACAGGATCCACCCAGCCAGGAGAGCGCATGCCCCGCCTAATTCTCACCACGAACCCAGACCGGTACGCACAGGACCCGTCGATCATCCTCGACGAGCGGGTCGACGCAATCCACCTCAGCACCGACCACGCGGCATCGCAGCTGATCGAGCGCCTCTCGTGGGCGATCGCCGACGCCGATGCGCGCGAGGGCGCCCGCGACGGGCGCGCCGCGGGCGCCCGCCGGTAGCCCGCCCCGGCAGGTGACGGGCGGCCTTCGTCGCCTGTCACCTGCCGGTCACGCTTGACACACGCAGGACACACCCGGCGACCTAGTCTCGCGCCGGTGCCGCCACGACGCGAACAGCACAGCGAGCACGAGAGGCTTCTCGCCATCGCCTCGCGCCTGGCGGCGGAGCACCTTCTGCGCCGCGATCTGCGGCTGCTCCCCCGCGACGCGGGAGCGGACCTGGTGGCACTCGACGCGAGAGCGGACACGACCGTCTTCGTCACCGTCCTGGCGGCGCGCCGAGCGGGCGCGGTGACCACAACCGGGGCCGCGAGGGCCCGCGAAGGCGCCTGGAGCACCCCACAGGACCCCGCGAGGCCGACCACCGCCCACATCCGCTTCGACACGATCCGGGTGACCGTCGACGCCGACGACTCACTGCTGCGGCTGGAGCACCTCGAGGGCGCCCCCCGGATCAGGAGCGTCAGAGGGCCAGCTGCTGGTATGCCAGCGACTGGAAGGACATCCGGTGCAGAGGCGAGACGCCGTTCTTGAGGATCGCCTCTCGGTGGGAGGGCGTGGAGTAGCCCATGTGCTCGCCGAACCCCCAGCCGGGGTGCAGCTCGCCGGCGCGCTGCATGTACCTGTCGCGCGTCACCTTCGCGACGATCGAAGCTGCCGCAATCGCAGCGCTGGTCGCGTCGCCGTCGACGATCGCGCGCTGGGGACGCTCGAAGTCCGGCACGGCGAAGCCGTCGATGAGGCACAGGACCTCGCCCCCCGCGTTCGCGCTCACCGCGCGGACCGCGTCGCGCAGCGCCGCCAGGTTCGTCTTGTGAAGACCGCGGGCGTCGATTCCGCGCACGCACCGAGAGACGACGACCACACGGGAGGCGGTTCGCAGCACCAGCGGGTAGAGCTCCTCACGCGCCTCGTGGCTGTGCTGCTTGGAGTCGTTCAGGGCGCCGAGCAGCCGCAGCTCCCGCGTGCTCAGGGCCCGGTAGTCGAAGAGGACACCGGCGGCGACCAGCGGTCCCGCCAGACAGCCGCGGCCCGCCTCGTCGGCACCGGCGATCAGGTCGACCCCCAGGCGGCGGTCGAAGGCGAACAGGCGCTGACCGCTGCTCGACCGTCTGGTGCGGCGCCTGGCGCGAGCCGATGTGCCGGTGGCACGCGGCACGCCCGAGCTAGAGGGTGCCGATCCTGCTGATCGGCCAATAGGTTGCGAAGGCGCCTCCGATGATCCAGCTTCTGGGGACAGGTCCCCAGAACCTGCTGTCGTCCGATTCGCCACGATTGTCACCCATCATGAACCAGTGACCGGCGGGAATCTTGATGGGCTTGGGGAAGTTGCACTCCGGGGAGGACGCCTGGGCGCACGGCCGGATGTAGGAGTCCTGCTCGCGCACCCCGTTGCGGATCACATGGCCTTCGACGATCGAGATCGTGTCGCCGGGCCCGGCGACGACCCGCTTGATGAAGTTGACGCTGGCCTCCTTCGGCACCGGCTGCGAGCACGCTTCGCCGCCCAGCGTGACCATGTGGGGCACGGGTCCGCACATCTCCTGCTCGGCGCCTTCGGGAGGGTGGAACACGGCGATCTCGCCGACGTGCGGTTCCGTGAGCGAGTTGCCGAGACGGTCCACCAGCACCCGCTGGCCGATCGCAAGGGTGGGCTCCATAGAGCCGCTCGGGATCCGGTAGGGCTTGACGACGAACGCCTGGATGCCCAGCGCGAGCAAGAGTGCCACAGCGACGATCACGACGAGCTCGAGCACCGTGGCACCGAGCGACTTTGGTTCGCTCTTGCCTCTCTTGGAGCCGGGGCTCACGCGTCCGGGGCGCCGGCGGGGGCCGTGTCATCGGCCTCGCCGGTGTCGGAGGCGGGACCGGTAGCGCCCTCGGCGTCGCCGTCGCCTGCCTCCTGAGGTGCCTCTGTTGCTACAGCCGCCTCGGTGGCGGGCTCTGCGGCGGCCTGCGCGTCGACGGCCTCGGTCCCGGTGTCCTGCGACTCGAGCTGGTCCGGGGCCTGCTCGTCGCCGGCCTCGAGCTCGAGCTCGGGCTCGGGCTCATGCAGGAGCCCCGGCTGGACGATCTCCTCAGGACCGGTGTAGCGGCGCTCGCGCACGCGGGCGCGCTTGCCGACCCGGTCGCGCAGGTAGTAGAGCTTGGCGCGCCGCACGTCGCCACGGGCCGCGAGCTCGATCTTCTCGATCTTCGGCGAGTGGACGGGGAACATTCGCTCTACGCCGACACCGAAGGACTGCTTGCGCACCGTGAAGGTCTCGCGCGCCCCGTGGCCCTGGCGCTTGATCACGACGCCCTCGAACACCTGCACGCGGCTGCGGGTCCCCTCGACCACCTGGAAGTGGACCTTAACGCGGTCGCCCGGCGAGAAGTTTGGGACGCGGCGCAGTTGCGCGCGCTCGATTGTTGCGATGACGCTGCTCATGGCTGTTAGGAGAGGTGCGCACCTCTATGCCGAGGTTGAGAGAACCTCTCCCCGGCCGGCGCGAACGCTCATGGTAGCGGACCGTCGCGGCCGCGCGTGTCACCGGCACGCTCAGCGTCCGCCGGCGGGACCGCGCGGCCGCGTTCCCGGCTACGTTCGCCGCGCCAGCTCTCGACGCGCTCATGATGCCCGGAGAGCAGCACATCGGGGACCCGCCATCCCCGGTACTCGGCCGGGCGGGTGTAGTGCGGATACTCCGGGTTGCCCTCCAGCGCGACGCTGAACGACTCCTGCGCCGCCGACTCCGCGTGGCCGAGCGCGCCCGGCAGCTTGCGCAGGACCGCGTCGCAGATCACCATCGCCGCCGGCTCGCCGCCGCTGAGCACGTAGCGGCCGATCGAGACGACGTCGCTCGCGAAGTGGTCGATGATCCGCTCGTCGAATCCCTCATAGCGGCCGCACAGCAGCGTGATGTCGCTCTCCCCCGCGAGCTCGTCGACGAGCCTGTCGTCGAGCAGCCTCCCGCCTGGGGCGAGCGCGATCACCCTGCGCCGGCGGCGCAGCTCGACCGGGTCGATCCCGTAGCGGGCGCGCAGCGCGCACTCGAGGACGTCGACGCGCAGCACCATCCCGGCGCCGCCCCCGAACGGGGTGTCGTCGACCTGGCCGCCGCTGAGGGGCGTGTGGTCGCGGAAGTTCACGCACTCGATGCGTCGACCCGGACGCGAGCACGTTCGATACGTGGCGCTGGGAGCGCAGCCAGGCGAACCACTCGGGGAACAGGGTGAAGATGTCGATGTTCACGAACCGGCCTGCGGAGCCTGCGACGCCGATGAAGTCCAGGTCCACGTCGATCCGCCGCTTCGAGGTGCTGACGCGAGCGCATCGCGTCTTTGACCATCGGGACGAGCAGATGCTCGCGCCGCCCGCGGCCGGCGCGACCTCGAGCGCCTCGCAGGAGGGCAGCTCGATCATCCGGATCACCGTCCCGAGCAGCCGCTCCCCGTCGGCGACCTCGCAGCCCTCCAGTTCGTGGGCCCACCACTCGCCCTCGCCGAGCTCAGGCGCCTGAGCGCTGTCGACAGTGAGCTCGAGGCCGCGCAGCTCATCGGCCTGCTCGCGGGTGCTGACCCCCTGCAGGCGGACGATCGGCCGCTGCGGCGTTCCCGCGAGGCGCACGACCTCCAGCCTGCGGCCGGCGACGGCGAGCTGTGCCCCGAGGGCGAGCAGCCGCGGCGCGGGCCTGGTGACATAGAAGCTCCCGTCCAGGCCGTGTGCGCGCCCCACGCGCCCCACCGGCAGGGCGGGCTCGGTTTCGTGCTCGCCCGGCGGTGGTGTCAATCGACGATGTCGAGGAGGACGTGGGTCCCCTCGCCGGCCGCCGCCGCTTTCACGACGGTGCGGAGGGCGTGGGCGGTGCGCCCGCCGCGTCCGATCACCCTGCCGTAGTCGTCAGCTCCGACGCACAGCTCAAGGACGATCGTCCCGTCGCCCTCCTCGAACTGCTCGACCGACACCGCATCGGGGTCGTCGACGAGCCCTTCGGCCAGGTACTCGAGCAGCTGCTTGGGGCTCTCGGTGGCCATGAGCGAGCGGCCGCGGGGCCTTAGCCGGTCCTGGTCTCGATGCCCTGGATGCGCAGAAGCTTGCGCACGGTGTCCGACGGCTGTGCGCCTCGCGCGAGCCAGCTGCGCGCCCGGTCCTCGTCGATCACGATCGTCGAGGGGTTGGTCTGCGCGTTGTAGTGGCCGATCGTCTCGATCACGCGCCCGTCGCGCGGAGAGCGCTGGTCGGCGACGACCACTCGCCACATGGGGTCCTTCTTGCCGCCCACTCGCGTGAGCCTGAGCCTGACTGCCACGGTTTCCTCTCTGCTGCTGAACGCTTGTTGAAGACTTATCCTGCGGCCTCAGAGCTTAGACGGTGCGGTTGCCGGGCGCCGACCCATGTCTTCAGGCGGGCCCTCAGCGGGCGTTTCTGATCATCGCGCCGATGTCCGGCATCTTGCCGCGGCCGACCTGGCGCATCACCTTGCGCATCTGCCCGAACTGCTTGACGAGCCGGTTTACCTGCTGAACGTTGGTCCCCGACCCCCGCGCGATGCGCAGGCGGCGCGAGCCCTTGATCAGCTCGGGCCTGCGGCGCTCTTCCGGCGTCATCGAGAGGATGATCGCCTGGATCCTGTCGAGCTCGCGTTCGTCGACCTTCATGTTCTGGAGCTGGTGCCCGCCCAGCCCCGGGATCATCCCCAGCAGGCTCGTCAACGGCCCCATTTTGCGGATCGTCTTGAGCTGATCCAGGAAGTCGTCGAGCCCGAATTCGTTGCGCCGCAGCTTGCGCTCGAGGGCGAGCGTGTCCTCCTCGTCGAACTGGCGCTCGGCCTTCTCGATCAGGCTCATGACGTCGCCCATGCCGAGGATCCGCTGCGCCATCCGGTCCGGGTGGAAGCGCTCGAACTGGTCGAGCTTCTCCCCGGTCGAGGCGAACAGGATCGGCTTGCCGGTGACCGCCTTCACCGACAGCGCGGCGCCTCCGCGGGCATCGCCGTCGAGCTTGCTCATGACGACGCCGTCGAACTGCGACCGCCTCCGCGAAGCTCTCGGCGACGTTGACGGCGTCCTGGCCGGTCATCGCGTCGACGACGAGCAGGACGTCGTGGGGTTTGACGGCGTCGCGGATCCGCACGAGCTCGGCCATCAGCTCCTCGTCGACGTGCAGCCGGCCGCTGGTGTCGACGATCAGAACGTCCTTGCCCTCGTGGCGGGCGCGCTCGAGCGCCCACGCGGCTATCTCGACGGGGTCGCGGTCGGTGCCCTGCTCATAGACGTCGGCCCCGGCCTGTGCGCCGACCTTGACGAGCTGCTCGACGGCCGCCGGCCGGTAGACGTCGCAGGCCGCGAGCGCGACCGAGGAGGAGTGCTCCTCGCGCAGGTAGCGGGCGAGCTTGGCGGTCGCCGTCGTCTTGCCCGAGCCCTGCAGGCCGGCCATCAGGATCACGGTCGGCGGGCGCGGCGAGAAGCTGAGCCCCGCGGACGCGCCGCCCATCAGCTCCGTCGAGCTCGTCGCCGACGATCTTCACGACCTGCTGGCCGGGGTTCAGCTTGCCGATCACCTCGGCGTCCATGCAGCGCTCCTTGACCTCCGCGGTGAAGCGCCTGACGACCTTGAAGTTGACGTCGGCCTCGAGCAGCGCGAGGCGGATCTCGCGCATCGCCGCGTCGATGTCCTGCTCGGTCAGCGTCCCGCGCTCGCGGACGTCCGCGAGCGTTCCCTGCAGTTTCTCGGCGAGCGAGTCGAACATTCAGGCGTCCACGGCGGCGTCAGGCCGGCAGGTCGCGCTGCCTCGGGATGTTTCTCGCTTGGCCGGGGGCGGCTCGGGTCTTGCCGCGCCGAGAGCGCTCGCCGATGCCCGCGAAGGCCTGCGCGAACTCGGACGGGACGACGAACACCTTGTTCGCGTCGCCTTCGGCGAGCTGCGGGAGCATCTGCAGGTATTCGTAGCTCAGGAGCTCGCGGTCCGGTTTGCCCTCGTGGATCGCCGTGAAGACCGTGTCGATCGCCTTCGCTTCACCCTCGGCACGCAGGATCGCGGCCTGGCGCGCTCCCTCGGCGGTCAGCACGGCCGCCTGCTTCTCGCCCTCGGCGGTGAGGATCTGCGCCTGCTTCTCGCCTTCGGCGGTGAGGATCGCCGCGCGGCGATCGCGCTCGGCGCGCATCTGCTTCTCCATCGCCGTCCGGATGTCGGCCGGCGGGTCGACCGACTTGATCTCGACGCGGTTGATGCGTATCCCCCACTTGCCGGTCGCCTCATCGAGCACGACGCGCAGCTCGGTGTTGACGTTCTCGCGGGCGGTCAGCGTCGCCTCGAGCGTCAGCCCGCCGATCACGTTTCGCAGCGTCGTGACCGTCAGCTGCTCGATCGCCTGCAGCGGATTCGCGATCTCGTAGGTCGCCGAGCGCGGGTCGGTGATCGTGAAATAGAGGACGGTCTCGATCCCGACGACGACGTTGTCTTCGGTGATCACCGACTGCGGCGGGAAGTTCACGACCTGCTCGCGCAGGTCGACGAGCGGCCTGACCCGGTCGACGAACGGCGTGACGATCGTCAGGCCCGGCTCGAGCGTGCGGCTGTAGCGGCCGAGCCGCTCCACCACGCCCGCGCGGGCCTGCGGGATCACGCGGATCGTTCGCGCGGCGGCGACGAGCACGAACAGCAGAACGACGACGAGGACGATCAGAGCTAGCCATGCGGCGGCTCCTTTCTCGGTTCGCCCGAGTCCAGGTCACGGTCGACGGCAGGTCACGGCGCATTCATGCATCACGAGCGCTGTGGCGCCCCGTATTTCAACGACCTCGACCCGCTCCCCGGCGTCGATCACCTCATCTTCGTCGAAGCTGCGGGCGGTCCAGACCTCGCCGCCCTCGATCCTGCACGCAGCCGACGCCCTCGTCGTTGGCGATCCGCTCGAGCACGATCGCGTGCTTGCCCGACCAGCGCGGCCGCGCCCGTCCGGATCGCTGGCGGCAGGTCTGACGATGGCTGCCGTGCGACCGGGCGCAGCGTGCCAACGACGATCCCGGAGGCCAGCGACGAAGACGCGACGGAGCAGCGGCGCGCGCACGCCGATGAGGCTCACGATCGCGGCGAGCGCGGCGCCGACCGCGAACGGCAGCAGGTAGAAGCCGCCGTGGTGCATCTCTCCGACCCCGAAGATGGCGCACGCCGCGTATCCAGCCAAAGGATCCACCGACTGCATGGAGCTCGAGGTCTAGCTCTCTGCGATCAGCGCGCGCGCGAACTCCTCCGCGTCGAACGGCCGCAGGTCCTCGAGCGACTCGCCCACGCCGATCAGCTTCACCGGAATCTCGAGCTCGCGGGCGATCGCCAGCGCGATCCCCCCGCTCGCGGTGCCGTCGAGCTTCGTCAGCACCACGCCCGGTGACCCCGAGCCGCCTGCGGCAAACAGCTGCGCCTGGCGCAGGCCGTTCTGGCCGGTCGTCGCGTCGATCGTCAGCAGCGTCTCGTGCGGGGCACCCGGAAGCTGGCGGGCGATCACCCGGCGAATCTTGCCGAGCTCCGCCATCAGGTCGTCCTGCGTGTGCAGCCGCCCGGCCGTGTCGATGATCACGACGTCGACACCCTCGGCGCGTCGCCCGCGCGACCGCCTCGAAGGCGACCGCGCCCGGGATCGGCGCCGTCGGGGCCCGTGACGATCTCGCAGCCGGCGCGCTCGGCCCAGCCCTCGCAGCTGCTCGCTGGCGGCCGCCCGGAACGTGTCGGCGGCGCCGAGCAGCACCGCTCGGCCGAGCTCCCGGCTGCAGGTGCCAGGCGAGCTTGCCCGTCGTCGTGGTCTTCCCGGTGCCGTTGACCCCGACGGCCATGATCACGGTCGGCTTGCGCACGGATGTCGATCCGGTCGTCCCACGCCGGCGCGGTCTCGGCGAGCAGCTCGATCAGGCGCTCGCTCAGCGCCTGGCCGCCCTCGAGCGTTCCGGCGTCGCGCCTCGCTCTCCAGCGTCTCCACGACCGTCGCGGTCGTCGCTGGCGCCGACGTCGGCGATGATCAGCGCCTCCTCGAGCCGTTCCCAGGTCTCGTCGTCAAGCGTCCCCGAACAGCGTCGCCTGGATCTCGCTGCCGAGCGCCTGGCGCGTCCTCGCCATGCTCTCGCGCAGGCGGCGGAAGAGCCCGCCGCCGCGTTGCGTCCCGCGCTCCTCGGCACGGCGCTCGATCCCTCCGACGCGCGGCGATGCGCCTGCTCGGGCCGGCGCTGATGAACAGATCGCTCCAGTCGCGCGCCACGGGCGGCCGACGTTATCAGCGTCCGCGCTCAGGCGGCCTCGGCGACCTCGGCGGCGCTCGTCGGCGCGCCACGGGCTCCTCCGGCAGGCGCCGCGAGATGACCTTCGAGACGCCGTCGCGGCCCATCGAGACGCCGTACAGCCAGTCCGCGGCCTCCATCGTGCGCTTCTGGTGGGTGATGACGATGAACTGCGCGCGCGAGGAGTAGCGGCGCAGCAGGTCCAGGAACCGGTCGAGGTTGAGGTCGTCGAGCGCGGCCTCGACCTCGTCGAGGATGTAGAACGGGCACGGGCGCGCGAGGAACACGGCGAACAGGAACGCCAGCGCGGTCATCGACTTCTCTCCGCCGGAGAGCAGCGACAGTCGCTTCGTCGACTTGCCCGCGGGCGTGATCTCGATCTCGACGCCCGGCAGGTCGACCTCGCTCGGCCTCCTCGGAGCGCCTCGGCCTCGGCCTCGGCGTCCGCTCGCGTCCTCGGCGTCGGCCGCGATCGCGCGCAGCGGCTCCGCCGCCGAGCACCGGGCCGCGGCGCCTGCTCTTCGGTGACGAGCCGCAGCCGGCCAGTGCCGCCCGGGAACACGTCGCCGGCCGAGCTCCTCGAAGTTGCGCGCCGCCGCCTGGAATGTCTGCTCGAAGGTCTCCTCGATCTGGCGGTCGGTCTCGCGGATCACCGAGCGCAGCTCGCGCATCGCGGTCTCGAGGTCGGTCCGCTGACTCTCGAGCTCCTCGACGTGCGCCAGTGCCTCGCGCGTACTCCTGCTTGGCGAGCGGGTTGACGGGGCCCAGCTGCTCGCGCCTGCGCGTCAGGCGCTCGACGCGCGCCCGCAGCACGGTGCTCTCCTCCTCCGTCAGCGCCGGGGTGTCCTGCTCGCCCTCGCTCGTCTCCCGCTCCTCGGCCTGGCCCAGTCTCTCGCTGAGCTCCGCGAGCTCGAGCTCTGCCTCGGCCGCCTGGTCGCGCAGACGCTGCGCCGCGACCTCGGAGGCCGTCACCCGCTCACCGCATGCCCGAGGGGCTCTGGATGCCAGCCTCCTGCGCCGCGCAGTCGCGCAGCTCACCCGCCATCCGCTCTCCGGCCTCGCCGTCGGCGGCGAGCTCCAGCTCGAGCGCCGCGAGACGGGAGCGAACCGACTCCGCCGCGCCGGCGAGGGCCCTGGCGAGTCGCCCGGCCCTCGGCTCGGTCTGCCTGTCGGCCTGCAGCTGTGCCTGCAGCCTCGCGGCGCGCGCGGCGCGCTGGGCGCGCTCGGCCTCGGCGCGCTCGGCCTGCCTTGCCTCCGCGGCGAGCTCACCCTGCAGCTCGGCTCTGCGCACGGCGAGGGGACCCTCTGCGGGGGCTGCCCTGCGCTGCTCGATGAGCCAGCCGCTGCGGCGCTCGAGCTCACGCGCCTCGGCGTGGGCCCGCTCGATCTCGCGCAGCGCCCCGTCCGCCGCGCTCCTGGCAGCTTCGCCCTCGCGGACGAGCTCCAGGGCTCGGTCGACATCGCCGCGCGCTGCATGCTCTGCCTGCGCTGCCTGCTCGGAGGCGGCGATCAGCCGGTCACGTTCGTTGCGGCGGGCCAGGACGCGCTCTGAGCCGCCCTCGCTGACCTGGCGGACCTCGCCCCACGAGGCGAACCACACCCTCCCGCGCCGTGTCACGGCGATCCCCGCGAAGCCGCGCGGCAGGTCCTCCAGGCGCTCCACCACCCATGCGTCCGCGAGCAGCCGCGTGGCCAGCTGCATGACCGCCGGTGGGCCGCTGAGAAGGTCGAGCAGCCGCTCTCCCGCCCCCGGAGCGGGGCCCGCGGCCGGTGGGGCGGCGACGGTGTCCGCCAGGAGAGCCGCACCGCCGTCGGGCCCTGCGCCGTCGAGCAGCTGCTCTGCCCCGGCGAAGTCGCTGACGAGCGCTGCGTCCAGGCGCCCGCCGAGCGCGGCGGCGAGTGCGAGCTCGTAGCCGTCGCGCACGCTCAGCTCGTCGCTGAGAGCCCTGGCGGCGCCCGCGCTCGCGGCGCCGAACCGGGTGTGGCTTCGCAGGAACTGGTTCGCCGCGGCGAGCTCGGCGCCGACGCCGGCCGCCTGACGCCGCGCGTCCTGTGCGGAGCGCTCGGCGGCCGTGAGCGCCGTCCGCAGCTCCTCGGCGCGGCCGTCGGCCTGCTCCCGTGCAAGGCGTGCAGCCTCGACCTCGCGCTCGAGGCGGGCGACGCTCTCGCGCTGGCTCTCGCGGGCGGCCTCGAGCTCGGCGACCTCCCTGCCGATCTCCTGCTCGCGCCTGAGCTCGATGTCCGCGAGCTCAGCCTCGAGCGCCGCTATGCGCCCGCGACTGTCCTGCCCGGCCTGCTCGTGCTCGTCATGTGTGCCGTTCTGCTCGAGCTCTGCGAGCTCGGCCTGCACCCGCGCGATCCTGCGGGCGAGCGACTGCTCGCCCGCGGTCACCTGCTCGGCGCGGAGCTGCAGGCGCTCGAGCGCCGAGCGTGCGCCGTATGCGCGGCGCGTGATCGCGTCGTGGCGCGCTGTGCGCTCAGCGAGCGCGCGCTCTGCGCGGCCGCGGCGCTCGATCGATCTGCTGAAGCCTGGATTCGATCTCGCCGCGCTCGGAGCGCGCTGCGGCCGCGGCCTCCTCGGCGACCGACAGCTCCCGCGCGCAGGTCCGCGCGCTGTCCCGGGCGAGCTCGAGGCGGGCCTGGAGTATCTGCAGCTCGAGCCGCTCGTGCAGCTCGGCCGCTTCGGCCTGGCGCTTGAGAGGGCGCAGGCGCGTGCGGGCCTCGCGCTCGATGTCCAGGGCGCGGTCGAGGTTCTCCTGGGTGCGCTCGAGCTTGAGCTGCGCCCGGCGCCTGCGCTTGCGGTGCTTGCCGAGGCCGGCGGCCTCCTCGATCAGCAGTCGCCGCTCGCGCGGCTTGGAGGTGACGATCGCACTCGACGCGGCCCTGGGAGATGACCGAGTGGCTCTCCTTGCCGAGGCCCGTGTCCGAGAGGACCTCGATCACGTCGGTCAGGCGGCAGCGCGCGCCGTTGAGCCGGTAGCCGCCCTCGCCGTTTCGCTCCAGCCGCCGGATGATCGAGATCTCGCTGAGCGGAATGTCGACCGTGCCGTCGCTGTTGTCGAGGACGATCTCCACCTCGGCGGCGCTGCGCGGCTGCACGCCGCGGCCACCGCCGAAGATGACGTCCTGCATCGACTGCCCGCGCACGGCGAGGGGCGACTGCTCGCCCATCGCCCACAGCACGGCGTCGGTGACGTTCGACTTGCCGGACCCGTTCGGGCCGACGACGACGCTGACACCGTCCCCGAAGTCCAGCCGCGTGCGGTCCGGGAACGACTTGAAACCCTTCGAGGGTCAGCGACTTCAGGCGCATGTTGGAGCCCCCGTGGCGATCATTCGCTCGTCAGCCGATCGACCGCCACGCGCGCCGCCTCCTGCTCCGCGTGCTTCTTGCTGCGTCCCGTTCCGCGGCCGAGATCCCGCCCGTCGACGCGGGCGAGCACCTCGTAGCTGCGCTCGTGCGGAGGGCCCTCCTCGGCGACCACCTCGTAGCTCACCTCCGCGCCGCGGCGCGCGAGCAGCTCCTGGAGCGCCGACTTGAAGTCGACAGGGTTTTCCAGCGCACCCTCGATCTCCGGCCCGAAGGCCTCCACCACGGCCTCGGCGGTCCTCTCGTAGCCGGCCTGCAGGTAGCAGGCGCCGATCACGGCCTCGATCACCGAGGCCAGGACGCGCTCCGTCTCCAGCAGCCCTCCCTCGCGCACCGAGGCGGGCGCGGCCGCACGCAGGCGCTCCGGCAGCGCTAGCCGTTCCGCCACCGCCCGGCATGAGACACCCGATACCGCCTGAGCACGGATCTTGGTAAGTCTGCCGGCTCCGAAGTGCTCCGCCTCCAGCCGCGGGTACAGGTGTGTGCTCACCGCGAGCGAGAGCACGCTGTCGCCGAGGAACGCCAGGCGCTCGTAGGAGTCGCTGCGCCGCTCGCTCCAGGAGGCATGGGTGAAGACCTGCCGCGCAAGGTCCTCGGGCAGCTCCTCGAGCATGCCGGCGAGCAGCATCATGGCCCCGCATCAGCGGTCCCGTTGTGGGCGAGCACGAAGTCCACTGCCTGGCCCACCGTGAGAATCTTCGCCGCCTGCTCGTCGGACATCTGGACACCGTAGGTGTCCTCGAGCTCCTGCACGAGCGTGTACAGGTCGAGCGAGTCCGCCTCCAGGTCCTCGCGAAACCTCGTGTCCTCGGTGATGAGAGCCGGGTCGACGTCGAGTTCGTCTGCGAGGTGGTCCCTCACGAGGGCGAACACCTGCCCGCGGTCGCTGCCCGTCATCGACCCACGAGGGTGCGCGCATGCGCTGTGAAAGGGCCTCGGTGGGCGAGGCCGGCGTGGGTGCAGGCGGAGGTTCTCATCCCGTTCGCGGCAGGCTAGCGTCACCCGCGGACGCAGGCGGGCGCCTGAGCGCGCCAGCCTGCTCGAGGGCTCGATGGGTCTGCCCGACGATGTCCTCGCCGGCACCCCGCTCGGCGCGCAGGATCGCCTGTGCGAAGCCGGCGCGCGTGAAGCGCCCGTGCGGGACGACGCCCAGGCGGCGGAGTCCGAGCAGGTACGCGCCCCCGCTCGCCTCCGGGTCGATCTCCTCGCGGAACGATCGCAGCGGTGCGCGAAGGAGCGCGCCTCCTATCTTCCCCCTCGTCGATGAGAGCGCCGCCTTGCGGACAGCTCCGAGCATCAGCTGGGAGACGCCCTCCATGAGCTTCAGCGAGATGTTCCCGGTGAACCCGTCCGTGACGATCACGTCGGCCACGCCGGCCACCATGTCACCGCCCTCCACGTTGCCCACGAACTCGAAGGCGCCGCCGTCGCTGCCCATCCGCTCGGAGAGCTCGGCGTGAGCCTCGAGCACGAGCGAGCTGCCCCGCCCAGACTCCTCCCCGTTGGAGAGAAGGCCCACACGCGGCCGCTCGACCCCCATGACGGTGCCCGCGAGCGCCGCACCCATGAAGGCGAACTGAACGATGTGCTCGCGGCGAGCCTCGGCGTTCGCCCCGACATCCAGCAGGATCACGGGTCTCTCGGGTACCGGGAGCGGGATCGCGAGCGCGGGCCTGTAGATGCCGCGAGCCCGCTTGATGTTGAAGATCCCCGCGGCGAGCGCCGCACCCGTGCCACCGGCGCACACCAGGGCCTGCGCGCGGCCGTCCGCGACCGCTCTCGCAGCCATCACTATCGACGCCTGCGGTGTGGACCTCGCGGCGAGCGCGGGATCGTGGGACTTGGCTATCGAGACCGGCGCGTCTATCACCTCGACGCCCGTGGCCGGGGCGCCGAGCTCGGATGCCGGGCCGAACAGCATCACCCGCGCTCCGGACTGCGCGGCGATCGCGGCGCCGGCGGCGACCTCTCCGGGACCGAGGTCGGCACCGTTGCAGTCCACGGCTATGACCGGCCGCGCAGGGCGTGAGCCCTCGGGCGGCACGGGCGAGTGCCCTTCGCTCACCGCCCGCTAGGAGTGGTCGTGCTCGTGGTCGTGCTCGTGATCGTGACCCTGGCTCACGATCTCACGACCAGCGTACGTGCCGCAGACCGGGCACACACGGTGCGGCCTGCGCGGGCTGTGGCACGTCGGGCACTCGTTGACGGCGGGCGTGCCGATCTTGTGCTGGGCGCGCCGCTGAGCCGTACGGGCATGTGACTGCTTTTTCTTTGGTACCGCCATCGGCCAGCAAGGGTACCAGCCCGGCGGCCTCCTACTCGAGCTTGAGCTCGCTGAGCTTCGCCCACCGTGGGTCCGGCTCGCTCTCGTGGTGGTGCTCCGGGCCGGCGGTGTTGAGGTCTGCGGCGCACACCGGACACAGCCCTGCGCAGTCCTCGCGGCAGAGGATCTTCGCGGGGATCGCGAGCGCGAAGGCGTCACGCACCCATGACGCCAGGTCGAGTGTCTCATCGTGCACGTAGGGGCTTTCGAGCTCCTCGCCCGAGCCGGGCCGGTCGACCTCTCGGGCCTCGACGTCGACCGCGGGCGCCGCCGGCTGAAGACATCTCATGCACGGACCGCTGACGGCGGTGGAGAACTCGATCCTCAGCGCGTATCCGCCGCCCGTCATGCGCGAGACGCTCGAGCTCGACCGGGACGAGCGCGGGGTCAGCGCGGTAGCTCTCGCTGCCGAGCTCCAGCGGCTCGATGGGAACGGAGAGCGTGAGACGGCGTCCCTCGCCCGCGGTCAGGCGCAGGCCGGCGAGATCGAAGTCGTGCGTCTGTGCGGGCATCGAATCCAGGCTAGCGGGAGTTCTCACGATCCCCGGCACCGACGCGGCGCCGGATCCTAGCCCTGCAGGTCCGTCAGGTTGACGGCGCCGGCGGGTGCCTTCAGCGCCACCGGCTGGTTCCATTTGTCGAAGACGATTTTGCCCCCGTTGGCGCCGGCTTTGACGATCGCGACCGGGTATGCCGGGCCGGTGGTCGCGACATACAGGGTGCCCTGGCTGTTGTCGCTCACGCCGATCGCAGACTGGCCGTTGATCGTCGTGGAGGCGGTCTTGCTCAGCGAACCGTGCCCCGAGAGCGTTCCGCCCAGGAGCTTTTCGAGGTTCGTCAACGCGCTCAGGGACGCGAATTCGCCGCTTCCCAGCGGTGCCCTCAACCATTTGCCCTTCAGGAGCGTCGCAGCGGCCGCCCCGCCGATCTGGCGGTAGAAGGATTCGCTCGCCCTCAGGTAGAAGCTGTCTCCCACCTCGACTATTTCGATCGGCTGGCCGTCGATCGTCAGACTCCCCGCGGCTCCCTTCCCCGTGGCGAGCTGCAGGTCGATGTCGATCGTCTTCCCTTCGTTGACCACCGAACCGGCCACGTGGACGCTGGTGGCACCGGTGACCGCCTGCTTGGAGGCCGCCACGATTTCGGACGCGGACTTCGAGTCGATGCCGTTGCCCGAGCTGGAGGAGGATCCGCATCCGGCGATCAGCACCGTGAGCGCAACGAGCGCCGCCAGCAGTGTCAGGACGCGGATCGAGCGGCGCGGGCTGGTGGGCGAGGCCGCGTTCATCGCCGACACCGTAGTGCCGGAAACGGACGGCACCCGCGGTCCTCGCGGCTAGTCCCCATCGCGGGGAAGCTCACGCTTGAGCACCTTGCCCGTGGCGTTGCGCGGAAGCTCATCGAGGAAGAAGACCTCCCTCGGGACCTTGAACCGGGCGAGGTTGCTCCTCACGTGCCCCTGGACCTCCTGCTCGGAGAGCGCCGAGCCGGGCCGCAGGACCACGAAGGCGCTCAGGCGCTGGCCGAACTCCTCGTCGGGCACCCCGACGACCGCGACGTCATCGATCTCCTGATGGCGGGCGAGGAGGTCCTCGACCTCGCGCGGGAACACGTTCTCCCCCCCGCTGATGATCATTTCGTCGTCGCGCCCTTCCACGAACAGTCGCCCGTCCTGGTCGAGCCTGCCGACGTCTCCGGTGCTCATGAGCCCGTCGATGACCTCCTTGCCGCCGCCCCCGGTGTAGCCCTCGAAGACCATTTCGTTGCCGACGAAGATCCGCCCGGTCTCGCCCGCGGGCACCTCGTGGCCGTGCTCGTCGAGCAGCCGCACCACGGTGCCGAGCGGTGGCCGCCCCGCTGTCCCCGGCGCAGCCCGCAGGTCCTGTGGCGTGGCGATCGTGGCCCAGGCGACCTCGGTGGACCCGTAGAGGTTGTACAGAATGTCGCCGAACGTGTCCATGGCCTCTATCGCGAGGTCGCCCGGCAGCGCGGAGCCGCTGAGCGCGATCACCCTGAGCGCCCGCAGGTCGTAGTGGCCGAGCACGTCGGGGCCGAGCTCGAGGATCCGCTGCAGCATCACGGGCACGAGGACCAGGGCGCTGGCCCGGTGATGCGCGGCAGCGCGGATCGTGTCCTCCGCGTCGAAGCGGCGCCGCAGCACGAGCGTGGAGGTGAGCGGGACGCCGATGCTGAAGTGGGCGAAACCCCACGAGTGGAACATCGGGGCGGCGATCATGGTCGTCTCGCGCGCGTGCAGCGGGATCTTCGACAGCAGCGCCGCCAGGGGCTCCATCGTCTCGGGCTGGCCACGTGCCGCCCCCTTCGGGGTGCCCGTGGTGCCGGACGTCAGTATCACCACGCGGCCCTTCTCCGAGGGCGGCTCGAGCTCCGCCGTCTCGCCGCGGTCGATGAGCTGCTCGAGGAGCGGGTCGCTGGCCGCGTAGCCCGGCGCGCTCCAGGAGATCAGCCTCGTCCTGTCCTGGGCGCCCTCCTGCACCAGATCGGCGAACTCCTCGTCGTAGATCACGACGGCGGGGTCCTCGCGCGTCAGCACGTCCGTGATCTGCGGACCCGCGAAGGATGTGTTCAGGTAGAGCGCGTTCGCGCCGAGCTTGGAGCACGCGACGGTCGCCTCGATGAACCCGCGGTGGTTGCGCGCCATGATCGCCACGCCGTCACCCTGCCCGACGCCGCCCCTGCGCATCTCGCTCGCGAGGGCGTTGGTGCGAAGGTGCACCTCGAGGAACGTGAGCGTGCCACGCTCGTCGCAGAGGGCGCAGCGGTCAGGGTGCATGATCGAACCGGCGCGGTAGCCGGCGGCGGCGGTGGTGCCCCACGTGCGCAGCGTCGCAAGGGAGCGCACGACGCGGTCCGGCCGCGCGGGCGCGAGCATTCCCGTGCCCAGCAGCGTCCGCAGGACCTGGAGCCTCTGTCTGGGCGGTGCAGCGGGCACTCCCTGACCCTACTAGGCGATGATCGAGCCGGCGCGGGCACGCCGGCGGCGGAGGTTCTCAGCCGACCTCGGCCGGCTCATCCTTGCCCTGCAGGCGCTCGCGCCCGCGCTGGACGGCCGCTATGAACTTCGAGAGGTTCACCTCGAGGGTGTTCAGGATCTCGTCCGCGTAGTCCTCGGCGCCGAGCCTGATCTCGCGCTCGCGGGCGCGGGCGTCCTCGACGATGTCCTCGGCTGCGCGCTCGGCCTGCTTGGTGACCTCCTCGGCGCCGACCAGCTGCTCCTGGCGCTCACGCGCGTCCTTGATGATCCGCTCGGCCTCCTTCTTGGCCTCCGCGAGCATCTCCTGGCGCTCCTTGACGATCCACCGGGCCTGCTTGATCTCCTCGGGGATCGTCGCGCGCATCTGGTCGAGGATGTCGTAGATCTCCTCCTTGTCAACGCGGACCGTGTCGGTCATCGGCACGGACTTGGCGTTGTGCACCAGGTCGTCGAGCTTGTCTATGAGTACTAGGACATCCATTTGAAGACCACCTCCGCAGAACGCACTGGTCCGCGGCTAGCCGATGGGATTGACTGCGTCTCTGCCGCCTTCATTTCGTCAGCGCTGCAACTCTTCCTGCAACCTCTCGGCGACCTCGCCGGGCACCAGGTCGTCTATTCGCCCGCCGAATGTCGCGAGCTCCTTGACGCCGCTGGATGAAAGGAAACTGTACTGCGGGCTGGCCATCAGGTACACGGACTCTATTCCGGGGTCCTGCCGCCGGTTGAGCTGGCTCATCTCGAGCTCGTACTCGAAGTCGGAGATCGCGCGCAGCCCCTTGACGATCGCCTTCGCCCCTATCTGCCGCGCGAAGTCCACCACGAGCGTGGAGAAAGGCTCCACGCGCACGTTCTCGAGGTCCTCGAGCGCATGCTCGATGAAGGCAACCCGCTCGTCGATGTCGAACAGCGCGCCGCTCTTGCGCACCGAGCGGTTCACGACGGCCACGACGACGTTCTCGTAGAGGCCCGCGGCGCGCCGGATAACGTCGAGGTGCCCGTTCGTGATCGGGTCATACGAGCCGGGGCAGACCGCTGTCGCTTTTTCGGTGGGGGTCATGGCTGACGGTGGATTGTGATGGAAGTGTCGCCGTAGCGGCGTTGTCGTTCGATCGGGAGGTCGAGATCCACCGGTTCACGCCGGTCGCTCTCAACGACGATGCGGGCACCGCAGGCCAGGAGCGACGGCAGGACCGCCGACAGATCGGCCGCCCATTCATGCGCCCGCCTGTATGGAGGGTCTATGAAGAGCAGATCGTATGTCTCTTTGCGCGCCTGTGCGCTCCGCAGGGCGCCGAGGACGTCGGTGCGCCTGACCTCCCCCGTCCGCTCATCGATCCCCAGCGACCGCAGATTCTCCGTCAGGACGCGCGCCGCACGCGCGTCGCGCTCGACGAACACGGCGCTGCTCGCACCGCGCGAGAGCGCCTCGATCCCCAGCGCGCCGGTCCCCGCGAACAGGTCGAGAACCCGCTCCCCGTCCAGGTCGCCGAGCATCGCGAACAGGGCCTCGCGCACGCGGCCGGACGTGGGCCTTGTGTCCCTTCCGGCCGGCGCCTTCAGGCGACGGCCTCCGAGGCTGCCGGCGATCACGCGCATGACGCAACCGTATACGCCCGCGAAAGCTAGCCCGGGATGGGCTCGAGCGCCTCGCCGCCGAACGCCCTGCCGAGCTCGTCCGCGAGGAGCACGTTCTCGGCACGCGCGAGCCCAGGGTCCTCCGCGAGGATGCGTTCGGCGTCTGCGCGGGCGAGCTCGAGCAGGGGCGCGTCCTGCGGAAGGCACGCGATTCGGAACTGCGCGAGACCGGACTGCCTTGTGCCCGCGAGCTCGCCCTCGCTGCGGAGCGCGAGGTCGATCTCGGCGAGCGCGAAACCGTCGGTGTGCTCGGCGACGGCACGCAGTCGCATCGAGGGCGGCGAGCCGTCCGCCCCGAGCAGGAAGCAGACGGAGCCGTGCTCGCCGCGGCCGATCCTCCCGCGCAGCTGATGCAGCTGGGATATCCCGAACCGCTCGGCGTTCTCGATCAGCATCACGGTGGCGTTGGGCACGTCGATGCCCACCTCGATGACGGTGGTCGCGACGAGCACGTCCGCCTCCCCAGAAGCGAAGGCCGCCATCGCCTCCTGCTTCTCCTTCGGGCGCATCCCGCCGTGCAGGAGCGCGAGCCTGTAGCCGCGCAGCTCGCCCTCCCGCAGCCTCGCGAGCTCCGCGGTCGCGGCACGGAGCCCGAGCTCGGAGGGCTGGCCGTCGGCGGGCTCCTCCCCCTCCGCCTCGTCGATCAGCGGGCACACGACGTACGCCTGGCGCCCGGCGCTCAGGTGCTCGCGCAGCTGCTCGTAGGCGCCGGCCCGCTCGAGCTCCCCCGAGAGCAGCCGGGTCTGGATCGGCCGGCGGCCCGCCGGGAGCTCGCGCAGGGTGCTGGTGTCCAGGTCGGCGTAGCGCGCGAGGGCCAGCGTCCTGGGGATGGGGGTCGCCGTCATGTGGAGCACGTGAGGCGAGCCCTTGCCGTCCAGTGCGGCCCTCTGGCGAACCCCGAATCGGTGCTGCTCGTCGATGACGGCGACGGCGAGCGTGCGGAACACGACATCCGGCTCGATCAGGGCGTGTGTGCCCACGACCATCGACAGCTCGCCGCTCGCGAGCCGCGCGAGCGTCTCGCGCCTGCGCCGGGCCGGGGTGGAGCCGGTGAGCAGTGCCACGGTGGCTGGCTCTGCGCCGAGCAGCCCCTGGATGTTCGCGAAGTGCTGCTCGGCGAGCGTCTCGGTGGGCGCCATCAGGGCGGCCTGCGCGCCGTGCTCGACCGCGCGGAGCATCGCGTGCAGCGCGACGACTGTCTTGCCGCTCCCGACCTCGCCCATGAGCAGGCGGTTCATCGGGCTGGCCTGCGCCATGTCCGCTGCGATCGTGTCCATCGCGGCAGCCTGGTCGGCGGTGGGCTTGAACGGCAGCGAGTGTGCGAGCCAGCGCGCTGTCAGCTCCGGCGGGCCGTCGAGCACCGGCGCGCCGGTGCGCTGAGCGCGCCGTTCCCGGCGCCTGAGGAACAGCAGCTGGGTCAGCAGGAGCTCCTCGAAGGCGAGTCGTCTGCGGCCGCTCTCGAGGTCCGCGGGCGTACGCGGGAAGTGCATCGCCGCGAGTGCGCTGGGCCTGTCCGGCAGGCGTGCGCCCACGCGCGTCGAGGACGGGAGCGCCTCGATGATGTCGCGCAACGAGGTGCGTGCCTCACGGACGAGCGTGAGGATCTCGGTTGAGCTGATGCCCTCGCTCGCGGGGTAGTGTGCGACCGCGTCCCCCTCTGCGTCCTGTGCCTCACCGGCGCCCGACGCCGGAGCGTGGTGGGAGACGGCGAAGCCGCCGCGACCGTCGGGCCGGCCGTGGAGCAGCAGGCGGGTTCCGGCGGGGTAGCGCTCGACCAGCCAGGGCTGGTTGAAGAACGTGGTGCGCATGCTTCCGCTGGCGTCGAACACGACGGCCTCGACGAGCGGCCGCATGCCGCGTCTGCGCACCGAGCGGGCTTTGATCTGACGGACCTGCACGGCGACCGTTGCCTGCTCGCCGGCCCTCAATGCCGCGACCGTGCGCGCCTCCCGGCTGTCGGTGGGGAGATGTTCGAGCAGGTCGCCGACCGTCTCGAGCCCGAGTGTGCCCAGGGCAGTTGCCATCCTTCGCGCCGGCGCCTTCAGCGCCACCGCGAGGCGCGAGGGCCTCGGCCATCGCACGGGCGCGCCGATCAGCTCTTCGCGGCTGAGGGCGCTGGTGGAGGCGAACGCGCGGGCGAGCGGGGTGATGCGCGTCTCGCCGGCGGTTATGGTCGCCCGCTGCTGCTTGGAACTGGTCGCGGGCATGTGGCAGGCATCATGATCACGGCGGCGGTCGTAACGCCCCGTGGGGCCGCGGGCCGGCGGCGGTACCTCACTCGGCTGCGAGCAGCCACCAGTACGCCGGCTGGCCGCCGTGGCGCAGCTCGAGCTCGATGGACGGGTCGACGATCCCCTCGAGCTCGGCGAGGCTCAGCGGCGCGCCGTCGCCCGAGAGGATGCTCAGCAGTTCGGGCGCGCCGCTCTCCGCGCCGGGGTCCGAGAGGGCCCGCACGACGGCGCCGAGGGTCTCGCGGGGGTCCCCCCAGGCGATCAGCTCGTCCTCGACGAAACCGACCGCGTCGCCGGTGGAGAACCGCCCCTGCGCGTCGTCGCGGGCGGCCGGCGCGACGGAGCCCGTGCGGATATGGGCGAGCGCGTCGCTGAGGGCGCGGGAGTTCTCCTCGACGGAGCGTCCGGGGGCGAGGGCCACGGCCGCGGCGAGGCCCGCCTGCTGGCTGGTCGTCGCCGCGACGAGCACCTGCTTGTCCGACCAGCGTGCGGCGTGCTCGGCCGCCATGATCACATTCGCGCTGTTTGTGAGGACGACGACCTCCTCGGCAGGAACCTCGTGGATCCCCGCGAGCAGGTCGTACGTGGAGGGGTTGAGCGTGGGGCCGCCGTCGATCGTGTGCACGCCCAGCTCGTGGAACAGGTCCCGCAGCCCGTCTCCGCTGACGACCGCGACGGCGCCGCAGCGCATCGCGCCCACCCGCGGCGCCGGGGTGATGGGCGCGGCAGGGGGTGCGGCGGGGTCCGCGATCGCGGCCGGCGCCTGTGCGATGGCGAGCGCCCCTGCCTCGAGGCGCTCGTCGCGTTCGGCGACCTGGGCGTGCATGTCGGCGACGTCCAGCCGCGAGACCTCGCCGGCGCCGGCGAACACCGCTGTGGCCAGCTCCGGCGTGTCGGTGTGAAGGTGGACCTTCAGGGTGCTGGTGTCGCCGACGACGAGCACCGAATCCCCGAGCTGCTCCAGCGGCTCGATGTAGCGCCCGGCGCTCAGCGCCGTGCCCGTGACCGCGAAGTTGGTGCAGAACCGGTAGGTGCTCGAGCTGTGCTCAGGGTGGGTGATGCGGGCCGGCGCGTGATGCTCGAGCGCGGGCGCGTCCTCGCCGCGCAGAGCCGCGACGACACCCGCGAAGATGATCGTCAGGCCGTAGCCGCCCGCGTCGACGACGCCCGCCTCGCGCAGCGGCGCGAGCAGTTCGGGGCCCCGCTTGACCGGTGTCCTGGCCGGCGTGCACCGCGCGCTCGAGGGCCGCGGCGATCGCACGGTCCTGCTGTTCCGGTTCGGTGCCGGGCCCAAGGCGCGGGTTTCCGGGCGTGTGCGCGACATCGGTGACGATCTGGTGGGCCATCTCGCGCGCGACCGTCAGGATCGTCCCCTCGGCGGGGTCGCGCACGGAGGAGTAGGCGCGGTCGGCGGCATTGGCGAGCGCCGCCCCGATCAGCGTCGCGTCGATCAGCTGGCCGGGCCTTGAGACGAGCTCCTCGGCGGCGCCGCGGATCAGCTGGGAGAGGATCACGCCCGAGTTGCCGCGCGCCCCGAGCAGAGCCGCGCGCGCCACCGACTGCACGATCTCCTCGCGGCCGATCTCGTCGATCGTGCGCTGCTCGTCGCTGCCCTGCAGGCGGTCGAGCTCGTCGAGCACCGCACGTAGCGTGAGCGCCATGTTGTCGCCAGTGTCACCGTCGGCGACAGGGAACACGTTGAGGTCGTTGACCTCCTCACGGCGGGATTCCAGGTGCGCGAGGGCCCCCGCCACGGCGGCCCGGAAGCGGACCAGGTTCGTGTCGGTCACCGCACGGGCACCATCAGCGTCAAATGACCTGGTGCCCGCCGTTCCCCGTCAGAGGACGAGCGAGTGACGCTGCCGGTTGCGGTCCACGCGGGCCGGCCGGGTGGGACGCTGTACCGGTGCGTGCTGCCACCGGGCTCAGAGAGCCTTCGTGACCTTTCCGGCTTTCAGGCAGCGGGTGCATACGTAGACGCGCTTGGGCGCCTTGCCCACGAGAATCCGCACCTTCTGAAGGTTCGGATCGAACCGCCGCTTGGTGGCGACCATCGAGTGGCTGCGGCTCTGGCCGAACGCCGGACCCTTCCCGCAGCTGTGACATACCTTTGCCATCGTCGGCAGTCTAGCCGCTCGCGAGCTCTTTGCGCAGCACCGCCATCCGCATGACCGCCTCCGCGGCATGCCGGCCTGTGTCTCGCTTGCCCCCGCCCGAGCGGGCGAGCGCCTGCTCCATCGTGTCGCAGGTGAGCACGCCGAATGCGCACGGCACACCCGTCTGGAGCTGCACGTTCATCACGCCTGCCGCGCTCTGGGCGCAGACGAAGTCGTAGTGGTCGGTCTCCCCGCGGATCACGGCTCCGAGGCACGCCACCCCCGCGAAACGCCCGCTGCGGGCCGCGTAACGCGGCCGCGAGAGGGAGCTCGAAGGCACCGGGGACGTCGAAGACCTCGACACGTCGTGCTCGCCGGCGCCGTTGAACGCCCCGAGCGCTCCGGCCACGAGTCGCTCGGCGAGGTCCTCGTAGAAGCCGGCCGACGACGATCGCGCAGGCGTCGCTCAACTCTCAGGGTCCGGAGTGTCGCCGCTGCGGCGGTCGCCGCCACGCCTGCGCTCGGAACGAAGCATCTGCTCGTCCAGGTTCAGGCCCTGATGGTGCAGGGTGTGGCCCATCCGCTCGGCCTTCGTGCGCAGATAAGCCTCGTTGTGCGCGTTGGGGGCGTGCTCGATCGGGATCTGTGCCGCTGACCGACAGCCCGTAGCCCTCGAGGCCCCTGATCTTCTTCGGGTTGTTCGTGAGGATCCGGATCGTGCTGAGCCCGAGGTCGACGAGGATCTGCGCGCCGATCCCGTAGTCGCGCAGGTCCGCGGGAAGCCCGAGCCGCTCGTTCGCTTCGACCGTGTCCAGGCCCTCCTCCTGCAGCCGGTAGGCGCGCAGCTTGTTCAGCAGGCCGATCCCGCGGCCCTCCTGGGAGAGGTACAGGAGCACGCCGCAGCCCTCGCGCTCGATCATCGACAGCGCCGATTCGAGCTGCTCGCCGCAGTCGCACCGCAGCGAATGGAAGACGTCCCCTGTCAGGCACTCGGAGTGGACGCTGACGAGCACATCCGAGCGCCCGGCGACATCGCCCTTGACGAGCGCGACATGGTGCTTGTCGTCGACCAGCGAGCGGTAGCCGACCGCCTCGAAGTCGCCGAAGGCTGTCGGCAGACGCGTGGAGACGACCCGTTCGACGAGCTTGTCGTGGCGGCGGCGGTAGGCGATCAGGTCGGCCACCGTGATCATCGACAGCTGGTGGCGCTCGCAGTACTCGACGAGTTCCGGCACGCGCGCCATCGTCCCGTCGTCGTTCATGATCTCGCAGATCACGCCTGAGGGGTTCACGCCGGCCAGGCGCGCGAGGTCGACGCCGGCCTCCGTCTGGCCCGCGCGCTCGAGGACGCCGCCGGGCCGGCTCTTCAGGGGGAACACGTGGCCGGGCTGGACGAGGTCCGACGGCCTGCTGCGGGGGTCGATCGCGACCTGGATCGTGTGCGCCCGGTCGTGGGCGGAGATGCCTGTCGTGACGCCCTCGCGTGCCTCCACCGAGACCGTGAACGGCGTTTCGAAGGATGATTCGTTCTTGGCTGCCATGAGGTCGAGCCCGAGCTCGTCGCAGCGCTCGGGCGTGAGCGACAGGCAGATCAGCCCTCGTCCCTCCTTCGCCATGAAGTTGATCGCCTCGGGCGTGGCGAACTGCGCGGCGAGCGTCAGGTCGCCCTCGTTCTCGCGGTCCTCGTCGTCGCAGACGACGACCATCTTGCCCTGGCGGATCTCCTCGATCGCCTGCTCGATCGTCGCGAACGGCGCGCGCGCTCGCTCCTCGCCGGCGTTCACGGCCGTCATACCCGCGCCCCCGAGCAGCCGCTCGACGTGCTTGGCCAGGACGTCGACCTCGATGTTGACCGTGGAGCCGGGCTGCAGGGAGCCCAGGTTGGTCCGCGTGAGCGTCTCGGGGATCAGCGAGACCTCGAAGCGCTCGTCGCCGAGCGCGCTCACGGTCAGGCTCACGCCGTCGAGCGCGACCGAGCCCTTCTCGACGAGGTAGCGGGCGAGGCCGCTGCTCGAGTTCGATCTCGAGCACGCGCGAGAAGCCCTCCTCGCGTACCGCTCTCACGCGTGCCCGTGCCGTCGACGTGGCCCTGGACGACGTGGCCGCCGAGACGGTCCTGTGCGCGCAGGGCGAGCTCGAGGTTGACCGGGGTCCCCGGCCGCGAGCTCGGCCGAGCGAGGAGCGCTCGAGCGTCTCGATCATCGCCTGCGCGCGCGAAACCGCCGCCGCCGACCGCGGTGGCGGTCAGGCAGACGCCGTTCACGGCGATCGAGTCTCCCTCGGAGAGCTCGCCCGCAAGGCTCGTGGCGATGCTCACGATGGCGCCCTGCTCGTCGCGGTCGATCTCCTGGACACTGCCCGAGGTCCGCTATCAGGCCGGTGAACATACGATCTGCCGCCTCACCACTCGCGCAGACGCGCGGAGATCAGCAGGTCCTCGCCGACGTGCTCGCAGTCGAAGCTGAGGGCATGCAGCGCCTCCGAGATGCGCTCCACGCCTTCGCCCTCGAGCGGGTCGCGCGCCGCGCTCCCGCCCAGCAGGATCGGCGCGAGGAACAGGCGCAGTTCGTCGATCTCGCCGGCGTCGAGGAACGCTCCGGCGAGGTGGGGGCCGCCCTCGAGCAGGACCGACGCGATCCCCATCGCGCCGAGCTGGTCGAGCGCCGAGCGCACGCGCGCCGGCTCGTTTTCGCCTGTCGCGACGAACACCTGCACGCCGGCGGCCTCCAGCGCGTCGGTGTCTGCACGGGCCGCTGCCCGCGAGACGATCATCGTGAGCGGTATCTCGGCTGCGGCGGCGACGAGCTGCGAGTTCGGCGGCAGACGGGCGAGCGAGTCGAACACCACGCGCCGCGGCTGTGCGCTCGGCTGCGCCGCGTGGCCTGCGGGCCTGGCCGTCAGCTGCGGGTCGTCCGCGAGCGCCGTGCCGATCCCGACGACCACGGCGTCGACGGACGCGCGCCAGCGGTGGGCGAGCTCGCGGCTGTCCTCGCCGCTGATCCACTTGGAGTCACCGCTGCGGGTCGCGACCTTGCCGTCGAGCGTCATCGCCGACTTGAACAGGACCCACGGGCGCCCCACCCTGGCGTGCTTGCGGAATGCCTGGTTGAGCAGCCGGGCGCTGGCGGCCACCGGGCCGTCCGCGACGAGCACCTCGACGCCCTCGTCGCGCAGGATGCCGAGCCCGCGTCCGGACGCCTTCTCGGTCGGGTCGTCCGAGGCGACGTACACCCGGCGTATGCCGGCCTGGATGATCGCGTCGGTGCAGGGAGGCGTCTTGCCCTCGTGGCAGCAGGGCTCCAGCGACACGTAGAGCGTGGTGTCGGTCAGATCCTCGAGTCCGCACGCCTCGATCGCGTTGACCTCGGCGTGTGCGCCTCCGTACTCCTGATGCCATCCCTCCCCCAGCACCTGCTCGCCGCGGGCGACGACGGCGCCCACCACCGGGTTGGGCTTGACGGCCCCCGTGCCGTTGCGAGCGAGTTCGACGGCTCTGGCGAGGTGGACGGTGTCGGTATCGGTGCGGCTGGCCATTGCACAGATCAGGATAACCCTGCGCGGGCCGGGCACCGGTTACGTGCCGCAGCGCCCACCATGCAGGCGGTACAGCGAGACTGTCGGCCCCGGCCGGCTGTAGGCGAGGGGGTAGTAGTCAAAGCTCCAGTCGAAGCCGAACGGGACGGCGCCCGCGCCGCGGGAGTAGGGCGAGGCTGTGAACACGAGTTCCCCCTCGCGGGCGAGCGCCCTGTAGTACGCGGCGGCCTGCGGCACAGCACGCGGGTCGGCCTCGGCGCGGCCGGACTCGGTCGAGCCCGTCAGCACCCAGCAGTAGCCGTGTCGCCGTGTAGTAGCTCAGCAGCTGCGGGCTCAGCGTGCGCTCGTAGTCCTCGATGCCGACCTCGTGCACGTCGGGCGTGAGAGCACCGGAGGGGGTGATGCGCGACAGCAGCGAGTCGTACTTGCACCACCTGTAGCCGTGGCAGGCGGCGGAACCTGGCTGTTCGCGCGCCCAGGCGTCCGGCGAGATCGGCTCGGCGACGATCCGGCTCCCCTCCGGGACGTTCGCGAGCATCCAGTCGCGGGTGATCGTGCGCGTGTCGGCGCGCGAGAGCACGATCCCGCTGTGGACGCTGTAGATGAGACCCTGCGCGAGCAGCGCAGCCACGAGCACGCCCGTCAGCACGCCAGCGAGCCTGGGACTCTGCTTCAGCCGCCGCGCCGCCGCTCGAGCGATCTCGACCACGAAGAACGCGCCGAGGAGCGCCAGGATCGGGAAGATCGGGAGCAGCCAGCGCCCGAAGTAGCGCCCCTGCAGGCCCATGAAGGCAAGAAAGATCAGCGTCGCCGGCACGAGCATCCAGCCGACGCGGGGATCGCGGCGCCAGATCAGGACCGCCCCGCCGAGGGCGGCAAGCGACGGCAGCCAGCCCAGCCCCCACGTGAGGGTCCACAGGTAGTACGCAAGGCCGCCGTTGCGTGGGGCGCCGAGCTTGCCCTGCGATTCGGCGGACAGCGTCGACTGGTGCACCAGTTCGTTGTGGAAGGCGCTGTAGTCGATCACCGAATACGGGTTCGCGAGCACGAATGCTGCGAATGCGAGCACCAGCGCGAGCGCGAGCATGGCGAGGGCTCGGCGCCGGCCATGCCGGTCCTGCGTCCGCCAGCGGGCCGAGGCGGCGGCCAGCATCGGCAGGATCACGATCCCGGCGGTGTACTTGCTGGCGCACGCGAGACCGAGCGCGATGCCCGCGATCACATAGTCCCGGCTGCGGCCGCGGCGCAGGATGCCCGCTGAGCCGAGCAGGCAGAGGGTCAGCGGCGCGAGCGTGGGAACGTCGTTGACCGCGAGGTGCGAGTAGAAGACCGGCAGGAACGCCACGGCCAGTATCGCGGCGGCCAGCAGGCCCACGGGCCGCGAGAACAGCCTGCTCCCGGCCGCGTACAGCAGCCACAGGGCGGCGGTGCCGAGCACGCCCGCCGCGACGCGGGCGAGCGTGTACACCTCCGTCGGATTGAGCGCCAGGGCTCTGTTCGCCGCCGCGGAGCCCCCGTACCAGATCGCGTACAGGCCGTGGAGCACGTACGTGAACGCCGGCGGGTTCGCGAAGTAGTGCGGGTCCAGCCCGTGCTGGAACATTTCGACCGCCCGCGGCACGAAGTGGGTCGCCTCGTCGATGTTGTAGACGTATGGCAGGCCCTGTCGCACGCCCCACAGCCGGAGCGCGAGACCGCCGAGCAGCACCAGCGAGAGCCCCGCCCAGACCCAGCGCCGTTCCCGGCGCGGGCCGCCGGCGCGGTCACTTTCAGCAGTTCGCATAGACCGCGTAGTAGCGGCTTGTGTACAGGCGCCGGAATCCCGGCAGGGGAAGGTTGTCGCGCGGGTCGTCTCCGACGTCGACGATGGCCTCGGTGAAGACGGCTCCCCCGAGCGGGTAGACCGCGACCGACCCCGCGCGGATGCGGTTGAAGAGACCGTCGGCCCCCTTCTCGAGATCCGAGCGGGCCTGGCTTCGCGCGACGATGTCACCCTGTCCCGAGCTGTCCAGGATCCAGCGCGCGTCGGGGATCAGCTTGTTGTCCGGGAGCGAGAGCAGCGGGCAGCGGCGCAGCTGCTCCCTGACCGCAGGGGAGGCGAGCGCGGAAGCGAGGCCCTCGTGAAATTCCTCGTGGTAGGCGAGGGTCGTGCGAAGGCTGGTGATGCTGAACGTACGCACCACGTCGAATGTCCCGTAGACGACCAGCGCGAGCGCCGCGACGATCCACACGCGCCTGAGCGCCGAGCCGGGCACGAGCATCGACCAGCCGCCGATCGAGACGGCGCAGAACGGCAGCAGCAGGGTGGCGGCACCGATCAGGTACCTGTCGACCACCGACGCACCGACGGCTCCCTGTGCGAGGTACACGAAAAGGAGCACCATCAGCGCGGCGAGCGGCGTCAGAGCCCGACGCGGGGCCATCCAAAGCGCGAGCGGGATCCCGGCGAAGGCCCCGAGCACCACCGGCAGCTTGTCGATCCGCACGCCGTATTCCCACAGCGACGCCACGACGCTCGTGAACCCCTGGGTGCGTTCGAGTTCCTGCGCGAGGCCCGCCGTGGCGGTGAGCGAGTACAGCGGGTTGCCGGTCACCACGAGATCCACGCAGGCCCACAGCACCGGCCCGATCGCCGCGAGCGCCAGGAACTTCAGCCGCGTGCGGTTGTCGGCCCGCCAGGAGCACCACAGCCAGTAGAAGCCCGCCATCACCCACGCGTCGGGTCGCAGCAGCCCCGCGGCGGCGAGCAGCACGAACACCAGCGTCCCGCGGCGCGGACGTTCGACCTCGAGCGCGATGGCCCAGATGATCAGCGCCAGATAGGAGATGTCCAGGTAGCCCTGCGCGGCGAGGTTCTCGATGAAGAAGCGGCTCAGCAGCAGAAGCGCCGCGATGACCCCCACGAGCGGTCCGAAACACAGCCGCGAGAGCCTGTACATACCGGCGACGGCTGCGACGAAAGAGGCGATCGAGCCGAGCACCATGAGACGTGCGCCCGCCTGGCCGAAGATCGACACCAGCATCCCGAAGCCGATCGCGAGGGGATGCTCGGTGGGCCCTCGGTACACCTGGAAGTCCGGAAGGTGCAGGTGGAGCAGGTCGCGTCCCCAGAGCAGCGCGTAGAACGAGTCGTAGGTCGGGTACGTCGGGAAGGCGAGGTAGCCGATCAGCGCGCCGGCGCACAGGAGCGCGAATCCGAGCCTCGCGAGCGTGCGCTCAGTCAGCGCATGTGGCCGCTCTGGCCTTTTCGAGCCCGGCGTCAGCCGGGTTAGCGTCGCGCTTTCCATCTAGCCTTGGCCTTGGTGGGCCGGCACCGGCGCCGCCCATCCGCCCCGCGCCAAGAACGAGCCCTGCGCTCTGGGATACTGCCGGAAGCCAAGTCTAGGCAATTGGACACCATGAAGCTCATCATCCAGATACCTTGCTTCAACGAGGCGGCCCAGCTGCCGGGGACTCTCGCCGACCTGCCCCGGGAGGTCGACGGCTTCACCGAGGTCGAGTGGCTGGTGATCGACGACGGCTCGACGGACGAGACGATCGCGGTGGCACGCCAGCAGGGCGTGGATCATCTCGTGAGGCTGACGAACAACAAGGGTCTCGCGGCGGGCTTTCAGGCGGGGATCGACACGGCCCTGAAGCTGGGCGCCGACGTGATCGTCAACACCGATGCGGACAACCAGTACTACGGCCCCGATGTGGCACGTCTCGTGCGGCCGATCGTCGAGGGCCGCGCGGACATGGTCGTCGGTGATCGCGAGGTCGGCGGGATCGAGCATTTCTCACCGCTGAAGAAGGCGCTGCAGCGCCTGGGCTCCTGGGTCGTGCGCCAGGCCTCCTCGACGAGCATCCCGGACACCACCTCGGGTTTCCGCGCGTACAACAGGGAGGCCGCCATCCAGATGATGGTCGTCTCCAAGTTCACGTACACGCTCGAGACGATCATCCAGGCCGGAAAGATGCTCGTCGCGATCGACCATGTCCCGGTTCGCACGAATCCCAAGACGCGCGAGTCGCGCCTGTTCCCTTCGATGGGCGCGTATGTTCGCCGCAACAGCGTCTCGATCTTCCGCATCTACGCGCAGTACGAGCCGCTGCGGGTGTTCTGGAGCCTGGCGCTCCTCATCGGGCTGTTCGCGTTCGCTGTCTGGGTCCGCTTCGGGATCGCCTACGCGGAAGGGAACGGCAAGGGTCATGTGCAGTCGCTGATCCTCGGGGCGGTGCTCTTCATCGCCGCGGCGCTCCTGTTCGCGCTCGGCGTCATAGGCGACCTGCTCGCGGCCCAGCGCGTGATGACCCAGCGCACGTTCGAGCGCGTGAGGCGGATCGAGCTCCAGCTCGGCGTGGCCCCGTCGCACTACGAACCGGGCACCGGGACCAAGCCCGACCGCGAGGAGCACAGGGTGAGCCTATGAGCAACGTGACCGTCTCGAAGGACGGTGTGATCACCGGCAACACGTACGACAAGTACGGCTCGAGCAACCCCGTCGTGCGGCGTCTGATGGCCGCCTTCGAGCGCGACCTCGACGAACTCTTCACAATGGCCGCGCCGTCGTCCCTGCTCGACGTCGGCTGCGGCGAGGGGGTGCTCGTCCAGCAGTGGGCGCAGCGGCTCGGCGGCGGCCGCGTCGTGGGCATCGACCTCGAGGAGGAGTCGATCCAGGCCGGTTGGGCGCAGCACACCGCGCCCAACCTGCAATACCGGGTGATGGAGGCCGAGAACCTCCCGTTCGCCGACGGCGAGTTCGAGCTCGCCAGCGCGATCGAGGTGCTCGAGCACGTCCCCGACCCCGAGCACACCGTCGGCGAGATGGCGCGCTGCGCGAGCCGCCACCTGCTCGTGTCCGTGCCGCATGAGCCGCTGTGGAGGATGCTCAACATGGCGCGCGGCGCCTACTGGAAGGATCTGGGAAACACCCCTGGGCATCTGAACCACTGGTCCAGGCGGTCCTTCGTGGAGCTCCTCTCGCGTCACGGCGAGGTCGTGGAGGTCCGCTCGCCGTTCCCGTGGACGATGTTGCTTGTCCGCGTCTAAGGACACCGAGCAGGCGCCTACGCGCTCATACGGCAGCGGAGCGCGAATCCTCTCGATAGGGATCGCCTCCACGGGGCTGCTCACCTTCGCGTACTTCTCGATCGCGAGCCACGTCCTGGGCGAATCCTCGGCCGCCCAGCTCGACCTTCTGTGGTCGGTGATGTTCGTGATCATCTCGGTGATCTATCGCCCGATAGAACAGCTGCTCTCGCGCACGATCGCGGGGCGGCGGGCGCTCGGGTCACGAGCAGCACGACCTTCGCATCCCGATCCTGATCCAGGCGAGCTTCGCGCTCGTGTTCCTGATCGTCGCGCTCGCGCTGCGCGAAGAGCTGATCAACAACGTCTTCGAACACGACAGCTCGCTCTACTGGATCCTGCTCGTCGGCACGCTCGCGTACGGGGCCAGCTATTTCGCCCGCGGCTGGCTGGCGGGCAACCAGCGCTTCGGCCTGTTCGGCGCCCTTGTGCTGATGGAGTCGACATCCCGGATCTGCTTCGCGCTGGCGGCCGTCCTGGGGATCACGAGCGGGCAGACCGCCGTTGCGCTGGGTATCGCCGCCGCGCCGTTCGTGTCGCTCGTCGTGGTGCCGGTGGCGTTCGCCCGCACGCGCGCCGAACGAGCGAACCCGCAGGCGCCCGAGCCCGAGCTGAACGCCGAGCTGCTCGCCGCGCCGATCACGGTCGACGAGGCCGAGGCGGCGACTGGCGGGTCCCGGCACCGAGGGCGCGCAGGAGGCCGCGCGAGACGACCTTTCGCTGCGCCGGGGCGGCGGCTTTGCCTTCTCCGTCGCCGCGATCATGCTCTCCGAGCAGACGATCCTCAACGCAGCGGTGCTGACCGTCGACGCCACCGCCGCCGACAAGGCGCTCGCCGGCATCGTCTTCAACGTGCTGCTGATCGCGCGCGCGCCGCTGCAGCTCTTCCAGGCGATCCAGACGTCGCTGCTGCCGCACCTGACGGGGCTGGAGGCGACGGCGGGACACGACTCGTTCGGCCGCGCGATACGGGTGACGCTCCTGGCGATCGCGGCGTTCGCTGCTGCGGTGACGGTCGGCCTGCTCCTCATCGGCCCCTTCGCGATGGAACACCTGTTCGGCCAGTCATTTGACTACACGCGGGTAGGCCTCGCGCTTATCGGGATCGGCATGGGCTTTCACCTGACCTCGGGCGCGCTCAACCAGGCGGCGCTGGCACGCGACCGCGCGAGGGCGGCCTCGGTGTGCTGGCTCGGGGCGGCGGTCCTGTTCGTGATCTGGATGCTGACCCCCGTCGTCGGCGAACAGCTCCTGCGGACCGAGATCGGCTATGCGGGCGCGACGGCGCTGCTCGCGGCGGCGCTCGCGATCCTCTACCGGCGCGGCAGCCGGCGGATCCAGGCGGGCGGGCCGACGCCGCCGCTGCTGCGCGAGCGCGCGGCGACTGGCTGAACCGCGCCGCTCAGGATCCGGCTGCCGGCGCCTGCAGCGAGGCGGCGATCGCGGTGAAGGCCTTCGCCGGATCCTTCGAGCTGAAGATCGCCGAGCCCGCGACGAAGATGTTCGCGCCCGCCGCGAGGCACTCGGGCCCTGTGTGCTCGTCGATGCCGCCGTCCACCTGCAGCGCCGCCTGCGGGCCCGCGTGCTCGCGCACGCGCGGGATCTTCGCGAGCGAGCCCGGCATGAACGGCTGTCCCCCCCAGCCCGGGCTCGACGGTCATGCACAGCGCCATGTCGATCTCCCCCGCCATCTCCGTGTAGGCGCCGGCGTCGGTGCCCGGGTTGACCGCGAGGCCCACGCACGCGCCGCCCTCGCGGATCAGCCCCGCGACGCGCGCCGCGTGCGGCGTCGCCTCGGCATGGAACGTGATCGAGTCCGCTCCGGCGCGCAGGAACTCTCCGACCTGCCGCTCGGGCCGCTCGATCATCAGGTGCACGTCGATGATCGCGCCGGCCGCGGCGACGCACTCCGCGAGCGCCCCGACCACCAGCGGGCCGAGCGTGATCGGCGGTACGAAGTGCCCGTCCATGACGTCGACGTGGATCACGCGCGCACCGGCGTGCAGCACCTCCATCACCTGCTCGCGGAGCCGTCCGAAGTCCGCCGAGAGGATCGACGGAGCGAGCTGCACTCCGCGCAGGATCTCGCGGGCCTGTGCGCTCATACGGCCTGCAGCATCGAGTCGCCGCAGTTGTTGCACTTCATGATCGAGGTCGTCGACATCCTGACGATCGTGGAGTGCTCACCGCAGTTGGGGCACACGGATGTCAGCTCGAACCGGTGCAGGCAGTAGACGCAGCGGTAGCGCCCGGCCAGGTTGGTGGGCCTGAGCCACGGCTCGCCGCAGTTCGGGCACAGGGGCCCGAGGTCGACGGCTGGCTGGGCTGTGCCCTCGCTCTCGCCGTCCACGCTCAGCTCCTGCGCAGTCTTGCGATGAAGAACCCCGCGGTCCCGTCGCGCGGAGGGAACGTCAGCAGCGTGCCCGGCAGCGAGCCGGAGCGCACGGTCTCAGCCGCCGCGAACTCCGGCAGCGCGGACGTGAGGTCCTCGAGGGAAAAATCGGCGTTTGAGTCAAGGAATGCGGTGATCAGGCGCTCATTCTCGGTCGGAGAGATCGTGCAGGTAGAGTAGACAAGCACGCCGCCCGGACGTAGCGGAGCCGGCGCCCGCGGCGAGGATCCGGGCCTGTGTGCCCGCCATCGCCGCGACCGCCTCCTCGCTCACACGCCAGCGAAGATCCGCGCGCATCTGCAGCGTCCCGAGCCCTGAGCAGGGCGGGTCGACGAGGACCCTGTCAAAGCGTGCGCCGCTCCTCGGCTCGGCGGCGTCGGCGACCTCGACGTGGACGTTGCGCGCCTTCATCCGCAGCGCGTTGCGTGCGAGCGACCCCGCCCTTCGCGGGTTGCGCTCGACCGCGATCACCTCCCCCTCGCCGTCCATCAGGGCCGCGAGGTGCGTGCTCTTGTTGCCCGGCGCCGCGCACAGGTCGAGCACGCGCTCCCCGGGCACGGGTGCCAGTGCCCGCGAGACGTGCATCGCCGCGCGCGACTGGGCGATGAACGCACCTGCGCGCCACAGCTCGGAGCCGTGCATGTCGAAGGGCTCCTGCAGGATCAGCGCCTCATCCAGGCGCTGGTCCGCGCGGGTGCTGACCGGCAGGGCCGCGGCGAGTGCCTGCGCGTCGTTCACGAGCGTGTTGGCGCGCAGTGCGAGCTCGCTGGGCTCGTTGTCGGCGGCCATCAGTTCGCGGGCCCTCTGGGCTCCGAGGAGATCCCACCACATTCGCGCGATCCACACCGGGTGGGAGTGCATCACGGCGGCGTCCTGCGGGGTCCCGTCGCTGAGCGATGAGAGCAGCGCCGGAGCGCCCTCGCGTGCGGCCCGGCGAAGTACCGCGTTGACGAGCCCGTGCCCGCCGCGCCCATGTGTCTTTGAGAGCTCGACGCAGTCGCCGACGACCGCGTAGTCGGGCGCTCCGCGCAGGTAGAGCAGCTCATATAGCCCGAGCCGCAGCGCGGCGAGGACGTGAGCGTCAAGGCCGTCGACAGGTCTGTCCGCGAGCTGCTCGATGAAGTGGTCGAGCGTGCCCCGGCGCTGAACGGCTCCATACGCGAGCCGCATCGCCAGCGCGCGGTCTCGGGGGTCAAGGCCCCGCGACTCGGCGTGCAGCGCCTGATCGGCGTAGGCGCCGCCCTCGAAGACGCGCCGCAGCACCGTGTACGCGCACGCCCGGGCCGGGGCGATCGTGTTGGCGGGTGCTGGTGCCACAGGGCCATCATGGGCCATCTGCGCTCCCGTGGGCTCCAGGTCGGTAATGATTGGCGTCGATGTCAGCCACGGACCCGACCGAGACAGGCCCTGCCTCCGAGCGCGTCAGGCTCAGGCGCAAGCGCGAGCGCGGCAGCTACGACCGCGCCGTCGTCGACGCGATACTCGACGAGGCGCTCGTTGCGCACCTCGGGATCTGCGGGCCGGAAGGGCAGCCGCTCGTGATCCCGACCCTTCACGCCCGCGCCGGCGATGTCGTCTACTGCCACGGCTCGGCGGCGAGCAGAACCCTGCGGGCGCTGGCGGGCGGCGCCCCCGCTTGCCTCACCGTCACGCTCCTGGACGGCCTTGTGCTCGCCCGCTCGGTTATGCACCACTCGGCGAACTACCGCTCGGCGATGATCCTGGCCACCGCAGCGCCGGTGGATGATCCCCAGGAGAAGCTCGCGGCGCTGGAGGCGATCGTCGAACACATCGTCCCCGGCAGGTGGGGTCATGCCAGGCCCCCGACCGAGAACGAGATGAAGGCGACGTCCGTGCTCGCGCTCCCGATCAACGAGTTCTCGGCGAAGGTCCGGACGGGCCCTCCGCTCGACGACGAGGAGGACTACGAGCTGGACTTCTGGGCCGGCGTGCTGCCCGTCGAGCAGCACTTCGGACCGGCGCAGGCGGATCCGCGCCTCGCGGACGGGATCGCCGAGCCGGCGTACGCCGCCGCCTACGGTCGGCCGGGGAGCCCCCTGCCGCGCAGATAGGCTCCGGCCTCCATCGGGCGCCCGCCCGGGGGCTGGACGATCGAGCAGTTCGAGCACGCCGGGGCTCGCGTCCAGCAGCAGCCGCCCGTCGTGCTCGCGCAGGCCCGTCCCCGCAGCGCCCTCGCCCTCGACCGCTGCAAGTGCGGCGGACCGCACGCCGATGAGGGTGCCGTCGGCCAGCTGCGCTCGCGCGCCGATATGCGGCGTGAGAGCCCTCACCAGGCGCTCGAGCTCCACCGCGGGCCTGGCGGGGTCGAGCAGCCGGTCGCCGGCCTGGATCTTCTCGGCGTAGCTCACGCCGTCCTCATCCTGGGCCACGAACGGCGGATGCTCCAGCAGCGCGCGTGAGAGCAGCTCCCCGCCGAGCTCCTGCAGCCTGGCCGCGAGGCTGCCATAGGTGTCCTCGGGCCGTATCGGCTCGGCAGCGCTCAGGCACACGGGCCCGCTGTCGAGTCCGGCGGTCAGCCGCATGATGCAGACGCCTGTCTCGTGCCGTCACCGGCCATGATCGCCCGCTCGATCGGCGCCGCCCCCCTCCAGCGGGGCAGCAGCGAGGGATGCACGTTGAGGATCTCGATGCGCTGAGAGCATGCGGCTCCCGGATCATGGCCCCGAACGCGCACACGATCAGCGTGGCGGGCGGCGGCCCGGAGGCGGCGATCAGCGACAGGACCTCGGGCGCGTTGACGTCCTGCGGCTGCTCGAGCGCGACCCCGAGTGCCTGCGAGCGCTCCGCGACGGGCGGTGCGAGCAGACGCCGGCCGCGTCCCGCGGGCCTGTCGGGGCGCGTGATCACCAGCGCGGGCCGGTGGCGGGGTCCCGCGCGATCCGCTCGAGGACCGCGGCGGCGAACTCGGAGGTGCCGAGGAAGACCGTGGTCAACGCAGGACTCCGCCGGGCTAGCGGGCGCCGGCGGCGGCCTGCGCCTCGCGCATCGCCCGCATCGCCTCCTTGCGCTCCTGCGCGAGATGCGGTCGAGTATCAGCACGCCGTCCAGATGGTCGATCTCGTGCTGGATCACCCGTGCAGGCAGGCCCTCCGCCTCGACGATGATCTCCTCGCCCTCCCCGTCGCGCGCCCGGACTCGCACCGCCGAGGCGCGCTCGACCTCCACATGGACGCCCGGCAGGCTCAGACACCCCTCGGGACCGAGCTCGCGCTCCTCGCTGGCCCACTCGAGCACGGGGTTCACGAGTGCGGTCATCTCGTCCTCCGGATACGCCCGGTAACACGAGCACCCGGTGCAGCACCCCGACCTGCGTAGCCGCGAGCCCGACGCCGAGCGCGTCATCCATCAGCGCGCCCATCTGCGCTAGCCTCGGCGGCGAGATCGTCGTCGAAGCGCTCGACCGGCACGGCGCTCGGCCCGCAGCACGGGGTCGCCGAACTGGCGCACGTGGCGCAGCGCCGCGTCGCGGCGCGCCCGTACCTCGGGGTCGAGCTCCTCGGGCTCGGAGCCGTCCTCCTCGAGCTCGGGCTCGTCTGGGCTCGCTCTCGCCACGGGCGCCGGCCCGGTTCTCGCGCTCCTTCAGTCTCTGCACCTCGGCCATAGGAGTGCAAGTTTAGGAGCCCTCGGGCCCGCGGGGGCTGCGGCCCTCCTATTGCGGGTCGACGTCCACGCTGAAGCTGACGCCCGCATGCTCGCGGGAGGCGGCGGCGGCCTGCACCGCGGCGCCGATCGCCTGACCGCCGCGCGGCGCTCGGATGCCTTCACGACCAGCACCTGCCGCTCGCGCCCGCGCAGGCGGAACAGCGGCGCCGGACCGAGCACGCGGGGCCTTCGTCGATGCTGAGCGCCTGCTCCGGCCAGCACTCCGCGAGCGCTGCGCGAACCTCGTTCGCGGCCGCCCGCGCCCGCGCCCCCTGCTCGGCGGCGAAGACGATCCGGATCAGGTGCGCGAACGGCGGGTAGCCGAGCGCGCGCCGGCGCTCGAGCTCGCCGGCGACGAAACCGTCGCTGTCGTGGCGTGCGGCGTACACGGATCGCGCCGCGCCTCCGGCGCGATCGTCTGGACCAGCACGCGGCCGTGGCCGCCGCGGCCGACGCGGCCCGCGAGCTGGCGATCAGCGCGAACGTCCGCTCCTCGGCGCGGAAGTCCGGGAAGCGCAGCGTCGCGTCGGCGTCGAGCACCACCCCGAGGCTCACGTCCGGGAAGTCGTGGCCCTTCGCGACCATCTGCGTGCCGATCAGGACGCCGCATGGCGCCGCCTCGAAGCCTGCGCAGAAGCGAGCCGTGCGCCCGCCGTCGTCCTCGCCCGACATCGTGTCCGCGTCGAGGCGCAAGACGGGGAAGGCGCCGTCGTCGAAGATCGCTCGCGAGCTCGTGCGCGAGGCGCTCGGTGCCGGCGCCGTGGCGCGCCACCGCGCGTCGAGCCGCAGTCCGGGCAGCTGCGTCGGGCAGCGCGCTCGCTGTGGCCGCAGTGGTGGCAGGCGAGGAACGCCCGCGGCGCGGTGCAGCACCAGCGCGACGTCGCAGTCCGGGCAGCGCCACACCCGCCCGCACGCAGCGGCAGGAGAGGAAGTTCGACCAGCCGCGCCGGTTCAGCAGGACGATCGCCTTGCCGCGCTCGTGCGCGCACCTCGGCCAGCGCGCGCGGCGGTGTCCGGATGCAGCGCCCGTTCGCTGCCCCCGCATGTCGAGCACCTCGACCGCCGGCAGCGGCCGGCCGTCGACCCGCCGCAGCAAGCGCCGACGCCGTCACGCCTGCGAACGCTCTCCGGCCGCGGCGTCGCGCTGCCGAGCAGCAGCAGCGCCCCCGCCCGCGCGGCACGCTCGGCGGCGACGTCGCGCGCGTCGTAGCGGGGGTCGGATTCGTGCTTGTAGGAGCTGTCGTGCTCCTCGTCGACGACGATCAGCCCGAGGTCGCTCGATCGGCGCGAAGACGGCCGAGCGCGGCCCGACGCAGACCCGCGCGTCCCCCTCGCGCAGCCGGCGCCACTCGGCGTAGCGCTCGGCGGCCGTCAGGCGCGAGTGCAGCACCGCGACGGTCTCGCCGAAGCGTTCGATGAAGCGCGCGACGATCTGCGGCGTCAGCGCGATCTCCGGGACGAGCACGATCGCGCCCCGGCCCTGCTCGAGCGCCGCGGCCGCCGCCTGCAGGTAGACCTCGGTCTTGCCCGAGCCGGTCACGCCGTGCAGCAGCGCTCCTCGTGGCGGCCACGGGCCCCAAGCGCCGCGAGTCAGCGGCGCGAGCGCGGCCTGCTGTTCGCCGTTGAGCTCAAGGGCGCCGGGGCTGCGCGAGCCGACCGACGGTGGCTGGGACGAGCGGACGCGCGCGCCGGCGGCGGCCGCTGAGGCGCCGCGCGGCGCCCGGCGGCAGCACGAGGCCGAGCGCGCGCGGGACCGTCGAGCAGTACTCCGCGGCGATCCATTCGCGCGAGCTCGACGAGTTCGCGCCGGCACGCCGAGCTCCAGCGCGCGCAGCGGCTCGAGCAGCTTGTCCTCGGCGATCTCGCTGCTCGTCCGGAGAGGCCGACGACCACGCCGAGCACCTCGCGGCGCCCGAAGGGGACCACCAGCATCGAGCCGACGTCGACGCCGCCGGCGAGCTCCTCGCGGAGGCGATAGTCGAACGGCCCGCGCAGCGCGCGGGCCGTGGTCATCGGCTCGACCTGGGCGATCGTCGGCACCGCCCCGACCCTAGAGCGCCGGGGCGGTCGGAGCAGCCCGGCCGGCCGGGCCGCTCGCTCACAGCCCGGCGGCGGCGCGCAGCGCGTCCGCCTTGTCGGTGCGCTCCCACGTGAAGTCGGCGTCCTCGCGGCCGAAGTGGCCGTAGGCGGCGGTCTTCTGGTAGATCGGCCGGTGCAGGTTCAGCTCCTCGCGGAACGCCCCGGGGCGCAGGTCGAAGACCTCGTCGACGGCGCGCGCGATCCTGCCGCGCGCCGACTCTTCTCGGTGCCGAACGTCTCGACCATCACCGACACGGGGTGGGCGACGCCGATCGCGTAGGCGACCTGCACCTCGGCGCGGTCGGCCAGCCCGGCCGCGACGATGTTCTTGGCGACCCAGCGCGCCGCGTAGGCGGCGGAGCGGTCGACCTTCGACGGGTCCTTGCCGGAGAAGGCGCCGCCGCCGTGGCGGGCCATGCCGCCGTAGGTGTCGACGATGATCTTGCGGCCGGTCAGGCCGCAGTCGCCCATCGGGCCGCCGATCACGAACCGGCCGGTCGGGTTGACCAGGAAGTTGCGTGCCAGCTTGCCCTCGTCGTACAGGTCCGCGGGCAGCACCGGCCGCAGGACGTGCTCGAACAGGTCGGGCTTGATCAGCGCCTCGGCGTCGATGCCGTCGGCGTGCTGGGTCGAGATCAGGATCTTCTCGATCTCGACGGGCCGCCCGTCGACGTAGCGGACGGTGACCTGGGTCTTGCCGTCCGGGCGCAGGTACGGCAGCACCTCGCCCTTGCGGACCTCCGCCAGGCGCTTGGCGAGCTTGTGCGCGAGCGAGATCGGCAGCGGCATCAGCTCCTCGGTCTCGTTGCTGGCGTAGCCGAACATCATCCCCTGGTCGCCCGCGCCGGCGACGTCGAGCTCGTCCTCGTCGCGACGGGTCCGTGCGCGTCTCGTAGGCCGGCGTCGACGCCCTGGGCGATGTCCGGGGACTGCTTGTCGATCGTGTTGATGACCGCGCAGGTGTCGCAGTCGAAGCCGTAGCTCGGCGTCGTCGTAGCCGATCCGGCGCACCGTCTCGCGCGCGACCTCCTGGATGTCGACGTAGGTCGTCGGTCGAGATCTCGCCCGAGACGACGATCAGCCCGGTGTTGACGAGCGTCTCGCAGGCGACGCGCCCGTACGGGTCGTCGCGCAGCACCGCGTCGAGCACGCCGTCGGAGATCTGGTCGGCGATCTTGTCGGGGTGTCCCTCGGTCACCGACTCGGAGGTGAACAGGAATTCGTTGTCGGAAAGCTCGCTCATGGCCTGGTCGATCAGCTCCGGATTCATGCGCCGTTCAGCGGCGGCGGCGGTTGGCAAAAGTCGCGGAAGTCTATGCTGCGCGCGCGTTCTTGCGCTGCCCGCGCTCGACGAAGTCGATCACAGCGGCACGCCGTCCATGCCGTAGCGGGCCCGCAGCCGGTTCTCGATGAAGTAGGCGTAGTCGCGCGTGACACGCGTGCGGGAGTTGACCTGGATCGCGAAGCGCGGCGGGCGCTCGCCGATCTGGGTCATGTAGATCAGCTTCAGGCGGTGGTTGCTCGAGCGCCGCGGCGTGTGCCCACGGGCGGCTGGCGGGCCTGCACGGCCTCGGACAGGAAGCGGTTGAGCTCGGGGGTCGGGATCCGCCCGGCCATGCGGTCGCCGAGCGCGATCACCTCGGTCAGCAGGCGCGGGACGTGACGGCCGCTCTTCGCGCTGGCGGTCAGCACGCGCGGGCGCAGGCGCAGCGTTTCGCGACGCGGCCGCGCTCGTAGTCGAGGTCGAGGCGCCCCCCGGTGTCGCTGTCGGGGTGCTCCTGCATGTCCCACTTGTTGAGCACGATCGCGGTCGCGCAGCCGGCCTTCATCGCCAGCTCGGCGATGCGCAGGTCCTGCGCGGTCACGCCGTCGCCGGCGTCGCACACGACCAGCGCCACGTCGGCGCGCTCGGCGGCGCGCTGGGAGCGCAGCGTCGTGTAGTACTCGACCGAGTCCTGCGACCTTCGACTGGCGGCGCATCCCGGCGGTGTCGACGAGCATGAGCTTGCGATCGCCCACGAGCAACGGCATGTCGATCGCGTCGCGGGTCGTGCCGGCCACCTCGGAGACGATCACCCGGTCCTCCCCGAGGAAGCGGTTGACGAGCGAGGACTTGCCGACGTTCGGCCGGCCGATCACCGCCAGGCGGATCGTGTCCGTGTCGGCTCTAGATCGCCCTCGGGGAGCAGCTCGCACGATCCGGTCGAGCAGATCGCCGGTCCCGAGCCCCTGCGCCGCGGAGACGGCGATCGGCTCGCCGAGCCCGAGCCGGTGGAAGTCGGCGGCGAGCGGCAGGTCGGCGACCGCCGTCGCACTTGTTGGCGGCGACGATCGCCGGCAGCGGCGAGCGGCGCAGCAGGTCCGCGATCTCCTCGTCGCCGGGGCGCACTCCGGCCTTCGCGTCGACGACGAGGACGGCGACCTCGGCGTCGGCGAGGCCGGCGCGTGCCTGGTCGCGGATCGAGCCGCGACAGCGGGTCCTCGTCCTCGAAGTCCACGCCGCCGGTGTCGATCAGCGTGAATCGGCGCCCGTTCCACTCGCAGTCGAGCTCCTTGCGGTCGCGCGTGATCCCCGCGCGCTCGTGGACGACCGCCTCGCGGGTGCCCGTCAGGCGGTTGATCAGCGAGGACTTGCCCACGTTGGGGTATCCGACGATTGCGACCTTCATCGGCCCAGTATGACTGGGTGACGCCGCGTTCCGGGCCTAGCGCCCCGCGGAGCGATCCCGGGCGAGCCCGGCGATCGCTCCACGACCTCGGCCGACGTCGAGCCCGGTGCTGTCGAGCACGACCGCGTCCGGGGCCGGCGCGCAGCGGGCCGTGCTCGCGTGCGCGGTCGCGCTCGTCGCGCATCGCCTGCTCGGCGAGCACCTCTCCTGGCTCGCCCCGAGCTCGGCGGCGCGCCGGCGCGCGCGCTCCGCGCGCGTCGGCGGTCAGGAAGACCTTCAGCTCGGCGTCGGGCGCGACGACGGTGCCGATGTCGCGGCCCTCGGCGACCCAGTCGCCGCTGGCCATGAGCTCCTGCTGGCGCGCGACGAGCGCCTCGCGCACACCGGCGTCGGCCGCCACGACGGAGGCTGCCTCCGAGACCTCGGGCGTGCGGATCGCGTCGCTCACGTCGACGCCGTCGAGCAGCACCGGCCCGCCGTCGCCCGGAGCTCGATCCGCAGCCTGCGCGCGAGCACGGGCGCCTGCTCGCCGGGTGCCCGCAGCTGCGCCAGCGCCACGCAGCGGTACATCGCGCCGGTGTCCAGGTAGGTGAAGCCGAGCTGCTCGCGCGAGCGCCCGCGCGACGGTCGACTTGCCCGGCGCCGGCGGGCCCGTCGATCGCTATCGAGCACAGGCGACGCCAGGTCCGCCGACGAACCCGGGTAGGAGACCGCGGCGGCGTCCATGCCGATGACCTTGACGCCCTCGCGCGAGGCGAGGCCGGCGACCGCGCCCACCATCGCCATGCGGTGGTCGCCGCGCGCGTCGATCGTGCCGCCGCGCAGACCGCCCGTCCCGCGGACCGCGAAACCGTCCTCGGTCGCCTCGATGTCGGCGCCGAGCCCGCCAGGCCCTGCGACGACGCCGGCGATCCGGTCGGACTCCTTGACGCGCAGCTCCTGCGCGCCGCGCACGATCGTCTCGCCCTCGGCGAAGCATCCGAGCAGCGCCGACCAGCGGCAGCTCGTCGATCGCGAGCGGCACCTCCTCCGGCTCGACGACGGTCCCCTCGAGCGCGCCGTGGGCGACGTCGAGGTCGCTGACGGGCTCGTCGGCCGAGATCTCCTCGCTGTGCTGCTCGAGGTCGCCGAGGACGATGCCGCGCATCCGGCGCAGGATCCGCAGGAAGCCCGTCCGCGTCCAGTTGACGCCGACGTCGCGAGATCAACAGCCGCGAGCCCGGCACGAGCACCCCGGCGGCGATCAGGAACGCAGCCGAGCTGAGGTCGCCCGGCACACGTGATCCGCTCGAGCGCGAGCTCGTCGGTGTTCGCCGACCGTGAGCGTCCTGCCCCTGCGGCTGATCGACACGCCCGGCGCGCAGCAGCATCCGCTCGGTGTGGTCGCGGCTGAGGGCCGGCTCGGTGACCGTCGTCGTGCCCGTCGGCGGCGAGCGCCGCGAGCAGGATGCACGACTTGACCTGCGCGCTGGCGACGTCGAGCTCGTAGTCGATCGCCGTGCAGAGGGGCGCCGTCCACGTGCAGCGGCGGGAAGCGGTCCTCGCGTGCGTTGAGCTCGGCGCCCATCTGCCGCAGCGGCGTCAGCGATCCGCTCGACCGGGCGCCGGCGGATCGACTCGTCGCCGTCGAGCGTGAACGAGCGCCCCTCCTGCGCGGCGAGCCAGCCCGGCAGCAGGCGCAGCAGCGTGCCGGCGTTGCCGACGTCGATCGGGCCGTCGGGCTCGCGCGCCTCGCGCAGCCCGGTGCCGCGGACGACGACATCCTGCCCGCGCTGACCTCGACCAGCGCGCCGAGCGCCGCGACGGCGGCGAGCGTCGAGTCGGTGTCCGCGGCATGCAGGTAGCGCTCGATCCGCACCGGCTCGGAGGCCATCGCGCCGAGCAGCGCGGCACGGTGGGAGATCGACTTGTCGGCGGGGGCCCGCACCGGCCGCTCAGGCCGCGCGCGGGCTCGAATCGCATGTCCATGTCGGGTCCTCACGCGCGCGCCACCGGGAATCCCTGTCCGGCGATCAGCGCGCGCGGCGCGCTCGGCGTCGCTCATCGCCGCCGATCCACAGCGCCACGACACCCTGGCTGTTGTCCTGCGAGGGCGAGAGCGCCATGTCGACGATGTTCACGCCGGCCTGCCCGAGCGCGAGTGCGATCTCGGCGACGACGCCGGGGCGGTTGGGCACCGATGCGCGCAGCTCGTGCACGGGCCCGCCGGTCAGCCCGGTGCCGAGCAGGGCGTCGCGGGCGGCGCGCGCGTTCTCGTTCCATGCCTCCAGCGGCCCCGGCCGTCCGCCGGCGAGCATCTCGCGGACCTCTGCGAGATGCCCGGTGAACTCGTCGATGGCCGCGATCAGCGCGTCGCTGTTGGCGAGGTAGATGTCGGTCCAGATGGCGCTGTTCGCGCCCGCGACGCGGGTCGCGTCGCGAAAGCTCGGCCCGACTGCGGGCAGCCGGCTGGGTCCCTGGCCCCCGAGCAGGCCCTGCGCCTGGGCGACGAGCAGATTCGCGAGGACGTGCGGCAGATGCGAGACGCAGGCCATCAGGCGGTCGTGCGTGTCGGCGTCGATCGCGGTCGGCCGCGCGCCGAAGCTGACAAGGAGGCGGTGCAGGCGCTCGTAGAGCACCCCGGCCGTTTTCCCGCGTGCCGGCGTCAGATACCAGGTGGCGCCGTCGAAGAGGTCCTCACGAGCGTGCTCGACCCCCGAGGTCTCCGCCCCCGCGAGCGGATGGCCGCCGACGAAGCGCTCATCCGCGGCGGCCGCGGCAAGGATCCGCTTGGTGGAGCCGACGTCGGTCACGACACACCCGGGCCCGGCGGCGTCGAGCGCCTCGGGCACCGCTCTGCCAGCACCCCCACGGGGGCCGCCACGAACACGACGTCCGCACCGCCGGCCGCCGTGGCGGCGTCGGGTGCCTGCTCGTCGATGGCCCCGAGCGCGAGCGCGTGTGCGCGCACCCCCTCATCGGGGTCGTATCCGCAAACTCTCGCGTGCGCACGCGAGCGCGCGGCGAGGCCGATCGACCCGCCGATCAGCCCCAGGCCGAGAACCGCAACCCTCATCTGGGCTGGGTCCCCCGGCTCCCGGGCCGCCGACGCGCGCGCAGCCCGGTCGGCATCAGACGGCGCTGAGCGCCTTGCCCGCGAGCGCCGCGGCCTGCTCCACAGCCCGCGAGTACTCCGCGAAGTCCTCAGAGCGCAGAGCCTGCGGCCCGTCGCAGATCGCCTCGTCGGGGTTGGGGTGCACCTCGACGATGATCCCGTCCGCGCCGACCGCGGCTGCGGCCAGCGACAGCGGCGCGACGAGGTCGCGCCGGCCGGCGGCATGGCTCGGGTCGACGATGATCGGCAGGTGCGTGAGCTCCTTCAGCACCGGCACCGCCATCAGGTCGAGCGTGAACCGGTACGCGGTCTCGAACGTGCGGATGCCTCGCTCGCAGAGCATCACGTTCGGGTTGCCCTCCTTCAGGATGTACTCGGCCGCCATCAGCAGCTCGTCGAGCGTCGCTGAGAGTCCGCGCTTGAGCAGCGCCGGACGCCCGGAGCGCCCGATCTCCGTGAGCAGCGGGTAGTTCTGCATGTTCCGCGCGCCGATCTGCACGACGTCCGCCACCTCGAGCACGGCATCCATGTCACCGATGTCCATCAGCTCGGTCACGATCGGCAGGCCCGTCTCTGCCTTCGCCTCGGCGAGCAGGTGCAGTCCCTCCTGCCCGAGCCCCTGGAACGCGTAGGGGGATGTGCGCGGCTTGTAGGCGCCTCCGCGCAGCAGTCGTGGCGCCGCCGTCGCGCACGGTGCGCGCCGTGGAGAGCATCTGCTCCCGCGACTCGACGGTGCACGGCCCGGCGATCAGCGCGAAGTGCTCGCCGCCGACCTTGCGGCCGTCGATGTCGAGCACCGAACGCTCGCCGTGCGTGATCTGCGGCGAAGCGAGCTTGTACGGCTTGAGGATCGGCACGACGCGGTCCACGCCGGGCTGTCCCTCCAGGCCGAGGCTGGACACGTTCGCGTCCTGCTCGACGTCGCCGATCGCGCCGATCACGGTCACGCGCGCGCCCGAGCTGCGGTGCGCCCTGGCTCCGGCCCGCTCGATCTTCTCGACGACCGCCTCGACCTCCTGCTCGGTCGCGGTCTCTTTCATCACGATCATCATCAAGTCATCCTTTCACTGACGCCTGGACATGTTAGAGGGGCTGAGTCGCCCACGATCTGGGCGATCCGCGAGAGGCGCGCTGGGCACGCCCGTCCGATCGGCGCTCGGTCCCGTCCGAGGGGACCCGTTGCGGCTCTGTGCACCCGCTCACGCACGGTGCAGGCCGAAGCGCCTAGATAAATCGCCAGGCGCAATAGGACGAGCCGGCGACGGGCGCGGTGGTGTGAGTGGATGCGGGGGCCGTCGTGCTCATGTTCGTCCAAGTGCTTTGTAGCAGACATCTCGCGGGCGGTAAAGGCGCGGGTGACACGCGCGCAACATCTGCACTGGGGCTTTCAGCCCGCTGGATGCTCGCGCAGGACCTCCTCGAGGGCGTCCAGGAAGCGCATGTTCTCCTGCGGAAGTCCGTAGGTGACGCGCAGGGCGGGGTCGCTCGCGCCGAGAGCCGATCCGGCCCGCACCAGCACCCCGCGCTCGAGCAGCCCATCCATGACCAGCGCCTCGTCGCGGCCGGCGCCGAGGTGCACCCAGCAGAAGTTCGCCTGCGACTCGGCGCTCGAGAGCCCGAGCGCGGCGAGGCGCTCGCCGACCGAGATGCGCTCGGCGACGGTCCTCGTGACGCGCTCGATCACCTCGTCCTGGTGGGCGAGCGCCTCGACCGCGGCGGCCTGGGCGAGGGCGTTGCAGTAGAACGGCTGGCGCACCTGGTCGACCGCCCGAGGCAGATCCGGGGAGCCGCACAGCGCGAAGCCGACCCGCAGGCCGCACAGGCCGTAGACCTTCGAGAAGGTTCGCAGCAGGACGAGGTTCGGGTGCGCCGCGAGCAGCTCGAGCGACGCGTCGGGGTCCTCGAGGAGGTTGAACTCGCAGTAGGCCTCGTCGAGGATCACGCACACGTGCGCGGGCACCTCGTCCAGGAACTGCGCGATCGATGCGAGCGGGATCGCCGTGCTGGTCGGGTTGTTCGGGTTGCAGACGATCACGAGCCGCGTCGCGACGGTGATCTCGGCGAGCATCGCCTGCAGGTCGTGGCACTCGTCCTCATCGAGCGGGACGGTCACCGCCCGCGCCCCCGAGGCCGCTGCGAGGTGCGGATAGACCGAGAAGGACGGCCACGCGTAGACGAGCTCGGCGCCGGGCTCGAGCAGCGCCTCGCCCGCCGCGAGCAGGATGTCGCACGAGCCGTTGCCGATCGCGATCCGCTCAGGCGGGACGTCGTAGCGGTCGCTCAGGCGCCGGCGCAGAAGCGTGCTGGCAGGATCCGGATAGCGGTTCAGGGAGCCGATGGACTGCTCGATCGCGTGTCTGACCGCGGCGATGGGCTCGAACGGCGACTCGTTGCTCGCGAGGCTCACGGCCGGCGCCTGCTGCCCGTAGCCGCCGGCGGCCGGGTAGACGGGGATGCGCCGGATGCGCTCTGAGAACTCGATCGCCACCCCGCCATTGTGCCGGAGAGCGCGCCGCGGGCGCTCCCGCGGACCTAGCCGCCCGCGGGCAGGTCCGCGCGCAGCGACTGGGTCTGACCCAGGTAGACGCTCGCCGGCGTGTGCTCCTCGGGCGCGTAGTAGTGGATCAGCACCCTGATCACGAACGGCATCGAGCCCGGCACGGGGATCTCCCGGGCGCACATCAGCGGCGACGTTCTCGAAGCCGATCGCCCGCGCGGCGACCGCCGGGAACTCGGCGTCGAGGTCGTCCGTGACGGTGAAGATGCAGCTCACGACGTTCTCGGGGGCCAGTGCAGTTGCGACGCATGATCTCCTGCATCAGCTCTGTCGTGGCAGCGAGGATCTGCTTCGCGTCGTTGCCGGGGACGTCTGTCGCGCCGCGCAGGGCGAAGAGTCGCATGGACGGCGATTCTGTCAGAGCGCGAGAGCTGCGCAGAGCGTTCACCTCGTCCTCGCCCAGGCGCCTGTGGGCGCCGCTCGCCAGCCCGCGGAGCGTGAGCGGGCCGAACCCGACACGCACCAGGGTGATCGACCGGATGGCCGACGGCGTCGCACATGCGCCGCACCTGGCGGTTGCGGCCCTCGTGGATGGTGATCTCGATCTCATCCGCGGCCACGCGGCGCACCAGTGCGGGCGCGGTGGGCCCGTCCTCGAGCTCAACCCCTCCCGCAGCCGCGCCAGCGCGGCGGCGGATACCGGCGCGCCCCGCACCTTCGCCCGGTAGGTCTTCGGCACCTCGAAGCGCGGGTGGGTGAGGCGGTTGGCGAGCTCGCCGTCGTTGCGTGAGGAGGATCAGACCGCTGCTGTCGGCGTCCAGGCGCCCGATCGGGTAGAGCCTCGCGCCGGGCGTCTGGGATCAGCTCTACGACCGTCCGGCGCCCATGCGTGTCGCGGGCGGTGGAAAGCACACCCACAGGCTTGTGCAGCGCATAGAGGACCCGCGGCTCGGGCCCCGCGAGCTGTCGTGCCGTCGACCGCGACGGCGTTCTCCGGTCCCACCTCGCGTGCCGGATCGAGCACGGTCTCGCCCGTCCACGCTGACGCGGCCGGCGGCGATCAGGACCTCGGCCCTGCGCCGCGAGGCGACGCCGGCATGGGCCAGGTACTTGGCTAGGCGCAACGCGCCGATCCCGGAACGGCTCTCATGTGCTGCAACCATAGGAGGCGCGGGCCCAGCGCGGCCGGCGCACACATGGACCTTCAGCTTCTCGACCAGACGCTAGCCGACAGCGGCGAGCCCTCCTTCCGCGCCCGCCAGGTGTGGAGCTGGGCTGCGCGCGGAGCGCGCAGCTATGGGGAGATGACCGACCTGCCCGAATCTCTGCGGCACGCGCTGGAGAGTGAGCTGCCGTTCTCGACGCTCACCGTGCGAGAGGAGGCGCACTCCAGCGACGGGACCGTGAAGGCCCTCTTTCACACCGCGGACGGCAGGGCCATCGAGGCCGTGCTGATGCGCTACCGCGACGGACGCAGATCGATCTGCGTGTCCTCGCAGTCGGGCTGTCCGCTGACGTGCCGTTTCTGCGCCACGGGCTCGATGAGTTCGCGCGCAACCTCTCGAGCCTCGGAGATCATCGAGCAGGCGCTGCACTTCAGACGTATGGCGGGTGCTGGGGCGGCGGGTCCGAGACCCACAGCTGGGACGCTGACGAACTGCGTGTTCATGGGCATGGGCGAGCCGATGCTGAACCTCGACGCGGTCCTCGGAGCATGCGAGCGGCTCCCGGATCTCGGCATCACCCACCGGCGCACGACGATCTCGACCGTCGGCTGGATACCCGGCATCGAGCGGCTCGCGGAGTGCGACATGCCGGTGCGCCTCGCGCTCTCGCTGCACGCCCCTGAAGATGCCCTGCGCTCTGAGCTGATGCCCGTCAACGACCGTTTCCCGCTCGCGGCGGTCATGGACGCATGCCGAGCGTTCTATGCACGCAAGCGCCGCCGGGTGTTCATCGAGTACGTGATGCTCGCGGGCGTGAACGACCGCTACGAGCAGGCGCTCGCGCTGGCCCGGCTGCTGTCGGCCGGCCGCGAGTCCGAGCAGCCGATCTTCAAGGTGAACCTGATCCCGTTCAACCCCTCGGGCTCCCCGTTCGAGGGCTCGGGCCGGGACGCGATCGCGGCCTTCAGAGGGGCGCTCGCGTCCCGCGGCGTCCCCGTGACGGTGCGCCTTACGCGCGGGCGGGACATCGACGCTGCGTGCGGGCAGCTCGCGGCGCGGGCGGCCTAGCCGCCGCAAGCCGTCAGCGGACGGCATTTCGTGCCCGGCGCTCGCTGCCAGCGACGGGACGCCGCGTCCAGCGTGCCGCGAGCGGTGTGGGGCTCAGCGGGGTGCTGGTACTGCTCGCGCCGGCTCGCCGACGGCTAACCCTCGGAGGGTCCTGCGCCCGAGCGCGCCTCACCTGCGCGCAGCAGACGCTCGCGCAGGTCGGCGCTCTCCTGCGGGCTGGGATCCCACTGCGCGATGTCCGGGAGCTCCTGCAGGGTGCGCAGCCCGAACAGCTTCAGGAAGTGTGTTCCCGTGCGGTAGAGGACCGCGCCGAACTGTGAGTGGCCGGCCTCCTCGATCAGGCCTCGCTCCAGCAGCGTGGCGCTCGCGGAGTCGGCGCTGACACCGCGTATCCGGGTGATCTCGGGCCGCGACACGGGCTGCAGGTAGGCGACGATCGCAAGCGTCTCCGCCTGCGCGGGCGTCAGAGCGGCTGTGCGCGGCCTGCTGAAGAGCCGGCGAGCGGACTCCTCGGTGTCCGGATCGCTCGCAAACGTCCAGCCGCCAGCGAGCTCGCGCAGGACGATGCCGCGCCGGCCGGGGGAATATTGCTCGGCGAGCAGCTCCAGCGCGGAGCTCACGTCGGCTTCCCCGGCCTCGGTGGCGTCGGCCAGCTCGGCCGCCGAGAGCGGGTCGCTGGACAGGAACAGCAGCGCCTCGACGGTGCGTGCCAGAGCCGCCGGCTGCCCGGTGGGCTCCGGGTCGCTCTGCGGTGCGTCGCTCACCCCGCCATTGCCTCCGCGACGCGTGGCTCGCCAGCGTGGGCGGCGCTGACGTCTATCTCGCCGAAGTTCTCCTGCTGGGTCCAGCTCGCCTCGCCGCGTTTGTAGAGCTCGAGGAGCGCGAACAGGGTGACGGCAACGGTCATCCGGTCCGCTCCCCTGACGGCATCGTCGAAGTTGAAGGCCCCGCGCCTGAGCAGCGCCCGCAGGTGCGCGAGGCGCTCGCCCACCGTCACCCGCTGCACCCCTATGTGACGGACGCTGATCGACGGCGGCATGAGGAGCATCCGCCCGATCGCCTGGCCGAGGACGCCGGGGTCCTGTGAGCCATCCGGGCCGGGCGTGATCGTGCGCCGCAGGGCCGCGGGCAGCGGGGCACAGCGGAACCGCACGCCCTCCTGCCCCGCGAGCAGCACGCCGAGGTGTGCGGCGGCGGCGCGGAACCGGCGAGCGTCGAGCATCCGGGCCAGCAGCTCCTGCGCAGCCTGCTCGGGCTCGATGTCCAGGAGCTCTTCCTCGTCGCCGCTGAGCATCAGGCGCGACTTGAGCTCCAGCAGCGCCGCCACGAGCACGATGAACTCGGTCGCCGTCTCGAGGTCGAGGTCGCCGCGCCGCTCGAGATGGTCGAGGTACGCGAGCACGACGTCCGCGAGCGCGAGCTCGAGCAGGTCCACCTCTTCGCGCAGCACGAGCGTCAGGAGCAGGTCGAAGGGCCCGCTGAAGACGTCGAGGTCGAGTTCGAGCGAGGCGATGCTCATGCGGTTCGCCTCCCGGCGCCTGCGCGGGTCATGCGTTCACGCTACCGGGCGCGCCCGACGGGCTCGCGCGGCGCTCCGACCCCCATCAGCTCGCGCACGTCGGCGACGGTCTCGCTCGCGATCGCCCTCGCGCTCACCGCGCCGCGCTCGAGGATCGCCTCAAGGCCCGCCTCGTCCGCGCGCAGCTGCGTGTAGCGCTCCCGCACGGGCTGCAGGTACTCGATCACGGCTGCCGCCGTCGCGCCCTTAAGTTCGCCGTACCGCGCCTGGGCCAGCTCGCCCTCGACGTCCTCGGGGCGCACGCCGCGGACCGCGGCGAGGATTTCGATGAGGTTGCTGACGCCCGGCTTCTCGCGGTCGCGGCGGACCTCGCTCCCGGAGTCGGTGACGGCGCTCTTGAACTTCTTCTCGATCACCTTCGGCTCGTCGAGCACCAGAACGGTGCCCTGCTCGGTCCCCCCGGTCGTGGACATCTTGCTCGTCGGGTCCTGCAGGTCCATGATCCGCGCTCCGACGGGCGGGATCCGGTGCTCGGGTACGACCAGGACCTCCTCGCCGGCTGCGAAACGGGCGTTGAAGCGGCGCGCCACGTCGCGCATCAGCTCGAGGTGCTCGCGCTGGTCCTCCCCGACGGGGACCTCCTGCGCCCTGTAGGCGAGGACGTCGGCGGCCTGGAGCACCGGGTACATCAGCAGCCCCGCGGAGACCAGCTCGCGCTGCGCGATCGACTTGTCGCGGAACTGGTGCATGCGCTGCAGGCGGCCGAGCTCTGTGACGCTCGAGAGCAGCCACGTGAGCTCGGTGTGCTCGGGCACGTCGCTCTGGCGGAAAAGTGTGCAGCTCTCCGGGTCCAGTCCGGCCGCAAGCAGGATCGCGAGCGTGTCGTAGAGCCTGTCGCGCAGTTCGAGCGGGTCATAGGCGACCGTCACCGCGTGCAGGTCGACTATGCAGAAGATGCCCTCGCCCCGCTCCTGGGCGCCGACGTACTGGGCGATCGCGCCGATGAAGTTGCCCAGGTGCTTGCGCCCTGTGGGCTGGATGCCCGAGAAGATCCGCACGGCGTCCCTCAGCGCCGGCGGAGCGCGGCATCCGTGAGCCAGGGCGGATCCCAGCCGCGGTCCACGGGGTTGACGTTCACGCCCGGCGTGACGATCTCGTCGATCCGGTCGAGGACGTCGTCGCTGAGCTTCACGTCCATCGCCGTGATCTGGCTCTCGAGGTGCTCGATCGTGCGCGGGCCGATGATCGCCGCCGTCACGGCGGGGTGGTTGATCACGAACGCGAGGGCCATCTCGATCAGCGTGATCCCGGATTCGTCGGCGAGCCCGCCGAGCGCCCGGGCGGCCTCGAGCTTGCGCTGGTTCGCCGGGAGGCTCATGTCGAAGCGCTGGGGAATCATCTGCGCGCGCCTGCTCGAGGCAGGTGTCTCCTGGCCGCTGTAGCGGCCGGAGAGCCAGCCGCCGGCGAGCGGGCTCCAGGGGATGACGCCCATGCCGTACTGCTCGCAGACGGGCAGGACGTCGGCCTCCACCCCGCGCGTGAGCAGCGAGTAGGGCGGCTGCTCGCAGCGAAAGCGCTCACGGCCGCGGCGCTCGGCGACCCACTGGGCCTCGACGATGCTGTGCGCCGGGAACGTGGAGCTGCCGATCATGCGGACCTTGCCCGCGCGGACGAGGTCGCTGAGCGCGCCGAGTGTCTCGTCGATGTCGGTGTCCGGCTCGGGTCGGTGGATCTGGTAGAGGTCGATCCAGTCGGTGCGCAGCCGGCGCAGGCTGTTCTCGACCTCCTGCACGATCCAGCGGCGCGAGTTGCCGAACTCGTTGGGGTCATCCCCCATCCGCCCGTGGAGCTTGGTCGCGAGCACCACGCTGTCGCGACGGCCCTGCAGCGCCCTGCCGACTATCTCCTCGGACTCGCCGCGCGAGTAGACGTCGGCGGTGTCTATGAAGTTGATGCCGGCGTCGAGCGCGCGGTGGATGATCCGGACGGAGTCCTCGTGGTCGGTGTTGCCCCACGCGCCGAACATCATCGCTCCGAGACAGAGAGGGCTCACGCTGACCCCGGTGCTCCCGAGTTTCCGGGTTGCTCGATCCTGCGGCGCCACTAGCCCAGGGCCTCCCGGATGACGGGGTGCTTCGCCGCGGCCACCTCGTCAAGGCGCCGGACGGGCGTCGTGTAGGGCGCGCCGCGTGCGATCTCGGGGTCGCGTGCGCCCTCGCGCAGGATCTCGGCGATCGCGTCCGCGAAGGCGTCGAGCGTCTCGCGTGTCTCGGTCTCGGTGGGCTCGACCATGAGCGCCTCCTCGACGAGGAGCGGGAAGTAGACGGTCGGCGGGTGGAAGCCGAAGTCGAGCAGTCGCTTTGCGAGGTCCAGCGTCTTGAGCTTCAGGTCGCGCTTCATCGGGCCGCCGGAGAGGACGAACTCGTGCATGCACAGCTCGCCGTATGCGAGCGGCAGATACTCGGCTATCCCCTTCTCGCGCAGACGCGCAAGGAGATAGTTGGCGTTCAGGACAGCCGTCTCGGAGGCGTCCTTGAGCCCGTCCGCGCCGAGCGAGCATATGTAGGCGTAGGCGCGCACGAAGCACCCGTAGTTGCCGTGGAAGCCGCGCAGCCGGCCGATCGAGCGCGGCCGCTCGTGGTCGAGGTCGAACGTGCCGTCCTCGCGCCGGACGACGAGCGGGACGGGCAGGAACGGCGCGACTCGATCGGAGACCGCTATCGGGCCCGACCCGGGTCCGCCGCCGCCGTGCGGCTGGGTGAACGACTTGTGCAGGTTGAAGTGCACGATGTCGAAACCCATGTCGCCGGGGCGCGAGAGCCCCATCACCGCGTTCAGGTTGGCACCGTCGTAGTAGAGCGTCGCCCCGACGCCGTGCACGATCTCGGATATCTGCTCGATGTTCGGGTCGAACAGCCCGAGCGTGTTCGGGTTCGTGAGCATCAGGCACGCCACGTCCGTGTCGGCCTTCGCTCGCAGGTCGTCGATGTCGACTCCGCCGTCGGCGTTCGTCGCGACCTTCACCACCTCAAGGCCCGCCATTGTCACGGTGGCTGGGTTCGTGCCGTGCGCGGTGTCGGGTGTCAGCACCTTGTGGCGGCTCTCGCCGCGGTCCTCGTGGTAGGCGCGGGTCAGCAGCACACCGGCGAGCTCGCCGTGGGAGCCAGCGGACGGCTGCAGCGAGACATGCGGGAGCCCGGCGATCTCCGACAGGGCGCCCTGGAGGTTCCACATCAGCTCGAGCGCTCCCTGCGCCTGCTCGGGGTCCTGCAGCGGGTGCAGGCGCGCGTGTCCCGCGAGCGCGGCGGCGCGCTCGTGCAGCCGCGGGTTGTGCTTCATCGTGCAGGAGCCGAGCGGGTAGAAGCCCGAGTCCAGGTCGAAGTTGCGCTTGGACAGGCCGACGTAATGGCGCACGATCTCGGGCTCTGAGACCTCGGGCAGCCGCGCCGGGCTGGTGCGCCTGAAGCGCTCGGGGAGCAGCTCGGACACCTCGACGACGGGAACGTCCATCTCCGGGCACACGAAGGCGCGCCTTCCCGGCGCGCCCTTCTGGAAGATCGTCCGGGCGCGCTGGCGCGCCAGCGGGTTGCCGCCGAGACGCTCGTCTGCGAGGTTGACGTCGCTCATGCCGTCAGAGCCGCCTCTCGCTCCGCCGCGACGGCTGCACCGAGGACCTCGGCCAGCCGGTCGATGTCCTTCCGTGAGCGCCGCTCGGTTATGGCGACCAGCAGCCCCCCGCGATCCTCGGGCCTGCCGGTGATCGCCTGCAGGTCGACTCCCGGGTTCACCCCGGCGAGCGCGCACCGGCGCCTGACGGCGGCGACGTCCGCGTCCAGGCGCAGCGCGAACTCCCGCACCACGGGCTGCTCGTGCAGCTTCTCCACGCCATCCAGGGCGCTCAGGCGCTCCCGTGCGTAGTGGGTGCGGGCGAGCAGGAGCTCGCCCAGCTCCACGAGGCCGGTGCGCCCGAGCCATGTGAGATACACGACCCCGGCGAGCGCGTTCAGCGCCTGCGCCGTGCAGATGTTCGATGTGGCCTTCTCGCGGCGGATGTGCTGCTCGCGGGTCTGCAGCGTCAGCACGAAGCCCCGGCGGCCGTCGACGTCGACGGTCTCGCCTGCGATGCGGCCGGGCATGCGGCGCAGATACCCCTCCCGCGCCGCGAACAGCCCGAAGGAGGGTCCCCCGAAGTCCAGCCTGTTGCCCAGCGCCTGACCCTCGCCGACCGCGACGTCCACGCCGCACTCACCGGGCGGGCGCAGGATCCCCAGGGTGATCGGGTCGACCTGAGCGACGACCACGGGTGCGCGGTCGGAGGCGGACCCGTCCGAGCCTGCCTGCTCCTTCGCGATGCGGCTCAGCTCCTGCGCATCCTCCACTGCCCCGTAGAAGTTGGGCTGCGCGAAGATCGCGGCGCTCGTGTCCGAGTCGATCGCGCGTGCCCACTCGTCGGGGTCGGTGACGCCGTCGCGCAGCGGGACCTCGACGACCTCCATCCCGTAGCCGTGGGCCAGCGTGCGGAGCGTCTCGATCGAATGGGGGTGCAGCCCGGCGCTCGCGACGAGCTTGTGCTTGCCGTTGTCGAGCTTCGCGAGGTATCCGGCGGCCGCGACGGCCGACGGCCCCTCATATGTGGAGGCGTTCGCGACTTCGAGACCCGTCAGCTCGGTGATGGCGGTCTGGTACTCGAACATCACCTGCAGGCCGCCCTGGGAGATCTCGGGCTGGTAGGGCGTGTAAGGGGTCAGGAACTCCGAGCGCTCCATCAGCATGTCGATCAGCGCGGGCACGTAGTGGTCGTACATCCCCGCCCCGAGGAAGCTCACCTCCTCCTCGGTGCTCGTGTTCCGCGCCGCGAGCGCACGCAGGTGCTCGAAGACGTCCTGCTCGGGCAGCCCGGCGGGAAGGTCCAGCTCGCGGCCGAGGCGCACGCCCTTGGGGATCTGGCGGTCGAAGATCTCCTGCAGGGAGCCGACGCCTATCGCGGCGAGCATCTGCTCGAGGTCCTGCTCGGTTACGGAGGTGTATCGGCTCAACTGACCTCCAGCCTAGCCAGCCAGCGTCGCGCGGTAGGCGGCGGCGTCCAGCAGCGCCTCGCGCTCGGAGGGGTCGCTCAGGCGCACCTTGACCATCCAGCCCTCGCCGTACGGGTCCTCGTTGATCATCGCGGGGTTGTCGGCGAGCGACTCGTTGATCTCGATGATCTCCCCCGAGAGCGGAGCGATCACGTCCGAGACGGCCTTGACCGACTCGACCTCGGCGTAGGACTCGTTCTTGCTGAGCGTGGTGCCGACGGCCGGCGGGTCGAAGAAGACGACCTCGCCGAGGGCGTCCTGCGCGTACCAGGTGACGCCGAGCGTGGCGTGCTCCGGGTCGGAGGCGTCGATTCGCGCCCAGTCGTGTTCGGGGTGGTAGAGCAGGTCCTCGGGGTAGCTGGCCTGAGACATTCAGGAGCCCTTTCTGTAGAGCGGCTTTTCCTTCACAACGGCGGGCCGCATCTTGCCACGAACATCTATCTCGAGGTGGGTGCCGGGCGCTGCGCTCGACGCGGGGACGTACGCCATCCCGATCCCCACCTCCAGTGAGGGCGAGAGCGTCCCGCTGGTCACCACCCCCCCGCCGGTGACGGGGTTGCCCTGGCGCGGGATGCCGGGACCCTCGATCATGAACGCGGCGAGCTTCTCCGCCGGGCCCGCCTCGCGCACCTCCCGGACCGCGTCGGACCCGATGAAGCCGGTGTCCTCCTTGCAGCACCATCCCAGGCCCGCTTCGATCGGTCCGCGCTCGACGCTCAGGTCGTTGCCGTAGAGGTGGTAGCAGACCTCCAGGCGAAGCGTGTCGCGCGCTCCGAGCCCCGCAGGCGTGGCTCCGCGGCGCACGAGCTCATCCCACAGGCCGGCGGCGTCGCCCGGCCTAGCGAGCACCTCGACGCCGTCCTCGCCCGTGTAGCCGGTGCCGCAGATCAGCACGTCTGCTCCTGCGAGCCGGCGCCGCTCGACGTGCATGCGCGCGGGAAGCGGCGAGTCGGAGATGGCCTGCGCGACCTCGCGGGCGAGGGGCCCCTGGACAGCGAGCATCGCCCAGTCGTCGATCGCGTCCGTGACGGTCACATCCAGTCCCTGCGCGTGATCCTGGAACCAGGCGAGGTCGGCGCCGTGGTTGGAGGCGTTGGTCACCGTCAGGTACCTGTCCTCGCCGAGGCGGTAGGTGAAGAGGTCGTCGAGCACGCCTGCCGTCCTCGCGGCAGAGCACGCTGTACTGGGCGCCCCCGAGCCCCAGCGCCTGCACGTCGTTCGACAGCAGCCGCTGCAGGAGCGCCGGCGCGTCGGGGCCGCTCGTCTCGATCTCGCCCATGTGCGAGACGTCGAAGATGCCGCAGGAGCTCCGCACCGCGAGGTGCTCCTGGCGCACGCCCTCATATTGGACGGGCATCTCCCATCCGGCGAAGTCGACCAGCTTTGCGCCCGCCGCCACGTGGCGCTCGAACAGGGGCGTGCGGCGCAGCGTGGAGGGGCCTGGCTCGATCATCGCCCCAGGCTAGCGAAGCGGCCGATGTGGCTCCGCTCAGCGCAGGAAGGGCGGTACGTCGATGTCCTCGTCGGCGATCTCGAGCGTCGAGCGCTGCCTGTCGCTGATGCGGGGACCGCGGTCCGGTCGCGCTGCGCGGCTCTCGCGGCGTGGGGTGCGCCCCGGCCTGTGGTCGAAGCCTGTCCCGATCACCGTCACGCGCACGTCGTCGCCCATTCCCTCGTCGATGACCGCGCCGAAGATGATGTTGGCGTTCGCATCGGCGGCGTTCTGGATGATCTCGGCGGCGTCGTTGACCTCGAACAGGCCGAGCTCTTTGCCGCCCGTGATGTTCAGGAGGATGCCCGTCGCTCCCTCGACCGACTCCTCCAGCAGCGGTGAGGAGATCGCCGCGCGAGCTGCGTCCGCGGCGCGGGCCTCGCCGTTGGCGGTGCCGATGCCCATGAGCGCCGAGCCGGCGTCGGCCATGATCGTGCGCACGTCGGCGAAGTCCAGGTTGATGAGACCCGGGATCGTGATCAGGTCGGTGATGCCCTGCACGCCCTGGCGCAGCACGTTGTCGGCTTCGCGGAATGCGTCGAGCATCGACGTGCGGCGCTCGACGACGGCGAGCAGCTTCTCGTTCGGGATGACGATCAGGGTGTCGACGACCTCGCGCAGCCGCTCGATCCCTTCGGTCGCCTGGCGCCCGCGCTGGGAGCCCTCGAAGTCGAACGGCCGCGTGACGACGCCCACGGTCAGCGCACCGATCTCGTTCTTGGCGATCTCGGCGATCACGGGGGCCGCCCCGGTCCCGGTGCCGCCGCCCTCGCCGGCTGTCACGAACACCATGTCGGCGCCCTTCAGCGCCTCCTTGATCTCGTCGCGCGACTCCGATGCCGCGGCCAGGCCAACGTCGGGGTTGGCGCCCGCGCCGAGCCCCTTCGTCGACTCGTGGCCGATGTTGAGCTTGATGTCGGCGTCGCACATTGCCAGCGCCTGCGCGTCCGTGTTGGCCGCGATGAACTCGACGCCGCGCAGTCCTGCGTCGACCATGCGGCTGACCGCGTTGGTTCCGCCTCCGCCGACACCGACGACCTTGATCACTGCCAGGTAGCTGCCGCTGCTCTCCATTGTGTCCTCGCCCGAAGCCTTAAGTAGTGATTTAGCGTTCGCGGGACAAAGGTCGCGGAACCGCCGGATTGCCCACGTTATGCAGGGATCTTCGCCCTGTCAACGACGGGGTCAATTATCGCAAGAATCGTTGCAGATCGCTGGAGTCTCGACCATGACATGAGATGCGCCCCAATCAAACACTGACACTGAGGTTGAGGTAGAGGGTTCTATCCTGATGGTGTGGCGGTCCCTGTTGAGGCTTCGGCGGGCGTCGCTGAGGACGTCTGCGATGAGGGTTCCGGGGTGCTCGCGGACTGCGGTTCGGTCGAGGTGGCGGAGGCCGGTTCGGTCGTGGAGGAGGAGGGTGTCGGGGCGGCTGGGCTCTGCGGCGACGCGGTCGCGGTTTCACCTTCCGTGAGGCGCGCGGCGAGCGCGGCGACGGTCGCTTCGGAGTCCGCCGCGGCTGAGCCGGCCGCGCCCTGGGAGGAGGACGGTTGGGTCGCCGCGGTGCTCGAGGAGAATGATGCCGCCGGGCGCTCTGGAACCCGGACGTCTATCGAGAGCGCCGCCGGAGGACTTGGGGTCAAGGAGCACCCTCTCCAGCGAGATCCACTTCGCGTGTGGCCTTGAGGCGTCCCCGAGGTAGACGAGCAGGCCGCCCCTCATTTCGGCCGTCAGACCGTAGGGGCCGGTGTAGAGCTTCGAGGTCAGGCGTGCCAGCGGGGCCGGCTCGGCGCTGAGCAGGCTGAGCGCGGCGAGCAGGCCGGAACTGCTCACGCGTCCTTCGCTGGAGAGGTAGTCGCCGCCGACGGCCGGAAGGGCCGGGGAGAGCAGACCGGTGCCGAGCACCGCCCCGTCCGCGGCCAGCGCCGTGCGCACTCCGCCGACGGTGACCGCCGCGACGGGCAGCTGCTCTGAGACGACGATGCGCAGGCCGTGAGGGAACCGCGGATAGGCGTGGACCTCGCTGACCACCGGGTAGGCGGAGACCGCGGCGAGCAGGGCACCGGTGTTCACGTCGAGCGTGCTCATCCGCTGCGCGGCGGAGACCAGGGCGCTTTCGACGGCGTGCGCGTCGGGGCCGCTGACGCCGCTGACCTGAACCTTCGAGACGGCCACGAACGACGATTTGCGGAGCGCAAGGTAGCCGCCTGCCAGCAGCGTCGCGCAGAGGAGCAGGGCGATGAGGCTCCGCCGCAGCAGCGCGTGGGCTCCCGCCCACGCGAGCACCGAGCGTAGCCCTCCCGCGAGGGCGCCGGGGATGGCACGGGCTCCCCGTGCGCGCCTCCGGCGGGACTCAGGTCGTCCACGGCTGCCAGCAGGGCGCGCGCGGGCGCCTGCGGGCGCGAACGGGCGGGCGATGCGCGCGGCCGGCGGGCGGGTCATTGGGGTGGTCTTCGACCTCGCCCCCGCATCCCCTACCGGATCAGCGCCAGGGAAATTGAACCTTCCCGAGCCTCTGCACCTCGGGCTCGAGCTCGACGCCGAATCTGTCGAGCACGCGCCGGCGTCCCTCGGCCATCAGGGCGAGCACGTCGGCGGTGCTCGCATCACCGGTGTTCTCGATGAAATTGGCGTGCTTGGGTGAGAATCGCGCTCCGCCGACCGCGAGCCCGTTGCATCCGACCTCCGCGAGCAGCAGCCCGGCGCTGCGCCCCCCCGCACGCGGGTCCTCTGGGTTCTTGAATGTCGAGCCGAATGTCTTGATCCCCTGGGGCTGGGCCTCGTGGCGGCGGCCGCGCAGCTCTGCGAGCCTCGCCCGCACGAGCTCCGGGTCCTCGCGCTCGAGCAGCAGGCGCGCGGTCAGGACGATCTCTGCGTCCGTGAGGTTCGAGTGCCTGTATGAGAAGCCGAGGTCGGCGCAGGCACGCCGCTCGATCCCGTGGGCGGCCGCGACTTCGACCCACTCGAGCGTGCGCTGCAGTTCGCCGCCGTAGGCGTTGGCGTTCATCCTGACGGCACCGCCGACGGTGCCGGGGATGTTGACCCCGAACTCGATCCCGGCCAGTCCCTCCCTCGCGGCTCTCGCGGCGACGGCGGGCAGGCGCGCACCGCCTCCGCACGTGATGTGGGCGCCGTCCACGGCGATCTGCGCGAGCGCGCGGTCGAGCTTGACCACGAGGCCGCGCACCCCCTCGTCCGCTATCAGGAGGTTCGATCCGGAACCCACGACGCTCACATGATGTCCGGCGGCCCGTGACCAGGACAGCAGCTCCATCACCTCCTCGGGGCTCCCTGCGCGCGCGAAGAACTCCGCGGGGCCGCCCGTGCGGATCGTGCTCAGGCGCTCGAGCGGGAACTCCCGCTGCACTGCCTCGGGGGCGTTCATCGCTCGACCAGCATCGCGCCGAGCTCCGGGACATCGCCGGCTCCGAGGATCATGCACACGTCTCCCTGCCGCAGGTGCTCTCGCAGCACTGCGGCGGCCTGCGCGAACGTGGGCAGCCAGTACACGGGTCGCCCGCCGGACGCGTCGGCGCTCGCCTGCGCGATCGTCAGGCCACTCACGCCCGGGTGATCCTCGGCCCGCTCACGTGCCGGGTAGACGTCGAGCACGACGATCTCGTCGGCGAGCGCGAGCGCGCGGCCGAACTCCGCTGCGAGCATCGCGGTGCGCGAGTACAGATGCGGCTGGAAGACGGCGATCAGCCGTCGGTGCTCCAGGGTTCGCGCCGCCGCGAGGGTAGCGGCGATCTCGGTCGGGTGGTGGGCGTAGTCGTCATAGAGCATCGCTCCGTGCAGGCTCCTCCCGAGAGCCTGAAAGCGCCTGCCGGCCCCGTGGAATCCCGAGAGCCCCGCGATCGCGTCCCGTGGCGGCGCCCCCGCGAGACGGGCCGCCTCCAGTGCCCCGGCGGCGTTCGACGGCATTGTGCAGCCCGGGTACCGCCAGCGAGACCTCGTGCCCGCGCCAGCGGAACCGTGACCCGCCCTGCGTGAGCGTCACCTCGCGTGCGTCGTAGGGCACGCTCTCGCCCGTGCGCAGCGCGAGCAGCTCCGGACGGTCCCAGATCACGGCCTGCGGCGCGCCCGCGAGCAGCTCGGCGAACGCCTCGCGCAGCTCGCGCAGCGACGAGTACGTCGCGTGGTGGTCGAGCTCCACGTTCGTGAGCACCGCGACCTGGACCTTGAGGCTGAGCATCGAGCGGTCGGACTCGTCCGCCTCGACCACCAGCCACTGGCCCTCGCTCCAATGGGAGTTCTCCAGCCCGGCGCCCACCGAGCCGCCGACCAGCCAGCCGGGATCGAGCCCCGCCGCGCGCAGGGCGTGCACGATCATCGACGAGGTGGTCGTCTTGCCGTGGGTGCCCGCGACCGCGATCGTGCGGCGCAGCGCGCTCAGCTCGGCGAGCAGCGCGGCGCGCGGGAGCTCGGGGATGCCGCGCTCGCGGGCGACTGCGACGCTCGAGGTTCTCAGCGCCGACCGCGGAGGAGTAGACGAGCTCGACGTCGGGCCCCTCGGGAACGTTCTGGGTCCTGTGGCCGATGACGGCGTGAGGATCCCGTCCGCTCGAGCCGGTCCAGGTATTCGCTGTGGGCGCCGTCGGACCCGCTGACGCTGGCGCCGAGCGCGCTCGCCGCCCTCGCGTATCCGCTCATGCCGGCGCCGCCGACGCCCGACGAAGTGGATGCGCCGCCCGCTCCACGCTCCGGCGCGGTCGCTCACGAGCCCGCCGCCCGCAGCAGCTCCCGCGCGACGTCCAGCGCGGCGTCCGGGCGCGCGAGCGAGAACGCAGCCCGCCCCATCTCCGTCATCCGCTCAGGATCCGAGAGCAGTCCGCTGACGGCCTCGCCGAGAACCGGGCCGCTCAGCTCGCCGTCGGTGATCACGAGGGCCGCTCCCGCGTCCGCCATCCAGCGCGCGTTGGCGCTCTGATGGTCGCCGGCCGCGTGCGGGTAGGGGACCAAGATCGAAGGCAGGCCCTGCGCGGCGATCTCGAAGACGGATCCGCCCGAGCGCGCGATCACGAGGTCGGCCGCGGCTAGAGCGTCTGCGAACTGCTCGCCGTGGAGATATTCGCGCAGGTCATAGCCCGGCCGGCAGTGTTCGCGCGGCGAGCTCCGCGTGGTCTCGGCGCGCCGCTGATGTGGAGCACGTGGCACGGGCATCGCCGCGAAGGCGTCGAGCGCCGCGATGTTGATCGATCTCGCCCCCAGCGATCCTCCGAACACGAGCACGCACCTCTCGCCGGGCGGGATCCCCAAGCCTGCTCCGCGCGGCTCCGCGGTCCGCCGCGGGAGGCGGGATCGGCCGGCCGGTGACGACGTAGCGCGGCGGCGCGCGCCCCTCTATCGGGAACGCAAGGCACACGCGCCGCGCGAACGGCGCGAGCATGCGGTTGGTCAGCCCGAGGTGGCTGTCGGCCTCCGTCAGGACCAGCGGGCAGCCGGAGCGTCAGCGCCGCGGCGCCGACCGGCCCTGCGACGTAGCCCCCGCCCCCCATGACCGCGTCCGGCGCGATCTCGGCGCAGCAGCGCGCGGGACCGCGGCAGCGCCGCGGCCGCCAGGCCCAGCGACCGCGAGCCGCCTGCACGGGGCTCGAGCGGCTCAGCCCCTTCACGTTGATCGTGTGCAGCGCGTAGCCTGCCGCGGGCACCAGCTGCGCCTCGGCGCGGTCGCCGCCGATGAACTCGACCTCGCGCGCCCTCAGCCCGCAGCGCCTGTGCGACCGCCAGCGCCGGCACGACGTGCCCAGCGGTCCCGCCGGCGGCGATCACGATCCTCTTGGGCTTGCTCATCGCCCAATCGTGCCTGTTCGCGCCCGCGGGCGTCGCCGGGGAGGATCGCGGACTGCGAGACCGCCCGGACGTGGCCGGTCGCTCCGGAGGCGACGTTCAGCAGCAGACCCATCGCCGCGAGCATGACGATCATGCTGCTCGACCCGTATGAGACGAGCGGCAGCGGCACGCCGGTGAGCGGCGCGAGGCCGAGCACGGCGAACATGTTGAGCAGCGCCTGCGAGACGATCAGCAGGTCACCCCGACGCCGATCAGCCCGCTGTACAGGCTGCTCGCTTTCTGCGCCGCGCGCAGCCCGGCGAACGCGATCATCCCGTACAGGAAGAGCAGCCCGCACACGCCGACGACCCCGACCTCCTCGCGCGATCACGGCGAGGATGAAATCTGTCTGCGCCTCCGGGAGATAGAAGATCTTCTGCACCGACTGGCCGGGGCCGACTCCGAGCAGGCCGCCCGACCCGATCGCGATCTGGCCCTGCACGGCCTGGAAGCCGCTGGTTGTCGCGTGCGCCCACGGATCGATGAACGACGTCAGGCGCTGGCGGGCATAGGGTTTCGCGAGCGCGTACAGAAGGACGAGGCCGAGCAGCGACGCGACGATCATCCCGAGCCTGCGCAGCGGGATGCCCGCCGCGACGAGCATCGCGACGACGGTGAAGCAGATGACCATCGCCGTCCCGATGTCCGGCTGGGTGACGACGAGCAGGCAGCGCGGCGGCGACCACGTACGAGCAGCGGTCGTGCGAGCTCGCGCATGTCGTTCACACGCCCTGGGCGCTTCGCGAGCAGCGTCGCGGTGTACAGCACGAGCGCGAGCTTGACCAGCTCGGAGGGCTGGAACTGCAGCTAGCTCGGGCCGATCCAGCGCCGCGCGCCGTTCGACCGAGACGCCGACGTGGGGGATGTGCACCGCCAGCACGAGCGCGAGCGAGACGAACAGCAGCGGCGCGGTGATGCTGTGGACTTTCGCGACGCCGTCGCGCGCGAGGATCCGCATCGCCACGAGCCCTATCGCGCCGTAGATGATGAACTTGATCAGGTACGTGCTGCCGTAGCCTTCGCCCTGCAGCAGCGCTCGTCGCGGAGGATGCGCTGTAGACCATCACCGCGCCAAACGCGAGCAGGCACATCGTCGCGGTCAGCAGAACGCGATGCTCCAGCGTCTGCGCGCCGTTGCCCGGCCGCGGGCGGGGTCGCGAGGATCCGGGGCGCGGCTCGCTCCGCTCGGGCCCTGCCTGCTGGCGCTGCTGGCATCCTTGCTCACTTCGACACGCGGCGCCGCAGGCCTTCAAGCTTGCTCTAGAGCCCGCGGCTGGAGCGGTAGATCGTGAACCCGATCGCTGCGACAGTGACGCGACGATCCAGAAGCGCAGCATTATCTTCGTCTCCGACCAGGCCTTCAGCTCGAAGTGATGGTGGATCGGCGCCATCAGGAACACGCGCCTGCGGATCATCCGGAAGGAGATCACCTGGATCAGCACCGACAGCGCCTCGATCACGAAGATCCCCCCGATCAGGATCAGCAGGACCTCCGTGTTGGTCATGATCGCGAGGGCGGCGATGGCCCCGCCGAGGCCCAGCGATCCTGTGTCGCCCATGAAGATCGTCGCGGGGAACGCGTTGAACCACAGGAACGCGATGCATGCGCCGGCGAGGCATCCCGCGAGCATCGCCATGTCGTGGTCCCCCGCCGAGGATAACATGATCCCGATATAGGCGAGCAGGACTTATCGCCGCGCAACCGGCCGCCAGGCCGTCCAGCCCGTCGGTCAGGTTGACAGCGCTCGTCGTCCCGGCGACGACGAGGTAGATGAACAGCGGAAAGAACGGCCCGAGTTCGATGTCGGCGTCGACGAACCGCAGCCACGCTCGGCTCGAGGTGCGCCTTCTGGTCGCGACCCACCACAGGCCGAGCGATATCGCGATCGTCACGACGAGCTTGGTGCGAGCGCGCAGGCCGAGCGAGCGCCGCTTGACGATCTTCGTGTAATCGTCGGCGAACCCGAGCGCGGCGCACGCGATCGCCGCCCCGAACACGCCGATCGACCCATTCCCAGTCGGTCAGGATCAGGAAGGACGCGGACACGGCGATGAAGATGAGCACTCCGCCCATCGTCGGGTGTCCCGGCCTTCTGCAGGTGTCCCTGCGGGTCCGTCCTCGCGGATGTGCTGCCCGAACTCGCGCTTGCGCAGGAAGTCGATGAACTTGGGGCTCAGGAAGATGCAGATCAGCAGAGCCGCCGTGCCCCCGAAGAGAATCCGGCCCATTCAGCGCTGCTCCTGACCGGCTGCGCGGGCGTGGGCGGGGATGGCCGCCGACTCCTTCAGGCTCCGCACGATGATCTCCATCCCGATGCCGCGCGAACCCTTGACCAGCACTGTGTCCCCCGCCCGCACGAGCCCGGTGAGCAGCTCCGCCGCCTCCCGCGAATCCCGTGCGCTGGCGCGTTCGCCGTCGAAGGCAGCAGCGATCTCGCGCGCCATCGGCCCGACCGTCACGAGCAGGTCCACCCTGCCGCCGGCGGCATACCTCCCGATCTGCCGGTGCAGTTCCGGCGAGGCGTCTCCGAGCTCGAGCATGTCTCCGAGCACCGCGACCCGCCGGCCGTGGTCCACCGCGGCGAGATCGTCGATTGCGGCGCGCATCGACATCGGGTTGGCGTTGTAGCAGTCGTCGATCAGCGACACCTCGCCGGGTAGCTCGCTCCGCTGGCCGCGCATCGCGGAGAAGCTGACGTTCACCGGGCCCTGCGGCGTGAGGCCGATCGCGCGTGCCGCGGCGACGGCGGCGAGCAGGTTGCTCAGCTGGTGCGCCTGACTGAAGGACGGCAGCAGCTGCATGCGGGTCGCTCCCGTGGCCGATCGTGACGGCGCCGCCCTCCTCCGCCGAGAGGAGCACCACATCGCCGCCCTCCCCGAACGTGATCGTGCGGATGTCATCGCGCAGGTGCGGCTCGAGGAGAGGCTCGCCGGCGGGCAGCACGGCGCACGCGCCGGGCTCGAGACCCGCGAGGAGCTCGGCCTTCGCGGCCGCGATCGCCTCCAGCGAACCCAGCAGCTCGAGGTGCGCGGGGCCGACGTTGACGATCACACCGACGTCAGGCTCGGCGATCGCGGTCAGCTGGGCGATCTGGCCGGGACCGCGCATCGCCATCTCGAGGACGATCGCCTCGCTGTCCGCAGCTGCGCCGAGGAGCGCCAGGGGAAGGCCGATCTCGGTGTTGAGGTTCTCCGGCGTGGCGGACACCCTGAGCTGCCCGGCCAGCAGCGAGGCGAGGATGTCCTTTGTCGAGGTCTTCCCGGTGGAGCCGGTGACGGCGATCACCGATGCGCCGCGGGCGCCGAGCTCGCGGCGCCACTCGCGCGCGAGTGCCTGGAGCGCGGCGAGAGGGTCGGGGTGCACGAGGACCGCACCCTCGGGGGCCGCCGCAGCGGCGGCCCCGGCGTGCTCGCCCGCGACCAGCACACCCCATGCTCCTGCCTGCAGGGCCTGGCCCGCGTGGCTGCCCCCGTCCGTGTGCTCACCGCGCAGCCCGAAGAACAGGTCTCCGGGGCCGGCGCCGCGAGAGTCGATCGTCGCCCTCAGCGGCCCGTCCGGGGAGGCGGGCCTGCGGTGCACGCCGGCTCCGGCCGCGCCCGCGATCCGCTCGAGGTCCCAGCCCCTCACGCGGCCCCGGCCCCCACGGGCCGGTCCTGCAGGGCCGCGAGCGCCTCGCGCGCGACGGCGACATCGTCGAACGGGATCTTGCGCCCGCCGGTGAACTCCTGCCCCTGCTCGTGCCCCTTGCCGGCGACCACGAGCACGTCCCCGGGGCCGGCGCTCGCGACGGCCTGCGCGATCGCCTCACGCCGGTCGGCGAGCGCAACCACGCCCGTGTGCCCGGCGGCCCCCGCCATGATCTCGGCGATGATCGCATCCGGGTCCTCGGACCGCGGGTTGTCCGACGTGACGAAGACGAGGTCGGCGAGCCGCGCCCCGATCTCCCCCATCAGCGGCCGCTTGCCGCGGTCGCGGTCGCCCCCGGCGCCGAACACGCATATCAGCCGCGCCGTGCCGCCGGCCTCGCGGTCGATCAGCTCGCGGGCCGCGCCGAGCACGTTCTCGAGCGAGTCGGGTGTGTGCGCGTAGTCCACGAGGACCGCGAAGTCCTGTCCCTCGTCGACCGGCTCGAACCGGCCAGGCACGTGCACCCCTCTGCTGAGGACGTCGAGCAGCTCGTCCGGATCGCCGCCGAGCGCGACCGCCGTGGCGAGCGCGCCGAGCGCGTTCGCCACGTTGAAACGTCCGAGCATCGGCAGCGAGAGCTCCCGCCGGCCGTGCGGGGCGTCGAGCGTGAAGCGGCATCCGTCAAAGCCGGCCCGCACCCCGCTGGCGCTGTAGTCGGCCGGCGCATCCAGCGCGAAGGTGATCGCCCCCGGCACCTCCCGCGCGAGCCTGCGGCCGTAGGGGTCCCCTGCGTTCAGCACGCTCACGCGCGGGGCCGGGCCGCTCTCTGGCATGAACAGGAGCCTCTTGGCCCTGAAGTAGTCCTCCATGTCCTCGTGGAAGTCCAGGTGATCCCGCGTCATGTTCGTGAAGACGGCCGCGGCGAACCGCACCCCGTCGGTGCGCCCGAGCGAGAGGGCGTGGGAGGAGACCTCGATCGCGCACGCTCGATCGCCTCCGTCGAGCATCGCGCGCAGGTCGCCCTGCAGGTCGATCGCCTCCGGCGTGGTGCGCGACACCTCCTGCTCGCGGCCACCGATCACGGACTTGACCGTCCCGAGCAGGCCGCACTGCGTGCCCGTCCCCTCCAGCAGCGCGCGAACCATGTACGCGGTCGTCGTCTTTCCGTTGGTCCCCGTGATGCCGACGACGTCGAGCTCGCGGTCGGGATGACGATAGAAGCGCGCTGCGAGCGGCGCCATCGCCTCGCGGGCGGAGTCCACGAGCACCTCAGGCACCCCGAGGCCCAACGGCCGCTCGACGACGAGGGCCCCCGCTCCGGCCCTGACGGCGTCGGCGGCGAACTCGTGTCCGTCAGCGCGCAAGCCGGTGACGCAGAAGAAGAGTGCTCCCCTCGTGACCGCTCGGCTGTCGTAGGCCAGCGCGGTTATCTCGAGTCCCGCTGCCTGAGGACCGGGAGGCTGACGCAGGCCGCGCAGGTGCGCGCCCAGCAGATCGTCGAGCCTCATCGGCTCCCACCCGGCTCTGACATGCGGTTGAGTCTAGTTTCCGTGCCAGCGGGAGCCCGGGCTAGCCAGGTGGTATCCCGAGGTATCCCAGTGAGTAGCTCATGATCTCCCCGAAAGCGGGAGCGGCGACCGTGCCGCCGTAGATCGAACCGGAACCCGGTTCGTCGACGACGACGGCGCACAGGAGCTTGGGGTCCGACGCGGGCGCCATCCCGATGAACGAGGCGACGTAGGCGCTGTTGGAGTATTCGCCGGTGGCGGGGTCGATCTTGCTGGCGGTGCCCGTCTTGCCCGCCAGCGCGTAGCCGGGAATCGAGACCTCGCTGGCTGTCCCGCCGGGCGCGAGGACCCCTTCGAGCATGTGCCTCACTGCAGCCGCCGTCGCGCCCGTGATGACCCGGTGCCCCGCGGGGATCGGCTGCTGGACGCCGCCGACCGAGCTCAGGACGTGCGGCGGGCGCAGGATGCCGCCGTTTGCGATCGCGGCGTATGCGGTCGCCATCTGCATCGGTGTGACCAGCTCCCCCTGCCCGATCGGCAGATTGCCCATCGAGGAGCCCGAATACTGGGACAGCGGCAGCACCACGCCGGCTTCCTCGCCGGGGATTTCAACCCCGGTGGGTTTGCCGAAGCCGAACCTGTGGACCCACTGGTTGAAACTGGACGCGCCCTCGAGCGCCCCGATCTTGATCGCTCCGACGTTGCTCGACCGCGCGAGGATCTGGGACGTAGTGAGCGTTTCTTCCGGGTGTTCGGTGTCGTCATGGATGGTGCGGTCGGCCACCTGGATCTGATCGGGGATGTTGAATGGCGTATCCGGGGTTATAAGCCCGTCTTCCATCGCCCCGGAGACCGTGAATGCCTTGAACGTGGACCCCGGTTCGTATGTGAAGCCCACCGCGCGGTCCTCGATGCTGGACGCTTCCGAGGAGGAGGGCCGGTCCGGGTTGAAGGCGGGCCAGTTCGCGAGCGCGAGGATGGCACCGGTGTTGGGGTCCATCACGATCGCCGTCGCGTCTTTCGGCGTGAACTGCTTGGCGACCGCGCCGAGCACGTCTTCGGTGCGCTGCTGGATGTTCGCGTCGATCGTCAGGCCGATCGGCCGTCCCGGCTTCGCCGTCGCCGATTCGCTGATAGAGACGGGCTGCCCGATCGCGTCGCGCACGACGCGGCGCGATCCGGGATCGCCGCGCAGCTGCGCGTCGCGCGAGTACTCGATGCCGGCGAGCCCCTTGCCTTCGGTTCCGACGATTCCGAGCAGCTGGCCGGCGAGGGCGCCCTGCGGGTAGACGCGCCGCATGACGGGCGTGCTCTCGACTTCCGGGACCTTCAGCGCAAGGACGGCTTCTGCCTGGGCGGCGGGCATCGCCCGCGCGAGGTAGACGAACCCGGTGCGCTCGGAGAGCTCGTGCAGCACGGTCGATTCGCTCTCGCCGAGCGCCGGCGCGAGCTTCCGGGCGGCGGCGAGCGGGTCTTCCATCCTCTCGGGGTCGGCGAATATTTCCCTCGCCGGCTCGGAGACCGCCAGATCGACGCCGTTACGGTCGCTGATCGTCCCGCGCGGAGGGATGATCGTTTCAGCGCTCACGTGCTCGGCGCTGGCCACCTTGCGCAGGGCTCCCGCGCGGATCACGCCCAGATAGGCGGCGCGCCCCGCCGCCAGGACCAGAAGGACCAGGAAGGCCCCGAAGATGTAGCCGGTGCGTCGCTCGAGCGTGCCCACGCGCCTAGCCTGCCGGGCCGGCCTGTGTACCGCCGGCAGGGGCGGATTCGGCGGTGGCTGCGGTTTCGCCGGACGTGGACGGCGTGGTCGAGGCGGCGGGGGTCGCCTGTGTTTCGGAAGCCGGCGCAGCGGCCTGCGGTTCGCCGGTGCCCCCGGTCGCGGTGCTCGTTTCGCCCTGCTGAGCCTGTGATTCCCCGGACGCCTGGCCGCTCTGGCCGCCGGTCGGCGACGAAGCTTCAGTCGATGGGGCCGAGCTCGCGCCGGCCGTGGCGGACGGCGCGCTCAGGGCTGCCGCGGCTGCGCCCGCGGCCTGCCCGGCGGAGCCCGCGCGAAGGTAGCGGAGTGTTCCGGAGGGGACGACCACCATTCCCATGCGGGACGCGAGCGCCTCGACCCTCCCCCCCGCGGCGAGTTCGGAGTTTTCGATGCTGAGTGCCGCGTTCTTGCGCTGCAGCGCTTCGGCTCGTTCGATCGAGCGGCCCATCCCGGCGTTCAGCTTGAGCAGGCCGAGCTGAAGCGTGACGATCCCGATGAGGGCGAACGCGATGACGGCGATCCATCCCCGCCCCCTGATCAGCCGGTCGAGGCTGCGGGCGTGCAGCAGACCCTCGGCACCGGCGAGCAGGCCATTCGCGAGACCCTGTTCGCGCGGCGCCGCGGGGGGTGTGCGGGGACGCGACGGTGGGCGTGCGGGACCGGATACGCGGCGCGGCCGGGGTGTGAGCGGGCGAGCCGGGGCGCCCACCCTGCCGCGATGTGCAGCGGAGGCGGCGGCGGGTGGCGTCATGAGGTTGCGACCTCCTCGTCGGTCAACTTGCGGGCGGCTCGCAGCCTCGCCGAGGCGGCGCGCGGGTTCTGCTCGAGCTCGGATGGAGAGGGAACAATCGACCGTCGCGAGAGCAGCGCTCCCTGCGGCTCACGCCCACACGCGCAGACGGGGAGGTCGGGCGGGCAGATGCATCCCCGCGCGCGGTCCGCGAGGAACCGCTTGACACGGCGGTCCTCGAGCGAATGGAAGGATATGCCTGCGAGCACTCCCCCCTCGCGCAGCAGATCCCATGCCAGCGGCAGCGCCCGGTCGAGCTGGCCGAGCTCGTCGTTGACCGCTATCCGCAGCGCCTGGAAGGAGCGCTTGGCGGGATGACCGCCGCCGAATCGCGCGGGCGCCGGCAGCGCGGAGTTGATCGTGTCGACAAGCTCGAGCGTGGTGCTGATCGGGGCCTGCGAGCGACGGCGCACGATGGCGCGCGCGATGGCGCCCGCGTGGCGCTCCTCGCCGTATTCACGCAGGGCATGCGCGAGGCGCCGCTCGTCCCATTCGGCCACCACCTGCAGGGCGGTCAGCTCCTGCGAGGGGTCCATGCGCATGTCCAGCGGCGCGTCGTATGAGTATGAGAAGCCGCGCTCGCGGGTGTCCACCTGCATGGAGGACATGCCCAGGTCGAAGTAGACCATGTCGGCCCGCATGCCCTCGTCCGCGAGGAGTTCGAGCGCCTCCGCGTAGCTCGAGCGGATGAACCTGACCGTGCATGGCGCCGACTCGGCGAGGGCCTGGAAGCGCGTTTCGGCCAGCGGGTCGCGGTCTATCGCGATCAGCGTCCCGCTCGCGCCGAGGCGCTCGGCGACGAGCCCGGCGTGGCCGCCGTCACCGAAGGTGCAGTCGACCGCTGTCTGGCCGGGGTGCGGGTCGAGCATCTCGACGAGCTCGCCCGCGAGGACCGGCGTGTGGGACGCGGGCCCGCCGAGCTCTCCGCCGGAGTGGGACCCCGCGGCGCGGGCACCCCGCCTGCCCTGGCCCGAGCGCCGGCGCCGCGACATCTCCGGAGCGCACAGCTCCCGCGTGTCCCTGCTCTCAACCAGCCTGATCGACACGCGCGGTGACCTCCGCGACGCCGCTGAGCAGCGCCGGTCGATGTTCGGACCAGCGATTGCGGTCCCACAGCTCGAGGTGATCACCCACTCCGACGACGACCACCTCCTTCGAAAGTCCCGTCGGCTCGGCGAACATCGACGGAATCATCACGCGCCCGGCGGCGTCAAGCTCGGTTTCGTGGGAGTAGCCGTAGAAGAACCGCTCGAGCTCGCTCTTGCGGGAGGACAGCGGCGAGACGCCCTCGAGCGCCGCGCTGGTGTAGTCCTGGTAGGGCTCGGGACGCCAGACGCTCACGCACGGCTTCTGGTCTATGGGGGTCGCGAGCACCACCCCGTCCTTGAGCGCGTCGCGAAAACGGCTCGGCATCGTCAGGCGGTTCTTCGCGTCGAGCGTATGGTCGAAGGTGCCACGGAACGGAACCACTGATCTTGCTCCAAAGTTGATTACCGAGCCGAAGTGGAGGGGTGGGAGGAGCCCCTCCACCTCGGCCCGCTGGCGCGAACATAACCCACTTTCTCCCACAATGCAACCCTTGCACGCCATTTTCTCCCACTTGGCTGTTCAATGGCCCCTTTTCGCCCACCGTGGGTGCTTGCGTCCCAAGGCGCCGTGGGCATACCATCGGCCTCCGCCCGGCCGATGGGCCCGGACCACCGAGAAAGGACCATGCCTTGCCGACAGCGCCCAGCCATGCCCCCCGCCGCCAGCCCTCGGCTCTCGCGCGTGCTGCCTGGTCGTTGGCCGCGTGCGTCGTGCTCGCCGCCGGCGTCGCGGGCTGCGGCTCGAGCTCCTCGCCCGGAAGCGCCGTCAACCCGGCCGGTGCGGTTCCCGCGTCCGCGCCGGTGTACGTTGGCGCGATAGTCCGCCCGGAAGGCGGCGATAGGACGGCGGCTCTCTCGGCCGGCAAGACCCTCTCCCACCAGGCAGACCCCTACTCGCGACTGCTCGTGGCGCTCCAGACACCGGGCTCTCCGGCGCTCAGCTTCGGGAGCGACGTCGCGCCGTGGCTCGGCCCGCAGGCCGGCATCTACCTCACGTCGCTCGCCTCATCCGGACCGGTCCTCTCACTGCTCGAGCAGGGACTGCTCGGAAGCTCTCGGGCGTCCGGCACCTATCCCTTCGGTAACGGTGGCGCGCAGGGCGCGATCGTGATGGACACCACCGACTCCTCGAAGGCCCAGTCGTTTCTGGACTCGCAGGCGCAGCATGCACAGGCGCATTCGGCCAGCTACAGGGGTGTCAGCTACCAGATCAGCAGCGGCGGGGTCGCGTTCGGCCTCGTGGACCACCTGGCGGTGATCGGCAGCGAATCGGGGCTGCACGGCGTCATAGACACCACCCTCGGGGGCTCGTCGCTTCTGGATTCGCCCAGCTACTCCAAGCTCCTCTCGTCGGCTCCGGCCGGCACCCTCGCACACGTGTATTCGAGCCCGGCAGCCAAGGCAGCGGCACCGAAGGGCATCGGCAGCCTGGTCGGGGTTCTCGCCGGCGGGCGCACGGCCAACATCTCGCTCGTGCCAGCGACGAGCTCCATCTCGGTGTATGCGGACACGCTCACCGGCGGTGCGACGACCGGCGGCGGTCTGCTCGGCTTCGACCCCGAAGGAGCACGCGCGCTGAGCGACCTGCCCGGTGAATCATGGCTCGCCGTCGGCCTGGGCAACGTGGGCACGTCGCTGAGCCTCGATGTCTCGGACCTGCAGACCCTCGCCTCGCTGGTCGGCTCCCTCGGGGGCAGCAGCGAAGGTCAGTCCTCCGGCCTGCTGAGCGTCAACTCGCTGATCGAAGGGCTGATCAAGCCCCTGGAGGTGCTCGGCGCCGACACCCCCGAGGCCAGGCGCGACTTCGCGAGCTGGATGGGACCCGCCGGTGTCTTCGGGGCCGGCTCCAGCCTTCTCGAACTGAAGGCGGGCATCACCATCGACTCGAAGGACCCGGCCGCCTCGACTGCGGCGGTGACGAAGCTCGCGGATCAGCTCAAGGCGCAGGGAGCCAGCATCGAGCCCACCGTGGTGCCGGGCACAACGGCATCGACCGGCGCCAGGATCAGCGGCCTTCCGCTCCCGCTCGTGATCGCGGCGGGCCGCGACTCGACGGGGCAGGCGAAATTCGTCATGGGCCTCGGCGAAGCCGCTGTCACGGCGGCGCTCAGCCCGTCCAGCACACTCGGCAGCTCAGCCTCCCACCAGGCCGCCGAGACGGCACTCGGGGAAAGCACCCAGCCCAACGTGATCCTCGAATTCACGACGCTGATAAGCCTGCTCGAAGGCATCGGCCTGACGCAGGACCCCACCATCGCTCCGCTCGTGCCGTACCTGCACTCGCTCACGACACTCTACGGCGGAGGTCACCAGCTATCAGGGGAAATCGACCGTTACAGGCTGGTGCTCGGCCTCACGCAGGGCGGCTGAGGACGCTCAGCCGCCGGGTGTGGCGGGCGGCAGCCTGGGGGCGTTCAGCACACGGTAGAAGCGCAGGTGTCCGCCGCTCACCCTGTCCACCGCATACACGGTCGAGCTCGTTTCACCGTTCGGCCTTATCGAGAAGGGGCCGATGACGGCGTTCGGCGCGCGCGTGGCGAAAAAGCGCGCCGTCACCGCCACGCGATCGTTGCCCTCATCCCCGGCGCTGCGGATCGCCTCGAGCACGGACCTCATCGACTCGAAGCCATACAGAGCCCAGGGCCCGCCTTCGGTGCCGAACCTCGCGCGGTAGGCGCCGAGGACCTGCTGCGCCGACGGCGGATACATGCCGATCGGTAGCAGCGGGGTGCTCAGGTAGGTCTGTGTCTCGGCAGAGCCGATCTGTGAGGCGAAGGTTTCGCTGGCGAGGGAGCTCGAGCCGAACAGCAGCAGCTTTGGGTCGGCCGCGTGAAGGGCCTGCCACAGCGCCACGGGTCCCGGTCCCTCGTCGGCGGCCAGGAATACGGCCTGCGCCTTGCTTTCGACGATCTTTTCGACCTCCCCGGCGAGGTTCGCGCCGCTCGGCATCGCGAGACTGTCGTGCGCCTTGACTGCGATTCCCTCGCCTTCCGCGTCGCCCGCGACGATCGTGGCCAGCGGGACCTGGAAGGGGTCCTGGTCATCGACCACATACACGCTGTTGACCCCGAGCGAGTTCATCAGCTGCGCCTGGGCGGCGGCCTGCACGGCGTCGCCCGGCTGCAGCCGCGCGAACGTGCGCTTGCCGCTGGGGTAGAAACGTTCGGGCTCGTCCTGGCCGGCGTCCAGAGCCGAGGTGAGGCCTATGTAGGGACTGGCGGGGCTCACCTGGAGTATCCCCACCGAGTTCATCAGGGGGAGCGAGACGGCCGTCGCACCTGAGTCCAGGTCTCCTATGTAGGCGATCGTGCTTGGATCCTGGGCGGCCGTCTTGGCGTTTCCGGCCGTGACCCCCGGATCCCACAGCCCGGTGGTCGCGTTGGAGTCGTCGAGCGAGAAGAACGCCACGCGGAACTTGCCCGCATGCCCGTTGGACTCGGCGAGCGCCAGCTTCTCACCATTGACTATCTGGGCGGACGCGGCCGCCATCGGACCCTGCAGCGGAAGGCTCGAATAGACCGAGAGCGGGCTACCGATCGCGTCGGACTCCGAGCCCGAGATGCCGCCGCAGCCGGCGAGCGGGAGAACCGCGGCGGCGAGAGCTGCTAGGCCCAGCCAGCGCGCAAGCACCGCGTTCTAGCTGCGCCGGCCGGGGAGATAGCCGGTGAGGATTCGCAGCGCGGCACCGATCAGGACGATGATGGTCGCCAGGTAGAAGGCGTCGGTGCCCTTCGCGCCGAGCGCCCAGAGCACGATCCATACGATCAACCCCGCGGTCACGGTGAGTATCAATCCCATTGGCGCGGAATCCTATCGAGCCGGGGCCAGGCCCGCCGCGAGTGCGCCCACGAGCGCCCCGACGGCCGCCGCCGGGTCCGCCGACTCCGCGGCCTCCCGTACGATTCTCGTGCCGACGATGACTCCGTCTGCGCCCGCATCCGCGGCCTGCGATGCCTGTTCGGGGGTGCCTATCCCGAAGCCGAGCGCCACCGGAGCGCTCGTGCATGCCTTCGCCCGCGAGATGACCTGCTCCAGCTGGCTCGACAGCGCGGAGCGCTCACCTGTGGTGCCGACGACCGAGACCGTGTAGAGGAACCCCCTGGCGCGCGCGCCTATCGCAGCCATCCGCTCGGGCGTCGTCGTCGGCGCCACGAGCGGGACGAGCGCGAGGCCCGCGTCGTCGCATGCGCTCAGGACCTCGGTCTCCTCCCCCTGCGGCAGGTCGGGCACGATCAGCCCGCAGGCGCCGGTCTGCGCCAGGCGCTCGACGAACGCTCCCGCTCCCGGAGCGAAGACCATGTTCGCGTAGCACATGAGCACCACCGGGACGCTCGACGAGAGCCCGCGCGCGACCTCGAGTACACCCCCGATGCTCGATCCGGCGGCGAGCGCCTGCGTTCCCGCCGCGTGGATGACAGGCCCGTCCGCGAGCGGGTCGGAGTAGGGAACGCCCAGCTCGATGACGTCGGCGCCGGCGGCCACACACGCTTCGCCGATCGCCAGGGATTCCTGCAGCGTGGGAAATCCGGCCATGACATATGGCATCAGGGCTGCGCGCTTGCCGGATCCTGCGAACGCGTCGGCGATGCGGCCCGTCCCGGTCGCCGCGGGCGCGCTCACGCGTGGTCTCCGGCGAGCACCTCGGCGAGGTCCTTGTCGCCGCGGCCGGACAGGCAGACGAGGTCCAGCTCGCCGTGCTCCTGGGCCATCACCCACGCGAGCGCATGCGCGGTCTCGAGCGCCGGGATGATCCCCTCCAGCCGCGCGACCTCGCGGAAGGCCGCGAGCGCGTCGCGGTCGTCCACCGCGACGTATCGCGCGCGGCCGCTGTCACGCAGGTGCGCATGCTGGGGCCCGGCCCCCGGATAGTCCAGGCCCGCCGAGACCGAGTGCGCCTGCACGATCTGGCCCTCCTCGTCCTGCATCACCGCCGAGCGGGATCCGTGGAGAATCCCCGCGCGGCCTCCCACGGTCAGCGGCGCCCCGTGGCGCGGCGTGCCCACGCCCTCCCCGCCGGCCTCGACCCCGACCAGCTCGACGCCGGGGTCAGCGATGAACGCCGCGAAGATGCCCATCGCGTTGGAGCCGCCGCCGACGCACGCGATGATCCGCGAGGGGAGCCTGCCCTCGCGCTCGAGGATCTGCGCCCGGGCCTCGTCGCCGATGACCCGCTGCAGGTCGCGCACGAGCGCCGGGTAGGGCGCCGGGCCGACGACGGAGCCGATCACGTAATGGGTGCTCTGAACGTTCGTGACCCAGTCGCGGATCGCGGCCGACGTCGCCTCCTTGAGCGTCTGTGCGCCGGCGTCGACGGGCTGGACGCTCGCCCCGAGGAGTTCCATGCGCTGAACGTTCGGACGCTGGCGGATCGTGTCCTGCACCCCCATGTACACGACGCACTCCATGTCGAGCAGCGCACACACCGTCGCGGTCGCCACACCGTGCTGCCCGGCCCCCGTCTCGGCGATGATCCTGCGCTTGCCCATGCGCTTGGCGAGCAGCACCTGCCCGAGGGCGTTGTTCAGCTTGTGCGAGCCGGTGTGGTTGAGGTCCTCGCGCTTGAGATACACGGGCCTTCCTGCGCGCTCGGAGATGCGCCGCGCGAGGTAGAGCGGCGTGGGGCGCCCGGCGAAGTCGCGAAGCAACAGCTCGAGCTCGGTGCGGTAGGCGGGGTCCTGTCTGGCACCGAGCCACGCCTGCTCGAGCTCGGCGAGCGCGGGCATCAGCGTCTCGGGAACGTACTGCCCTCCGTAGGGCCCGAAGCGATGCTCGACCACCGGTGGCGGCGCGTCGCTCATGGCAGCGCGGCCGCGGGTGCGGCGGGGGCGAGCGCGTCGAAGAGCGCGCGGAGCTTCGCTGGATCCTTGTGGCCCGGCGCGGACTCCGTCCCGCTTGCGGTGTCGACCGCGTAAGGCCTGGTCGCCTCCACGGCGCGTGCGACGTTCTCGCCGGTCAGGCCGCCGCTCAGGATCAGAGGGATCCTCGAGCGGCGCTCTGCGACCAGACCCCAGTCGAATGTCTCCCCTGTGCCGCCGCGCATCCCCTCCCGGCCCGTGGCCCGCGAGCGGGCGTCGAGCAGGTGAAAGTCGACGTGGAACCGTTCGAGGTCCCTGATGTCGGCGGACCCGGAGACCTGGGCGGCCTTGATGATCCGCGCCCCGGTGCGCCGCGCGACCTCGCTGCAGAACGACGGTCCCTCGTCGCCGTGGAGCTGCACGAGCGTCAGCCCGAGCTCCTCGGAGACCTGGACGATGCGCGGCAGCGGTGCGTTGACGAACACGCCGCACAGCTCGACGCGGCGTCGCAGCGCTGCGCAGATCACCCCGGCCTGCTCAAGCGAGCAGCTGCGGGGGCTCGCGTCATAGAAGTTCAGCCCGATCGCCCATGCGCCGAGCTCCACGGACAGCTCGGCGTCCTGCATGCTCGTGATCCCGCAGATCTTCACCCTCGGGGGCACATGCAGGTTCGCGACAGCGGGCTGCTCGGGGCCGTGGCCCTCGTGCGTCGATGACATGCCTGAACGGTAGCGGGCGCCCGGCCCGGGCCGCCCTAGCCTTCCGGAGTCGTCGGGTTCGGGATCGAGTTGGGACGTTCGCCGAGCGTGACACTGACGTTCATGTGGTTGTAGCCGCCGTGCCCGTTGGCGCGCTCGATGCCGAGCGTGATGGTTTCGCCGGGTTTGTGCGCCTCGATGGCGTTGGCGAGTTCTTCGGAGCTTCCGATGCTCTTGCCGTCGACGCTGAGGATGATGTCGCCGCCCACCTCAACTTCGCCTTCTTCGGTTTTGGTGCTGACCGAGCCGCCTTTCAGGCCCGCCTTCTGGGCGGCCGTGCCCTTCTGGACCGTCTGCACGAGCGCGCCGCTGCTGACGGGGAGGTTCAGGGCCGACAGCGAGCCGTCGATCGTGACGGAGGTGAGACCGAGGTACGCACCGCGGATCGTGCCGCCCTTCTCGAGGGCCGCGAGCTCGGACTTGGCCGTGTTGATGGGCACCGCGAAGCCGATACCGACGCTGCCGTCGCCGCTGCTGCCGGTCTCTATCTGCGAGTTGATGCCGATCACGCGGCCCTGGCTGTTCAGGAGCGGGCCGCCCGAGTTGCCGGGGTTGATCGCGGCGTCGGTCTGCAGGACGTTGTCGATCGTGAAGCCGTTGGGCGCGGTGATCTGGCGCTGCAGCGCGGAGATGACACCCGTCGTGAGCGTTCGCTGAAGGTCGAACGGGTTCCCGATCGCGTATGCGGGTTCGCCGACTTCCACGGTGCTCGAGTCCCCGAGCGTCAACGGGTGCAGGGTGAGGCCGTCGGTGGGGATCCGCAGGATCGCGAGGTCATTCGAAGGGTCCTTGCCGACGACCTTGGCTTCGACGGTCTTGCCTTTTTCGAAGCTCACCGTGACTTTGATCGCGTTCTCGACGACGTGGTAGTTGGTGAGGATCGTGCCGTTGCTGTCGATCACGATGCCCGAGCCGGTCGCGACACCCTGGCGCGAGCTTTCGCCGCCGAACAGGTTGAGCGTCGATTCGGATTTCTGGATGATCGTCGAGGTGACGAACGCCACGCCGGGCGCGTTGTGCTCGTAGATTTCGTGGGGTGTGAGCCCGCTCGTCGTGTGGGCGACGTTCGATGCGGACGCCGAGGAGGCGGGCGCAGAGGACGCCTGCACCGTCGTGACGGTGGTCGTGTTCGAGCCGAGGCCGCCGAATGCGGCGATCACGCCGGCGACGATGGCGCCGCCGATCAGGGCCGAGACGAACGGGATCGCGAACATGCGCTTCACGACCGAGAAGGATGATCGGTCTTGGTCAAGCAAAAATAAAGGCCGTCAACGAACGGCCACGAGAGCTCGCAGCGCGGCGGTGGGATCCGCTGCCCGCATGAGGGCCTCCCCCACCAGCACGCCGCGCACACCGTGGGCCGCGAGCGACGCGACCTGGCCCGCGTCCGAGATCCCAGACTCTGAGACCGCCGTGACGGAGCCCGGTACATGTGACATCAGACGTTCGGTGCGGCCCGTATCGACTGTGAAGTCCCTGAGGTCCCTGTTGTTGATCCCGACGAGCTCTGCCCCGGCTTCGAGCGCGAGCTCCAGCTCGTGTTCGTCGTGGACCTCGACCAGCACCTCGAGGCCGAGCGAGCGCGCACGGGTGTGCAGCGACTGCAGCTCGGGACCCGAGAGCGCCGCGACGATCAGCAGCACGGCGTCCGCCCCGGCCGCTCTTGCCTCCATCAGCTGGTATTCGTCGACTATGAAGTCCTTGCGCAGGAGCGGCAGATCGCATGCTGCCCGCGCGTCACGCAGGTCCTTCAGCGACCCGGCGAAGTTCGGTCCCTCGGTGAGGATCGACGCGGCCGCCGCGCCGCCGCTCACGTAAGCCGCGAGGACCTCGTGCAGGTCGGGGCTCTCAGCCAGCGCCCCCGCGGATGGCGAGCGGCGCTTGAACTCGGCTATCACGCCCATTGCCGGGCCGGAGAGAGCCGCGATAAGCGACCTTGACGGTTCGGGTGAATCCGTTGCGCGCCGCTCGAGCTCGGCACGCGGGACCTCTCCGACCCGGCGCTGGAGCTCCGCCCGCGTTTCCGAGATGATGCGCTGCAGCACCGTTGCCTGCGACGCGCTCACCGCGGCGTCGCCTCGGGTGCGAGCGAGCCGCTCAGCTGCACGTAGCTCTCCAGCGCCTGCGCGGCCGCGCCCTGTGCGACCGCGGTCCTCGCAGCGTCGACGCCCTCGGCGATGGTGTCCGCGCGGCCGGCGGCGTAGATCGCCGCGCCCGCATTGACGAGCGCCAGATCCTCGCCCGCCGGACGGACCCTGGACGCGGGGTCGGCGGTGAGGATCGCGAGCGTGACGGCAGCGTTCTCCTGCGGCGTGCCCCCTGGCGCCGGCTCCGCGACACCCGAGCCGATGCCGACCTCCTGAGGGGTCAGCACGTAGCTGGTGATCTGCTCCCCGTTGACCTCGATCACGCGCGTCGGGGTGCTCGCGGAGACCTCGTCGAGGCCGTCCTCCCCGGCGACGAGCAGCGCCCTGTCCACCCCGAGGCTCGCGAGAGCGCCCGCCATCGGCTCAAGGAAACGTGCGTCGGAGACCCCGACCAGCTGTCGTCGTGCCCCCGCCGGGTTGGTGAGGGGGCCGAGGATGTTGAAGATGGTGCGTACCGCGAGGTCGCGGCGCACGGGGACGACGAAGCGTGTGGCCTGGTGGTGTGCGGGAGCGAACATGAAGCCGAACCCGGTCCGCTCGATGCACTGCGCGACCTGTGCCGGCCCGAGGTCGATGCGGGCGCCGAGGGCCTCGAGCAGGTCCGCGGAGCCCGAGCGGCTCGTGGCCGAGCGGTTGCCGTGCTTGGCGACGGCGCAGCCAGCCCCGGCGGCGATCAGCGCGGCGGTGGTGGAGACGTTGAACGAGCTGCGTCCGCCTCCGGTGCCCGCCGTGTCGACAAGGTCGGCTCGATCTACGGGAACGTGCGCCGCAAGCTCTCGCATCGTGCGGGCGAGACCGGCGATCTCCTGCACCGTCTCCCCCTTCGTCCGCAGGGCGATGAGAAAGCCGGCTATCTGGGTCTCGGAGACCTCCCCGTGCATGATCTGTGCGAGGACGTCCGAGGCCTCCTGCGCGGTCAGGTCCTGGCGCGAGGCGAGCTTGTCTATCGCCCGGGTGAGGGTGGGGTTCGCCATGTTCACGGAGTCGGTCGCCCGTCTCAGCCGGGTGCGCCGTCAAGGAAGTTTTGCAGCAGATCCCTGCCGTGATCGGTGAGCACCGACTCCGGGTGGAACTGCACGCCCTCCGCTGGGAGCTCGCGGTGGCGCACCCCCATCAGCACACCGCCCCCTCGCGCGGACTCCTGAAGGCAGTCCGGCAGGTCGTCGTCGACGATCAGCGAGTGGTAGCGCCCGACGGTGAGCGGGGACGGCAGACCAGCGAAGATCGTGCGGCCGTCGTGCTCGATCACCGTCGCCTTGCCGTGCACGGGCGGGTTCAACCTGACTCGCCCTCCGAACGCCTGCGCGAGCGCCTGGTGCCCGAGGCACACGCCGAGGGTGGGTACACCCGATTCCGGCATGCGCCGGATCAGCTCGAGGGTGATCCCGGCCTGATCGGGCGTGCACGGACCGGGCGAGACCACGCAGCGCTCAAAGCCCTGGGCCAGTAGCTCGTCGACGCTCGCGCGGTCGTTGCGCACCGTGCGCACGTCGGCTCCGAGCTCCCCGAGGTATTGCACGAGGTTGTAGGTGAACGAGTCGTAGTTGTCGAGTACGAGGACCTTCATGACCAGTCCGGCTGTGCGCACGCGAGCGCTATCGCCCGCAGGGCGGCGCGGGACTTGTCGACTGACTCCCTGTACTCGTAGTCGGGCTTGGCGTCCGCGACCGTCCCGCCCCCCGCCTGTATGTGGGCGACACCGTCCTTGACCACAACCGTGCGGATATGGATCGCGGTGTCGAGGTCGCCGGTGTAGCTGAGGTACCCGACCGCGCCGCCGTAGCCGCCCCTCTTGACCGGCTCGAGCTCGTCGATGATCTGCATCGCGCGGACCTTCGGAGCGCCCGAGAGCGTTCCCGCCGGGAGCACCGCGCGAAGCGCGTCCATCGCGCCGACGTCCTCGCGGAGCGTGCCCGAGACCGAGGAGACGATGTGCATCACGTGGCTGTAGGACTCGATCTCCATCAGTTCGTCGACCTTCACGCTGCCGTACTCGCACACCCGCCCGAGGTCGTTGCGTCCGAGGTCGACGAGCATCACGTGCTCCGCGCGCTCCTTCTCGTCCGCCAGCAGTTCCTGCGCGATGCGCCGGTCCTCCTCGGGGCTCGAGCCCCTGGGCCTGGTGCCGGCTATGGGCTTGGTGCTGACATGCCGGCCGGTGACGGTAAGAAGCGGCTCGGGGCTCGCTCCCACGACCTGAAAGTCGCCGAAGTCCAGGAAGTACATGTACGGGCTCGGGTTCACGGCGCGCAGGCCTCGGTAGATCGAGAACGGCTCGACCGGCACGGCCGCCGACCAGCGCTGCGACGGGACGACCTGGAAAGCGTCCCCGGCGTAGATGTAGCGCACGATCCGCTCGACCATGCCTTCGAACTGCTCCTGGGGCATGTTCGACTTGAACTCGGGCATCTCGCGTGCGCCTGCCGGCGCCGCGCGGGGCACGGGCCCGGCGAGGGCCGTGCGCACCTGCCCGATGCTCTGGACGGCGCTCTCGTAGGCGCGCTCGACGTCCGGCTCCTGCTGCAGGTCGGCGTTCGCGAGGATCGTGACGGTGTGCTTGAGATGGTCGAAGATGACCAGCGCGTCGGAGAGCATCAGCGCCATGTCGGGCAGGCCGAGCGGATCCGGCGGGGCATCCCCGAGGGGCTCCACGGCGCGGACGAGGTCATAGCCGAAGAAGCCGACGGCGCCGCCGACGAAGGGCGGCGCGTCCCGCATCGGCGCCTGCCTTGTGCTGGCAAGGCGCTGCGCAGCGATCGAATAGGGGTCGCCTCCGTCGGCGAGCGACCAGCGGAGCACCGCGCGCGGGCGGAACCCGATGAACGACCAGCGCCCCACGCGCTGTCCCTGGTCGGCGGACTCGAGCAGGAACGCCGGCTGGCCGGGTGAGAGCTCGCGGAGCTTCAGGAACGCGGACACCGGTGTCTCGCAGTCCTCGATGAAGGTGTGTGTGACCCCGATCAGGTTGTGCTCGCGTGCCAGCTCGCGGGCCTGCTCGAGCGTCGGCTCGATGCTCGCGGCCGCGAGCTCCAGCGGCGCTGATCCGGGTGCGCTAGGCGCGACGGCCATCGAGCACCCGCTCGGCGTCCGCGAGCGAGCGTCCCCGGCCGGCGAGCAGCACGAGCAGGTGGTAGAGGAGATCCGCGGCCTCTTCGTCGACGCGCTCGTCGCTCTCCTCGCGCGCGGCCCTCGTCACCTCCTCGGCCTCCTCCATGACCTTCTCGCCGGTCCTTGCGGGGTCGTCGAGAAGCTGGACCGTGTACGAGCCCTCGGGCCGCTCTCGCGCCCGATCGCGGAGGGTGCGCTCGAGCTCTGAGAGTCCCTGGAACGGGGCTCCCGGCTGCAGTTGACCTCGGTGGAAGCATGTGCGCTCCCCCGTGTGGCATGCCGGGCCCGCGGGATCGACGAGCGCGAGCACCGTGTCGCCGTCGCAGTCCAGCCGCAGGGCACGCACGCTCTGTACGTTCCCGCTCGTGGCGCCCTTGTGCCATGGCTCGCCGCGCGAGCGGCTCCAGAGGTGGAGCTCTCCGCTCTCGCGGGTTCTGGTGAGCGCCTGCTCGTTCATGTACGCGAGCATCAGGACCTCTCCGGTGTTCCAGTCCTGGACCACGCACGGCACGAGGCCGTCGCCGTCGAAGGCGACCTGGTCGGCGATATCGCTCAGGGGCGTGCTCATCGCACCGATTGTAGGTACAGCCGGACCGGCGCGGATTGAGGCAGACTGCCGCGCATGCATTCGCTGCTCGACCGCGAGCTCATCTTCATCACCGGCAAGGGCGGGGTCGGCAAGACGACGATGGCGGCAGCGATCGGCATCGCCGCAGCCGAGAGCGGGCGCCGGGTGATCGTCGCAGAGGTCGGCGACCAGTCCCGTGTGCCCGCCATGTTCGGGCGCCACGGTGTGTCCGCCGGCGCGGAGGTCGACCTCGAGCGCGGCCTGTCCGCGATCACGATCGACCCCGATCGCGCACTGCTCGAGTGGCTGCAGTCCGTCGGAGGTCGCGTCTCCGGGAGGCTGCTGGCCTCGAGCGGGACCTTTCAGTACTTCGCCGCCGCCGCACCGGGCGCGCAGGAGCTCGTGAGCATGGTGAAGATCTGGCAGATGACCAGGAGCGCACGCGAGCGCCGCAGGCGCCACGACCTCGTTGTCGTGGACGCTCCCTCGACGGGGCATGCGCTGGGGATGCTCGGCTCACCGCAGACGTTCGGGGCGATCGCCCGCGTCGGTCCGATCGCGGGGCAGACACGGCAGGTCCGCGACCTGCTCTGCGACCCCGACAGGACCGCATATCTGGCTGTGGCGCTGGGCACCGAGATGGCTGTCACCGAGGCGCTGGAGGTTCAGGACGGGCTGGACCGCCTGCTCGGCCGCGGGCTGGACGCGGTCATCGTCAACGGACTGATGCCGCGCCGGTTCAGCGCGAGCGAGATGCACAGCATCGCCGCGCTCGACTCTGCCCGCGCCAGGGACCGCGTGCAGGACGGGGACAGCACCGCAACGCCCGCGGCGGTGCGCCGCGCGGCGGCCCACGCAGCTCGAGCCGTGGATGTGCGCTCGCGAACACAGCACAACCAGATGGCGCGCCTGCGCAGACGCGAGTTCCAGGTCCTCGGCGTGCCGTTCAACTGGGGTACCCGTCTGGACCTGCGTGCGCTGCGCGGGATCGCGGAGGGGCTCGCGCGCAAACTTCAGCACGCCGGCGAGGAGGCCTCTAAGTGATGCCGAGCCTGTCCAGCAGGCCCTCGTCGCCCCGCCAGTCTCGCCGCACGCGAACCGACAGGTCGAGGTGGACCTGACATCCGAGCACCCGCTCGAGCTCGCGCCGCGCGGCCGTTCCTATCGCCTTGATCATGCGCCCGTGCGCACCGATGATGATCCCCTTCTGGGAGTCGCTCTCGACCCAGATCAGCGCCCTCACCCGCACCAGGCCCTCGCGGACGCCTTCGACCTCCTCGACGATCACCTCGGCGGCGTGAGGGATCTCCTGGAAGGTCCGGCGGATCACGGCCTCGCGAATCAGCTCCGCGAACAGCACGTCCTCGGACTGATCCGATGAGGAGCCGGCCGCGAACATGAACTGCCCCTCGGGCATGAGGCCCGCGAGATAGCCGACCAGCTCCGCCATACCGGTGCCGCGACGAGCCGAGATCGGGAAGACCTCCGCGCCTGGAACGAGCTCCGAGGCGTGCTGCAGCACCTCGGCGAGCGGACCGCGGGCGAGCCTGTCGGCCTTGTTGACCGCGACCGTCACCGGGACGCGGGCGTCGGCGAGCGTCTTCGCGATGAAACGGTCGCCGGGCCCGACGCCCTGCTCCCCGTTGAGCATCAGCAGCGCCGCGTCCGAGCCCTCGAGCTCCTGCTGCACGCGTTTGGCCATCCTTGAGGTGAGCGCGTCCCGCGGGCGCTGCACACCGGGCAGGTCCACGAGGACGATCTGGCTCTCGCCGCTCTGGTAGACGCCGCGGATGGCCCTCCTGGTCGTCTGCGGCCGGTCGGAGACGATCGCGACCTTCTCGCCGACCACCGCGTTCACGAACGTCGACTTGCCGACGTTGGGGCGCCCGGCCAGCGCGACGAACCCGCTGCGGCTCATGCTCGCGCGGCGAGGAGCAGTTCGCGCTGGAGTGCGAGCATCTCGCCGTCGTCGCTCTCGTGGTCCATGCCCAGAAGGTGCAGCATGCCATGCACGACCGCCTCGCCCACGTCGCCGGTGTGCTCGGGGCAGATCACGATGTCGCCGAGCTCGCGCGGCACGTCGCCCGGCGCCGGCTCGGTGCCGTCCATCGGGAAGGACAGTACGTCCGTGGGACCCGCTTTGCCGCGGTGCGCGAGGTTCAGCTCGGCGATGTGCCCGGCGTCGACGAACTCGACTGCGACATGGCCATCGTGCACGCCGCGCCCCGCGGCCGCGAGCTCGCAAAGCCTCGCCACCTCCGCGACGTCCGGCGTGCGCGGCATGAGCGCCAGCCCGAGGACCTCCACGTCGATCATCCGCGGATCAGGCGCTGCGGATGGCGGCGCGGCCATCGCCCCTGGCCGCGGCCCCGGGGATCTCAGGCCTGTCCGCCTGCTCGCTGTGGGCGTCGTACGCCTCGACGATCCTCTGGACCAGCTTGTGGCGAACCACGTCCGCTCCGGAGAAGCGCACGAACTCGATCCCCTCGACGTCTTCGAGCACGTCGCCCACGACGATCAGCCCCGAGCGCTGCTCGCGCGGCAGGTCGACCTGCGTGATGTCGCCCGTCACGACCATCCGCGAGCCGAACCCGAGCCGCGTCAGGAACATCTTCATCTGCTCGGGGGTGGTGTTCTGCGCCTCGTCGAGGATCACGAAGGAGTCGTTGAGGGTGCGCCCGCGCATGAACGCCAGCGGCGCGATCTCGATCACGCCGCGCTCGATGTGCTGTGCGACCTTCTCGGGGTCGAGCATGTCGTGCAGCGCGTCGAAGAGGGGCCGGAGGTAGGGATCGACCTTCGCCATCAGGTCTCCCGGCAGGAAGCCCAGACGCTCGCCGGCCTCGACCGCGGGCCTGGTGAGGATGATCCTGTTCACCTCGTGGCGGGCGAGGGCGGCTGCGGCCATCGCCACCGCCAGGAAAGTCTTTCCGGTCCCGGCCGGGCCGACCCCGAACGTCACGGTGTTGCGCCTGACGGAGTCGACGTAACGCTTCTGGTTGACGGTCTTGGGTGCGACGCGCAGGCTGCGGTGGCTCCACACCACGTCCTCGAGAACCCGCGCCGGTGACTCGTGGGCATCCAGCGCGCCCGTCACCGCAGTGATCGTCCCCGGCCCGATCTGATGCCCGCGCACGATCAGGTCCGAGAGCTCTCGCACGACACGCTCGCCGGCCTGCGTCTCGCTCTCCTCGCCGTCGAACGTGATCAGGTTCCCGCGCAGGAAGACCTTGCAGTCCAGGTGCGCCTCGAGCGCGCGCAGGACAGCGTCCTGGCTTCCGGCGAGCTCGGCCGCGACTTCGTTGGTGAGCTCGATCTGCGTCCTCATCCTGAGAGGGCCGAGCGCACGAGCGCCGATACGCGCTTTCCGTCGGCGCGGCCGTCCACGGCGGCCATCGCGACCTTCATCGCCGAACCGAGGTCCTTCTGGCTCTGCGCCCCGCTCTCCTTGACCGCGCGCTCGACGATCGACTCCAGCTCGGGCTCGGACAGCTCGGCGGGCAGGTAGCCGGCGATCAGCTGCGCCTCGGCCTCCTCTCCTGCCGCGAGGTCCTCTCGGCCGGCCTCGCGGTAGGCACCCGCGGCCTCCAGACGGCGCTTGCGCTCGCGGCGCAGCACGGCCAGCTCGTCCGATGAACCCTCCTTTTCGGCCTTCTGGAGCTCCGAAAGCACGAGGCGCAGCGCCCCCACCCGCTCGCGCTCACCCGCTCGCATTGCGCTCTTCAGATCGACCTTGACCTGCTCGATGATCTCCATCCACTGATCAGGATACGCCGGTCGGCCGATGACGCCGGGACGATCCTGTGAACAGCGCCCGCAATCGAGCCGGCCGGCGTCACTCGTGCCTGAGTGGCGTGGCGCTGTCCAGGCGCCCCGGCGACGATGCGTCGCGGCCGAACAGCAGCGCGACGTTCCAGTCGAGCAGCAGGCGCAGCCGGCGCCCGACACCGGGCATCAGGAGCAGGTGGTAGGTGCGTGCGATCAGCCATGCGGGCCGTCCGCGCCAGCCGATCCCGAGCGTGATCGCGACAGCCTGGTTGCGCCCGAGCTCAGCGACGACGCCCTTCGTGCGGTAGCGGAAGGGTCTCGGCCTCCCACCCGCGAGGGTCGCGGCCACGTTGCGCGCGACCAGGCGCCCCTGGCGGATCGCGTGCTGGGCGGTCGGCGGGCACGGCGCGTCAGGCCGCGCTGGATTCGGGACCGCGGCGCAGTCGCCGATCGCCCACACCCCCGTGTCATGGCGCCCGTCGGGAGCAAGGACGGCCATCGTGCGGTCGACCACGATGCGGCCCTGCTCGTCCCGCGGGAGCCCGAGATGCGCGACGACCGGGCTCGGCTTCACGCCGGCGGTCCACACGACCGTCCTCGTGGAGATCTCCTCGCCGTCCGACAGCTTCGCCGAGCTGCCGGTGACGTTCTCAAGCGTGGTGTTCGTGAACACCTCTATTCCCCTGCGTCGAAGCTCGTGTTCAGCGAACTCGGCGAGACTGCCCGGAACCTCCTGCATGATCCGCCCGCGCGCCTCGACGAGAACCCAGCGCATGCCCTGGGCGCGGCAGCGCGGATACAGCTCGATCGCCTCGACGGCGAAGTCCTGCAGCTCCGCGAGCCCCTCGACGCCGGCGTAGCCCGCGCCGACGAACACGAAGCCGAGGTAGGACGCGCGTCGCTCGGGATCTTCTATCGACTCGGCGATGTCCAGGCACGTGAGCATCCTGTTGCGAAGCGCCGTCGCGTCCGAGAGCGACTTCAGCCCGATCCCGTGCTCGGCGAGCCCGGGGATCGGGAGGGTGCGCGAGACCGACCCGAGCGAGACGATCATCTGGTCGTAGGCGAGCTCGAGGGGCTCGCCGTCTATGCGCTGCACGTTGAGCACCCTGCGCTCGGGGTCCGCGCCGCGCACGCTCCCGATGACGAGGTCCGTCCTGCGCAGCTGCGAGCGGAGCGGCACGACGACATGCCGCGGGTCGAGCGCGGCCGCCGCGGCGCCCGGCAGCAGGGGCGTGTACAGCAGGTAGTTTGCCTCGTTGACCAGGGTCACACGGGCGCTCTGACTGGGCAGCAGGCGCTCGAGCGCCCGTGCCGCGTAGAAGCCCCCGAACCCGCCGCCAGCGATCACAACCTGCCAGGCCACGCATACACAATAGGCTGCAGTCCGTGAACAGCCCGGTCTACGAGCAGGCGCTCGCGCCATTCCTGTCTGAGGCGCAGAGCCTTCTTCCCGCCGGCGCACCGGTGATAGACGCCCACACACACCTCGGACTCGACGAGGATGGGCGATCACTGACACTCGAGCAGCTCATCGGGCAGCTCGATCAGGCCGCCGGCGCGCGTGCGTGCGTGTTCCCCCTCCACGACCCGGAGCGGCGCCCCAGCTACAGCGTCCCCAACGACCGGGTTCTGGCGTGGGCGGCGGAAAGCCAGGGAAGGCTCGTGCCCTTCGCCCGCCTTGATCCCGCGGAAAGCCCTGTCGCGGAGGCCGAGCGCTGTGTCAACGCGGGAGCGCGCGGACTGAAGCTCCACCCGCGCGCCCAGAACTTCCAGTTCGACGGCCCCGAGATGAACGACATCTTCCGCTTCGCCGAACAGGCGAAGGTGCCGATCCTGATCCATGCGGGCCGCGGGATGCCCCCTGTCGCGAACGGCCTCGCGGACCTCGCATGGCACCACCCGGATGCGGTCCTCATCCTCGCCCATGGAGCGATCTGCGACCAGGGCATCGTCACGACGCGCCTGGCCGGCCATCCCGGCGTCCTGTACGACATCTCGTGCTTCTTCCCGGTCGACGTGATCGAGCTCTTCGCGCGCGTCCCGGCCGAGCGGATCGTGTTCGCTTCGGACCCGCCGTACGGCCTGCCCGCGTCGACGCTCTACCTCGCGCTGCGCGTCGCCAGACAGGCCCGCCTGGACGACGCCGCCACACGACTGATGCTCGGCGGGACGATGGCCAGGCTGCTCGACGACGGCGAGTTGCCCGCCGCCACGGTGCCGCGCCGCGGGGAGGAGATCATCTTCTCGGGCCGGCTGGCCCGCGTGTACGGCTATTCGAGCCTCGTCGGGCCCGCGCTTTTCACCGGAGCGGCCGAGCAGGGCAGAGCGATGCTCGACATGGCGCTCGCCGCCTGCCGGGACCCCGAGCCGGGCTCGGTGGGACGACGCACTGGACACGGTCGGAGCCGCACTTTCGGCTGCCAGGATGCTGCTGGAGAGCGAGGAGATGCCGCGCGGCGCATTCGACCTCGTGTACAGGTCAAACGCGCTCCTGGCGACGGAGATGCTCGACCGCCACTGATCAGGCGCCGGACATCCAGACGGCCGACCACTCGCCGCTCTGAAGCCGCATCCTCTCCCTCAGCCCGCATCGTCCGGCGAAGGCACCGGCGATCTCATCGACCTCCGGCGTGAGCAGGCCGCCGGCGACCAGATGGGCGGGCCTGGCCGGGAGCGTGCGCGCCAGATCCGCGAGAAGCGGGCGCAGGAGGTTGGCGAGCAGCACCGGCGCCGACCCCGGCGCGTCCGAGGAGCCCAGCCACGGCAGCGCGTCGGTGCGCAGGTCGAACCTGCGGACCTCGATCTCCCTGCCGTTGACGAGCGCGTTCTCGCGTGCGGCGTCGACGCTCTCGAGCTCATGGTCGAGCCCGAGCACCGGATCGAAGCCGAGCGAGCTGGCGGCTATGGCCAGGACTCCCGAACCGGTTCCGACGTCGAGCACCGGCCCGCGGGCGCTCTCGCTCGCGGCGAGCTCGAGCAGCAGCGACAGGCACAGGCGCGTGCTGGCGTGCCCGCCCGTCCCGAATGCCTGGCCGGGGTCGATGACGATCTCCTGGACATCGCCCGCGTCCAGGGCAGCGGGTTCCCACGGCGGGCGCACGCGCAGGGACGGGATCCCGCACGCGGGGCTGTCGATGAGGACCGGGCGGTGGAACTGCTTCCAGCGCTCCTGCCAGTCGTCCGCGATCTCGCTGCTCGATACCTGCACGACGCCCCCGCCGGCCATCGCGTCGAGGTCGGGCAGCCCGGGAAGCTCGCCGGGCGCACCGTAGACGGCGTACTCGACGACGCCGGGCCCCCTGGACTCCTCGACGCCCGCGGGCGCGAGCTCCAGCAGTTCCGCGAGGACGACCTCGGCGCGCTCCTCGGGTACGCGTATCGCGAGCCGGATCACGCGGCCTGGCTGCCCAGGGCGCGGCGGAGCTTCGCGAACATCGACTCGTGCGATCGCAGGTTCTCGTCGGTCAGGCTCTCGCTCAGCTCCTGCAGCAGACGGCGCTGTTCGTCCGTGAGCCTGCGCGGAATGAGGACGTTCACGACGACCCGCAGGTCGCCCCGGCGCCCTCGTCCGAGCGCGGGCATCCCCTCCCCGCGAACGGTGAGCACGTCTCCGGGCTGTGTGCCGGCGGGCACGTCCACGTCCATCTCGCCCTCCAGCGTCGGCACCGTGAGCTTCGTGCCGAGCGCAGCCAGCGGCGCGGCGACATCCAGCGCGGTCAGCAGGTCGTCGCCTTCGCGGACGAAACGCTCGTCTTCGCGCACGCCGACCATCACGTACAGATCGCCCGGGCGGCCCGCCCATCTCGCCCGCGTGTGCCCTTTCCCTTGAGCCGGATGCGCTGCCCGTCGGCGATGCCCGCGGGTATCTCGACCTCCAGCTCGCGCCTTCCGTGACGCCTGCCCGCGCCGCGGCACTCCGAGCATGGCTGCTTGGGTGCTCGGCCCTCGCCGTTGCAGACGTCGCAGATCGACAGTTCGGACCATCTGGCCGAACGGGGTGCGGGTCACGCCCTGGAGCTGTCCCGCGCCTCCGCAGCGCTCGCATGTCTCGATCGGGGTTCCGGGCTCGGCGCCGTTGCCGTTGCAGCGCGCGCAGCTGTCGACGGCCTCGTAGGCGACCTCGACGCGTGACTCCGTTGGCAGCTTCGAGCGAGCTCCACCTCGACGGCCACCGCGAGGTCGCCGCCCTGCGCCGGCCCGCCGCGCTGGCCCCGGCCGCCCCGCCGAAGAAGGCGCTGAAGAGATCGCTGATGGAGCCGAAGCGCGTCGAAGTTCGGCGCGTAGCCGCCGGAGCGCAGGCCTTCGTGGCCGTAGCGGTCGTAGGTGGCGCGGCGCTCGGCGTCCGAGAGGATCTCGTATGCCTCGGCGGCCTCCTTGAACTTGCTCCTCGGCGTCGGGGTCGTGCGCGTTGACGTCGGGGTGCAGCTCTCGGGCGAGCCCGCGGAAGGCTTTCTTGATCTCCTGCTCGCCTGCGTCGCGCGGCGACGCCGAGCACCTCGTAGGGGTCGCGTGGCACGCGTGCTCGTCAGCTCTCGGCGTACGCGTCCTCGACGAAACGCGAGAGCTCGTGCGCCGCCTCGCGCACCGTCGCGATCGCCGCGGCGTAGTCCATGCGCACCGGGCCGATCACCGACACCGTCGCCCAGCTTGCGCTGGGCCATCGCCGTAGCCGGTCGCGACGACCGCGAGCGAGTGCAGCGCGGGAAGCTCGTTCTCGTGGCCGATCCGCACGTACACGCCCGGCTCGCCGAGCGCCGCGCGCAGCACCCGCAGCAGCGCGACGCGCCTCTCGAGCAGGCCGATCAGCTCGTTGACCTTCGTGGAGTCCTCGATCTGGCCGGCCTCGAACAGCCGCGCGGTGCCGTCGACGTAGAGCGTGTCCTCGCCGCCCGCAGGCGAGCTCGGCGAAGGCGGGCGCGAACCGGTCCAGGAACTCGAGCTCGTGCGCCGAGAGGCCCGGGTCGACGAGGCGCTGCTGGAGCATCCGCGCTGCCGAGCCCGAGTCCCACGAGCCGCTCGTTCAGGTACTCACCCGCCCACGCGACGAGGCCCGGGTCGACCGGCGCGATCGAAGGTGGCGAGCATCTTGGAGACGCCGCCGGTCGAGGTGATGATCACGACGAGCACCACCTGGGGCTGCAGCGCGAGCACCTCGATGTGCCGGATCGGTCGCGGTGTTCATCGACGGCGCGGAGACGACGGCGAGCAGGTTGGTCATCTGCGAGAGCGTCTCGGTGGTCGCGCGCATCGCCTCGTCGACCTCGCGGCGGATCAGCGACAGCTCGAGCCGTGGCGCGCGCAGCGCGGCCGCGTGCTCGGAGCTGAGCATGCGGTCGACGACGTAGCGCTGGCCGGCATCGGTCGGCACCCGCCCGGCGGACACGTGCGGGTGGGCGAGCAGCCCGTACTCCTCGAGCAGCGCCAGTTCGTTGCGGACCGTCGACGGGCCGCAGTCGAGGTCCGGGTCGGCCGGCGATCGACCGCGAGGCGACGGGCTGGCCCGGTGCGCAGGTAGTCGTCGACGACCTTGCGCAGGATCCGCTCCTGGCGGGGGGTGAGCATGCGGCTGATTGTAGGCGGCCCGCGGGCGCCCGGCCGGCTGCGGCGCTAGAGCTCGAGCTCGGCCTCGGCGTTGCGGATGATCTGCTTGCCCGACTGTTCGGCGACCGTGTCGACGATCACGCGGGTCCACCGTCGCGCTCGCGCACGGTGCCGGTGACGACGATCTCCTGCTCCGGGACCCCCATGCCGCGGAACTGGACGGACAGCCGCCGAGGTGCTCCGGCCCTCCGGCGGCCTCGGTCTGCGGCGCGGGCGACCTGCGCCATCGTCCACAGGCCGTGAAGGATCCGCCCCGGAAGACCGACGGCTCGCGCGAACTCCTCATCGATGTGGATCGGGTTGAAGTCCCCGGACGCTCCCGCGTAGCGGACCGTCAGGTACTTGTCGGGCGTGACCCTCAGCTCGGGTATCGTCTCCCCGGCGTTCAGCTCGGCCATCGCGCTCACACTCCCCTGACGATGTTGGTCCATGTTCCGCGGCACACCTGCTCGCCGCGCTGATTCGTCGAGATCGACTCGAACACGTAGTAGCCACGGCCGTCCGCTTCGGATATGTCCTTCACCGAGGCGACCGTGGTTATCTCGTCGCCCGCAACGACGGGCGCGCCCCACTCGAAGTCCTGCGCCCCGTGCACCATCATCGCGAAGTTCAGTTCGATGTCCGGGTCGAAGATGGGTGGCCCGACCGCCGGGCTGCTGTAGACGACCGCGAACATCGGTGGCGCGACGAGGTCGCTGTAGCCGGCGGCGCGCGCAGCCTCCACGTCGAGGTGGACGGGATCGCTCTCGCCGACCGCGCGAGCGTACTCGCGGATCTTCTCGCGGCCGACCGCGTACACGACGGGGTCATATGTCTTTCCGATCGCTTGCGTGTTGACGGGCATCGGTCGGTTTCCTCGCTGGTCGCGGTCTTGGGTGAGTCGCGGCGCCAGTTTACGCCTGGTCACGGTCTCGCCGCACCCAGGACAACGCCGCAGGACCGTATGGCGCTGGGTGTCCGGCGCCAGCCGGCGAGTCACCGGCGCGCCACCGACGCGCCGGTGAAGTGCCGCGGCTACCGGGCCCCGTTCGCGGCACGTGCACCCGTCAGCTCCGCCTCGCCGCTTGCGTCCTGCCCGGATGAGTGGATCCCCTCTCGCTCGCCCGGGCTGTCCAGGAACTGGATCGTGTCGGCCACGACGCTGACGGCCTGACGGCGGTCTTTCTCGGCCGTCTCCCACTCTCTCCACTGGAGCCGGCCGTCGATCGCCACCCGGCTGCCCTTGCCCAGGTAGTTGCTGACGCTGTCCGCCGAGGACCCGTACACGGTCACATCGAAGTAGTTCGGCCGCTCCTGGAACTCTCCGTCGTTGTCCTTCCGGCTCGAGTTGCACGCGATCCTGAGCGCGCAGACGCTGATCCCGTTGGGAAGCGCCCGCAGGTCGGGGTCGCGCGTGAGGCGCCCGACGAGGACCACCCGGTTGATTGTGAAGCTCGACATCGCTGCTCTCCAGTCGCTCGGCTTTGACCCCCGGCTCCAACCTACGCAGCGGCTGCGATGGCTCTCTGGCGCACAGGGTGCTCGGCGCGTCGAGCGCAGCTCAGAGAGCCGGGAACCGGCGCGGTGATGCGAAAGCCGATCCGGCTGCGCGGTGACCGAACCGGCGCACGCCCGCTGCGTTCGACGCGCCGACGCCGCGGGCCGGCGCCTCACCGCAGCCGGTATCCGACGTTCCTAACGCCGACCACCCATGCCCCCGCGCCGAGCCGGCGCCGCAGCCGGCTGGCATGGCTGTCGACCGTTCTCGTGGCGCCCGCGGCGCGGTAGCCCCACACGGCTGCGAGGAGCTCACCGCGGGTGAACACCCGATCCGGGTCACGCGCCAGGTGAAGGAGCAGCGCGAACTCCATACGGCGGAGCAAAAGTGGAATGCCCGCGACCGAGCACGAGCGCGCTGCGACGTCAATCGACAACTGGCCCACCTCGATGAGCCGCGGGGCTCTCCGGAGCGCGGCGCGCCGCAGCAGAGCCCGCACGCGCGCCCCGAGCTCGAGCAGACCGGCTGACAGAGAGAAGAAGTCGTCGGCGCCCGCCTCGAACGCACGGAGCGCGTCCACCCCGCCCGGCGTGCAGCCGAGGACGATCGTTGCGAGCCCTGGGTCCCATGCCCCCGTCGCGCCGGACGCCCTGATCTCGCAGAGGAGATCGAGCGCCCCGCGCGCAGAGCCGAGATCTCCGAGGATCGCGAGGGCAGGGCGCCGGCCGCATGCCATCACGCGTGCGTGCTCGGCGCAATGCGCGCGGCTCACCGCAAACCCGTCGAGGCTGAACGCCTCTGCCAAGAGCAACGAGGTACGGGGGTCGGCGGATACGACGAGCAGCTCGATCGGCGCGGGGCCGGTCAAGCGGCTTCAACCTCCAGGGGACTGATGTCAAGGCCCTGTCTCGCGATGAGCCCCAGCACATCGCTGTGGACCCAGGGGGTCGGTGTCGACTGTCCCGCGTCGGGCAGCAGGCCGACGCGCCGTGCGAGCCAACTCGTGTCGCCGCTCTGGTTGCCCTTCCGGTCGCGCTTGGTACGCCCGCAACGGATCGCGATCTCGCTCATGCTCAGACCGCGCCCTTCGATCCTCGCGAGAACTGCCTCACGCAGCCGGCGGTTCAGAACGATCGGGCTCTCGAGGACCCTCGTGAGCTCGGCCCGTAGGACGCCCCTGGAGACCTCCCTGCCGCAGTGGTGCGCCAGCACGCGCATCGTGAGGCTCAGCACCGGCTCATAGCTCTGCACTCCCGCCACCACGTCTCGCACGCTCACCGGACGCGAGCCGCCAGAGGGGTCGATTCGCATCCAGCGCAGCTCGGGGACCGACATGCCCGTCTCGGCGAGCTCGATGCCGTAGCTGCAGCCGCTGCCCTCCAGGACTGCGGCCTGCGGCTGGGGAGCGGCCGGGGCGAGGTCGGCGGCCTCGATCCGGCGGGCCGGCGCCTGCTCGTGAACGGCGCAGCGGAGCCTGCGACTCTGGCAGTCCGCTGCGTAGAGGGCACCCAGCAGGTCGGCGTTCCCGGACGGCTCCTCCGGGAAGAGCTGGGCGACGAGCACTGGTTCGCCGCTGGCGCCGGCCGGGCGGTCTATCACGAGCACCGTGCCGCCCGCCCCGTGCTGCGCGACCACCTCTCGCTGTCCCCGCGTATCGGTGAACTCCACGAGGCGACGCTCGCCCTGCGACCCTCGAAGCGAGGCGTTCTCGGCGGCGGACGACCGGCGTTTACCGGAGCGTCGGTGGCGGCGCTGGGCTGACGGGACTGCAGGAACGATCGATGTCATGGCTTCCTCCTGAAGCACTCGGGCTGCGGTCCGGCGTCTGCAGGACCTCCCACGGGACGTGGTCAACTGGTGAGCTGTCGAGCAGGGCTGCGGGATGCCACCCCCTGCAACCGCGCGACAGCGCGCCGCGCCGCCCACCCTCGCCTGAGACCGGGAATATGATCGGCTTCGTGTCCACCGCCCTCCCTTCGCCACCACTCGAGCGACGGCCGCGGTGAGCGAGCTCGTTCAACGCGCGATCGATGCCCACGGCGGCAGCGATCTCTGGGAGAGCGCCGACGAGATCACCCTCGAGCTCTCCGCGGGAGGCCTGGCATTCGCCACCAAGTTCCAGGGCAGTGCGGTTCGCGCCACGAACGTGCGCATCTCCACCCGCGCCCAGCGCGTGGTCTTCGAGGAATTCCCGCGCGAAGGACGCCGTGGCATCCTCGAGCCCGACGGCTCGGTGCGCATCGAGACCAACTCCGGCGAGGTGCTCGCTAACCGATCGGATCCGCGCGGCGCCTTTGGCGACACGCGTCATCGTCTGTGGTGGGACCGGATGGACATCCTCTACTTCGCGACGTACGCGATCTGGACGTATGTGTGCTCGCCATTCGTCTTCGCGGGCGAGGGGTACGAGCTGTCCGAGCTCGGCCCCTGGTCGGAGGAGGGTGAGCAGTGGGAGAGGCTGGCGGTCAGGTTCCCCGCCTCGGTCCAGACCCACTCGCCGCAGCAGGTCTTCTATATCGACCAGCAAGGCCTCATCCGCCGCCACGACTACACCGCCGAGGTTCTCTCCGACAGGGCGAAGGCGGCGCACTACAGCATGGATTTCGAGACCTTCGACGGCCTGGTCCTGCCCACCCGTCGACGCGTGTACCCCCGCAAGCCCGATAACCAGCGCCGCGCGCACCCGCGGCTGGTCTGGATCGACGTGCCGACCGCAGCGGTCCTGCGGGCCGCCTGAAGCCCTCCGGCGCATCGCCGGGCACTCCGCGCGGGGGTCCCGTGGCCCGCGCGACGCCGGTTGCGAGGCTGCCCTCCGGCGTGCTCGTCGTCGGGGCTATCGCCTCGCTGCAGTTCGGAGCCGCTCTTGCGGTGACGCTGTTCTCCCGTGTGGGCCCTGCGGGCGTCGTCCTGCTGCGGCTTGGGTTCGCAGCATTGATCCTGTGCCTGCTTCGCCGGCCGCGTCTTCGTGGGCTCTCCTCCGCGGAGATGATGCTCGCCTGCCTGTTCGGGCTCGTGCTCGCCGGCATGAACCTGTGCTTCTACGAGGCGGTGAGCCGGATCCCGCTGGGCATCGCGGTCTCGATCGAGTTCGTCGGCCCGCTCGCCGTCGCGATCGCGGGGTCACGGCGACCGAGGGACCTGCTCTGGGTTGCGCTCGCGGCCGGCGGGATCATCGCCCTCACGCATGGCTCCTCCGCGCCGCTGGATGACCTCGGGGTCGCACTCGCGCTGGCCGCCGGCTGTCTGTGGGGCCTGTACATACTGCTGAACGCCCGGCTCGGGCGCGCATTCTCGGACTCGACAGGGCTGACGCTGGCGATCTGCGTGGCCGCCGCCGTGATGCTGCCGGTGGGGGCGGCGACGGCGGGCTCGAGCCTGCTGAGCCCGGAAGCGCTGGCCGTCGGCTGCGCCGTCGGGATACTCGCTTCGGCGATCCCCTACTCGCTGGAGGTCGAGGCTCTCAGGCGCATCGCGCCCGCCGCATTCGGGGTCCTCATGAGCATGGAGCCCGCGATGGCCGCAACGGCGGGATTCCTGGTGCTGGGGCAGGATCTCGGCGCGAGGGCCCTCGTCGGCATAGCGTTGGTCATCCTCGCCTCGGTCGGGGCCTCCCGCGGATTCGCAGGAACCGCCCCCGTCGCCCAGTGAGCTCGCTCGCAGCGCCGGGGTCCTAGTAGAGGGCGTCGAAGATGTCGCGGTAGCGCTCGTAGACGAGCGAACGCTTGATCTTCAGCGTCGGCGTCAGCTCGCCGCTTGCCTGCGTGAGGTCGTGATCGAGGATCGCGAAGCGCTTGATCTGCTCGATCCGTGCAAAGCGCGTGTTTGCTGCGTCGACGTCCTCCTGGACCGCCGCCCTGACGCGCGTGTCGCGAGCCATCTCCGCCGGGTCGGCGCTGATGCCGAGCTGGGCGGCGAGCCGCTCGGCGGCGTCGGCGTCGAGCGTCACCAGACACACGAGGTAGGGCCGCCGGTCGCCGTAGACCACAGCCTCGGAGATCCATCGGGTGTCACGCAGCGCGTTCTCGATGTTCGCCGGCGCGACGTTCTTCCCACTGGATGTGATGATCAGGTCCTTCTTGCGCCCCGTGACGGTCAGATATCCGTCACCGGAGAGCATGCCGAGGTCGCCGCTGTGCAGCCACCCCTCGACCAGTACCTCGGCCGTCGCCTGAGGGTCGCCGTGGTAGCCGGCGAAGACGTTGGGCCCGCGCATCAGGATCTCCTGATCGTCGCTGCAGGTGAGCTCGGTCCCGGGGAGCGCCCGGCCGACGGTCCCGAACCGGGGTGCCCCACGCGGGTTGAGTGTCGCGGTGGCGCAGCTCTCGGTCATGCCGTAGCCCTCGAGCACGGTCACGCCGCAGGCGTCGAAGAACTCGAGGATCTCGCGATCGATGGGCGCGGCTCCCACGAGCGCCATCTTCAGGCGCTCCCCGAACAGCGCACGCACCCTGGACAGGGCGATGCGGTCGGCCAGCGCGAGACGCGCGCGAGCCAACCCACTCGGATCCCTGCCCGCGCGCTGTGCGCTGCTGGCTCTGCGCCCCACCTCCAGCGACCATGCGAACAGCGCACGCGTATGCCGGCCGCCCCCTTCGACGGTGCCGACGACGCCGCTGTGCAGCTTCTCGTAGATGCGAGGTACCGCCACGAAGTGCGTGGGCGCCGTCGCGGCCACCTCCTCAAGGATCCTGCTGGAGTCTCCGGACCAGTACACGAGCGTGCCCCCGACGTCCAGCACGACTGTCTGCACGAGCCGGGCGAGGACGTGCGCGAGCGGGAGGAACATGTAGACGACCGGCTGGACGTCGTCGAGCTCGAGCTGTCCCCTGTTCATCGCCGTCGCCGAGAGGAAGTTCGAGTGGGTCAGCATGCACCCCTTCGGCGGCCCGGTCGTCCCCGAGGTGTACACGAGTGTCGCCACATCCTCGGGTGCAACCGCCGAGACACGCTGCTCGACCTCATCCGGATCAACGCCGGCGCCTCGCTCGCAAAGCGAGCTCATCGTCATCGCCCCGTCAGCGGAGCCCCGAATCACGACCACGTGTCGGAGCTCCGGCACCTGGTCTCGGATCTGGGTGATCTTCCCGACCTGGTCGGGGTCCTCGCAGAAGACGAGCTTCGCACCCGAGTCCGCAAGCACGTGCCTGCACTCACCCGCGGAGTTCGTGTCGTAGATGGGCGCCAGCACCGCTCCGGCGCACATCACGCCTAGCTCGCACATCGTCCAGCTCGCGCTCGTCGAGCACAGGAGCGAGACGACGTCGCCGGGCTCCACCCCGGCCGCGATCAGCCCTCGTGCGATGTCGCGGCAGCGTTCCCCGAGTTCCGCGTAGGTGACGCTCAGCTCGCCATCGGGGCCCGGGTAGCGCAGCGCCGGCTGCTCGCCGCGCTCCTGCGCCGAGAGCACCAGGCGCCCGAGGGTACGGGCGCCGGTGATCCGCTCGGCGACAGGACGCACGGCTTGCGCAGCCTGGGAGTGGTCGCTACTTGCCGTCGCGGGGCCCGTCGATGACCTTGCTGGCACTCTGGACGACGCTGCGCAGGAACTCGTACTGCGAGCGCACGAGCTTGTCCGCCATCTCCATCGCGGCGTCGACGACCTCCTCGCGCTTCTTGGGCCGCTCGCCGAGGGACGGAAGCATCTCGTCGACGGTGTCGACGAACTTACGCACGGCGTCGATCGCCGCGCGCTGCCCGGACTGCAGCGACTTCAGGACCTCCTCGGAGACCTCAGAGGTGCGGTCGACCGCACTCACGCGCCTGGCTTTCGAGGCTTTTTTGGCGGTGCCTTTTTTCGCAGCGCTTCTTTTCGCGGCCGGAGCTTTTTTCGCCGTCGTGCTTTTTGCGGTGCTCGCCGCTTTGGCTTTCGTGGTTTTCCTGGCGCTCGCCGCCGTTTTTTTGGCTGCCGGCGCTTTGCGCGGTTTTGCCTCTGCCATCGGTTTCTTCCTCCTGATCGCGGGCCCAAGCCCGGGTCTAGTGCATTGGTGCGAGCCGCATGCGACCTCAAGGGCCGGATTGCGAAGAGCTGCACATCCGCTGCAACCGTACCCGACCCACGTCCCAATCCATCCGTAGATATTCCGCGTGAGGCCAAGCGCAAGGTACGCGTGCCCCTGGACGAGCGATTCGTGGCCTGGCCTGCCGGGGGCGGGACGCTGGCTAAACTCGCCGTCAAGCACGGCACGCGTCGTGAGCCATCGTCCAACGCGAGGAGGCCGTCGTGAAGGCTGTGAGATTTGACCGCTACGGCGGCCCGGATGTCCTCGCGGTGCGGGAGGTCGAGGACCCCGTGCCCGGAGCCGGCGAGGTGCTTGTACAGGTGAAGGCGTGCGCGATCAATCCTGGGGAGATCGGGATCCGCGAGGGGCTGTTCGCCGAGCGCTCACCCGCGAGCTTCCCATCCGGGGAGGGCAGCGATCTCGCCGGCCTCGTCCAGGCGCTCGGCGACGGCGTCGGCGAGTTCTCCGTCGGGGATCCGGTTTTCGGCTGGACCGATTCGCGGGCGAGCCACGCCGAGCTCGTCGTCGCTCCTGCAAGCCAGCTCGCCGTCAAGCCGCAGGGCATCTCGTGGGAGGTCGCCGGATCGCTGTACGTCGCCCCGATGGCCGCATACGCATGTGTGAGGGCTGTCGCTCCAAAGCCCGGCGAGAGCGTGGTGGTCTCAGGTGCGGCGGGCGGAGTCGGAGGTGTCGCCGTGCAGCTCGCTCGTCGCACCGGCGCAACGGTGATCGGCCTGGCGAGTGTCCATAACCACGACTGGCTGCGCTCCCGCGACGTCGTTCCTGTTGCGTACGGCGAGGGGCAGGCCGACCGGGTCCGCGAGGCGGTGGGCGGGACTCCTGATGCCTTCATCGACACGTTCGGCGTCGGCTACGTCGACCTCGCCATCGAACTCGGCGTGCCCGTCGAGCGCATCAACACGATCAAGGAGTTCTCGGCCGTGGAGCGCGTCGGCGTCAAAGCTCAGGGAACGGCGAGTGTCGCGAGCGCCGAGGTGCTCCGTGAGATCGCCGCTCTGGTCGCAGACGGCAGCGTCGAGATCCCGATCGCGAGGACATACCCTCTTGGCGAGGTTCGGGAGGCCTACGACGACCTCGCACTCCGCAAGACACGCGGAAAGATCGTGCTGATCCCCTGAGCGCAGCGGCTACTGCCGGTTGGCGATCGTCATCGTGAGGCCGATGACGAGGAAGAGGATCACCACCGCGACGATCGTGGCGAGCAGCCCTCCCACCCCGTAGACGTTGGGCACCACGGCGACGATCACGAGGGCGCCGATCATCGCCGGCAGCCCGATACATCCGTATCCCCTTTGTTCGTTCGGAGGCTGCTCGCTCATCGTCGGCGAGTATCCCGCACCGGCCTGCGCGGGCCGCGGCCGAGTTCAGCCGGGCCGCACGCCGGCCTGGCCCGCGAACGCAGCGATGGTCCCGGCCGCGATCCTCGCGCAAGCCGCGACCGACTCCCAGTCGACGGCCTCCGGGAGGTCGCTCGGGTGGTGATAGTGAGGGAAGTAGCCGGGCCCCATCGAGAGCACGGATGCGGCCCGCAGGCCGCGGTGCACGGCGAGGACCGGGTCCGTCCATGCGCCTATCCTCCAGCGCTGCGGCGCGGGCTCACCGACGATGGCGGCCCCGTGCTCCACGAGGGCGACGTCCCGCTCGGCGTACCGCTGTTCACGCATCGCTCCCTCTCCGGTGCAGACGATCGGCGTGCCTGAACCGAGCGTGTCAAGCCCGAGCACGAAAGTGTCTACGCCCAGCCCGGCGCCATGACGGTCGAGGAATGCGGCCATACCGCCCATCCCGGCCTCCTCGCTCCCTGGAAACACGAACACCACTTCGGTGTGCTCGAGGGGCTCAGCACACACAGCCCGCGCCAGATCGAGGCATGCTGCGACTCCGCTCGCGTTATCGCACGCCCCGGGAACTGTCTCGCCGCGGCCCACGTCGGCGGCGACCGCGCAGGCCACCGCGAGGATCCCCGCGGCGACCGCGCGGGCCCGGCGACCGAGCGAGCTGCGTCGCCCGAGCAGAGACCCGGCTGCGGCGAGCAGCAGAGCGACCTCGAGCGGCGCCATGAAAGGGTCGACCTGCCGCCGGCGCATGTGTCTGGCGCCACCGGCCGCGACCAGCCGCGGATTCCAGACCACACCCGTGTTCGCCGCGTCGTGGTGGGCGACGAGCACGACGGCCGCCGACCGCTCTGAACGCGCTCTGACCCGCGCGACCACGTTGGCGCCCTCGCCGCCGGGGAGCAGTCTGCGCACCCATTGGCTGCTGCCGCTCACCTCGCGCTCGTAGGACCACAGCGTCGCCGCGGCAAGCAGGCCTCCGGTCAACCCGCCCAGCCGGCACGCACCGATTCCCACGACATTATGGACGCCGTGAGCGAGCGCGTAGCTCGGCTGATACCGATACGCCTCGAGTTGGACGTCCGGCACCCCGACGTCGGCGAGGCGCCGCCGCAGCCACGAGGCCGACTCGCGCTCCCCGGACCGCGCGGATGACCGCGACATGCTCGCGAGCGCCTCCACGTCGCGGCGCATGGCATCCATGTCCGGGTGGTAGCCGGCGAGCGGGATCGCGTTCATGGGTGTTACGTCCGGGTTGGGCTGTTGGCCCTGTGCGCCATCGGACATCGCATTATCCGGCACCATCCGACGTCCTGTTTGCCGATCCGCGCCTCGAACAGGTGACACACGCGCGGTGATGCACGCGGCGCTTTGATGAGCGGCAGCACTGTCACGCTTCCCCAGTTCGCTCGATTGGCCAGCCAGCCAGGATCTTGGCAACTGTGTATCTTTTGCCGCGATTGGGTCCTGGGAGGGACCGTCTGCCCGAGGCCACTCGGCCGCGGGGTCATGGACACGGAACGGAGGCTCGACATGGTTGGAGGAACTAAGCGCCGCGGCGCAATGTTCGTCATTGCGGTTCTCGCAGCAGGGGTCATCTCAGCGCTGGCAGCAGGGGCGGCCAGTGCGGAAGTGGTCTACAACAACATCCCGAGCTCGTTGCCCGGGAACTTCGCATCGATCGGTCTGGCGGCGACGTCGACAACCGAATTCGGCGGCGAGGTGGAACTCGCCGGAACAGCACGCAAGTCGCCGACGGTGACGGTCGTGATGAGCAGTTGGTCATGTCAGAGCGGCAACTGGAACGAAGACAACTGCCTGAGCTCGAAGCCGTCGAAGGGTTTCAGGGTCCCGGTCACCGTCCGCGTCTACGCGGCCGCCGAACTGTCCGAGGGTCCGGTCGCAGAAAAGACCAAGACCTTCAAGATGTCCTACAGGCCCTCCGCAAGCTCGAAATGCAGCGGCGGGACGTGGTACGACGAAACCTCGAAAGAATGCTTCAACGGCTACGCATTCCCGATCTCGATCAAGCTCTCGAAACTGAAGAAAATGCCGCAGAAAGCCGTAGTGACCATCTCCTACCCGCACTCATCGGGGCCGGCTGAGTCGCTGAACGTCTCCGTCAGCGAACCTGCTGAACACACCCTGTCGGTGGGCACGGACCCGGTGGAAGAATGGTTCGCGAACTCCACCAACGCGGAAATGTACTGCCCGAAAGCTACTGATGTCGGCACTCTCGGATCTGAGCAGGGCGTTGGCTGCCAGGGCGAAAACTACCAGCCGGTATTTGCAATAAGCGCCGAAGCGTAAACAGGCGCCGGTAAGCATCAGCATCAGCAAACGACTGCCCGGGGCGGAGTTCGCTCCGGGCAGTCGGACGTTGTGGGCGTGACTGGCATCGCGTCTCGATGGCGAAGCCCGTCGAGGTTCGCTAGGAAGCGTTTGGCTCGCAAAAGCGCGCAAGGGCGTCCCCGACGCAGAGAGGGAGAGCTACGCCGGGGACGGTGTGGCGTGACTCGGGGGCGGTTTCGTGGAGGGTGACCCCCGAGTCGAAACCCCGGCCTCCGTGACGGAGCGCAGCACATGATGAACCCCCCACAGGACGGTTCCGTGCGTCACAGTCGCAGCGCCCTCACGGAAGCCCCCGACGTTGACACGTCGACGGCTTATGCCTAGATTGCCTGGGTATGGCGTCCGGCGAGGTTCAGGGACATGTCGATGGGATGCTGCTGGCCGTCCTGAGCGCCGGGCCGCTGCACGGCTACGGCGTCACGGAGGAGCTCAGACGCCGCAGCGGCGGCGAGTTCGATCTTGCGGAGGGAACGATCTACCCGGCGCTGCATCGCCTGGAGTCCTCGGGCCTGCTGATGAGCCGCTGGGAGGTGGTCGGTGGTCGCCGCCGGCGAGTGTACGAGCTCTCGAGCGCCGGTCAGCGCGCCGTCGTGGACCGTGTAGCCAGCTGGCGGGCGTTCAGATGCGCCGTGGACGCGGTGTTCGGCGGCGAAGCGCTCAAGGCCGGCTGATGCAGGCAGCCGATCCGATCGATGCCTATCTGCGCGAGCTGAATCACAGGCTCCGCGTACGAGGAAGGAGTAGGCGCCGGATCTTGGCTGAGGTTCGGGCGCACCTGCTCGACGCCGCCGAAGCCGAACGGTTGACGGGCACCGAGCAGGCCGTAGCTGCGCAGCGCGCGGCGGCCCGTTTCGGCCGTGCTGCCGAGAACGCCGGCCAGTTCAACGCCCTCGCGGCTCGCCGCGGCGCGGTCCTCCGACGGACCCTGGTGCCATGGATAGCCGCGGTCGCGCTGACGTTGATGGCGACCGCAACGGTCTGGGCGTCCCGCGCCGGAATGGTCCCGCTGCAGCAGGCACCCGCGCATCCGTCGCTGCGGCTCCGCTGTTCGCAGCGGCCCGGCGCGTTTCCGGCGGCGCGAGGTTCCGGCTTGAACGCACGGCGTGCTCGACTGGCGTGCGGCTCGGTGGAGGCGAGCGGGCGATGAGTCCTCGGCCGGGCCGTCAGGACAGCCTCGAGTCCGCACACGCCAGCAAGGCGACGGGCGCAAAGTCGGGCAGGAAGGACGCCGCCGAGCCCGGCGGGAAGAAGACGAAATCGACCACCGCTTCGATCGTGGAGCTGGTCGTGATCATCGCCGTGGCTCTGGGCCTGGCGCTCGGCATCCAGGCTTTCGTGATCAAGCCCTATCGCATTCCCAGTGGCTCGATGGAGCCGACGTTGATCGAAGGACAGCGCGTACTGGTAAACCGCATCTCGATGAACTTCAGCGAACCGCATATCGGCGGGATATACGTCTTCCACCCGTCGGCCGGCGCAGAACAGGAGCAGTGCGGGCCGATTGCGCACATGGTCACCCCCGGCGGCGCCGCATGCGCGGCCCCGGTGCCCCAGGAGGCCGGCGTCACCTTCATCAAGCGGCTCGTCGCCGGTCCCGGAGACGAAATCTACGTAAAGGAAGGCCACGTCTTCCGCAAGGCGGCCGGCACGAGCAGCTTCGTCGCAGAGAAGGACTCCTACATCGAAGCCTGTGGCTCGAGCCCGGAGTGCAACTTCCCCGATCCGATCAGGATCCCCAGCGGGCACTGGTTCATGATGGGCGACAACCGCGGCAACTCCGACGACAGCAGGTACTGGGGGCCGGTACCCACCGGATGGATCATCGGGCAGGCCGTCGCCACCTACTGGCCCCCCGACCGGATCGGAATCCTCTGAGCCCTCCCGCCGCGGAGCTCGGGACGCCGCTACCCAGGAGCCGGCACCCCAGCCCATGTTGAGCACCCGGTGTGCCCGCCGAGCCAGCGGCTTCCGGTACCGAACCGGGAAGAAGCTGCCGTCAGGCTCCCGCAGGCAAGACCCCGCGTCCGGGGACACACAGGCGCGCAGATTTACCTCGGGCCTCTCGTGAGCCCATATCCTCGGAGGTGACCTGGAGCCAGAGTCATCGGTGGGAGTCGAGATGAAGGACACAAGCTGCGAGGAGCGCTCGGCCCGGGACCGCTCTGGTCCCGATCTCGAGGCAGCCGCGGAGGAAGCGGAGCGCGGTTGGCTGGCTGCGCTAGAGCTGTGGCGCTCCGAACGCGGGTCCGTCATTCCGCCCCGAAGGTGGATGGAACGACTTCCCGAGGACGCCCCCGAGTACGTCAGCGAAGCCGAGCGACGGTATCTCGACGCGCGCGACGCCTGGTGGGACGTTCGCGACCGCTGGCTGGCCGACTGGGATCGCGAACCGCGCCCGGCCCCCTGACCGTGTCCGGCTGGGGTACGCTCGAACCATGGACCTCGATGAAGTCGCGATCGCCGCACTGGACCCAGAGCGTCTGCGCAGCGTCCTGACCCCAGACGCCCTTGCGGCGTTTGAGCACACGCTCACACATGGGCGCGAGCTGCTCGACGGCCGGACGTTCTGGAACGTCAACTCGACCGCGTACGGTGGCGGCGTCGCGGAGATGCTGCGCTCGCTGATCGGATACGCGCAGGGCGGCGGGATCGATGTGCGCTGGTCGGTGATCCGGGGCAACGCCGGGTTCTTCACCATCACCAAGCGCTTGCACAACCGACTCCACGGACACGACGGCGACGGCGGTTCGCTGGCGGAGGCGGAGCGCACCGCCTACCAGGAGTGTTGCGATGCGAACGCAGAGCTGATGGCTGCGCGCGTTCGCCCGACGGACGTCGTGTTGTTGCATGACCCGCAGACGGCCGGGATGATCCCGCGGCTGCTCGAGACCGGGGCGCCGGTCATCTGGCGCTCACACGTGGGCATTGATCCGCCCAATGACCTTGCGCGCGAGGCCTGGCGGTTCCTGACCCCGTACGTCGAGCGTGCGGACGCGTATGTGTTCTCGCAGTCTGCGTACATGTGGGAGGGTTTGGACCCCGCCAAGATGATGGTGATCCCCCCATCGATCGACGCGTTCTCGCCGAAGAACCACGGGATGGCGTTCACCAGCGTGATCGCCGTCCTGCGCGCCGCCGGACTTGCCGCAGACCGGCACGATAACCACCCCAGAGCGGTCTTCGAGCGTCTCGACGGCGAGGTCGGCCGCGTGAGGTCAAAGGCGGAGCTGGTCGAGGAGCAGCAGCTGTGGCTCGGGGCTCCGCTGCTCGCGCAGGTCTCACGCTGGGATCGCCTGAAGGACCCCATGGGGGTGCTGATGGCGTTCGTCGAGCACGTGCATTCCGATGATGAGCCGCACCTGCTGCTCGCAGGTCCCGACGTGAGAGCGGTCGCGGACGACCCCGAGGGCGCGCAGGTCTTCGCCGAGGTGCAGGTGGCGTGGTCAGAGCTGCCTCGCAGCATCCGCCGCCGTGTGCACCTCGCCCTGCTGCCGATGGAGGACTCCGATGAGAACGCCGTGATCGTCAACGCCCTGCAGCGTCGCGCAGACGTCGTGGCGCAGAAGAGCCTGGCAGAGGGATTCGGCCTCACCGTCGCGGAGGCGATGTGGAAGGGCCGCCCGGTCGTCGCCTCGGGGATCGGTGGCATCCGGGAGCAGATAGAGGACGGGCGCACCGGCTACCTCGTGGACCCCGACGACCTGCGGACGTTCGGAGAGCGCGTGAGCGAGCTGCTCGCGGATCCCCACCACGCGGAGCGCATCGGCGAAGCGGCGCAGACGCGCGTACGCGACCTTTTCCTCGGCCCGCGACACCTCGGGCAGTACGTCGAGCTGCTCGACAGCGTGCTGGCCACCTCCGCGTAAAGCCCGGCAATCGCGTTCACCACCGGCCGTCACCGGTGCTCCGCGCGCCTGTTGGAAAGCCGGTCTCCGTGTCCTCACTTCGGACGTGCCAGCACCACGGCACGAGAGCCACGTGCCTGCGACCGCCTCGCGCAGCGGTACCCGCGCGTTTGGACGCCCGGAGGGTGGGCGCCCCCGCCCACCCTCCGGATCCCTCACGTCACTAGAGGGTGCGCACCTCGATGCGTTCATCGTTTGTCAGGCGTGCTTTGAGTCGCAGGCCCGCCTGTTCCTCGGCACCGCCGCCAATCGACGTGGCCAGCACCGACGGCGCGAGTCCTTCGAAGCCTTCGGGGTGCTGAATGCCATTGGTCTCGGCGAAATTGGCCTTTTCCGTGGACTGCATCTTGTTCTGCTTGACCGCACGGATCACCGACCCCGTGACCGTGACCGTGGTTCCGTCGCAGCTGAATTCGGCGATCGGCTCGCCCGCTTCAGCGGCGAATGTGTCGAGCCCGACTTCGCCTGGCACAGCCCATTCCGGCGCTTTTATGACGCCGAGCGTGCCGGCTAGCGCAGAGGTGAGGATTTCGCCTTCGCCGGCGCCGGCTGAGGTGCATGCGGCCCCCGCGGCCGAGCATTCGGTCAGTGTCATCGTTAGAGATCCGACCGCCTGCCCGCCGGTGTATTCGCCTCGAGCGTTGACGCCGCCGCATTCAACCGTGGTTCCCTTGACCGTCTGAAGCTCGACGGGGGCTTTGGCCTGTTCGGTTTTCAACAGCGATTCGCATTTCGCTGGGGTCTCTTTGATTCTCGAAAGGCGTTCGTCCGCGACCTGTTCATGAATGCCTGCGGAGTGCAGGAGTTCCGCCCGTTCCGGTTCGGCAGCCGTTTCGGCCGCGGCCCGCTCTTCCGCAGACAAGCTGAGTTCCGATAGTGCGACTGCGCAACTACTGTGTTTTGACGAGAAGAAGTGATGTTCAACCATCGTGAAACCGGGGTCGGCTCCTGGACCGGCGACCCATTCATACTTGGCGCCGGTGGTGACGGCGTGGTTGCACGCAGAGTCCGAGTAGCCGGCGCCTTCGGCTTTGCTCTTCTTGACGCACCTTCCTAGTTCCAGTGTTTCGGCGGACGCACTCGCGACCCCCACCAGACTGATCGCGAGCAGTGCAATCACACAAGCTCCGCTCAACCGTGCTCTCCCCATGTTGCCCCTCCTTGTTGGCTTTCATCCATGCAAGCGACACCCGCATGTGCTCCGCACGTCGTACCGTACGCACCTCTGGCGGACCAGACGTGCGCGCCGCTCCGCAGTCTCGTTGGGGGGAAAGTCGGATGTCAACCCCTGTTAACAGCATGGTCTCGGCTGTGCAGCCAGCCAACTGCGGCGCCAGTTCTCGCGGCTTGGCGCCGCTGCGGAACGGTGTGCCGGCAGCCCATCGCGCCGACTCGGACGCTCGGGCGCTTCAGGTCGACCCTGTGGCTCGTGGAAACTGCACCGGACCTGCCGGACGAGAAACGCCCGCGCTCATGCGGGTGTAGCGCTCGCCAATCCTCGACTGCGCCCAGCGCACCGGGTCCTTAACGACGAAAGCTCCGCAATTTGCGGGGCCTTCGTGAGTACCGCTACCGGGATTCGAAACCGGTCCCCAGCATCAGCGGCGTGGCTCTAGCCCGGGGCGTGCAGTAAGGACCGCGCCCCCGGGGTGAGCCGGGGGCGCGGAAATGTCCGGTAGGGCTGGAGATTCTTGGGGTGTTCTGAATCCTGAGAATCCCAGTTTGGAGGATCACCTTGAAGGTGCAGCGCGATGGCCGCGATTTCAAGGTAGTTGCCAGGCCGGACGGAGAGGGGCTGGTTTCGCACTCTGGCAGCGTGCTGCTCGCCCAGGCCGCGGAGAAGACCGGGCTGAGGAGGGCGCTCTCGCGAGGCTTGAGGGTCTGAAGCTCAGGCGTGGGCATGATCTGGGGCGGGTGGTCCGTGACCTGGCGGTGATGCTCGCCGACGGCGGGGACTGCCTCTCAGACCTCGGGGCGCTCGGCGACCAGGCCGCGCTGTTCGGGCTCGGTCTGCTCGGACGCGACGGCGTTCCGGGTGATCGACCGGATCGCCTGCGACCCCGATGGGCTCGAACGGTTGCGGGCCGCTCACGCCCGAGCGCGGGCGCGTGTGTGGGAGCTCACCGGGGCCCCGGAGCTGGTCGATGATCGACCTGGACGCCACTTTGATCGGCTGCGCATTCTGAGAAGGAGGGCGCGGCCGGGAACTTCAAGGGCGGCTACGGGTTTCACCCGATGCTCGCCTATGCGGATGAGACCGGGAAGCGCTCGCGGGGAACTGCGGCCCGGGAACGCGGGCGCGAACACCGCGGCCGACCAGATCACGGTCGCTGAACACGCGCTCGACTCAGATCCCCGAGGAGCACATCGAGAGCATCGAGATCCTGCTGCGAGCCGACACGCGCTGGCCAAGCCACGAGCTGCTTGACTGGTGCCGGGAGGCCCGGATCCGCTTCTCGGTCGGCTATGAACTGAACGACGCGGTCCGCGCCCAGATCCTCCAGATCCCCGAGGGGGACTGGGTTTCGGCGCGTCGAGCAGGACGGCACCCCGCGCACCAACGGGCAGGTCGCCGAGATCACCGCGCCACTGGACCTTGAGGGCTGGCCCGAGGGCTCAAGGGTGATCGTGCGCCGCGAGCGCGCGCACCCCGGCGCGCAACTCACCTTCACCGACCACGACGGGCACCGCTTCCAGGCGATCCTGACCGACCAGGCCGGAGGACCCGCCGAGCTCGAGCGTCGCCACCGCGCCCGCGCGCACGTCGAGGATCACATCCGAAACGACAAGGACACCGGCATGCGCAACCTGCCCTTCAAAGAGTTCGAGCACAACCGCGTCTGGCTTGCAGATCGTCCAGATCGCACACGACCTATCATCTGGATGAAGCGCCTCCTGCTCGACCGGCGAGCTCGCGCGATCGAGCCCAAGCGGCTGCGCTACCGGATCCTGCACGTCGCCGGACGCCTCGCCTTCCCGCACGGCGCACCAGCTCCGCCTACCGGAACTGGCCCTGGGCCACCGAGCTCCCCGCGCGTTCGAGCGCCTGGCCGCGCTCCCCGCCGCCGCTGGCTGACCGCGCCCACCAGCCCGAGCACACCACCAGGCAGCTCCTGGCCACGGCCGCGATCACCGCTGCGCGCAAACCGCCACCAACATCGCCGTGACGCCCGGCGATCACCCAAACGCCATCCTCGAGCACCAGAACACACCCCGGCCCAGCGTCACACGCAACCGCACGCTCCCACGCCCACATTCACACGCCTACTGAATGATCCGGGCTAGTAAGGGACGGTGAGAAGCCGCCGCTCTGTCTCGAATTCCTTCGGCGTGCGTTCTCCTCTGAGGAGTAGGCAGCCCTATGGCTCTTCGACGGAGATCGTGTTCGGTTGCCACGTCTGACCGTCCGCGTCGAACTTGTGGACGGTGGCGTAAGCGCCGAACGTGGTGTCGCCAGCGAGCCTCCGCGGCAACCGCATCCTCACCGTTGACGTCGTGAGATGGAGGACCCGTGCCCGCACGGAGTTGTATTCCTTGCGGCGTGCGCCGACGGGGCACGGCTTGCGCGGGATCACGCATACCGTGATTCCCCAGGCGGCCTGGATGCTGACGGCCTCGCCCACGGCCGGGCTTGCTGAGACGATCACGCTGCTGCGCGTGGTCCTCAGTGTGATTCGTCCGACGTAGCGATTCGCTGTCGTGAAGCGCACGACTTGTTGCAGGCGCGGCGAGCTTGTGGGTTGCCAGTTTGCGGTGAGTGTGTACGCGGTGCCGGGGACAAGCGGGTCCACGGGCACCACGAAGCTCGCGCCTTGTGAGTATTCGCCGACCGTCGACGCGAGTCCAAACGGCCAGTCCGTGGGTGTCGGCGAGGGCGTTGCGGGTGTTGCCACGCGGACGTCGGCGGCGGGACGGCCGGCGGCTTGGAGGGAAACTTCGGTCGGTTCGCCGGCGAAGCCGCCGGGCCAGAGGATGAACGTGGGCCCCGTGGGCGCTCCCGAGTGCACGCCCACGGCTTCCGCCGGCGTGTACGGGCTCTCCGCGGACCGTTCCGCGAACGGTACGTTCGCGGAGCCGTTCCCCGGCAGCGAATACGTGGACGCGGTCGGGAGTTGCCGTGTCCCGTTCGCGCCCATGCAGACGTTCTCGCCCTTGTAAACCGTGAACGGTCCGCGGCGTTCGCCGTACCACGCCGTCGTCGCCGCGGGATTGAACAAGCTCGAGAGATGCAGGGGCGCGCCCACCCACGGGTTGACCGTGCTACTCCAAGCCGCCGTGTCCGGGCTGAGGTCAGACGAGGCAGCGGCTTCGCTGCCCAATGCCGTGTACCCGCGCTGCCCTGGGACCTCGCCGTGCGGGTACTGGCCGGACGCGGGCACGTAGGTGTTCGTGTACTCCTCGCAGCCTTCACTCAGCCTCGGTTCCTCAACGAGCCCCCCGGGAATGCCGTTGGATTCCCTTTGCGCGTTCAGGTACGTCACGGCTTGCGGCGCCGTCAACGGGTTCGGTTGGATCGGCGCGGCATGAGCTTCGTACGTCTCCGACGCGTGCAATCCCAAGGCCGAGCCGGGCGCGACTGACGCCCCGGCGAGGCCGAGTACGACGGTGGCCAGTGCGAGCGTGCGCTTGGTCAACACGAGGCGGGACAAGCGTCTCAGCGGTGCAACGTGAGCGTCCGCAGCTTCGTGAGCGTCGCGCCCCCGGTGGCCGCGAAGACAGCCCGCTGCGTGAGCGTCGCACGCTTCGCCTTCCTGAGCAACCGCTTCCCCGCGGCGGTGAGCTTGACCTTGAGATCGTTCGTGCCCGCGGCGGCGAACGACGCGGTGGCCGTGGCGAGGAGCACCGGCTTCGCTTTGGCGCGGCTGACGTGCGCGCCGTGCGGCACGTCGTACCACGACACCACGAGCCTGCCCCCGCCGGGGGCCTTGAACGTCGCGGTGTAGCCACCGGACTTGAGCAATGCCTTGATCGATGCGGCCTTGCCCTTCGGCGTTGGCAGCGAGGAGAGGAATGACGCGACTTCCGCCGTCGTCAGTGCTTTTGTCGTCGTGCCGCCGCCGGCGTTACCACCGCTCGTTTTGGCGGCGCCGGCCGTGGGGTTGGACGTCGTGGGCGTGCCAGTCGTCGGTTCTTTCGTTTCCGGCGTCGTCGCCGCGGCGGTCAGCGCGTTGCCGCTCACGGCACTGGCGGACCCCGCTTGGTTGCTCGCGGTGACTTCGCACGTGATGCTGTGCCCCTCGTCTGCCGTTTGCACGACGTACGTAGCGGCTTCCTGGCCACTGATCGCCGCGCCTCCCCTCAGCCAGTGGTACGCGTATTCGGTGGGTTCGTTTTCCCATGCGCCGTCGGAACAAGTGAGGGTCTGTCCGACCGCGGGCGTGCCAGTGAGGCTCGGCGCCGTCATGTTGTGTGGCACGGACACGCTCCCCGAGTCGCGCTCAACGAGGAATCTTCCTGCGTTGGTGCCGTTCTCGTACGACCCGACGGCGGCGCAGACACTCGCCGCTGTGCAGGAGACGCTCTCCAGTTCGCTCCTCGCCGCGCCGCTTGGCGCCGGCGGGCTCTCCGGCGACCAACTCGAGCCATTCCAAGACTCCGCGAGGGGGACCGCTTCGCCCGCCACGTTGTTGTATGTACCAACAGCAGTGCAAGCGCTGGCCACGGTGCAGGAGACGCCGCTGAGTCCGCTGGCCAGCGCGCCACTAGGCGCAGAGATGCTCTGTACTGACCACGCCGAGCCGCTCCAAGACTCCGCCAGCGACACCGGTTCGCCGTGGACGCTCTTGATGTAGCCGCTGACGGCCGCGCAGGCGTTACCTAGGCTGCACGCGACCCCGTCGAGACCAACACCTGTCCCTTCCTGTACGCCACTTGGCGAGGGCACGCTCTGGCTCGACCAACTCGATCCGTTCCACGACTCCGCCAGGGGCACGAATTCGTCCGAGGAGTTCTCGTAGTCGCCAACGGCGCTGCAAGCCGTCGCCGAAGCGCACGAGGCGTCGTACAGAGCGCTCGTGAGCGCGCCACTCGGCACGGCAGCGGTCTGCGCGGTCCACGTCGAACCATTCCACGACTCCGCGAGCGGCAGCCAGCCCACAGAACTGTCAAAGTAGTAGCCCACGGCAACGCACGTGCTCGCCGAGCTGCAGGAGACGCCTCGGAGGTAGCCTTCTTCCGAGGCGTTGGGCAAGGGAACGCTGGTCAACGTCCAACTGGAGCCATTCGATACCGCTGCGAGTGGCATACCGCCCGCGCCAAAGTTGCTGTGTTCGTTCGGTAGCCGACGGCCACGCAGGCGTTCGCCGCGCCGCAGGACACGCCATCAAGTCGGCTTTCTTTCGCGCCGCTCGGCAACGGCACGCTCTGATCCGTCCATCTCGACCCGTTCCACGACTCCGCAGCCGACACGACTTCGCTGGGGCTGTCCTCCTTCCAGCCGACCGTGGTGCACGCGCTTGCCGAGGCACAGGAGACGCTGGTCAACGCGCCCGCGTTCGCGCCGGCCGGCAAGGGAACGCTCTGTACTGTCCAGCCTGCGCCCAGCGCGGTGGCTGGCAACGCCAACGCGAGGGCGACCGTCGCAGCGAAGATGCAAGTCGTCTTAGCGTTCCGCGCCCGCGTCCGCATCCTCGTGCCCAGCGACGGTGCGTTGTCTACGGCTGGCGAGCTCTGTTTCGGCCTCGGCGTCAAGAGGCCTGCGTCCCTGCCATGATCCAACCCTCCTCGCCCATCGATCCTCGGGACGTGTCGTCGCGAGCCGCGGCGGCGCCCCGAACACTACCACGTGCTGAGATCTCCAAGCGCGGGGGGTGCGAACGAACACCGCGTCGGTGACCACCGCCTGCGCCCGCCCGAACGAACCGAGCACACGGAGTGGCCTGAAATCCGGCCCAAGGCGAGGCCCCGCTCAGTTTGGCCGCCCCTACGGTGCCGCCACCGGCGCGGCTCGCCTGCCCCAGCCCAACGCCCTAGGCATTCCACTGCGCTTCAGGCTGTCCAGGTAAGTTCCGAACCGCACCGCTTGAACGCTGACATCATCGGGGAGCACGTACACGAGCACACCGCTCTCACGGCTTTCAGGGAGGAGCGAGTATTCGCCGAGACGGAAGTCGCCGCAGTTCCAGGGCGACGAGCCGAGCCAGCCGTACGGAAAGAAGTTGTACGCGAGGCCGTCCGAGCCGATGATTTTCGTGAAGCCGTTGGCGACGCCGCTGATCGTGCCGTAGCTGTTGTTCGTGAACGCGAGGGAGACGGCGACGGCGCTGTTGCCTTCCCTCGGCGTCTGGTAGGGCGCGTACTCGAGCACGACCGGGTCCTGCAACGTCGCCGAGACCTGGAGCGCGTCGCCGTGCTCGTGAACCGTCAGCACCGAGCCGAGCGCAGTAGACGGCAGCCGCGTTTCGATGAACGCCTCGACGGCATCGCGCGCGCGGTCATAGCTCGCGCCGCCCTTGAAGCACTGCGTGGCCGTGGGCCCGTGCACGCAGTCCCAGCCGTCCACGCTCCAGGTCGCAGCGGAGCCTGTGCCGTGCTCTACGCCGCCGGCCTTCTGGAAGGCGTGGACGACGCGCTGCGCCTCGACGCAGGACACGCGGCCGCGGCGGACGACGACGGCGAACGGCGTGCCGCGGACGTGCGTGGGCGCGCACCGCGGCCTCGGGGTCGCGATCGCTTGCGCGTGTGCGGTCGCGGCGAAAGCGATCATCGTCAACAGCGCCATGATGGCGCCACTGCTCATGCGCGACCGTGGTCTGCGCGTCGCCGGATCAACGTTCCTCGTCATCTCGGGGTCGTATCGGCGGTTGCGTGGGCTACGTCAGTCTCGTGGTCGCGGGGCAGACGAGCGTCCGTGTCAAGGCTTGGAACTGCCAGTCGGCTCATCCGCCGTCGTAACTGCGGGCCCTCGGGCGTTCGGCGTCGCGAGGAGCCTCGGCAGGCGTCGGCGCCTGGCGCTGGCGCGAAAAAGGGCGAGCCGACCGAAGTTCTCGAGTTCACCCGGGGCGTGCAGCGTCAGGACATCGGGACGACGGCGGGCTTGCGACTGCGCGAGGAGTTCCTCACCCTCGGCTCCCGTTGCCCAGTGCTTCTCTTCCTTGATCTGGCGCCTCTCAGCCTCGGACGGCCCAACGAGGGTCGCAACCAACCTCGACCGGCCCGACCTGGGCTGTGCGTTCTATATTCGGCGTTCACGTTTGCGCTGGGACTCGCGACGAGCACTACGCCCCGGCTGCCCCAGCCGGTGTCCAGCCGCTCAGCCATCGTGCTATCCGTATCGGCACGATCAACCCGCTGTGGGTCAGGAACGGGTAGCCAGCACCCCACAACAGCCCGCTGGAGCCGTCTTGAGCCGAAATCGAGTGCCGAGCCTAGCTCCCTCCTAGAAACGAGCAAATCGCCCGCGCTAGCGGGAGATTTGGCTCTACAACGGAGGGGGAGATTCGAACTCCCGGTACGCCAATAAGACGCACAACAGTTTTCGAGGCCGCCGCATGCGGGCCAACCTGCCCGAGCCGTTCAGGCCACCTTAGAGACGGTCAGACCACCCACGAGCCAAAGCTGGGCGGCATCGTGGACGACCAAACGGCTTTTCAGCGACTCGCCAGGATCCTCACTGAAGGTCGCGCAGCGCAGTCCTGGGTCCCGAGAAAGCTCCCTACTTGCGGACTGGCCTTCATACTGGCTTTCAACACTCCCCGAACGCGAAACGCCCCGTAAACACAGGGCGAATCAAGTACCGCTACCGGGATTCGAACCCGGGTTTCCGCCATGAGAGGGCGGCGTCCTAGTCCCCTGGACGATAGCGGCGCACAATCGACCGCTCCGAGGCTACCAAAAGGCCGAGATCGACTTCCAGTACGGAGAGTCCTCGCTCCCCCTGCTCATCGGCCCGTCCTTCAGCCCACGCCCGGCGGCGAGTAGCAGTCACGTGGCGGTCTCAGGGGCGGTGTGCGCCGCTTGCAGTGCTCCAACTCGCGGCGTCCACGATCGTCCGGCGCCTGTTGGTGCGCCACAACATTCCCGCGATCCTCCCTCCGATCGTGATCCTGAGCGGGATGAGTCCGTCTTGGGTTGAGCGCGAATGAACAAGCACCGACTCCGGCAGGAGCGCCACACGCGCGGACCCGGCCGGTGGCTGGGCTGGCTGATCTCAAAGACAGGAGTCAGCCTTGCTCATCGTGCTCGGAATCCCCGTCCCGTTCCAGCCGCGATCGGGGGCCGATCCGCAGACACCGGCCATGTCCTGATCGGCGGGACGGCCTCCCGAGTCTAGAGCCGTTTGCTTAGCCCGGCCCCGCTGCGGTCCGGCCCAAGGCTATACACTGGCTGCCTGCCAGGCGACTGTTGGAAGTACCTTTGAACAGACGCTTTACCAGCACGCGGATGTGGCGGAATTGGTAGACGCGCACGGTTCAGGTCCGTGTCTGGGAAACCAGGTGGAGGTTCGAGTCCTCTCATCCGCATGCAGTGAGCCGCGATCTTCGCGGACGGGCCGGGTGGCGAGACGGGCTCGAGACGTGTCCGTCAGGGTTTTTCAGCGAGCAGGTCTGCGAACGCACGCGGTAAGAAGACCGGTATCTCCTCGTCGAGCGCGAGAAGGTGTTTGTCTCCCGACACGAGAGCCGCGCGGTGCCCTGAGCCCCGGGCGTCAACACACCCACCCAACCCAACGACGTGCCCATCTCCTGACACCTCAAGGGACCTTAGTGGCCACCACTCCAACCCTCCAGCGGCGCTGGACGGTCTGCTCGGCGGAGCGTACATGGCCTCCCTGGTGCCTCGGCGGGGTCGGCACGGCAGCCTCACTCGCCATTCGCAACAGGCAACGACGGAGCTGGCACGGCGCACCCATGCCCGGGACGCATCTTGAATGCGGATCGTCAGTGCTCTTCGGAGCCGGAGCGAGCCGATGAGGGCTCGCGACTTGCGGGTGCAGATCGAGGCGCTCTTCGGAGAACCGGTCCGTCGGGCCACGGTCAAGGCCGCGCTGGCCGGCAACCTCAAGGGGCCGGCGCCGAGATTCGTACGCGTCAGCCGCGGACGCTACGAAGTCTCCGCGGCCCTCTGCCCGCGCCCGACGTCCTCGCATCCCGTCCTTGAGGCCGACCGGATGATGGAGGCGGCCGAGCATCTCGTGTGACCGAGCTGAGGCGCTCCCGCTGAACGCTCGCCGCAGGGGTTGATATCTTTTTTGATATCATCGCGCGTGTGGAGCCCGGAGACCTCGTACGCACGACGCGCACCCGTCTCGGCCTGAGCCAACGGCAGCTCGCGCTGCGCGCCGGAACCACTCAGGCAGCAGTCAGCCGCATCGAGCGCGGGCTCGTCTCCCCCACGTTCACGACCGTACGAGAGCTCCTGACCGCGATGGGCGAGGAGCCCGTTCTGGGGAGCAGGCGGATCGCGGGCAGATGGGACCACGCACATATGACGAGCACGCTCGAACGCACACCCGAGCAGCGGCTCGCTCTCGCGCTCTCGTGGAACCGAATGGCAACGCGACTGGCGGCGGCCGGCAATGCCGCTCGAGGCGATGGCTGAGCGGACTCTCGACGCGGAGCGGATCTTCGCGGTCCTCGCGGAGCATCGCGTCGACTACGTGGTCGTCGGCGGCGTGGCAGTACAAGCGCACGGCCACGTCCGCATGACAAACGACCTCGACCTCATCCCCGCACCCAACCGGGCAAACCTCGACAGGCTCGCCACCGCCCTTCGCGAGCTCAACGCCCGAGTGCTCAACCCCGGCAGCGAGGACCTGGCGATCGACGCCTCGATGCTTCCGCGCGCAACGCTCTGGCAGCTCTCCACAGAAGTCGGGGACATCGACCTCCTGCACGACACCCCTGGAGCCCCCCCATTCAAAGAACTGCGGGCTCGCGCCCTGACCATCATCCTCGGCCCGTACGAGATCCCCGTGGCCGGCCGAGACGATCTCATCAGGATGAAGAAAGCCGCAGGCAGGCCGATCGACCTTGAAGACATCGCCGCACTGACCGAGCCCGAACACAGGAAGATCGAGCGACACCGCCAGCCAGGCGCCGCGACGGACCCTTGGCCCCGGCGGCACTAGAGCTTTGTGGAACGGACTCCAGTCCTCCAGCGCCACCGGGGCATTGCCGAACGGCCCGGCCTATTTTGTTTCGTATGTGAACTGGCTGGCGGGAACGCTCGCGCTGGTGCCCGCTGTGGTCGTCACAGTCACGGCCACTGCCCCCGTGACTGCGGCCGCCGGGGACACCGCGGTGATCGAGGTCGGGGAGGTGACCGTGAATTCTTTCGCCGCCACTTTCCCGAACGAGATACTCGTGACGGATGGGTTCTCGAAGTTCAGCCCGGTGATCTTGACCTTCGTGTCACCCGCGACCGGACCCTGCGCGGGCGCGAGCTTGCTCACCACCGGCGGAAGCGCCTTGCCGCGCTGCACACACGTTTCCGTCGCGTCGCTGTACAGCTGCTGCAGGTAGTAGTAGCGGCCGTCGATCACCTGGTTGTAGAGCGCGCCGTCGGGCGCGGTGCCGAGCGCCGTACCGTACGCCATTTTTTCGTCGAACGGAATATTGCCAAAGCCCCAGAATCCGTCCTGGCAGATGTCGGCGACTTCTTCCGCCCCACTCGTATTGTCGTTGAACCACCCTAGTCCGTAGGGGTCGGTGGCCGCCTCGGCGAACTCGTGCTCGATCGGCGGAAACTCGTCTTCGTACGCGCTGTTCGGGTGCTGCGGGTCTTCGCAACCTTTCACGTCGGGCAGATACGGCATCACCGCATACACCGAGTCGTCGGCTTCTGCGGACGGGTCAAAGATGTACTCGTGGTAGGCGCAGAACTGTCTGGCTGAGCAACCGTTCGACGCGTGACTTACGCCACCTTCGACGCGGTCGTAGTCGCACACCGAGACGCCGGGCGGCAACATCACGAAGAAGATGTTGGTGATTTCGAGCTGACCTGATGCGTTGAGCTGCTTCGGCAGCTTTCCCCTGTTGACAAGTTCTTTGACCTCAGTTTGTACCTGGGGCCACGAGATGCATGGCCTGGTGAGCGGCGGTTCTTTTGACAGATCGCAGCCGGAGCTTTCAGCGGGGTAGGGATCTTTGTCCTTGATCGCCTTGCCGAAATGCGTTTCGTGCAGCCCATACTGGGCGAGCACCGAGAAGAAGTTCTGGTCGCTCCCGTTTTCCGTTTCGAGCCCCTTGAAGAAGTCCGTGACCGCGGTCTCGTACCCCTTCGGGAACGCCGGAGCGCCCTTCGGCTGCCAGTAAACGAAGGAGGTGGTCGTCTTCGACATGTAGTAGGCACCCGAGGTGCCGCCGGGTGTCTCGAGGCGCTGCAGCGGGCCCTTCTCATTGCATAACACGCTGCCGCTATAGCATTCCCACGCCGAGGCACTGGCCGCACCGAAGCTACCAGCCAGCACGGCAAGCACGGCGAACAGCCCGAGGCCCAGAAGAGCAGAGCGTCGCGGGGTCCGGGTGCGCCGAACCGGCGCCCGGCCGCTGTTGGTGCATCCCTGCCCCTGCCGTGAACCGGTCATCCCACGCCCCTCGCTTGCGATCGCAGTACCCAGCCCCTGAGTCGACGCACTGCATCATTCCACATTGCTACCGCGCGCCCAGGGCGGGCTCACGCGCCAGCCCAGACGCCGCCGACGCACCCTCGCGCTACGGCCCCACGATCCTGTAAAGGTTTGGCCAATGGACCCCACCGACCGCTGGTCGTGTGGCAAGCACCCCGGGCGCCGGTTCATAGGGCCGAGAAGCGGTACCGACCGTGCCCGACGCGGTCAAACACCCGGCGCAGGCCGCCGCGCACCGGTCGACAGGCGGCTGCTGATCGAATCCCGCGGGACGGGGGCGACCGGTGAGCTTCTCGGCGGCGGCATGTGCCTCCCCCAACACGCGGGCGATCAGCACTCGGCCGCGTGTGCTCAGATGAGCAGTGATGCCACCGGGTAGCGCGCGACGGCCTCATCTGCCGTCAGCAACGTCAGCCCTTCCAGCTGAGCCTGTGCGACGAGCATCCGGTCGAACGGATCGCGATGCAACGGCGGGAGCGTCGCGACCGCGAGCGCGTGCGAGTGCTCGATCGGTAGGGCTCGCGCGCCAATCATCCGGATGCGACTGGGCACGTATCGGGCCGGTGCTTCCGGAAGCTGAAGCCTTCCAATCTCGTGCTTGATCGCTATCTCCCACGAGCTCGCGGCAGAGACCACGAGCTCGTTACTCACGTCCGTCACCAGGGCGGCGTGCTCCCCCAGACGCTCAGGCGCCGTCTGGAGCCAGAGGAAGACATGGGTGTCGAGCAGTAGCTTCATGCATCAAACGCGCCTAGCACCTCGGGCGGCAGAGGCGCATCGAAGTCATCCGAGACCTCGAAGCGCCCCACATCCACCCCGATGCGTCGCGCCTGAGCGGCCGGCGCCGGGACAAGCCGCGCCACGTCTTCGCCGCGGCGTGTGATGGTGATCTCCTCGCCAGCCGAGACGCGCTCCAACAGCCTGGAGAGGTGCGTCTTGGCTTCATGAACGCCAACAGACTTAGTCATGAACTTAGTCTATCACCGGCCCGGCAGCACGCAGCCCGATCAGAACGCTCACATCGAGCACACCCTCCCGGTTGTTATACTGGTTCGGTATGACTCATCGTGTTGGGGCGAAGGGCCAGGTCGTCATTCCGAAGGATCTGCGCGAGCGCGCAGGGCTGGTGCCCGGAGCGGACGTCGAGTTCGCATGGGACGGGAGCGGCGTGAGCATCAGGGCTGCGGACACCAGCGATGAGATGGGCGGACGGTTCGCGCACAGTGGCATGGCCGCGCGGCTCCTCGATGACCGCTCGCACGAGCCGCGTTGACCGTCTGCCTCGACTCGTGGGCAGTTCTCGCCTGGCTCGATGGCGAACAGCCGGCGATGGACCGCCTAGAGCAGGTGCTGAGAGACCGTCCGCTGATGAGCTGGGTAAACGCAGTCGAGGTCTACTACCGAGTCGAGCGCGACCACGGCCGCGGCGAGGCCGACACTGTCCTCGCGGGAATACGCAAAGCCTTCGCGCTCGATCTACCCGGAACATCGCTCATGATCGAGACAGCCCGCCTGAAGTCAGCCATGCCGATCGCGCTCGCCGACTGCTTTGCGATTGCTACCGCTAAGCGCCACGGCGCGACCCTGCTTACCGGCGACCCTGAGATCCTTCACCGCGAGTTGCCCTGCGCGGTCGAGGACCTGCGCGTCTGCTAGCTCGCGCAGCGGCGCGCAACCGAGGGTCGGCATAGCGCCGTCGCCGAACCGGTCCGGATGGCCACGGCCGCGTGCCGGGCCGCCCGAACGTCGGGCCGAGCCGGCACTGCGGTTCCGTGAGAACGCGTTGAGAACGTCCAGATCGTCCGGTGCGATCGTATGCTCGATTTTCTTGTCGTTATGGACGACCTGGACCCGGCGGACGCAGCTTCAGGTTCTGTCCGAGGTTGAGGGCCTTGTGGGGAAATTTCCCTTGGTGGTTCGGGTCCACTCGGGCGCATTTTCGTAGCCGACGCTTGCGTCACACCGGAAGCGTTAGCCCGCCGGGATGGTTGCGCCTTCGCGCCGCGCGATTTCCTGGAGCCGCGGCTCCCGCTGGCGCCCACCCACCGTGCAAACGATCTACGGCCTAGCGATCGACTCGAACATGGAAGACGGGGTACTGCGACGCGATCTGCTCAAACTCCGCCAGAGGGGCTCTCTGATCGACGGGTATGTGTGCTCGGGCACCGGGCGCCACCTCCAAGTAGCGCCGGAGGATGGGAGCACGAGCCCCAGCATCGACTTCCTCTAGGTGCACCGTCTCACGGTTGCCGTGACGCAAGGCCGATTGCCCGCCAGCAGCGCGTACGTTGGCCACCCAGTTCGCACCCTCGCCGAGCATCGCGACGACATATCGCTCGCCCTCGTAGTCGGCGATCACAACCGGAATCGAGGTGAGGCGACGCGTGCGACGGCCCCGCACCTGGAGAGTATTCACGCGGCTTCCCCCGAGTCCGAGCGAACCGACCCATCCCCAGATGCCGTTCAGAAACGCGGCCAGGCGGTTCGGGCGTCCGCCTTCGTACATCCAACGTTTGATCGCGTGCTGCATTGTCGGAGCAACATAGCCGTGCGGGGTGGCCGCGACTTCAGTGTTTACCCGGCGACCCGCCCGGCACCAGTCCTGGGAGAAATAGAACCGAGCCGGCACAGGTTCTGGTTAGAGCCCCCAAACTCAGTGGTCCGAGATACTTCGCCGCAAGAGCCTCGACAATGACCTGGCCAACACCGAAGACCTCGCGAACGTGTTCGTCGGGGGCTTCAGGACCTTGACGGAGAGCCGTTCGGCGAGCTCTACCCCGAGGACATCGGCCGAAACGGCTGATTCTGAATCGGGTGTGCTGCAGTCCCATCCGCTTGCCGGCGGATACCGCCGAGCCTCTCGTCGCTGGGTGTGGGTTAGCCGGTCTCAGTGGGGTCGCGGCCTGACCGACGTTCACGCACGCCAGCCACGGCCTCGGCGATCCGGGCGTAGAACGCGTCAACTTCTTGCGTTTCGGGCGTGCTGGCAACGGGCGCACGTCGGCCACATAGGACTCCTGCCCGCCAGATCCGCGCGATGGCTCGGGTTGCGGTGATGTCGCTCAACGGGTCGCCGGACACGAGCACCAAGTCCGCGCGCTGGCCCGGGGCGATTCGCCCGCGGTCAGCGAGGTTGAACGCACCCGCCGCGGCGGCGGTAGCGGCGGTCAGCGCCTGGGCGGGCGTCAGGCCGCAGCGGACGAGTAACTCCAGCTCGCGGTGCAGGCTTGCCCCGAACACCGTGCCGGGGTTCGGGGCGTCGGTGCCCGCCAGGATGGTGACGCCCGCGTTGAGGAGGCGGCCCACGTTCTCCTCGGCGCGGGAATAGGGAGGCATTCGCTGTCCGGGTGCTGCCGCGCCAGAGGTCAGCCGCCGCGCCCATTCGTCCTGCAAGATCCCGGCGATCCGCGGGTCGCCGGCCACAGCGGCCCCGCCCGGTTCGCCCAGGACGTTCTCGATGGTGGCCAGCGTCGGGCCGACTACGATCCCCGCCTCAGCGATTCGGTGAGCCAGTGCCTCCTCCAGCTCGCCGTCCACCGGCACATGAGCGACGACGTCAACTCCAGCGGACACGACCTCGTGCACCCCGGCGACGGAGCTGACGTGCGCGACGACCACGAGGCCGCGACTGTGCGCTGCCGTTGTCAGCGCCGTGATCGTGTCCGGGTCCAAGGACGGCCACCGACCGGATCTCCCAGAGAAGACCTTCAAGTAGTCCGAGCCTTCGGCGACGCGGCCCGCGACGAACTGCTCGGCCTGCTCCGGGCCGGTCAACGTTGGGAAGCGGGGGTACATCATCGAGGGATGCCCGCCGGGCGCGGTCGCTCCGATTCCCACTGAACGCACGTCAGCGACGTCCGACCTTCTCCCGGCCTGTTGCCTGGCGACGGCCACAACGTCGGGCATGCTGAACATGTCCAGCACAGTGGTCACGCCGAACACCAGCGCCTGCGATAAGGCGCCGGGAAGGAGGTGCACGTGCGAGTCGATCAGCCCCGGCAGGACCATGGCGCCCTCTGCGTCGACCACCTCGTCGCCGTCTTGAGCCGAGGAACCGGCCGCGCACTCGGTGACGACGCCATCGGCGAACCGGACTGACGTCCAGTCCCGCAGCCGGTCGCCGTCAAAGACCCTGGCGTTGACAATCGCCGTTGCCTGCGAGGCGGTCACGCAGCGATTATCCCAGCGCGGAACGCGCCGCGGACGTCTCGGGTGGTTCAGCGACGTCGACATCACTCAACGACTCTGGGGAGACCTGGACGCCGAGGATCTGGCCACCGCAGCCCGCGTGCTGAACACGGTCCTCGCACGGGCCAACCGATAACCATCACACGCTTGGAGAGCGGCCGCCTGATTCGACGGGCGAGCGCACTCAGGCGTCCTGGAGCAAGCCGAGCACATTGCCGTCCGGGTCGCTGAAGCTCGCCACCAGTCGGCCTCCCCCGACGTCCCGCACCGGCTCCTTCACGGCTGCACCCGCAGCGATGACCTCGGCGAGCTTGGCCTCGATGTCGGGCACCTGCCAGTAGGCGACGGGCGAGGTCATGCCCTGCGGTCCGCCGGCGGGCAGCAGACCGATGTGCTGTCCCGCGGCATCGAAGCCGACGTAGTAGGGCGAGTCGGCCTGTGGAGGCGTCCCGAGCAGCGCGGTGTAGAACGACTTGGCAGCCTTCAGGTCTGAGACCGGGTGCAGCACGATCTTGATTCCCTCGGTGGACGAGGCGCTCATCTTCGCTCCTGACGTCGTGGTCACATCGGCACGTTGCCGTTCGAGGCTTGGACGAACGGGGAACCCGGAGATCGACATGCCGCGCCGTATTCAGCCGACGGTCCCGGGCCCCTCGCGCGTCCGCCGTCGCCGAGGCTGACGCCGTCACGAGCCCCGCGGGGACGAGGCCGCTCCCCCACATTTCGTTCGCGGCCGCGAACGCGTCCTCTACCCTCTCAGGTGCAATGCACGTCCGTTCCTATGACCAGATCGAGCCGTTCGTCACCCTCGACGGCTCCGAGATCCGGGAGTGGGCCGGGCGGGTGTCGGCGCCGGCGCAGAATCAGAGCCTCGCCGAGGCGACGATCCCCGTCGGCGGCGCGACCACCGCGCACTACCACCGCCTGAGCGAGGAGCTCTACCTGGTCACCGCCGGCCAGGGCCGGCTGACCATCGACGGCGAGGAGCGCCTGATGGGCGTGGGCGACTGTGCGCTGATCCCGCCGGGCGCCCGCCACAAGATCTTCAACATCGGCGCAGAGCCCCTGCGGATCCTCTGCGCCTGCTCGCCTGCCTACAGCGACGAGGACACCTGCCTGGTGGAGTGAGCGCGGCTACGCGGCGGCCGTCGTCGTCAATGGGAAACCGACGCCCGTCAGCTGCTCGGATACCTCCCAGAGCCTCCTCGCAACCTCCGTGTCCTTCGCCGCCGCGCTGCGCCCGACGAGCTTGGCGGGCCCGCGCTGTTCCATGAAACCCCCGGGGCCGGCAAAGCTGTCGCCGGGTATGTCGGCGGTCGCGGCGTAGAGCGTCGGCAGTGCGCCGCCGGCCTCGTCCTGCGCGATGAGACGGTTCCCGACCCAGCCGAGGGCGTCGAAGACACGGCTCCCGCTGTGGAACTGCAGGTTCGTCGAGGCATAGCCGGGGTGGGCCGCCTCGGCGAGGACCGATGAGCCTGCGGCGGTGAGCCGGCGCTGCAGCTCTGAGGTGAACAGCAGGTTCGCGAGCTTCGACTGACCGTAGGCGCGCCATGCCCTGTAGCGCCTGCGCTCCCAGTTCAGGTCGTCGAAGTCGATCGTGCCGAATTTGTGGGCGCTTGAGGAGACGGTCACTACGCGTCCGGTGACGTTCTCGAGGAGCAGGTTGGTGAGCGCGAAGTGGCCCAGGTGGTTGGTCCCGATCTGGAGCTCGAATCCGTCTGCGGTCCTTGTCAACGGCGGGACCATCACCCCCGCGTTGTTGATGAGGAGGTCTATCTCTCCCTCCCAGCCTGAGGCGAACTCGCGGACCGAAGAGAGATCGGCGAGGTCCAGTCGTCGAACCTCTGTGTCCCCGCGCATCGCCGCGGCGGCCGCCTGACCCTTCTCAGGTGTGCGCACCGCGATGACGACACGTGCGCCGGCGGAGGCGAGGGCGCTCGCCGCGGCGCGGCCGATCCCGCTGTTGGCTCCGGTGATGATCACGGTGCGGCCATCCATGTCAGGCAGGGGTGGAATGCTGCTCGAGGTAGTCATGGGCAGCAATGTAGCTGATGACAACAATGATGTCAACGACAACTTTCTAGGGTAAGCTCGGAGCTGTGACGGACCGGCCATACCACCACGGCAATCTCCGGGCTGCGCTTCTCGCCCAGGCGGAAAGCACCGTGCGCGAGCGTGGCGCGCAGGCGCTGTCACTGCGCGAGCTCGCTCGCGAGGTCGGGGTCAGCCACGGCGCTCCGCGACGTCACTTCCCCGATCGCCAGGCTCTGCTCGACGCGCTCGCCGAGCAGGGGTTCGTGCGCCTCGGAGCCGATCTGCGGGCATCGGTTGACTGCGTCGGCGAAGACTTCCAGGAGCGCCTGGAGAAGACGGCGGCCGCGTATGTTCACTTCGCGACACACGATGCCGCTCTGCTCGAGCTGATGTTCGCCGGCAAGCACCAGGATCAATCCGGCGAGCTGAACGAGGCCGCCGAGCGGGCGTTCTCGGTCATCCTTGATCTCATCGGCCAGGGTCAGAGCGAGGGTGTCCTTGAGCCCGGCGAGCCCGAGCGGGTAGGCCTCGTGCTCTTCGCGACCATCCAGGGGATCGCCGCGCTCGTGACGGGCGGGATCGTGGACACCGATCAGGTCGACGCGCTCGTCGCCGACGCGATCGGCCGCTTCCTGCGCGGCTCGCGCACCCCGGCCTGACGTAGCCGACGAGTGCGGGCCGCGGGCGCGCCTTTAGCGAGCTCCGGCGCTATGCTGCCCCCGCTCCTCAGCCCGTGAACATCCTCGCAATCGACCAGGGAACATCCTCCACCACGGCGCTCGTCGTGGGGCCCGGCGGCGAGGTGCTCGGAACGGGACGATCCTCCCTCACGACGCTCGCCGGTCCCGGCGGCGCGGTGGAACAGGACGCGGCGGCGCTGCTCGATTCCGTCATCGCCGCGGGCCGCTCCGCGCTATCGGACGCGGGGGTCCCGGTGTCGGCGGTCGGGCTCGGCAACCAGGGTGAGACGGTCCTGCGATGGGATGTTGCCTCGGGGGAGCCGCTCGGAAACGCGATCAGCTGGCAGGACCGCCGGGCAGTCGATGTCACCGTGGAGCTGCAGGAGCACGCCGACCGCCTGCTGGAGATCACGGGCCTGCCCCTAGACCCCTACTTCGCCGCCCCGAAGATGGCCTGGCTCAGACGCAGGGACGGCCCCGAGGGGGTGATCACGACCGTGGACTCCTGGGTCACCTCGCGCCTCACCGGCGCCTTCGTCACCGACGCGGCGACAGCGTCGCGCACGATGCTGCTCGACCTGCAGAGCGTGGAGCGCTCGCCTGAGGCGTGCGACATCTTCGGGCTGCAGCCCGAGCTCCAGCCGGAGATCGTGAGCTGCGACGCCGAGGTCGGCGAGACCGACGCGTTCGGGCCCAGGCTGCCGGTGAGCGGCCTGGCGGTCGACCAGCAGGCAGCCCTGTTCGCCGAGTCCTGCTTCGAGCCTGGCACCGCGAAGTGCACCTACGGCACGGGCGCCTTCGTCCTTGCGAACGCGGGCTCGAGCCGCGCCGCGCTCGGCCTCGCGCCTGGCCGCGTGCGTCGCATGGATGCTCGGGGACAGAACCACCTATTGCCTGGACGGGCAGGTCTACACGGCCGCGTCCGCCGTCACATGGCTCGAGCAGATCGGCATGCTGCAGGGCGCCCACCAGCTCGACGAGCTGTGCGGTCCCGTCCCTCCGTCGAATGACTCCCCGGTGTTCGTGCCCGCACTGGCCGGGCTGGGTGCCCCGCACTGGGCTCCGCAGGCTCGAGGCGGCTGGCTCGGGCTGTCACTCGCCAGCAGCCGGCGCGATCTCGTGCGGGCGCTCGTCTGGGGAATAGCGGCGCAGGTGACGATCCTCGTGGGCGCGATGAGCACCGACGCCGGCGGCCCTGTGCCTGCGCTGCGGGTCGACGGCGGCCTCTCCCGCTCGCGGGCGCTGCTGCAGGCGCAGGCGGACCTGCTCCAGGCGCCAGTCGAGCTCTACCCCTCCCCTGACGCCACAGCGCTCGGCATCGCAGCGCTGGCAAGGCTCGGCGCGTCGGGCGCATCATCGCCGCAGGACGCCGTCGGCGACTGGCGGCCCGCGGCTGTGTTCGAGCCACGGATGGGTGCGCAGCAGGCCGCCGAGCTGATCGAGATCCACTCGGCTGCGGCACGCGCTCTGATCGGCTTTCACGAGCGATGAGCGCCGAGTTCGACGTCGCGGTCATCGGAGCCGGGGACGTCGGAGCGGCGATAGCGCGCGAGCTGTCCCGCTACGAGCTCACGATCGCGCTGCTCGACGGGGGAGATGTCGGCGCGGGCACGAGCAAGGCGAACACCGCGATCCTTCACACCGGCTTCGACGCGAAACCGGGGACGCTGGAGGCGGGCCTGGTCGCACGCGGGCATGACCTGCTCGAGGACTACGCGCTCGAGGTCGGAATCCCGCTGGAGCGGACCGGCGCGCTGCTCATCGCCTGGGATGGGGAGCAGCTCGAGCGCCTGCCCGCGATCCGGGCGAACGCGTCCGCGAACGGCTACACGCACATCGCGGATATCACCCCGGCCGAGCTGTACCGCCGCGAGCCGCACCTCGGCGCGGGTGCGCTCGGCGCCCTTCACATCCCCGACGAGTTCATCATCTGCCCGTGGACGGCGCCGCTGGCGTGGGCCACCCAGGCACGCCTCTCGGGCGCGCTTGTGCGCAGGGGCGAGAAGGTCGACGGCCTTCAGCGGGGCGACGGCATCTGGACGCTGCGAACCTCACGAGGCTCGCTCCGGGCGCGCTGGGTCGTCAACGCCGCCGGCCTCTACTCCGACGAGATTCACAGGCTCGCCGGGTTCGACGGTTTCACGATCACCCCGCGGCGGGGCGAGCTGATCGTCTTCGACAAGCTAAGCCGTCCGCTGCTCTCGCACGTGCTGCTGCCGGTCCCCACCGCAACCACGAAGGGCGTCCTGATCGCCCCGACGGTGTTCGGGAACGTCATGCTCGGCCCGACCGCCGAGGACGTCCATGACAAGCGCGAGCGCGCCTGCACGGCCGCGGGCATCAACACGCTGCGCGAGCAGGGAGCCCGCCTGATGCCGGATCTCCTGCAGAACGAGGTGACCGCCGTCTATGCCGGCCTGCGGGCGGCGTGCGAGCACGCCGACTACCAGCTCCGGGTGCATGCGGACGCGTCCTACGTCTGCGCGGGCGCGATCCGCTCGACGGGCCTGAGCGCGGCGATGGCGATCGCCGAGTGGGTGCGCGAGGGCATGCGAGACGGCGGGCTCGTGATGCGCGAGAAGCGTGCCGGTCTGGCGCCGCTGAGGATGCCCAACATCGGCGAGGCGGCGCCGCGGCCCTACCGCGAAAGCGAGCTGATCGAGCGCGACCCCGCCTATGGCGAGGTCCTGTGCTTCTGCGAGCGGGTCACCCGCGGGGAGGTCCGCGACGCTGCCCGCAGCCCCCTTCCCCCTGCCGACCTCGATGCGCTGCGCCGGCGCACGCGGGTGCTGATGGGACGCTGCCAGGGCTTCTACTGCGGCGCGAAGGTGTCGCGTGCGCTCGAGGTCGAGAGCGAGGCCGCCGCAGGCGCTCTGGGGTCGCGAGCGCTGTGAGCGAGCGCGTCGACGTCGCCGTGATCGGGGGTGGACCCGCCGGCCTGGCCGCAGCGAGCGAGCTGATGGCGCTCGGCGCGGGCTCGGTCCTCGTGGTCGAGCGGGAGACCGACGCGGGCGGGATCCCGAGGCACTGCGGACATCAGGGCTTCGGCGCGCGGGACATGCACCGGCTGATGAGCGGTCCCCGCTACGCGGCGAGGTGGGCGCGAACAGCCGAGCGGGCCGGAGCGCAGCTCGTGCTCGGGACCCAGGTGACGGGCTGGGCCGGGCCGGGCACGCTCCAGCTCACCGGACCGGGCGGCAGGAGGGAGCTGCAGGCCCGAGCGGTGGTGCTCGCGACGGGCTGCCGGGAGCGGCCGCGATCTGCGCGGCTGATCCCCGGCTCCAGGCCCATGCGCGGGGTGATGAACACGGGGACCCTCCAGCAGCTCGTCCACGGCGCACACGAGCGCGTCGGCTCGCGCGCGGTCGTCGTGGGTGCTGAGCATGTCTCGTTCTCCGCGCTCATGACGCTTCGCCACGGCGGCGCGCGCGCGATCGCGATGACCACCGAGCTCCCGCGCCATCAGTCGTTCGCGGCGGTCCGCGCGGGTGCCGGGGTGCTGCACCGCACCCGCCTGCTCACCTCCACGTCGCTGAGCGACATCCGCGGCGATGAGCGGCTCCGGTCCGTGCAGGTGACCGATCTCGCGAGCGGAAAGAGCGAGACGATCAGCTGCGACGTGCTGGTCCTGAGCGCCGACTGGATACCCGAGCATGAGCTCGCCGTGCTCGCCGGTGCCGAGCTGGACCGCGGCGACGATGGGGCCGTCGGTCGACCGGCTGGGCAGGACGAGCACGCGCGGGCTGTTCGCTGCGGGCAACGTGCTGCACGGCGCCGAGCCCGCCGACTTCGCCGCGCTGAGCGGGCGCAGGGTCGCACGCTCGGTGATCGCGTATCTCGCCGGAGATATCTGGCCCGCGGCGGCGATACCGGTGGGCTGCTCGGCACCCCTCAGCTGGGTCTCTCCGAACAGGATCACCGCCGGGGACCGTTCGGGCCGATCACGGTGCCTGCTGCGTGCCAGCCAGGAGATAACCGACGCGCGGCTCGCGGTCCGCCAGGACGGTCGCCTGATCGCCTCCAGCCGCGTGGCGCGTGTGGGGCCGGGACGCTCGGCACGCGTGCGAGGGTCATGGAGCGCGCTGGTCGACCCTGCCGGCGGGCCCGTGGAGGTCTCGCTCGTCTCCGGCCGCAGGCGCCGCTGACCGGCAAGGCGGGCCCGAGCGCGGATCTAGGGGGTGCCGCGCAGGCCCATGCCGATGTTGTTGCAGCGCTCGCAGACCTCCTCGGGGATGACCCCGAGTCGCATGAGCACGGCGAACGCCTTGCAGCCGAGGCACAGCGCGAACACCGACTCGAGCGTGGCGGCGACCACGAGCAGCGCGAGCACGATGTATGCGGCCTGTGTGTCACCGAAGCCGAGCGCCAGCACGGCGGCGGTCAGCGAGAACACGACGCCTATCCCCTGCGCGAAACGCTTGGGAGGTCCGGGCACGGGCTTCGACGCGAACGGCAGGCGCGGCGTGATGACGCGCGTCACGAGTTGCCCGAGGGGGCTCATCGTCGGCCCTGTGAGCACGCGGGCGACGAACCCGTAGGCGATCACGGCGGTCATCCACGGAAGGTCCAGGGCGATCGTCGCGAGGCTCATGATGACGACACCTCCGGCCACGAGGCGAGCCGAGACCTCATTCACGGGGTCCGGAAACGAGAAGAACCCACCTCCGTGGGTTTGCTCACTGGTCATGTGCACAATACTAGCGCGCCCGCGGACCGATCCGCGCTCTCCCTGGGCCGCCACTGCGACGGAGGCCCAGGGCTCAGCGCGAGAAGATCGTCCGGCTCGCTGCGACCCGGCGATGCCGGGAGAGCGAATTCTCAGCCGCGTCCGGAACCGCGGCGGCGCTGCACGACGATGATCGACCCGCCGGCGGCCATCAGCAGCACGCCGATCGCCAGGCTCCAGCGCAGATCAAAGCCCGTGAACGGCAGTGTTTTGGCTGTTTCCGTCGTCGGCGCAGTGGTCGTCGTGGCGGGGGTGGTGGTGGTCGTCGTCGTCGAAGGTGTTGTGGTTTCTTTCGACGGCGAGGTACCCGTGCTCGGTTTCGAAGGTTCCTGGTTGTAGCCGGATGTCGCTTCTGTGCTGGTTCCGGCGGCCAGCGCGCCCGTGGGCGCAAGGAGACCGAGTGCCACGATCGCAAGCACCGTCAGCAGCGTCAGTCTGCGCGCCGCGCGCATGGCGAGCGCATCGTTCTTTGCCGCTGAGCCTGTTCCTGGCCTGCTCGAGGCCATCACGTCGGTCCGAGTCATGCCAACCTCCCGCTGATCGTGTGTTGAGCAAGCGAACCCCCGCGGGGCCCGCGATTTCCTTGCGTTCCACGGCAGGTTTTGGCCGTCACGCACCGTATTTGGTTCGCCGCACACCGTCGAACGCCTTCCATTGAATGTTATGTCTATCACCGATCGCGGTCGCAGCGAAACCACGCATGCACAGTTTCCCGCGGTGGAGGCCGGCGATGAGCTCAGCCGGCCGCGACGCGGCGGTCCAGCTCGCCGTCGGCCAGCCGGGCTCGCAGGACCTTCTTGTCGAACTTTCCGACGCTCGTCTTGGGGACCGCGTCGATGAACGCGAACTCGTCCGGAAGCCACCATTTCGCGACCCTCCCCCGCAGGTGCTCGACGAGGTCCTGCGGTGTGGCGTCCGACCCTTCGCGCAGCACCACGCAGCACAGAGGCCGCTCTGCCCAGCGCTCGTCGGGCTTGGCGATCACCGCCGCCTCGATGACGTCGGGGTGGGACATCAGCTCGTTCTCGAGCTCGACGGAGGAGATCCACTCGCCCCCGGACTTGATGACGTCCTTCGAGCGGTCCGTGATCTGGACCGAGGCGTTCGAATCGACGGATGCGATGTCCCCGGTGCGCAGCCAGCCGTCGTCGAACTTGTCCTCCTGAGCACCCTCGAGGTAGTAGCCGGCGGCGACCCACGGCCCCCGGACCTCGATCTCGCCCGTCGACTCGCCGTCCCACGGCACCTCGGTTCCGTCGTCGCCGACGAGCCGGAGCTCCACCCACGGCAGCGGCCGGCCCTGGCGGGCACGCGCATCCCAGTGCGCCTCGTCGTGTTCGTCCTCCTCGGGGCGCGAGTAGGTCGCGATCGGACTGGTCTCGGTCATCCCCCATGCCTGGTAAATGCCGACGTTGTGGCGGTCGTGGAAGTCCTTCATCAGCTGCCGTGGCACCGCCGAGCCTCCACAGGCCGCATTCGTCAGCGAGGAGAGGTCGACCTCGGGGTGCTCGTCCGCGTAGCGCAGAAGGTCGGCGAAGATCGTCGGGACGCAGCCGAGCTGGGTGGGGCGCTCGGCTGCGATCAGCTTCGCGAGGGGCTCGGCGCCGAGGAACCTGTCCGGGAGGATCAGGTCGGCTCCGGCGAGCGCGGCGCCGTACGGCAGGCCCCACGCGTTGGCATGGAACATGGGCACCACCGCCAGCACGCGGTCCGCGCGCGAGAGACCGTTCGCGTCGGTCATCAGCGTGGCGGTCGAGTGCAGGCTGCATCGAGCGGTGGGAGTAAAGGACGCCCTTCGGGTTACCGGTCGTTCCGCTCGTGTAGCAGAGGGCGGCCGCCTGGCGCTCGTCCACCTCCGGGAAGTCGAAGGCGCCCGGACCTGCGTCGTCGAGCAGCTCCTCGTAGCGGATGGCATCAGGCAGCGACCCGGTGTCGCCGTCGCCCATCACGACGTAGTGCCTGACTGCGCCCAGCGACGGCAGGAGCTGCTCGAGCACCGGCACGAGCGAGTCGTCGACGAATATCACGCGGTCCTCGGCGTGGTTGATGATGTAGGTGAGCTGCTCCTCGAAGAGCCGGATGTTGAGCGTGTGCAGGACCGCACCCGAGCACGGGACGGCCATGTAGAGCTCGAAGTGGCGCTGGTTGTTCCAGGCGAATGTTCCAACGCGCTCGCCGGGACCCACGCCGAGGCGGGTGAGGGCCCTGCCGAGGCGGTCGACCCTGTCGGATACCTCGGCGTGCGATGCCCGCGCCACCGAGCCGTCGTCGAGGAGTGTCACGACCTCCGCGCCGACGTTGCAGCCGCGCATGCGGCGCCGTATGTGGTTGAGCGTGAGCGGAAAGTCGTCCTGCATCATGCTCGCCAGCGTCTGCGTCATCCCCGTGATGCTCCTTCCGGTGCGGCCGGGCGGCCGAACTGATCGTAGATTCCCCTCGTGCGCGCGGCGATGTCGTCCCAGTCGAAGCTCAGGACGTGCTCGGAGGCCTCGGCGACCAGCCGGTCGCGGAGCTCGTCGTCTACCAGCAGGCGTTCGATCATCACCCCGAGGTGCTGGGCGTCGCCGCCGTTGAAGCGAAGCCCCACGCGCTCGCCGACCGGCACGACCTCCCGCAGGCCGCCGGTGTCGGCGACTATGCACGGGCATCCGGAGGCCATCGCCTCGAGCGCCACGAGCCCGAACGGCTCGTAGATGGACGGCACCACGCAAAGGTCGGCGATCCGGTAGAGCGAGTGCAGGACGTCGTCGCCGATCCAGCCCAGGAACGTGCCGTGGGACGTCAGTTCCAGGCGCTCTGCCTGCGCCTTCAGCTCCGCCTCGTGCGTGCCGCTGCCGGCCACCAGGAAGCGGACGTTGCCGACGTTCGCGATCACCTCCGGGAGCGCGTCGAGGGCGAGCTGGAAGCCCTTCTCGTAGACGAGCCGCCCAACGAGCAGCACGAGCTTCTCCTCGGGCTCGGCGAACTCCCGGCGCAGGGCCTGCAGGTCGCCGCTCGGGCGCAGTTCGCTCGGATCGACTCCGTTCGGGATCACCACGACCCGCGACTCGTCGATGTCGAAGATGTCGGCGACGTGGCCCCGCATGTAGTAGGAGCAGACGATCACGGCGTCAGCGCGGTTGGCCATCCAGCGCTCGACTGCGTGTATGTGAGCCTGCGGCTCGTCCGCGACCCAGCCCTGATGGCGGCCGTGCTCGGTTGCGTGGATCGTCGTGACGTAGGGAACCCCGAATCGCTCGGCCAGGGCTGCCGATGCCTGTGCGACGAGCCAGTCGTGGCCGTGGATCAGGTCGTATCTGTTCTCGGCCAGAAGTGCCTCTCCGGCCGCCAGCATGTCCTCGTTCATCCTCTCGACCCACGCGACGAAGCGGTTCAGGTCACGCGGCCAGCTCGGCTCCCGGACGCGGTGGACGTTGACGCCCCCGCACTCCTGCGGTGCGCTGAAGAGCGCGTCGGGCGTCTGGGCGGTGCCCCTTGTGAGAACGTCGACCGTCACTCCCTGGCGCGTGAGGCCCTCGGCGAGCTTGCGCACGTGGCGAGCCAGACCCCCCTCGATGACGGGTGGGTACTCCCACGAAAGGATGAGCACGCGCTCGCTCATTCCCTGGACCCTATCCACAAGGCGCGCCCGCGTCCGCCACAGCCATCGCCTCGCTGCCGGCGTTGCGCGATGATTCGCCCATGCCCGACGCAAAGGCGGTCTTCTACTTCGCCGCGATGTCGCCGTATTCGTGGCTGAGCGCGGAGCGGATCGGGACCCTGCTGCCCGGCGCCGAGTGGCTTCCCGTGACGGCCGCGTTCATCTTCAAAGCCGCTGGACGGAGGTCGTGGGGCCTGACCGATGAGCGCACGCGCGGGATCGCCGACTGCGAGCAGCGAGCGAGCGAGCACGGCCTCGGGCCGATCGTCTGGCCCGATCCCTGGCCGACCAACGATGTCCCTGTGGCACGGGCGATGACGTTCGCCGGCATGCAGGGCCTGCTGAAGCAGTACGCGCTGAGCGCGATGCGCCTCGCGTTCCTCGAGGGTGCCGACCTCGCCGAGGCGGAGAGCCTGCTCGAGGCCGGCCGTCGCTGCGGGATGGATGGGACAATCCTCGCGGAGGGCATCGAGGACCCGGCCGTGAAGAGCCGGCTGCGCGAGGTCACCGACGGAGCCAGCGCAGTCGGGGTCTTCGGGGTGCCCACCGTGATCGTCGGCGGCGAGCATTTCTGGGGCGATGATCGCCTGCTCGAGGCCTCCCGGCACGCGCGCGGCGGCTGAGGCGCACGGCTCAGGCCTCGGGAACCTCCCGCTCCCCACCGAGATCCATCTCGAGCTGGCGCGGCGAGGGCAGCAGCGGCTCGGCCGTCGTACGGGGGCGCCCGCGCTTGGCCCAGTGTCCGACGACCTCCCGGCTGCGGCAGCTGTAGAAGTTGACGCGGCGGTCCGTCGGCTGCAGCGCGAGCCCTCCGGGCGCCTGCCCGGTGACGATCGCGTGAAAGCGCCGGCCTTTGTGATCGACCTCGACGATGTCGCCGGTCTGGATGCCCTCGAGTCTCATGTGCAGCCGAACTCCAGCACGAACGGCGGCGGCCGTGCCCGCAGCCCGTGCGACGTGGCCGTCAGGTCGTAGGCTTGCAGGCTGTGCGCTGGCTAGTCGACGGCATGAACGTGATAGGCACCCGCCCGGATGCGTGGTGGCGTGACCGGCATGCCGCGATGGTCAGGCTCGTCGACATGCTCGAGCGCTGGGCGGCGGTGAGCGGCGCGGACGTCACCGTCATCTTCGAGCAGCCCCCCAGACCGCCGATACGATCGACGGTGATCACGGTGGGGCACGCGCCCAAGCCGCGCCGGGACTCAGCGGACGACGAGATCATCCGCGTGCTCATCGCCGACCCCGAGCCCGGGGCCGTCCGCGTCGTGACATCCGATCACTTCCTGGCAGACCGCGCGTATGCCGCGGGCGCGATGGTCGAGCCGGCCGCGGCGTTCCGGGACCTGATCGAATCCTGATGGCGGTACCAGTCACACGCTACGCGCGCAGCGGGGACGTGAGCCTCGCCTACCAGGTCGTGGGAGACGGCCCGCTCGACCTGCTGTTCCTGCCCGGCTGGATCTCCCAGATCGAGCAGCTGTGGGAGGCGCCCGCCGTGCGGCGCTTCCTCGAGGCGCTGACGGTGTTCAGCCGCGTCATCCTGTTCGACAAACGAGGTTCAGGGTTGTCGGACCGTCTGTCGGACGACCAGACGATCGAGCAGGACGCACTCGACGCGCTGGCGGTGCTCGACGCGGCCGGAAGCGAACGTGCTGCCCTGTTCACCTACGCGACGGGCGGCGTGACGGGCGTGACGCTGGCCGCCGACCACCCTGAACGCGTGGGCGCCCTCATCATGTACGCGTCGGTCGCCCGCACAAGCTGGGCGCCCGACTACGACTGGGCGCTGACCCGCGAGGAACGCAGGGAGTTCACCGAGACGCAACGCGACCACATGGGGCAGCACCGATAGCCCGGTCGCTCGGGATCGTCGCGCCGTCGGTCGCGGATGACCTCGCGCTGGCGGAATGGCTCGCCCGCATGCAGCGTCTCGCTGCGAGCCCGGCGGAGGCGCGTGCGCTGGCCAGCGGCCTTGCCGACATGGACGTCCGTGAGGCTTTGCCGCGGATCAGCGTCCCGACGCTGATCATGCACAGGACGGGCGACCAGGCGTGGGACGTGCGCCACTCGCGCTATCTCGCCGAGCACATTCCCGGCGCCCGCTATGTGGAGCTCGACGGCGTCGACTCGTTCCCGTTCGTCGGCGACAGCGACGCGATCATCGACGAGATCGAGGAGCTTCCTCACCGGCGGGCGCCGGGGCGGCGAGCACGCGCGTGCGCTGCTGACGGTCATGTTCACCGACATCGTCGACGCGACGGCGCGCGCCGCGCGGCTCGGCGACGGGCGCTGGCGCGACCTGCTGGCCGACCACGACCGCCAGGTGCGCGCCCAGCTCACGCGATTCGGCGGCCGCGAGGTCAAGACCGTCGGGGACGGCTTCCTTGCGACCTTCGACGGGCCGCCCTCGCGCGCGCTGCGCTGCGCGCAGGCGATCAGCGCCGAGGCGCCGACGAGCTCGGCATCGAGATGCGGATCGGCATCCACACGGGCGAGTGCGAGCTGATCGGCGACGACGTCGGCGGTATGGCGGTGCATATCGCGTCGCGTGTCAGCGGCGTCGCGGGACCCGGCGAGATCTGATCTCGGGCACCGTCTACGGCACCGTCGTCGGCGGCCCTTTCGGGTTCGAGGACCGCGGCCTGCACGAGCTGAAGGGTGTGCCCGGCCGCTGGCCGCTGTTCGCGCTCAGTCCGTGACACGGAGCGGCTCAGGCCGGAACGCCGAGCTCGACGATGCCGCGCACCAGCGTGTCGGCGGCGATCTTGTGGGCGTCGCAGATGAGCCCGAGGTGGAGCAGCGAGTCGGTCTCGGCAGCAACCTCGCCGTCGCCGAGGCGCATCACGAGCGGGGTCTGCGGCGCCAGGTCGCTCGCGGCGAGCCCGACTGCGACGTTGACGAGGTCCGTCGAGGTCACCGCTGCGACAGCGGCGCACCGGCTGATGCCGAGCCGCCTCAGCGTCTCGCGGTCGTCTCCCCTGCCGATTGCGACCGGTATCCCCGCGCCGCGGGCCAGCCTCACGCAGGGCGCGTCGGCGTCGCTCTCGACCCCGAGGACCGCGATGCCGCGCCCTTTCAGCTCCTGGGCCAGGCGGAATCCCACCTGCCCGAAGCCGACGAGCAGCACGTGATGGCGTGCGGGCGCCGCCAGCGGGCCGAACAGCGTCGTCAGCCGGCGGCGGCTGAGACGGCGCACGAGCGCGGCCGTCAGGACGGCGACCAGCAGCAGCGCCGCGATCGTGTCCAGGGCGGAGACGGCCTTGTACCAGTCTGGGCTCGTCGCGGCACCGGGGGTGCCCGCGACGGTGGCGACCGTGCGCGTACTGAAGTACAGGGCATCGAACACGTTCTCGTGCAGGGCGATCATCCCGATGACCGCCTCGATCGCGAGCGCGATCAGGAGCCCGGCGCCTGCCCGCACGAGCAGCCGCAGCGCATCGTCCACCAGCCGCACGCCGTGCCGGCGGCCGGGGTGGCTCCCACCGAACGCGGCGAGACAGTGATCCGCGAGGTCCACCGCGACGAGGCCCGCGGGGAGATCACGTGCACGGCCGGCACCACGTGGTGCAGCTCGCGCGTGATGGTCCTGTCGAAGATCGTCACCCACAGCGGCAGGTCGGGCCGCAGGTGCGCGCTGAGCAGTGTCAGCCGCAGCGCCAGCACGTCGTCGCGGGTGACCACCGCGACCGCACGCCAGCGGTCCTGCGCCAGCAGCTCCGCCGTCTCTGTGTCGCTGAGCGAGAGCGCTCGCACGGCCGGGATGCCGGCGTGGGCGAGCCCCTGGAGCAGTGCATCTCCCAGGCCACCCTCTTTCCCTAGTACGAGGACGGCGCTGTCCACCGTTCAACTATCCCACGCATCGGGCGCCGCGTGGATGCTCCTCACGCGGGTACGACCTCCACCCACTGCAGCGGGCGCCTGCACAGCGTGCGCCAGCGCGCCGGCGCCACCGAGAGGAGCGAGGGCTCACCCGCCGGCCCCGAGGGGACCAGGAAGGCGCCGCTGAGGACCGCGAGCCCGCCGTCGCCGGGCGCGAGCGGCCGCCGGATCCTTCTGACCGTCAGCGTGTGCCCGCCGGCGGAGAGCGGGACATGGAACGGTCCCGCGATGTCCGGGACCGCGGCATCTCCGCCGACCTGTCCGCTGATCCGCGTGAGCTCGGCTGCGTCCACGCCCACCGCGACGGTCCCCATCAGCTGCCCCTGCAGCCACAGCTCCCAGACGCCGGCGCGGGGGACCGAGAACGGGGCGCGGAGCGTCCCGGGGGCCGTCATCGACAGGCCGTTCTGCTGGAACTGCCAGCCGGCGGGCGCCGCCGACAGCGCCAGGTGGACCCTGATCGACCTCGGCGCCAGCGCGGCGACCAGGCGCGAGCCGGCGGGCGCCGTGCGGGCGATCGCCCTGATCGCCCGGCAGGCGGGCTCGGCGCCGTGCTGGGTGCTCAGCACCGCGAGCGCGGCGGGCGCCCCGTCCCGCCTGCGCCACACCTGGTAGTAGCGGCCCTGCCAGACCATCGTGTACGCCGACGGCGGCCTCGGCGCGAGGGGATCGCGCCTGGTGATGATCAGCGGGTACGCCAGCAGCTCGCTCGGCGGCGCGCGCTCGAGGTCCACCGAGTGACCGTGCCCCGTCGTGATGTCGTGAAGGTCCGTAGGCCTGTAGCGGAAGTCGGGGCCGGCGATGTCCAGGTCCCTGAGCTGGTAGAGGGAGTATTCGTCGAAGTCCGTGAAGATCGCCGGACCCTCGCCGGAGTAGCGCGCGTTGAGCGACCCGAGCTCTTCATATCGCGCCGTCGGCGCGAGCTCCGTGCTGTTGTACTGATAGGCGTCCGAGACCAGGACCGCCGCCGTCAGCGCAACTGCCAGCACCGGTGCCAGCACGCGGAGCCGTGATGCCCTCAGGCCCGCCACGCCGCCCCACGCGAGCAGAACGACCACGGGCGATGTGAGCATCAGCGTCTTGGCTCCCGCCCACGCGGTGACGTAGTCGCTCACGATGAGCCACACGAGCAGCATCAGCGCGAGCCACCCGAGCAGGGCGAAGGCGCGTACGCGCGCGAGGTGCACGAGGCCGATCAGCGCGGCGATGACCGTGAGGATGATCAGCGCCTGTGTCCACACCAGATCGCTGCCGGCCGGTGCTTCCTGATAGCTGCCCCAAAGCCATATCCCGAACACCAGAGCCGGATGCAGGGTCGAGGTCAGGTTGCCGCGGTTGGTGGTCGAGGCGATGTTCTGCGCGACCTGCACCGAGCCGGAAACACCGGCCCACGTCGGCCAGGCGGCGATGACGGTCACGAGCAGACCGACGCCGGCCACGGCGGCCAGGTGCCCCCAGCGCATACGCCCGGCGCGCAGTTCGCCGGCGGCCACGAAACCGAGCACGATGATCGCGGTCAGCGCCCACGCGCCGAATGCCGCGCCCAGCGCTGAGAAGCCTGCCGCGAGGCACACGGCGAGCGGGATCACCGACCGCGGCGGGGCGTCGAGCCACCGGCGGTGCCCCACGCACAGCGCGGCCATCGTGAGGATCATCGTCAGTGCTGTGATCTCCTTCACCGAGGACATCAGCACGAAGCCGTAGACGAGGGCGGGCACCGTGACGCTCAGCGCCGCGGCGCCGGCCAGCAGACCCCGCAGCCCCATCCTGCGGGCGAGCAGCCACGCCGGGCCGGTCGCGAGCGCGAGGATCACGCCGTTGAACGGCTGGAATGCCCAGATCAGCGGCAGCGCGATCAGACGTGCGCTGGCCCCGAACAGCGTGTCCGCTCCGGACGGGTAGTGCATGTTGTAGTAGGCGTTGATCGTCTGCCCGTAGGAGTTGCTGAGGTCCAGGTGCGAGAAGTCCATGCCGTGCCTGATCAGGTAGTCCGCGCCGATCATGTGGACCGCTGCGTCGGAAACGATCAGGTATGCACTGAAGCTCGCGCGGCCAGCGAGCAGGACGGGCGCCACCGCGCACAGGTATGCGAGCAGCGGTACGAGCAGGCAGAGCGGCCGGGAGCGGACGTCGCCCGCGACCGCTGCCGCCCTGCGACGGCCGAGGACGAAGCCCGCCAGGGCCACTGCGAGCACGACGTACGGCGAGGCCGGTGCGATCGCGGGGATGTATGCGACGAGCTGCGTCGCGCCGATCAGCAGCGCCGCCCCGACGCTGAGAAGCACCGGTGTGGGCACGAGCCCGGCGCTCGCGCGGTCGACCAGCAGGCCCGCTCCGGCGAGCAGCACGACCAGTACGGCCGGATAGATGAAGAGGTTGAGCACGAGCATCTGCGGGTGAGACCGCCTTGCCGACGTCGTGCGGTAGGGCAGGCCGCGGGATCATATCCGCGCACCGACGCCTGAACCAGGCCTGGGACCTCGCGCCCAGAGCGCCTTCCCGGTCTGTCCACATCGGGCTCCCGCGCCCTTTTCACGGGGCTGAACGAGTGTTGACGGCGCCGGGCGGGGATCAAGGAGCGCGGCAAAAGGTACGAAGGTTCAACCATGCCCCAACCCCGCAAGTCGCCCGCTCTCAGAGCGGTGTTCGTTGCCCTGGGAGTATGGCTCGCGGCCTACGGGGTGCACTTCGCGGTCTCGGTGGGGATCCTGGACGCGCTCGTGGGGCGCTTCGGGCACGATGCCATGCTGCTGGTGCTCGTCGGCCTGTGCGCCGCCCGCGCCGCACGACACCGGTCCGAGCGCGTGGCATGGTGGCTGATCGCCGCCGCGATGCTCTCGTGGACGCTCGGCGAGATCTACTACACCACGGTCCTGCACGGAGCGCGCAGCGTGCCGGTGCCCTCGCCGGCGGACATCGGCTACCTGGGCGTCTACCCGCTCGCGTTCGCGGGACTGATGCTGCTCATGCGCGAGCGCACCGGGCATGTCAGCCCGACGATCTGGGTGGACGGCGTGATCGCGGCGCTGGTCGTCGGCGCACTCGCGTGCGCGGTCGTCTTCGAAGCTGTGCTGCACACGGTCGGGGGCAGGCCGATCTCGATCGCCACGAACCTCGCCTACCCGCTCGGGGACATGCTTCTGCTGCTCGTGGTCGTGACGGCATATGCCCTGCGGGGCTGGCGTCCGGACCGCAGCTCGATGTTCCTCGGCGCAGGCATCATGTGCTTCTGGGCGGCCGACAGCATCTACCTCGTCGCCACCGCGCAGAGCAGCACGTACACCGAATCAGGCCCGCTGAACCTGATCGCGTGGACCGGCTTCATCCTGGTGGCGCTCGCCGCGTGGCAGCCGAGCCGTACCGCGCGCGCGCGGCAGGATCTCGGGTCCATCACCGTGCCGATCTGCTTCGCGCTCGTCGGCCTCGCGCTGCTGGTCTACGCGACCGTGGATCACGTCAACGTGCTCGCGGTCGCGCTTGCCGGCTCCGCGCTGGTCGGGGTGATCGTCAGGCTCGTCATCACCTTCCGCGCGAACGTCGCGATGCTCGCGCGCAGCCGGCGTGATGCGATGAGCGACGCGCTCACCTCGCTCGGCAACCGCCGGCAGCTGATGAGCGACCTGGAGCACAGGTTCGCCTGCGCCGGCGAGCGCGACCCCTTCTATCTGGTGCTGTTCGACCTCGACGGGTTCAAGTTGTACAACGACCATTTCGGACATCCTGCGGGGGACGCCCTGCTCACTCGTGTCAGCGACCACTTCTCGCACGCCGTCGCGCCATACGGAGACTCGTACAGGATCGGCGGCGACGAGTTCTGTGCGCTCATCGATGTTCGCGAAGGAAGACTCGAGAGTGTCCTCGGCGCCGCCTGCGCCGCCCTCTCTGAGACCGGCGACGGGTTCGCCGTGAGAACCTCCTGCGGCGCCGTTCGCGTGCCCTCGGAGGCCACGAGCGCGAGTGACGCGCTCAGGATCGCGGACAACCGGCTCTACCAGGACAAGGAGGAGCGCCGCGGACCAACGGACCACACTCACAGCGTCCTGCTGCAGGCCGTGCGCGAGCGCCACCCCGATCTGCACCAGCACCTCGAGGAGGTGGCGGCTCTGTCGCGCGCGGTGGCCCTGCAGATGGGCCTGGGCGCCCGCGACCTCGACCAGGTGGTCCGCGCCGCGGAAATGCACGATGTGGGGAAGATCGCGATACCCGACACCGTGCTCGACAAGCCGGGGCCGCTCAACGAGCGCGAGTGGGAGCTGATGGAGCGCCACACTGTCCTCGGGGAACGGATACTCGCCGCGGCCCCGGCACTCAGGCCGATCGCCGAGATCGTCCGCGCGAGCCACGAGCGCTACGACGGCACCGGCTACCCCGACGGCACGGCCGGGGAGAGCATCCCGCTCGCGTCCCGGATCATCTTCGTCTGCGACTCGCTGAACTCGATGACCAGCGAGCGGCCGTACGCCGGCAGGCGCACGACGCGTGAGGCGCTCTCGGAGATAAGGCGCTGCGCCGGCAGCCAGTTCGACCCCCAGGTCGTGGTCGCACTCGGGATCGTGCTCGACGAGGGCACGGCGCCGGTGGCGGGCGTCGCACCACGGCAGGGAGCCGGCGGCCGGCCGGAGGAGCTCGTCACACGCCGAACGCGCGAGTCGGCACGACGCAGACGCGCGCTTTCGGTGTGATCGCGGGGGCCGCGCCGCGCGGCCCGCAGAGGTAGGGGATCATTCGCGCCCGATGAGGCGCCGCTCACTCACGTCACAGGACCTCACCAACGGGCCGCTGCGCTACCTGCAGCTCTCTACAGCCGCCACGTCCCTCGGCAAGTGGGCCTTCGCGGTCACGCTCGGCGTGTACGCGTTCCGGGAGGGCGGCACGGGAGCCGTGGGGCTCGTGGCGCTCATCCAGGCGATCCCGGCGACGCTTGCCGCCCCGGTGCTCGGTCTCGCCGCCGACCGTTACCCGCGTCGCCGGGTGCTGTTCGTCACCAACCTAATGAGGACGCTGATCCTCGCCGCGGTGGCGATCGGCACGTACGATGGCGCGCCTGTCGCCGTCGTGTTCGCTCTCGCCGCCGCGTACGCCACCGTGTCGACCGCAAACCAGCCGGCGCGCGCCGCGCTGATACCGGCGCTGGCCCGCACGCCCTCCGAGGTCTCCACGGCGATGGCCGTGATGGGAGCGATAGACACTTCGAGCTTCCTCCTCGGAGCCGGCGTAGGCGGCATCGTGCTCGCGAGCACCAGCGTCCCGTTCGTGGTCGCGCTCTGCGCGGCGGCCTACGCCACCGCGAGCATCCTTCTGTTGGAGATCCCCCTCGACGCCCGTCCCCGGCGCCGAACCGACGAGCACCCGCTTCGCGAGCTCATGGCGGGGCTGCACACCGTGCTCGCCGACGTCAACCTGAGGCTCGCGATCGGCTTGATGGCGGCGCTGTCGGTCGTGGATGGCCTGACGAGCGTGCTCGTGATAGTGACGTCCATCAACCTCCTGAAGATCGGCACCGCCGGGATCGGGTATCTCAACATCGCCCGCGGCGCGGGGGGGATCCTGGGAGGCACGGCGGCATTCGCCCTGCTGAGGCGCTCGAGGGTGGCCGCCGCGGTCGCGGTCGGAAGCCTCACGATCGGAGCGCCGATGGTCCTGCTCGGGGCGATCCCTGGCGTGCCGATCGGGGTGCTCGCGTGGGGCGCCTTCGGCTGCGGCTATGTGCTCGTGAAGGTCTCCGGCCTGACCCTCGTCCAGCGCCTCAGCGGAGACCGTGTCCTTGGGAGGGTGCTGGCCGTCCTTGAGACGATGTTCGTGGCCACCATCGGGCTAGGCGCGATCCTCGCGCCGGCGCTCGTGAGGCTCGTCGGGCTGCAGGGCGCCCTGATCGCGACGGGCGCCGCGCTGCCGATCCTCGTTCTCATCCGGCTGCGCGCCCTCAGGCGCCTCGAGTCCGGCGCCCCGGTGCCGGCGCGCGAGTTCGCGATCCTGCGCGCATGCCCAGTGTTCGCGCCGCTGCCGCTGGCGACGACGGAGGGCCTGGCGCGGCGCCTGAAGTCCATCGACGTTTCGGCGGGCACCGACGTCATCACCCAGGGACAGGCGGGCGACCGCTTCTATCTGATCGCCGACGGGGAGGTCGAGATCTGGCAGGACGGCGTGCTCCTGCGCCGGCAGGGCCCCGGCGAGTCCTTCGGTGAGATCGCCCTGCTGCGCCAGGTCCCCCGCACAGCCACCGTCCGGGCGAGCAGGGACACCCACCTGCTCGCGGTCGACCGCGAGCCGTTCCTGATGTCCGTGACGGGACACGCCGACACACACGAGGCGGCGAGCGTGGTGGTGGAGCGATTCCTCGGCGGTGAGCTCGGGGCGGAGGCGGGCGCCGAGTGACCGGTCGCGGAGACTAGTCGAGTTGGAACTCGCCCCCGGCGTAGATGACGCGCTCTGTGCCGTCGCGCAGGACGGCCGTGACGACGCGGTCCGTCGTGGAGACGACATCGGTGTGGACGCTCGAGTTGTTGAAGCCCAGCTCCTCCCATCGCTCGCGGGGGACGCTGCTGGGATCACCCGCGTACGCGTCCTGGTATGAGCGCCCGACGGCGATGTGGGTGTTGCCGAACTCACCTCCGACGTTCTCGTCGTACAGTGTCTGCGCCATGAAGCGGGTGATCCGCGAGAAGCGCCTGTCGGTCAGAGAGAACTCACCGATGCGGTCCGCTCCCTCCGTGGCGATCATCTCCGTCAGGACGCGTTCGTTCTCCTCCGCGCTCGCAGACACGACACGGCCGCCCGCGAACTCCAGTCTGATCCCTCGCACGATGTTGCCGTAGCGGTAGAGCGGCTGGTTGCAGTAGATCCAGCCCTCGGTGCCCCGCCAGTCCGGGCTCGTGAAGATCTCGAAGCTCGGGATGTTGCGCCCGCGGCCGCCGAGCCAGCGTCTGCTCTCCCCGATCCTGACGTGCAGGTCGACGTCCTGCCCCTGGATGTGCACGCTCTGGATCTCCATCGCGTCCAGTCGTGCGCGCGACTCGTCGATGCGAGCGCCGACGTCGCGCCAGCGGGAGAGCGCGTCCTCGCTGTCCAGGAAGCACGCATGGATGATCTGCTCCCAGTACTCCTCGGGGCTCATGCCGGCCTCGGCCGCCATCGCGGGCGTGCCGTAGAGCCCGAGCGTCCACGTGAAGCGCCCCGCGTTCTCCTTCTCCCCGCGCCAGTCCAGCAGCGGGCGCATCGCCTCGCCGCGGCGCATGATCTTCGCCGGGTCGACCGTGTCCAGCGCGTGCGGGTCGTTGTCGGATATGACCGACACCTGGTGATCCATCTCGTCCACCAGCCCGCGGTTGTAGCGCGCCGCAAAGAAATCGAGCTGCTCAGGGCTCGCGCTCTCGAAGAACTCCCTCGAGACGCTGAGGTCCGCATCGTCATCGGGCTGGTAGGCGCCGAGTGCGTGCGCTCCGGCGCGCCAGACGGCCCGGTGGAGCGCCCCGTACAGAGGCCTGGCGCTCTCCGGAGCGACGATCCGCACCACCTCGCCCGCCTGCACGCCGCGTCCCCCTCCGAGCGCGAAGTCGACGAGCACCGACGCGTAACGGTCGAGGATCTCCGGTGGGGGCGTGTAGGCCATCCCGAGACCCTACCGCTGCCCCGCGCGCTCTCGGGTCCGGTCCGCGGCGGCACCCGCGCGTGCGCCTGGGGCTCGCATCAGCTGCTGGCCCCTTCGGCGGCGATGACCGCGGGGGCCGGCTCGGCTCCGGAGGCACTCGCGGCGGGAGCGCCGCCGCGTTTGGGCACGAGGGCACCCATCACCATGCACAGGAGCAGAAAGCCGGTCGCCATCAGGAATGTGTCCGTGAACCCGGTCACGGTGGGCTCGCCCGCGACGGTGTTCGACGCGATGAACGTCGCGGAGAGCTGGCCGCCGAGCGCGCCGCCGAGCGTGCGCATCACCGTGTTCATGCCGCTCGCGACCCCTGTCTGGTGGATCGGGACCGCCTGGACGATCAGGTTGCCGAGGGCCGCAAACGCAAGACCCATGCCGACACCGAGGAGCGCGGCTGCGATGAGCAGGTCATACGGGTGCGAATGCGCGAGCGCAAGCAACGCGAAGGAGGCCGTGGTGAACGCGGTGCCGCTGAGCAGGGCGGCACGCGAGCCGAAGCGCGCAGAGATGCGCCCCGCGCTGAGGCCGAGGATCGTCATGCCGATCGTCGAGGGCAGCAGGTACAGGCCGGAGACCGTGACCGAGCTGCCGAACCCGAACCCCGTGCTCTTGGGGAGCTGCGCGATCTGCGGCAGGACGATGAACGAGGAGTACATCCCGGCGCCGAGCAGGAACGCCGCCGCGTTCGTCGTCCAGACGCCGCGGATGCGCATCATCGTTCATATCGATCAGCGGGTTGTCGCTGCGGGCCTCGACGATCACCCACACAGCCGAGATCGCGAAACCGACGGCGAGCAGTCCGAGTGTCTTGGGTGACCCCCAGCCCCACGTCGTCGTCTCGCTGATCGCCAGCAGCACAGTCGACATCCCGGCGGTCATCAGCGTCGCCGCCACCCAGTTGATCCGGCCCTCCTGCCTCACCGGCGACTCGGGTATGAACCGCCACGTCGCGATCGCGGCCACGATCGTCGCGGCGAGCGGGATCCAGAACAGCCAGTGGTAGTTCAGGTGCTCGACTATGACTCCGGAGAGCACGATGCCGATGCCCGCTCCGACCCCGAGGATCGCCGAGAGCAGGCCGATGCTGCCGGCCACCCTCTCGCGCGGGAACTCGTCGCGCACGATCCCGAACGCGAGCGGGAAGATCCCGCCGCTCGCACCCTGGATGAAGCGGCCGAGTATCAGCGGACCGAGCGAGGAGGAGAGCGCTGCCAGCAGGGTGCCCGCGGCGAGCACCACGAGCGTCCACACCAGCGTGCGCTCCTTGCCGTACATGTCTCCGAGCCGGCCGATGATGGCGGTGCCGACCGATGCCGCGAGCAGATACGCCGTGAGCAGCCAGGTGATCTCGGTCTCGGTCGTCCCGAGCGCATGCTGGATGGTGGGCAGCGCCGGCACGACGGCCGAGCTGAGCATCGCGTACGCGAGCCCGCCGAGTGCGAGCACGGCGAGGATCAGGTTCGGATGTGTGCGGTCGCTCTCGGCTCTCATCACGGGACTGGGGCCCTGGGCCGGACGGGCTCGGCGCTACATATATCGCAGCGGCGCGCGGCGCCCGTGCCAGAGCGCGGTGCCTTGCGCCGGGCGGCCTGGGAACGGGTTCATAAGCTGTTCTTACGCCGCGCGTAGGGCGTGCTTAGCTGAGGGGTGGATGCTCAGGGCATGATCAGCACGAGACTGCGCATCAGCTGCGCCGGACTGCTCATGTGGGCGGTGCTCGCGGCGGCGGGCGCGGGATCGGCGAGCGCCGCGAGCGTGAGCAGCAACTGGGCCGGCTACGTGGCTCTGCCGTCGAAGGCGACGCGGGCGTTCAGCAGCACGTCCGGCACCTGGACCGAGCCCGCCATCTCGTGCAGGGCGGGCAGGGAAACCTTCTCGGCCGTCTGGGCGGGGCTCGGCGGGTACGACGAGAGCTCTGACGCCCTGGAGCAGATCGGCACCGAAGCCAACTGCTCGCTCTCGGGACGCTCGTCCTACGCAGCCTGGTGGGAGATCATCCCGGCGGCACCAGTGAAGATCGCGCTGGCCGTACATCCGGGAGATCAGATCACCGCATCGGTCACCGTGAGATCGCACGACGTCACCCTCGCGGTGCGCGACCTGAGCACCGGCGCGCGCTTCGCCACGACAAGACATGCGTCGAACATCGATGTCTCCTCGGCAGAGTGGATCGTCGAGGCGCCGTCGGTCTGCGGCTCCGCCACATCGTGCGAAACGCTTCCGCTGAGCGACTTCGGCAGCGTCCAGTTCGCGAGCGCGAGTGCGACGGCCGCCGGCCATACCGGCTCGATCGTCAACCGTTCCTGGTCATCCCTGGCGATGGAACTCCGCCAGGCGTCCTTCTCTCGGGGACGCCGGTTCGGGCGCCCGCAGTCGCTCACCATCGCCTCGCCATCCTCGTTGTCCTCTGCCGGCGGGGCATTCAGCGTCGCCTTCACTGAAAGCTCAAGCCAGGCCGTGCCGGAACTGCCGACGCTGCCGTCGCTGGACCTCGCCGGCCGTTGAGGGGCCGGGAGGGCTAGGATCCGCGTGTGGTCCTCTACACCTGCCCGGCTCGCACGCATGGGGCGAACGCGCCGATAGTCAAGCATCCGTGCGGTGTCGCCGCACAGGCCCTGGACCGCGCGGGACAGTCCTACACCGTCAAGGTGGTTGGAGGCTTCAAGAAGGTTCCGCTCAGCCGGCGCGGCAAGCGCGCCGAGATCCTCGAGCTGACGGGACAGGAGGACGTGCCGGTCCTCGTCCTCGACGACGGCTCGACGATCAGCGGCACCGACGCGATCGTCGAGTGGGCCGGCGCCCAAGCAGCACGGGCCTGACGGCAGCCCTGCGGCCGCGCGGCACCGTCAGTCGGCTGCGACCGGCTCGGCCGGCTCGGCCGGCTCTGACGAAGGGCTAGAACCGGAGCTGTCGATCTCGGCCCTGCGCTGGCGCGGGCGGATGTAGGCAAGCCAAACCGCCCCTGCACAGAAGAGGATCGCGCACAGGATCCAGCCGAGCGCGGTCGTCCCCACTCCCACGTACTTCAGCCCCGACGCCGCGATCACGAAGGTGATCGCGGGCCTGACGTAGTGGTCCGGAGCACTGGATGAGAACAGCGATCCGAGGAACACGGCCGGAACGCTGCCGATGATGAGGGCGCTCGTGACACCGAATTCGACGTGCCCGAACGCCAGCGCTCCCGCGGCCGCCGCGAGCGTGAGCGGCACCGCCTGCGTGAGGTCGGTTCCGACGAGCTGATTCGCTCCGATCATCGGATACAGGAACAGCAGCATGATGATCATCAGCGAACCCGAACCGACGGAGGTCAAGCCGACGATGATCCCCCCGATCATGCCCACGAGCACCGTCGGCACGGGCCGCACCGTTATCTCGTCCACGGCGCCGCTGCGTCCCGCGCCGGTGCGGCGGTCCAGCGCGTAGCGCAGCAACATCGCACCCGCCCCGACGAGCAGCGCCACACCGAGCACCACCTCGATTTTCTGCTGCGCGGACTTCTCGTGGCCGATCACGTGCAGCAGGTATGCGCCGAGGAACGCCATCGGCACCGAGCCCAGCACCATCCATCCCACGAGTGCCCTGTTCACAGTGCCTTTGCGCAGGTGCACCGCAGCTCCGACGGGCCTCATCACGACTGCAGCGACGAGGTCGCTCGATATCGCTGCGGAGGGCGTGATCCCGAACAGGAGGATCAGCATCGGCGTCATCAGGGCGCCCCCTCCGGCGCCGGTCATGCCGACCAGGAAACCGACGATGGCGCTCCCCAGAACGATGTATGGATCGATGTGCACTGCCGCCCTCTCCCCTGCCGGCGGTCCTCCGTGCGACCTCGAGACCGGCTGTCATGAACTTGTGAACGGCATGCTAACGGCGAGAGGACCGGGCGGCGCCTTCCCTGCGCCGCAGCCCGCCGATCGTCAGGTGAAGATGATCTGCCCGCCGCCGGCCAGCGCGTAGAACTCGCCGACCGTGATGATCTCGCTGACCTGCGGTATGAAGTCCTCGGCTGCCAGCTTGAAGAGGTCAACCGATGCCTTGCATGCGTACAGCCCCGCGCCCGAGTCGGAGATCATCTCGACGAACTCCGGGATGGGCGGGATGTCGAGCTTCTCCATCTCCCCGGCGAGCTGGCGGGTGACGAGGGATGAGATGCCGGGAAACCCTCCGGCCCATGTCGCCAGGTGCAGGCCGGGGTTGCCCACCGTCGCCACCTTCACGTGGTCGTGCTTCGCGCGGTTTATCGCGTCGAGGCCGAAGAACGTGAAGAAGACGTTCGCCTCGATGCCCTCCATGCGCGCGCCGTTGGCCATGATCAGGCCTGGGTAGATCCCCTCGAGCGAACCCTTGGAGATGATGATTGAGACCTTCTCGATCGTGTCGCTCATGAGTGCCTCGATGCTGTGGGTGGTTTCTCAGATGCAGCCGCGCGGCTTGGGGATGCCGCCTATCTTCGCGGCCAGCTTGGCGGGGCCCTTCGGGAAGAGTGCGTAGAGCTCCTTGATCGGGACCCCTGAGGTCTTCCCGAGGCTGCGGATCGACGGCGCGGAGCCGCTCTCCAGATATCTCTCGCGCATGAAGCTGATGACCTGCCAGTGGCGGTCGGTGAGCTCGGCGATGCCGTTCTCGGCGGCTATCTCGGCGGCGATCTGCTCGTTCCACTGCATGGGGTCTGTGAGGAACCCCTCCGCGTCGACGTCGACTGTGGATCCCGCGAGGGTCACGGTGCTCATGATGTGCCTCCAGTCGCATTCGTGTCCGCCTTCTGGGCGGCCGGGTGGAACTCCGAGCCCACGCCGGGGATGTCACGACCGGGAAGCAGCACGTGCCAGTAGAGGGGCTGGAACGCGAGCTTTGCGATGTGGTTCAGCCGCGACTCGGCCATCAGCGGCAGTCCCACGTGCGCGTCCGGGAAGCGGCCGGGAAGCGGCTCTGTGTCGTAGTCGAAGTCGATCAGCAGCGCCTTGTGGAATCCCGTCTCGATGAAACAGTTCGCGTGACCGTCGTACTCGCCCGTGAGTTCGTCCCCTTCGAGGAACCGCTGGATGTTCTCGCTCACCGCCTCGCCCTCGAAGTGCGTCACCGATCCCGCCTTCGAGGTGGGTACATTGGCGGCATCCCCGATCGAGAAGACGTTCGGCGCGACGGCGCATTGCAGGGTGCGTCTGTCGGTGGGGATGAACCCCAGCTCGTCGCCGAGGCCAGGCGAGCGCGGGACATAGCCCGGCCCCCCGTGAACGGGAATCGCGACCAGGAGATCGAACGGGACCTCGCGCTCGTCCCAGCTGACGATGCGCCCCGCGTCGGCGTCCACGAGCCCGGTCGCGAACTCGCTCTGGACCGTGATCTGCTTCTTGGCGAGGAGGGCGCCAAGCCGCTCGGACGCGAGCGGCTTGGTGAAAGCCCCGTCGAGCGGCGTGACGAGCGTGAGCTCGACGTCCTCGCGCAGTCCATGCTCGCGCAGCTGCCAGTCGGCCAGGAAGCAGAACTCGAGTGGTGCGACGGGGCACTTGATCGGCATGTCGACGATGTTCACCACGAGCCTGCCACCCTTGAAGGCGGCGAGCGCGCCGCGCAGCGCCCGGGCGCCGTCGAGCGAATAGAACGTGTGAACGCTCTCGCCCCAGCGAAGGCCCTCGGTCTCCTCGGGCTGCAGGACGGCACCGGTTGCGATGACCAGGACGTCGTATTCGATGAAGCTGCCGTCGGCGAGGTAGACCGAGTTCTCCCCCGCCTCCACGCGCTCGACCTCCGCCAGGCGGAAGTCGATCCCGTCCCGCAGCTGCTCATGGCGGGAACGGACTATCTCCTCTGCGCCGGCGAGCCCGAACGGGACGAACAGCAGGCCTGGCTGGTAGATGTGGCGGTCATCCCGGTCGACGACCGTGATTCGGGCATCCAGTCCCAGCAGCCGCGAGAGGCGGTTCGCGACGAGCGTCCCGCCGGTCCCGCCGCCCAGAATGACGATTCTGTGTGCCATCGCACCATCATCTTGTGTGTCCGCGGCGGCGCGCGACAGGTGGCCAAGCCGTGCTGTTGCTGCGGAATTCTCCTGACGTGAGCAGGCGCCCGGCGCCTCCAGGCCTCGATCGGCTCGCCCTGCCGTGATGATCATGCGGTCTGGGCGATCAGCGGATCCCTGCTGGTGCTCACCTGCTCGCTGAATTCGAAGCCCGCTTCCAGCGCGCGGCGCACGGGGCAGGTGTCGGCGACGCGTGTGAGCCTCTGCAGCTGGCCGGCGGTGAGCCCCGCGGGGAGGTTCAGGATGACCTCAAAGCGCCTCGGTGCCGACTCGTTGTCGTAGACGACGTCGACGCTGAGGTCGCTGAGCTCCCAGCCCCTGTTCTGTGCGTAGAGCGCGAGCATCGTGGACACGCACGACGCGAGGGTCGCCGCCAGCAGCTCGTGGGGAGCCGGGCCCTCGTCGGTTCCTCCAACCGATGCGGGCTCGTCCGTGATGATCGTGTGGCGGCCGTTGACGTCGACCTCGTGCCGCAGCGTCTCTCCGACGCGCCTGGCGCTCGCTGTGAAGCTCATGATGTCCTCCTGTCGGTTGCAGCCCGTGGGGCTGTGGGGAAACCTGCTCCGGGCCCACGCCTGCACCCATCGCATCGGACGGACGGGCGATCAGGAGAACGGGCGGCGGCAGATGCAGACGCGAAGGCAACGCCGCGGGGGCTCCTGATGCGCGGGGCCCGCGACGCGCCGCGCATGAGATCCCAGTGCGCGTTGAGGGGGCCCGGCGTGGTGTCGCGCTGCGCCATACGGACACCCTATCACAACTCTACGGTTGTTTGTGTGATTAGTTGTACGTTAGCTCGTGGCCCGGCCGCCGGGCTCACAGGCCGCAGCCGCGGCACCTGAGAGCGAGATCGCCTCGGCACGCTCTAGCCTGACCTGTCCATGCTCGCCTCAATTCCGAGCCCGGCGGTCAACGGGTTCCACGTCGGCCCGTTCTTCGTGCACTTCTACGGCCTGTGTTACGTCGTCGGCATCACGGCCGCGATCATCCTGACCCGCCGGCTTTGGCGCGAGAAGGGCGGCGATCCGGACCTCGTCTACACCGTGGCGCTGTGGGGAGTGCCCGCCGGGATCCTCGGCGCGCGCCTCTACCACGACGTCACGAGCTGGAACGAAGTCCCGCACAACTGGTGGGGCTGGCTGGCGGTGTGGCAGGGCGGTCTCGGCATCTGGGGAGGGATAGCGGGCGGGCTGCTCGGCGGCGCGATCGCGCTGCACCGCGAACGCGTGAGCCTGGCGCTGTTCATGGACGCCGCGGCGCCGGGCCTGCTTGTCGCGCAGGCGATCGGCCGGGTCGGCAACTACTTCAACCAGGAGCTCTTCGGCGGTCCCACGTCTCTGCCATGGGGCCTGCAGATCAGCCCCGAACACCGCCCCGCCGGGTACATGGGCTACACGACCTTCCACCCCACCTTCCTCTACGAGCTGATCTGGGATCTCGCGCTCGCGGCGGTGCTCGTGTGGGTGATCCATCACAGGAGGATCCGTCCTCCGGGGATCTTCGCGCTCTATGTGAGCGGCTACTCGGCCTTCAGGATCTTCGAGGAGCTGCTGCGCGTGGATCCCGCGCATCACATCCTCGGCGAGCGGCTCAACTTCTGGGTGGCCTGCCTGTTCACCCTCGCCGGACTCGCGTGGTTCGCATACACGCAGCGGGACACGGGGTCCGAGCAGGCGCCGTTGAGCACCGGCACCGCGCACGCACTGGATCCCTAAGGCTCAGGGACCGGTGCGCGCCGCGTCGCGCTCAGCCCAGCTCTTCGCCCAAGCGTCGACCGGCTCGAGCGCGAGCAGGAGCTCCCGGCCCTCCCCCGTGAGCCGGTAGCCGCGGCCGTCCCTCTGGGCGATGATGCCTGCGGCGCGCAGCTCGCGCAGGCGTTCGTTGAGCACGCTGGAGGAGATTCCACCACACGCGGCCTGCAGGTCCCGGAAGGTTGGCACGCCCTCTCTGCCGCGCAACTCCCACAGGACGCGGAGCGCCCAGCGCCGGCCGAGCAGGTCGAGCAGCGCCATCGACGGGCGCCCTGTCCTCGAGCCGCGGACGTGCTCGCCCGGAGCGGGCCCACCCCTGGATTGCTTTGGAATTAGAAGCTACACTTTCGCTCGTGCTTTGATTTCCGAAACGAAAGGCTACCTCATGTCCGAGACCGCACGCGCCCCCCGGATCGCCCCGCTGAGACCGCCCTACACCCTCGAGATCGAGCGGGCGCTGAGCCGGTGGATGGGGGGCGCGCCCGATGTCGAGCCGCTCGCGCTGTTCCGCACGCTCAACGTCCATGAGGATCTCGCCTCGCGGATGAGGCCGCTCGGCGCCGGCATCCTCGGCCACGGGCTGCTCGACCCGCGCGACCGGGAGCTCGTCATCCACCGCACTTGTGCACGCAACGGTGCCGAGTACGAGTGGGGCGTGCACGCCATCGCCTACGGCCGGCCGCTCGGATTCACCGATGAGCAGCTCAGAGCGATCGTCCACGGGCCCGCTGACGAGGACTGCTGGGGCGAGCAGGACATCCTGCTCCTGACGCTCTCCGACGACCTGCATGATTCGGCGAGCATCCCGGACGGGCTGTGGAGCGCCCTCACCGAGCGCTTCACCGACGCGCAGATCATCGAGCTCGTGGTGACGGCGGGCTGGTACAGGCTCATCTCCTGCGTGATCAACGCTGCCCGTGTGCAGCTCGAGCCGTGGGCGGAGCGCTTTCCCCGCGAGTGAGCCCGGTCGCCCGCGTTGCTCAGTGGGCCGCCGGCACCTCGGCGGCGGAGGATCCCTGCACGACCCGCTGGGCGATCTGCGCGGGAACCTCCTGGTAGCGCAGGAACTCGAGCGTGTAGTCGCCCTGCCCCCCCGTGATCGATCTGAGGTCGGGGGCATATGTGAGCACCTCGGCCATCGGAACCTCAGCCTTGATCTCGGTGAGCGCACCGACCGGCTGCATGCCGTGCGGATGCCCGCGCCGGCTGTTCAGGTCCCCGATCACCTCGCCGACGGACTCCTCGGGGACCGACAGCGTCACGAGCATGATCGGCTCGAGCAACACCGGTTCCGCTTCCTCGAGCGCCTGTTTCATGGCGTGCAGCCCGGCGAGCTTGAATGCGATTTCGGAGGAGTCGACCGAGTGGTAGGAGCCGTCGACGAGCGTGACCCTGACGCCTTTGACCGGGTAGCCCGCGAACACGCCGGAGTCCATCGCCTCACGCACACCCTTCTCGACGGCGGGGATGAACGAGCTCGGTATGACCCCGCCCTTGATCCGGTCGACGAACTCGAAGCCCTCCCCGTCGCCGAGCGGCTCGATCTCGATCACGCAGTCGCCGAACTGGCCCCGGCCGCCGGACTGCTTCTTGTGGCGTCCGTGCGCCCTGGCGTGGGAGCGGATCGTCTCCTGGTATGGCACCCGTGGGGGCTTCAGGGTGACCTCGACGCCGAAGCGATCGCGAAGCCGGTCCACGATCACCTCGACGTGCACCTGTGACAGTCCGGCGACGATCTGCTCCCCCGTCTGCTGATCGCGGTGGAGGTCCAGCGTGGGGTCTTCCTCCTGCAGGCGCCGCAGGGACGTCAGCACCTTGTCCTCATCACCCCGGCTCTTCGGCTCGACCGCGAACGCCATGACCGCGGCGGGGAGCGTGAGCGCCGGCATGTCGATCGGCTCGTCGCGCGCAGCGAGCCAGTCGCCGGCGTGGGTCTCCTTGAGCTTGGCGACCGCGCCGATGTCGCCCGGACCGAACTCCTGGACGTGCCCGACATCCTTGCCTTTGAACAGGAGCAACTGGCCGATCCTCTCCTTCGTGTGTGCGCGCGTGTTGAGCACATGGCTGTCCGCCCGCAGCACCCCCTGGTAGACGCGCAGCAGGTTGATCCGCCCCGCGAATGGGTCGGCGCGCGTCTTGAACACGTAGGCGAAGAGCTCGCCGTCCTCGGTCGGCCGGAGCTCGACCTCGCCGACCTGCAGAGCGCCGTGCTTCACCGGTGAGGGCAGGTCCTCGACGATCGCGTCGAGCAGTCGCGTCGTGCCGAGGTTTCGCGTAGCGACACCGCAGACGACCGGGAAGATCTTGCCGTGGTTCGTTCCCTCCTTCAGCGCATCCACGATCTCCTGGTGCGAGATCGAGTCGCCCTCCAGGTAGCGCTCCATGAGGGAATCGGACACTTCGCTCACCTCGTCCATCAGCTTCTCGCGGTACTCCTGGGCGCGCTCCTGTATCTCCTGCGGTATCGGGATCTCGCTCCACGCCCCGCGCTCTGCCGAATCCTGACGGAAGGCCTTCATGTCGACGAGGTCGACGACCCCCTGAACGTCCGGCTCGGCGCCCAGGGGAATCTCGGTCGCGACGACATGCGGGCCGAACGCGTCCTTGAGCTGCTCGAGGGTGCGCGCGAAGTCCGCACGCTCACGGTCGAGCATGTTCACGTAGATCATCCTCGCGAGGTCGAGCTCGGCGGCCCGTGCCCACAGCCGCGTGGTCGAGACCTCCACGCCGGTCACGGCGTTGATGACGAACACCGCCGACTCGCACACGCGCAGCGCGGCGAGCGCGTCGGCTACGAAGCTCGGCTCGCCCGGGGTGTCGAGCAGGTTGATCTTGCGATCGCGCCAGGTGAACGAGCTGAGCGCGGTCGAGATCGACATCTGCCGCGACTGCTCGTCGGGGTCGGCATCCGAGACGGTGCTCCCGTCCGGCACCGAGCCGAGCCTGCTCGTCACGGCGGCCTCGAAGAGCAGCGCCTCGTGAAGCGATGTCTTGCCGGAGCCGCGATGGCCGACCAGTGAGACGTTTCGTATCCGGTCCGCGGGGGGCCGTACTTCAACGGGCTGCATGGGACCTCCTGGCACGCATCCGACCTGACCCACCAGGGGGGCGAGCCTGGGCCCGACGCCGCGCCCAGAGCATAGTGAAGCCCGCGTCCTCGGGACGCGCCGTCTAGGACGCGAGCAGCACGTACACCCTGACCTGACCCGACGGCGTGCTCGACGGGAAGGACGTGACCGTGTAGGTACGGCCGCGGTAGCGGACGGCGCCGGAGTCAGGGATTTTGCGCGGCCCCGCGCCCGTGCCGCCAGCGACCTGATGACCGGAGGGCGAGCGGACGTAGACGAGCGCACCGGTGAGCTGCTGGGCCCCCTTTGCATACGTCGCGGGCGACCCGGACACGAGCATGTACCGGCGCCACATCGTCTGCGCGATCCTCCCGGCCTCCAGGACCCTCACCGAGCCGCACCCGAGCGAGGACGGCGGCAGCGGCACGAGCAGCGTCACGGTGAGCGGGCCTTCGGGAAACGCCATGGCTGTGAACGAGACCGCCTGGAAACGCCCTCCCCGGTAACTCACCGGGCCGCTGTAGGGGATCGTGGTGCCCGGCGGGATCTCACCTTCGAGCTGTATGCGGCTCGTGCCGCGCCTGAGGAGCATCGGGACGCCCACGTAGCGCTTCTCGAGCTTGACGTAGCCGAGGTCGTCCTGCACGGAGAGCACGTACGTGGCGAGCGTGCGCCCGGCGGCTCGGATGCTGCCGCTCACCGGAGCGATGATGTAGGGGCCTCCGACGTCCGCGAGCACGTGGCCTGCGCGCACCACACGCAGGCGCACGATGTGGGTCCCGCTGTAGACGAGTTTCGTCACGGCCTGTTCCACGCCCGCGGTGTCTGCGCCGGCAAGGGCGCTCACGAGGGGCTGGTAGTCCTGCACCTCCCTCCGGTCCGCGCTGACCTCCGAGCTGGTCAGCTCGAGCCGGTAGATGCGCTGCGCGGCGAGCAGCGCCGTGGCCGCCGCGGTCCTCGCCGCCGCCGGACCGCACGCCGGTTCGCTGGAGGACGCGAGCGCCAGTGATCCCGTATCGCTGACCGGGTGGGCGGACGTGGTGAGGGCGATCTGGCGGCTTGGCGCCGCGGCGGCGCCGCACGCCGCGAGCAGCACGGTGCAGAGCAGGAGCACACACGCGATCGCCGCCGTGGCCCGGCGAGCAGTGCTCGCTGCGGCGGTGCGGTGCTCATCCGGTTCGCGAATCATGGCGCGAACGTTAGGGCGCCCGGCGGTGCTGCGCGCCGATTCCCGAGCGCCGGCGCCGACCGCGCCGCCGTGTCCCGCGGCCGCTTCGCCGCGACGCGCTCAGACCCCATGCTCCGCCCGCACCTCCCCATCCTGGACCGCTTGAGCCAGACGCGCGTGATCGAGCTCGTTCTGATCTGCATATGCGGCCGAGAAGGCTGCGATCGCGCGGTCGAACGCCGCACCGCGGCCGAGATACGCCGCGATCGCCAGACGGTCACCCGAGCGCGCGTGTGCTCTCGCCAGCGACCAGCCGCAGGCCCGCGTGTAGGCGTGCAGCGCGGCCTCGTCCATCCGGGCGAGATCGGCGGATGCCTTCCAGTCCCACAGCTGGCGAACGTAGTAGTCGTGTTCGAGTCCGTCGGGCCCCTTGCTGCGCTGCCAGCTGAGGAAGATGTCGCTCGCGGCCTGGGACATCCGCTGGCCCCTGACCACGCGCTCGCCGTGGTTTGCGAACTCGCTCGCCCCCAGGTGCGCCTCGAGGACCGACGCCTGCGCCTCCTTCGCCTGCAGCACGAGTGGGTCCCGGCCTTCGCGGCCGGCGAGCAGGAATATCCAGGCGCGGGTGCCCACGCTGCCGACGCCGACCACCTTGCGGGCCATGTCCACGAACTCGTAGGTCGCGAACAGGTATTTCCGGTCCGCGTGAAGGCCCGCCGCGTAGCCCTCCAGCAGCATGTCGATGTACGAGGCGTCCTCGTTCGTCGCCTCGCGACCGGTGAGCTCGCGGAGCGGCACGAGCAGCGGCGGCACGCTGCGGAAGCGCAGTCTGCCGTCGACGCGCTCGGTCAGCTTCCTGACGGCGCGCTCGCTCGTCTTGCGTCGCGCCCTCTTGAACGGCCTGGCGAACTCGATGCGTTCCTTCGCACCGAGCCTGCCTCCGAAGTGCTCGACGAGCTCGCTAGCGTTGAGGCGCTCATACCAGACGGTGAGATGGCTCTCGCCCGCGAAGTGGCGCATCGCGTCGCGGTACTCGCGCACGCACTCGGTGACGATCCAACGCCTCCTCTTGGGTCCGAGGCCGACATCGCGGCCGGCGATCTCGGCGCTGGCCGCCATGCGCTTGACGTCCCACTCCCACGGACCGGGGAGTGTCTCGTCGAAGTCGTTGGGGCTGAAGATGAGCCGACGGTCCGGGGCGGCGAACCCGCCGAAGTTCGAGATGTGCGCGTCGCCGCAGGCCTGCACGACGATCCCGGAGTCGGGCGTTGGGGCAAGGTCCGCGGCCATGACCGCGGCGGCGCCGCGGTAGAACGCGAACGGCGAGAGGAGCATCCGCCCGTAGCGGATCGGCACGAGCTCCGGTACGCGGGTGGCGGCCTGCGCCGCGAGCACCGCGACGGGATCGGGACGGCCCGCCGGCGGCGCCCAGTCGCCGTGCGCGCTGCGCGGGGTCTGCTGCCTTGCCTGCCTGCCCCGCTCCGCGGACTCTCCGGACTGAAGGCTCGCCACGGCGGGGCGGCGCATCTGTTCAGGCGGCAAGCCCCACCATCGAAAGCGCCTCGCCGTGAGGGACGTTGAAGTCGACCTGTGTGATCAGCCCGTCGCTGACCGTCCAGATGCTCGCGCGCCTGAGGACCGTTTCGGGCGCTCCCGGCCTGGGTCTGCCGCGACCGAGCTTGATCACGACGACGCGATCGCCGCCGTCCAGGATCTCCTCCACCTCGAAGGTGTAGCTGGACCACGACCGCAGCCAGTCGCGCCATGCTTCGGCGAGTCCTTCCAGGCCGCCCGCGTATGTCACCGGGGACATCCCGCGGAAGCGCATCGTCCCCGTCACCGCGGGGTCGAAGTACGAATCGACTTCTGCGAGCCATCGGGCTGTGCTCTCTTCGTCTGAGAGCGCCGCGGCCACATCGAATCCGGGTGCGGGCTGCAGCGAGCGCACTAGCTCGACATTCTCAGCGGACAAACTGGGCTCCTCGGTCTGAACAGGGCAAGGCCAGCCCAGGATAGAAGCCCGCCGGCGCATTTCCGAGCGGGAACCGGACGCCCCATGAGCACGGGTATGCCGGCGGTCACCGCCCGCGCTCGATGGACGATGACATGACACCGGACGCTAGGTCGGGTCGTTCTTCTCCCGGTAGCGCTCGCGCTCCTGCTGCCATGCCTGCTCCTCGACCTCGGGGTCGGGTGGGCGCAGGTCCTGTTCCTCCTCGCCGATGAAGTCGCTGGTCGGCCGGCGGGTGGGCGCGGGCGCCTCGCCGTAGAAGCTGCCGGGGGCCTCCGGCGTCTCCATCTCGCCGGCGGCGTCGCCGCGATCGCGTCTGGCGTTGAGGCTGAACAGCACGATGGCCAGGAAGACGACGATCAGGATGATGACGATCAGCACCAGGAGACCATACATCGGCCGGTCGCGGAGATCGAGCGCGCCGGCTCCCGCACCTCGCACGGTCACGTACGGGCCGGCCCCGCCGCAGGGCGGCGCCCCGGCGCCGCCCTGCGAGCTTCGGGCTGCTCCTCTACGCCAGGAACGGCTTCAGCTTCTTGACCGTGTTCGGGATCGTGTCGCTGCTCGGGATCGACGGCAGCACACCGTGGCCGCCTGCTTCGGCGTCAAAGAAGCTGAAGTGCGTCGCCTCGTTGGCGGCGACCTTCGCGGCGATCGTCCGCAGTTCCTGGGAGCTGAACGTTTCCGAAGCGCCGAGGTAGGCCTCGACGAACGCCGTCTCGAGCGCGACGCCGGTGTTCAGCAGCGACTGCCCGGTGCGCGTCACGCTCGCCGGGATTGTGAACCGCAGGCCCGTCGGCGTGTCGCTTCCGAGCGCCTGGGCCAGGAATGCCTTGTGGTCGCGCTCGTTCCTGAGCGCCGCTTCGAAATAGTCTTTGTTTTCGAGTTTCGGGTGCCTGAAGGCATGGAAGTTCTTCAGGATCGCGCTGTAGACGACGACCGCGAGGCTCTCTGCGGTGTAGGCCGCCTGGAGGGTTGTGATGTCGCTCGCGGTCGCGCTGGAGGCGAACGCCGAGCTCGTCACGGCGGCGAGCAGGCCGCCGCTGCCTGCGAGGACGATTCCGCCCTTTCCTGCGTTTCGCAGGAACTGACCCCGGCTCATTGCTCTTGCGTGTGTGGCGGGCATGGCACGCTCCTCTGGCTCTTGCAGTTGGCTGGTTGCCGTCTATACGGCCTGCACCTCCTGCCGGATCACGGGGAGCGCGGCGCGGCGAGATGTGGCCGCGTGCGGTTCCGGTGCGTCAGAGCGGGCTGATCATCACTGCTCTCTCGGCGCGCATCGTCGCGTTGCCCTCGGCGCGCAGGCCCTGCGCGAACTCGTCGATCCTGTGTCTCGGGCCCGTGATCGTGAATGCGACCTGTGTCGAGAGCAGGTGCGGATGCTCGATGATCTCGCACTCGAGTCCGAGCTTCTCGGCCCACTCGAGCATCGTCCCCTCGTATTCGGCGCGGATCGCTCTGCCGGTGCTGGTGACGAGCGTGCGCGTTTCGATCTCCTGCTCCGAGGCGGCGTCCCGCCCTCCCGCGTCGCCCAGATCCGCCGGCGGCGGGTCGGTCTGCAGCCATTCGTCGCGATCGGCGTCCCAGTGGCTCACCGTGGTACTCGCGCCGACGCCGTCTCGCTGGAGCACATCCTCGATCGCCGAGCGCGCGCTGTGGAGCGCGGCCTCGCTCGGGGCGTAGGCGAACAGCAGCTCCCCGTCGTGCGTGATCACGACATCCGGGGCCACGGCACCCCTGACGTCGTCCGTGAGGTCCGGGCCGCGAAGGCGCCCGAGCACGCGGTCGAGCCCATGCCGCGCGTCACCGCCGCCGCCCTCGAGTTTGCACTTCAGCCGCCAGCCCTGTTCCTCGGACACGTCGTTCTCCGATCAGTCACCTGTTGAACCGCCGCTCGTGGGGCGCGCGCCTTGCGGGCGGGCGCCTTGAGTGAACACAGGCTACGTGCTGCGAGAGCGCGATGGGCTCCTGGACCGCGACGCGGCCTTCGATGCCCGCGATGGTTGGCGGGCATCGCGGCCCGCCCGCCATCGCGGGGCACCCGTCAGGGCACTCCGGCGACGGGCGCTGGCCCGCCCGCCGCGTGTGCCCGCCCGGTCAGTGCGTCCGGTGGTGCTCTCCCCCACCTCCGCAACCTGAGCCGTGCTGGCCGCCCGGACCGTGCGAGCCGGATGGCTGTTCCGTCGGCTGTTCGACGGGCGGTTCTTCGCTCGGCGGCCCGACCGTCGCCGCCGATGCGACGCTCGGGACCGCCAGCGCCAACAGCACTCCCAGCGTCGGAATGAGACGTCTCATTGACTCCCCTTCTGTCGTTAGTCGATTTCGTTGCGTGCGTCCCCGCCCCGGGCGAGCCGGCTGCGCGCGCCCGCCGCGGCCACACACGCCGGGTGGCAGCGGCACGTTGGGAGCAGGGGCGTGCCATCACAGCGGCCGCGGGAGCAGCGGTCAACGACATTCGACGGACGGACGATCGCCGGGGTGCGTCCGGCGCGAGCGTGAGCGGCGTCAGCCGGCGACGAGGTCCTCGGCGGCGGTCGGCACGCGGCGCATCGCAACGTGTGCGTCCACCGTCGACTCGGCGTCACCGGAGAACGTTCCCTCGACGGGTGAGACGTCGGCGTACATGCGGCCGTGGCCGATCCTCACGTGGTCGCGGCCGGCGATGATGGCGTTGGTCGGGTCGGTCCCGAACCACACCGGATCGCTGTCCCCGTCGACCGGCAGCAGGGCCTCAATCCATGCGTGCGTCTGCACCTCGGCACTGGTCCCGTCGGGGCCGTCGGGCGAGGTGAAGAAATAACCGCTCACGTAGCGCGCGCCGATGTCGTGCGAGCGAAGCAGCGCGAGCGCGAGGTGAGCGAAGTCCTGGCATACACCCGCACCGAGCGCGACGAACGACGGGGTGGTGGTCTGGGCATCGGTGACCCCGGGTTCATAGCGGAAGCGCTCGTGAACGATCCGCGTGACGTTGCGCAGCGTCTCCCCCGGCGTGCCGCCGCGGACCTCGTCCACGAGGTCCGCGAGGTCCGGGCTCTCGTGCAGGTAGGCGTAGGGGTGGTACCGGTAGGCACCGGCAGCGGCGCGGTAGCGCTCGCCCTGCAGGTCCGACCACGATCCATCCGGCGGGGGCATCGGCTCGGTCGTGGCGACGGTGGTGTCGACCTGTATGCGCAGCCGCTGCAGCGGCGCCGCGACGAGCAGCTCCGTCACCTCGTTTCCGAACAGGTCCTCGTAGGTCGCGAGGCGGTCAGGTTTCGGCGTCACGCTGACGTCGAAGTGCTCGCAGCGCTGCGTGCCGTCGCTGCGCGGGCGCATCCGCAGACGGTTGAAGTTTCCGACGACGGGCGCCGAGTAGCGGTACGTCGACTCGTAGGTGATCTGGTAACGCATCTGATCGAGGAGGCTACACGCGCGGCTGGGACGCCACGCTGCGGAACGGAGTGCCCGCGCCGCGCGTGAGCAGCTACCCGCTCACGCCCCCTCCTCAAACGCTGGCTCCGGGGCGCCGCGCAGGTCCCGGTCGATCGCGACGTGGGGCAGCCGATGGTCGAGCCAGCGCGGCAAAGCCCACGTGCGCTCCCCGAGCAGCTGGAGAACGGACGGAAGCAGCAGGCTGCGGACTATGAACGCGTCGAGGAACACCGCGACCGCGAGGCTTAGACCGAAGAGCTCGAGGATCCTTTCGCCGCCGAGCACGAACGACAGGAACACGCAGATCATGATCGTCGCCGCGGCCGTGATCACGCGCCCGGTGCTCGCGAGGCCGTGCCGGACGGCGTAGCGCGCGTCGCCCGTGTGCGACCACTCCTCGTGGATGCGTGAGACGAGGAAGACCTCGTAGTCCATCGACAGGCCGAAGACGATCGCGAACAGCATCACGGGGATGAACGCCTGGATCGGAGCGCCGCGGACGTTGAAGATGCCGCCCAGCCAGCCCCACTGGAAGATCGCGACGACGACGCCGAGCGACGCACCGATCGAGAGCAGGTTCATGACCGCCGCCTGGACGGGAATGACGAGCGAGCGGAAGACGACCAACAGCAGCATCGCGGACAGCAGCACGACGATCCCTATGAACAGGGGCAGCTTCGTGGACAGGACGTGCGTGAAGTCGATCACCGTCGCGTTCACTCCGCCGACCAGCAGCGTCGTGCCGGTGGCGGCTGCCAGCGGCGGCAGCGTGTGTTCCCGGAGCGTGCTGACCAGTTCGGTCGTCGCGAGATCCTGCGGTGCCGAGGTGGGATACACGTTGAACACGGCGGTGAGGCCCTTCGGGCTCAGGCGCGGCGGTGCGACTGACGCCACCCCGCTGACGCCGCGCAGCCCCTCGGCGACGGTCGTGAGGGCCGCGGTGTCGCCGGCGTGAGGCAGGCTGGCGACGACCTGCAGCGGCCCGTTGAAACCTGGACCGAAGCCCTTCGCGAGGAGATCATAGGCCTGGCGCGTCGTCTGGTTCGGCGGGTTGTTCCCCGCGTCGCTGTTGCCGAGCCGCAGCGACAGCGCTGGCACGCAGAGGATGAGCATGATCGCGAGCGCCGCGATCGCGCCCTGCCACGGGTGTCGTGCGATGAACTCCGACCAGCGCGCCCAGAAACCCGGTCCGTTCTCGCCCTCCGCGGGCGTGCGTGCCTGGCGCCTTCGCCGGCTGCCGCGGCCCCGGCCGATCCTGTCCCCGAAGCGCGACAGGAGCGCCGGCAGGACGCTCAGCGCCGCGAGCATCGTCATCAGGACTGCGAGCACCGACGCGATCGCGAGCCCGTAGAGGAAGTCGACGCCGAGCGCGAACTGGCCGAGCAGGGCGATGATCACGGTCGCTCCGGCGAAGACGACGGCGCGGCCGGCCGTGTCCATGCTGGTGAGGACGGCTTCCTGCACATCGCCGTGCTCGAGGTAGTTCTCGCGGAACCGGGTGACTATGAACAGCGCGTAGTCGATGCCGACTCCGAGCCCGATCATCGCCGCGAGCTGTGTGGCGAAGTTCGGCATATCGATGATGTTCGAAGCGAGACCCGCGAGGCCGATGCCGGTTCCCAGACCGAGCAGCGCCGTGATGATCGGCAGGCCCATTGCCACGAGCGACCCGAAGGTGACGAGCAGCACGATGATCGCCGCGAGCAGCCCGATCGCCGTTGCGGCGCCGACGGACGGCTTCTGCACCTGTTCGATCGCCTGCCCTCCGAGCGCCACCTGCAGCTGCGGAGAGGCGGCGCCTTTCGCGATTGAGATCACCCGTTCGGTGGCCGACGGGGGCAGGACGTTCGCTTTCTCGTCGAAGGTCACCGTCGCGAAAGCCACCTGTCCGCCGGGTGAGACCTGATGTGCGCCCTGCACGCTGTATGGGCTGACGACGCCGGTGACGTGCGGCTGACGGGCCACCTCGGCGAGCATCGGTTCCACGCGCGAGCGCACGGCCGCTTCGGTCACGCTCCCGTGCCGGACGCCGAGGACGATCTGATCGGAGTCGCCGGCCTGCGCGGGGAAGTCGCGCACCAGGAGGTCGGCGGCGCGCTGCGATTCGGTGCCGGGCAGGGAGAAATTGTTGGCGTACCTGGTTCCCAGCGCGCCGGAGAGCCCGAGCGCGGCGATCAGCAGCAGGATCCACCCGATGATCACCCTCCTGGGGTGAGCGGCCGCGCGCCTTGCGACACGGGCGACGATGCCCAGCTTGCGATCTGCTCCGTCGGAACTCATGTTGCCTCACCTCGGCGCGGTAGACTTGACTGAGAACAGTTCGAACTTCAAATACTTCGAACTCGAAAGTAGCACACGCAGATGACCTCGACCCCACGGGCTCAAGAGCACGATCCGGCCGTTCTGGAGAGCCTAGACGAGCTCTCGTCGCTCCTCGGGGAAACCGTGCGCGCCCTCAAGCATTCCTACCCGCCGCCGCAGCAGCTGCGGGAGGCCGTCGAGAGGGGCTCGCTCGGGCCGCGGCACCTCCCGGCGCTTCTGGTCCTCGCGCGTGCCGAGCCGCTGAGCGTGAGTGAGCTCGCCAACCGGCTCGGCCTCGAGCTCTCGAGCACCAGCTCGATCGTGGGAGGGCTGAGTCGTGCGGGGTTGCTCCGGCGCGCGGAGGACGACGCCGACCGCAGACGCACGATCGTCAGCCTCCACGACGACTACCGGCCGCTCATCGTCGCTTGGGCCGAGCAGGCGCTCTCGCCGCTGCGAAGCACGCTGGAGCGGCTCACGCCGTCCGCCCGCGAGAGCTTCCTCGAGGGCTGGCGCATCCTCCACGAGGAAGCGACGCGCAACGCGCCCGCGGAAATCGAGCCGTGACGGCGAGCTCGCCGCAGCACACAAAGCGCTCAGGGCTGCGGTTCGGCGCGGACCTCGAAGGCGGTCAGCGTGAGGGGCCCGAATGAGGTGATGAGGGCGACGTCGACGGCATCCCTCCCGCGCCCGACGACCACGCGCCCGCTGCGTGGCCTGTTGTTGCGCGCATCGAACGTGTACCAGCGCCCTCCGAGGTAGACCTCGAACCAGGCAGCGAAGTCCATCGGTTCGGCGGGCGCGGGGACGCCGATGTTGGGGATGTAGCCGAAGACGTAGCGGGCGGGGATGTTCAGCGCCCGGCAGAAGGTGATCGCGAGATGGGCGAAGTCCCGGCACACGCCCTGGCGGGCGCGGTAGGCATCCGCGGCCGACGTCCATGGATTCGAGGCGCCGGGGATGAACTGCAGGATCTCGTGGACGTAGTCGACGATCGCCTGCACCCTCCCCCACCCCGGCGTCAGCCCGCCGAAGCGCTGCCACGCCTCGTGACCGAGCTCGTCCGGCAGGCAGAAGCGGCTCGGCATGATGAACCGCAGGACGTCGTCCGGCAGCAACGTCACGGGCACCTCCGCGGCCGCGGGCTCAATCACGTCGGCCAACGCGGCGAGCACGACCTGCGCCTCATACGCCACCTGCGATTCGCCCGAGACGAGCTCGAAGCGCTCGCAGCGGTTGCCGTAGCCGTCGAGGTAGCTGTGGTGATCGGCGCTCGTCTCCCACCGCTCGCTGCTGATCGCGATGCCGGGCTGCAGGTATGGGGCGACCTGCATGATCGCGCTCGCCGGCTGAGATGACGCCATGCCGAACTGGCAGCCCACCGTCAGAGCCAGAGCATCCGAGAGTGAGGCATCGGGATGGCTCACGTCGGCTGGATCGCTCATTCGCCTCCCAGCATGGCATGCCGGGCGCCGCGTCACGCCCAGCCGCGCGCGATCGGGCCGCAGCGGGCGATCATGCGGCGATACTCAGCCTCCTTCGGGTCCCATCTGCTCGATGAATGCCGCGAGCGCGGCGAGCGCCCGGGGCCTGTGGCTGAGCCCCGTTCGCCGGATCGCGGCGAGCATCGGGGCGGGGTCGTAGCCCGCGATCTCATTCGACTCGGGATGTTCGAGACCGGCCTGCAGGAACGGCAGGCCGACGAGCACCCGGCGCCCATCTGCGAGGGTCACGCGGTGACCCGCGAAGCTCGTGAAGTTCGGGCCGAGGGCTTTCCCGGTGCGGGGCAGGTGGCAGGCCGAACAGCCGTCGGAGACGACCAGCGAGGCCCCCTGCGCCACGAGCTGTTCGGTGTTCGAGAGCGGGCTCGGCGCGTACTGGGGTTCAGCCGGGGTGGCGGACTGGATCGCCGAGGGGTGGCTCGTCGCGCAGCCCGCGAGCGCGATCGCGCCGACGGCGAACGCGAGGACCAGGCCACTCGCCCGCCGCGCGCGCGCCGCGACGCGCAGCTCTCTCCGCTCACCGCCCAACGCCCACTCCCCTAACGGAGGGAATCGATGAACGCGACGATCGCCGCGACGTCCGCCGGTTTGGTGCGGAGCGACAGTCCTTCGACCGCCTCACCCATCACCTGGGCCGGGTAGCCCCGCACGGTGAGCGCGTCGGGTTCGACGATGTGCCGTGTGAGGTACGCGTCTGTGGCGGTGAGAGTCCGGCCGTCGCTGAGCGTCACCTCGCTGCCCGCGAGCCCCTTCCATGAGGGCCCGGTCAACCGTGTTCCGTCGAGTGAATGACATCCTTCGCAGCCGTCGGCGGCGTACAGTTCGCGGCCCTTCGTGACCTGCGCGCTGGCGGCCGGCATCCCAGGGGCGGAGTGCGTGGTGCCCTGCGACGCGCCGCCGCATCCGGCGAGCGCGAACGTCATGGCTGCAAGGACCGCCGGTGCAGGCGCTGCCCTGAGCCGCACCCAGCTCATGTCCCGACCGCCGAGAGCAGCCACAGGCCGAAGCTCGTGAAGGCAACCATCACGCCAAGCATCCAGTACTGGGAGCGCACGGCCTCAACCGGATCCTCATAGATCGCGAGCGCTCGGTCATGGGCGAGCGCGAGACCCCCGACGTGGCCCGCGAGCAGCGCCGCCACCTGCACGTACCAGATCGCCGCGAACGAGATGATCTTGTAGTTGATCTGCCACCCGCTGGTGCCGATGATGTTGGCGCCGTTGCCGAGGGGGTCGGAGATCAGGTAGCCGAGCGCCTGCCCCTGCCAGATCACGAGCGAGAAGTAGTGGGCCACGAGGTAGCCGAACCCGATGGGCACGAGCGTATGGACGAATTTCCTTGTCAGTTCGCCCGAGGTGTACTGGTCGCTCACCCCCCTCATCCCGAGCACGCCGATGTGAAATACGCCGCCCACCAGGGCGATGCAGGCAATCAGACCCAGCGTGTATGCGAGCTCCGTCGCGGGCGTCACCCCGAGCCCGAGGTCCCCGAAGAGGCTCGAGATGTGGGGGTAGAGTTCCTTCCAGTAGCCGCCGTTGCTCGCGCCGTCGAATGTGGTGATGCCGATGACGGCGCAGATCAGCGTGACGGTGCCGGCCTGGATCGGCAGGCCCGTGACGGCGCTGAGCGGCCGGCGCCTGAAGATCTCTCCGCGCCGGAACTCCACCGCCGACAGCCGCGCGAGCAGGCTGAAGTACACCGAGAACCCGTCCGCGTGCGTCTCGAACTCCTCGATACCGAACGCGGCCATGCCTGCGAGCATCACCAGGAAGTAGCCGAGAGAGAGCGCGGCGAGGGTCGAGGGAACGTCTTTGTAGGCGTAGACCAGCTCGAGCCAGCCGAACCCCACCAGCCACGCCGACGGCGGGAAACACACCCAGCCACAGCGGATAGGTGAGCGGCGCGCGGGCGGGTCTGCGGACGAGCAGCCGATACAGCCACGCCGAGCGCTCGTGCGCACGAGCGCCACGGGCTCAGGGCGCGGAAGACGTCGCCGAAGAGCACGCTGGCGAGCGGCAGGCCGACCCAGAACGCGACATAGATGAACGTGACGGAGAAGTTCGCGTTCGCGGCCTGCGCGCCTGCGAACCCGCTGTAAACGACGAGGACGAAGAACCCGAAGCCGACGAGGCCCAGCGCCCACGGGACGAGCGCCGGGAACGCGAGCACCCGCCGAAGCCGCACCTCCTGCAGTTGAGGTGTCGTCCACAGCGTCGCGAGCGCGACGAATGAGACGACGAGGACCACCGCGGCCCCCAGCTGAAGAGCCACACCGGTATCGGCAGGTCGGCCCTGCCGACGATCCCGTGGGCGAGCGCAGCGCCGGGGAACGCGAGCGCGGCGCAGAGCAGCCCTGCCGTGGTCAGCCAGACGCGCGCCGGGAGCCGGCGCGCGGACATGCACACAACACGCAGCCGGCGCTGGGTTGCGTGTGTGTGCAAGGTCGACATGCTCGGCGTGCAAACTCTACGTACTCCTGTTGCGGCGCGAGGCGGCAAGCGCGGCGAGTCCGGCGATCAGCCCGAGCGCACCGACGATGAGTGCCGCGATGCCGAGCCCCTTGCTCGCGCCGCTGACTGTGCTCGTCAGGTCGTGGCGGTCGGTGGCGGCTGGACCCGCTCTGGCCGGCGGCTGGCCCCGCCTCGTGCCCGGCGACGTCCTCGATCACCCCGCCCGGCTGCCGTCATGTTGACGCGCGGGGCAGGGTGTTCCGCGGTCAGCGGCGTTTCGATCCAGTGGACGACCTGACCGTTGCTGTAGGTCTGGACGGTCGGGAACAGCAGCGCCTGCCCGGCCACGTTTTCCGGCATCGCGATCGAGAGCGGGAAGTTGATGAACTGCCCGTTTTCGACCTTGCCCGAGCGGGCCGGTCCAGGTCCAGATGACCTGGGAGACCTCGCTGTCGATCGTTTCGCCGCCCTCTTTGATCGGCGTCGTGAGCTTCGTTTCGACGACCTGCGTGCTCCAGCCGGGGACATTCGAGTAGTCCACGCCGGTGAATCCAGGCGGGAGCTTCATGTCTACCTTCTTCACATGCGCGCCTTCCTGCTCGCCGGGCACGCGCACGTCGAGCGTCACGAACGCGCCCTGCGGGATCGTGTTGGGGTGCAGGCTGATATGTGCCTGTGCGCGCGGCCGGCGCGATCAGCGCGGCGGCGCAGGTGACTGGCGGCGATCCTTGGCGTCTTCATCTCTTTTCACTCCTCGTAGTCATGGAAGATGTTCAAGCGACGACGACACCCCTTCAGGGGTGGCGGCCTCTTCGCTGGCGAAATGGGGCGGCCCCTCACGCGGGGCAGGCGCGCGCCGGCGGCGCCCGGCCCGCGAGCGCACGGGCCAGCAGCGCGCCGCCGTGCGGAGCGCGAAGGGCGCCGATCTCGGCGCGGGACGCGCGCCTGTCGCGAGCGCGGTCGTCGCGGTCGCCGATGTCGTCTCATCAGCACGAGCAGGGCGCGCTCGCCGGGGTAGCGGCGCAAGCGCAGCAGCAGGAGCGCCAGCGCCGCGGGCGCCATGTAGGCGCAGCCGCGCGCCATCCCGGCGCGTGTGCGATGCCACAGCGCGAGCGGCGCCGACGAGGAGCAGCGCGCGGTCGCAGCCGACGGTGGACGCGCGCGGGCCGCTCACCGGATCGGCACCTTCACGCTCCGGTTGAACGCTTCGAATTCGAGACACGTCGGTCGACGAGCGCATTTCCCATGTGCCGCCGGGGCTGAGCATCGCGCCGCAGTGATGATGTAGTGGCCGGGTCCGGCGACCGTGGGCGTGCAGTGGCAGCGGCCCGATCCCCTTAGCGGGCAGTCGTCGCGGTCACTGTCAGTTCCTTGCGTCGCCGTGTACTGCGCACCGGTCTTCGCGTCGATCAGATAGAGGTGGATCGTGTTCAGCCCGACCCGCGCCGGTTCGACGGTCATCTCGAGCACGGCCGGGCCGAGCGTCGGTGCTGGTAGAGAACGGTCCCGCGGCGGCGTCGATCGGCGGCGCGTAGCTGACGAGCGCCGCCGTCACGCCGAACACGCATGAGCATCAGGGCGAGCTCGCCGCGCATGGTGCGGCGCGCGAGCACGCCCGATGCGCGCCGGGTGACGTCGCCCGCGGTCGCGAGGCGCTCGAGCCCAGGAATGACGCGCTGCGCGGTTCAGCCCACCCGAGCCCGATCAGCGCGAGCAGCAGCAGCGTCTTGGCGATGATCAGCGCCCCGTAGGTGCTGTGCAGCAGCCCGCTCAGGCTGCGAACGTCGATGTACGCCTGCACGACGCCCGTCGCGGCTATGACCACGATCGCACGCCGCGAGGGCGAGCGGGGAGAAGCGCACCAGCGCCGCGAGCAGCAGCCGGCTGCGCTCCCGGCTCGCAGGCTCCGGGTCGCCGCGGGCAGCGCGAACAGCAGGCACGCGATGCCGCCGACCCATACGCTCGCCGACGAGGACGTGCAGCACGTCCGACGGGAAGAACACGCCGGTCGGGCTCTGGATGCTCGCGTGGCCGCTGAGCGCGGGCGTGATCGCCAGGTAGCGCGCCGCAGAGCAGGATCGGCGCGAGCAGCCAGGGCGGCGGCCTGCGCGGCACCGCGACTGCCATCGCCCGAGCGGGCCTGCGCGGAGCGCGCGATCGGCCGCCCTGCGCGCCCGAGCGCCGGCGCCGCCGACAGCAGCGCGCCGATCGCCAGCCAGTCGACCGCTCGCGCGCCCCACACCTTCCCGAACCGGCTTTCCAGCGTGTTTTCGATGATCGTCGCTTTCAGCGACGTCCACAGCGACACGCCCGCCGCGCTCGCACCCTGCAGCAGGATCCCGAGCACGCTGACCAGCACGCCGACGCACGCCGCCGACGTCAGCAGCATCCGCAACCGGCGCGTGAAGCATCCGTGCCGCGAGCTCCCATTCCGTCGCCGGGCCCGCCGACCGCGGCCATGCCAGGCAGCCACGCGACAGAAGGAACGCGAGGCCGCCGAGCATCAGCGCGATCGTCAGGTAGTCGAGGCCCGAACCACGCCGAAGGCGATGCTCGGTGACCTTGCCGGTCTGCGTTGCGCCCGATCAGCCCAGCGACGGTGAACTTCGGCGCGGCCCCCGCGTGGCCGATGTTGAACACGAGGCCGCCGTAGACGATGTGCGTGTCGGCCGAGATCACCCGGTAGGTGCCCGTGTAGGTGCCGTCGGGCAGGCCCGGCTTCAGGCCGACGCCCATCCAGTGCTCGTTGCCCTGCGGGTGGGACGACGTCGAGGTTGTCGACCTCTTCGCCCTGCGCGTTGTAGACGCGCACCGCGCCGAGCGTGCCGCCGACGTTCTGGTTGAACTCGAAGATCACCTCTTCGGCTCGGTCGGGACCGTCGAGCCCGACGCGGGAGACGTGCCGAGCAGCTGGGCGTGAGCGTGGGCGGACTCCGCGACGACCAGCATCGCACCGAACGCGAGGGCCAGGGCGAGTGCCAGCTGCGCGACCCGCCTGGCGACGGGCTGGCGCAATGGGCCCGCCGTCTGCGGTCCCCGCGTGCCCGCGGGCCGACGTTCAGAGGTCGGAACCCCGATGGTTGCTGCTCTCAAATGCACCTCGTCCTCGTTTCATTCGTGGGCTGTTGCGCCGGCGATCACCCATGCGAGCGCCCGGATCGTGAAGCGATCGCGGAAGAGCACGGACTCGGCCCCTTGCCGGGGCGCGGTCGTGAGGGCCGGCGAGCCGCCCTGCGTAAGAACGGGCGGCCGCTGCTAGGCGTACAGCCGCAGAGGCGGAGGACGAACCGCGAGCGCGAAGCCCATCAGGAGCCCGCCGCGCGGCACGAGCGCCACGGGCCTGCGGGCGCGCACGAGCGAGCCCGCCGCGCGCCGAGCGGGTGTGGCGCCCGGACGCATCCTGCGAGCGAGCACCCTCTCGCCGGGGTACCGCCCGGCGAGCAGGACGCACACGAGCATGAGAGCCGGGAGCAGGTACAGCAGCGCGACGCCGCCGATGCCGGACGCGGCGCAGAGCACCGCCGCGGCCACCCCGCAAACGATGACGCCGGTGCGCCACCCTGGACCGGTTCTCAGGCTCACAGGCGACAAACCCTACCGATCGCTCGTGGCGTGAGCCCGGTCATCCCATCGACGCCCTCGGCCGGGCGGATCGAAGGAGGCCCCACCAACACAATAATGAGACTCAGTCTTATGATAGGTTTCCGCAACGGCCCCCAGACGAACGGAAGACGCCCCCATGCCCTGCCTTGCACGCCTCGCCGCCGCCCTCCTGACCATCGCTCTGGGTGTGACGCTCAGCGCGTGCGACTCGAGTTCGTCCCCCGCGGTCGCCACCGCCGGGCAGCAACGCTTCCGCGTCGTTGCGGGGGAGAACTTCTGGGGAAGCATCGCCTCCCAGCTCGCGGGCGACAGGGCGAGCGTGCGCAGCATCATCGTCAACCCTGAAACCGACCCCCACAGCTACCAGCCGAGCGCCCAGGACGCCCGCACGGTGGCGGGGGCGAACATGGCGATCGTCAACGGCATCGGCTACGACAACTGGATGACGCAACTGCTGGCGGCAGACCGGGAAGGAGCACGCACGGTGCTGAACGTCGGCGACGTCCTCGGGCTCGCGGAAGGCGAGAACCCGCATCAGTGGTACTCGCCGGCGAGCGTCAACAGGGTGGTGCGCCAGATCGTCGCCGACTACGACAGGATCGACCCGTCCGACTCCGCCTACTACGCCGCGCGCGAGCGGACATTCGAGACGACGGACCTCTCGCGGTACGACGCGCTGCGAGCGGAAATCCGCTCCCGCTACGCGGGCGTCCCGGTCGGCTACAGCGAGAGCATCTTCCAGCCGCTCGGAGAAGACCTCGGCCTCAGGCTGCTCACCCCGTACAGCTTCGCCAAGTCGATCGCCGAGGGCACCGACGTGACGGCGCAGGACAAGGAGACCGTCGACAGCCAGGCGGAAAAGCGCGAGATCAAGGTCTGGGTCTATAACAGCCAGAACGTCACCCCGGACGTTCAGCGCGTGACCGCTCTGGTCAGGGCGCAGCACATCCCGATCGCCACCGTCACAGAGACGCTCTCGCCGGCCAGCGACTCCTTCGAGCAATGGCAGGTCAGCGAGCTCGAAGGGCTGAAGGCGGCACTGCACCAGGCCACCGGCAGGTGACCGGGCGGCCCGCGCTCAGTCGTGGATGTGGAACGGAAGGGCTGCGACCACGACGCCCTCGGTGTCCGACTTCAGCGCCGTCTCAAGGAGGCGTCCGCGCTGGTTGTGCAGGATCTCGTGGCGGCGCTTGCTCGGGATGATCTCCGGTATCAGGACCGTGACGCTCGCACCGTCCGCCTTGACCGACTCGACATACGCGACCACCGACCGGACGAAGCGCCTGTGCGGATCCATCAGCACCTCGATCGACACTCCGGACCTCCACTGTTCCCATTCGTGCTTGATGGAGGCGCATTCCTGCTCGTCTCCGGCGACGGCGACGGCGACGACCGTGTCCCCGAGCGAAAGCGCCGCGCTGAGGGCGCGCTCGGTCAACAGGTTCACGGTGGACGTGGGGACGATCACAATGCTCTCGCAGCGGCGCGGGACGCCCGGGGTCCTTCCGAGCTTGAGCTCCGAGGCGACCTTCGCGTAGTAGCTCTCGGTGTGGGCGAACAGGTACATCAGCATCGGGACCACGACCACGACGATCCAGGCGCCCTCGGTGAACTTCGTGGTCAGGAAGACGACGACGGCGACGGCTGTCATCGCGGCGCCCGCGCCGTTGAGCGAGGCTCTCACCTTCCAGTGCGGCCCCCTGGTCTGGCGCCAATGTCGCACCAGCCCGACCTGGCTGATCGTGAAGCCGACGAACACGCCGATCGTGAACAGCGGGATCAGCCGGTCCGTCTCGGCGCCGACCGCGATCAGGAGCACCATCGACGCCAGCGCCAGCGCCGCGATCCCCTGCCGGTAGACGGGTCGCTCGGCACGCAGGTAGAAGAGATGCGGCAGCCGGTGGTCCTTCGCAAGCAGGCTCATCAGCACCGGCAGGCCGCCGAAGCTCGTGTTGGCCGCGAGCGCAAGCACGAGGGTCACGGCGAGATTCGAGACGTAGAACGGCCAGCCGGTCCCGAATGTGCCCGCCGTGATCTGCGCGAGGATCGTCACTCCCCCGCGCGGCACGACATGATGTGCACGGATCAGCGCCGCGAGCCCCACGAGCATGATGGCGAGCAGCACCCCCAGAGTGATCTCCGTCCGCTGCGCCCGCCGCACACGGGGCTTTCGGAACGCGGGAACGCCGTTCGCGATCGCCTCGACACCTGTCACCGCCGAGCAGCCGGCCGCGAACGCCTTCAGGATCAGGATCAGGCCGAGCGCCGTCGACGCGTGAATCGGACCGAGGTCCGTCCCTATCGTTGCCTTCGGGTGGGCCCGGAACGGGCCGACGATCACGAGCGCGAGGATGCTCACGATGAAGATCGCAGCCGGGAACATCAGCAGCCGGGCCGACTCGGTGATCCCGAACATGTTGACCGCGGTGAGCAGCAGCAGTCCCACGAGCGCGACCGGCAGCAGATGGTGGGAGAGGGCGGGGAACACGCTGCCGAGGCTCGCCGCCCCCGCCGCGAGGCTCACCGCGACAGTGAGCACGTAGTCCACCACCAGCGACGCCGCCGCCAGCAGCGCCCAGATGCGCCCCAGGTTCAGCTTCGCCACGGCATATGCTCCCCCGCCCTCGGGGTGGGCGGCGATCACCTGCGTGTAGGAGACGAGCAGGAGCGCCAGCATCCCGGTGATCACGAGCGTCAGCGGGAAGGTGAACCTGCAGCGCACCCGAGCCGGCGGCGATCAGCACCAGCATCATCGCTTCGGGTCCATACGCGACGCTCGAGAGGGCGTCCAGGCTCAGCGCCGCAAGCCCGCCCGCCACGCCGAGCTCATGGCCGCCGTCCGCGTGCTTGCCGGTGCGGCGGAGCCTCGCCGGCACCGGCCGGTGCGAACGGGCCCCGCCATGCGCGGGCGCGGCTGCAGGGTTGGCTCGGTCCAACGGCTCGCTCAAATCCGGCTCTCGTTTCGAGTCGCCCCGAGCAGAACGAACTGCTCCTGCCTGGAACATTCGCACGCGGGGACGACGGACGCCGCGACCAGGACAGCTCGCGAGCGACCCTGACAGCCGGAGCACCGCCGGGTCCGGCACCACGCGACCCGACGGGCGCTCTGTGCGAGGATCGGGCAGGTGATCTCCCGCCGGACAGGCACCGTCCTCGCCGCGTGCGCCGTGCTGGCTGTCGCCGCCGGCTCCCAGCGCGGGACCGCCGCGAACGCCCGTCCTTCAGCGGCCGCGGCCTCCCTGACGCTCGCGGGGAAGGTCGTCGGGATCGACCCGGGCCACAACGGCCGCAACTACACCGATCCCTCCTACATCAACCACCTGGTCTGGAATGGACGCGAAGAGGAGGGCTGCGACACGACCGGCACCGAAACCGCCGGCGGCTACACCGAGGCGCATTTCAACTTCGATGTCGCCGGGTACCTGGCCTCGGACCTCCGCGCCGAGGGCGCGAAGGTCGTCCTGACGCGCACGAGCAACGACGGCATCGGCCCGTGCGTCAACCAGCGCTCGGAGATCATCAACCGGGCACACGCGAACGTCGCGATCGACATCCACGCCGACGGTGGTCCGCCCGGCGGCCGCGGCTTCACCGTGCTCGAGCCGGTCGCCGACGGGCCCAACGACCGCGTGATCGGAACCTCCAGGGCATTCGGCGGCGTGCTGCGCGCGGACTACCGGGCACTCACGGGAATGCCCGTCAGCACGTACGACGGCACGAACGGTATCTCCTACCGCGATAACCTCGCGGGCCTGAACCTCACGACGGTCCCGAAGGTGCTGATCGAGTGCGGCAACATGCGCAACCCGACCGACGCGTCACGACTCGTGCAGCCCGCCTTCCAACGGCTCGCGGCCCACGCGTTCGCGCAGGCCATCACGTCCTACCTCCAACCTCGCTGAGCCACCGGGCTAGGAGGCCTCACCGCTCATCCCCTTCGCATAGAGGCCGAAGAAGGCGGCCTCGGCGAGAACGGCGTTCTCGAACTCGCTCAACAGCACGCGCTCGTTGGGTCCGTGGATATTCGCGTAGCCGTCGCATGTGCCGACGAGCAGCGCCTCCGCATCCGGCAGGGCGACGCTGAGCGCGCTGACAATCGGGATCGACCCGCCGCTGCCCGCCAGCATGACCCGGGCGTCCCATGCCTGCGCCCAGGCCTCGCGAGCCGCGCGATACGCCGGCCCGGTGGTCGGCGCCGAGAACCCGTTCCCCGTCGGGCCGGGCTGCACGTCGATGTCGATGCCGAAGGGGCGCACGGCGCGCAGATGCTCGATCACGGCCGTCTGCGCCTCCACGGCGTCCTGCTCGGGATGAACCCGCACATTCAGCACGGCGCGGGCGTACGGCGAGACGGCGTTGACCGCGCCGTCAACCGACGGCGCGTCGATCCCGATGACGGTGATCGCCGGACCGGACCAGATCCTCGAGCCGAGCCCGCCGGTCCCGATCAGCGGCATCTCCGCCAGCACCGTGCCGAGTTCGCGGAACTCCTGCTCGGACTGCGCCGGCCCATCCCACTCGGTTCGCCGCAGCCCGGCGACGGCCACGTCGCCCCGCTCATCGTGCAGCGTGGCGATCGCCTGGATCAGCGCGAGAAGCGCGTCCGGAGCCGCTCCGCCGTACTGGCCGCTGTGCTTGCCGGACTCGAGCGTGCGCACCTGTAACGTGACATTGGCCATTCCCCGCAGTGCGACCGTGAGCGTCGGGATGCCGGGGCTGATGCTACCGGAGTCGCCGATGATCAGGGCATCCGCGCGGAACAGATCCGGGTTGCTCGCGGGATAGGTATCCAGCGCGGCGCTGCCCACCTCCTCCGATCCCTCGATGCAGATCCTGATGCCGACCGGCGGTCGTCCCCCCCACGCCCGCAGCGCTCCGACATGTGCGAGCACGTTCGACTTCGTGTCGGCGCTCCCGCGGCCGTAGATGGCGCCGTCCCGCTCAACCGGCTCGAACGGCGGGGTGTGCCACTGGCTCTCATCACCGGGGGCCACCACGTCGTAGTGGCTGTACAGGAGCACCGTGGGCGCGCCGGGCGGAGCCGGGATCTGTCCGACCACCGTGGGTGCGGTGCCGGGGAGGTCAAGGCGCTCCACCTCGACGCCGGCATCGGCGAACAGCTTGGAGGTGAACTCGAACGCCTCGAGGATCGGCTGGTCGATCCGCTCCAGCGAAGACACCGAGGGGATGCGCACGAAGTCCTCGAGGTTGCGCCGCAGCTCAGGCATCAGCGCGCGCACCGTTCCGGCGAGATCCAGCTCGTCCCCGCCTCCGTCCAACGGCTCTGCGGACATCGATCTCTCCTAACGGGGCGGGCCAGCGGAAGACCCGCATTCTCCCATATCTCGCGTCACGGCCGGGATGCGCGAGCAGAGCGCAGGAAGCCGCCGTTCCCCGCGCGAGCGGCCACGAGTTGCCGCTCGTGCCGTCACTAGCATTGGGCGCGCGCCGGCCACAGGAGTCCGGCGTGCAGCTGGCCCTTTCCTCAAAGACGCGAAGGGAGCACGATGAATTACCCCCTGGACCGAAAGCTTGCAGTGGAGTTCATCGGGATGTTCTTCTTCCTGTTCACCGTCGGCATGGCGACCGAGTCGGCGAACAAAAGCGGCGCGGTGCTCGCACCGATCGCGATCGGGTCGATCCTCATGGTCGCCGTGTTCGCCGGCGGCCACGTCTCGGGCGGTCACTACAACCCCGCGGTCAGCACCGCGATCTTCATCCGGGGCAAGATGAAGGCCCACGAATTCGGTGCCTACATCGTCACCCAGTTCGTGGCGGCGGCGCTTGCGGGACTGCTGGTCAACGCCGTCGGCGGCAAAGAGATCGCCGGAGCCACGGCATCCACCGGGAAGATGCTCGTCGTGGAGTTCCTCTTCACGTTCCTGCTCGCATACGTGGTGCTCAACGTCGCAACCGCCAAGGGCACCGCCGGGAACTCCTTCTACGGCCTGGCCATCGGCTTCGTGGTGGTGATCGGCGCCATCTCCGTGGGCTGGATCTCAGGCGGCGCCTTCAACCCCGCGATCGCGCTCGGGGCGAGCATCCTCGGTGCGTTCAAGTGGTCCCACCTGTGGATCTACCTCGTCGCTGACTTCCTGGGCGGGGCAGCGGCAGCGGGCACCTTCCTGTACATCCAGGGCGAGCACGCCGCGGAGGAGTAGCTCCACCCCGCGGACCGTCCGTCGCGGCCCGTCCCTCCGGCTCGCGCCGCAGGTGGTTGCCCTTCACCCCGGTGTTCGGGGGGAAGGGCAAGCGCCGGCTGCGCTCCTGCTGGCGAGCCGGGCGTTCACGCGGACCGAACCCGGTTGCTGAGCACCCCGAGTCCGTCGACCTCCACCTCCACGACGTCGCCCGCGCGCAGGAAACGGTTCTTGCTCGCCCCGACCCCCGCCGGCGTCCCCGTGGCGATGATGTCTCCCGGCACGAGGGTCACGGTCCGCGAGAGCCAGGCGACCGTCTCCGCGACACCGAAGATCAGATCGCGGGTGTTGCCCTCCTGGAGCACCTCGCCGTTGACGCGGGTCCGCAGCCCGAGCGAGCCCAGATCGCCGATCTCCTCGAGGGTGACGAGGGCGGGTCCGCACGGCGCGAAGGTGTCGACCGCCTTGCCGCTGGTCCACAGCGGGTTCTCGAACTGCAGATCGCGGGCGCTGACGTCATTGAACGGCATCGCGCCCGCCACATGGCGAAGCGCGCTCCCCGCATCGACGCTGGTCGCGGTACGGCCGATGACGACCGCGAGCTCCGCCTCGTAGTCGACGTACTCCGGGTGCGCGGCCGGAAGGATGATGGCCTCGCCACTGCCGATCAGCGAGTTGGCGAACTTCGCGAACCACATCGGGGACGTGGGGATCTCCTGCCCGCTCTCGGCCGCGTGATCGCGATAGTTGAGCCCCAGGCAGATGATCTTCTCCGGGTCAGGGACCGGCGCGAGCAGCCGCACGTCCGCGGCCCCGACGCGCTCTCCCGCCGCGATCGCCCGCTCCCCGAGCTCGGCGACCCCCGCGGCGTCCAGAGCGCCGAGCAGACCGCGCACCGTCCTCGCGGGATGCGCGATCACGGCGATCTCCCCGCCGGTCAGCACCCCGGCGCGTGGTCCGGTGCCGTCGTCAAAGCTGACCAGCCGCATGTGTAGCTCCCTGTGTCCGTTCGAGGTCGCGTCCCGAAGGTCCGCCCGGAGCCCCGCCGAGCCCGTGACGCGCGTCGCGGACGCAAGGGTATTGCCGCGGGCCGCCGCGGAGCCTCCCGGCTTGTCCTACGATCGTCGGCGATGGCCGCGGCCGAATCCCCCGACACCAGCAATCCCTTCCATCATGCGGGCTGCCTCGGCTGCGGCAGCGCGAACCCGAACTCGATCGGTGTGCGGCTGCACACCGACGGGGACCGCGTGAGCGGATCCGCGACGTTCGACGAGCACCAGGAGGGAGCGCCCGGCTTCGTCCACGGAGGCGCGGTCGCCACCGTGCTCGATGACGCGCTCGGGACGATCCCGATCATGCTCGGCCGGCCCTCGGTGACGGCGAATCTCAACGTCGACTTCCGCGCGCCCGTGCTGCTCGGCAGCATCGTCCAGATCAGTGCCTGGCTGGTCCGTGTCGAGGGCCGCAAGTTCTTTGTCGCGGGTGAGCTGCGGGATGGAGAGACCCTGATCGCCGAGGCGAAGGGACTGTTCCTCGAGGTTCCCGCAGAGCACTACGAGCGCGGCGCCGCATCCGTCGGACGCTGGTGAGAACCGCGCGGGCTCACGGGTAGATCGACCGCGCCTGCGAGGCGAGCGCGAGCCGCTCGAGCGCTGACGTGATCGCCGCCGCGCGCCATGGGATCCCCATGTCCTCAGCGGTCTCGGTGATGCGGTCCAGAGCGCCCATCAGCTGCGCGCGCAGACGGCTCGTGATCTCCTGAGCTCCCCACGAGACCTTCTGCTGATCCTGAACCCACTCGTAGTAGCTCACGGCCACGCCGCCGGCGTTGGCCAGCACGTCGGGGAGCACAGGGATGCCTCGGCGCGCGAGCACCCGGTCGCCGTCCGGGGTGGTCGGTCCGTTAGCGGCCTCGGCGAGCATCCTGCAGCGCAGCCGCTCGGCGACCGGGCCGTCGATCTGGCGCTCGAGCGCGGCCGGTATCAGGATGTCGCATGGCGAGAGCAGCACCTCACCACGCCCCCCGCGGTCGTTCCCCGGCCAGTCGCGCAGGAACCGCGGGCCCGCACCATCCCCGGCCCAATCGAGCATCGCGGGTATGTCCAGGCCGCCGGGGTCGGACACGGTCGCGCTCACGTCGCTGACCGCGACGATCCTGGCGCCGCGGCGGCCGAGCTCGGTGGCGATGACCGCACCCACGTTCCCGAACCCCTGGATCGCGACGCTCTGATCCTCCACCGGCCAGTCCATGCTGTGGAGCAACGCCTCGAGGCAGAAAACGAAGCCGAGCCCCGTCGCCGTTCGCCGGCCGTGCGTCCCGCCGAGCACGACGGGCTTGCCCGTGACTACCTCCGGAACGGCGTGGCCCACCTGCTGCGAATAGGTGTCCATGAACCACGCCATCTCGCGTTCGCCGGTCGCCATGTCGGGCGCCGGGATGTCGCGGTCAGGCCCGACGAGGGGCGAGAGCTCGGAGGCGAACCGCCGCGTCACACGTTCCATCTCCCCCGGCGAGAGCCGGTTCGGGTCGCATCGCACGCCGCCCTTTGCGCCCCCGAAGGGAAGGTCGAGCAGCGCGCACTTGAAGCTCATCCACATCGCCAGCGCAGCGCACTCGCCGAGCGAGACCCCGGGGGCGTAACGGATGCCGCCCTTCGTCGGTCCCATCGTCAGCGTGTGCTGGACGCGGTAGCCCGTCATCAGGCGAACGGCGCCGCTGTCCATCCGGACCGGGAAGTTCACGATCAGCGAGCGCCTGGGCTCGCGCAGCCTGGTGCGCAACTCCACGTCGAGCTCGAGCAGGTCTGCGGCGTGCTCGAACTGTGCGAGGGCTATCTCGTAGAGGGTTGAGCGCCACTCCGCGCCTGGGTTCGGCGAGCCGTCCGTGGCGAGAAGCTCCTCCCAGCCGCCTGCGCCTCGCTTCTCAACAGGCACACCCCCCAGCGTACTCCTCCCCCGCCCGCGCGCTAGCGAACGCGCGGGTCGATGGCTTCGAGCGGCCAGTGACGCACGACGCCCGCACGCCAGTGATCGTCCTCCTGCCGGGTCAGCACGAACCGGCTGATCGTCATCTGCCCGCCCTCGTGGTCTCCGTAGAGCAGGTCGATCGTCAGCGTCCCGCCCGCCTGAAAGGCCTCATCCAGGCCCTCACGGAATGGATCGTCGGCCTCTCGCACCGCGCCCTGCCAGAAACCGGTGTCGCCCGCCGGGACGTACAGGTCGCGGGTCTGCGGACGATGGTCGGAGGGGTCTGCATGCGGCATGTCGGGGTCGGGGCGACGCGCAAGCAGGCGCCAGCCCTGGATGACCGCGAGTCCGTTGCCGACATTGCGAAGCGGCACGACGAGGTAGAAGCTGCCATGCTCGCGCTCGACGGCCGCGAGGCCGCCCTCGACGCTGACCATCCGCCCCTCGCCGAACCGCACCACCTCGGGTGGATCTGTGACTCGCGAGGGAGCGAGCACCGGCCTCAGCCCGAGCAGCAGCGCCCGCTCGGCGATTTCCGTCGAGCGCTCGGCGATTCGCGTGGAACGCTGGCCGAAGCGCACCGATGAGAACGTTGCGACCGCGAGCACGAGAGTCCCCGCGGCCGTCGCCAGCGACGCGACCGTCGGCCAGTCGACCGCGAACGGCAGCATCATCCGCCACGCCGGTCGCCGAGCACTTCGACGGCGATCAAACCCGCGCCTGGCCCGCTGCCTCGGCCGTCAGCTCATCCAGCAGCGAGGCCATCTGCGCGAGCGTGGCCTCGTGCTCGCCCACGTCGTACGAGTCGCTCAGGTCGCGGGGGTCCCTGTAGCCGAGCAGCACGTCCCGGCCATCACGCCACACGAGGATCCGCAGAGGCAGCTCGATGCCGACACGGGGATCGCTCTGCATGAGCGGTGTCCCGCTCCGAGCGCTACCGAACAGGACCACCTCCTCATCGGACAGCTCGAGGCCGACCTCGCGGGCGCCGGCTGCATGGTCGACCCTCGCGAACACGGTGAGCCCTCGGCGCGCGATCGCATCGCCGAGTAGCCGCTGCGTCTCCCCATACCCCGACGCGCTGCGCCTGACAATCACGCCACCATTTTCGCACAGCGCGGCACGCGAGTTCCGCTCGACGCGCAGGACGTCAGTCGCCGCCCGACACCGCGACGTTCACCTGGCCGTCAGGCCACGCCGGCCCCGGCGTCGCAGCCGTAGAGGTGCTCGCGCAGCTGGTCACAGGTCTCGGCGGACCAGCGCCCGCTGGTCTCCAGCGACTCGATGAGCTCCTCGGCCGATCGAAGCCGCCCGCGGCTCTCGGGCTCTTCGAAGAGCAGCGCGTCGGCGGCCTCGAGCAGCTGAGTCCGCTCGTTCGCGTGCAGCTTCGTGGCACCCTGGCGATCGATCGCTTCGATCAGGGCCGTGTAGTGCGCTCCGCGGGCCGCCATCTCATCAGCAGTGCTCATCATCATTGCCCAGGTTAGCCGCCAGTCGTGCGGGACACGGAATACCCGATCGAGCGGCCGTCAACACGCCGCGTCAAGCAGACCGCCGGCCGGACGGGCCAGCTCGGCGGCGCTGCCTGGCGCCTGCGCGGCGAGAGCCGGGCGACGTCCCCCTGCATGGCTGCAGAATGTCCTGCTTGCGCCGCTGGTGGGGCTCGCCGGGACGCGTGGTCCGCCGTCGTCGACCCGAGACCTCGCCGAGACGGCTCAGCGCGCGCCGGCCACCGCCGGGCCGCCGAGCTCGTAGACCGCAGGGTCGATCGACCGCGTCCGGCGCCGGTACTCGATCGTGTAGCCGGGCCAGTTGCTCGGGTCCCGCCCGGACTCGTCGAGGTACCAGCTCGAGCAGCCCCCGGTCGCCCACACCGTGCGGCGCTGGCGTCTTCGCAGCTCCGCGAGGAAACGCCGGTTGGCCTCGGGACGAACCTCGATCGTGCTGGTGCCCCCTGTGTTGACGGCCCGTGCCGCTGCCGCCACGTGTCGGGCCTGGCTCTCGAGCATGTACACGGCCGAACCGGACCCTCCGTATGTGTTGGGTCCGTACATCAGGAACATGTTGGGGAAACCCGGAACGCTGAGGCCGTGCCATGCCTCGGGGAGTCCGTTCCAGGCATGCTCGAGCGTGATGCCGTCGCGGCCCACGACCTCCATCGGCGCCACGAAGCCGTGGGCGTCGAAGCCGGTGCCGAAGATGAGCATGTCAAGCTCGCGCATCTGTCCGTCGGCGAGCCGCACGCCATCCTGCGTCGCGGCAGCTATCGGCTCGGTGATGAGCTCGACGTTAGGCCGGCCGAGCGCCGGATACCAGTCGTTGCTCAGCAGGACCCGTTTGCAGCCCATCCGGAACGCCGGGGTGAGGCGCGCACGCAGTGCGCGATCGGGTACCTGGCGGCGCAGGTGCGCGCGGGCGATCGCTTCCAGCGGAGCCATCATCTCCGGGCGCCCGATGAACCCGGTTATGGCTGCCTCCATGAACGTCCACCACGCCAGCCTGCCGGCGCGTTGGAGTGAGGGAACGCGCTCGAACGCCGACTGGGCGAGCGCACCGTAGGGCGCGTCGAGCTTGGGGAGAATCCACGGGGCCGTGCGCTGGAAGAGCGCGATCGAGCGCACCTCATCTGCGATCGCGGGCACGAACTGGATCGCGCTCGCCCCTGTGCCGATCACGCCGACCCGCTTTCCGCGCAGATCAAGGTCGTGGCGCCAGCGCGAGGAGTGAAAGACGGGTCCTGCGAAGTCGGTGATGCCCTCGACCGCGGGGATCGACGGCCGTGTGAGCTGCCCGCACGCCGCGACGAGCATCTCCGCGCGAACCGGTCCCTCGCTCGTCTGGAGCTCCCACACACACTCGTCCGGATGCCACCGCGCATGCTCTGCCTCCACTCCGCAGCGCACGTCCGCCAGCACCCCGAAGCGGCGAGCGGTATCCCGCAGGTAGGCCCTGATCTCCGGCTGGCGGGCGAATCGCCGGCTCCAGCGGGGGTTGGGAGCAAAGGAGTAGGAGTAGAGATTGCTCGGCACGTCGCAGGCTGCGCCGGGATAGGTGTTGTGCTCCCAGACCCCGCCGACGCCGGCGCCGCGCTCGATCACCGTCAGCTCACGCACGCCCTCGCGGCGCAGCGCGATCGCCGCGGCGATGCCGCCGAAGCCGGCACCGACGACCACCGCCGAGCGGATCACGGTTCGCTCCGCAGGCCCGCCACGAGAAGTCGGACGATCCGCTCGAGCCTCTCGGTGAACATCTCGGGTGTCGTCAGCGACGGGTCCTCGCCCTTGGCTCCGTGAGCGCAGTCGAACAGCGCGGACGCGACACCGGCCGGCGTGAGGCAGCTGCGCGAGAGGTCTGCCTCTCCCCTGTCCGCCGCCCCGCGCACCAGCCGCTCGAGCAGCTGCTCTGAGCGCTCCTGCGAGGCGCGGGCGATGTCGCCGCACATCCTTCCGTGAAGGTCATACAGCTCCGCCGCGTGCGGCGAGGCCGAGGTGAGCTCGACGAAGCGCAGAAAGCGTGCCTTGAGGATCGCGTTCAGTGCCGTCTCCAGGTCCTCGTGCTGTTCGTCTAGGACCTCCGCCATTGCCGACAGGTGGTCCTGGTGCAGCTGCTCGACTATCCCGCGCAGAAGCTCGGCCTTGCTCTTCCAGTGCAGGTAGAGCGTGGCTCGCGAGACACCGGCGCGCGCCGCGACTCCCTCCATCGAGGCGCGCCGGTAGCCAAACGCCGAGAACTCTTCAAGCGCTGCTTCCAGCAACCGGGCGCGTGTAGCCTGCGCGCGGGGAGACGACGGGGGGGCTGTGGCGGAGCTCACGCGCTAAGTATGAACATAATTGACAAATAATGCAATAACTGTCTAATCTGTCGCCCAAGCCGGTGGATGCTCCACGCCGGGCGCTCGATCACGTGAGGAGAGAAACATGGGCTGGACCGCTGCCGACATCCCAGACCAGAAGGGCCGCACCGCGGTGGTGACGGGCGCGAACGGCGGCCTGGGACTCGAGAGCGCCCGCGCCCTCGCCGGCGCCGGCGCCCATGTCGTGATGGCCGCACGCAACCAGGAGAAGGCAGCAGCTGCGCTGCAGGACATCCGCCGAACCGTCCCTGAGGCGTCGCTCGAGCTTGTCGCGCTCGACCTCGGCTCCCTCGACTCGGTGCGCGAGGCCGCCGGTCAGATCCTCCAGGCGCATCAGGAGATCGACATCCTCCTCAACAACGCAGGAGTCATGGCGGTGCCCGAGGGGACCACCGCGGACGGATTCGAGACGCAGTTCGGCACCAACCACCTCGGCCACTACGCGCTCACCGCCCTGCTGATGCCCGCCGTGCTGCGCGCAGGGTCCGCAAGGGTCGTCACCGTCACGAGCACGGCGCACCACATGGGCCGGGCCGTCGACCCGGCGAACCCCAACCTGAAGGGGAAATACAGCCCCTGGCGCGCCTACGGCCAGTCCAAGCTCGCGAACTTCCATTTCGGAATCGGCCTGCAGCAGGCCCTCGCGGCCGCCGGCGCCCCCGCAGCAAGCCTGATCGCCCACCCGGGCCTCTCCAACACCGAGCTTCAGGCGGTCAGCGTGAAGGAGAGCGGCGGCGGCCTCTCACAGCGCTTTTTCCACATGCTCGCCGGGAAGACCGGGATGACACCCGAGCACGGCGCGCGGCCGCAGCTGCGCGCCGCGACGGACCCGGCTGCACACGGCGGCGAGTTCTATGCGCCGCGCTTCGTCAACAACGGGCCCCCTGTGCGTCGCCCGATCCTGCGCCGTATCGGCATGGAGAAGGCGATCAGGCAGCTGTGGGAGGTCTCAGAGCGCGAAACCGGGCTGAAGATCGACGTCCGCTCAGCCTCGCGCGAGCCTGCCTCCTGAGGGCGATCGAGCCGCCCCGCCCGCCCCCTCACCGCCGCGCCGGGCAGACACACAGTTCTTCACAGGATGAGCCACGACCGACGGCTACCCTGAAACGCGTTGCCACAGCGAGAGCAGGCGGATATGACTGACGGTCGATTCACTCGAAGCCGGGTTGGCGTACTCGGAAGCGGCGAGGTCGGCCGGCGACTGGCCACCGGCTTCGCGGGCCGTGGCCACACGGTGATGATCGGCACGCGCGATCCGGACAAGCCCGAGCTGCGCGAGTGGCTCGCCGGCGACGGAGCCGGGATCCAGGCCGGCACGTTCGCCGACACCGCCGTGCACGGTGAGCTGCTCGTGCTCGCAGTGCTCGGCGACGCGGCGCAGGAGGTGATCGCCGATGCCGGCCCGGAGAACTTCAGCGGGAAGGTGGTGATCGACACCATGAACCCGCTGGACTTCTCAGCCGGCTTCCCGCCGAAGCTCTCGATCGCGGGAGAGGACTCGCTCGGCGAGCAGGTGCAGCGCACGCTTCCCGACGCCAGGGTGGTCAAGGCGTTCAACAAGATCGGCAACCCGTGCTTCGTGGACCCGAGTTTCAGCGACGGGCTGCCCACCATGCTCATCGCGGGAGACGACGAGATCGCCAAGCGCACGGTCGCAGACGTGCTCGCCGACTTCGGATGGCCCGACCCAGTCGACATCGGCGGCATCGAGGGTTCCCGCGAGCTCGAGGCGATCTGCATCGCTTGGGTCAAGATCGGCGGTGCGCGAGGCGCCTGGGACCACGGCTTCAAGCTGCTCGTCGGATAGCCGGAGATGCCGGCCGCCACGCCAGCCATAACGCCCGTCAGAGGCTCGTAACAGCTTGTAGGCGATGTCTCCCAGCAATGCCTGGGGTGCCGGCGCCGCGGGCAACAGGGGCGACCCTGACGATGACGACGGCGGCGACCACCAGATCAGGGCTCACCTTGCGTGGGCCTCTACGTGGTGCTCCCGTGTCCGGGACGGCCCAGCTCCATTCCCGCTCCCACGCCACGGACGCTCGCGAGCACCTTCGCCGCGCCGGCCACCGACAGCGAACGCTCGCCCGCGGAGCACACGAAGAAGAGCCGTCGACCATCAGAGGTGGACACTGAGACGTAGTAGCGCTTCGCGCCGGGCACGACAGTCCAGGTGATAAGGGACCTGTCGCCGTGTGGATGCACACCCACGCGCGGAGCCCCGAGCCGCAACGCGGACGGATGAAACGCTGCGCCGTCCACCGTTTCGCGTGTCAGGCCTTCCTGCTCGACGACCACCTGGAGTGTCTGCGGCCTGCGCGTTCCGTCGTCCAAGGCCGTGAACCGCAGTTGGCCATGAGCACGACTGGTACTGGCGATCCGCTTCATCGACTTGCCGTCGCTGTTCTCGAAAACAAGTACCTGTCCGGGGATCGCATCGGCGCTCCAGTGAAGTAGGTAGCTTCGTGCCCTGAGCGGCCGCAATCTGACCCGGACGTCGGGCTTGGGGAGCGGTAGCGACGACGCAACTGAAGCGAGCGCAGGCTCTCCCGGACCCGACGCAACCTGGATCACGCCCGCAGTCGGACGCTCGATCGCGATCGCGGTCTCGTTCAGTGTCCGGTCGCTGAGTGCGAGATAGCCACTGCGCCCAAGCCTCCCGGTCGAGTTAGGTTTCACCAGCGCTTCCGCGTTTCCTTGCTCGAGGCGGACCTCCGGCGGACCAGTGCTGCCGCGCACAACCACATTGACCTGTCTCGTATTTGGCGGCACACGCAACGGCATACCCATCGTGGACCGTGACGCACTATGTGCCCCCAGCTCGTACTCAAGCCTTCCAAAACCGCATGCGCCTTCAAACGCGCCAGAGGCTCCGTCCCACCGGCGCCAGCCAACCCCTTCGAAGGTTTCCTGTTCTATGCCTTCAATCCCCACGGTGACGGAACCGCACCCGGCGATGCCTGCTTCGTTAGCAAGCAATTCCCCATGTCCGGAACCAAGGGGGACACTGATGTTGCCTTTCCCTTGCAGTGAGACAGCCGGTGCCACATCACCCGCGATGTTCGCTTCTGCGCTCATGAACAAGAACGACACCGCGATCTTGCCGTCGAGCCAAAGGCTTGCTTCGGGCGGCATCGTTAGCTTCACCTGTCCATCCGCAAGAGGCTGATTCACCAATGCCAGTGCGCCTCGCGCCGAGAGGACGCCCCGCGCGCCGGGTTCCGCAGTGAGCGACCCTTCGAGGTCCGCCGCCGCGACACCATCGATCTTCGGCCCGCCGGACACGCCTATTTCGCCGGCGATCGCAACTCCAGGATCGAAAGCGACCTGCAAACCAAGCTTCTGCAGGTATACGAACTCCTGACCAAGAGGCTCGTTAAGTTCGTCGAGATGCACGGCTATGTGGCTTATCGCGCCGTTGAGGACAGCCAGTTCGCCTTCGAGGGCCGGGCCGTCCTCGAGCAGTTGTCCCGCCACTCTCCCTCTCCAGACTTCCCCTTCGCCGGTGTGTTCGTAGTAGAGCGTAGCCCTGCGCAAGAACAGCGTGCCCGCGATCGGTAGGTCGGTCGCCAGATCAAGTTTCAGAGAGCTCAGTTCCAACCCAGATGCGGTCCTCAGCTTGAGGTCGACGTCTCCGCTGGCAACCAGGGACGCTGCACCTACGGTCGCATTGAGGCGTGCTTCCGCACCTCCAGGGATCAGCGCGACCTGAACCGTCCCGCTGACCGGCAGGCCCTTGATCGTCAGGCCAGTCGGCACAGGCAGAGGAAGTACGTGGTCGAAGTTCCAATGAAGCCGTCCGTGGTACACGTGCACGCTCCCAGCGTTCACGTCAACGTCGCCGCTGGCGGAAAGCGTCAGCGTTCTGGGGTCTAAGGTGAGTCCACTGGGGTCGTCCGAGGCGAGTTCCAATCCATTGACGTGGACGCTGCCACTCGCCTTCAGGAGCCCGCCGGGCAATTTGTGGAAGCATTCCGCTTCAACGGTGATGCCGTGCGGTAGGGTCGCAGCGTGGTCCGGGCAACGTGAAGATGGCGGCGCAGCAGGCGTGGTGGTGACCGACGGTGGGGACGAATCGGGAGGCCCCGTCAGAAGCGGCTGAGGCGAGGAGATCGAAAAGGAATATTCCACGGGTGGTTCGGGTTCGTACCCCACGACGTCGCTGAAGTCGACCTTGAGATAGTACTTCCCGCTGGCGGGAACCGAAAAGGCCAGTTCACCCGTCTGCTGCGGGTAGACATACTGTTCTGCATCCAGCGATTCTCCGCTTTCATTTTCGAGCCACAAAGCCACGGGGGTACCCGGTAGCCAGATTGGGCCGGTGACAGCGTTGGTGTTAGAAAAACGGACATGGATCTGCTGATTGGCCGCGGACGCATACAAATAGTAATAGTCACTATCGTTCTCGGTCTGCAGGCTGGCCGCGTAGGTCGTGTTCAGGGCGAGCGGTCCGAACGCCGTCCCTGTGCTCTCATCACTCCGTCCCGGATAGTCAGCTTGCGAGAGTGTCGGCTGCACGGCCAGCGCCGCAAGCGAAGCTATGACCACAAAACAGGTTCGCGCTGCCAGACAATAGATGTAGGAGTCGTTCATCCCGTTCGCGATCTATGACTCGAGTGTCGGTGAGATGGGTCTCCGGCGCAGGAACCTTGCGAGGGGTGTCGCCAACCACCAGAGTCGACTTGAATTCAAGGACGTGGCGTGGCCGAATTGGCGCCGTGCACCTACCCCTCACGGCTGTTGCGATGTCCCGCCCCCCTAGAGCACGTGTACCCTTTCATCCGCGACATCGAGCAACCCCGCTTACGCGTCAACACGACTAGGCAGAGTTCCGCACGTGCCCTGATCGCAGCTCTTCGACTGGACCGTGATTGACCGGCGTCGGACGTAGTGTTCTGAAACTTGCCCTCAGTCGGGGATCCTGTATGGCCACCTGGTCGTATATGCGCTACCTCACTCAAGGTGTGAGCGAGATCCGCCGAGCGATTGAACATGATGTCGAGTCCAGATAGCCGGCTTCCAGCGAAGGGGATTGAACCAGTAAGGCGCCTCCTGGCAACGCTCAGCGCGACGACACTACTAACCACGCTCTGCTTGCTGATGGTCACCGCGCAGGCCCAAGCCGCGGGGCGATGCGAGTCTGCGAGGCTACCATCGCAGGCGCGTGCCGAACTTGAAGTCGCTTTCCGACGCGCCGCGCGTCTTCCTGGCGGCTTTCGGCTGGGAGACACCGCCGCAATTCACTACGGAACCTGCGGCGGCACTCGCTACGGATTCGCCGAATTCAGTCCCGCACGCGGCCAGATGATCACCGAAGCGCAGGCCATCGGCCTGCAGGATCACTCGTTCCTGTACGTACGAGTCTCTGGCGCTGCGTGGCGCGATCTCCCATTGCAGAGACTCTGCGCTCCCGGGCCACTTCCGCCAGCACTGGCAGCACAGTGGCATCTGTCCTTCCTCTGCGCCTCATAGCGCGGCGCACGCAGAGTCCAACCGCGCTGAAACCGGACGAGGCATAGTCGCACTTCGCGGGCGCCGGCGCCCGGCGAGGAGGCCTAGCCTACGTCCTGAAACGACGTCCCGGAGGCGCTCGCCGGCCCCACCTGGCGAAGGGCTTCGAGCGGACGCCTTCGGTGGCGACGGACGAGGGTCAAGAGCGGGGAGACCTCACCGTGACGCCCGCATGGAGGCCGGGCCGCGTCTCAAGCGCCGCGGCGTCATCTATTTCGCGGTCGTCCTGGGTCGCGGCGAGTCCGCAGGACGGCGCGTCGAAACAGCAGTCCGCTCGGCTCCTGTAGAGGTGAGACACGGCGTGCGCGGTTGGTAGCCGAACGTGATGGTCGCCAAGCCCAGTCGCCGTGCGTAGGCGTTTGGGTACGCTTCGGCGCATGGAGCTGCAGCGGCGCATTGCCGAGGGGAATGGTGAGTTCTTGCTCTTCGCGCTGACGCCGCCGCGCCTGACGACCGAACCGCAGGAGGCCCGTCAGATCGCCGCAAAGACGCTCGAGCGACTGCGCCCGGTGTGCATCGACGGTCTCGTGCTCTACGACATTGATGATGAGAGCGACCGCAATCCCGAGGAGCGCCCGTTTCCGTTCCTGCCCACGATGGACCCCGCCGACTACCTCGCTCGCGATCTCGTCGGCTTGGAAGTCCCTGCCATCGTGTACCGGGCCGTCAGCAAGTACCCAGAGCAACGTCTTCGCTCGTGGCTCAGCGAACAATCCCCGAAGCAGGCGCTGTCGGTGTTCGTCGGTGCGTCCTCTCGTGATAAGGCGGTAGCAACCTCTCTGCGGCGGGCCTACGAACTCAGGAGCGAGGTGCGCCCGGATCTCCTGCTCGGAGGTGTCGCGATCCCAGAGCGGCACGCGCGGGGGCACGGGGAGCACCTGCGCCTGCTGGCGAAGCAGGCCGCAGGCTGCTCGTTCTTTGTCACCCAGATCGTCTATGACGTCAACGCCGCGAAGAACTTGGTCTCCGACTATCACTACGAGTGCGCCGCTCGTGACCTCAAACCGGCACCGATCGTGTTCACATTCTCGGTCTGCGGCTCGGTGAAGACACTGGAGTTCGTTCAGTGGCTCGGAGTCGATGTGCCGCGCTGGATCGAGAACGAGCTGCGCCACGCGGATGACACGCTCGACGCGTCCTATGATCAAGCCGTCGCTACGGCCGTCGAGCTGATCGCGTTCTGCCGGCGGGTCGGTGTTCCATTCGGGCTCAGCGTCGAGAGCGTCTCGATCCGCCAAGTCGAGATCGACGCCTCCATCCGCCTCGCAACCAGGCTACAAGCAGAGCTACGTCGGTAGTCCGCACGACCTCATCGCAGAAGCGCAAGACGTCGTCGTGCCAGCGCCGAGATCTCGCAAGTCGCCCGGACCGGTCGTCAAGGGAACTCATCTGCGACGCCAGGCAGCCGCCTCGGCGTGACGCGGTGTGCCGTGCCGCGGCCGTTGACTGGGGCCGTGTGCGCCGAAGCCGGCCCGATGCGCGGCTCGGCGCCAAGGGCCAGGTGCGGGTTGGCCCAGCACCGGGTAGTAGGTAGGCTTGCATGGCTTCAGGGAACAGCGATCGGCACGGCTCGGTGCTGGGCGTAGGGGACGTCGCTTGACACGCACCCGAGAAGCGGCACGGGGTCGGTGGAGTCCAGACAGACCCCTTCACAACGGATTGGATGGGAGGAGCGATGTCGATGAGGAGCACGATCTCGGGGGCTCTGGCAGTCCTCGCCGCCTCTGCAGCGGCGGCCGCTGTCGCAGCAACCGCCGCGGCGTCGCCGGGTTTACCGGCGACTTGGCCGCCAGCAACGCACCCGGTGCCGAGCGGGCAGGCGAGCGCCCCCACGGCCAACCTCGCCGGGCCCTGGAAGCCACTGACGCACAAGCCCTCGTTCGAAACCGGGACGATGCTCCTGCAGAGCGACGGCACCGTGCTTGTCCATGTCGAGACCGGCGAAGCCGGCGGAACGACGGAATGGTGGCGGCTGACGCCGGACGCGAAAGGTGAATACGTCGACGGCACGTGGAGCAAGGTCGCCTCGATGCCGGGCGGCTATGACCCGCTCTATTTCGCTTCCGCGATCCTGCCCGACGGCCAGATGATCGTCGAGGGCGGCGAGTATCTGGGCGGTACGCCGACGTGGACGAACGAGGGCGCGATCTTCAACCCCGTGTCCGGCACCTGGCGCCGCGTCGCACCGCCTGAAGGCTGGACGAACATCGGCGACGCCGAGAGCGACGTGCTCGCGAACGGGACGTTCATGCTGGCGCAGGCCTGCAGCGAATGCCTTTCCTCGGAACCGAAAGCCAGCACCAAGATCGCGCTCTTCAACCAGAGCAACCTGGGCTGGCTCACGTTCTCACCGCCGGGCAAGATCGACCCCAACGATGAGGAGGGCTGGACACTCATGCCCAGCGGCGACCTGCTTACCGTCGACACGTGGCTTACGCCGAGCACGGAGCTGTTCGACCCGGCGACGACCAGCTGGTCGTTTGCAGGCAACACCGTTGTCTCACCGGTGGACAGCGGCGTGGCGGAGATCGGTCCGCAGGTTGGGATGCCGAGCGGCAACGTGTTCGTGGTCGGAGCCGGCTCGGCCGACGAAGCCGAATCGTACCCGACGTGTCTGGCGCACAAGCCCGCGGCTGACGCTCTCTACGATTACGCCGCGGCAAAGTGGGTGAAGGCGCCGTCCATCCCGACGATCGAAGGCACCCAGTACAGCAGCGCTGACGGACCGGGCACGATCCTGCCGGATGGCAACGTGCTGTTCGACGCCAGCCCCTGCTATGGCGACCCGCCGCTCGTGTTTTACGAATACGAACCGTCGACGAACAAGCTGACGCCGGTTGGAGACGTGGCCGACGCAGCGGGAGACGCGACGTACTTCACGCGACTGCTGGCGCTGCCCAACGGTCAGATCCTGTTCGGTGATAGCGGGCGGCCGGAGGTCTACACCGCGGGCGGCACGGCGAATCCTGCGTGGGCGCCGGTCGTCCGTTCGCTCAGCGCGACCACCCTCAGGCCGGGCCAGACGGCCACTCTGTCGGGTCTGCAGCTCTCGGGCGTGGACCAGGGCGCCGCCTATGGCGACGACGTCCAGGACCACACCAACTTCCCGTTGGTGCGGATCACCGACACGAAGACGGGCGTGGTCACCTATGCCCGAACGAGCAACTGGACCTCGGCGTCGGTCGCTCCGGGGATGTCCTCGTCGACCGAATTCACGGTGGCAAAGACGACCCCAGCGGGCCCGAGCACGCTGACCGTGGTTGCGAACGGGATCGCCTCTGCGCCGGTGCCGGTGACAATCAAATAGGCATGGAGCGCGCGTCGCCCAGGCCGGGCTCCTCTTCGCACGGCCCGGGCGACCCGCGCGACTTCTCATCCTCCGACTCGGTCGACGGGCCCTAACCAGGGTCGACCGCCCGGCCGCGATCCAGATCGACGACGCACAGCCGACTATCGAACGTCCGGCCGCTGCCGGCGTCCGTAGGGCTGCCAGGCGATCATCGCGGAATCGCGCGAAGGCTCTGCCTTTGGCGGTGGGAACTACACCGGACGCATTATTCTCGTCGGTCCGCACGACCCGTACGCCATTGGGCTTGATGGCGGCGGCTTCCGCTCTTCGGCGAAAGCAGCACTCTCGCTTGGTGGCGTTCACATATCACGAGCGGCCGACTGCGCCGCAGAAGCCCGACCGGGGAAGTACAGGGTGGGCCTCTGAGCGACGCGCTGGCTGGCATCAGGCGCTCCCCCGATCACGGCATCGGACATGTTTCGGGGAGACGCCTCTCGGCGCTGACCGACTCGAAGCCAGTCTCGGGACGTTTGCAACAGCTAAATCCAGGTTCGACTCTTGGCGGGGGCATTGACAAGAAGGGGCTGCATTTAGCGCTGTTGCTGCCTAGCGGAGCTACCGCCCGACAGACACTGCTCGGGCTCACCGTCTTTCGGGCGGTGAATCCGCAGGACTTCGTTCTCGATGCCCTGCATCGCCGTGATCCACTCGGGTGCGGGTCCGGCTCCGCGTGCCTGCTCTCGTCGCGGGAAGCTATCCCCCAACTTCCGTCACGCTTTCCGGCGTGATCAGGAAGCCTTTCCCCGTCGAGGTGACGGTGCATTCGACGCCCGGTTCGAGCACCTTGCAGGTGAAGGCACCAACCGTCACCACCTTGCCCGGCGAGTAGGTCGGCACAATGCCGGCGTTGCCGAGATCACAGCTCGATGCCGACCCAGAGCAGGTCGCAACCTGCCCGTTGAGTTGAAGCGTAGCCGTCTGCGCAAAGACTTCGCCGCCTTCGGACGCAAGTCGCGCGCTCTCGCAAAAAACAAGGTTGGAGTCGGCCGGACGGCCAGGTTCATCATGCATTTCGCAGTTGAGACCATGTCCTGCGAGGAAACCCACAGCGGTCGGAGCGGGCGCGGGCTGCTTCGCGGGTTCGAGTATGTAGACGCCGGGGGAGGAACCGTGAGGGTGGCCGAGGCATAAGTGCTGATCGGACGCCGGCTGGGCGGGAATCGTCAGCGTGAAACAACGGTATACCTCGTGACCTTGGAATCGTCCCGGGTTCGACAGCGTCACGTGGGCCACCGTCTTGATCCGCTTGCCGCTCGCGACGTCCGGGATGTCGTTACTAGCGCTGCTTATTCCCGTCGCTCGCGTGGAACTTAAGCCCCAGCCAGTCCAGCGCAGACGTTCGAGGACCCACGAGCCGTCCTGGAACAACAGGAACCCCTTCGGGCGGATCACGAGCGGGTTTTGCTTGTTGATCGCCTGGGCCGTGTTGGAGAAAAAATAAATAGGCCGAGGAAGCCTGCTCTCCGCTACGGCCGGAAGGAGAAACGCGATGGCAGCGACTAAGGTAGCGCAAGGAGCCTTCAATCCCGGCCCAAGCTTGCCGCTTACACGTAGGTGTCGCACGCGGTCTCCCTTAGTCGTCGGGTTGTCGGAAGTGCTAGAGCTTCGGTGTCGGGTAGCGGCTTTTGCTTTTCGGCACGCACGTGTGGTAGGTCCGCGTTCCAGTCACCGATTGCCCGTTGCTCGCCTTGGCGGTGATCGTGAGCACGAACGTGCCTTTGGGCAGGCCCACGAGGTTCACCAGCGCCGTGATGTGGGAGCGCCCCAAGGTCTTTATGTGCTTGCGGTTGATCTTGATGATCGCGCTGACCCAGGTGATCCCGGGCAGCGTCCGCACGTGAATCGTGAACTTGCGCCGGCTCACGCACTGCTTGGCGGACGGGAGGCTGAACGCGGCGACCGGGGAGATCGCCTTGGGTATCGCCCTGGGTTTCGGGGCCACTGTGAACGACTGGGCTACCTGAGGGGCGCTCATATAGTCCACATTGCCTGCCTGATTCGCGTCGATCGAGCAGGTGCCCGGGCCGGTGAAGCTGACAGTCGCACCCGAGATGGCGCACACCGTGGGGGCTCCCGAAGAGAACATCACCGGGTTCCTCGAGGCGCCGCCGATCGCGGCAACGGTGTAGCTAACTCCGCCGACGGTCGCCGAGGAGGGCGCCGTCGAGGTGAATATGATCTGTTGCGCCCCGAGGACCGTGTAGCTGACGGATGCCGTGTCGGTCTGGCCGTCTTTGCTTTTCGCGGTCACCGTGTAGGTGTGCAGCCCCGGGGTCGAGGTCTCAAGCGCGCCTGAGGTGCCAGACCCGCCGAGGGAGTCCGTGCATGATTCGATCCCCGGGCCGTATTCGCCTTCCGTGCACGAGAACTGCGTCGCGACGGGCGCGCCCTGCGCGTAGGTCGCGCCGCTCCGTGGAGATTCGATCGCCGCTTTCGGTGGAGCCGCGACATGTCTGGTGAAGACCACACAGAAGATGCCACTACATTTGCTGCCGTACGAGCCTGTCAGCCTTTCGCCTTCGAGGACAAGTTCCAGCGGCACCCATTCTGCGAAGGCGCAGGTGGAGGTGTCGTACAGGCCGCCTTCGCCGGAGTATTTGTCGTTCGCAGTTTCGGAGATACCTCTGGCTATGGCGGTGCCAGGCGGCAGAAAGCAAGACGAGCCGGCGGGCTGCAACGGTTCGGTGGCTGTGATGGTAAACATGCCGCCCGATTCCGCGATGTCGACAACGGTCGTATTCCCATACGTGACATGCCATTCTCCGGTCACCGGGTTGCTGCCGAACGCCGGAGTGGTTACAAGCGAAGCGCAGACCGCGACCAACCCTACGACGCCCAGCACGACCTTGCGCGGTAGCTTCCAGCCCATCCCCCGGCCCCCCCTTTGATAGTCCCGCAGCGTTGGGCAACAAGAAACCCGCGCCGCGAGAGGGTAGCGTACCCTAAGCCCCAGCATCCCCGCGCCCCGAACAGGGGCCGAGCGCTTCTCTGCTGCAGGCCGACAAAGGCGAGATGACGGCAACGGATGCCCCGCTCACTCATCGCGCTAGAGCCTCTTCGACGCTGGCCCGGTTCTGCTCTGCACCCAGGACGAGGCGTGACCTTCCTCGCGATCGACACTGTCGAGCAAACGAGGTTGCAGGAGTGCGGAGGAAGGAGGCCGCAACGGTCCTCAGAGAGAGTGCGCCAGACGGTGGCGCCCGCACGCGACTCGCTGGAACAGGCTGTGGCGCCTGCTTCGCGTCGGCGAGCGACAGTCATCGTTGCCGCCGACTTTGTGACGCTTAGGACGAGGAGCGATTGGCCTCGCGCCGGCTCGGCGCATTACTGCTTCGCCCAACAGAGCGGTGCGCCGGGGGTGGCCCGTGCCCGTAGGCACAGGCCACAAGTCGCTGTGTGTCTGCTCTAAGGTTCGGTGTAGAGGTCTTCCGGCGCGTTGCCGGTGACGGTGCCGCCGGCTTCTCTGAGTCTGGCTCCAACTCGGTCGTCGATACCGCCGCCGAGTACGGGTGGCTTCGTTCATTGTGATCATCGTCTTGCGGTTAAGCGTCAGGGTGCCGGAGTTATAGATCCCGCCGCCGTCCGCCGCGGTGTTTTCGCTTACGGTCGTCTTGCTGAGCGTCAGTTCGGCATAGGCGTTGTCGATGCCCGCAGGCTCTGCGCGGCCAATCTCTTCAACGCTTCATGACCGAGGGGTTTGGGGTCGATGCGGAGATAGCGCGCGAAATCTGGAGCGCCCGTCAGATCATGCAAGGCGCGAGACACTTCGACTCCGCAATCATGGACAGGCTGGACGCCCTGTCCCAAGTGCCTCGGGCGGTCATAAATAGCGCGTTAAAGGACGCCCAGGGCATTCCGTCGGCTTCGCCCCCACTCGTCGCTCCTGGAGGGCTATCGGTCGGACCGCACATGGCTGTTGGCGGCACGTCGGCAATCGACGCCGACGACCTGACGCCACTCTAGGGCTCAGAAGGCAAGCCCATGTGGGCCTGCGACTGTACACAACCGTCGGGTTCTGTACGCCCCCAACTTCTCAGCCACACCTAACGCCGCCCCGGCCGACTACACGCCCGGTTCGTCAGGACACCCACACATCCAAGGGGGTCCCTTCTTCAACCCGGGAAAGGTGGAGACTTTTCAACCGGCCTTGACAACTGATCCTCTGGTCTCCCGGATCGCAGCGACCTCGATGGCTCTGATCGTGACAGGTGCCGGGGGTGTCCAGGCGCCCGAAATGGCTGTTATGGCGCAACCCAAGAATTGTCAAGGCCGGTTGCAGCGGGGGTTCCGAGGCGTTACATTCACGGTCGTTGGGCGCGGGGCGCGCGTTGTGAGCGCGAGTTCAAGCCCGCGAAAGCAGACGCTCGAGATGGGGGGAATCAGATGTTGCGTGGAGTCTTGGCCAGACGTGAGCTCGCCGTTCTCGTGGCCGTGGCGTCGGGGTGTTTCGGGTGTCTGGCGGTTGCTATGGCTGGCGCCTCCCCGGGCTATGCCTCCTCGCGCGGAGCCGCGGAGCAGGGCAAATCGCCCGCTGCCGGTGGCGCCCACTCAGCCGCCGTGGACCGAATTCCGCCGGTCCCGCCGCGTCGAGCGGCTGTCAAGCCACTGGCAAGCTCAGGTTGGCTGACGCTGACCAACCCCCCGCCGTTCTCCCCAGGAGAGATGTTCCAGCTGACCGACGGCCAGGTGCTCGTGCAGGAAGAGAGCTTGTCCAACGCGGCCGGCACGAGCAACTGGTGGGTGCTCACCCCGGACAGTTCCGGTAGCTACCAGAACGGCACCTGGTCACAGGTGGAATCGATGTCAGCGGGCTATGCGCCGCAGTACTACGCCTCCGCGGTGCTCCCCGATGGACGCCTCGTGATCGAGGGCGGAGAGTACAACGGCACGAACACCCCTGAATGGACGAACCAGGGCGCCATCTACGACCCCGTGGCCAACACGTGGACCGCGATCGAACCGCCGGAAGGCGGGCTCGGCGAATGGGAAAGGATCGGCGACGCGCCCAGCTCGGTGCTCGCCAACGGCCAGTTCATGTTCGGGGCGTCCGGGTACTCCGGCACCACGGCACAGGCGATACTCGATGCCGGCACCCTGACTTGGGCAGGAACGGGGGCCGGCAAGGCCGACGGCAACGGCGAGGAGGGCTGGTCGCTGCTCCCGAACGGCGAAGTCCTCACGGTCGACACGCAGGACACGCCCAACACCGAGCTGTATGACCCTGCGAGCGGCACTTGGCAAAGCGCCGGCGATACGCCGGCGAACCTCGCAGACAGCGAAGGCGAGGTGGGTCCGCAGGTCCTGATGCCGAATGGCTCTGTGCTGGCGACGGGCGCCTCCGGCGCCAACGCGCTCTACAACACCTCAACACAGACGTGGAGCGCCGCACCGAGCTTCCCCGTGATCGACGGCCAGCAATACGACATCGCCGACGGTCCGGCGGGGGTTCTCCCCGACGGCAACGTGCTGCTCGACGCCAGCCCCGGCCTTTACAGCACGCCCGTCCAGTTCTTCCTTTACAACGCCAAAACCCGCAAACTCACGAAGGCCCCGAATCCCCCAAACGCCGCCAACACCTCGTCCTACTACGGATTCATGCTGATGCTGCCCAACGGCCAGCTGCTGTACAACGATCGGTTTGGCGACATGGTCATCTACACGGCTGGTGGCAAAGCTCAGAAAGCCTGGGCTCCGGCCGTGACGTCCGTTCCGAAAGCCCTGACGGCTGGGAGCAGCTACACCCTCTCGGGCACGCAGCTGAACGGCCTCACCCAGGACACGGCCTACGGTGACGACTATCAGGACGCGACCAACTACCCGCTCGTGCGCATCACCAACAACGCCAGCAAACAGGTCGTGTACGCGCGCACGTCCGGGATGACGAGCATGTCTGTGACCCCGGGTCAGAGCTCGTCGGTTCAGTTCACCGTGCCTGCGGCGATCGGCAGCGGCGCCTCAACCCTCGTCGTCGTTGCCAACGGCATTCCGTCGGCCAAGGTGAAGGTGACGATCACGGGCTGACGGAAGCGGACAGGTGCTCCGGGCTGCCATGGGCGGACATATCTAGCCAGGCCCGGCGCGGCGACTGTCTCCAGGGACCGCGTTCGAGCCAGCAGCCTCGCGGCAGGTCAGCGGGACGCCCGCTCGTCGTCGCCAAGCAGCCGTCTTAGTGCCGCCCGGCAGACTTGTGCTTTTCCATGATGGCGGACTGGCTTCGCGGCGAAGTCGACATCAACGCACGAACTCATTTGCAACGTCAAGTAGCCGTTTGGGCGTGATGTGGTGTGCCTAGCCGCGCCGTCGACTTGAGGCGTGTGCTGGTGTCGGGACCCGGACGCGTTGAGGTCCGCGCGCTCGAGTGCGCCACAGTTGCCCTAAGTTTGTTCCCCGAGCGCATGTTCGCGCCGAGACGCACGCCGATCCCGTGCGCCGCGCCTGGTGAGTGAGCGATGAACGGACGCGGCGAGACGCCCTGACCACGCGATCAGTTGTACGTGTAGCGGGACTCCGCGCATTTCCAGGCTTTGCTCGTATCGGGGAGACAGGATTTGAACCTGCGACCGCCCGGCCCCCAGCCTGCGAGATCCAATAGCTCGGAGTGCTCAACCCGCTTGCCTACTGGGGCCTGGCGTGTCTGAGTACTCCTGAGTTGCTCTCACATTGGACCCAAGACATAAGTCTTGAGTTCTACAAGCTTCTGTTTATACTGCTTGGGTGTGGGAAGTCGAGTACACCGACACCTTCGGTTCGTGGTGGCAGGACCTCAGCGAGGACGAGCAGGAGCGCGTCGCTGCCGCGGTCGGTCTGCTGGAGCAAGGCGGCCCAGCACTGGGAAGACCGTTGGTGGACTCCATCAAAGGCTCGCGGCATCCCAACATGAAGGAGCTTCGCCCCCGCGGCGGCCACATGCGCGTGCTGTTCGCGTTCGACCCGCGCCGGATGGCCATCCTCCTCATCGGCGGAGACAAGAGCCACAAATGGAGCAGCTGGTACGCAGAGGCGATTCCCACGGCCGATGAGCTGTACGACGAGCACCTCCAAGCGCTTCGTGACAAAGGAGCAATCCCATGAGCAAGACCAAGCCCGCTAGACAGCCAAAACGCTTTGCCGAGCTGCGCAAGCCGATCGAGAGCGACCCCATGCGAAATGCGCGGGTCGAGGAGCACAAGACAGCGATGCTCGGCGAACTGCGGCGCAAACTCGACCTCACGCAGGCAGTCGTGGCCGACCGGCTGGACGTCACCCAGGAGAACGTGTCGCAGCTCGAGCGCGGCGAGGCCGATGTACGCCTCTCTACGCTGAGCCGCTACGTCGAGGCGCTAGGCGGGCGGCTCGAGATTCGGGCGACATTCCCGGACGAGACCGTGGCGCTCACGCTCGGGCAGGCAGCCACACTTCGGCGTCAGAGGGATCGAGGCAGCAAGGGGAAGGCGGACGCCAAACGTAACGCCGCAGCCTCGACCAGTGCAGCGGCCAAAGATCACGTCTAGTCGAGCGTGGTGCCGTCCTGCGCTCAGCAGGACTCCTGGCAGGTCAGACAGGCGCTGGCAGCACGAAACTCACTGCTTCCTTGCTCCAGCTTGCGCCGTGCTCCGGGGAGGGACGTTCGCGACTACTCGAGCGTGTAGCCGAGGGCGTTGTAGGTCTTCAGGCGCTTGGCGAACATGCGGCGCAGAACGGGTACCTCGGCGTCTACGTAGTCGTAGACGAGCGCGTCGTGCTTGCCAGGGTGTGGGCGGTGCAGGCGTCCGGCGTATTGCACAACGGTGCCCTTCCAGGCGATCGGCATCGCGAGCGGCAGGGTGTCAAGGCGCGCGAAGAACCACAGGTGGGGTCTGTCCGGTCTTTTGTGTGTGGTCGGGGTAACCGATCGGCCGTTGTTGCCGGTTGGGGATCACCGCGAAGCCCGTAGGGCGAGCGGGGGTTCCCAACCGGGGCGGCCGGGAGAGGACCCCCATGAGCATCGAGACGAAGAACCCTCCAGAATCGGCTCTCGTGAGCGAGCAGCCATCGCAGGACGCCGTGGACCGGCTTGCGGGCCTGTTGCCCGCGGACGAGCTCGCGGACGCACTCAAGGGCCTTTACCCTGAGCAGATAACGGGCCCCGGCGGCTTGTTGACGCAGCTCGCGGGCCGGGTGATCGAGACGGCCCTGGAGAGCGAGCTGACAAACCATCTGGGTTATCCGCCCGGACAGGCGCCGCCGGGCGGCGCTGGCAATCATCGAAACGGGTCGACCCCGAAGACGGTCAAGACCGAGCTCGGCGAGGTCAGGATCAAGAACCCCAGGGACCGGGCCGGCACGTTCGAGCCTCAGCTCGTCGGCAAGCACCAGACGCGGCTGGCGGGCCTGGACGAGAAGATCATCGGCCTCTACGCCGGCGGGATGAGCGTGCGTGACATCGAAAGCCATCTGCAGGATCTCTATGGCGTGCAGATCGGCAGGGACACGATCAGCCGCGTCACCGACGCGATCCTCGAGGACGTCCAGGCGTGGCGAACACGCCCTTTGGAGCGGGTCTACCCGATCGCGTATTTCGACTGTCTGATGGTCAAGGTTCGCGAGGACCGCTCCGTCCGAAACCGCGCTTGCTACCTGGCGATCGGCGTCAGCGTGGAAGGCGAACGCGAGGTCCTCGGGATCTGGTGGCAAGAGACCGAGGGCGCCAAGTTCTGGCTCGCCGTCCTGAACGATCTGCACCACCGCGGCGTCGAGGACATCCTGGTGTGCTGCGTCGACGGGCTCACCGGGTTCCCAGAAGCAATCGAGGCGGTCTACCCCCAAGCCTGGGTGCAGACCTGCATCGTGCACCAGATCCGCAGCTCGATGCGCTTCGTCTCCTACGGCGAGCGCAAACGCGTCGCCCACGACCTGAAGCCCATCTACCGGGCCGTCAACGTCGAGGCCGCCGAAGACGCCCTAAAGGCATTCGACGTGAAATGGGGCGAGAAGTATCCGATGATCGCGCAGTCCTGGCAGGCACGCTGGCAGCACATCACCCCGTTCCTGGCGTTCCCCGCCGACCTACGAAAAGCCGTCTACACCACCAACAGCATCGAGAACCTCAACCGGCAAATCAGAAAGGCGATCAAGACCAGAGGACACTTCCCCGACGAGCAAGCCGCCACCAAGCTCATCTACCTCGCGATCCAACGAGCCGAGGGAAAGTGGCGACAAGCATTCAACTGGACAGCAGCACTACGAGGCCTCAAGATCCACTTCGGAGACCGACTACCCGACTAACAACCCTCCCGGCCACACACAGAAGCCCGGACACCCTCGCGTCTGATGCGAACAGGAACGAGGACGCCGGGAGCGTGGCTCGAGCGCCTCATAGCCACCAGCGCGAAAACGCTCGATCAGCACATAGATCCAGCTCTTGCTGATCCCGTGAGCAGCCGCGACCTCACGCGCGCTGCGGCCCTCCAACAACACCGCATCCACCACATACCGCGCCAACCCCATGCCAGCCACCTCTCGTCGGTGTCCAGCATGTCCCGAGACATCAGTCCACTATGTCCTGCAACCACACCTCCCCCTCCGTATCCCGGCCCAGAGCCAGACAGCGCGCTAGCCGAACGTGATGACACTGCGGATGCCGTCCTGGGCCTCCATCAGCTCGAACGCCCGGTTGACCTCGCGAAGTGTCAGGCGGTGAGAGATGAAGGGCTCGACGTCGATCTCGCCAGCGAGGTAGCGGTCAACGAACTCGGGTACCTGGTCGCGGCCTCTCACGCCGCCGAACGACGACCCGGCAATCCTGCGGCCTTGGATCAGCCACCGCGGAACCACATCGAGCGTTTCGCCTTTGCCGGCGACGCCCGCGACGGTGCAGAGCCCCCAGCCCATCCGTGCGGACTCAACCGCTTGGCGCATGACGTCAACACGTCCGGTTGCCTCAAAGGTGTAGTCGGCCCCGAAACCGCGGGTTTCCGCTTGGATGCGCTCAACGACGTCCGGGCTCGCCTGCCAGACGTCGGTCGCACCCTGCGCTCGGGCCATCTCGAGCCGGGTGGCCGAAAGGTCGACGCAGATAATCCGCTCAGCCCCCTGCAGTCGGCAGCCGGCGACCGCGCCGAGCCCCACCATCCCTGCGCCGAACACCACGCAGGTCGACCCGGCTCGTACACTCGCTGTATACATTGCTGCGCCCAGACCGGTCGACAGACCGCAGGCGAACAGGCACGCCGCGTCTAGCGGCGCCTCGTTGCTAACCACGGCCAGCGCTATCTCCGGCATCACCGTGTATTCCGCGAACGTCGAGGTGCCCATGAAGTGGCGGATCGGCTCCCCGTCGCGTGACAAACGCGTCGTTCCGTCCGGGAGAAAGCCCTTGTTCTGCTGTTCGCGGATCGCGAGGCAGATGTTCGTCAGGCCACTTCGGCAATGCTCGCAGTCGCGGCACTGGGGGGAGAACAGCGTGACGACGTGGTCGCCGACAGCAAGCGACTGAACCCCCGGCCCGATCGCTTCGACCACACCGGCGCCCTCGTGTCCGAGGACGGTCGGCGCGTACCCGGACGGGTCGACTCCAGATGCCGTGTAGAGGTCGGTGTGACAGACGCCACACGCCGCGAGACGCACGAGCGCCTCACCGCCTTTCGGCTCGGCAAGGTCAACGTCGGTCAGGACCAGCGGCTGGCCGAACTCCTCGAGTACTGCGGCCCGCATGTGCACAGTGCCCCGCTCCTTTCGCTTGCGCTCTGCAGATCCGCTCTCAGCAACGGCCAACGCTGGCGGGATCTTTGCGAACTGCGGGGCGTCGTCACCACTCGCCTCCCAGCCGGCGTTGCAGGTGACCTGCAGGTGGAAGCTCGAACTCGCGCATCAAGACGCCGTCACGAAGCACTTCCTACCGGTATCGCCTTGCCTCCCAGGACCCGCGTTAGTGATCCGTCTGATCGCGCGGCGGCATCATAGCGAACGATAGCCGCGGCCCAGCGGCCTAGCCACGAAAACCTGACGGCTGCATGCAGCAACCGTGAGACGACTGCGTCGAGCAGTCCGGGTTCCAGACCGCGACCCCGAGCACTTCTCGCCGTGTACGACGTTCGGGCACAGATGTCCTCGCCCCTTCAGTCAGGCGCGCGTAATGCCGAAAGGTTGGTGGCGGTTGCCGATGGATCCCGGCGCGAGCCTCCCTCGCACCGGCCCAATCCTGCCCCGCCCTCAACAGCTCAAGCCCGCGAACGCCGGAGACCAGCGGGAGATCCGGAAGATCACCGGCATCCAGCCGGTGCAAGCCGCTCCCGGCCCAGCACCCATCTCAGCCATCCAATGCCTTCAGAATCAAAAATCACCGTGGTCGTGTCGCGCTTCGGCGACGTGTTCGCTGCCGGCTTGGGTGTGCTCCTGAGCACCGACGAGAGCATCGAGGTGGTGGCCACTGACATCGAGCACGACAGGATGCCCGTCGTGCTCTCGGCACATCATCCCGATGTCGCGATACTCGACGCGGATGCACTCGAACAGCCCGCTCAGCTGCGCAGGCTGTTCGCGCGAAATCCGCACACCCGTCTGGTCCTGTTTGCACAGGACGCGGCTGCGTCCGTTTCCGCGCCCCTGCTCGCGTTCGGTGCAAGCGCGTGTCTGGACAGGAATGCACAATCGCGGGATGTCCTCAACGCCATACACCTAGCCGCGCGCGGACTCCAGGTGGCCCAGAGAGCCGTCCCCCTCAATTCCGGGCACGCTGCGGGTTCACCCCACCACCTGACTCCACGTGAGGCGGAACTCTTGCCCATGCTCCAGCACGGCAACTCAAATGCGCAGATCGCGCTGGCGCTCGGCGTCGGCGTCGAGACTGTGCGCACCCACGCGCACAATCTGTACCGCAAGCTCGGCGTCTCCTCTCGGCGAGAGCTCCACAGCCAGCCGGTTGAGCACGAGCCCGGGAACGCCACCTCCTCACCACACGGGGGTAAGGACTTCGCGGCTCGATCGCTCGGCCCGCGGTCGCTGCCCCTGCGCGCCCGGCGCCGGCACGACCTGCGCCGCTGACAGAGCGCACGGCGGCGTGTCAAGCGCCCGCGGACGTAAGTACTACCTTCCCCGGCCCGCCTCATGTTGGCTGCCGGAACGGTCGGGATGTTAAGCAGGCCGAAACGGCCGGGGAGCTGATCCCCTTCTATCGCGGCGCTCGCCGCCGCAGCGAGGAGACGTCCATGAACCTTGGCGTCCCACTATCTAACGAGTCGCCACGAGGCGGCTCCCCGGCAGCTAGCCGCCGGTCCCGTCACTGGGGGCATGCCAGGACGATGTGCGCCGGAGCGCTCGGCACCAGCTTGGTCGCCGGGCTGCTTTTCGCCGGCAGCGCGCTCGGAGCCACAGCAACGGTCGAACTCGGCACCACCTCGAGCTTCTCGGTGCTGGCTGGCTCAACGATCACCAACATCGGCCCGACGACCATGTCCGGCGACTTGGGGCTCAGCCCCGGGACCTCGGTCACCGGAGCACCGCAGGTCCTGGGTCAGACGCATGTCGATGACGCCGTCGCCATCGGCGCGAAGAGCTCGCTGACCACCGCCTTCAACGACGCCGCGTCGCGCCCGAGCACCGGCTCGGCGGGAACCGACCTTGCTGGACAGAGCTTTCTGCCCGGTGTTCGCACGGCCAGCAGCTCGCTGCTGCTGTCCTCGGGCGCCGTCACACTGAATGCCCAGGGAGACCCGAACGCCGTGTTCATCTTCCAGATCGGCACGACGCTGACGACGGGTTCTGCGACGAAGGTCCTGCTCATCAATGGTGCACAGGCCTGCAACGTTTTCTGGGAGGTCGGCAGCTCGGCCACGCTCGGAACCGGGACCCAGTTCGTGGGGACGATCATGGCCGGTGAAAGCATCACGGCAGGCACCGCTTCCACCATCGAAGGAAGACTGCTCGCACAGACAGCCGCCGTCACACTCGAATCGAACACGATCACCACCAGCGCCTGTGCCTCCCAGACCGGCGGCGAACACGAAGGCGGTACCCCCGAAGAAACGAAAGGCACTCCGACTCCCGAAGAAGCGAAAGGCAGTCCGACTCCCGTTACGGGCCCCGTCGCAGGCAGCCCCGGTGTGGCATCGGGCGCGCCGAGCGGCGCAACGACCCCGGCACGGCCGATCGCCTCAAAAACCACCATCAAGCACCGCCGCAAGGCCCGCCGGCACAAGGCGCACAAGGCGCACAAGTCGCACTCGCCAGCGCGCCCAGCGCTCTCGCACAAGCACGGAGCATTCACCGGCTGAGCCGCGTCCTGGGCGACCCACCGTCGCCCAGGACGTCGCACCGGCGGGCAAGCGATGATCTCCCTACGCCTTACAAGGTTCCTCCGAGCCGGGCCGCCGCGTCACGCTGTTGCGCTGACCGCAGCTGCTGCCCTGGCGCTGTGGGTGTGCGGCACAGCCGCCGGAGCGCCCCTTGCGCCAGCTCCCGAACAGCGACTGGCGCTGCTGATGAGCACCCAGATAGCCCGTCGCGCACCCGGAACCCGCTCGCCGGCGATCGAGTCCGTACCGGACCGCAGGCCGATAACCGGCGAGCGAACCACTCTGCCCGTGCTCGGGAAGCCGGTCCTCCTGCGAGGCGCGGACTGGCTGCACGTCATGCTCCCCGGAAGACCTGACGGGTCGACGGGATGGATCAAGCAAGTCGGCACCCGCGAGCTCTTCACGCCCTGGCGCATAACGGTCGAGTTGCTCCCACGGCGGGTGAAGGTCTTCCGCTCCGGACGTCTGCTCAAGACCTATCTGGCTGTCGTCGGCAAGCCCACGACACCGACACCAACCGGTCGGTTCTTCGTGGAGGAGACCGTGCTCTTGGCCCCCGGCGAGAACGACGGGCCGTTCGCGCTCGCGCTCAGCGCCCGCTCAAATGCCCTGCAGGAATTCGAAGGGGGACCGGGTCAGATAGGCATCCACGGTCGCGACGGCCTCGGCGGCACCCTCGGGACCGCTGTCTCCCACGGCTGTGTTCGGCTTGACACGCCAAGCATCGACTGGCTCGCCGCACGCATCGGACCAGGCACCCCCGTCACGATCGAGCAGGGTTAGGACCGATCAGCGAGCTCGGGGGAGGATTTCTTCATTGCGGATCTCCTCGGACCCGTAGCGAAGCGTCACGTTCCGGCACTCGGAGACCGAGTTGAAGTTCGGGCTCGTCCCGTCCAGAAACGGGTAGGTCACTGATGCACGATCGGTCTGCCCTCCGTCCGGGTGGCCGAACAGGTGCCCCATCTCGTGAGTCATTGAGTCGCAGAACCACTGGAAGGATTCATCATCCTGGCGCCAATTCCCCCAGATCGATGTGTTGATCGTGATCGTGCACGCCGGCACGAAAGTCCACATCTCGACAACGGAACCGCTGGGTTCGGGGCCCGTCGTCGTTTCGTACTGGGAATCGGCGAGTTGATGGCTGCTGGTGAGGATCTGCGGCGCGCCGCAGGCCGGCGTCCCGCCCCAGTACCTCTCCGCGAGATGCACCGCGAGCGCAACAGGATTCGTCGTCCCAGCACCCGTCACGACACGGGCCGCCCTGCGCTGTGCGACAGCACCGTGCGCAACACGCGCCGGTGCGCCAGCGGCGGGCATTGCAGCGAAGCCGAACACCATGCTGGCGAGGACACTGCCGAGAAGTAGAACGCGAGCCATACGTACATTGTCCTGTCCATGGGCCTCCGGGTCTTCCCCCTCTCGGGGTGAACTCGAGGGGAGCTTCCGGGTGAGCAGCGGGTGAGACATCGCTCACCCCTCAACCCCTCAGCGGCTGTCTTGCCCGCGCCCGGCGATACCCAGATGAGCGGCACGGGCGTACAACGCTGCCCCCGAAGCCGAGCCGACGGGCACCGAACCTCGTCCCGTGGTCACCGTAAATCTGGCGCGTTGCCCCGGCTGTGGCGAGCGGTGGCAGCAGAACCTCGCCAGACCCGGTTCTAGACTGAGTAGGCAGACCACGACGCACCACGAGGAGCAAGATGACCGACAACCAGCCTGACGCCGAGTGGAACGTCGCCGAGTGGCACGGCAAGATGCTGGTCGATCGCGACGGCGAGAGGATCGGCAAGCTGCAGGACGTGTACGTCGACGTCGAGAACGACGAGCCGCAGTTCGCGACCGTCAAGGAGGGCCTCATCGGGCGCCACCTGACGTTTGTGCCGCTGGGAGGGGTCAGGGTTGGTCCTGATGAGCTACAGGTGGGGGTGACCAAGGACCAGGTCACGTCCGCGCCGAACATCGAGAAGCACGGCGAGGAGCTCTCGCAGGCGGACGAGTCGACCCTCTACCACCACTTTGAGCTCAACTACACCCCGCCCGACACCGAGAGCGGCCGCCGGCTGGCGCGCCGCTGAGCGGCTGTCCAACGGCGGACCCGAGGCATAGGTCTGCCGATCCTCTGGCTTTGGCATTCACCTGCTGGAGATCTGCCGGAGAGGCCGCGAGCCGCCGACGCGACCGGCTCGCCGTCCTCATTCTCGAGTACACCATCGCCGCCTGCGTCGATACCCGATCTCAGGGAGGCACCCGGCAGGGCGAAATTGACACGCCGCCCCGCCTCGGGGTGGCGCGTCAGCGGCGTCTGCCCTGTGCAGGGTCGCGCCGGCGCCGGCCCGCGGCCACGGGCGGGACGCGCTCGCGGATTTCGCCGAGCAGTCTTGCCGCGAGGGCCGCGTGATCCTCTGCCTGGAGTTTCGCGGAGCCCTTCTCCTTGAACAGCTCGACGCGAAGTCGCGGCCGGCGCGGGAAGCGCACCAGATCGGTGCCCCCGCTGACGGCCGCGAGGACAATTTGCACTTCGGGCGCAGCTTGGATGATGCGTGACACGCCGGTCCGCGCGCGAACCTGCTGCCCGCCCGAGAGGCCGCCCTCTGGGAAGATACAGATCGCTTCGCCGTCCACCAGCGCGTCCACCGCGGCCTGAAGGGCGGCGGTGTCGCCCGCCCCGCGGCGGATCGGTATCTGCCGGACGCCGTCCAGCACCATCGCGAGAATACGCCTGCTCCACAACCTGTCCATGGCCAGGAAGCGCAGCGGCCGGCCGGCGCGCATCAGGGTGTCGGCGATTGCGAGCGGGTCGAGCATGCTGTCGTGGTTGGCAACCACGAGCAGACCCTGGTCGGCTGGAGGCAGGGCGTCCCGTCCGCTGACATCCAGCCGGCACCACCAGCGCAGCGGTACTCCCAGCAGAACCAGCAGGCGGTAGAGACGCACGCCGGATCCCGGACCGTCCACGGGCGCCAGTATCGCACGGCAGGGCCGGATTCAGACCAACCGAGATGACCATCGCTCGTCCGCCGTTGGGAGCTCCTCCTGAACCGCGTGTAGCCGCCACCAAAGGGGGGTCAATTCTCAACCGGCTGTGTATTTTCGCCGCGGCGTCCGAGGCCCGTTTGAGGGTGTGGGCGGCGGCGAATGATCAGGCGCGAGAACCGCGAGGCCTGGGGAGGACCACAGGCGCCTTTGCCGGCCCCCGCGTGAGGGGCAATGCGGTCTCGGCGCCTCCGGCGGCGCAGGCAACGGCCGACGGAGCCCCGACGTATCCTGCTGTCATGGCAGCGTCCGTGCCAGGAGCAGCGGCCCGCAAGAGGATTCGTAGAAAGCCGGCCGACGCCGAACGCGAGATCCTCGCTGCGACCGAGGCGTTCCTGCAGAACAACGACTTCCGCGACCTGACCGTGGACGGGGTGATGGCCGCCACGGGCATGAAGCGGTCCGCGTTCTACAACTATTTCGCCGATCGCAACGTGCTGATCCTGCGGCTTCTACAGGACATCGAGGCGGAGATGATGCAGGCGATAAGTCCGTGGCTGGAGCGCTCGGGCGATCCGGAAACCGCGTTGCGGACGGGGCTTGAGCAGGTCGCGCAGATCTACGGGCTCCACGGGCACCTACTGCGCGCGATCCACGAGGCCTCATTCCACGACGATGAGGTCGAGCGCGCATACCGGCAGGTGGTCGATGACTTCGTCGACGTGGTGGCTGCGCTGCTGCGCAGGGAGAACCGGTCGGGCAGGACGGCGATCCCCCGCCCTCGAAAGGTGGCTGAGGCGCTACTGACGATGAACACGAACCTCTTGATGGAGCGCCTGGGTCGCGCCCGCGACGACAATCCACGCGCTGTCGCGGAGACACTCCAGTTCATCTGGGAGCGCACCATCTACGGGAGCGCGCAAGGCACGGAGGCCGCGGGCACGGACAACAACGGCGGTTGAGCCGCCGCCGGTCAGTGTCCGAGGATGCTGATCACCACCGTCGCGACCTCGCCGCCGATCCAGCCGCCGCCGTTCTCCGCGAGCGCCACTCGAGCTCCCTCGACCTGTCGCGCCCCGCACCGGCCGCGGAGCTGGTCGGTGAGCTCGACCAGCTGGGCGCATCCGGTCGCGCCGACTGGGTGGCCGCGGCTCAGCAGGCCCCCGCCGGGGTTCACGGGCACGCGGCCGCCGAGGGCGGTCGCGCCGGTGCGTATCAGCTCGGGCCCCTGTCCCGGCGAGGCGATCGCGATGTCCTCGTAGGCGATTAGCTCGCCGGGCGCTGCAGCGTCGTGGACCTCGATCACGTCGACGTCGCCCGGGCCGACGCCCGCCTGCTCGTAGGCGGCAGCCGAGGCGTCGGCGACCGCACCGCCGGCTCCGTTCATCTCCAGGCGCGAGCCCGAGCGCAGAACGGTGGAGAGCACGCGGACTGCGGGTGCGGCGCCGATCTTTGCCAGGCCCTCGCGCGAGGCGAGTACGAGTGCGGCCGCCCCGTCGCCGATCGGCGAGCACATCAGCAGCGTTAGGGGTCCTGAGATCGTACGGCTCCCGAGCACCTGCTCAACGGTCAGCGGGTCGCGGTACTGGGCGTTGGGGTTCAGCGCGCCGTTGCGGTGGCTCTTGACCGAGATCGCCGCGAAGTCCTCGACGGTGGCTCCGCTGCGCTCCATGTAGGCGGAGGCCATGGCCGCGTATACGTCCATGAAGCCCGAGTGCGTGGCGCTCGGGTCGGGCCTGCCGAAGCGCTCGACGTCCCAGCCCGAGCTGAAGGCCGCGAAGGTCTTGATCTTGTCCGGGTGGGAGAGCTTCTCGGCGCCGATCGCAAGAGCGATCTCGGCTTCGCCCGACACGATCGCGGCGCGGGCGAGATGCACTGCGGTGGAGCCGGACGCGCACGCATTCTCGACGTTGGCGATGGGCTTGCCAAGCAGGCCCGTCTGCTGGAGGGCCACCTGGCCGCGGATCGAATGCTGGTCGTTGAGCGCTCCCTCCGCAGTGTTCGCGAAGAACACCGCGTCTACGTCGTGCGGTGACGCGCCGGCGTCTGCAAGCACGCCGCCCACCGCCTCCTGCGCGAGCGATCGCAGTGGACGGTCCGGGTACTTCCCGAACGCGGTGACCCACGCCCCTGCCACGAATACATCGCGCATCTGGCTCTCCTCTCGCTAGCTCCTCGGCTGCATCCGCAATCATAACGACACCGTGTCAATAGTGTGTTACTCTCGTCCCTCGCCCGGTGGGCGCGGGGCGAAGAAAGGGAGAATCGGTTGAGCATCACGATCGACATCGACACCGGTGGCACCTTCACCGACGGGTTCCTGTTCCGGGATGGGCAGCCACACGTTGTCAAGGTGCTCACAACTCCCCACGACCTCGCGGTGTGCTTCCGGGATGTCATCGAGGGGGCGGCCGATGCCCTCGGGATGAGCGTTTCCGAGATGTTGAGAGACACGGTGTCCGTGCGCTACGCCACGACCGTCGGGACCAATGCCGTGATTCAGCGCAGAGGCCCGCGACTGGGTCTGATCGCGGGCCCCGGGATGTCAGCCGAGAACAGCCGCGATCACGGCGTGGGCCTGTTCGTGGATGCGCAGATGGTGCGCAGTCGCGCGCTCGCCGGGCCCGACGCTGCCAGCGCGTCCGGCCAAGAGGGAACCCTGAGCGCCGTCCGCGAGCTCCTCGACGAGGGAGCGCGTGGACTAGTCGCGGCTCTCGGTGCCGGATCCGCGGGGGAGGCCGGCGAGCGCCAGGCGCGCGAAGTCTTTGCGGAGCAATACCCGCACAGCTGCCTGGACACTGTCCCGCTGCTGCTCGCAAGCGAGATCACATCCGATCCTGACAATGCGAGGCGGACGGCCACAGCCCTGTTCAACGCCTACGTCCACCCTGATGTCGCGGACTACCTCTACCGAGCCGAGGACTACCTGCGCGATGAGGGTTACCGGCGGCCGCTGATGATCGTGCACAACGACGGTGGCTGCGCGCGCGTTGCCAAGACGATCGCGGCTAAGACGTACAACTCAGGGCCGATGGCCGGCCTGCTCGGCGGCCGCGCGATCGCGCAGCTCTACCGGCTGCAGACGCTCGTCACCCTCGACATGGGGGGTACCAGCCTCGACATCGGGATCGTGCGGGACCTTGAGGTGCCGATGCTCACGCACGGGCGCGTCGAGGACGTGGAGGTCGCCTTCCCGCTTCCGGATCTCGTGCCGCTGGGTGCTGGAGGTGGCTCGATCGCCTGGCTCGATGGTGGAGAGCTCCGCGTCGGGCCGCGTAGCGCGGGCGCCAAGCCCGGCCCTGCGTGCTTCGGTTTCGGCGGCGAGGAGCCCACGCTCACGGACGCCGACGTCGTGCTGGGCATCCTGCGCCCCGAGGCGTTCCTGGGCGGCAGCATGCCGATCGACGTCGATGCTGCGAAGCGCGCACTGCAAAGGATCGCGGAGCCGTTGCACTGCGAAGTAGAGGAGGCGGCGTGGCAGGTGCGTGACACCGTGCACCGCGCGATGGGCGAGCGGCTGGCAGCCGAGCTTCGCGTCCGCCACGTGGACCCCGCGGGCGCCACCGTGCTTGCGTTCGGCGGCAACGGCGCGACGCACTGCGCCGGCATCGCTCAGGCGGCGGGAATCGGGCACGTGATGACTCTCCCCTTCTCACCGGTGTTCAGCGCGTATGGCGCCTCGACCGCTGACGTTCGCCATCGCTATGAGCTGAGGGCCGACCACTACGACGAGCAGGCCCTGCGCGCGCGTGCGGAGCGCGACATGCGCGGCGAGGGGTTCACCCCCGAGGAGATAGACGTGCAGGTGACGCGCTTTCAGCGCGACGGGACGGAGTGGGTGGCGCTCGAGGCAACCCGCGATCTGCCCCACGCGGAGCTGGCACGAATCGCCGGCTCCGGCGCTGGCGCGATCACCGAGCCAGCGAGCTCGTGCGATGTGCGATGGCCCGATGTCGGTGTGCTCGCCACGCCCGTCCACTCACGCGAGCGGCTCCGAACCGGCACCGAACTGCGTGGGCCGGCGCTTGTTGATTCTGCGACGACGACGTGCGCGGTTCCGCCCGGCTGGACGCTCCTGGTCGACGAATACGGCGCCGAGCGTCTGAGCTTCGACGGGAGTGGGCAGGCATGAGCACGAGGGTGCGCATCACCGAGTACCTGGAAATCGACCTCGAGTCCGAGCACTGGACATGCGGGGTGTGCGAGCACGCGATCGGCCCCGCGCGGGAGGACTACAAGCACGGGCTGCTCCTCTACGACCGCGATCCGCGCGACATCTATCCCGCCCGCATCGACGGCGAGCTCAGCTTCGCTCCTGATCCCGGCTGGTGCCGAATCGTCGAGTACTACTGTCCCGGCTGCGGGACACAGGTGGAGGCGGAGTACCTGCCGCCGGGCCATCCACTCACACACGACATCGAGATCGACGTCGATGCGCTGAAGGCCCAGCACGCCGCGCAGGCCGACGGGGCGGTCGGGGAGCGTGCGTGATGGAGATCAACGTTGACATCGGCGGCACCTTCACCGATTGCTTCGCAACGACTGGGGACGGCGGCGTGGCGACCGCGAAGGCGCTCACGACCCATCACGACCTGGCGCTCGGCTTCATGCGCGCCGTGGAGGACATCGCAACAGAGCTCGACACCGACGCCGACGCCCTGCTCGCGAAGACCAATGCCATCCGCTATGCGACCACGCTGGGCACCAACGCCCTGATCGAGCGCAGCGGGCCGCGACTGGGGCTCATCACCACCATGGGGCACGCCGACACGGTGGGTATCGGCCGCTGCCGTCAGTGGGGTGACGGGTTACCGGCCACGATGACCCGTGACCTCGCACGCGCCAAGCGCCCGGAGCCGCTCGTTCCGACCGAGCAGATCGCGACCGTGCGCGAGCGGGTCACCTACACCGGCGAGGTCTTGATGCCGCTCTCGGCCGACGAAATAAGCGAGCGCATCGGAGACCTCGTGAACCTCGGGGTGCGCGGGTTCGTCGTGTGTCTGCTCAACGCCCACGTCAACCCTGAGCACGAGCTGCTTGTCCGCGAAGTCCTCGAGGAGGAGTATCCGACCAGCTACCTCGGCCGCTTCCCGGTGATCCTCTCCCACGAGGTGTCAAGGCGCTCGGGCGAGTACGTCCGGTCGATGACCGCGATCATCGACGCCTATCTGCACCGCTTCACGGCCGACAGGCTGTCCGCGCTGCGTGACGACCTGCGCGAGCGGGGCTACCGCGGCGAGCTCCTGCTCGTGCACAACACCGGCGGCATGGGCAGCCTCGCGCGGACGACGCCGGTGCGCACTGTCCACGCCGGGCCAGTGTCGGGGCTCTACGGCTCGCGGCACCTCGCGGCGAGCTTCGGATACGACAAGCTCGTAACGACCGACATGGGAGGCACGTCGTTCGACGTCGGCGTCGTCGTGCAGGGCTCGGTGCGCTTCTACCAGTTCAACCCCGTCATCGACCGCTGGCGGGTTCAGGTTCCGATGATGGACATCAAGGCGATCGGGGCCGGAGGCGGCTCGATCGCGCGCCTGGATCCCGTCGCCGGCGTCGCGGTGGGTCCTGAGTCGGCAGGCTCGAACCCGGGACCCGCCTGCTACGGCCAGGGTGGCACCGAGCCCACGGTCACAGACGCGAACCTCGTGCTCGGCTACCTCGATCCTGACGGCTACCACGGCGGCGAGCTTGCGCTCGACCGTCGGCGCGCCGAGCGCGCTATCGAGCGCCGCATCGCCAAGCCGCTCGGAGTCGACGTGCTCGACGCGGCGCGGCGGATACGCCAGGTCGTGGACGAGCGCATGGGGTCCGAGATATTCCGCGAGGTCACGCTCAAGGGATATGACCCGCGCGAGTTCACCGTCTTCTCCTTCGGCGGCGGCGGGCCGCTGCACGCCTGCGGCTACGCCGGCGTGCTCGACGCACAGCAGGTGGTCGTCCCCCCGCACAGCTCCGTTTTCTCGGCCTCCGGCGCAGCAGGGCTCGAGCTGCTCCGGATCTACGAGCGCTCGGCCTGGATGACGCTGTTCAACCCGCTGACCAAGCAGCTCTTCACCGACTATGAGAGTTTCAACGCGATCGTCGACGGATTCCGCGAGCAGGCGCTCAAGGACTTCGCCGCGGAGGGATTCGAGAGCGATGAGCTGCGCACCTCACTCGAGCTCGACGCCCGCTCGGGGAGCCAGCTCAACGTGATCACGATCGCCAGCCCGGTCGAGCGCATCGAGAGCGACAACGACCTCGCCGCCGTCCTGCAGGCCTACTTCGCGGAGTACGCAGATCGTTTTGGGGGCATAGCCCTCACGCGCGAGGTCGGCGTCTCGATCGACGCGATCCGCCTGCGGGCATGGATACCGCGCGAGCCGTGGGCGCTTCCGGCACGCGAGCCCGTGGATCGCGGCCTCGAGTCCGCACGACGCGCCGAGCGCGGGTGCTGGTGGCACCCGGGCGGCATGCAACCCACGCCCGTCTACGACTACGCGGCGCTGGGGCCGGGCCACGAGATCCAAGGACCCGCCGTCGTGGAGGCTGCCGACACCACGATCCTCCTCGAGCCGGGATGGCACGGCCGGATGGACGACTACGGGTTCTTCACGATGCGCAAGGAGACACGATGACAGACCCCGCGGCCCCGCCCGCTGCCGCTGCGCCGCGCACGCCGGAGACCGACGCGTTCCTCACCGACCTGCTCACAAACCAGCCGGTGATGTTCGGGCCTGACCCGGAGATCATGAATGAACATCGGATTCGTCCGCGCAGCGGGCGGGAGGAGGCTGCTCTCGCAGCGGTCACGGATGTGACGGAGCTGACGATCGCGCAGAGCCGGATCGAGGCGATCATCGAAAGCGCCAAGGACATGCTCCAGCAGATCAGCGCCGCGCCCGCCGCCAAGTGGGGCGACTTGACGGTCGGCGTCTACAGCCGCGACGGCGACATGTCGCTGTGCACCTCAAGCGGCGTGAACATCTTCTCGGCCGCGGCGTCTCCCGTGCCCAAGTTCATCAACCGCTACTGGGCCGATGAGCCGACAGTCGGAGTGCGCGAGGGCGACGTCTTCTACCACAACGACTCCCATTACGGGGGAGCGCACAACCCGGACCACACGCTGCTGCTGCCGCTGTTCTGGGCCGGCGAGCACATCGCCTGGGTGGGAGCGGTCATTCACGAGGGGGAGAACGGCGCGATCGACCCGGGCGGCTTCTCCCCGCGCGCGACGGACCCGTACGGTGAGGGCCTGAGGATCTCGCCGATGAAGATCGGCGAGGACTACACCCTGCGCCGCGACGTGGTGAACATGTTCCAGAACCACGTTCGTGATCCGCTGATGTGGCTGATCGACATCCGCTCGAAGCTCGCGACCGCGCGCGATGTGGAGCGGCGCCTGCACGACTTCATGCGCGAGCGCTCACCGGAGCTGCTGATCGCAACGCTGCGCACCGTGCTCGAGAACACCGAGGCCGAGGTGCATCGACGCCTCGCGCTGTGGCCCGACGGGATCTACCGCGCCGTGCACTTCGGCGACTGCACGCTGCTCGAGGAGCGCCTCTACAAGATTGCCGTGGAATTCGAGAAGCGCGGCGATCGGCTCACTATGCGCACACACGGCACCGCGCCCGCGATCGACCGAGCGATGAACGCGCAGGCACACAGCACGAAGTCGCTTGTCGGCAACGAGTTCATGAACTTCCTGTTCGCCGACCTGCCTCGCAACGCCGGGTTCGTCTCCGCAATCGATTTCGAGCTCGAGCCCGGAACCATGCTCACCGCGACCCGCGAGCACGCCACGTCGCTGTCGATGCTCAGCGGCTTCTACCTCAACACGACGGTGCATACCGCCCTGACCAAGGCGCTGTTCTCAAACCCCGGGGTCACCGAAGTGATCGCGCCCTGGTATGCGATGCTGCCCACGCTCCAGTACGGCGGGATCACCCAGCACCTCCAGCTCACCGCGAACATCTCCGTCGAGCTCAACGCGATGGGCGGCGGGGCGCACCGAGACCGCGACGGCGAGCACGCGGCAGCACCATTCTTCGCGACCCTCGCCGACTGGGGCGAGACCGAGGACCGCGAGACCGAGATCCCGGTCCTGTGCCTGTGGCGCCACATCCCACCCGACAACCACGGCTTCGGCAAGCACCGCGGCGGAGCCTCGGTGGAGTGGGCATACGCGCTATGGGGCAGCCAGATCTTCGCCTTCATGGTCACCTCCACCGGAGCGCGGTTCCCCGTCACCGGCGGCCTCTTCGGCGGCTACGGCGGCGGCTGCAATCCGCTGACGATCGTAAAGCCGGAGGGAGGCGCGGGGGCGCTGCGCGAGTGGTTCGCAGCCGGCGCGCCGGGGCTCACCTACGACGCCGCGGACATGATCGCCGACAGGCCCCTAGCCGGTGAATACGAGGTCAGAAACCCGTCCGTCCCCGCCGCCCCGATCCCCGAGGGCGAGATCTGGATCCAGCGCATCGGAGGCGGCGGCGGGTACGGCGACCCGCTCGAGCGAGACCCGGAGGCGGTCATGGCCGACCTGCGACGCGGCCTGATCAGCCCCGAGGTCGCACGCCGCGTCTACTGCATCAGCTGGGACGAGCAGCGCGCGCAGCTCGACGCCGGGGCCACTGAGAGCGCACGGTCCGCTGAGCGGGCGGCGCGGCTGGAGCGCGGGAAGAGCTACAAAGAGTTCGTGGCCGAGTGGCGACGCGAGGAGCCCCCCGCGGGCGTGCCCTACCTCGGCTCCTGGGACTGGATGCCCGGCGAGAGCAGTTGACGTGCAGCTCGCGCCTGTCCTTCAAGAGGTGGCGGCCAGCGTCAACCCGATGGCGCCCGAGGAGCGCCTTCGCCAGCCCGCCCGCTGGGCCTACGCGCTGCGCGACGCCGTCGCACTCGCGCGTCCGGACTGGGTCGTGACCCATCACGACCTTCAGCTTGAGGCGCTCGCCGCCGCCGAGCAGGTGGACACGGTCGAGGATGCACCCGACGCCGACCTTGCCGTCTCGGCGCTCGGCGCCGGCGCACTGGAGCTCACACAGACGCTAAGCGGCCTCTACCCAGCCGGGATCATCGCGGCCTCCGTGACCGGGCCGGCGACGATGGCAGAGCGGCTGGCCGCGCAGCTCGGGGAGACCGACATCGCACTCGACACCGCGGCGCTCGACTGCGGCGACGCGCTCGCCGCGCTCGCCGCGGCGCATGTCGAGCGGGGCGCGAGCCGCATGATCGTCTGGGAGCCGAACGCCGGCTGCCTCGAGCCCCGGGCGCTGGCGCAGGCGCACGAACCGCTGCTACGCCGCCTTGCCCTACTCGGCGTGGACGCGGTGGCGGTCGGCGTGCAGGGCCTGCGCGCCTGCGGCTACGCCGCCGTGGCCTGCACCATCGGTGGGCGCGGAGCGGCCCTCTTCGGCCGAGACGCTTTCGCCGACAGCGCGAGCCTCGAGCTGGCGCTGGCCGCCGCAGAGCAGAGCGCGGGAGCGGACGCGGTCCTCATCAGCGACGGGCCCGTGCCGGGCGACTGCGACCTGACAGCACTGCGCTGGCTCGGCGAGCGCGCAGCGGAGAGGAACAGACCAGGAGGAGCAAGATGATCGGCAGGTCTTTCGGCAGCGTGCTCGACGCGTGCGCCCACAATTACCCAAGCGAGACCGCCCTCGTCCAGGGCGACGTTCGACTCAGCTACACCGAGATGTTCGGGCGCATACGCCAGACCGGTCGAGCACTGCGGAGGCTGGGACTCGGTCCCGGCGACAGGCTCGCGTTCGTGATGGCCGACTCACCCGCGCTGCTGGAGGTGATGTATGGGGCATTGTGGGCGGGTATCACCACCGTCCCGCTCAACGCGCGCCTGTCACTCGAGGATCACAAGTACATGATCGAGGACGCCCGGGCGCGTGCGCTTGTGTTCGATTCCACGACGGCCGAGCGCGGACACGAGCTCCTGGCAGGATGTTCGATCGAGCTAGCGATCGCGACGGATGAGGCCGCGGTGCCCGAGAGCGGCGAGCTGCTCGAGCGCCTCATCACAGCAGAGGACGGCGGCGCGGGGGCGCCCGCGACCGACCCCGACCGCGAGTGCATCATCCAGTACACGGGGGGCACGACCGGCTTTCCGAAGGGGGTGCTCCACAGCCACCGCACCATCCTGGCGTCCCTCTACTCGGCCACGCTGGAGCTCGACGTCCGCCCTGGTGAGGTAAGTGCGCACATCGCGCCGCTCACCCACAGCGGCATGGTCTACGTGCTCCCCGTCTGGGCCCGCGGAGGCACCAACGTAGTTCTCGGCGGATTCGACCCGGCGCAGCTCCTGCACACCATCGAGCACGAGCACGTCACGAGCACGCTGATGGTGCCCACGATGCTCTACTACCTTCTCGACCTCCCGGGACTCGCAGATCGAGACCTCTCGAGCCTGAGGACGCTCACCTACGGCGCTGCGCCGATGGGCCCCGAGCGGATCGAGCAGGCGCTGGACGTGTTCGGGCCGATCTTCATCCAGGTCTACGGGCAGAGCGAGGCGCCCGCCCAGATCACGGTCCTCACCAAGCGCGACCATGTGCGCGCGCGCGAGAACCCCGACCTGCTGCGCTCATGTGGGCGGCCCGTGGCGATCGTGGACGTGCGCTGCGCAGACGACGCGCTCGCGAGCGTGCCCGACGGAGAGCCCGGCGAGATCGTGGTGCGAGGCCCCAACGTGACGCCGGGCTACATCAACAAGCCGGAGGAGACCGCGGCCGCTCTGCGGGACGGCTGGCTCTGCACCGGCGACATCGGCATCCGCGACGAGCAGGGCTACTTCTACATCGTCGACCGCAAGAAGGACATGATCGTCTCGGGTGGCTTCAACGTCTACCCGAAGGAGGTCGAGCAGACGCTCTTCGCCCACCCCGCCGTGCGCGACGTCTGCGTCGTCGGCGTGCCCGACGAGAAGTGGGGGGAGGCAGTCAAGGCCGTCGTGGTCGTGGACCGGGACGCTGCGACCAGCGGCGCTGAGCTGATCGAGTTCGTCAAGACACGCAAGGGCAGCGTCCTCGCCCCGAAGTCCGTGGACTTCGTGGAGTCGATCCCCCTCTCGAGCCTCGGCAAGCACGACAAGAAGGCTCTCCGTGAGATCTACTGGGCCGGGCGCGAACGGGCCGTCAACTGACAGCCCGCCGGCGCCAGACCGGCCTGCGTGTCATAGCCGTGACCCAAAACTCGCAAAACCCGCCAGGATCGCAATCGATGTCGGCCGGAGCCCGCAGCCTCCAACGGCCCCACGACGGACACTTCCCCTCGGCGCGCTCAGGCGAGTGGCTGCTGCTGGGTGCAACAGTGGATGCCGCCCCCGCCGGCCGCGATCGCGTCGACGCGCAGCTGCTCAACGGCTCGGGTGGGGAACAGCTCCGCGACGAGCTCGCGCGCGGCCTGGTCGGCACGTCGGTCTCCGAATGCCGGCAGGAGGACCGCGCCGTTGCAGACATACCAGTTGACGTACACCGCGAAGAATTCGAGCGGGTTCTGGCCGGCGGGGATCGACTTGGGTTCACGGCACACGATCTCCCGCTGGCGCCGGCCGCGCGCGTCACTAGCGCCTCGCAGGCGGTGCAGCGCCGCCCTCTCCGATGCCGCCCGGACCCCTGGTTCATTCGTCTCGGCAGGCATGTCGACGACGCTCCCGCCAGGAGCGAATCGCGCGAGCCCATCGACGTGGTCGTCGGTGATGTCGTGCCCGCGCCGGCCCGCCGGTGGAGGTTAGGAGCCGCTGCCGGTTTGCAGGAATGTTCCGCATCCGCGTCCGCCGGCGCGAAGCTGCGCCAGTGTGGGTGGGTCGTCCTCGACGAGTTCCGGGATGGTCACGGCGCGCAGGTGATGGCTTTCGAGTGCCGCGAAGATCGTCAGCAGCGCCCGGATCGTTTGTCCGCGGTTCTCGTGCATCAGGATGATCGAGCCGGGGCGCAGGCCCGCGAGCACGTTGCGCTCGATCCCTGCGTAGTTGGCGCCCAGTGAGTCGGCGCTGTCGACGTTCCACAGCACCTCGAGCATTCCGAGCGACCTCGCCTCGCTGTCGATCGCCGGGGTGCGGCCCTCGTATGGCGGGCGAAACAGGACCACCGGTTGGCCGACCACGTGTTCGATCAGCGACTTGTCGCCGGCTATCTCCTGCACCATCTCGGCATGCGGCAGCGCTGGGAGGAAGGGGTGCGTCATGGTGTGGTCGCCGATCGCGCCAACCGGCTTCTCGAGCGGCGCCAATCCTGGATAGGCGCGGATCTGCTTGCCGACGAGGAAGAACGTGGCGCGTACGTGATGCTTGCGCAGCTTGGCGATCGCGAGCCGTGTGTATGGGCCCGGCCCATCGTCGAACGTCAACGCGACCATCTTCTTTGAGCGCCCTCCACAGAACAGCGGCAGACCGTGCGCAGCCAGCCTCTGGACCGCCGCCAGCCGGGCCTCCACCCGCGATTCAGGCGCCTCGGCAGGGGAAGCTCTACTCGCGGAGCCAGCAGTCGCATGAACCACGGCGGGACCCGCCGACCCGCGCAACAGGAGCCTGTCCGCGACCACGGCGACAGCGAGTGCTGCCACCAGCGCGGCCAGCACCCCGAGTCGACGGCGGCGCAGCTCCCTCGAGCGTGCGGCGCGGCGAGCTTTCAGCTGGGCGCCAGTGAGCGGCGCGGGGGCAGGTTCCACGCCGGAGCGGTCCGTTCGGGCGCCGGAGTGGTGTCTGGTGCGGCGCCGAGCTGCAAGGCCGACGAGAACGATCAGGGCGAGCGGTAGCGCGAACAGGATCCCCGGCGATCTCCCCGGGGAGGATGCGGGTGGGATGGACGGTGTCGCAATCGTCCTTCCGCTGGCGCGCACGAGTGAAACCGCGGCGAGGATCGCCGTACGGACCAGACCATAGGAGCCGTGCTGCGCATCGACCCGCAGCCCAGAGAGCGCGTTCGGCGGGCCGGCCGCGACGACGCCGAAACCCGCCGGCATCACCACCAGCAGCGGCGGCCGGTCATTGAATGAGATCTCTTTGTCCAGGAACTGCGCATACTGCTGTGGGTGCCCGAAGAAGTTCGGCACCGCGCCGAGGTCCTCACGCGTGCCGATGACCGCCACCTTCAGAGGCAGCCCAGCCCGTGCGGCCGCGCCCAGAACGTTTTCCATCGACCTTTCGAGCGCCCGGGACACTGGTGGCTGGTAGGGGAAGAAAGCGTTCTGGGCAAGCAGGACGTCGCTGGCCGGGTCGGCATCCCCGAGCGCTGACCGCGGGTGCGCAGCAAACATGAACACGAGCGCAATCGCCAGCGCCAGGCGACAGACCCCAAGAGCCCGCCGCTCATTGGAAAACACCCGGACGCGCCTCAACCCAGTTCTCCTCGGCCCAGACGGCGAGAGATTGCAGGCTGCAAAGTCACGAGTCATCTCGCTCGTGCGACGGACGCAGGCGACGGGAACGTGTAGATGGTATGGGGAGGGACGTACCGGCCCACCTCGATCGTGATCTGCGTCCCGGGGGAGACCGGTGCAGCGTCCGGACTCTCGCGCCACGGCACCCCGTTGATGAACACCGACACTCCCTGTCCGGCACCCGCGCTGAAAGCGGCCACCCTGCGGCGGGTCAGGGGCTGTCCCCACAGATCGAAGAACTGGCCGAGGGTCCTCGTGGTACCGGCCCCGAGCAGCACAAGACCGGTCGGTTCGAGGGTCCGCATCGGGTAGACGCACTCACCGGCGCTGACATAAGCGCCGTCCCGGACCAGCGGCGGCGCGAAGCCGATCCCGGCTGGGACCTGGACGACGTGACCAGCGGCGAACACTTCAACATGGGCCAGCGAAACGACTCGGGACGTCGACTCGCACCTCATGCCGTCAACTGGTTCCGCTCGCGCGACAAACGTACCTGCGGGGCTCGGGCGAAATCGTCGCCCGGGGCCAACGGTGCGCGGCCCTGTCGGATAGACGACACGCAGCGGACCGCTGCTCACGGCGGGTTGAGGGGCCCCTGCGCAGCCCGCTGCAAGAAGCCCACACAGAAGAACCCCTCCGGTGCCTGCAATGATCGACCGAGGTCTACGGCAGGTGCCGAGACGCCTCCTGTCAGGGCGCACCGGCAGTCCCGATCTGGCGTGAGGGCTCATGCTGCGAGGTTGGCATTCTCGACGCCCCGTGGAAAGCCCCATGCCGCAACGGTCAGCAACCAGGCAGAGATAGACGACAGCCTATACAGCTTCCGGCGCGGGCCGGCGAGTCTGTTTGGCATCACTTACGTAAGATGCCACTTACGCAGGTGCGTCAGTGGTGCTGGAACCTTGTTGGCAGTCAGTCCCCAGCGGTTCAGCGTTTGGGACGGTGACTCGTGGTGGTGACGCCCGCGGGAAACTCGATCTCCGATGCGGAGTTGAACAACGCCGCGAGGGCATCGACGAGCTGATCGAACTCCATCCGGAGGTCGCCGAGCGCCCACTCGATCGCGAGATGGTTGGTGCCGCCCACCAGGGCGAGTACGACTGCGTGCTGTCGTGAGCCCGGCAAGTATTCGCGCATCGGGTCGAGCTCGCGTGCTGAGCTCTCGATGAACGAGGCCACCGTGTGCATCACCTCGAACCGTCGGCGCTCCAGGGCGGGGCTCCGGCCGACGACCTCCACCAGCTGTACTCGAGCACGGCGCGGGTCCTCGCTGAGAGCCCCCAGAAACCCCTCGAGGCCTGCCCGCACCCGCGCATCCAGCGTCGGCGGCGCAGCCTGAGCGGCCGAGAAGGCTGCAGCGAGGACGATTTCGACAACGTGCTCGAACACCCCGACCAGCAGTGCTTCGCGGTCCGGGAAGTGCTCGTAGAAGTATCGCTCGGTCAAACCCGCGCGGGCACACACGCCCTTGACTGTCGTGGCGTCGAACCCGATCGTCCCGATGTCCTCGAGGCCTGCGGCTATCAGCCGCTGGTGGCGATCTGTTCGCCGCTCCGCCAGTGTTGCGCCGCGGTATGTACGCCCCTCCGTCACCGCTCAATGTTGACACGGCATCAGACGGGGCTAATATGACACGGAGCGTTGTCAGATCGCTGGCAGGGAGGGAGAGATCGAATGCGGACCAAGCACGCTGGCTTGAACATCAGGGCGACCGGCCTGGCGCTAGTCCTCAGCGGAGCGGCACTGCTGCTCGGCGCTCGGCCGTCCGTCGCGACGGCGGAGGTCTCCATCGGCGCCGAACAGATCACCCTCGCCGCGCCCGGCGCAGGCGCCACCATCACCCGCGACCCGTTCCACATCAGTTTCACCGGCCCGGCCGGTGAAACGGTGCTCAGCGAGGTGGCCAACGCCTCTCCGATGCCTCTGATGCGGTCGGTGATCGACCCGGCTCCGGAACCATCGGGCTCGACGCTCTACTCGCCGCTGTCGTTTCTCGTCGGAAGCGACCAGCCCGAGTCGTACACGAACACCAAGTTTGTGGGCCGCGAATCAGGCCAGCTGTCAGGCGACCTGGAGTCGGTGGAAGAATCCGGCACCGAATACTCGGCGCGGGGAGTGCTCAGCGCTCAGGCAGAGGGCGACGGCGTACGCATGGTCCTCTCCACGAACGACCCGAGCGGCCGGACCCTCACGGTGACCGTCAGCCCGCAGGAAACCGCGAGCGGCGAGCTGATACGGGTTGCAGTCTCTCCCAGCGAAGCGCAGGGCGTGGCCGCGATGTCCGACTCCTTCGCGTCGTCGGCGGATGAGGCCTTCCACGGCTTCGGGGGACGGCACGACGCCCTGGACCAGCACGGACAGGAATTCTTCAACTGGGTTGACCAGGAGAACGAGACGACCACACCCGAAGAAGTGACGAACCCGAGCATGTACCCCGACGGCCCCGAGGCCGCGTACTACGTGCAGTCCTCGCTCGTCTCGAACCAGGGCTACGGGTTCTACCTGAACACCCCTGCCCTGTCCCGTTGGAGCCTGGACGCGAGCCACCCCGAAGCCTGGCAGGCAGCCACGGCCACACCGACGTTGGAATACGTCGTTGCGCCAGGAGACATGAAGCACGCCGCTGCCGCGGTCAGTGCAATCACGGGGCGCCAGCCGGTGCCCCCTTCGTGGGCGCTCGGGCCGATGATGGACCGCGAGGTGGAAGAACCGGTTGAGTCCGCCGCCGACTACCAAAAGTCGGTCAACAAAGACATCACGAGGTTCGAAAAGGGCCACTTCCCGATATCCGCATACCGCATCGAGGGCTGGGGCTTCCTGCCGGCGGAATTCCTCGAGCAGTCGATCCAGCGGCTTCGCGCAAAGGGCATCAAGCCGCTGCTCTACTTCCGGCCGTTCGTGGGGCTCGAGCAGATCGGAACCGAAAAGCCGGGCGAATACGCGACCGCGGTTGCGGACGGCTACGTTGCAACCAACGAACAGGGCGACCCCTATATCTTCACCGACAACTTCGGCGCGGACGCGGCGGTCATCGACCTCACGAAGCCGTCGGCAGTCGCCTGGTGGAGGTCGCGCATCGACTCCGCGCTCGAACTCGGCGCCGAAGGTTTCATGCTCGACTTCGGTGAGCAGGTCCTTCCCGGCATGCGCTTCAGCAACGGGATGACCGGTGCGGAGATGCACAACATCTACCCGGTGCTGGTTCAGAGGGTGACACGCGAAATCGTCCAGCAGTTCGAAGCCGAACACCCCGGCCGGAGAATCGTGTTCTACACGCGCGCCGGCTACAGCGGCGAACCAGGCAGCGCCGCGTACACGAACTTCAACTTCCCGGGCGATGAGACGACGGACTGGAGCGACGCGTCGGGACTGCCGTCCCAGACGCCTGACATGCTCAACCGCGGGCTCACCGGCGCGTTCGGCTTCGGCACCGACATCGGCGGCTACCTCGACGTCTACAACATCATCAACGGCAAAGAAGTCTTCAGGGTCTCGCCCACAACACGCGAACTGCTGCTGCGCTGGGCGGAGTGGGCGGCGTTGACCCCGGTGTTCCGGCTGCACGGTGCGGTGGTCGTCGAGCACACCCCTTGGAGCTTCCCCAAGACACTCCCCATCTACGACGCGATCGCGAAGCTTCACGTTGCGGCTGAGCCGCTGATCGAACAGCTGTGGAAGCAGGCGGACGAAACCGGCGTGCCGGTCACGAGACCGCTCTACCTCGAATACCCCGAAGACCCGCAAGCCGCGCAGGAGGACCAGGAGTGGATGCTCGGCCCAGATGTGCTCGTCGCGCCCGTCGTGGAACAGTCCGCCACCTTGCGAGAGGTCTACTTCCCGGCGGGCTGCTGGCATGACCCCGAAACCGGCCAGACCGAGACCGGCCCAGTGACTGCGGTCGCCGACGCAGAAATCTCACAGCTCCCGTTCTTCTTCAGGTGCGGCACCCGACCCTTCACGCCTCCGCGGCGCAACAACAGGGCACGTGAACGCTGACCAGTGCGTTCTCTGCCCTCAGTCCTTGAGCCGGATGCCGCGGCGTCGCTCACCGAGCCGACCATCAGGTCCGCACGCGCGATCGTGCCCCCAATCGACTAGCAGCTGATCACGAGGTCCACGCCGCCCGCTGCCGGTTCTTCTTCTTTACCGAATGAGGTCTTTGTGACGACTTGGTTTGGGAAGGCGTTTCGCGCCGCGTACACGATGGTCGCCGGGCCTTCGTTCAGGGTCGCCGAGATCCCGCACTTGCTGATGTCGCGGTTGAAGGTGAACAGTCGCCCCGACGCGTTGCCCGTGACGTTGGTGACGCCGTTTGAGGCGACAAGTTCCCCGGATGCGTTTACTTCAGCCCATAGCGTGACGGCGGGGGCGCCCGGGGCTCCCGCGGCGCCGGCCGCCCCGGCCGGTCCCTGGGCGCCGGCAGCACCCTGAGGTCCGGTCTGGTTCCAGGCCACGAGCTTCTGGGTCTTCTTGCAGCCCTTGCCGGCCTTCACGAGCTTGAGGCTGCCGTCGCCGTTTACGCAGGCCTGGAGCCTGCCGCTGCTCGTGAACCCTCCGGTCGCCGCTATCGCTCCGCCGCAGAGCGCAAGAACCAGTGCCAGCGTCGCGGTCAGGTTCGCATACGTCAGGTGTCTCGTGATGCGTTGCATGGGTCCTCCCCCGGGTCGGACGTTGTCGACGTGGCGGGAGTACCGCTCACGGCACAATCGCGAAGCTCAACGAACGAGTCACGCTCGTGAGGCCGTCGCTGTCGCGCGCGGTGACGCCCACGGTGTAGCTCCCGGGTGTCAGCCTGGTCGTCCGCGAGAGGCGGCCCTGGAAGCGGAGCTTGTTGAGACCCGGGTGTCCGGATACGGCAAGGCTGCCCGCGAGCACATTGCGCCTGCATCTAGGCCTGTTGAGATTTCGGCGCGTGGGTGTCACGCAACTGCTGCCTGCCCGCCTGCCCGGGAGGACCCGCATGAACGTGAGTGCGACGCCCGCGGTCTCGTTCAGGCCAAAGGTGAAGGTCGTGCCGACCGGGGTGCGGGCAGTGTGCGGCAGCGCGCCGCCGAGACGCCACCTGCCGACGGATTGGCTGAAGGCGTTTACGAGGGGCGCCGTCCGCTCGACACCCTGAGCGGGGGCTGGGCCGGCGGGCGGCGGCGCGGACGCCACAAACGTGTACCGGTCCGCTGCGACGGTTTCGCTCGTGGAGTGGAGGTTGCTCACGTGGATGTCCACCGTCCCGGCGGCCGACGCGGGGGCTTGCGCGGTGATGTGTTCACCGGAGAGGTCGACGCTGAAGGTCGTGGCCGGGCGCGACCCGAACACCACGTTGAGAGCCGAGTCGAGGTACCTGCCCGTGATCGTGACCGTGTTGCCGCCCGCGGCGGGGCCGGACGCGGGCGAAACCGACGTGACGATGGGTGTGGCTTCGACTTCGGCGTCAAGGATGATCAGCGGGGTACCAAGGTCGTAGGGCACACCGGCTTGACCGGTCCCGCCTTCGGATAACACAGGGGTCCACGTAAGCAGTTCTCCGCCGCTGGAGCCTTCGAATTCCGCGTCTTCCACGGCAGTCCCGAGACGAATGTCGGCGCCTATCAGGTCGCCGCGGCCGACGGGCAGTTCGGTTGGGTTGCTTCCGCCTTCGAGGTTTGCGGCGGGCGCACTGGTGCCCGCACCGACCCAGCCGCCATCCGGCGACGGTTCGAGCACTCTGAGCTCCGGTGGGGTCCCTTCGCCCGACGTTCGCCAGTTCGTGACGACTCCCGAAGCCGGCGCGACATCCAGGTAGGAGGAGGAGTGCTGCGCAAGCGTGAACGGTTCTGTGCAGTGCGCCCGGCACTCGAACGCTGACCGGTGCTGGGGCGGCGGGAGTTCAGGTGGTCCAAGCGTGAAGTTGTACGCCTGCGACGATGCGGCGCATGCGACCGTCGCTGCGAGGGCGGCAAGCCACGCCGCTGATGCCCTGAGCCTCACGTCGCCTAACGTAGCCAATCCGCCTGCGGATTTCTACCGAGGATCCTGGCGAGGGTGCCGCCGTGAGGACCCGATGCCGCGAGGAGCGCGGAAGGACCGGCGATGGTGGGCGGGCTTGGATCAGCTCGGCCGGACTCAAGCCCCGAACAGCTGCCGCGCGGCCTGCGCGAGACGACCGCCGTCGTCGGAGTTCAGCGCCGACCTCGGCGCGTGCAGCATGTCGGCGACGAGGCGGTGGCTCATCTGATCGATCAGGGAGCGCTCCTTCTCCGATAGGCCCGGAAGTCGGTTGAAGAGCCAGTCGAGCTCGGCGCGGCGCTGCTCGTCCGCCGCCTCGCCGATCGCTTGGATCGCCGGGGCGGTGTGGCGCGAGCGCAGCCACCGAACGTACGAGTCCGCGGACTCGGCAGCGACGTCCTCGAGCTGGCGCCGGAGAGGATCCTGCAGGTCTTCGTTTCTCTCCCACGCGAGATCGTCGGCTGAGATGAATCGCCCGCCGAGCGAGACTTGCAGGGCTTCCGGGGCGGCCACCGGCGAGGACATGTCAACGACGACGGCCTCCGCGTCCAGCAGCGCGCGCGTGTCCTCATCAGAGAGTGGCCACGGCCCCGCCAGCGCGACGATCGCGCCTGCGATGTGGGGCACGGTACCCCTCTCGCCGAACGGGATCGCCCGTCCCCCCACCTCTTGCGCGACGGCCAGCGCTCGCTTATGCGATCTGCTCGTGACGATCACGTCGGCCCCCTGGCGCGCCGCGGCGACAGCCGCCAGGCGTCCCATCACGCCTGCTCCCACGACGAGGACGATGCGCCCCGAGGGACTCCCGTTCTGCTCTTCGATCCGCTCGAGCGCGGCGTCGGCGAGCGAGCGAGGAGAGCCCCCGAAGCGGCTGCGCGCTCGCCGGCCGGCCTGGAGCGCCACCTGGAAGAGCCGGTCCAGGGCCGGGTCGAGCGGGTGCTCGCTGCGGCGCCGGCTGAGCGTCTTGCGGAGCTGGTGCAGGACCTGGTTCTCGCCGAGCACGGCGCTGTCCAGGCCGCACGCGACCGAGATGAGCTGCCGCGCGGCCTCGATCCCCTCCAGGCGCCGCGTGCCGGACGGCGGCTGCGGGAGTTGCTGCTCGCTCAACGCCTCCAGTGATGCGTAGAGCTCGACTCGCTGGCAGGTGTGCACGACGATCATCGCCTCGTGGTGGCCGAGCGCCGCGAGCTCGGCCGCGAATGCCTCGCGAGCGGCCGTCGGGACACTGCGCGCCTGCGCGACGAGGGCGATGAGGGAAGGCAGCGGAGCCTCGGCGGGCGCCACCGGGCTCGGTGCACGGAGCGGAGCATCCGCGGGCTTGACCCGTGGTACGGGCAGGAGGTCGAGGATCGCCGACCTCGCGAAGCGACGGTGGCCGCCTGGTGTGGTGAAGGTCGCAACGTCGCCGTTGTCGCTCCAGCGTCTCAGCGTGGCGGGGGAGACCCCCACCAGCGAGCAGGCTTCGTTCAACGTCAGCCACTCCTCATGAACGGTTGTCGATTGGCTGCTCGTCATTCGAGTTTCCCCGTTACTAGCGGTTCGACTTCGTCGGTGAAGATGCTGTCGTGTTTCACGGCGCCTGTCGCCCCGGGCTTGTGGCACCGCTCGCAGAACGCCTGCTGGTGGCAGTAGAAGCACTCCTGCAATCCGGCTTTTTCGATTTCGGCCGGGTGGTGGTAGAGCATTTCGTCATGGCTCACCTTCGATAAGCCGGAGCCATGACAGTTCGCGCAGAAGGCGCTGTTCGAGGAGGGCTGGATCGCGAGCGCCAGAGAGGAGTGGTTGAAGACCCACAGCGGCGACAGGTGGTCGGGGGGAGGTGCCATCACGGCCAGACTGGTGACGGTCTTGCCCTGCTGCGGGAAGGTGTGGCAAGTGGTGCATTCCCACGGGACCGTCTTCTTGAGCAGGCGCCCGCCGGAGGCGACGGCGAAATGGGCGCCGTCGTGGCAGCGGAAGCAGCCGGGGCCATTCTGATGGCCGAGGTTGTTCGGGTAGTCGGCCGCGATCTCCTTCATTTCGGGGTTTGCGACCAGGTGATAGATGATCTTGAGCTGGTGGACAGCGTCGTTGATTTCGTGCGCGCGGGTCACCGCGACGTGCGGATAATTGAGGGCGTACGTCGCCCGGATGCCTTCTATCGCCTTATACGCTTCAGCGTCCGACTTGTAGTTCTTGCCGAGGAGTTCGACGCTCTGGCGCTTGATGTAGGGGAGCGATGAGCTGATCTCGCCTGCTTCCATCGCGGAGTCGATCGCTTCGTTGGGGGTCTGCATTTCGTGGCCCGCGCGGTTGTGGCAGCTGATGCAGTTCATGGTCTGGATTTTCTCGGTCTTCAGGAGCCGTTTGATGTCGGGCTCCACGTCGGCCGAGACGCCGACCTGCGATCGCGCGATGAATTCTTCGACCTTCCCGTTTTTGTACGTGACCTTGATCCAGTTGATCGTCTGGGCGTCCGTCTCGGGGGTCGCGTATTCGACCTTGTCTTCGACGTGCCAGTGCGCGCCGCGTTCCACGGACTTGCCTTCACCAAGACGGTACGGGCGGACCATGAGCGCGACCGTTTCCTTCGTGTTGGCCGCGTCTTCTTTGTAGACGTTGTGCAGGATCAGCTTCGTCGGGCGGCCTTCCTTGGTGATCGAGCTCATCGTGTGGCATTTCATGCACGTCTCCCTGGTGGGAGGGAGCAGGTTGTGGTCGGGCTCCAGGATCGGTTCGGGATAGGTGTCCGTTACGACCTCGAGCAGCTGAAGCGAGCCTCTGAGCTTCGACTTGACCAGGCCGATGATGCCCGGTTCGACATGGCACTCGCCGCAGCTGACATCACGGTGCACCGACTGCCTGTTGGCGGCCACCTCGGCAGCCATCGTGTGGCACTGCGAGCAGAAGCCGGCTGTCTCGCTGAATTTCTGGAACGCGGCGCCGGCGAGAGCCGCGACAGTGCCGAGCGCACCGACGATGATAAGGACGACGAGGAAGCCGGGTACGGTGGTCGGGAGCGGAACGTGTCGATCGGCGAAGCCGAGCACGCGGTCTTTGCGGGTCTGCGCAGGCTCGTCGGGGGAGGAGCCGGACCCATCCTCCTCTGCCGGGTCAGCGTCCGGTGAGTCCACGGAGCGCTCGGGCCCGCGCTCGGCCTCGTCCGACGGGAGCCCTGGGCCGCCCGGCTCCGGTTCTTCCTCGCCCGCCGCAGCATCGGGGTCATTCGGCAGATCCGGCAACCTTGACTCCGATCTGCGAGAGGGCTTCGCCCATGCTCGTGGGGTTCAGCGACGAGATCTTGATCTCGCGCAGGATCCCTGAGCTGTCGATGAAGAAGTGTGTGGGGATACCGTCGATCCGGTAGTCGTTGGCGATCGCGCCGCTGGAGTCCACGATCTTCGTGTAGGTGAGACCGGTCCGCTGTGCGTATTCCTCGACGTCGGCCGCGCTGTCCTGGATGAAGACTGCGACTAGTTGCAGGCCCTGCCCCTGGTACTTCCGGTAGGTCGCCTCGACGTCCGGGTTCTCGGCTCGGCATGGCTGGCACCAGGGGGCTCCGAATGTGAGCCACACCGGGTGGCCGCGGAGCTGGCTCAGCGTTATCTTCTTGCCTTCGGTCGTAGTCGCAGTGAAGTTCGGTGCGGGCTTGCCTATTTCAGGCGCCGGTCCGGTGGCACCGCCGGAGAGGACCACCGACGTCAGGCTGCTGCCCGATGAGGGTTTGTCGGCCATATAGGCGGCGCCCAGGATCAGGACGGTCGTCACGGCCATGACCGCGATCGTGGTGCGCCGGCTTCGTCGCGGCACGTCGCTAGCCATAGCTGTGAAGTCCCCCGAAGAAGAGGTTCCCGAAGTAGGTGAACAGCGTCGATATGAACACGATCATGAGCAGCACCGCTGCTCGCTTGCCGCGCCAGCCGCGGGCGCCGCGGGCGTGCAGGTAGGCGGTGCAGAGGATCCAGGTCATCAGCGCCGCGTCCTCCTTCGGGTCCCAACTCCAGTATTTGCCCCACGCGATGTCGGCCCAGATGGCTCCGAGGACGATCGTGAGCGTCAGAAACGGGTAGCCAACGAGCATCGACCTGTAGGAGACGTCATCCAGGATCGTGCGATCAGGCAGGCCCCATTTCGGGCCGTTGGTCTGGATCACGTACAGGAACCCGGCCGCGAAACCGACCGCAAAGGCACCGTACGCGATCACCGCAGTTGCGACGTGCACGGTGAGCAGCAGGTTGTTCTGGAGCGCCGGGACGAGCGGCTCGATTTCGCTCGGTACCGTCGTCGCGTAAAGCAGCAGCGCCAGGGCGATGGGCAGCACGATGACCCCGACCGCCCATTGGCGGTAGCGCTTCAGGAAGTAGGCGTTGACGAGGAGCGCTCCCCACGCGAACGCGATCGAGAACTCGTACATGTTCGCGAACGGTCCGTGGCCCGTGGCACGCCAGCGGAAGAAGAGCGTCGCCGTCAGGAGCCCGAGTGCCAGCCAGGTCGTGAGTATTCCGAACGTGATGGCGTTTGATGATTCGGCTCCCTCGAGCGTGGCCATGTCTGTCGGCGAATCGTTGGCCGTAAGCGTTGCCGCCGGGGTGTCAATCGCGAGCGCCACATGGGAGCGGGCGATGCGGACCGACGCGAACGCGAAGACGTAGCTCACGAGCGCAAGAGAGACGGCGATGATGCTGGCAAAGAAGCAGTATTGGGACAGGCTAAGCATCGACTGTGCCCCCTTTCTCGTTTTCCGCGCCGTCACCGACGGCGCGCCTTATGTCCTCGACCAGTTGCTGGAAATGCTCTGCGAAGGTCACGTTGCGCCGCTCGATCGCGGCCACCCCGACCTCGCTTCCGCCGTCACGGACGCGGACAACCGCTCTGATCCGCCGGTGCGGGAAGTAGAAGACGCCGAACAGCCCGAGCACCAGCATCGCCGCGCCGATCCACACGATCATCACGCCCGGATCGTGCGAGATGATCAGGCCGGTGAACTCGCGTTCGCGGACGAACGTGAAGTTCACGCCGGCGATGGTCGCCGGCTTGCCCTGCGAGAGCGTTTCGATGCCAACAGGCGATTGTTTCCCGACCCGGTAGACCTCCAGCTGAGTTGATCCAGGAGGAATACTGGGGTCGGTTTCACCCGACGCGGGCGATACGACGAACGCCGTCAGGCCCTTCTGCGGGATTTCGAAGCGGCCGACGCGATCTTTTTCTTTATCGGCCACGAACGCCTGGGCGACGCCCTGGTCGAACAGGACCTGCCCGGTGGGGGTGGTCGCCTTCATATCGACGGCGGGGCCGAAGAAGGACTGGTAGATCGTGACCCCGTCGTAGCGCACCGGATGGTTGACGCGGGCGGTCCGCACCATCATCTCCTGGTCGCCCTTGTAGATGGCGAGGCGGCTCGAGTATTCCTTCGGCGGCCCGCTGGCGTAATAGGAGTCGGTGAACGACTTCGCTTCCACCGAGAGGTTCGTGCCGTGTCCGACTTCGACCTTGTCGCCTATCGGCACCACGACCGATTCGTCGCGAAAGCCGCCCGTCGCCGATACGACCGCGCCGACAAGGATGACGACAAAGGCAAGGTGGGCGAGCACCCTCCCGAACGGTGACCAGCGAAAGCGGTCAGCGCAGATCTGAACGTCCTCGCCGTTTCTCACCGTCGTGACGTGAAAGTGATCCTTCCGGAACGCGGCGCTCACCGACTCCAGCGCGGCACTCTGCTCCTGCGTCGACGCCACGCTCGCCCTGAGCGGCGCCTTGGCGTAGAAGGCGTCGGTCATGACCAGCCGTGGCCGCATCGCCGTCCGCCACAGGCCAGGTGCCCTGCGCAGCGAGCAGGTGAGCACGCTGGCGGACAGGTACACGAAGATCGCCTTGAAAATGATCGACTGGAACACCGTGAACAGCCCGAGGGCGTTCAGGACGTCGGTCCAGCCGCCGTATTTGGGGCGTACCAGGTTCAGCCATTCCGCGTACGTGGCCGAGCTGCTCTGCGCTTCGGCGGGTGCCTGGCTGAGGAGGGTACCCGCGAGTGTGAGCAGACCGAGCGCGAAGAGCATGATCAGTGCGACCCGCATGGAGGTCAGCTGTCGCACGATCCAGCTCGGCCGTGGTTTGGCCCGTCGCGCCGTGACGTCCGGGCGGCGGGGCAGTCGGGGCTGTGCGGGTGTGCTGACGCTCACGATGCTCCTCAGACTTCAATCAGGGGAACGGTTCCGGACAGGCGACCGAACGTGTTGGTGATCATCAGGAAGCCGATCGCGACGAGCATCGCCCCGGTCACGATGCCGACCGCTTTCTCGTGCCTGACGACCCAGCCGAGCCGGTCGCTGACCGCTGTGGCTCCTAACGCGACCAGGACGAATGGGATGCCCAAGCCGATCGCGTACACAAACAGCAGCAGGGCGCCGTGAGCGACGCTGGCGCTGACGGAGGCGAGGCCGATGATCCCGCCCAGGATCGGGCCGATGCAGGGCGTCCAGCCCGCCGAGAAGACGACGCCCAGAAGAGCAGACCGCCCGTAGCCGGACGTGGGCTGGTACTGCGCGCTGTTGCGGTCCACGCCAGGGCTGCCCATCGGCAGGCGCTTCTCGCGGTACAGAGCCGGGATGCTGATCAGGCCGGCGACGTGGAGCCCCATGAAGATCAGCACGGCGCCGCCGATCTGCCGCAGCAGGCCGACGTAGTCGTGGAAGAGGTAGCCGATCAGCCCGATCGAAGCCCAGAGCGCGATGAACACCACCGAGAACCCGGCAACGAACGCCAGGGCGTGAAAGAGGGCGACGCGTCGATGCGGCACGTCCGGGGTGTCGGGGCTCGTCGCGACCATGTAGCTGACGTAGCCGGGTACGAGCGGCAGGCAGCACGGGGAGGCGAAGGACAGGATCCCGGCCAGGAAGGCGATGGGGATGCCGATGTTCGTCACGATTTCCCGAGGCTTTGCATGTGTGTAGTGACGGTTTTCGCGATCGCCGAGTTGGGATCCAGGGCAACGACCCTGTTCCACTCCTTCCTGGCATCCGCGACGTCCATCGGTTCTTTGCTCAGGTACAGGAACCCGAGGTCGTAGAGCGCTTCGATGTTCTTGGGTTCAGCCGCTACGACCTTCCGCCATTCCTTCTCGGCGGTGGAGAGGTCGCCGATGTTGAATGCCGCCGCACCCAGGGCCAGACGGGCCTTCATGTTCGAGGGTTCGATCGCGACCGCGCGCTTCATCCAGCCGCCTGCGGCGTTGTATTCCTTCGCTTCAAAGAAGATGTCGCCCAGCTCGAGGAGTGTCGCGACGCTCTTGGGGTTGGCTTCGAACTGCACCATGAGCTGCGAGATGCGTGTCTTCTGAGCGCTATTGAGGCCCGTCGCCTTGGATGTTCCTGCCGCCGTCGCTTTGGATTCGCTCTTGCCGCCCATGTTGTAGACGGCGATGACGACGCCCACGGTTACCGCCAGTGCGACCACCGCGACCGCCGTCCGCTTGAGCCACGACGGGAAACGGGGTGACTTTGCGCCCGCCGGCCGCGTAAGCGACTCATACGCCGCGTCGGCTGCCGCGATCTCGTGCTCGGCCCACGGACCGAGGCTCTTCGGCGCGCCCCGCAGGAAGTCGACCATCTCCCTGTGTGAGCTCTCGGCTTGCGACGTGCTCGCCTGGGGGCTCAGCCCGAGGCGGCTACGGGGATCCAGTCGCCGGGGCTTCGGGCGTTTGGACTTCGTTGAGCCGGTCGTGGTGTCGGGCATCTTGTGCTCCGTCTCCTGAGAGCCGCTGAGGGAATTAATCGAACCTTGGACAGTTTCGATTGGATAAGGCGCCTCCACAACCTGTCGCCCGGCATGTCTTGGGTAGATACGGACAGGGCAGAACGTCCGAGAGATATACCGACACCTGTACCGCCCGGATGACCCCTCGGGACCGGAGCCGGCCGGGTGTGGGCTGGCCGGGTTGATGTGCGGGCCGAGGGTTGCCGGCTGCAGAGCCCAGAACGGGAAACGCCCCCGGTGGCCAGTGATCTCTGGCGGCACCGAGGGCGTGACCCGTGCGGTTCTAAGCAGGTTCTACAGGCTGTTCTTGTGGCAGGTCATACAGACGCCCCTGTTGTCGAGCCTCAGCAGGAAACTGGGCTCCGGGGTAGTCCCGGCTTCTTCCATGAGTTTGCTCTCTTTGGCGGCGCTCTGTCCGTTCGGGAGAGTGACTTCGCTGGCGTAGCCTTCCATTTTCGCGTCTGTGCCGTGTGCGACGTGGCACTGGATGCAGTTCGGTTTGGCCTTCCCGGTTTCAGCAGATTTGAGTGCTTCCCATTCTTCCTTGCTGAAGTTGCTGGTGTGGGTGTACATGTACATCGCGTCGCCGCTGCTGGTCGTCCCACCGTTGATCGCTTTGCCGTTCACCAGCGGCGTCAGGAATCGCGTGTGGCAGGTGGAGCACCATTCGCTGATTTTGTACTGGAATTCCGGCTGCTTTGGGTCCCAGCTGGCCCAGTAGTTTTCCGTTGTGTAGACTTTGGTTGCGGCGTCGGGGATGTTGACTTCGGTTTTCGCGCCCGATTCTTCCGGTATGCCCCTCAGGATGCGGTAGTTACCGTTTCCGTGGGGGTCGTGGCACGAGCCGCAGGCCAGCTTGATGGTCTTGCCGTATTCGATCGATTCCTTGCTGATTTCTCCGTTGCCCCAGGCGATCACCGAGGCTTCGCTGATCGAGTGGGAAGAGGTGGTTCCTCTAAGTTCGTTCAACGGGAGCACCGGGATCGTCGCTTTTATCAGGCGCTTGTTGCCCGTTGGTTCGTATTCGGCGTTCACTTCGTTCGTCTTGATCGCGGCGTACTTGAAGCCTCCGCCGCGCAGCGCGCCGGTCGGTTCTGCGCCGCTTTCGCGGTCACCATTCGCGCCCGCGTAGCCGACGCCGTCCACGACGTCGAGGTCGGAGCCCGTGCCTCCGCTGCCGTGGCACGTGAAGCACAGCGCTTCCTGGCTTTCCTTCAGCAGGTAGGGAGCTTTGCCCGTGTGGGCGCGGTGGCATGCCGCGCACTGGGATGGCGTCTCGCCGCCCAGTTCTTTCAGGTTCATATGGGGTCCTGCGTCCGCCGCGGCTGTGCCGGTGCCCACCACGAACACCAAGGCGCAACTGACCATGAAGGCGAAGAGCGTCGACTTCCTCATTGTCTGACCTCCTGAGCCACTGGTGGCTTTGCCGCGGTTGACATTTCTGACGTCATTAAGGCCCTTCTTAGGCTCGCGCGCAATCGGTCGGATGGCACGTCTTCGGTATACGTGGCCCGATGCAGAACACCGCATGTGCCAGTCGGTACAGGCGACCTATGCCGTGTGTTGACGCAGAAGCTCCGGCGGTGCGGCCCCGGGAGTGCGTCTGGTCATTCTTCGCCGGCGTGGCACATCCGGCAGGTGCCCCTGTCGTCGACCCTGAGCAGGCTGCTTCCCAGACCCGTGCCAACGGGCGTCGGGCTGTGGACGTCGGTCGAGACGCCTGCTTCGAAGGCCGCATTTGAGCCGTGCGCCACGTGGCACTGGATGCAGTTCGCCGAGCCCTGGGTGGTCTGGGCGCTGATGTGGCGGTCGGTGAATATGGCGTCGCCGCTTTCGGTGAAGGAGGTGCTGCTGAGAAAGCGTGTGTGGCAGGTGGCGCACCACGCCGAGATGTTCTTCAGGAAGGCCGGGTCATTCGGTTCTTCAACATCCCAGTAGTTGGTCGTCGTGTATTCCTTGATGGGGGCTTCGGGTATCGTGACGCCTGTTTCCGCGCCGGATTCCAGCGGGATTGGCCTCAGGATCCGGTAGTTGCCGTTCCCGTGCGGATCGTGGCAGGAGCCGCAGCTCAGCGAGATCGTGTTGCCATAGTTGGGTTCGGCGCTGATTGGCCCGTTTCCCCAGTTCATCTGGCTCGAGCCGTCGATGGAGTGCCCGGAGGTGACGGGTGCCTGTTCGGAGAGCACTGGGACGACGCCGTCCGGGTCCGAGCCGCCGGCGGACTGTCCTGAGGGTGAGGCGGAGTCGATCAGCGCGTACTTGAAGCCGCCTCCGCGCAGAGCCCCCGGTTTACCGCTCCGTTTGGCGCTTTCATAGCCGACCCCGTCGAGGACGTCGGTGCTGGCGCCGGCCGCGGCCGAGCCGTGGCATGTGAAGCAGAGTTCCGTTTCCGGCTCGGTCAGGAGGTGGGGGGCACGGGCGGTGTGAGCCCTGTGGCAGAGGGCGCAGCTGTCGGTGAGGAGCGGCTGGCCCTGCACGTGGGGCCCGGCGTCGGCCGAGGCGCCGGCGGCGCAGATGAGCAGCAGCGAGCAGCAACTGAAGAGGGCCGCCGCTCGTCTGGTCATCCACATCGTGGGGCGCATCGGCGGCCTTCTTCCGGCTCTCAGTATTCCCAGTTCTGTACCCGGCCGTTCTGGCGATCGGTGATGTAGATTCGCCCGTTGCGATCTATCGCGATGCCATTCGGGTACTGGAACTGCCCATCTCCGATCCCTTCTCCCCCGAATGATCCTATGTACACAGGCGTTTCAGACGCGTCGTTGGGCAGCCTGTAGACCCTCACCATCATCGCGGTGGCGTCGACGACGAAAAGACGGTTACCTTTGATCGCGATTCCGCGCGGCAGGCCCAGATCCCCTTCTCCGGAGCCGCGGCCGATTTCACTGACGCGCCTGCCTGCGGGATTGAAGATCAGCACTCGGCCGTTGTTGCTGTCGGCGACGTAGAGGTCGCCCTTCGCGTCCAGTACAAGGCCGTTGGGGAACCAGAACATGCCGGGGGTGCCGATCGTGCGCAGGATTTGCGTGGCGGAGCCGTTGAGCACCAGGACGCGGTGATGCTGGCGCCCCCCGCCGACGTCGGTCACGTAGAGGTCCCCTTCGGGTCCGAAGGCCAGCCCGAGCGGGTTTGCCTTCCCGTTGGCGTGACCGGGTAGCTGTACCGACCGCAGGTACTTTCCGCTCGGGCTGTATACCTCGATGTTTTCGCGCAGTCGGTCACTCACGAACACTTCTTCGGTCTTCGGGCTGACAGCCACGTAGACGGGGAGGCGGAAGCTGGGGCTGCCGCCCTGGGGCGTCAGCGTGCCGATCTGATGCCCGGAACTGTCGAAGACCCGCACGAGGCGGCGCCCTTCGCTTTCGCTGACGTAGACGCGGTTGCCGGACGGGCTGACAGCCACTCCCATCGGCTGGCTGACCCCGTAGATGTCGGATACGTGGTGCGGAAGTTCCGTCGGGATGCTCGGCAGCGGGGTGCTGCCGCCCAGGATTCGGATGATGATGACGATGATGATCGCGATCACGGCGAGGATCGCTGCCAGCGCGGCGATCTTGCGTCGCCGGCGACCTTCATCTGCGAGCGGGGCGGTCGCTGCGCCCGCGGCGCCGATCGTGGGGAGCGAGGCCGTCTCGTCGTTCGGTGTCATCTCAGGTGCCTCCTGTGTGGCCGCCGAGACGGGCAAGGCCGGCGCGCGCGTTGAAGTTCTTGGGGTCGAGGGCGAGGACCCGCCGGTACCATGCGATCGCCGTCGCGCGCTGTGGGATAGCTTCTGCGGCCATCCCGAGGCCGAGCATCGCTTCGACCGCGACTGGGCCCGATGCCAGAGGTTCCAAGCGTTTCATTGCTGCGGCCGGCTTCTTTTCGCAGAGTTCCACCATCGCTGCCGCATATTGCGCCGCGGCGCCGTACCGCTTGGCCTGGTAGGCCTTCTCGAGCTGTTCGTAGGGCTGGCACCAGCCGCTCGGCACGAATAGCACCGCCTGCTCGAATGCCTTGACCGCCTCGTCGTATGAACCGGAGTTGTTGGCGGCTGTCCCCATCACGTACCACGCGTCTGCGTCAGTCGGTTCGATCTTCAGGGCCTTCTTCGCCTCGGTCATCGCCACCTTCGGCTGGTTTTCTTTCATGAGCACCACGGCTGTGCCGTAGTAGGCGCTCTCGAGCTCCGGGTTGACGGCTGAGTATTCGCCCTTGCCGTACTTTGCGATGACCGCTTCGAAGGATTTGCGCGCTCCAGCCAGTTCTCCCTGCTGGGTGAGGACTTCACCGCGCCCGAGCAGCGCAGTCTCGTTCGGTTCGATTTTGAGAACCTCGTTGTACTGTTCCAGCGCACTGCCCTGTTTGCCGGCGCTCCGGTAGACTTCGGCGAGCTCCAAGCGCAGTCCGACGTTGGTGGGGCTCTTACGTACCGCCGCTTCCCCCGTGGCGAGTTGCCTGCTCACGAGGCCGGGAGTCGAGCTTGGCCGGTCCAGGAAGTAGACGGCCGCCGCTATCACGAGGCCCGCCGCTATGACCTCGAGCCCGATCTTGATGAGACGGTCCAGGGTCTGTTCCCGCATACGCATATTGTCGCGGTGCCGAATGCCCTACTCAATCCGCCCGGTGGTAGATCTTTGGTACAGGCGGGGTGCACGATCCGCCACCGCGGTGCGTCAGTCGCCACCCTCGCCCCGCCCGAGCCCGTGGCGCACGATGTAGGCGGCCGCCTGGGTGCGGTTCTCGAGCTGTAGCTTTTCCAGGGCGTTGTGGATGTGGTTCTTCACCGTCCCCGCCGTGATGAACAGATTGGTGGCGATCTCCTTGTTGCTCATGCCGTCCGCGACGAGTTGCAGGACCTCGAGCTCGCGGCGCGTCAGCGCCGGCGTGTCGGGTGTCGCGGACGGCGCGATCGGCGAGCTTCCGCCGTTGCGGATCTGGCCCAGCAGGCGCTTTGCCATTGCCGGGGCAAGCGGGGACTCGTTGCGCATGACGGCCCTGATGAGTGAGTAGAGTTCCTCCGGCCGGAGGTTCTTCAGCAGATATCCCTGTGCGCCGAAGCGGATCGCGTCGAAAAGATGGTCGTCGGACTCGGAGACCGTCAGGATCACGACCTTGACCCCGGGTACCTGTTCGCGGATCAGGCGAGTCGCCTCGACGCCGTCCATAACCGGCATCTCGACGTCCATGACCACCACATCCGGGTTCAGCGCGTGCGCCTTCTCCACCGCCTCGAGGCCGTTCTCGGCTTCGCCCACCACCTCGAAGTCGGCCTGCATGTTGACCAGCTCGGCGACCGAGGAGCGGAAGAGCGCTGTGTCATCGACCAGCAGGATGCGAATGGGCTGGGATGTCTCCGGCATCTAGATCGACGGGACCGGAGCTCGGGCGGGGACACTTGGAATCCCTGCGATGACGCGTGTGCCCCGCCCGGATGCGGAGTCGGCGAGCAGCGTCCCTCCGATCATCTCCATGCGCTCACGCATGGAGTGCATCCCGAACCCGCCATGCTCCGACAGCCCCTCCATCACGTCGAAGCCCCGGCCGTCGTCCTCCACCACGAACGTGAGCGTGCCGTTCTCCGCAGCCACCCTGACGGTTGCCGAGGTCGCTCCTGAATGCTTGCGCACGTTCGAGAGCGCCTCCTGAATGACCCTGATGATCTGGATTTCGCTGCGGGGCGGGATCGACAGTTCCTCCTCGAGGGTCGTCTCCAAGTGTGTCGATATCCCTGACTGGGCGCCAAACTTGTCCAGGTACGCCCGCAGGCTGTCCAGCAGAGTGCGGTCGCCCCGGCTGGACTCGTGGAGGTCGAGGATGGCCCGGCGCGCATCGAGGTAGCCCTCCTCGCAGGCGTCGGCGAGCTCGGTCAGCTCCAGCTCGGTCGCCGGCGTGACCGCACCCTCGCGCGAGGTGATCGCACGCAGCCGCAGGTGTACCGCTCCGAGAACCTGCGCGAGACTGTCGTGCAGCTCGCGAGCGATGCGCTCTCGCTCTGAGAGGATCGCGGCCTGCGTTTCGCTCTCGCGGGCTCCGGCACTGGCGACCGCGATCGAAGCGAATCTCGCGAAGGTCGCCAGGCACCGCTTTTCGCTGTCGGAGAACGGCACATCGGAGCTGCGGCCCAGCCACAGATAGCCGAAGGTCCTTTCCGAGCTGTGCACCTCGATCTCCATGCTGTGCTGCACGTCCGGTGAGGCGCGCAGCGAGCGCAGCCACTGCGCGTCGTGCAGGCCGTAGGATCCGTCGGCGTCGGGCACGATGCAGATCGTGCTGCGCAGCAGGGGGACCCCCGCCATCGTCGGATCGAGCTGGACCGACTGGGTGGCCGCCGAGTTCAGGCAGACCGCAGCGTGGTCGCTGGAGGACTGCCCGCAGGCGTGCCGGGCGACGAGCGCGAGAATGTCAGCCAGCGGCTCCTGGTTGGAGATACGCAGGAGCACGTCGTAGAAGGCGTGCCCCTCCCTCTGCCTGCGCCGCAGGTCGCTGACCACGCTTGCGGTCTCGCCCTGGGCGCGGGCGATCAGGTGAAACATGATGACGGAGAAGACCATCATCGCGACGATCGTGATCCCGGCGAGAATGAGGTTGGGGCTGTAGTCGGTGAAGCTCTTCTCGATCAGGACGCCGCGGACCAGCTCGATTACGACGATGAAGAGCACGGGGAGCACGAGACCCGCGACTCTCAGACGGCCCAGCGTCACACCTGCCGGGACGGGAACCGTCCTCTCGGGCGTCAGGCCGAGCGCGTCCGGTTCACCTGTGGTGGAGTTGACATTCACCTTCCGTAGACTCACTTGCGATCCCTCCATGGGTCACCGGCACATGAGCATGCGGGATAGACCATGCCGTGCCATTCGATATAGCGATCCTACCGACCGGAGGGCCACGCTGGCCCATGGCCTGGGTCGTCACGGAGCGCTCGGCGGGGCGTCACAGACCCCGGAGGGGGGTCAGGGAGTTCCACTTACGGTGAATCACGGATGCTCACTGCCTGTTGATCCAGCAACGAGAGGGTTTTTGGGACGACCTTTTCCGCAATGGCTACCGAATCTCACTGCGGACAAGTTACGGAGTGACCGCAAAACCGCTGATCATTGAACGGCTTTACGGAGGGGTCCTAAGTAGATCTCCTCGATGTAAGCCGGCGAGCGAGGTACCTAGTATCGACGGCATGCCACACCCACATCACGATCACCACCATCACCACCATCACCACCATCACATGGACCCGTCGGCGCAGGCGGCCCGCAGCGAGCGCGACGGGATGATGGAGATGGTCGACTTCGACGAGTCACCGTTCACGATCGCGTGGGAGCTCACGCAGGCGTGCGCATACGCGTGCAAGCACTGCCGTGCCGAGGCGCAGCCGCGCCGCAATCCGCTCGAGCTCGACACCGACGAAGGCATGCGGCTGATCGATCAGCTCGCCGGCTTCGGGACCAGGCCGATCCTGGTGCTCACCGGCGGCGACCCCCTGATGCGCCGCGACCTGTTCGAGCTCGCCGGCCACGCAACCGAGCGCGGTCTGCGCGTCGCGCTCACCCCGACCGCCACTGCGCTTCCCACGCGCGCCCGCATGGCGCAGGCGGCAGAGGCCGGAATACGCCGGGTGGCCTTCAGCGTCGACGCGTGCGATCCCGAGGTGCACGACGCCTTCCGCGGCTTCGAAGGGTCGTTCGCACGCACCCGGTCCGGCATGGAGAACGCCGCCGCCGAGGGGCTGCCGCTTCAGATCAACACGACCGTCTGCGCGCAGAACGTGGACCAGCTTGAGCGCATGGCCGTGATGCTCGGCGAGTGGGGCATCGTCCAGTGGTCCGTGTTCTTCCTCGTGCCGACCGGTCGCGGAAAGGCACTGGAGATGCTCGATGCGGACGGCCACGAGCGCGTTCTGGAGTGGCTCAACGAGCTCACCCTGACCGCGCCCTATGACATCAAGGCGACCGCGGCGCCTCAGTATCGGCGCATAGCCCTGCAGAACGGGGGAGCGATGCCCGGCGCCGGCTACCACTTCGGCGACGGCCTGGAACGACCCCCGAAGGGAGTGAACGACGCCCGCGGGTTCATGTTCGTGTCCCATCGAGGCGAGGTGATGCCCTCGGGCTTCCTCCCCCTTGCCGCCGGCAACGTCCGGCAGGAGGACCCGGTAACGATCTACCGCGAGGCGCAGCTGTTCCGCGACCTTCGCGACCCCGAGAAGCTGAAGGGAAAATGCGGGGAATGCGAGTTCCGCGAGGTTTGCGGTGGCAGCCGGGCGCGCGCCTATGCGATGACCGGCGACGTGTTCGCCTCGGACCCGAGCTGCCCGTACGTGGCGGCGGATGGCGGCCGCGAGACGACGGTGCTGAGCGCCGCCGGGCGCTAGCGCAACACGGAGCGCCGGCGAGCAGCCAATCGAGCGTTTGCTCGGTGCGACGAAGCTGAAACGTCGAACTGGGTTACGACGCCTCGGTTGCAGCAGACCACCACTGTGGTCCGTGCCGGCACACAATCTGGTTGGGGGTTCGTGCAAAGATTGGCTTCTCCAGGATCCGGCGGCCGGGAATCGGGTTCCCGTCAGGTCGGGCTTAGCTCCGATTCGCCAATCTCATGACCGCCACCGCCACCGACGAGGGTTCTGACCTACCGGTCATCGACGTCAGGGGGCTGCGCAAGGCCTACGGCGAGCACGAGGTGGTTCGCGGGATCGACCTCGACGTAAAACGCGGCGAGGTGTTCGCGTTCCTCGGGCCCAACGGCGCGGGGAAGACCACGACCGTTGAGATCCTCGAGGGGTACCGGCCACGTGACGCAGGTGCCGTGAGCGTTCTGGGGGAGGATCCCGCCTCAGCCGGCGGTCAGTGGCGTTCGCGGATAGGTCTGGTCCTGCAGTCCTGCACGATGCCCGCTGAGCTCACGGTCCGCGAGCTCGTCGAGCTCTACGCCGGCTACTACCCGCGGCCGCGCCCGTCGGCTCAGACGATCGATCTGGTAGGCCTCGCGGACAAGAGCGACGCCCGCACCGGGCAGCTCTCGGGAGGGCAGCTGCGGCGCCTGGACGTCGCGCTTGCATTGATCGGCGACCCGGATCTGGTGTTCCTGGACGAGCCGACCACGGGCTTTGACCCTTCGGCCCGCCACCACGCCTGGGACGTGATCTCGAACCTTCGCGAGCTCGGCAAGACGATATTCCTGACCACCCACTACATGGACGAGGCGCAGACCTTGGCCGACCACGTGGCCGTGATCGTTGCGGGCGAGATCGTCGCGCAGGGAACACCCGAGACCCTCGGAGGCCGAGATCGAGAGCTCAGCGACATCGCCTTCACTCTCCCGGCCGGGACCGCGCCGGGCGATCTTCCCGGTGGTCTGGCAGCAGAAGCGCAGTTGGGTGGCGACGGCCGCATCCACGTCAGGACGCGCGACCCGGCGAATTCGCTGCATGTCATATCCGGCTGGGCGCTCGAGCACGACAGCCCTCTCGCCGACCTGACCGTCGGTCGCCCAACCCTCGAGGACATCTACCTGCGCCTCACCGACGGGCAGGAGAACCCCAAATGAGCTACTCGCGGCTGCTGCTTCACCAGTTCCGCTCGGATATCGCGCGGTTCTGGCGAAACCCGCAATCACGTTATTTCACGGGGCTCATGCCGATCGTCTTCCTCGTCATCTTCGCAACGATCTTCAAAGGCTCGACGCTCGTCGACGGCCGCCTGATCAAGGTAACGACGTTCTATGTGCCCGGGATCATGGCGCTCGGCATCATCTCCGCATCGTTTGTATACCTCAGCCAGGCGATCGTCACCCAACGCGAGAACGGCGAGTTCAAGCGCCTGCGAGGCACGCCGCTCCCCGCAAGCCTGGTGATCTGCAGCCGCGCCGCCGTCGGCGTGGTGGTTGCGATCGCGATGTCAGCCCTGCTGCTGCTGATCGGGCGGCTCCTCTACAACGTGCCGATTCCCCACTCGACGCTGCCAGGACTAGTTGTCTCGATCGTCGTCGGAGCCGCTGCGTTCTCGTGCATTGCCTTCGCAGTCACTACGCGCATCTCCACAGCGGAAGCCGCTGCTCCGGTCATCAACCTGCTCGTCCTGCCGCTGTATTTCATCTCCGGAGTGTTCGTACCCGAAAGCCAGATCCCGAGAGGCCTGCGCGCGATCGCCGCCGTGTTCCCGATCCGACCACTCGCACAGTCACTTCGCGGCGCATTCATTCAAACCACGGGCTCTGGACTCGCGCTCAGCCACCTGCTCGTGCTCGCCGCATGGGGCATCGCCGGCCTATTAGTCGCGGCGCGCAGATTCCAATGGACGCCGCGCGGCGACTAGTAGGAGCAAGCGATACGAGTAGCGAGAGGTTCAGAGCTGGCGCGGCGGTCGCTCTCCTCACCGCCCGGCGCGGGATTGCTCGATGCCCGCCCATGCCGCGGGTCGTGACGCCTCGCGCGCAGGCTTCCGCCGTCACGAGACGGACCCGCGCCCGCGCCGATCGCGGGCGCGGGCGAACGGGATTACGTCAGCGAAATTCGACTTCGCTCGTTGAGAAGGTGCCGCTCTTGATCGGCTTGATCGTGCCCTTCCTGCCCTGCGGCACTCCGCACTGCGGGAACGACTCGTAGATCGACGCCGCTTTCATCGGGGCGGTCGCCGGGAACGGACCACCGCTGAGCGAACCTGTGATGCCGCTCAGTGACGCTTCCGAGATCGGCACCGTAAGGGTTCCTCTCGAGACTCCTTCGTTTTCGATCCACGTGACCGCGAGCTTCCCAGCGGTCGTCGTCGGCGTGGTCGTCGACTGCTGTAGGTATGAGCAGGTGACCGGTTCGGTGGTCTTCTCCTTGAGAGAGTAGCTCCCCGATTCCGGCACGTCCGGACCTTCGCATCCCGCGAGGCTGCCGCTGATCGTGATTGTCTGCACGCGCGGCGTTTCACTCAGACCTGGAGACATCTTGATCGTGCCGGTGTTGGCGGTGCAGGTGTTGTACGACCTCCTTTCCTTTTCGGCTTCGCCGTCGGAGTTGGGGGTCTTCACTTCGACAGGCGTGCTCGTTTCGCTCGTGCCTTCGGCGTCGGTGTTCGTGACCGTCACGTCGTACCTCGTGTTTGGTTCCGCCGGTGCCAGGGCGCCTTCGCGGAAGTAGTTGCTCGAGGTCGTGGTCGTAAGCACCGGCCCGTTCGAGCCGACCGGTGTGGCTGTGATGGTGGAGTAGGTGACGAGGGCTTCGGTTTCGGGAGCCTCGGTCCAGGACACGCTCATGCGCAGGTATTCCGAGGAGCCACTTTCGGCCAGCCCCACGCTCACACCGATATTCGTCGGCGCTGCCGGCGCCCGCAACGGAGGGGTGCCCTTTTCAAGGAACGCTGCGGAGCCCACGTTGTAAAGCCTGTCTCCGAACGCGTCTGTCTCGGGCTTTGCTTCCAGGCTCCCCGACATCGCGCCGTACGAGCGCGTTTCTCCAAACCAGGTCCATTCGACGCTCGCGGTCGCTGTGTATGTCGTCGAGTGGCCGCCCCCGCCCTTTCCGCTGCCGCCGCAGGTGGTCTTTAGCTGCACGTTGCCGATCGGGTAACCGTGCGAGCCGAAACCGGTCTCATAGACTTCCTGCTGGATCCCTCCGCACCAGTGGCCCAGGACCGCGAACGCCGGACCTTCGCCCATGTAGAGCCGCAGCGTTTCCGCTGCAGACGCCGTGCCCGCGAGCACCCCGCTCACGATCACCAGAGCGGCGAAGCTTACGACCGCCTTGCGCAGCATGTAAGAACCACCTCTTCTTTCGGTTAGGGCCGCCTTGTGGGTCCGCGTTCCGAGGCGGACCGACCGTCAGCGATTAGACACGTTATTCGCTGAAAGATCACGTCCCTGTGTGGATTCTCATGGACGGGCTTATGCGCCGTACCGCTTCCACCGATCGTCGCGGGCGGCGTGAGCCAGGGCTGCCCACGGCCCTTGCGTTGGGGGCCGCCGCGCCCCCTATGGGCTCAGCCCTCCGCGAGCAGCCCATCGATGGGACCGAGTGGTGCCGTACACCAACGCGAGAGCCCCGGGGCTCGAGCAGCCGGTGCGTTCGGGAAGCACCAGGACGTGAAGCTGTCCGCAGACGGCGCGGTCGTGCCGAGCGGCCGAGCCCGATCGCCTGCCACGGTTGAAGCACTCACACTTTCGCCGGCGGAAGAACCTAACCATCCACCGGCTGAAGAACCGAAGCCTCCACTGGCTGAAGATCTGAATTCTCCCCTGACCGAAGAACTGGAGCCACCGCTGGCTAAAGAACCGACGTCCCCTCCGAATAAAGAAGACAAAGCCATAATCGGGCCCGTCGGCGGATCTGGCTGGGGACCCGTGTGGCGAAGAAAGTCATAGCCCGGGCTTCATATCTGAACGGGCTCGAAGCAGACAGCCCGTGGACGACGCTGAAGGAGTCCTACGAACACGGCTTCCGCAACGATCAGGTCACCGTGGGCAACACCCCCGACGAAACGAAGCTGTCGGAAATCCACATCGCCTCATGGGTCGCTACGGCACTGGGAGAGGTCAAGAAAGCGGACTCGTGGTCTGCCCCATGGGGGCCACGCCCGGCGATGGCAGTGTTGGCTAGCTTCCTGCGTTGACGGGCGTTCTGGGCGGCGATGTCGGCTTGTGAGGCGGTGCTCTCGATGGTCGGCGGCGCGCTCGAAGGCGCCCGCGCACCATCAGCCAGCGGCGTCCGCTCCGCGCGGAGTCGCCGACAGCCAAGGTGTCGCCCGTGTCGGCGGGACCAAGTTCTCGCCGTGGCGGCGTGCCAAAGCCGGTAGTGAGCGCGCATCAACGCCCCGATCGGCGCACCCCACGCAGTGTCGAGCCGACCGCCGCGTTTCTCGCCATGAGCCCCAGGGCCGGCCGGGCCACGCACTTCCCGTCTGGGGCCAATCGGCCCGGCCGGCACTGTGTCAAAGCGCCGTGCCTCGCCGGCCCCCGCCGACGAAGACGAGAACGGCGAGTATCGCGATTAGGAAGAGCAGCGGGTTGACGGCTATACCACCCGCGAGCGCGAGTATGAGAAGCAGCACTGCAAGCGCTATGAGCATGTTTCCCTCTCCTTTCGTTGAGACCTCAGTACCCACTCGGAGTTGGTGGAAAACCGGGCCGCTGGGTGAGGATCGCCTTGGGGTTTGCGTGCCACGTAGCCGCGGGTACACGTAATGTCATGCCGGTCAACACCGGCGCCCAATATTCGGACGGAGCCAGCTGAGATGTCGACCGCGTCAGCTGCGAGCTGCATGACGCTCGTCACCGCACTCGCCGGATGAGGTTGTGGAGCCGTCCCGTCGGACTCAGCTGGTCAGCTGCCGACGGAGGATCCCGACGATGTGCTCGGTGTCTGGTTCCTCGTCGATCGCGACGGTCGCCCACTGCATGACCGCGCCCAGGTGAACCGCGTCGGCGATGCGGCTCTTGAGATCGGGGCTGACTGTGCCTGCTTCACGGGCCACATCCACCAGCGTCTCAGCGATCACGCGGTGCACCGCACCGTCGCGCAGGGTCAGGATGCGAAGCGCGAGTTTTGGCTCTCGCTCCATGAACCGTCTTACCGGTTGCGCGTTGGTGGTGGCCCGCAGGACGTGCCTGAGCACGTCGATCACGCGCTCCTCACCATCGCCCCTGGCCTCAGCACGGGCCCACGTGCTGAATTCGAGTGCCCGCTGCTCGAGGATCTGCTCGTGGAGGGCTTCGCGTGAGCCGCACCACCGGTAGACGGTGGCGCGTGAGACGGCCAGCTGCTCCGCCATCGTCCCCATGTCCACGCGGGCGCCCTGCAGGAACGTCGCGCGCGCAACCAGGAAGGCGTCGTCCCGGGTCGCGCGCCGGAAGCTCGGAAACGTGGGAACCGCATCCAGCGTGCCAACGACGATCTCCGCGACCGGCGGCTCGGTCGTTCGAGCTCTAGCCATTGGTTCCTCCGCTATGGCCGACGGTCCGAGGGGCGATGGGCAGAGGATACAGGGCTCCCGGCCGGCGCGACATTCTTGGTCCGCCGCCAGTTGAGGCATACCGTAATCTCACGCGCATGCAACATCTTGACAAATGTCTCATCGGCGACTACCGTGCGCCCAGCAGCGCGTGAGTTATCCACGGACAGATTGGGGAGAGGCAGTATGCGACGAGAGAAGACGCGTGCCGACGGGATTTCAGGTCCCTCGGCCACAGGGATGGGGAGGATCATGCGGCGGCGGTGCATTGCCGCGATCGCAATCGCGTGCGCGACGCTCGGACTGACGGCCGCAGTCGCGTCGGCGGAAGAATATTCAAAGGAATACGAACACGCCTACAACGTCGGGATCCAGGGGTACATCTACGGCGAGCCGCTGCTGAACATGCAGCGCCTGTACCAGAGCAACACGAGCGTGACGGTGCCGGATGCGATCGGTGACGCGCCGGTCAACCAGTGGTCGCACTTTACGGAACTCGCCACGACGAAGGAGGGTGAGATCATCTCGCCCAACGCGGACACGCTCTACTCCTACGCGTGGCTGCAGCTGAAGCCGCAGCCGATAGTGGTTCATGTTCCGGTCGCACACCGGTTCAACGTGGTGCCGATCATGACGCCTTACGAGGAAAACATCGGAAACATCGGCGAAGGCGCGTCGGGAATGCTCGCCCCGGGCAACTACGTGATCGCCACCGGCAAGAGGTATGAAGGACTGACCGAAGTGCAGGGCATGAAGGTCATCCACTCACCGTACAACCGAGTTTGGCTCGTCGCGCGCACGGTTGTCAACAGCAAGGAAGACACCGCCAATGCTGTGGCGATCCAGGCGGAAGAGAAGCTCGTTCCGCTGAACCGGTGGAAGAAGGAAGGCCTTAACTATGTGCCGCCCGCGCCGGAAAAGGAAGTGACCAAACCAATCGAAACCAAGGTCCCCGGAACACAGGCGGGCGAAGAACCGCTGACTTACTGGACGGCGCTGGGTGCCGCGCTCAAGCAGTTCAAGCCGCCGGCTGAGGACCAGCCGGAGCTCGAACTACTGAAGACTGTCGGCATCGGGAAGCTGAAGTTCCCGGCCAACAACTCCAGGCTCAGCGCGGGTACCCTGGCGGGGCTGCGCGCAGCCGTTGCCGCAGGTCCGGGTGTGGTTTACAACCACCTCAAAGAACTGGTCCTCGCGGGGTTCAACAAGCACAACGGCTGGGCGATAGTGCCTGTCGGCGTATACGGCACGAACTACCTGCTGCGTGCCACGATCGACCAGGATGGGCTGGCGGGCCTGCCGCCGAACATCTCGATCTATCCGTTCGCGACAACAGAACGACACGGCGTACCACTCAACGGAACCGCCACGAGGTACGTCGCTCACTTCCCTGCGAGCGACTTCCCGTTCCCGGTGACCGCGTTCTGGTCGATGTCGATGTACTCGACCACCGGTTACTTCGTAAGCAACCCTCTGGAACGCTACACGCTCGGGAATCGCTCGAGCCTGCATTTCAATGAAGACGGATCTCTGGACATGTACCTCCAGAGCGCCGAGCCGACGAGCGAAGCGGGCCTGGAGAACTGGCTGCCCGCGCCTGCCGGGCCGTTTCAGCTCATCATGCGTCTGTACGGCACCGAAGAATCACAGATCGATCCGATCCTCGAAGGCACCAGTACATGGACGCCTCCGACGATCCTGCCGTGTCTTGAAAACGGCAAAACCGCAGCGGGCTGGAACTGCGCCACCTGAGCAGCGCTGGCGCCATCGCGGTCAAGGGGGGCCCGCTCGACCGAGCGGGCCCCCCGGCTGCGGGGCTCCTGATCAAAGAGCAGGTAGTGCCAGCGCGGCGACGTCGTCGGTCCGCGCCCGCGGCCAGCCACGTGGCCGATCTCGCGTCACCTCGCGGGCCAGTCGCGGTCCGTTCGGACCTATGGGTCAGGATTGCTCGACCACCATCAGCGAGTGGCCCGTCGGGTCCCTGAACCAGAACATCGGCGGGACCGGATCCCCCATCCGTGAGACCTCGGCATCGACGTCGACGCCAAGTCTGAGCATCTCGGCGTGCGTTGCGTCTATGTCGTCGCTGACGAGCGTGATCCCGGTCTCTGCAGGCACGAGGTCACGGCCAGGCGGTGGAGGCGCCAGCGCGATACCGGTGCTGCCCTCCGGCGCGTAGACCTCCACCCAGCGGTAGCCGCCACCGAACGGTGTGTCGGTGCGCTTCTCAAAGCCGAGCGACTCGTAGAACGCGATCGCGCGGTCCTGATCGGCCGTGGGAACACAGACCAGGCTGATCTGGCGTATCCGTGTTGCCGTGATGCTCATGTTCGTCCTCCTGTGGTGGGTTGACTACGCTTGAGACCCGTCCTTCCGTACGAAACTAATAGGTCTGTTCGCCTAATCCAACCAGCGGCTGACCGACGGACAGACAACGGAGGGGCACGGACCTCCGAGGAGGCGCTTGACCTGATGAAGGGGATCGGCTGATGGGCAAGCTCATGCTCCGCGGATTTGCCCAGCGCAAGGTGCGGGCTTTGCTCACGGGTGTCGCGATCGCCCTCGGCGTGGCGCTGATGGCGGGCACGTACATCCTCACCGACACGATCAACCACGCATTCGGGGAAGTATTCGCAAGCGCCTACAAGAACAAGGCCGTGGTCGTCACCGCCAAGGAAACACTCGGCAAGAACAGCGGCTCGCGGACGTACGCAATAGACGAAGCGACCATCGCGCGGGTGCGCGGGGTCAGAGGCGTCGCGGCGGCCTCGGGGGGAGTGTCGACGGGTGCGGCTCTTCTGACCACGAGCGGCAAACGGATCTCGGGTACGGGGCCGTCGCTGGTCGACGCTGTCCAGCCGGCACGGTTCGAGGCGTTCACCGCGGCGCAGGGCCATCTGCCGAGCGCTAACGACGAGGTCGCGATCGACCAGTCAACCGCCAACAGGGAGCACCTGAAGGTTGGGCAGCAGATCGTGATCGCCGGCAGCGCCCCTGCCCGCCATTATGAGATCTCGGGCATCGCCAGGTTCGCCGGGAGCGAATCGTTCGGCGGTTCCAGCGTCGCGCTGCTGACGACCGCCGAAGCGCAGTACGTGGCGGGCGAACCGGGCGAATACGACAGCATCAACGTCGCCGCGAGCACCGGGGTCTCCCCGCAGGAACTCGCGGCGCGGGTGCGCGCCGCGCTGCCGTCGACGCTCATCGTCCGCACCGGTGCCCAGGAAGCAGCGAACCAGACCTCCGAACTGGAAGAAAAACTGGGCTTCCTGCGGACCTTCCTCCTCGTCTTCGCCTACGTAGCGCTGGTGGTCGGGGCGTTCATCATCTTCAACACCTTCTCGATCACGGTGGCCCAGCGCGTGCGCGAGTTCGGGCTGCTCCGCACCCTCGGCGCGTCGCGGAGCCAGCTGATGCGCTCGGTGGTGGCGGAAGGTCTGCTGCTGGGGGTCGCGGGCTCGGTCGTCGGCCTGCTCGCGGGCGTCGCGCTCGCCCCGGCGCTAGATGAGCTCTTCAAGGCGTTCGGAGCCGACCTGCCGGACAACGGCACGGTGCTCGAGGCCCGCACGGTGATCGTCTCGCTCGCGGTTGGGGTCATCATCACCGTCCTCGCCGGGTTCTTCCCCGCGATGCGCGCCACGCGCGTGCCGCCGATAGCGGCCATGCGCGAGGGCGTCCAGATCCCGCCGCGGCCGCTTCCCACCCGCAGGGCGCTGATGATTCGCTTCGCTCTGTACCTCGTGGTCGTGCTGGCGCTGCGCGCCTTCGTCGGGGGCGGCATCGCGGCCCTGGTGCTTGTCGTTGTGGTCGTTCGAGCCGCGAGGCTCAGAGCACGTCTGAAGAGGGGAGGCGAGCGTCCGCCACGTCACTACCGCGTCATCCCGGCACTCGCCGGTGCCGTCGGACTGCTCGTGAGCTGGCGCGGCATCACCGGGCGCCTGGCGCGTGAGAACACCGTACGCCAGCCGGGCCGCACACTCGTCACGGCGCTCGCCCTCACCGTCGGGCTTGGGTTGGTCGCGTTCATCTCGGTTCTTGCGGCGGGAACGAAGGCGACCATCGACCAGGCCGTCAGCCGCTCGTTCGCCGGCGACCTCATCGTGCAGAACAAGAGCGCCGGGGAAGGCGGCATCCCCGGCTCGATAGCGCCTGCGCTGCGCTCGATCAGCGGTGTGGGAGCTGTGACCGCGATCGCGTTCACGAAGGGCCGGGTCCGGGACCTCGCCCAGACGGGTGCGCCGGTCATCGACGAAAACAGCCCAGTCACAGCGATCGAACCCGCGTCGTTCGGGAGCATGTACAAGCTCGGGTGGGAAGACGGCTCGCGGGCGACGCTCGAAACACTTTCGCGCGGAGGGACGATCATCACGAAGAAGTTCGCGAGCGCGCACCACCTTCACGTGGGCCAGCGCGTGCTCGTCCTCTCGGCCACCGGCCACACCGTGACGCTGACCGTGACGGGGATCATCAAGGAAGAAGCGCTCGGGCTGCTCGCCAACCTCACGATCTCGCGTGAACTTGCGCGCACAGCGTTCGGGGAACGTGAAGACGGCGCGGACTTCGTTGCGTACGCACCCGGGGCGGACGGCACGCAGGTGCGCAGCAGCATCGACGCGGTCCTGCGCAGCGGCTATCCGCAGGCTCACTCGCAGACCGCGGCGCAGTACACGAGGGAACAGAGCAACAAGGTCAACCAGTTCCTGCTGCTCGTCTACGTGCTTCTGGCCCTATCGGTGATCGTCTCCCTCTTCGGCATCGTCAACACCCTTGTCCTTTCGATCTACGAGCGCACACACGAGCTCGGGATGATGCGAGCGATCGGGACCTCGCGCCGGCAGATCCGCGAGATGATCCGCTACGAGGCTGTGATCACGGCGCTGATCGGCGGCGTGCTGGGTCTCGTCGTCGGTGTCGTCGGTGCGGTGCTCGTCACCGAGCTCGCACTTTCCGGATCGGGCTACGTCCTCTCGTTTCCCGTGGGGACGCTCCTTCTCCTGCTCATCGCGGCCGCTCTCGCAGGGGTCCTCGCGGCGCAGCTTCCTGCCAGGCGCGCCGCAAGGCTCGACGTGATCGCGGCGCTCGCTGACGAGTGACAGGCGCCGGTCAGATCAGAGTTGCCGGGCCTGCTCGACGAAATGCTCGTTGGCCGCCTCGCGTATGGCTGCGGCCGCGCCGTCGCCGATCAGCTTCACGGCCTCGTTCTGAGCCTCGTGCCACGCGGGACCGAGTTCGGCGAGCTTGCCCTCGCCCGCCGGCGTGAGCGACAGTACGCGCCCATTGCCGTGGTCGGCGGGCGAGATCTCGAGCCAGCCCGCGCTCTCCATCAGCCGTGCGTTTCTGCTGAGGGTCGAGATCTCCAGTGACAGCAGGTCCGCCAGCTTTCCCGAGGGGATGGGCTGGAGGTTGGCAACCGACGCCAGCAGGTTCAGCTGAGCGATCGTGATGCTGTAGGGGCGCAGCGCCGCGTCGTAGAGGCGGGTCACCGACCGGTTGAGCAGCCGGAGCCGCACGGCGAGGCAGTCCCGGCCGATCTCCCTCCCCAGACGCGAGGCACGTTGCTCCACGGAGTTCGAGGACACCCTGGGATTGTAGATACAAGGACGGGCGCGGCCGCGGGCGCGTCACCCAGGCTCCGGCGGCGGCACGAGCCCGTTGCTGACACGCTGGGTGCGCTTGTCCGGGAATCGCTTTGCGACATGAGCCTCCGCCGGCGAGTCGGGGAGCACGTATACCGTCTCGCTCTTCTTCTGGAGCGGGCGCAGGACGCGCTCGATGTGCTGCTTTCTGTCGTTGAGAAAGGGACCGATCACGTCCTCCCCGGCGGGGCAGACCGAGACGCAGTACGCCGCCTTGTAGTTCGGCTTGAACGCGAGGCTCTGCCACATGGACACGGTCTCGTGGTCGCTGACGCGCTCCCGGTAGTCGCGGGCATCGTCGGCTTCGACCACCTGCTCGACCCAGCTCGTGAAGCCGCTCATGAACTCGCGGTAGTTGTGCGTGTAGCAGCTCATGAAGTCGAACTCCCCGGACTTGTCGATCGCCCCGACCGGGCACGCGGCCACGCAAAGGTTGCACTCGAGGCATGGATTCCACTCGAGTGGCGTGCTGTACCCAGAGATGGACGGCTCCAGCAGCACCGTGCCGAGCAGGATGAAGTTGCCGAACCTTGGGTGGATGACGTTTCGGTGGATCCCCATCCGCCCGAGGCCCGCCGCCAGTGCGACGAGCTTGTGCGACACCACCCACGCCTTGCCTCCGAACCGGTCCATCTCCTGGGGGAACCCGCTGGCCGGCACGGCGGCCCGGATTCCGCGGCGCTCGAGCTCGCGGGCAATCCGCCTCGTCACCTCCGTCGAGTCCTCGTAGGTCGCGTGGAACTCGGCGTTGGCGAGGCTCCTCATCGGACTGCGCACGCTCTCGCGGTTCATCCGAACGCAGATCGAGATCAAGCTTCTCGCGCCCGGCAGCGCGTTCTCGATGTCTGCGCGGTCCACTGCGAGTGTCTCGTCGTCGGCCGAGGCGAACCCGACGTCGTCCGCCCCCGCGCTCAGGCACAGCTCCCGGAGCTCAGCTGCGTCGAGCGTTGCATCTGAGTAGCGCCTGCGTCCGGCGCCTTCGGCGACTGCCCTCACGGTTGGGTGTTCGGCCGTTTGGCTCACTTGTAGATACAAGATAGCACGCCACCGGGCCTCACCCGGGCGCGCGGGGCCCGCGAGGGGGCGCTGCCCTTGACACCCACTCGCGCGACTCGTTACGTTCGTCGGGCAGGCTTGTGCTCGCCGCCGTTCAGGGCTTCCCTACGGTTGTGTTCGCACAGGGCACGTCTCACGAGGAGAGAGGGAGACATGACAACAGTCCATCACCAGGACGGAGGGAGGACGCGCCGTCGCAAGAAGGCCGGCGTCGTGCTCATCGCCATGGCCGCGGTCCTCAGTGCCGCGCTGCCCGCGGCCGCGAGCGCGAGCGGCGCGTCATATGTCGCGATGGGCGACTCGTATACCGCGGGGCCGGGGATACTGCCCTACTCGCCGACCGCACCGCCGGAATGCGGCCAGTCGACCGCGAACTATCCGCATCTGGTGGCAGCGGCGCTGAACCTGTCGCTCACCGACGTGAGCTGCGGTGGGGCGAAGACGGAAAACTTCACGGTCGCGCAGTTCCCCGACCAGCCGCCACAGTTCGACGCTCTCGGTCCGTCGACGGAAGTCGTGACGATCGGCATGGGCGGCAACGACCACGACCTCTTCGGAACGCTCGTCGAAGGCTGCACGGAGGCCGACTACTTCGCCGGCAACGTCGGAGCGCCGTGCAAACACTTCTACGCGAAATTCGTCAGGGAAGTGCAGGCTGAGGACCTCGGTCCCGCGGAACAGGCGCTTCGCGAAGTGCACGAAATCTCGCCGCGCGCGAAGGTGTTCGTCGTCGGATATCCCGAAATCACGCCGACCGAAGGCTATTGCCCGACCGCTATACCGTGGACGACGACGGACCTGAAGTGGTTCCACTCCGTTGAGACCCGCGGCAACGGCCTGCTCAAGAAAGAGGCGCAGGCGAATGGCGCCGTGTTCGTCAACACGTTCAAGCCGAGCAAAGGCCACAACGCGTGCGAACCGGTCGGTGTGCGCTGGATCGAACCGCTGTTCGGCTCGCTGACCGGCGTGCCGGTGCACCCGAACGCCACAGGTGAGGAAAACGACGCGTACGACGTCGAGCAGGCGATGCTTACCCACGGGGTGCGCTAGACGCACTCCGAACCAGCACCGGAGATGTCGCCCCGCGTCGCCGCCTCCAGGGCGCGCGGCGCGGGGGCGGCATCCCGGTTCGATCGGGGGCTCTTGCGGCCGCGATGCTCGCGCGACCAGCTCTGAAGGGCCGGCGATGACCACGTCGCCGCAGGACGTGTCCAGGCACGTGCGCAAGGCCGCGGTCGGGTTGTGGCTGTCGCGCCACGCCGACCGGCCCGCATGGCAGCTGCCGGTGGTCGGGAATCTTCGCTCGCGGATCATCCGCCGGCCGGGCGCACGCCTGTGCGTGACAGGCCGTCTGAACCTCGGCGACAGCCCCACCCACGTTGGGTTCGTGGCTCGCGGCATGCCGACGACCATCGAATTGCAGAGCGGCGCGACGCTCGCGTGCGAGGGCACAGTGCGACTGGGGGACGGCACGAGGATCCTCGTGGGGCCGGGTGCGAGCGTGACGATCGGTGACGGAAGCTACTTCAGCGGCGATACGCGGGTGATCTGCGCGATGGACGTGTCGATCGGCTCAGGCTGCGCGATCGCATGGGACGTCCTGATCATGGATGCGGACTTCCACCGGCTCGAGGGCCGGAGCAGGCAGGACGCACCGGTCCGGATCGGGGACGAGGTCTGGGTCGGGGCGGGCGCTTGCATCCTGAAGGGCGTGTCGATAGGAGACGGCGCCGTCATAGGCGCGGGCGCCGTCGTGAGCCGCGACATCCCGCCGGCCGCACTCGCGGTCGGGAACCCGGCCGCCGTCGTGCGGGAGGGCGTCAGGTGGCAATGAGGCCCGCCCTAGAGGTGGTTGGCCCCCTGGACGAGCACATAGACGCCCAGCGTCGCGATGACGCCGAGGACCGCGATATATAGGAACACCATGAGCCTGAACGCTGCCACGACAACCCCCTCGTTGCGTGTTTCTACGAGCTTTGCGCAGCAGGAGTCGCAGCTGTGTGACATGGGTCACTCGCACGCAGCGCGGGATCAGGAGCCCGCGACGCTCCGGGTACGCGGCACGTCGGCGCGCAGGCCCGCGCCGGGCCACCCCGGCCGCCTCTCACCGCGCGCCGGAGCGGTGGCGTAGGCCGGCGCCGGGACCACGTAGCCGTAGCCCGCCGCCGCGGATCGCACGGCGTGTGCCAGTGCTTCGCGGCCGCGTCCCTTCAGGACATAGCCGGTCGCGCCGGCACGGAGCGCGTCACAGATTCCCGCCGCGTCCTGTTGCATCGCGAGGACCACGATCCGTGCATCCGGGGACTCGCTGCGGATGGTGTCGATCACGCTGCGCTCATTGCCCGGCAGGTCGAGGTCGAGCACGACGACGCAGGGCTGGTGGGCGTGAGCAAAGCGCTGAGCGCCCGCGCTGTCGCTCGTCTCGGCCACGACCTCGAAGAGCCCGTGGCCGGAGCCGTGCAGCAGACTGCGCATGTCCCGCCGGATACAGGTGTCCTGCTCGGCGAGAACCACGCGAATCGGCGCCGCGCGGGGCCGCGAGCCTGCCCCTCGCTCCGCACGCGTCAGCGGGTCCAAAGTGGTTGGGGATGGCGGGCGCATGGCTCCTCCTTGCGCGAATTTCGGGTCCACCGGTCGCGCACCTTCAACCTAGGCGAGGACTGACCGGCTCCGAAGCGATCTTTGCCGCGGCGCTCTGATCAGGACTACCGTTCCGCCGTCCGTAAAGCTGAGATGCGCCCTTGCGATGCGCTCGCGGCCGGCAGGCGCCGGAGCGGCTCCCGAAGAGTTCGAGACGCTCCCGTCCTATGGGGCGGACGGGTTTCCCTAAGACATTCGTCCAGCCTTCCCGGGCCGCGGTCAGCGCTCGCGCGAGCCGATCCGACCCGTGGACATGGACCGCACCCTTGCCAAAGAGGGATCCCTCGCGCCCGCGGCGGCGGCGCAGGACATTCGTGTCCGTCGCGCCGACGCCGGCGATGCGCGGCGCCCGCGCAGGCGCCGCACCGACACACGGACGCAGGCTGGGCCCACGCCGATCGGGGAGACGCTGCTCGCATCGGGCATGATCGACCGTGAGACGCTCGCATGGGCGCTCAGGCGCCAGGATGAGACGGGGGAGCGGATCGGGCAGATCCTGCTCGCGGCGGGCCGCGTGCACCGCCTCGGTCTCCAGCGGGCACTGGGCGAGCAGTGGCAGCTGCCGTTCATCGACCTGCTGAACACGGACGTCGACGAGGCGCTCGTTCGCAGCTTCGACCCGGAGCTGCTGCTTTCGGAGGGGTGGGTGCCGGTCTGCACCGAAGGCGACCGCACCATCGTCGCTACCTGCGAGCCACCCACCCCGGAGCTCCGGGCGCGTGTGCTCGAGAGGCTCGGGCCCGGCTCGAAGCTGAACCTCCGGACCACGACGCCGCTCGACATCGAGCGAACGATCGTCCTGTGCTTCCGCGAGCACATCGTGCGGCAGTCGACCGGGGAGCTGCTGGAGCAGCGCCCGGACCTATCGGCGGCGGGAGGATGGTCGGTGGGGCAGAAGCGCTGCCTGGCCGTCATCGGGACCCTGATCCTCATCGGCCTGCTTGCTCAGTGGCAGCTCACCGTGGCCGTGATCGTCGCGGGCGCGAACGTAGTGTTCCTGGCGGCAGTGATGTTCAAGCTCGTCGCCTGTCTCGTGGGGGTCGGTTTCGGGGCGCGCGTGACCGAATCGCTCGCCGAGCGCGATGACAGGAAGCTGCCGTTCTACACGGTGCTCGTGCCCGTCTACAGGGAGGCGAACGTCATCGGTGAGCTGATGGGCAACCTCGGCGCGCTCGACTATCCGGCCGAGAAGCTCGAGGTGCTGGTCCTGCTCGAGTCCGACGACACCGAGACGATCGAGGCTGCGAGGGCGGCCCAGCCACCGGCAACGGTGCGTCTGGTGATCGTGCCCGACGCGCAGCCGAAGACCAAGCCGAAGGCTTGCAACGTGGGCCTCTTCCTCGCGCGCGGCGACCTCCTGGTCATCTATGACGCCGAGGACAGGCCCGACCCGCAGCAGCTCCGCAAGGCGGTTGCGGCGTTCGACCAGGCGGGGGAGAAGACGATCTGCATGCAGGCGCGGCTGCGCTACTGGAACTACACGACGAACCTGCTCACGCGGATGTTCAGCCTCGAGTACGGCTACTGGTTCGGGACGATGCTCCCGGGACTGGACCGCATGGGTCTCCCGATCCCACTGGGCGGCACCTCGAACCACTTCAGGGTGCCCGAGCTGCGCGCGCTGATCGGGTGGGACCCGCACAACGTCACCGAGGACGCGGACCTGGGCCTGCGCGCTGCCGTTGAGGGGTTCCGGGTTGGGGTCATCGACTCCGACACCGAGGAGGAGGCGTGCGCGGAGATGCGCCCGTGGATCCGCCAGCGGACAAGGTGGATCAAGGGGTACATGCAGACCGCCCTGGTACACATGCGCTCCCCGCGCCGCCTGGTCCGGCAGGTCGGGATCGTGGATGCGCTCGGCTTCCTGCTGCTCATCGCGGGCACCCCGCTCACGTTCCTGCTCGCGCCCGTGATGTGGATCGGCACCGCTGCCTGGTACGGGTTCGGCGAGCCGCGCCTGCCACTGCTGGACTCGGGCACCTTCTGGACGATCGCGCTGGTCAACCTCCTGATCGGCAATGGCGTGATGATCGCCCTGAACCTGATCGCCGCGATGCGCGAGCACGGCTGGCGCTCCGCGCCGTACGCGCTGCTGAATCCCCTCTACTGGGTACTTCACTCAGTCGCCGCGTGGAGGGCGCTCGTCCAGCTGATCCGCAACCCGTTCTACTGGGAGAAGACGCCCCACGGGCTCGGGCACGCGAGCGCTCACGGGCCCTCCGCGGACGCGGTGCCGCGCGTGGCGCACGAGCTCGCCGGCTGATCCGGCCTCAGCTCACCGCGCATTCCCGGCCGCGAGCACCATGCGCAGCACATGGGGGTCCTGCGGGCGTGTGTCGATGCGGCGGAACCCGAGCGCGGTGTAGAGGCTGATGGCTGCATCGTTGCCGCGCCTGACGTTGAGCGTCACCGGGTCAAGGCCCCGTGCGTATGCCTCTTCGAGCGCTGCCGACACCAGGCTGCGGCCCATGCCCGAGCGCCGGCGTGCTGGATCGATGATCACCCGCGCGAGGTGGCCGCGGCGCGGGTAGGCGGCGGGGATGACGAGCTCGATGTGGCCGACCGGTGCCGACGCGGGCGCCAGCACCGCCGTCCAGGCGGTCGTATCCGAACGCGCGCGGATCGTCTGCAGCTGGGAAGTGGTGAGCGGCCAGGCGAGTTCCGGCCCGGCGAACGTGAGGAGCTCCTCCGCCGAGCGGACCCAGCTGATCAGCGCGTCATCGTCGGCTGCCTCGAACGGGCGAAGGGTCAGCATGGCGAACATCTTGCCGAGCGCGGGCCCGTTCGGTAGCGAGGTTCCTCGCCCGGCGGCATCATGGTCATCGTGGATGGGCCTGCGAAACCGATCATCCGGCCGCCCGCCGCGCTGGAGGTCGGCGATCTCATCCTGGTTCGCTGGCGTGAGGAGGACCTCGACGTGCTCCTGGCCAGCCTGTCGGGCACCATCGGGCATCTGCGCCCGTGGATGCCGTGGGCGTCGCGCAACGACCGCGATTCGGTCGGCCAGTTCCTCGCGGCAGGTGAGGCTGGCTGGCGAGGCGGCGATCGTTTCGAGTATTCGGTCCGGGACCGCGGCAGGAAGGTGCTCGGCAGCGCGGGTCTCATGCGGAGGATCGCACCGGGCGGGCTCGAGCTCGGCTATTGGGTGCACGTGGATCACACGCGCCGGGGTGTCGCCACGCTGGCGGCGGCGGCCCTGACGCGGACGGCGCTCGCGCTCGCCGACGTCGACCACGTCGAGATACACCATGATGAGGCGAACGTCGCGAGCGGCAGGGTGCCCGCCCGTCTCGGGTTCAGGAACCTGGGCACCCGGCCGGCCAGGGCGCAGGCGCCCGGCGACGTGGGTCGCGAGGTGCGCTGGCGGCTTGACATGGCCGATTTCCCGGCGAGCGGCGCCAGCGCGCTGCTGGCCCGCGCGGCCGCGCAGCGCCGAACCCGCGCCTAGTCCGGGAGCCGCGGACGCGGGTCAGCCGTTGACGTGCAGGTAGCCCTGCACGCTCTGCACGGGGCTCGTCAGGACCAGGCGCCCGCTCGAGCGAACACGCAGCAGCCGCCCGTCGGGGCGGCGCACGATGGGCGCCCATCCCGCCCCGCTCACCAGCGTGTGATCCCGTGGCAGCTCCTGGATGCGCTTGATCTGATGCGGCGTGAGTGCGAGTTGCCGCCCTTTGCTGTCCACCGGCTACCTCCTCGGCCATTCTCCGCCGGGACCCGCGAGCATGAGTGCGACCAATGCCATCACTGCAAGAAGTACGAACGCGAGGACCCCGAGTGCGAGCCAGGCCAGCATGATCACCGCGGTACCACCGATGCGACCGCTGGAATCGGGGCGAGAGCCGGCGGAGTGTCGCCTTGAACAAGCATTGTTCAGTAAGTGTATCGAGAATCTAGAGATTGTCAAGCGCGGCGCCCTCGCGGGTGGGCGAACGCGCCCGTGCCTTGATCGGCCGGCTCTCGCTGCCGATGTTCAATCGTCCGCACCGCTCCATCGGCGGGGCGGCGCGCACGAGTAGGAGCCATGAGGTGCCGTTGACCCGCACATACGACGCACTCGGGGTGCTCGCCCCGGCCTGGGACGAGCTCGCGCTGTCGGCAGGGAGCCCGTTCCTTACACACGAGTGGCTCGGCCGCTGGTGGCACGCATTCGGGACCGGGGAGCATCCGATCTGGGTCGTGTGCCACGACGACGACGGCTCGATGCGCGCCGGCGCGTGCCTGCAGCGGACCAGGGGCAACGGGCTCGCGTCGGCGGCCGACGAACTCAGCGGGGACTGGGGTGTCCTGGCCCGCGATGCGCAGGCACGGAGGGATATGTGGACATCGATCCTCGGCCTCGGCGCCAGCCGGATCCACCTCGACCGGGTCCTCGAGCCGGCCTCGGCTGACACTCTCGGCGACGCCCTGGAGAGCTCGGGATACCGTGCGGTGCGCAGAACCGGGCCGTATTCCCCGTGGCTCGCGCTCCCCGGCTCCTGGGAGGAGATGCTGGCCGGCGTCAGCCGGAAATTCAGGTCGGAGATACGCCAGCGGCGGCGTGCGCTCGAGCGTGCGGGCCGGGCAAATCTCAGGACGTCGTGCGGGGGCCCCGACCTGGAGCGCGACGTGCAGACATTTCTGCGACTCGAGGCGTCCGGCTGGAAGGGAAGGGCCGGGACGTCGATCCTCGGCAACGCAGACGCGGAGGGGCTCTACCTCGGCTTCGCGCGGGACGCGGCGGGAAAGGGCTGGCTGCGACTCGATCTGCTGGAACTCGACGGCGAGGTGATCGCCGCCAGCTACGGCTGCGCCTTCGCCGGCGTCGCGACGATGTTGAAGACCTGCTTCAACGAGTCCCACCGTCGGCTCGCGCCGGGAACCGTGCTGGCCGCGGAGGTTGTGCGCCGCAGCATCGAGGAGGGCCTACGGGCATGTGACTTCCTCGGCGAACGCGAACCGTACAAGGAGCGCTGGACCTCCGAGGTACGGCCCCGCGAGCAGATATGGGCCTACCGGACGGAGGCTCTGCCGGGCTATCTCTATCGCAGCCGGCTGCGGCCCGCTCTGAAGGGCGCGCGAGACCTCGCACGCGCCCGCCTCCCACACAACGGGGCGCAGGCAGTCAGGACCTAGAGGCGCGCAGCCCCGAGACCGGCGCTGTGTCGAGCAGCCTGACCTATGATGGGTGTGCAGTCCCCGCCGCGTCCCCCTTCCCGCGACGGGCAGCCACGACTGTAGTCGTGGCGAGAGGAGCGCGATGGGCCGCGCCGCATCGGCCCCCGGCGCCGTTACAGCCGGGATGCCCCACCTGGACGCCGTGTCATGGCAGCGGACGCTCGCTCCCTACGCGAAGCCCCGGATCGGGCGCAGCCTTCTGGATCTCGCGACGGCCGTGCTCCCGTATCTCGCGCTCTCGGTGCTCATGTATCGGCTGCTCGACGTTTCGTACCTGCTCGTGCTGCTCGTGGCCATTCCGGCCTCGGGTTTCCTGGTACGGACGTTCATCCTCTTCCACGACTGCTCGCATGGCTCGTTCCTTCCGTCCAAGCGCGCCAACATCTGGCTCGGGACGGTGCTCGGCCTGCTGGTCTATTCGCCTTTTCTTCGCTGGCGCCACGACCATGCGATCCACCACGCGACCTCCGGCGACCTTGACCGCCGCGGCGGCGGGGACGTCAGGACGCTCACGATCGTCGAGTACGACGCACTGGAGCCGCGTGCCCGCCTGGCATACCGTCTGTTCCGCAACCCGCTCGTGATGTTCGGGATAGGCCCGATCGTGGCGCTTCTGATCGGGCCAAGGATCGTCTCGCGAGACGCACGGCCGCGTATGCGCCGCAGCGTCATCCGCACGAACATCGCCCTCGTGGTGATCGTCGCCCTGCTCTGCTGGCTGATGGGGTGGACCGCGTTCGTTCTCGTGCAGGCACCCACGGTGCTGCTGGCCGGTTCGGCAGGGATCTGGCTGTTCTACGTACAGCACCAGTTCGAGGACGCCTACTGGGAGAGCGATGACGGATGGAGCTATGCCGACGCCGCGCTTCGAGGGAGCTCCTACCTGAAGCTCCCGAAGGTGCTGCAGTTCTTCTCGGGCAACATCGGCCTGCATCACGTGCACCATCTCAGTGCGCGCATCCCCAACTACAACCTTCAGCGGGCGCACGACGAGAACCCGATCTTCCATCAGGTCCCCACGCTCGGTTTCCGTGACGGCCTTCGCGCCGTGCGCCTGAAGCTGTGGGATCAGGAGCAAGGGCACATGGTCACGTTCGCGCAGGCACGCGAAACACGTCACGAGTGCTCGGACGGTGTGCCCCCGTCGGCGCCGCTCTAACGGTCCCGGAGCACCCGCAGCGCGCGCGTGAACGCGCGCGCTGAGCCGAGCGGGCGGAAGAAGTCATCGTCGCACTGCTCGACAGCGGTGATCGCCTTGTTCACAAGCGACCGTCCCCGCCTGGTGAGGGTGAGCGCCTGCGCGCGACCGTCCAGCGGATGCGGGCTGCGGTCGACGAGGCAGCGCTGCTCCAGAGTCCGGAGCACCTGGGAGGTCATCATCGGGTCGGTCGCGGCATGGTCGGCGAGTTCGCGCTGGGTGATCGGGCCATCGCTGTCCAGCCATGCGAGCGAGGCGAGCAGGACGAACTGGACGTGGGTCAGCCCGAATGGCTTCAGCGCGGCGCGCTGCGCCGCCTGCCAGCGGTTTGTGACCTGCCACAACAGCAGTCCCGGGCTCTCGTCGGCGGCCCGGAACCGCGTCGCGAGAGCGGCCTCTGACGCCGGCTGCGCGTTGCCGGTCCGCCCGCTCATCGGTGCACCGGATCGGCCCTCTCGTCGAGCGTCCCGGCGACGGGGGCCGTCACCCTCGCCACGAGACGGTCGAGGTCGGCCTGCGCGCTCTTCCTGAAGCCCTTGCCCATGATCGCGGCCCATAGCCTGCTGAGCGGTCCGCTGATCGTGATGGTCACGTCCACGGCGCTCGAGCCGTCGTCGTTGGCTCTCACGAGGTGCGCGAAGCTCAGGCGGGCTCCGAGCAGGAGAGACACGTCGACGAACTCCCGGTCCGGGACGAGCGTCTGGATGACGAACTTGACCCTGGGTCCCCCGCGGGGCTTCAGGACCCCAGTGGAGCCCGCTGCGAACGGTCCGTCCAGGCGAACCCACTCGGTGTCGGCGTTCCACTCGGGCCAGCTGGCCATGTCCGCCCACTCGGTGAAGAACGCGGATGGCGGGGCGGTGGAGTCTGCGTGAGCTGTGGCTATGGTTGTCATGAAAGTAGTATGCACGCTTACTAATTATCTGTCAACCCCGGCCGGATCGGTCCGAGACCGCGGGTGGGGACGCTGACCTCAGGCCGCTCTAAGATCACCGCTATGCCGGACGCGCTCACGAACAGGGAAGCCCGCTCAGCATTCGGATCCGTCGAGACCGTCGGTTCGGCCGGCGTGTTCGGCCAGGTGATGGGCCTCGTCGCAGTGACGCTCGGGTTCTTCGCGCTCGGGGCATACCTCGGCCGGGACATGGTCGGCGGCGGGGCGATCCTCTGCTTCATCGGCGGCTTCATATGCATCGTCGGGCTCAACTTCGCACGTGCCCGCGAGGGCCTGGCGATAACGCTGCTGTTCGCGGGCGGCCTGCTTCTCGGTCTCGGGATGGGCGGTGTGCTCCACGAGTACGCCGAAGCGCAGCCCGACGCCGTCTACCAGGCGGGCGCCGCCACCGCATTGTTCGTCGGCGGACTCGGCGCGGCCGGATATGCGATCCGCAAAGACCTCTCGGGCGGCTACCGGGCGCTGTTCTTCCTGCTGCTGGCGCTGATCGTCTTCGGGATCATCGCCGTGTTCGTGTCGATCCCGCACGCCAACCTGATCTACTCGGTGGCGGGGCTCGTGATCTTCGCGGGCTACACGCTGCTGGACTTCAATCGCATGCGCCGCGCCGGGATGCAGGAAACGGTTCCCCTGGCGGCGGGGATCTTCCTGGACATCGTCAACGTGTTCCTCTTCTTCCTGAGGATCTTCGGCGGGCGCAGCTGAGCCGCGCCCGCCGCCGCCGGCTCAGAAGCCGGTGTTGGTCTTGACTTTCTTGCGGTCGTGGGGGTGCAGTTTGCCCTTTTTCTCGAGCGTTTCGCAGGCCTGGGAGATGTCTTCGCCGAGAGTCCTCGTCAGGGTGGCGCCGAGTGTCTCCTTCACGAGGATGCGCATGATCTTGACGTGTTCGGCGTTGGGGGGGAGCGTGTAGGCGGGCACCATCCAGCCCCGCTCGGCCGCGAGCTGCGCGGCGACGTCGAACTCGTCGTACTCGTGCTCGCCCTTGAGTTTGAAAGCCACCAGCGGCAGCTGCTCCTCCTCCTCGGAGCCGATGATTTCGAAGTCGCAGGCCTCGATCTCCTTCGCGAGGTTCCTCGCGTTGTACTTCATCGTCTCCATGATGTACCGGTATCCGTCGTGGCCGAAGCGCACGAAGTTGTAGTACTGCGCGAGCACCATCGAGTCGCCCGTCGAGAAGTTGAGCGTGAACGTCGCGTCGCGCTTGCCGAGGTAGTTCTCGTAGAACACGAGGTCCTCGGGCAGGTCGGACTTCTCCCGGAAGATGAGCCAGCCGATGCCGGGGTAGACGAGCCCGAACTTGTGGCCGGAGACGTTGATCGAGCGGACCTGCTCCAGGCGGAAGTCCCACTCCGAGTGGGGGTAGAGGAACGGCCATACGAAGCCCCCCGACGCGCCGTCGACGTGCAGCGGCACATCGAGCCCCTTCTCGTGCTTGAGGGCGACGAGGTGGTCGTTGATCCCCTGGATGTCGTCCGCGTGGCCGGTGAACGTCGTGCCGAGGACCGCGGCCACGCCGATCGTGTTCTCGTCGATGTGCGGCTCCACGTCCTCGGGGCCGATCGTGTACTTGTCAGGCGCCAGCGGGACGATGCGCGGTTCGACGTCGAAGTAGCGGCAGAACTTCTCCCACACCACGTGCACGTCGCCGCCAAAGACCAGGTTGGGCTTTTCGGTGCTCTTCCCGGCCGCCTCACGGCGGGCACGCCACTTCCACTTCAATGAGAGCGCTCCGAGCATGATCGCCTCGGAGGAGCCCTGCGTACGCGCGCCGGTCGTCTCGCCGGGCGCATTGAACAGGTGGGCGAGCATCCTGATGCAGCGCTGCTCCACCTCGGCCGACTGCGGATACTCGGCGTGGTCGATGAAGTTCACCTTCAGTGACTCCTGGATCACCTGGTCGGCCTCGGGCTCCATCCACGTCGTCACGAACGTCGCCAGGTTGCGACCGGGCAGCCCGTCGAGCAGCATCTCCTCGCGCAGCAGGCCGAGTGCTTCCTGTGCCGTCATGCCGGATTTCGGCAGCTTGTGGTCCGGTGCCGGCTCGAGCAGGTAGCGGTTGCCGAAACGGCCCTCCATGCGCTCGATCTGCTGGCGGGTCACCTCGGGGATCTCGCCCTCCTTCCCAACGTCGCGACTGTGATGCGCTGACACTTGAACCTCCCAGGATTGTTGCTGCGGTCCGCGGCCGGCAGTCGGGGCGATGAGACCCGAGAGGGCGCTGTCGCGCGAGTATATGTTTCGCGCGCTGCGTGCGTTCAATCGCCGGGCTGCGCCGACTCGCGGGCTGCCTCGGGCATCAGCAGGACCGCCCCGATCAGGAAGCACAGACCGCCGATCGCCGTCCCGCCGTTCGAGATTCGGGCGCTGATCGGCTCGCCGCTGCCGGGCTCGAGAAGCGACGCGACCGCCGCCGCGCCGAACGCGATCGAGCCGGTCATGTTCAGCGCCACGATCCACCACGACAGCGAACGATTCCTGAAGCAAACCCAGCGGTGGCAGACCTCCGCGTAGGCGAGCTCGCTCGCGATCAGGAAGCAGACGGAGCCCAGCGCGTCCGGGCCCCAGACCCGTGTGTTGGTCTGCTTCGTGGTGAGCCCGTGTTTCATCGCCGCGAACGTGCTCATGTTGAAGAACACGGTTCCGACGAGCTGCACGGACGAGGCCACCCAGTCGATCCGGCGTGGTTCCCAGGAGGCGGGGCGCCACCGCGCACGTTTCGCGTCCGCGGTGAGCGTGTGGTCGGCGTTGACCGTCTCGGAGTACTGGAGGTAGGCGGCGGATGTGAAGAAGATCGAGCCGACGAAGAACGTCACGCCGATCGCTCCTCTGGGGCTGCTCTCCCATTGCGCCGCGACCGCTGCCACGAGGAAGCAGAACGCTCCGACCGAGAACAGGACGCTCATCCACCAGCCACGGGTGCGCGGGCGCCACCACGTGGGTTCCCGCGCGCCGGCCGAGGCTCTGCGTCTCTTGCGGTGCGAGCGAGAGCGCCAGTGCACCTCACTTCCATCGGGTGCACGCAGCACCTCGGAGGTGACGAACGGGCCAGGGCCCTGGGAGCGCACACGCTTCCAGCCCTCGGGGAGCTCGAGGTAGCCCTTCGCGGCGGTGGGTAGATCCTGCTCTGTGTGGGCGGCTTCGGTCATCGTCCTCTTGCCCGCCGGCGATTCACTGCCGGCGCTGTTCGCGCACGCAATGTAGCCTGCGCGGGACATGCCCGCGCCCCGGCCACGGGGGTGCACGCGGGTGACACCGCCCTCGAGGAAAGGCGAAGGACATGTGCCGCTGGATGGCCTGGCACGGGCAGGATCTGCTCATTGACGAGCTCCTGTTCAAGCCCAAGCACGGCACTCATCGATCAGAGCCTGCATTCGCGTATGGGTGCGGAGACGACGAACGGCGACGGTTTCGGTCTCGGCTGGTACGGCGAGCGGCGACGGGCCGGGTGTGTACCACAGCATCTCGCCGGCGTGGTCTGACCGGAACCTGCGCCACCTCGCGTCGCATATCGAGTCGCCGCTGTTCCTCGCGCACGTCCGGGCCACGTCGGGCACCGCGGTGCAGGAGACCAACTGCCACCCCTACACCCATCGTCGGGCGCCTGTTCGTCCACAACGGCCTCATCAACGGCTTCCCGCAGCTGCACCGCGACCTGATGCTCGCGGTCGATCCTTCGCTGTTCCCCCACATAGAAGGCTCCACGGACTCCGAGCTGCTGTTTCACCTTGCGCTCACCGAAGGGCTCGAGGACGAACCGCTCGCGGCGCTCGAGCGCGCCGTCGGGTTCGTCGAGTCGACCGCGGCGCGCCACGGCGTCGAGAAGGCGATCCAGGCGAGCATCGGCGTGAGCGACGGCGAGTCGCTGTGGGCCGTGCGGTACTCGACCGAGCACAACTCGCGGACCCTCTTCAGCTCCAGTGAGGTGGACGTCGATCAGGGCGCTGCACCCCGAGAACCCGCGGCTGCGCTCGGCTCCGGGACGGCGATCACCTCGTGGTCTCCGAGCCGTTCACCGACCTTCCCGGCCTGTGGCACGAGATCCCCGAGTCGACTGCGCTGACCATCGGGCCCGGCGGCGAGCATGAGACCCGGCCCTTCCGGCCCCTGATCCACGGCTAGCGCGCACGGGGCGCCGGTCCTGAGGCGGCGCTAGACCCCGAGCTCGGCCTTGACGCGCCCGGACTTCACCGCGTCTGCGAGCGCGCCGTAGTCGCGCTCGTTCTGCTCCGCGTAGGCGCGGGAGAAGTCGACGATCGCGCGGTCGAAGGTGTTCCCCTTGCCGAGGTAGGCGGCGATCGCGATCCGGTCGCCGCTTCGCGCGTGCGCTCGTGCGAGCGTCCAGCCGCACAGGCGCCCGTACGCGCTCATGCCGCGGGGGACCATCTGGTCGGTTTCAGCGGACCCCTTCCAGTCCTTCAGCTGGCGCCCGTAGAAGTCGCGCTCCTGGCCATCGATCCCGGACCGGACGTGCAGCCATCCGAGGAAGATGTCGCTGGCGGCCTGCATCAGCCGCTGGCCGGCGACGACACGCTCCCCGTGGTTCTCGAACTCGCTGGGCCCGAGGAACTCCTCGAGCACCGACGGCTGGGCCTCCTTGAGCTGCAGGAAGAGCGGATCCTGCTCGTCGCGGCCGAGAAGCAGCGCGATCCACGCTCGCGTGCCGACGCTGCCCACGCCCACCACTTTGCGCGCGAAGTCCGCGAGCCGGAACTCCTCGAGCAGCACGCCGCCTGTCGTGCTCCAGGGAGGATCGGTAGGTGCGCAGCAGTTCGTGCAGGCCGTCGAGAGTTCGTCGCGTTCCGCTCCCTGAACGAGGTCGTCCACCGGCACGATCAGGGGCGGTTCGGCGATGATCCGCGGCTTCCCGTCGACGAGCTCCGTCAGTTTGGAGAAGGCCGCCATGCTGTCCTTCGTCTGGGCCTTGGCCAGAGCCTTCTCGGTCTTCTTGACCGCCGCGGGCTGTAGTTGCGAGCCGTATTCCTTGAGGACTTTCTCGATTTCAAGGCGCGCATACCAGACCTCGAGGTTGCCTTTTCCCGCGAAGTCGATCATCGCGTTGCGGTATGCAGCGACGGTGTCGAGCACGATCTGGTCCTGGTCCTTGACCGCGAAATCGTTGCTCTGTGCGGCGATCAGCATGCTCGCCGCCAGTCGCTTGACGTCCCACTCCCACGGTCCCGGCAGCGTCTCGTCGAAGTCGTTCAGGTCGAACATGAGACGTCGCTCGGGTGAGGCGAACACTCCGAAGTTCGAGAGGTGCGCATCGCCGCAGCACTGCACCTGAAGACCGGATCGGGGGGTGGCGGTGAGATCGCTCGCCATGATCATCGCGGCGCCCCGGTAGAAGGTGAACGGCGAGACGAGCATGCGCCCGTAGCGGATCGGAACGAGCTCAGGGACACGCGACTCGGCCTGTCGTTCGAGGAGCTCCACAGGATCCGGGCGGTGAGCGACCGGCTCGAAGACGCCGTGGCTGCGCCTGGGCACCTCCTGGCGCGCAGCCTTCCCGCGCGCCACACGCTCGGAGGGCGTCAGGTGCGGTACAGGTGAGAGCTGCAGTTCCGTGTCGGCCATGTGTAGACCATACCCCCGATGCGGGGTTCCCGTGATGTGTGCACAGGGGCCGGTGCGGTAGAACACGCCCTCAGGCGAAATCACCGACAGGGGAGCGCAGATGAGCGACAGACACGAGGCCAGCGAGTTCACGAGGGCACTCAATAAGGCCGTGCTCGACGAGCTGCCCTTCGAGAACACCCAGGACTTCGAGGATGCCGCACGCGGCTTCATCGCGCCCCTGAAGGACGGAGGGAGGGTCGCGAACGCTGACGGGCGGGTCGTCTATGACCCGACGGGGCTCGACTTCATCGAGGACGGCTCCGTGGCGCCGGACACCGTGAACCCGAGCCTTTGGCGCCAGGGTCAGCTGGTGCGCAAGGGCGGCCTCTTCAAGGTCGTCGACCGCCTCTACCAGGTGCGAAACCAGGACATTTCCAACCTGACGATCATCGAGGGCGACACCGGACTGATCCTGATGGACCCGCTGATCTCGGTGGAGACGGCCCGAGCGGCGCTCGAGCTCTACTTCGAGCATCGTCCGCGCAAGCCCGTCGTCGCGGTGCTGCACTCGCACTCGCACGTCGACCATTTCGGCGGCGTCAAGGGCGTCGTGGACGAAGAGGACGTGATCGCGGGGAAGGTCCAGATCATCGCGCCGGTCGGCTTCCTCGAGGCCGCGGTAGCCGAGAACGTCCTGGCCGGGAACGTGATGACAAGGCGCGCCCTCTACCAGTACGGGGTTCTGCTTCCATCAGACCCGAAGGGCCAGGTCGGGATCGGACTGGGGTCGGGTGTCTCCTCCGGCACCGTCACACTGATACCGCCGACACGCGACATCACGTACACCGGCGAGAAGCTCGAGATCGACGGGCTGACGTTCGAGTTCATGCTCGCACCGGACACGGAGGCTCCGGCCGAGATGCACTGGTTCGTCGAGGAGCTCCGCGCCCTCACCGCGGCCGAGAACTGCTGCCACACGCTGCACAACACGTACACGCTCAGGGGGGCTCCGATCCGCGACCCGCAGGCATGGTCGCAGTACCTGAACGAGACGATCGACCGCTGGGGCCACAAGACGGACGTGATGTACGGAATGCATCACTGGCCGGTGTGGGGCAGGCAGGCCAGCCTTGAGATGCTGCGCAAGGGCCGCGACGCCTACAGGTACATCAACGATCAGACCCTGAGGCTCGCCAACCACGGCCACACGCCCGACGAGATCGCAGAGATCGTCGAGCTGCCCCGGTCGCTCTCCCAACACTGGGCCCTGCGCCCGTACTACGGGACCGTCAACCACAACGTCAAGGCGACATACGTGAAGTACCTCGGCCCGTTCGACGGCAACCCGGCAGGACTGCACAAACTCCCTCACGAGGACTCCGCCGGCCGCTACGTCGAGCTGATGGGCGGCGCCGACGCCGTTCTTGAGAAGGCGCGTGAGGCGTTCGATCGCGGCGAATACCGGTGGGTCGCCGAGGTCGTCAACCACGTTGTCTTCGCCGACCCGACGAACCGCGCGGCGCGGGAGCTGCAGGCAGACACGCTCGAGCAGATGGGCTACCAGTCCGAGGCCGGCACCTGGCGTGACCTCTACCTGACAGGCGCCAAAGAGCTCCGCGACGGGGTGACATCCTTCCCGTGGGGTGGGACCGCCTCGCCGGACTCGGTCAAGGCGATGAGCCTCGTGCTCCTGTTCAACTACCTCGGCGTGAGGCTGAACGGCCCGAAGGCCGCCGAGCGGTCGATCACGATGAGCTTCGAGTTCACGGACACCGGCGAGAACGCAGTCCTGGAACTCACGAACGGGTCGCTGAACCACTCGCTCGACAGGCTCGACCCGGACGCTGACGTGCGGATCACGCTGAGCCGCGAGGCGCTGAACGGAGTGCTCGGCGGCGCGCGAACCCTCGCTGACGCGGTGACAGACGGCGACATCAGGGTGGAGCCGGACATGGAGCCCCTGCAGGCGTTCCTGTCGATGCTCGACACGTTCGACATCTGGTTCAACATCATCGAGCCGTGACGCGGCAGCGGGCCGCGGCGGCTCGGTGCGGCCGCGGATCGGCGACGATGATGATGTGAGCGACAGCGCGAGCCTCAGCGTCTCACGCCGGCGCCCGGCGCCCGCGACGGACCCCGTGCAGCAGCTGCGGGGCCCCAGCCCGGCATTGTGGTGGCTTCCGGCGCTGTGCGCGGCCGGGTATGCGGCCGCGGTGATCCTGAACTTCCACGCGATCATCACGTCGGTCTACGTCAACAGCGACGCGGCGCTGGCGCCCGTGCTCGGCCAGGCCGCCGCGCACCTCCCGGCGGGCACCTACATCTCGCTCGGCAACCATGCCTGGTACGAGGAATGGCTGTTCCTGCTCGCGACACGGTCGCTGCCGTCGCACCGCGGGCTGTGGGAACTCGCGCCCGCGCTGTGGAGCCTGTGCGGCGTGCTCCTGCTCGCCTGGAGCGCACGGCGGGCGTTCGACGCGTGGTCGGCGTCCATCAGCGCAGCGGCGCTGCTGTGCGCCGGCGCCTTCGGCCGGTTCTGCATGCTCGCCGTCAACTGGCACTCCCTCGCGCTCGTGCACACGATCCTGGTCGCCGCCGCGCTCGTGTGGATCGCCGGTCGCGTCGAGAGGATGAGCGCGCGCGCCGTCGCGGCGGCGGCGGTGGCGCTCGGAGCGCTCAGCGCGTTGCCCACGGCATCCGACACGCTCTTCCCGTTCTGGGCACTGATACCCCTCGGGGGCGCGAGCGCCGTCGTGGCCGGCCGGCTCACGCCGCGGGCGCGCGGGAAGCTCGCCCTCTTCACGCTCACCGTGATCGCCGTGGCGATCCTCGGCGGCGTTCTCCTCGCCGCCGTGATGCGCGCCGGCGGCATCACCGCCCGCTCCCTGCCCGTAGGGCTCGTCGCGTCGAACATGCTGACCCACAACCTCGCGCTGCTCGCAAGGAGCTACGCGTTTCTCGGCGGCGGACGGCTGAGCGCACTCGGTCCGACGCTCGAGGGAGTGCTCCTGTTCGCGAGCGCGGTCATGGTGCTGTGTGCCCTGCTGCTCGCGCTGGAGCAGGCACGCCGGCTGCTCATGCGCCGGGCGCTGCGCCGCGGCATGTCGCCCGCAGCGCTGGCATACCTCTCGTTCTGGTCGCTGAGCCTGCTGTGCACGACCCTGGTGTTCATCCTCAGCGACGCGCCCGAAGGACGCGCTGAGCGGGCGCTACCTGCTGGCCGGATACGCGGCGGCTCGCCGCCCTTCTCCCGCTCGCCGGCGCCGGCGTGCGCAGCCGCCGCGCACTCACGGCGGGTGTATGCGCGTTCGCGCTGATCGGCACCTACCAGGTGCTGCGTGCCCCGTTCACGGTCATCACATCGCCGGAAGTGGCGGTCAGGTTCCCCGGCCCGTCCGCGGCGGCGGAGCTGAAGGCCTTCGCGGCCTCCGAGCACGTGAGCGTCGGCTACGGAGGCTACTGGGATGCCGAGGAGCTCACGTGGGCAACCGACTTCGCTGTCCCCGTGCGGCCCGTGAGGACATGCGACCCGGTCACCCACACGCTGTGTTATCCGCAGCTCGGGATGATCTCGAGCTGGTATGAGCCGCGCAGCGGGATCCGCAGCCTGCTCATCGTGGACAGCCTGGACACGTCGTTCAACGCGGTCCTGCATCCAGACCCCGAGCTCGGCGTGCCCGTCGCCGAACGCAACCTGGGCTACATCCGCGCGCTCGTCTACCCGTACGACATCGCATCCCGGATCCACACGCCGCGCTGCCACTTCACGTGGCCTCACCCCTGCTGAGCGGCCGCCATCATCTGGGCACGATGTCCCCGCCCGTCTACAGGTCCGATCCTGCCCAGGCGCCAGACGGCGACTTCGAGGCCGGGACGCTCTCGCACCTCGTCCCCGGCAACACCGGGCGCCTGCTCGACGCCCGCCGCACGCCGGTGAGGATCATCGCGGTCGACCTGCGCGACGGGATGTTCGAACTGCAGATCGCCGCGTTCGAGGACGAGGGGGCCCGCTGGAGGATCCCGCTGGAGGACGCGGGCGGCTACCAGTTCGCACACGGCTCCGAGCGCGCCGGCGCCGCCACCGTCGAGGAGATGCGCGACGTCTGCGTCCGCCTGGACAGGACCCTGCGGATCGAGGCGGACCCGGAGAGAGCCCGTGAGAGCCGGCGGATGGCGGCGGCGGAGCAGGCGCAGGTCGCGAGCTGGCTCTCCGGCAGGGTGCCGCGGTTGGACCTGGCGCGGATGGTCGAGGCGAGGGAGGGAGACCGGCGCGTGATGGATCTGCTCGAGGAGTACATGGGGCAGCGGGGGCTGGCCGACATGGACAGGGCGTTCTCGCGCGCGTTCGTCAGCAACCCCGCGGCCGGAGAGACGGTCAAGGGGCACGCGGTCGTGCTCGCCGAGCTCGGCCTCGCTCCGTATGCCGGCAAGGTCCTGCGCGGCGCGGACGTGTTCACCGGCGAGTGGTCGCGCGAGCGGCGCAAGGAGCACCTGCTCTCGCGACTCGGGTTCAGCCGTGCCCTGTGGAGCATCCTCGGGCGCGGCGCAGGCCTCTACAGGGCCTACTCGTCCGAGACGGTCCTGCGGGCTCCCCCCGAGCGGTCCTTCATCAGCCTGACGTTCTCCAGGGACGTCGCGCTCGAGCATTTCGGCGGCGGTCCCGCCACGAGAGCGGCGGCGCTCAGAAGAACGCCGCTCGACCCCTCACGGATGCTCATGACATTCGTGGAGACCGAGGCGATGAACCGGCAGTACAGGGAGGCCGAGGCCGTCCTGATCGGCTCCGCGCCAGGGTCCGGGCTCTAGCCGCGGTCGAACACCGATCGCACCAGTGCGCCGCCGATCGTCAGCGGATGACTGACGGCCGTCGACACCCGCCCGCCAGCGAGGTGGGGTCATGCGCGACGCCCAGCTGTCTGAGGATGCTCGCCTGGTCGAAGTAGACGCGCTCGCAGACGATCTCAGCGCCGTCGAAGATGAAGAACGCGACCATCCGGGCGCGGAACGATCGCCCCGTCGGCGGAAGCGATCGAAGCCTGCCGAGATGGGTGCCGAGCAGGTCGAACTCAACGATCACCGCATCGTCGCTGTGGCGCAGGGAGATCAGCTCGTTGCGCTGGTCGGGGAACGCGGCCCGCGTCTCGGCGTAGTAGTCGCGGACCTCGCGCTCGCCGTCGTACACCTCGCCCGTCGCGATCAGCTCGTAGCGCGGGTGGGAGAAGGTGCCGATCGTCGTGTCGAAGTCGTGGGTGTTCTCCGACTCCATGTGCTCCCGTACGAGTGCCTCGCGATGTTCTCGCAGCGCGCCGCCGGTCAGCTTCCTGCTCTCCGCCATGCGCGACTTGTAGCAGGCGGCGTGTCTACCCGCGCGCCCGGCGCCGTTCGCGCCGCATGCGGTTCAGCTCGCGGAGCTCCCGGACGGCCTCGTCGCGCCCACCGAGCGAAAGCTCGGGAGACTCGCCGAGCATCTCGGGCTCCAGGCGCCGGCGGACGAGCTCTCCCGCGATCGCGTCGGCACGCTCGGCTCCGGCGCCCTGACGCGAGCTGACCACGCGCACGGGCTCCTGATCCTGGATCAGCATTCCCACGCCGTCGTCCAGCGCCCAGCCGCCGCTCAGCTCCCCGCTCTTCACCGCGGCAAGCCAGACCGGCAGCCTCTCGGGCTCGCCGTCCGCATGGACCGTGAGCGAGCCCTTCACGACGCCCAGCCCGTCGATCACCTCCGGCGGTCCGCTGGAGCGAGTGACACCGCCCTGGAACCAGCACATCGCTCCTGCGCTGAGCCCGGCGAGCACCGTCCCGGATCTCCACGCCCTGATCAGCAGCGTGTCCAGGCCGTGAGCCCGCCAGAGGGCGAGCAGGTTACGCATGGAGCCGCCGCCCACGTAGATCACATCCTGTTCGGCGACCGTCTGCTCGAGCGAGCGCCTGGCCTCGCGCAGGCGGAAGAGCGACATGTGCTCGGGCACGCACAGCCGGCCGTGGAAGCGGGCTCTGAACGCGTCGATGTGCGAGGCGGTGTCGCCGGATGCCGTGGGCAGGAACAGGATCCGCGGTTCGCGCCGGCCGGCGAGCGACAGGACGAAGTCGTCGAGCAGCGGGTTGCCGGGCTCCATTGTGAAACCCCCACCGCCCATCACGAAGATCCGCCTGCGCTCGGGGGGTACCTCCGGGGCCCAGCTCATGCGGCGACCGACTGCCGCGAGAGCGCCGGCTCCGCGCGCTCCGGCGGTTCGTGCGGCATCGGCGCGCCGAGAAAGCACACCTCCAGCGGCGTCTCGCGAACGCGCCCGCCCTCGGACTGGACGCTGAACGCCCGACCCTGCGGACGCGAGCTCACGGCCCTCGCGAGCTGAGTGCCGCAGAAGTGCAGGCCCACGCCGTCCTCGACCGCGAACCCGGCGCACATCCCCGACGCGACGAACTGGTGGTACTGCGACCGCCGTGCGGGCTCGGCGTCGTAGTGCACGCAGTTCGAGTAGGGGAGAAGCCCGAGCCCCCGCACCGGCCGCGGCGCGCCGTGAAATGCGGAGAGCGCCTGGTCGAACCAGCAGAGCGACCCGGCCGAGGGACCGCACAGGACGATGCCCCGGCGCCAGGCCTTGCGCAGGACGCGATCCAGGCCGTGCGCGCGCCAGGCCCCAAGCATGCTCAGCAGGTTGCCTCCGCCGACATAGATGAGGTCCTGGGAGAGCAGGTGGCTCTCGAGGTTCTCCTCTACGCCGCCGGTGCCCTGATCGCGGCGGAAGAGCGAGACATGGCTTGCGTCGCAGGCGGGGGAGAACCTCCTGTAGAAGCGCACGACGTAATGGTCGGCGTCGCCCGAGGCCGTGGGAAGGAAGCACACACGCGGTCGGGCGGGCGCGAGCAGGGACAGCGCGTAGTCGTCGAGCAGCGCGCCGTCGCGCTCCATCGAGAAGCCACCTCCGCCGAGGGCGATGATCTGGGGGACACGTGTGGGCATCGCTCTTTCGAAGTGTTGGAGGGTGCAGGGCGGGACCCAAGCAGCATCGCGCGGACGGTGCGGTCGCTGACATGGACCGGCGTCCGAGATTTGGCGTGCCGGCGTGTACAGACGCACAGGTCCGCGGCGCACCTACAGTGTCGCGATGGCAAAGATCGACGAGCAGCGGGCGATATCGATCAGGGGCGTCCACAAGCGCTACGGCGCGATAACCGCGGTGGACGGGCTCGACCTCGAGGTGCCCGCGGGCATCTGCTTCGGACTGCTCGGTCCGAACGGCGCGGGCAAGTCGACGACGATGCGGATGCTCACCGCGCAGGCGCTCGCCGACCAGGGGTCGATCTCGGTGCTGGGCTATGAGCTGCCGCGCGAATCGAAGCAGTCCCGCCTTGAGATGGGTGTGGTGCCGCAGCTGGACAACCTCGACGTCGAGCTCACATGCCGGCAGGTTCTGACGGTCTACGCGCGGCTCTACCGCGTCCCGCGGGCCGACAGGCCCACCGCCGTGCTCCGAGCGCTCGAGATCGCCAACCTCGAGCCCCGCGCCGACACGATCGTCAAAGAGCTCTCGGGCGGTATGCGAAGGCGTCTGCTGGTTGCGCGCGGGCTGATCCACGGGCCGCGCCTGGTGCTGCTGGACGAGCCCACCGTCGGCCTGGACCCCCAGGTCAGACAGGAGCTTTGGACGCTGATCGACGGCCTGCGCAGCAGCGGCGTGACGGTCCTCATGAGCACCCACTACATCGAGGAGGCCGAGCGGCTCGCGGATACCGTTGCCGTGATGTCGGCCGGTCGGATCATCGCGCAGGGAACCCCGGCGGAGCTCGTCAGCAGGCACGCCGGGGAGAGGGTGCTCGAGGTCTACGGGCCCGCGGACCGGCTCGCCGAGGTGGCGGAGACCGCGACGCGGCGAGGCTGGGCCACCAGGCGCAGCGGGCCGGCGGTCGCGATCATGAGGGCCGAGACCCTCGACGGGGACGCTCCCGACGGGGTGATGCGACCGGCCAACCTCGAGGATGCGTTCGTGGCGCTCACCGGGGAGGACATCGAATGAGCAGCCCTGCACCCGATCGCGCCGTACAACGCGTCGGGAGGCTCGAACCGGCCGCTCTGGCCGGTGTCATGAGCCGCGATGTTGCGATCTTCGGGCGCTACTGGAAGTCGACGACCTTCTCGTCGATCGTGCAGCCGACGATCTATCTGCTCGCGTTCGGTCTCGGCTTCGGCTCGCTCGTCTCGCACGTCGGCGGCCTGACGTACGTGCAGTACGTCGGGACGGGGGTTGTGGCCACTGCGGTGCTGTTCTCCTCCGCGTTTCCGGGGATGTTCAACACGTTCATCCGCTGGCAGTTCCAGCGGACCTACGATGCGGTGCTCGCCGCGCCCGTGGACGTCGAGGAGCTGATCACCGCGGAGGTCCTGTGGATCTCGTTGCGCGCCGGCGTCTACGGCATGGCGCCGCTGCTGGTAGCGATCGCATTCGGACTCGCGCCCCACTGGGGGATGCTGCTCGTGCCGCTGATCGGGTTCGTGACGGGCTTCGGCTTCGCGGGCTTCGGCGTGACCGTCGCCGCCGTCGCGAAGACGATCGACAACTTCAACTACATCACCAGCGCCGTTCTCACCCCGCTGTTCCTGCTCGCCGGGACGTTCTTTCCCATCACCTCACTCCCGCCCGCCGTCCAGACGATCGCCAAGCTGAACCCGCTCTACCACTGCGTTCAGCTCGTCAGGGATGCATCGCTTGCGTCGCTCGGGCTCGCGGACGTGTGGAACGCGGCGTTCCTGATCGCGTTCGCGCTGCTGATGTGGCGACTCGCGATCTCCCAGCTCGGCAGGCGGCTGATCGAGTGACCCCGGCGCCATCGCTTATGGAACATTGAGGTTTCTCACACGCTGCTCCTACACGCAGCACCGATGCTGGCATTCGTGAGCGTGTCATATAAGAGCGGAACTGCAGCTGCGCCGGCCGCCGCGGCCGGGCGCGCCCGCGGCACATCGCGGGTGAGCGAACGCGCGCGTTCGACACGCATGCCGCGACCTGAGCTGATCGGCCTGCTGGCGCTGGCGGGTGTCCTGAACCTTTGGTCGCTCAGCCGCAACGGCTGGGCGAACGACTACTACAGCGCGGCTGTCCGCTCGATGAGCTCGAGCTGGCACAACTTCCTCTTCGCCTCGCTCGATCGCAGCGGCGTGATGACGGTCGACAAGCCGCCGCTCGCGCTGTGGGTCGAGTCCCTTTCGGTGAGGGTCTTCGGATACCACCCCCTGAGCATCCTGGTCCCGCAGGCCCTGATGGGCGTCGCAACCGTCGGACTCCTCTATGACCTGGTGCGCCGCCGGTTCGGGCGCATCGGCGGTTTCATCGGCGGCCTCGCGCTCGCGCTCACCCCGGTGACCGTCGCGATCTCCCGCCACAACAACCCCGATGCGCTGCTGGTCCTCTGCTGCGTCGCGTCGCTCTGGTGCGCCGTCGCGGGCGTTCGAGCGCGGCAGCACGCGCTGGCTGATCGCGGCCGGCGTGTGCGTGGGGCTCGGGTTCGAGACGAAGATGGGGGTCGCGCTCGTCGTCGTACCGGCGATAGCGGCGGCCTGGCTGTGGGTCGACCCCGCGGGCCGCGGCCGTCTCCGCGCGCTCTGGCAGCTCCTGGCCGGCGGGGCCGTGATGGTGCTGGTGGCGGGTGCCTGGCCCGCACTCGTCGAACTGACGCCCGCAGCGGACCGCCCGTGGATATCGGGCACTCCCAACAACAGCATCCTGTCGCTGATATTCGAATACAACGGTCTCGGCCGCGTTGAAGGTCAGGCCGGGGGTCCGGGAGGCGTGGGCGGGACGATGTTCGGCGGCGCGAGCGGGCCGCTGCGGCTGCTCAACACGGCACTCGGCGGGCAGGCCGGCTGGTTGCTGGGCTTCGCCGTGGTCTCTGCGGTCGCGATCCTCGTCTCCTCACGACTGCGCCGCCGTGACCCCCGCAGCGCCTGGCTGATCGCTGTCGGCGGCGCATTCCTCACGACGGCCGTCCTGTTCTCGTTCGCCGGCGGCATCTTCCATCCTTACTACGTCTCGCTGCTCGCGCCCTTCACTGCGGCGCTCGTGGGAGCAGGCGCGGCGCAGCTCATCCACGGCAAGGTGAACGTCCGGATCTTCGGGCCCGCGGCCATCCTGGCCGGGGTGATCGTCGAGCTGATCGTGCACGGCGACTACCCCGGGAACCTGACGTGGCTCACGCCGGTGCTCATCATCGCCGGGGTGCTCAGCGCGGGCGCATTGCTGTTCGCCGGCGACGGGCGCATTCGCGCCGTCGCGGTCGCGGGCGCCGTCGCAGCGTTGCTGATGGCCCCGGCGGCATGGGCGGTCGACACGCTCGGGCACGCCACGAGCGGCACGTTCCCAGCGGGCGGCCCGAGCTCAGTCGCGGCCGCCGGCGGCCCCGCAGCAGGCGCAGGGCCCGGCGCGGGCGGCCTGCCCGGCGGGGGCGCGGGGGCGCCGGGCGGCGGTCCGGGACAGCTCTTCGGCGGCGCACCGGAAATCAGCGGCGCTCCCAGCGGCGCGCCTGGCGCGCCCGCCGCCGGCGCAGGACCGGGCGGCTTCGGCCAGCCGGGAGCGCAGGGTGCGCCGGGAGGCACGGGCGGCGGAGCCGGCGGACCGTTCGGCGGTGCCTCCCTTGCAAAGGTGATCTCCTACACGGGCGAGCACGGCGGCGGCACGATCGCGGTGTCAAGCCAGTCGAGCGCCGCGACGGCGATCATCGATCAGAACGCCGACGTCGCGGGCATCGGCGGATTCTCCGGCCGCGAGAGCGAGGTGACGGTCTCCTGGCTCGCGGGCGAGGTCGCGGCGGGCAAGATCCGCTGGGTGCTGGACGAAGAATCAGCCCCGACATCCCCCTCGGCCGCCGCCGGCCTCGGTGCCGGTTTCGGCGGCGCCGCAGGCAAGGCCTTCGGGAGGGGGCTTGGCGGTATCGGAGGGCTTCCGGGTGACTCACGCACAGGCGCCAGGGTCGCGATCGCGGCGGCTGCGAAGGCCTGCGTGAAGGCGAACACATCCACGGGCGCGGGCACGCTCTACGACTGCGGCGGGCGGGCCAGCGAGCTTGCCGCGGCCGGCGCGTAACAATCCACCCCGTGAGGATTCTCGTCGTCGACGATGACCGGGCGGTGCGCGAAGCGCTCCGGCGAACGCTGACGCTGGCGGGCTACGACGTCGAGACGGCGCAGGACGGCGAGGAGGCACTCGAGCAGTTGGCCCGGGTCGTCCCGGACGCGGTCGTGCTCGACGTGGGCCTTCCGGGCATCGACGGGCTCGAGGTGTGCGCGCGTGCGCGACGCCTGGGCAACAGGGTCCCGATCCTGATACTGACCGCCCGCGACGCCGTCAGCGACAGGATCGACGGACTGGACGCAGGGGCGGACGACTACATGGTCAAGCCGTTCGACGTCGGTGAGCTGAAGGCCCGTCTTCGCGCGCTGCTGCGCCGGGCCAACCCCGACGCCGAGGTCGAAGCGCTCTCCTTCGCCGAGGTCCGACTCGACCAGGAGCGCCACGGCGCACAGGTCGGCGAGAACTTCGTCGAGCTGACGCGGACCGAGTACCAGCTGCTGGAGCTGCTCATGCTGAACCCTCGAAGGGTGCTCTCGCACAGTCTGATCTACGACCGCGTCTGGGGCTATGACTTCGGCCCGGCCTCCAACTCACTGCGGGTCTATGTCGGCTACCTGCGGCGCAAGCTCGAGGCGGCGGGTGCGCGCGAGCTGATCCACACGGTCCGCGGCGTCGGCTACGCACTGCGGGAGCCGTGACGGCGGGACGCAGATGAGCCTGCGGACCAGGATCGCCGCCGTTGCAAGCCTCTCCGTGGCGCTGGCCGTCATCGCGGCCGCGGTGGGGCTGTACGAGGCCGTCCGCTCGGACCTGCGGGGTGAAGTCGACAGTGCGCTGCGATCACGTGCCAGCGCGTTCGCGCTCGCTCCCGGCGCAGGAAGTCAGCCGGCGGCCCCCGCGCCTGGAGACGACGACTCCGGCGGGGCGTTCGGGGGTCCAGGGCAGTTCGGGGCGGCGGGAGGAACGCCCGGCGCCGGGCCCGGCAACGAGTCCGGCGCGCGGGTGCCGGGCACGGTGCAGCCCGCGCCGTTCGGGGCTGCCTCCGGTTACGTGCAGTTCGTGAGCTCCGACGGCCACGTCTTCGTCCCCGGCGGCCAGGGTTCCGCGCCGGCGCAGATCTCGCCAACCGCGCAGGACAGGGCGATCGCCGCACGGGGCTCCGGCAGCGCCCTGACGGACAGGACGGTCAACGGGACGAGGCTGAGGGTCCTGACGCTCGGCACCGCCCCCGGCGTCGCAGTGCTCGTCGCCAGGCCCCTGACGGAGGTCGAACGTGAGCTCAGCCACCTCCTCCTGATCCTCGCGCTGATCGGGGCGGGTGGGATCGTGCTCGCGGGTGTGCTCGGACTGGTCGTCGCCCGCACCGCGCTCGCCCCGATCGCCAGCTTCACGCGGAGCACCGAGACCCTCACGGGCCGCATGGACCTCTCGCGCAGGCTCGAGGTCAGGGGCCGCGACGAGCTCGCGCGGCTCGCCGAGAGCTTCAACGGGACGCTCGATGCACTCGAGCGCTCGGTTGCCGCCCAGCGCCATCTGATCGCGGATGCCAGCCACGAGCTGCGCACGCCGATCTCCTCGCTGCGAGCCAACATCCAGATCCTCGGCGAAGCGGACCGTCTTCCTCCCGGTGAGCAGGAGAGCCTGCGCCGTGACATCGTCGACGAGCTCGACGAGCTGACGGCGCTCGTGGGGGACGTCGTCGAGCTCGCGCGCGGAGCGGAGCCCGAGATCGCCCCCGAAGACATCAGGCTCGACGAGCTCGTCCAGGCCGCGGTGCAGAGCGCACGCAGAAGAAGCGACCTGGACTTCCAGCTGGACCTGGCGCCCACCATCGTCAGGGGCCGCGCCGAGCGTGTCGGCCGCGCCGTCTCCAATGTCGTCGACAACGCCCGCAAGTGGAGCCCGCCGGGCGGCGTCGTCGAGATCTCGCTCAGGGACGGCGTCCTCATCGTCCGCGACCACGGGTCCGGCTTCTCCGAGGAGGACCTGCCGCACGTCTTCGACCGCTTCTACCGCGCGAACGAGGCCCGCAGCCTCCCCGGCTCCGGCCTCGGGCTCGCGATCGTGCGCCAGGCGGCCGAGTCCTGCGGCGGCTCTGCGCAGGCAGAGAACGCCCCCGGTGGCGGTGCGCTGCTGCGGGTCAGCTTCGGGGACCCGGAGGGCGTCGCAGAGGAGCACGGCGCCTCACGCGACGCGGTCGCTTGAGCAACCCTGTCGGCGGCTACCGGTAACGCCAACAGGGTGGTCAGCCGGGTCCCGAATCCTGGCTGGCTCCCCAGCCAGTAGTTCTCTGCAGGACATCCGACCAGGGTGTGCAATAACGGGAGGGGAGTTTCGCAACTGTAGAGGGTGCGTGGAGTTACAAAGAGCGGCAGTTTCATCTGGCGCCACACAAGGGGAAGTCATGGGATCACGGGTTCGTTTCACACTGTTTGGGCTGATGCTCGCAGTCCTTCTCGCGGTGTCGGCGCAGGCAGCGCAGGCAGAACCGTTTGGAATCGAAAGCTTCTATGCGGCCAACTGCAACAAAGCGTCGCCGAACTGCAACAAGGCGGCCGAACCCTCCAAAGAAGTTGAAGTCGCCGAAAAAGAAGGCTTCACACAGGCCGGCGGCCACCCTCCCTTCGGCGTCACCGACTTCCGGCTCGACCGCCACCAGATCCAGGCCTCTCCCTTCCCCGCCTACGCGCCGAACGGCAACGTGAAGACCCTGCGCACCGACGTCGCACCCGGCGTCTCGACGAACCCCCAGGCGGTCCCCCAGTGCTCGATCGCGGACTTCACCGGGACAAAGGTCGAACCCATCCCGGGCGTGGAAGCATTCACGGAAAGCAACTGCCCCGGTAGCGAAATCGGGATCAACAAGGTCGAAACCGTCCTTGAAGTCGCAAAAGGGGTCTATGCGGACGTCCCGCTGGAAGGAAAGGTCTACAACCTTGATCCGACGACCGGGCTGACGTCCGACTTCGGAGTTGCGCTCAGCGCCGAAAGCATCTTCAAAGCCCCGCTCTACTTCCACACGTTCATCGAAGGCCACGTCGAATGGGCGAGCGACTACCACGACTACTTCGTCATCAAAAACATCACTCCCGGACTGCTCGCATCCCGTCTGAGCTTCAAAGGAAACATCGGCGTGGGCGGATTCCTCACCAACCCGACCAGCTGCACGGGCGTCGGACCGCAGACCACGACCGGGATCCACATGGAATCGTACGAAGGCGAAAAGGCCGAAGCCGCCTACACGACGGCGATCGGGAACAGCGGCTGCGGCACGCTCGTCGAAGGGTTCACCCCCTCCTTCTCGCTCACTCCGGAAACCACCCAGCAGGATCAGCCGGACGGCGTCAGCGCGACGATCACCTCCGCACCCCACAACCCCGACCCCGAAGGGCTCGACTCCTCGCAGGTCAGGACCGCGTCGGTGACGCTCCCCGAAGGCATGACCCTGAACCCGTCGGCGGCGCACGGTCTGCGGGACTGCACCCCCGCCCAGGCCCGGATCAACAGCCTGACGCCCGGAGTCGCCTGCCCCACGGATTCCAACATCGGAACCGTTCAGCTCAACGTGCCCGGCCTGCCCAACGGGTCCCTGCTCGGGAACGTCTACCTGGGTGGCCCGGAATCCGGCCCGATCACCGGTCCGCCCTACACGGTCTACGTGGACGCGGAGTCCGCCCGCTACGGGGTGTCGGTCAGGCTCAAAGGAACCGTCACGCCGAATCCGCTGACCGGGCAGGTGACGACGACGTTCACGGAAAACCCGGAACAGCCGTTCTCCGAACTCATCCTGCACTTCAAGGGCGGTGCCCTCGCTCCGATCGCCAACCCGCTCTCGTGCGGTCCGGCCACAACCCTTGCCAGCTTCATCCCGTTCGCCGGCAGCAACGCGGTGAGCCCCGCCGTCGCTCCCTTCACCGTGGACAGCAACGGCGAAGGTGGTGCCTGCGGAGCAGCACCGCCGTTCTCACTGGCGCAGAGCGCACAGGTCCAGCCGACGACGGCAGCCGCGCACTCCTCGTTCACGTTCAGCCTTGCGCGCAACGACGGCGAACAGTACGTCGAACAGGTGAAGACGACGCTTCCCGCAGGCCTGCTCGCGGACATCCCCGACGTGAAGCTGTGCGAAGAAGCGCAGGCGAACGCCGGAACGTGCTCGAGTGAAAGTGAAATCGGCACGGCGACGGTCGAAGCGGGCTCGGGGATAGCGCCCTACCCGTTCAAGGGCACGGTGTATCTCACCGGCCCTTACAACGGGGCCCCCTATGGGATGTCGGTTGTCGTGCCCGCGGTCGCCGGCCCGTTCAACCTCGGGCCCGTCGTGACACGGGCGACGATCACCGTCAACCCGAACAACGCGGCGGTGACGATCACCGCGCCGGTCAAGACCATCGTCGCGGGTATCCCGGTGCGCCTGAAGGCTCTGACGGTGTCGATCAACCGGCAGGGCTTCATGCTGAACCCGACGAACTGCTCGCCCGCGTCGATCGCTGCGACCCTGACGTCAACGTTCGGCGGGACGCAGCTCACGCCGCTCGCGTTCCAGCCCACCGGCTGCAGCGCACTCGCGTTCAAGCCGTCGTTCGCGGTGACCACGAGCGGAAAACCGACCAAACAGAACGGCGCGAGCCTCGTGACGACGATCAAGGAGGCCGCGGGCCAGGCGAACATCAAAGGGGTGCTCGTCACGCTGCCGAAGCAGCTGCCCTCGCGTGGGTCGACGCTGCAGAAAGCGTGCCTGCAGGCGACGTTCGAAGCGAACCCGTACAGCTGTCCGTCGGGGTCCAATGTCGGCACCGCGCTCGCCTACACGCCGACGCTTCCCGGCCCGATGAAAGGCCCCGCCTACTTCGTCTCGCACGGCGGAGCGGCATTCCCGGACCTGGACCTCGTCCTTGAAGGCAACAACGGGATCAGGGTCATCCTGGTGGGCAACACCAACATCGTCAAAGGCATAACCACGACGAACTTCGCGACGAGCCCGGACGTGCCGATCTCCGCGTTCCAGCTGAACCTCCCCATGGGGCCGCATTCGGCGCTGGCGGCATACGGCAGTCTGTGCATCCCGACGCTGGTCATGCCGACCACCATCACCGGCCAGAACGGGAAGGTCGTCAAGCAGACCACGAAGATCGTCCCCGAAGGCTGCGGAGTGCAGATCGTGGGACAGAAGGTGATCGGCGGCACCGAGTACCTCACCGTCAAGACGTTCGGCCCCGGCCGGATCACGGCGAGCGGTTCGGGCCTGGTCTCCGCCTCGCGGAAGCTGGGCGCGGCGAGCAACTCGACCGCGCTCAGGGTCTCGCTCTCGAGCTATGGGCGCAGCAGGCGACGTCCCTACAAGGTGAAGGTCAAGGTGTCGTTCACGCCGACCGGGAAGGGCTCGCGGTCCAGCAGCACCACGACCGCGACGTTCCGCTAGCCGCTGCGGCGCGGGGCGGGCATGGCGCCCGCTCCGTGGCCGGCATGACAGCGGTGGGCCCATGCCCTAGATTGGTGTGATGGATGTCGTTACGGGTACGGATACCTCGACGTCGGTGCGGGGGGTGGATGGGCTTCTGGCCGGGATCCGGCGACTCACCGCGCTGGCGGATGAGGCGTCCGGGAGGGCCGCGATCTTCCAGGCTCTCGCGTCCGAGCTGCTCGCGGCCTCGGGCGCGCAGGAGGTGCACGTGCACCATCTCGCCGCCGCAGGCGAGCAGGAGCTGGTCGAGGTCTACCTGTTCGACGGCGGCGCGCGCATCAGCTACCTGAGTCCGAGGTCCGAGCGGCCTGCGGGGATCAGCTGGGTCGCGGGCACCGGCCGGCGCTTCCTCGCCTCGCAAGCGGACGAGCTCGAGGCGAGCGTTCCGCGCCTGGCCCAGGGCGGGGACGTGGGCAGCGCATTGCTGCTTCCGCTCGCCGAGCGGGGGAAAACGGAGGCCGTGGTCGTGCTCGTAAAGCGCGGCGCCGAGCCGCTTGAGACGGCGTCCGTGGCACTCGCCGGCGCGCTCGTTGAGCAGGCCGGCACCGCGCTCGCCCTCGTGAGGGCCCGCGCTGAAGCCGGCACAGATGCCGTCACCGGCTGCATGAACCACCGCGCGATGCGCCGGCGCCTGGATGAGGAGATCGGACGCGCCAGACGCACGGGCGGCCCGCTCTCATGCCTGATCATCGACCTCGACAACTTCAAGCAGGTCAACGACGAGCACGGCCACCCGGCGGGCGATGCGATGCTCCGCGGCGTCGTGCAGGCGCTGGTCGGCGAGTTCCGGGAATTCGATCGCGTCGCGAGATACGGCGGCGACGAGTTCGTGGTGATCCTCCCGAACGCGGGCCTGGAGAGCGCGGCCGCGGCCGCCTCGCGCGCGCTCGAGCGCCTGCGCCAGATCGGGGTCGCCGGCCGAGGCGTGTCCGCGTCGATCGGGGTGGCGGAGTGGCGGGAGGGCATGAGCACCGACGAACTGCTGAACGCGTGCGACGCCGCTCTGCTGCGGGCCAAGCGGCAGGGCAAGGGGCGCGTCACGCGCGCGCTCGACACCGCTCCATAGCTGACCGGCCGTGCGCGGTGCCCGTCGACGGGGAGCCGTGGCCGGGACTCTGCGAGACTGCGTCGCGTCACTGTTGAGCTGTGGATCGCACGGGAGATGCCATGTCGGAGAACAGTTTTGGCGCCAAGCACACGCTGCGGGTCGGCGACCGCGCCTTTGAGATCTTTCGCCTGGACGCGCTCCAGCAGCGGTTCGATGTCGAAAGGCTTCCCTTCTCGCTGAAGGTCCTGCTCGAGAACCTCCTGCGCACGGAGGGCAACGGCTCCGTCAGCGCGCAGGACATCGAGGCCCTCGCGAGCTGGGATGCGAAGGCAAAGCCGAGCAAGGAGATCGCATTCACGCCCGCGCGGGTCCTGATGCAGGACTTCACGGGCGTTCCCGCCGTCGTCGATCTCGCCGCGATGAGGGACGCGATGGCCGAGATGGGGGGCGATCCTGCGGCGATCAACCCGCTCGCGCCCGCCGAGCTCGTGATCGACCACTCTGTTCAGGTCGATGCCTTCGGCACACGCGAGGCGTTCCGTTTCAACGCCGAGCGCGAGTTCGAGCGCAACCAGGAGCGCTATGCGTTCCTTCGCTGGGGCCAGGGAGCGTTCGATGACTTCGCGGTCGTCCCGCCCGACACAGGGATCGTGCACCAGGTCAACCTCGAGTTCCTGGCTCGCGTCGTCTTCCCGAATGCGAAGACGGGCCAGGCCTACCCCGACACGCTCGTCGGGACCGACTCGCACACGACGATGGTCAACGGCCTCGGTGTGCTCGGTTGGGGCGTCGGGGGGATCGAGGCCGAGGCGGCGATGCTCGGCCAGCCGATGTCGATGCTCATCCCCCAGGTCCTCGGCTTCCGCCTGCACGGAGCGCTTCCCGAGGGCACCACCGCGACAGACCTCGTCCTCACGGTCACCGAGATGCTTCGCGAGCGCGGCGTGGTGGGCAAGTTCGTCGAGTTCTACGGAGCGGGTCTGGCGGCTCTTCCGATCGCCGACCGGGCGACGATAGGCAACATGTCGCCCGAGTTCGGGTCGACATGCGCGATCTTCCCGATCGACACCGAGACGCTCAGCTATCTGGAGCTCTCAGGGCGTGCCCCCGAGCAGATCGCGCTCGTGGAGGCCTACGCCAAGGAGCAGGGCCTCTGGCACGACGAGAACTCGGAAGAACCCACCTTCTCGGACAGGATCGAGCTCGACCTGGCCACCGTGGAGCCGAGCCTCGCGGGCCCCAAGCGCCCGCAGGATCGCGTGCCCCTGAGCGGGGCGCAGAGCGCGTTCAGGAGCGCGCTGCGGGACTACGTCCCCACCAACGGCGAGCAGAGCGACCCGATCGACGAGGCCGACGCGGAGTCCTACCCGGCATCGGATCCTCCCTCCAACGGCGCTCCCGGCCACGAGCAGTCCGAGCCGCGGCCCGAGGCCGGCGAGCACGCTGCGCACGCGACCATCACCGGGCACCGTCCGACGGCGGTGACGCAGGACGGGGAGAGCTTCGAGCTCGACCACGGCCACGTGGTCATCGCTGCGATCACGAGCTGCACGAACACATCCAACCCGTCGGTGATGATCGGGGCGGGACTGCTGGCCCGCAACGCCCTCGCCCGCGGGCTCACCTCCAAGCCCTGGGTGAAGACGTCGCTGGCCCCCGGCTCGAAGGTGGTCACCGAGTACCTGGACAGCGCGGGGCTCACCGCGTCGCTGGAGGCGCTGGGCTTCAACCTCGTCGGATACGGCTGCACCACGTGCATCGGGAACTCCGGGCCGCTCTCGGAGCCGATCTCCCAGGCCGTCGGCGAGGCCGATCTAGCCGTCGTCTCGGTGCTCTCGGGCAACCGCAACTTCGAGGGCAGGATCAACCCCGACGTGAAGATGAACTACCTCGCGTCGCCGCCGCTCTGCGTCGCGTATGCGCTCGCGGGGACGATGGACATCGACATCGTCGCCGACCCCCTCGGACAGGACCACGATGGAAACGACGTCTTCCTGCGCGACATCTGGCCCTCCGAGCAGGAGGTGGCACGGATCGTCGGAGAGTCCGTTCGGGCGGAGATGTTCCGCAGCAGCTACGGCGAGGTCTTCGCCGGCGACGAGCGCTGGAACGGCCTGACGGTCCCCGAGGGCGAGCGGTTCGCGTGGGCCGAGGACTCGACCTATGTGCGCCTGCCGCCCTACTTCCAGGACATGCCCGCCGAGCCGCAGCCCGTCGCGGACGTGCAGGGCGCGCGGGTGCTCGCGCTGCTGGGTGACAGCGTCACCACGGACCACATCTCGCCCGCCGGGTCGATCAAGCGCGACGGGCCCGCCGGTGAGTACCTGCAGGCGCACGGCGTCGAGCCGAGGGACTTCAACTCCTACGGTTCGCGGCGCGGGAACCACGAGGTGATGATGCGAGGGACGTTCGCGAACATCAGGCTCCGGAACCTCCTCGCCGCCGACCGCGGCCCGCTCCCCGAGGGCGGCTGGACGCGCTACCTCGCCGACGGCTCCGGCGAGCAGATGTCGATCTACGACGCCGCGATGCGCTACATCGAGAGCGACATCCCGCTGGTGGTGCTCGCAGGCCGCGAGTATGGGTCCGGTTCCTCGCGTGACTGGGCGGCGAAGGGGACGCGCCTGCTCGGCGTCAGGGCCGTCATCGCCGAGAGCTTCGAGCGGATCCACCGCTCCAATCTCGTCGGCATGGGCGTGCTGCCGCTGCAGTTCCCCGAGGGGCAGAGCGCCGCCTCGCTTGGCCTGACGGGTGAGGAGACGCTCTCGATCACGGGCCTGGCAGAGGCGATGGCGGGTGGCGGCGGGCCGCCGGAGAACGTGCGCGTCACAGCTCTCTCCGAGGGCGGCACAACCGTCGAGTTCGACGCGCTGGTGAGGATCGACACCCCCCGCGAGGCCGACTACTTCCGCCACGGCGGCATCCTGCAGTACGTCCTTCGCAACCTCCTCGCCCGATGAGCCCGGCTCCCAGACGAGCGCCGTCGCGGCGCAAACCGTCCAGCCGCGCTCCGCAGGTCCTGCTCGACCTGCTCAGCGCACGCGGCCCATCCGGCTACGAGGGCGACCCGACACGTGTCTGGCTGGACGCAGCGAAGGAGTTCGCGCAGGTCTCCACCGACGTGATCGGCACGCCCCTGGCGCTGGTTGCGCCCGCGCGCGGCGGCAGAGGACCGCGAAGGCGCCTGATGGTGATGGGCCACATCGACGAGATCGGCCTTGTCGTCGTGCACATCGACGACGAGGGCTACCTGTGGTTCCGGGAAGTCGGTGGCTGGGACGCGCAGATCCTCGTCGGCCAGCGCGTCGTGATCGAGACGCAGGCCGGCCCCGTGCCGGGTGTGGTGGGCAAGAAGCCGGTCCACCTGCTGCGCGACGAGGAGCGCAAGAAGGTCGCCGACATCCGCGAGATGCACATCGACATCGGCGCGCGCGACGGGGAGCAGGCGCGCGAGATGGTGCGGGTCGGCGATGTCGCGGTGATCGACGCCGAGCCGCTGGCTCTCCCCAACGGAAGGCTCGCCTCCCGCGCCCTGGACAACCGTCTCGGCTCGTTCGTGGCGCTCGAGGCAGCGCGGCTGGTGGCAAAGGCCGGCGGCGGAGCCTGGGAGCTCGCGTCCGTCGCGGCGGTGCAGGAGGAGACGACGTTCGGCGGCTCGCGCACGAGTGCGTTCTCGCTCGAGCCCGACGCGGCGATAGTGATCGACGTGACCCACGCCACCGACGCGCCGGGGATCGACGTGAAGGGGTCCGGGAAGCACGAGCTCGGCTCGGGCCCTGTGATCGCGCGGGGATCGACGCTGGACGCCAGGCTCTTCGAGGTGATCCATTCCGCTGCGCAGGCGGAGAAGATCCCCTTCACGATCGAGGCGAGCGGCCGCGCGACCGGCACCGACGCCGACGCTGTCCACCTCGCACGCGGCGGCATCCCGACCGCGCTCGTCTCGGTCCCGATCCGCTACATGCACTCTCCGGTCGAGATGGTGCAGCTCGACGACGTGCACGCGACCGCGAGGCTCGTGGCGGCGGCAGCGCTGCGACTGAAACGCAGCACCGCGCTCGGCGCCTGAGGCTCTCAGGCCTCGGTGAGCTCGGTCATCTCCGAGACCTCGTAGGCCTTGCCGGGGCAGCCGCCGATGACCAGCATCTCGATGCCCTGCGGGCCCGAGTAGACCTTGCGCTTCGCGCCGGCGTCGATTCTGACGAGCACACCGGGATCGAGGTCGACGCGCTCGCCCGCGACATCGATCCAGCCGGATCCCTGCAGGGCGACGTACACCTCCTCCTGTGAGTCGTGTGCGTGATCGTGCTCGGGGTAGTCGGCGTAGTCCGGTGGCATGCGGATCACCTGCATGCCGAACGAGCTGACTCCGAGCTCGGCGCGCGCCTTGACGAATCCGCCGCCGAACGCGGCCTCCATGTCCTTGATGTGCTTCGCGGTGTAGTTGGCCATGCGGTGACCCTAACCGATGGGCGCGGGCATGAGGATGGCGAGCTGGCGGGACTGCGCGAGGACCGTGCCGTCGGTGGCCCAGATCACGACGTCCTCCTCGAACAGGCCCTCGTGGACGACGCCGCTCCGGACGCGCGCCAGGCACAGCTCATCCGCGTCCGGCTCGGGGTTTCGCGGCATCGGCTGGCGGAAGTGGACCGTCAGGTCGATCGTCGGTGCCGGGGCGGGCTCGGCGATCCGCATGAAGGGCGCGGGCACCAGCGCGTCGCAGAAGAACGCCAACGACAGCGAGTCGATCGGCCGCGGCTCGGCGAGCCCGATCCAGCCCCCGGTTTCCATCGGCTGCTCTGGACCGGCGAACGGCAGGCCGCCGAACCGCCGCTGGAGCGTGATGTGGCGCGCGAACGGCGGGGCGCCGTGGTCCTTGATGAGCGTCCCGGATTCGCGGGTGGCCTCGGGCGGCGCGACGTCGGGCATCGGCACCTCCGAGATCGCCGGGCCGCTCCACGGCACCGAGAACGCGCTCAGCGCGAGCGCCATCAGGCGCCCGTCCTGCTCCATGCGAGCCGAGAGGGTGCTGACCGAGCGGCCCTCCCGCTCGAGCACCGTCCGGATGGTGACGGATCCCGGGACGGGAGCCCTGACGAAATGGATCGTCAGGGACCGGGGTGTGCGAAGCGGGTCGTTCACGCTGCCCACGAGGGCGCGGAGGATCATCGCCGCCAGATACCCGCCGTGCGGGCCGCGGCCGGCCCGCCAGCCGTCGGCGACCTCGCCTGCGAACACGAGCTCCTGCTGCGAGTGCTCCAGCAACTGCACGCCCGTGTCGCGGTCGAAGGTGCCGCTCAGAGGCTCAGCCACGCACCAGACGCTTGTAGGTGATGCGGTGCGGGCGGTCCGCCGCCGCGCCGAGGAGGGTGCGCCGGTGCTCCTCGTAGGCCTCGAAGTTGCCCTCGAACCATGTGACCTGCGAGTCCCCCTCGAACGCCAGCACATGGGTCGCAACGCGGTCGAGGAACCACCTGTCGTGGGAGATCACGACGGCGCAGCCCGGGAATTCCAGGAGGGCGTTCTCGAGTGCCCGCAGCGTGTCGACGTCGAGGTCGTTCGTGGGCTCGTCCAGGAGCAGCAGGTTGCCGCCGCTGCGCAGCAGCTTGGCGAGATGCACACGGTTGCGCTCACCGCCCGAGAGCTTGCCGATCCGGGCCTGCTGGTCCTGCCCCTTGAAGTTGAAGCCGGCCGTGTACTGGCGGGAGTTCACGACGCGGTCGCCGACCGTGAGCTGGTCAAGGCCCTCTGAGATCTCCTCCCACACCGTCTTCGCGGGGTCCAGCGAGTCCCGCGACTGGTCCACGTATGCGAGCTTGACGGTGTCGCCGAGCTCGAGCGTCCCGCTGTCGGGGGTCTCCTGGCCCGTGATCATCCGGAAGAGCGTCGTCTTGCCGGCGCCGTTGGCGCCGATGATGCCGACGATCCCCGCCCGCGGCAGGTCGAACGAGAGGCTCTCGATCAGCAGGCGCTCCCCGAACCCCTTCGAGAGGTTGGTGGCGGTCAGCACCTTGTCGCCCAGCCGCGGCCCCGGCGGAATGTGGATCTGGACCTCGTCGAGCTTGACGTTGCGCTCTTCCGAGACGAGCTCCTCGTAGCGCGAGAGCCTCGCCTTTGACTTGGCGCGTTTGCCCTTCGGATTGGTGCGAACCCATTCGAGCTCGGCCGCGATGGTGCGCTGGCGAGCCTTCTCGACACGGTCTTCCTGGGACAGGCGCTCCTGCTTCTGCTCGAGCCAGGCCGAGTAGTTGCCCTGGTAGGGGATCCCCTTGCCACGGTCGAGCTCGAGGATCCACCCGGCGACGTTGTCCAGGAAATAGCGGTCGTGTGTCACCGCGACGATCGTGCCCTTGTACTCGGCGAGGTGCTGCTCCAGCCATGCCACGGACTCGGCGTCGAGGTGGTTGGTGGGCTCGTCGAGCAGCAGCAGGTCGGGGGCGCGCAGGAGCAGACGGCACAGGGCGACACGGCGGCGCTCCCCGCCTGAGAGGGTGCTCACGTCGGCGTCCGCCGGCGGGAGCCGGAGCGCGTCCATCGCATATTCCAGCTGGGTGTCGAGGTTCCACGCGTCGGCAGCGTCGATCTTCGCCTGGATGTTCCCGAACTCCTCGGCGGTCTCCTCTGAGTAGTTCGCCGCCAGCTCGTTGAAGCGGTCGAGCAGCGCCTTCGTCTCGGCGACACCGTCCTCGACGTTGCCCCTGACGTCCTTGCTCTCGTCGAGGTGGGGCTCCTGCTCGAGCATCCCGACCGTCGCGCCGGGAGCGAGCGCGGCCTCGCCGCGGTACTCCTGATCGACCCCGGCCATGATCCGCAGCAGCGTCGACTTCCCGGCGCCGTTGTAGCCGAGAACGCCGATCTTCGCGCCCGGGTAGAACGCGAGCGTGAGGTTGTCGAGCACGGTCTTGTCCGGAGGGTGCAGCTTGGACAGCCGGTGCATCGTGAAGATGTATTGAGAGGACATTCGCACGCAGGATAGGCGCTCGCGCGTGTCGCTAACGTTGTCAGGCGATGCCCACCACCGTTCTCGACGTCGAGCAGCATCTGCTCCTGCTGGAGCTCGAGGCACCTTTCGACAAGCGTGATGTCCAGCTCGCACGCCGGCGCATGGCCAAGCGCTGGCACCCAGATGTCGCGCCCGCCGGCAGGCAGTTCGAGCACGAGCGCCATCTGAAGGCGATCAACGAGGCCGCCGACCAGCTCGAGCGCCTCGCGGAGGGCTCGCGTGGGGGGCGCGTCTCGCAGAATGCCGTGAAAGTCAGCGCCGCCGCGGCGCGCCGTGAGCGCGAGGAGGCCGGCAGGCGCGCATACGAAGCAGAGGAGCGCGCACGCGCGCAGGCCAAGGACCGTGCGGCGAACGACCCGTTCGGCAGCAGGGTGCCCGACCATTCGGTCGTGCATCGCTACGCGCGGTGCGTGTCCTATCCGGAGTGGGGCGTCGGGACCGTGACAGGCATCTACTTCTCCTCGGAGGCGGTGAAGGCCGGCGAGGAGGTGCAGCAATGGGCCCGTGTCAAATTCAGCCACGGGATACGCACCGTGCCGGCGGGCAGCATGCAGTTCGTCGACTTCTCAAAGCCGGACCCGGCGGAGCAGCGCGTGGAGCGCTTCATGATCGCGGCGCAGCGTGCGATGGCGGAAGGGGAGTACATGCTCGCGGCACAGCGGCTCATCTACGCACGCGACGCGGAGCCCCGAAATGTGGCGGTCCTGCGGCTCATGACGCTCGCGTTCTGGCAGGCGGGCAAGCTCGAGGAGGCGGCCAGAGCGGTGCGGGACTGGGCGCGGGTCGACCCGAACCGCCCCGCGGCGCACCGCTTCGCAGCGAGGATCTATGAAGACATAGGCGCGATCGACCTCGCCGCCGAGGCCGCCGAGAGAGCCGCCGTGCGCGGCCCGTCGGACGCCGGCGCGTGGGAGCGTCTGGGCCGGCTGCGCCTCGCGCTGATGGACCGCGAGGGCTCGCTGCAGGCGCTTCGGCGGGCGCTGGAGCTCGGCGCGGGGCCCGAGGTCACCGAGCTCGTCGAGCAGGCCCTCGCGCTCGAGCCCACCGCGGCCGCCGCGGGGTAGGGCAGCAGGGCCCGTGGCCGGTCACGACGACGTCGACCGGCTGCTGGCCGAACAGAGGGCCTATTACAGCGAGATAGCGCCCGACTACGAGCACTGTGCCCTGTCGGCCTGGAACGGAGCGGACCTGGTGCAGGCGCTGGATGCCTTCGCGCCGTCCGGTGACGTCCTCGAGCTCGCGTGCGGCACGGGCATGTGGACCGAGCTCGTGGCGCCCGTTGCGCGCAGCCTGACGTCGGTCGACGCGTCGCCGGAGATGCTCGAGCGGGCGCGCGCGCGATTGCAGGACGCAGGCGGGAACGTGAGCTTCGTGCAGTCGGACATCTTCGAGTGGGAGCCCGATCGTCTCTATGACACGGTCGTGTTCTGCTTCTGGCTCTCGCACGTGCCGCTCGAGCGCTTCGTGGAGTTCTGGGCTCTCGTGGGCCGCGCGCTGAAGCCGGGCGGACGCGTGTTCTTCGCCGACGACGGCTTCAGGACGCCCGACGAAGCCATTCCCGGAGGGAGCCCGAGCGTCGTGCGGAGAAGGCTGGCGGACGGGAGCACGCGAACGATCTTCAAGGTCGAGCACGACCTGCGCGAGCTCGAAGGCCGGCTCGCCGAGATCGGATGGAGGATCGCGGTCACGCCCGCGCAGGGGCCGTTCTACTGGGGCCAGGGCTCCCGTCAGGTGCCGGCGGACGGCGCGATCTGAGCCACCGCCTCGATCTCGACGGGTATGTCGAACGGCAGCTCGGCAGCGCCGATCGCCGACCTCGCGTGGCGGCCCGCATCGCCCCACAGGTCGAGGATGAGGTCGCTGAAGCCGTTGACCACGGCAGGCGTGCGGTTGAAGCCGGGGGCGCAGTTCACGAGCCCCAGGACCTTCACCCACCCGGTCACGCGGTCGAGGTCGCCGAGCTCGTGCTTCAGCGACGCGAGTATCGAAAGTGCCGTGAGCCGGGCGGCGTCGTATCCCTGCTCGGGTGTCAGCTCGCCGCCGACCTTGCCCTGCACGAGGGCGCTCGCGCCGTCCATCGGGCCGTGGCCGGAGATGTAGGCGAGCCCATCTGAAACGTGCACGAGCTCGAAGCTCATCTGCGCGGCTCCGGGTGCAGCGAACAGCGCGGGCAAGGCGATCCCGAGCTCCCGCAGGCGGTCCTCGATCTGTCCCATCGCGCGCGAACGATATAGGCAGCCGCCCACACGGCACCCTCTCGCGCACTACGATCTCCGGGTTCACCCGGAAGGACGGAGCCGATGCGCAGTCCGCTGAGCATTCTTGCCGCTCTCGCGCTTGCAGCGCTCGCGCTGGCGCCGCCCGCGTACGGCGCTCCGGAAGTGCTGTTCAAAGTCCTCCCCGTGCCGATCACTGGGTTCCCCGGCACCGGCTACAGGTACGGCGCCGGGGCGGCGCTGCAGGTCGAATACAGGATCTCCGGAACCGAATACGGCGGTTTCCCGCCACCGCTGATCGGAGTGCGCTTCTACCTCCCCGCGGGCACCAGGCTTCACCCCGCAGGCTTTCCCACATGTTCCGCCGAGACGGTCCTGGTCGAAAGGGAACCGTCGAGGTGTCCTGCCGGCTCACATGCCGGCCCGCCCGGGACGGTTCAGGGCATCGTGGCCTTCGGCGGCACGCGCGTCCCGGAGGAAGCCAGCCTCGAATCGTTCTTCGCGCCCGGCGGCGGACTCGAGTTCTTCACCTCCGGCCACGATCCGGTGTCACTGGAAATCCCGTCGACGGCGACCTACGAAAACATCGCCGGCGCCGGCGGCAGCGGCCCGGTGCTCATCTCACAGGTGCCGCTCGTCGAAACGGTCCCCGGCGCCCCCGACGCTTCGGTCGAGAGGATCACCGTCATGGTCGGTGCCGCGATCCGCATCCACGGCAGGCCGGTCTACTACGGCACGGTCCCCGCGAGCTGCCCGAAGGCGGGGTTCCAGGTCAGGACGGCGCTGACGTTCGCCGCGCTCGGCGGCCTCGCGCAGCAGACCGTGGACGTGCAGTACACGGCACCGTGCCCCCGCCATTGACCGCCGCTACAGGATGTTGACGGCGCGGGAGACGATCAGGCCGATCGTCACGAGCGAGACGAGCGACTGCGCGCCCATGACGCCCTTCGCCATCGGCGTCAGCGGCATCGTGTCCGTCGGCGAGAACGCGGTCGCGTTCGTCAGCGACACGTACAGGTAGTCGACGAAGTGCGGGCGCCAGTCCAGCGGCTCGATGCGGTCGTCCGCCATCTGCGGGAACAGGAAGTCGGGCGCCCGGTCCCTGCCGGCCGCGCGCACCCCCGGCCCTCCGCGGTCGAGCTCCCAGTACCAGAGCGAGAAGATCAGGAAATTGGTCAGCCAGATCAGCAGCCCGGCGCCGATCAGCTCGTGGCCGTTGGATACATCGTTGTGGAGCAGGTAGTGGGTGAGCAGGTAGAGCGAGAGGATGTTCGCTGCGCTCACCAGCGCGATCATCACGATCGCAAGGACACGCCGGCCGGGATGGTCATCCTCGAGCCTGATCCGCCGCGTGGAGATGACGAGCAGGACGACGAGCGCCGTCTCCAGGGACGGCAGCAGCCATGGCGGGCCCGCAGTGAGCCGGTTCGGCAGCGTGATCTGCAGCGCTATCGCTACGAGGGCCGTCAGCTGCGCGGGCCAGACGCGCTCGATCCCCGGCGGTGGCGGGTAGACGCGCCCGCGCTGCTGCACCTCCTGTGCCATAGGCGAAGAGCGTAGGGGGGGCACCGGCGGTCCCCCGGGGCGCTAGCCTGATGCAGATGGGCATCGAGAATCCTGTCCACATCCTGTTCATCGCGATCGTCGCGCTGATCGTGCTCGGGCCGAAACGGCTTCCCGAGCTGACGCGGGCGCTGGGTGCGGGGATCCGGGAGTTCCGCGAGGCCGTCGGGCAGGGCGTGCAGCAGCCGCCCGCGGCGCCGCCCGCTCCTGTCGCAGGCGAAATCTTGGATCCGGTCCAGACGGTACCGTCCGAGGATGCGCCTGATCGTAGCCAGCTGTGAGGTTTCCTACTCCGGCCGCCTGAACACCGTGCTTCCCCGCGCGGTGCGGCTGCTGATGATCAAGGGCGACGGGACCTTCATGGTCTGGGCCGACGGCGGCGGCCCGAACGTCAAGCCGCTGAACTGGATGATCCCGCCGACCGTGGTCGAACAGGAGGTCGGCCCCGACGGCGATCTGAGCGCTCTGACCGTGCGCCGGCGCTCGGGGGAGGAGCGTCTGGATATCGCGATCGACGTCGTGCTCTCCGACGTGGAGCACGAGCTCGACGTCCTCGCCTCGCTCGAGAAGGAGGGAATCGAGCGCGAGCTTCAGGAGCTGCTCGCGGGCGCACCGCAGTGGTGCGGGGAGGGCCTGCGGCTCGTCAGGCGCGAGTGGCCCACGGACATCGGCCCGGTGGACCTGATGTGCCGCGACGAGCAGGACGAGTGGATCGCGGTCGAGATCAAGCGGATCGCGAACATCGACGCTGTCGAGCAGCTCACCCGCTACCTGGAGCGCATACGCAGGGATCCCGCCATGGGCTCGTGCAGGGGCATCCTGGCGGCGCAGAGCATCAAGCCGCAGGCACGGGTCCTGGCGCTCTCGCGCGGAATCGACTGTGTCGAGGTCGACCCCGATGTGCTGCGCGGGGACCGCGAGCCCGACCTGCGCCTTTTCGCTGCCTGAAGCGTCCCTGCGCAGATAGGCTCCCTCTCCCCGACAAAGGAGAGAGCGCCCGATGACCGCCGACCTCACAGACGCCGAGCAGCCCGTCCTCACCGAGCGGCGCGGGAACGTACTGCTGATCACGCTCAACCGGCCCGAGGTCCGCAACGCCGTCAACGCAGCGCTCGCCGAGGGTCTCGCGCACGCCCTGGACGAGCTCGACGGCGACGAGGGACTGTCGGTGGGCGTGCTGACAGGGGCGGGCGGCTTCTTCTGCGCGGGCATGGATCTCGGAGCGTTCGTCAGGGGCGAGTCCCCGTGGTATGGCGACCGCGGCTTCGCAGGGATCGCGCAGCGCTCCGCACGCAAGCCGCTGATCGCCGCGATCGAGGGTTTCGCGGTCGCCGGGGGCCTCGAGATCGCGCTCGCGTGCGATCTGATCGTCGCCGCGAAGGGCGCGAAGCTCGGCATACCCGAGGCCAAGCGCTCGCTGGTCGCGGCCGGCGGGGCGCTTCTGAGGATGCCGCGGCGCATGCCCTACCACGTGGTGATGGAGCTCGCCCTGACCGGGGACACGATGCCCGCGGAGCGCTTTCACGAGTTCGGTCTCGTGAACACGCTCGCCGAGCCCGGCGGTGCCGTGGACGGCGCGCTCGAGCTCGCCGGCCGGCTCGCCAAGAACGGTCCGCTCGCGCTGATCGCCTCCAAGCAGATCCTGCAGGAACAGTTCGACTGGAGCAGCGCCGAGATGTGGGAGAAGCAGGGAGCGATCTCCGGCCCCGTGTTCGGCTCCGAGGACTCGCGCGAGGGAGCAGCCGCGTTCAAGGAGAAGCGCGACCCGGTCTGGAAAGGGCGCTGATCAGGCGCCGAGCTGGCGCTTGCGCTTGCGCTGGCGCATGATCTCCCTGAACCGGCGCCAGAGAGCGCCCATCAGCGCTCGCCGGGGGTCTTGCGCGGGTACTGGGAGATCGGCTGGCGCAGATCGATCGCCGTCGTGACGATCCGGTTCTGTTCATCGATGTGCGCCGCGGGGTAGCCCTCGCCCGGGCTCGCGCGCTCGGGACGGCCCACGTAGCCGAAGTGCATCTCCTCGGGCATGATCTGCATCAGCCTCGGGAACATGTGCGCGCGGGCGCCCATGTTGCGCGGCTCCTCCTGGACCCAGAGCACCTCGCGCAGGTTCGGATAGCGGCCCATCAGCTCGAGGATCTGCGCTTCCGGGAACGGGTACAGGAGCTCGACCCGTGCGACTGCCAGGCCCGCGTGCGATGCGCGTTCCGGGTGTCCGACGAGGTCGTAGTAGATCTTGCCCGTGCACAGAACCAGGCGTGTGACCTGCTCGTCCTGCACACCGGGCTCGGCGAGGATCGGCTCGAAACGGGTTCCCTCCGCCATGTCGGCGATCGAGCTCGCGGCCTGGGGCAGCCGAAGCAGCGACTTCGGTGTCATCACGACGAGCGGGCGCTGCTTGGCGATCCGTGCCTGGCGTCTGAGCAGGTGGAAGTACTGGGCGGGTGTGGTGGGGCTCGCGACACGGATGTTGCCCTCGGCGGCGCTGCGCAGGAACCGCTCGAGGCGAGCGGAGGAGTGCTCCGGGCCCGAGCCCTCGTATCCGTGGGGGAGCAGCAGCGTCAGCCGTGACGTCTGGCCCCACTTGGCCAGGCCCGAGACGATGAACTGGTCGATGATCACCTGCGCGGAGTTGACGAAGTCGCCGAACTGGGCCTCCCACAACACGAGCGTCTCCGGTGCCTCCTGGCTGTATCCGTACTCGAATCCGAGGCACGCGAGCTCCGAGAGGGGGCTGTTGTGCAGCTCCAGCGGCGCGATCGCGTCCGGGAGCGTCTGGATCGGGCATACGGTCTGGCCGGTCTTGGCGTCGTGCAGGACCATGTGACGCTGGCTGAAGGTTCCGCGCTCGGTGTCCTGGCCGGAGAGCCGCAGCGGTGTGCCCTCGGTGAGCAGCGAGGCGAACGCGAGCGCCTCGGCGTGGGCCCAGTCGATCCCGGTTGCGCCGGGGGTCTGGTCCTCGAGCGCCTCGCGCCGGCGCTCGAGCTGTTTGACGAGCTTCGGGTGAACGGTGAACTCGTCGGGGACCGTGAGGAGCTCCTCGCCGAGGCTACGCAGGCGCGCGGCGGGGACCGCCGTCTCGACCTCGGGGCTCGGCGTGCGGTCGAGCTGGTACTCGCCGGTGGTGTGCTCCCCGCCGTGCTCGGCGGCGGCGGCGATCTTCGCCTTCAGACGCTGGTGCAGGAGGGTGAGGTTGTCCCACACCGCCTGGGCCTGGCGCTCGACCTCCTCGGGCGAGACGACGCCTTCGGCCACTAGCCGGTCGGCCCAGAGGTCGGCGACCCGCTTCTTGCTCTTGATCTTCGCGTACATCTCGGGCTGGGTGTAGGCCGGCTCGTCGGACTCGTTGTGCCCGAAGCGCCTGTAGCCGATCAGGTCGATGAGAACGTCGTGGCCGAACTCCTGACGGAACGCGAACGCGAGCCTGACGGCGCTCACGCACGCCGGCACGTCGTCGGCGTTCACGTGAATGATCGGGACGTCGAAGCCCTTCGCGAGATCCGATGCCCAGCGCGTGGAGCGCGAGTCGTCGGGGTCGGTCGTGAACCCGATCTGGTTGTTCATGATGATGTGGACGGTGCCGCCGACCTTGTAGCCGTCGAGGGCCTGCAGGTTCAGCGTCTCGGAGACGACGCCCTGGCCCGGGAACGACGCGTCGCCGTGGATGACGATCGGCACGGCGGCGTTCGTGTTCTGGAACGCATGCGGGCCCTGGCGGGAGGTCTGCGCGGCGCGGGTCGCGCCCTCGACCACCGGTGAGACGTACTCGAGGTGGCTCGGGTTGGACTCGAGGTTGACGCGGATCGTCCCGCCTGCCGGAAGCTGGTAGGTCCCCTGGGTGCCGTGGTGGTACTTGACGTCGCCGGTGCCGCCCTGGGGGATGGTGGTCACGGCCTCGAGCGTGGACGCTCCCTCGAACTCGGCGAAGATCGTGTCGTACGCCCTGCCGAGGTTGTGCGAGAGCACGTTCAGCCGGCCCCTGTGGGCCATCCCCACCACGACCTCCTGGGCGCCGATGCCCGCCGAGAGCTGGATCAGCTCGTCGAGCATCGGGACCGTCATGTCCAGCCCCTCGATCGAGAACTGATGCTGGCCGAGGTAGGCCTTGTGCATGAACCGCTCCAGAGCATCCACCTCGACGAGGCGCTTGAGCATCGTGCGCTGTTCCTCACTGCTGAGCGGCTGGCGGTATGCGCCCGACTCGATGTGCTCACGCAGCCAGACGCGCTGGCGGTGGGACGCGATGTGCTCGATCTCGTAGGCGATCGTCCCGCAGTACGTCTCTCGCAGGTGGGGGAGGGCATCCGCGAGCGTCCTGCCCGGGACATACATCTGGAAGATCTTCGCGGGGATCATCGCCTGGATCTCCGTGGTCAGGCCGAGCGCCTCCGGGTCAAGGCCGGGGTCGCCCTCCGGCTCGGAGCCGAGCGGGTCGAGGTGCGCCGCGAGGTGGCCGTGGCTGCGCACGCGTCCGACGAGTGTGCTCGCGGCCTGAACGGCCTGCAGCACCTTCTCGCCTCCGGTGGAGGTGATCTGCGCCTCGCTGACGGGCGCCGGGGCGGCGGCGCGGACCGGGGGCGCCGGAGATGGCCCGGCCTCCACGCCGAGCGAGGCGAACAGGTCCTCGTAGAACGCGTCCGCGCCCTGCAGGTACTCCTCGATCCGGGCCAGGAACCGTCCCGACTCCGCGCCCTGGATGATGCGGTGGTCGTAGGTCGAGGTCATCGTCATGACCTTCTCCGCGCCGATTTCCGCTCCGATGTTGCCAAGGCCGACCGGGTAGGCGATCGAGCCGGTGGCGACGATCGTGCCCTGCCCGCCCATCAGCCGCGGAACCGAGGCGATCGTGCCCAGGCCGCCCGGGTTGGTGAGGGTGATGTTCGCGCCGACCAGGTCGTCTGCGGTGAGGGTGTTGGTCCGCGCCTTCTCGACGAGGGCGTCGTAGGAGGAGAGGAACTCCTGGAAGCTCATCCGGCCCGCGTCCGAGATCACCGGGACCATCAACGTCCTGGAGCCGTCCTTCTTCTCGACGTCGACGGCGAGCCCGAGGTTCACCTGCCCATCGACCATGCGGTGCGGCCTGCCGTCCACCTCCGCGAAGTGGTCGGCCATCACGGGCATCTCCGACGCGGCGCGAACGATCGCGTAGGCGATCAGGTGCGTGAAGGAGACCTTCCGCGAGGCGGCCTTGAGCTCGCGTCTGCGCCCGTCGAGGACCGTCACCGTGAGCGTCCTGAAGCTCGTGGCGGTCGGGATCGACAGGGACTGGTCCATGTAGCGCGCGAGGGCCGCTGCGCCGCCCTTCATCAGCTGCGCCTCCGGGCCTGCGGCGGTGCTCGAGCCGGCTCCGTTGCCGCCGGCGGCGGAGAGCACGTCGGCCTTCGTGATGCGCCCTGCGGGGCCGCTGCCCGAGACGCCCGACAGGCTGACGCCCTCGACCGCTGCGGCACGTGCCGCGACGGGGGAGACCTTGACGCCGTCGGCCTGGTCCGCGGCCGGCGGGGCGGGCTGCGCAGCGGCGCCGCCGTTGCCGTGGCCGTTGCCCGAGGACCCGGGCGCCGAGCCGTCGGCCGCGCCGACGGCGATCCGCGCGATGACCTGGCCCACCGTCACGGTGTCGCCCTCCTGGACGAGCAGCTCGGTGACCGTGCCGGTGGCCGGCGAGGGCAGCTCGACGTCGACCTTGTCTGTTGAGATCTCGACGATCGTGTCGTTGGCCTTGATCGGATCGCCGACCTTCGCGTGCCATTCAAGGATCGTGCCCTCCGTTACCGACTCGCCCGCTGCCGGTGTGAGGACATCGACGATCTGCGCGCCCCCGGTTGTGGGCGCCGTGGCATCGGCCGGCGCGGCGGCCGCCTCGGCGGGTGCGGTCTCCTGCGGAGCGGCAGGCGAAGACGCGGATGCGCCGTTGCCATGGCCGTTACCGGAGGCCGCGGGGCCCGAGCCGTTGGAGGCGACCCCCACGGCGATTCGCGCGATGACCTGCCCGACGGTGACGGTGTCGCCCTCCTGCACGAGGATCTCGGTGACCGTGCCGGTGGCCGGCGAGGGCAGCTCGACGTCGACCTTGTCGGTTGAGATCTCGACGATCGTCTCATCGACCTTGATCGCATCGCCGACCTTCGCGTGCCATTCAAGGATCGTTCCCTCTGTGACCGACTCGCCCGCTGCAGGGGTGACAACGTCGATTATCTGCTGAGCCGTGTCGGCCTGTGCCATCGGTTCCTCACTCTAGCGTTCTCGCGCCGGCGGCAACAACATCAAACCGTGAGCAGTCTGCCATGTGAAGCGCGTGTCAAAGGACGTGTCGGAGCGGCTCACGCGGTGGCTGCGGGTTGGTCCGTATCGCGCTGGCGCTGCTCGCGCACGAACTCGTAGCTGCCGAAGAAAGGGCCGATCCCGCCGAGCACTGCGACCGCGACGGCGAGGCGGAGCGATACGACGCGCATCCGGGCGGCCGTGATGCACGCGAGCGACATGAAGATCCACAGGAGCCCGTGCGACATGCCGAGGACGAACGTCTCCGGCTCGGGCTTGCCGATCACGAACGCGCTCACCAGCAGCGCGAGATAGACACACGAATGGGTGAAGGAAGTCCACTTCAGGCGCTTGAACGTGAGCGGACCTGCCGCCGGGCGCAGCGGGGCGCTCACGCGGACAGCCAGCGCGCCATGGTGGCGAGCGTCTCGCCCTCGGCCGGCCAATCGTCGATATCGCTCGGCCACCATGCATACTCGTCGTGCTCGTGGTCCGGGGTGACAGAGTCCTGCGCCCCGTCGGCGAGCCATGCCTGCCCGACGAACATCACGAGCTGGTGGGGCAGGCGCAGCAGCGCCTCTCCCCGGACGCGCTCGGGAGCGACCGCCCACTCCTCCTGCAGCTCGCGCACGAGCGTGTCCGCCGGACTCTCCCCGACGTCTACCGCGCCGCCGGCGCCGAGCGCCCAGCGGCCGGCCCAGGATGCGACCCACGGCGCCCGCCGGCCGGCAAGCCAGCGTCCGTCGGCCGAGCGCGTCACGCACAGCGCGGCCATGCTCTGCGACGCGTCCTCGCCGACGAGGCGCAGCGCCCAGCGCAACGGCTGCATCTCGATCGAGATCCCGCCCTCCCGCTCGGTATATGAGACCAGGCGCGCGGCCAGGCCGTCGTGACTGGGCGATCCACGATCGTGCAGCTCGCGGATCGCGTCGTCCGCCGCGCGCGTCTTGGTCGGCGACGGCCGGTACTCGTCGCTGAGCCAGACCCCGCTGATGTCACTCATCTCCCACGGGCCCCGCGCGAGGATCTCAGGTGCCTGGTTCGGCTGGACGGATCTCGCTGACACAACACAAGGCTATTGAATGGCGGCTCGCTCCGATGAGGGTGGCGCGATCGCCCACGGGAATAGACTCGCTGCCGGTGAACACTCGCAGGCGAAAGCACTGGGGCTGGGGCTATGAGGACCAGCAGCCCGATATCGATCACGTCAGGGCGTCGGCTGTCGCTCTCGCCGAGCACATGCGTCTGCCGCTCGGCGAGGTCAGGGAGCCCGTGCCGATCGAGCGGGTCACGCTGGCGCCCCCGCGCATCTGCGCTCCCGCCGCGCTCTCGGCGATCTGCACAGATGACACCCACGCGCGCGCCTGCCATGCGCTCGGGAAGTCCTATTCGGACCTCGTTCGCGGCTTCAACGGCGATTTCGAGTTCCCTCCTGACCTCGTGGCCAGGCCCCGTGACGAGGGCGACATCGAGCGCGTCCTCGAGTGGTGCTCGGGCGAGCGGGTGGCGGTGATCCCCTACGGCGGAGGCACGTCTGTCGTGGGCGGCGTCACACCCGACACCGGGCCGGGCTACAACGGCACGCTCTCGCTGGATCTCGGCGAGCTCGGGCGCGTGCTCGAGATCGACGATGTCTCCCGCGCCGCACGGATCCAGGCGGGAGCGTTCGGCCCCGCGCTCGAGCGGGAGCTCGGGGAGTCGGGGCTCACGCTGCGCCATTTCCCGCAGTCCTTCGAGTTCTCGACCCTCGGAGGATGGATCGCGACACGCGCCGGCGGCCACTTCGCGACCGTGTGGACGCATATCGAGGACTTCGTCGAGTCGGTGCGCGCGATCACACCGATCGGCGTCTGGGAGTCCAGGCGCCTGCCGGGCTCGGGTGCCGGGATCTCCCCGGACGGGATGCTCGCCGGGTCGGAGGGTGTGCTCGGGGTCATCACACAGGCATGGGTCCGGGTTCAGCCCCGCCCGACAGAGCGGCGCTCCGCGGGCGTGCGCTTCCCCAGCTTCACGGCCGCGACCGACTGCGTGCGCGCGATCTCGCAGTCCGGCCTTCACCCCGCCAACTGCCGTCTGCTGGACTCGGGCGAGGCGCAGCTGACGATGGCAGCCGACGGCGGGGACGCCCTTCTCGTGCTGGGGTTCGAGTCCGCCGACCATCCCGTGGACGAGGCGATGGCACGGGCCCTGGTCATATGCAGGGAGCACGGAGGGTCGGCGGACGAGGCCGGCTCCGGTGCCGGCGCCGACTCCGTCAGCTCCTGGCGCGAGGCATTCCTCGGCGCCCCGTTCATGCGGGATGTGCTCGTCGCCGCCGGCATCCTCGCGGAGACGTTCGAGACCGCGGTGACATGGGACCGCTTTCCGGTCTTCCACAGACGCGTCACCGCCGCCGCCGAGCAGGCGCTCGCCGAGTCCTGCGGGGAGCACGGGAGGGTCTTCTGCCGTTTCACCCATGTCTACCCGGACGGTCCCGCGCCCTACTTCACGGTCCTAGCGCCCGCCGTCAGGGGGCAGGAGGTCGAGCAGTGGGACGCCGTCAAGCAGGCGGTCGGGGACGCGATCATCGCGGAGGGCGGCACGATCACCCACCACCATGCCGTCGGGCGTGACCACCGCCCCTGGTATGACCGCCAGCGTCCCGATCCCTTCGCCAGCGCCCTGGAGGGCGCGAAGGAGGCCGTCGATCCGGCGGGCGTGATGAACCCGGGCGTGCTGATCGACCCATGGGTATGAGCATCGCCGTGCTCGGACCCGGCGGTGTCGGCGGCCTGCTCGCCGGCGCCCTGCACCGCGCCGGCGAGCAGGTGATAGTTATCGCGCAGCCGAGCACCGCCGCGGTGATCAACGAGAACGGACTGCGCGTCAGCAGCGTCACCCTCGGAGACTTCATCGCCCGTCCGCCTGCCGCGGATAGCCTGCGCGAGCCGCCCGAGGCGCTCATCGTCGCCACGAAGGCGGCCGGGCTCGCGCCGGCGCTGGAGCGGATCGAATGCGAGCCCGCGCTCGTGCTGCCGCTGCTCAACGGCCTCGATCACCTCGCGGTGCTCAGGGAGCGGTTCGAGCCGTCCACCGTCACCGCAGGCACGATCCGCGTGGAGGCCGACCGGCCCGAGCCGGGAGTGGTCGTGCACACCAGCCCGTTCCTGCGGATCGACATGGCGGGCGCACCCCGTCTCGAACCCGCGATGCTCGCCCTCGCCGAGACGCTGACGCAGGCGGGCGTGCCCGCGAGGGTCCTTGACTCAGAGCCGCAGGTGATGTGGTCCAAGCTGGTGCGGCTGAACGCGCTCGCCTGCACCACGAGCGCATACGACAAGCTCCTGGGTGAGATCCGCTCGACCCCTTCCCTGCGCGCTGACCTCGTCGGCGCGATCGAGGAGGCCTGCGCCGTCGCGCAGGCCGAGGGGGCCGACATACCGCCCGAGCGCGCCGTGCGCGAGCTCGAGGACGCCCATGCGACCCTCGGCAGCTCGATGCAGCGCGACATCGCGGCCGGCCGCCCCCCGGAGCTGGACGCGATCCCAGGGTCCGTGCTGCGCGCGGGAGCCCGCCACGGCCTCAGCTGCCCGACGATCGAACGGCTCGTGCTCGTGATCGCCGAGCGCGCAAATGTTCAGCCGCCGCGCGTCGGCAGCTGAGCCACGCGGCTCTAGCCGGCAGTTCTGCGTCAGTACTCGCGCGGCCCGGCGCCGAGGCCGGGAGCGATGGCGGGGAGCGCCTGCGTCGCGATCGCGTCGACGGCCTGCTCCTCCTCCTCGGTGAGGCCCTCCTGCTCGTGCTCGCCGTCGCACAGCACCCGGAAGTTGCCGGTCACGCCGCCGTCCGCCTCGAGCCTGATGCCGGGCAGGATCTCCTCGCCCTCCTCGAGACCGAGGCGCTCCATGTCGAAATGCGCGAGACCGATCCCGTACGCCGTGTGCGTCGGGTTCTCGCGGTCATGCGCCGCGATCGCCTGGGCGAAACGCTCGAGGTTCTTCGCGATCTTGCCCGTGTCCGTCATCGCAACCGGAGAGTAGCGCGGCGAGTACTAGATTTGCAGCGCCAGCGCCGCTGCCCCCCACTGCGAACGGAGTCCCCGACATGCCTACCCTCATGATCATCATCGCCAGCACCCGGCCGGGCCGTGTTGGCCTGCCCGTCGGACAGTGGTTCGACGCCCGCGCCCGCGCCCACGGAGCCTTCGAGGTCGATTTCGCCGATCTGGCGGAGATCGATCTGCCGTTCCTCGACGAGCCGAACCACCCCCGGCTGAAGCAGTACACCCACCAGCACACGAAGGACTGGAGCGCGCGAGTCTCTGCAGCCGACGCGTTCGTCTTCGTGACCCCCGAGTACAACTACGGAATGTCGGCTCCGCTGAAGAACGCGATCGACTTCCTGCACAGCGAGTGGAGCTTGAAGCCGTGCGGGTTCGTCTCCTACGGCGGCATATCTGCAGGCACGCGCGCCGTGCAGATGGCCAAGCAGGTGGTGACGACACTGCGCGTATACCCGACGGCCGCCGCCGTCTCGATCCCGTTTGTCGCGCAGTTCATCGACGACGACGGGGAGGTCCAGGCCAACGAGGTGATGGAGCAGGCCGCGGATGCGATGCTCGACGAGCTCCTCATGCTCAGCGACGCTCTCTCCACGGTGAGGGCGGCGGCCGCCGGCGCCTGACGAATTCCCGGAGTGGTTCCGGCGGGAGGCGCTCAGCCCGCCCGGCGCGCCGAGCGCAGGCACGTCCAGCCTCGCCGGCCCATGAGACGCGCGGCCCGCTCCGGGTCGCGGGTCGCGAGATATGTGGGCGCATCCCAGCCCTCGGGGACGTGACCTTCGGGTGTGAGGACGGGACCCGACAGTCGCTCCTCGATGCCGTTGATCGCGAACCCGTTGGCCTCGAGGAGGCTCGAGACGGCGGTGGGCAGCGGCCGGTGGTCCTCGAAGAAGACGTCGCGGATGAGCCCGTCGCGCAGCGAGCCGCCGGCTCCCTGCAGCACGCTCAGCTCATGGCCCTCCACGTCGAGCTTCAGGATCCCCACCCGGCGGCCCGCGATCACCTCATCCAGGCGGACGGTCGGGACCTCGTGCGAGATTGTGTCGGCGCCCGGCTCGAGGGTCGCGATGCCGTAGTTGCTCTCGAAGTCGGCGGGCAGGTGCAGAACCGCCGTGCCGTCAGAGTCCGAGGCTGCGCGGGTGTCGAGCGTCACCCGGTCCGCGACGTCCCACCGCTCGATGTTCCCGGCGATGAACCGGTAGAGCTGGGGGTTCGGCTCGAAGGCGATGACCTCACTGACCCTGCGGGCGAGCAGTCCTGCGAAATAGCCCACGTTGGCGCCGACATCGAGCGCGAGATCCTCCCGGTCCGCCAGCCGCCACATCGTCTCGGACACGGCGAGCTCGTGGACCCCCATCCTCGCGATCCCGGCGCCGATCGTGTCCTCCTGAGCGACCAGCAGCGGGCAGCCCCAGGGCGTGGGGACCACGATCTCGGCCTCGTCGCCGAGCCGCATCCGGCGCAGGATCTGGCTCGGACGGTAGATGTACTGGGGCTTGGAGAGGCGTTCCAGCGCCCTCATGGTGTGGCCGGGTTGGGCACGCGGTCAAGATACCGTCGACGCGGCGCGGGCCACGGGACCTCGCTCGCGCTACTCGCTCGGGGACATGGCGGGGCGGGGATCGAGCGCGAACCGTCTCATGCCGTTCTGCGCCCCGGCGAACTTGAAGCCGAGCCGCCGCAGGAGACGCTCGGAGTCCCCGTTGCCCTCATCGACGCGTGCGACGATCCTTCTCACCTCCGGCTGACGCCACGCCCATCCGAGCAGGAGCCGGACCGCCTCCGTCGCAAGGCCCGCGCCGCGGGCCTTCGGCACCAGCGCGTAGCCGACCTCGAGCTCGCCGTCGGGTCGCGGCGGCCCGTGAAAGCCCGCGTCGCCCACGGCCAGACCGTCCGAGGCGCGGACGATCAGGTAGGCGTAGAACGGCCCCAGGTAGCTGGGGTCGGATGCGGCTTTTCCCAGGAAGTCGAGCAGCGGCGACGCAGGAAAGCCCTCCTCCCACGGAAGCTCGGGATCCGGTGCGCCGCGAAGGATCGCGGCCATCTCCCGCACACCAACAGGCCTGAGCAGCACGAGCTCCGACGAGAGCGCTCCCGGCGGCCGGTTCGCGTCAGTCATCCCCGCGCGGGGCTGCGACGCTCGAGACCCCCGTCCGGCATGCCCGCGGCCTCGAACCATTCAACCTCGTCACTGAACGCTTCGAGTACGGACGGCAGTCGCCCCGGGCGAACGCGCCATAGACAGCCCTGACGAAATCGATGTTCCGCTCGCTCACGGCTTTCCCTTGGTCGGCGTGCGTGGAAACCCGACCCTACCCGAGCGAGAGCCACGCACTACGACCGCTCGATGATCTCGATCCGGTAGCCGTCGGGTATCGACCGATCTGCAGCTCACTCCATGCCCTGGCGCCCGGCGACCTACGGCTCGACGCAGGACCCCGGCGACCGTAGCGCTTCGTCCTTCGTCCGGTACTCGCGGGTCTCGATGACCTTCTCGCCTCACCAGCTGTACACCCGGACGACCGCGTCCCATCCCAGGCGACTTCTACGGTCCTTGCGTGGGCGAGCGCAAGCTCCTCAAACGTCTCGCGCGTGGCGACCTGGCCAACGTGGATAGGCCAAGCCCTACCAACTTCGTCAGTTGATGCGGCTGCTCGAGCGTGACGGTCTGGGGCAGAGGCATAAGCCAAGAGCGACCACCACATCAATGTCTTCTACAGCGACGAGGACGCCGGCTACGTAGCCGACATCCCGGATCTTGAGGCATGCTCGGCGCTCGGGGTGACTCACGGGGAGGCCGCGGCTGAGCTCGAGCGCGCCAAGCAGGCCTGGCTCGCGGCTGCGCGCGACGCCGGCAGGCCGATCCCCGAGCCGCGCTTCCGGCCGGCTATGTACACGCGTTAGACATCACAGCCGCGGGCCAGCCCGATCCGGACCTACGACTTCTCAATTATCTCGATCCGGTAGCCGTCGGGATCCCTCACAAAGCACAGCCGCGAGCCGCCCTCCCGGATCGAGTACGGCGGCTTCTCGGGCGCAATGCCCTGCGCGCTCAGGCGCTCGAGGGTTCCGTCGAGATCGTCCGATGTGATCGCGATGTGCCCGTAGCCGGTGCCGATCTCGTAGTGGTCGACGCCGAAGTTGTACGTGAGCTCCAGCCGCGGCATGTCGCCGTCGCCCGGTATGCCCATGAACACGTTCACCGCCTCCTCCCGGATCGGGATGCGCCCGATCTCCTGGAAGCCGAGGGCCTCGTAGAAGGCCACCGAGCGGTCGATGTCGGTGATCCGGTAGCACGTGTGGATGAGGTTCATGAGCCTGAGTCTAGACTGGCCCGCGTGAGAACGATGATCGTCGGACACGGGGGACGCGAGAGCGCGCTCGCGGCCCGGATGGCCGACCACAGCGAGCTGCACGCGTTCGTCGGTCACGAGAACCCGTCGATCGTCCGCCACGCTGCGCGCTCCGGAGGCGGCCACGAGGTCGGCGACGTCTGCGACGCCCGCGCCGTGGCCGCCTTCGCGCGCGCACACGAGATCGACATCGCGATGGTCAGCGCCGATGAACCGCTCGAGGCCGGTGTGGTGGACGCGCTCATGGCGCAGGGCACGCAGGCCGTCGGCCCGACGCGCGCCGGAGCCGAGATCGAGTGGAACAAGACCTATGCGCGTTCGCTGCTCGCCGGTATCGCACCCGAGGCGGTGCCGCTGCTGCGCGTCGTGCGCCAGCCGGCTCAGGTGCACGAGGCGATCGCGTCGTTCGGGTCCACGCCCGTCGTCGTCAAGCCATCCGGTCTGACGGGGGGCAAGGGCGTGAAGGTGATGGGCCCCCACCTGGCCGGCACGCGCGAGGCCGAGGATTATGCGGTCGAACTGCTCGAGCGAGGCGGCGGCCGGGAGTCCGTGCTGATCGAGGAGAAGATCGACGGGGCCGAGTTCACGATCCAGGCGATCAGCGACGGACGCACGGTCATCTTCCCTCCGTCGACATACGACTTCCCCTACCGGTTCGACGGCGACGAGGGCCCCGGCACCGGCGGCATGGGCTCGCTGACGATGGCGTCCCCGGTCCTGCCGTTCATGACCCCCGGCCATTACGAGCAGGCCTGCTCGATCATCCAGCGCGTGATCGAGCGCCTCGCCGACGAGGGCAGGCACTTCACCGGCGTCATGAACAGCGGCTTCTTCGCGACGGCGGACGGCGTGAAGGTGATCGAGTTCAACGCGCGCTTCGGCGACCCCGAGTGCATGAACATCATGAGCCTGTTCGAGGGCAGCTGGCCCGCCGTGATGGAGCGCCTGGCATCCGGGAGCCTGGCGGACGGCGATGTCAGGCTGCGCGATGAGGCATCGGTCGTCCTCTACCTCGTCTCTCCGGACTATGCGCTGAGGCCCGGGCCCGCGCGCGACTTCACCCTGGAGCGCGAGCGCATCGAGTCGCTGGGCACGAGCGTCTTCTTCTCCTCTGCGGTGCAGATCGACGGTGACCGCTACAGGACGGTCGGCACTTCGCGGGCGGTGGCGCTCGCGAGCACAGCAGCGACCCTCGAGCAGGCGCGCGAGCGCGTCGTCGCGTGCGCCGCCAGCGTGCCCGAGCTCGAGTGGCGTCGCGACGTCGGCGACGAGTCGTATCTCAACGGCCTGGCCCGCCTGCTGGCGGGTTAGCTCCCGGCCGCATGCAAGGATGAGCGTGTGATCCTCGAGCGCTCGATGCATCCCCAGTTCCTCTCGAACACCTACCTCCTCGCCGACGGAGACGGTGGGCCCGCGTTCTTCATCGACGCGGGCGGCCCCGTCGCTCCCCTGATCGAGGCGGCGGACCGCCAGGGCCTGGAGCCGACCCACGTGCTGCTCACCCACCACCACTTCGACCATGTCAGCGATGTGGGGGAGCTGCGCAGGCGATGGCCGAAGGTCGAGGTTCTGATCAGCCCCGTCGAGCGCGAGCTGATCCGGGCGGCCGCCGGCGGCGAGCAGGAGGGACGCGCGGCCGTCGAGGGCATCGGCAGCATCCAGGCGGGGGAGACCCTCTGGTTCGGGGACCTCGAGGTGAGGCCGCTCAGCACGCCGGGCCACACCGCCGGGATGCTCTCGTTCCTCGTCAGTCCGAGAGCGGGCGGGGCTCGCCCGGGTGTGGCTCGCGGCAAGTCGCGTGAAGGACCGGGCGGCTTCGCCGGCGCGGGCGCGATGGTGTTCACCGGTGACACCCTGTTCCGCGACTCGGTGGGTGGCGTCAAAGCCCCCGGGCACACGACCTACACCGACCTGCGCGACTCGATCATGGGGACGCTCATGGAGCTCCCGCCCGACACCGTGATCGAGCCGGGTCACGCCGAGCCGACCACCGTCGCGCGAGAGTGGGACTCCAACCCCTTCATCCGTGTCTGGCGGGGGCTGGATCCCGAGGGAGCCGGGCAGTGCACCGCATTCGGTAGGCCCGCGACGCTCGTGCTCCTGGGCTCCGACTACGACGGCGGCACGAAGGCCTGGGTGCGCTGGGAGGACGGCGCGGATGACATCGTCCCCGGCTCGCAGGTGCAGCGCCCAGCGTGATGCGCGGCACCGCCGGTGCCCCGCGGTTCTAGCATGAGTCCTGTGGCTGGCGAGAACGAGAACATCCCGACCTCGCGCGCCCGCCGCACGGCAACCGTCGCGACGCTCGCAGCGAGCGAGGCCGTAAAGCGGCTCGGTACCCGCGCGGCCAACGTGACGCGCACCGACGAGGCTTCCGAGGAGGCGCTCGCGCGGCGCCAGCTCGAGACGGCGAAGCAGGTCGTCGCCGTGCTCGGGACCATGAAGGGCGCCGCGATGAAGCTGGGGCAGGTCATGTCCTTCCTTGACGTCGGGCTCGTGCCCGAGGAGCACCGCGAGGAGTTCCAGCAGGAGCTCGCCAAGCTGCGCAACGCCGCGCCGACGGTGTCCTTCAAGCAGATGCGCCGCGTCATCGAGGAGGACCTTGAAGAGCCGATCTCCGCCGTCTTCGCCTCCTTCGACGAGGAGCCGATAGCGGCCGCCTCGATCGGGCAGGTCTACAGGGCCACGCTCAAGGAGGACGGGCGCGAGGTTGCCGTGAAGGTCCAGTACCCGGGCGTCGCGGAGGCCGTCAGATCCGACCTGCAGAACCTGGACATGATCATGCGGATGTTCAAGCGGATGACCCCGGGCATGGACGTGAAGGCGGTCACACGCGAGATCACCGAGCGGATCGTCGACGAGCTCGACTACGAGCTCGAGGCGCAGAACCAACGCTCGCTCGCCCGCATCTTCGCGGGCCACCCTTTCATCGTGATCCCTCAGGTGGTGAGCGACCTCTCCCGCCGTCGCGTGATGGTCAGCGACTTCGTCACCGGCGTCGGCTTCGAGGAGATCAAGAATCGCCCGCAGAAGGAGCGCGACAGGATCGGGGAGATCATCTTCCGCTTCTTCCTGGGCTGCCTGTACCGCCACCGGCAGTTCTCCGGCGACCCCCATCCCGGAAACTTCCTCCTCATGGAGGACGGCCGCGTCGCATTCATCGACTTCGGGCTCTTCAAGCGCCTGGACGCCGAGCCCGTCGAAATGGAGCTCGCGTGCCAGCGCGCCGTGGCGGAGGACAACGCACAGGCGCTGCACGAGATCCTCGCCGACTACGGGTTCCTACCGGAACCCGAGCGGGTCGACCCCGACCGCCTGCTCGCGTTCGTCAGGGACGCGATCTGGTGGTACACGACGGCTGATGAACCCGTGAAGCTGACGTCGCAGATCGCGACGCAGGTGCTGATCGAGAGCTCCGATCCGCGCTCGAGCTACTTCGGGGAGATGCGCCATCAGGACATGCGCCCCGACCACCTTTTCGGACGCCGGATGGAGATGCTCACGCTCGCGGTGCTCGCGCAACTGGGCGCGAGCGCGAACTGGCACCGGATAGCCAGAGAGTGGATGTACGGTGACGAGCCCGTCACCGAGCTCGGCCGGCAGGAGGCCGACTTCTACGGACGCTTCGGTGTCGGGGCGGGCCGATGAGGTGCCACCCGTCCGTTTGGCCGCCCGAGCTCGATAGATAATCTGAAGCCATGGCAAGCTGGAAGAAGCCGGGTCGCGCAGAGCGCGTCGTCATCTACGAGGAAGGCGGGGTTCCCCGCCAGTACTTCCGCGGCACCGACGCCGCCGGGGAGTCCCTGTGGCGCGAGGACGCCGAAACGCCTGGCGTCAAGGCATCCGGCGGGGCGCTCAGCACCGAGGAGCTGCTGCGTGCCATCGAGGCCTCGCTGCTCGAGCGCCGACGCGCCGGGCGCGGCCTGAAGTTCAGGCTGTAGCGCGGGTCGGCCCGGGCGGGGGCTCGCGGCCCCCGCCCCCGTGTCCCGCCGGGCCACTAGGCGCCGGCGAGAGCCTTCTGCTTGATCTGGTCGAACTCGGCCTGCGTGATCGTGCCGCTGTCGAGCATGCCCTTCGCTTTGGCGATCTGCTCGGTCGGGTCGGCGGGCGTGGCAACCGACTGCACGTACTGGTCGAATTCCTTCTTGGCGTCGGTCTGCGCCTTGATCGACCGTTCGGTCATCCCCTTGTGCTCGGCGATCAGGTACACGAAGGCGCCGAGGTACGGAAAGATGATGATGAAGATGATCCACAACACCTTCGCGAAACCCGACGTGTCATGACGGCGGAAGAGGTCGCTGAAGATCGTGATCAGGATCCACAGCCAGATCAGGAAAGCGAAGAAGATCAGCATGGTCCAGAACACTTCGAGGAACGGGTAGCTGGCCGCTAGGACCATTTGGAAACGTCCTTTCTGATTGGAACGCCATCCCCGCCGCGGAAGCACTGCCACGGCCGCGGGATAGCCCTGTCGTTGGTGAGGATATTCACAAGCGTCGGACGGTTGCTACGTACGGGCCGCCCGCCCGCAAGGTATCTGAGCCGGGGTACTCAGGTCAGCCGGTGGCCGGCGGTGGATGCCCGCGCCTTGACGCCCACCAGGCGCGCAGTGCGCGCGTCGTGTCCCCGACCTGGGCGTCGGGGAACTCGACCGCGGTCGTGCTCTGCAGGTTGCGAATGCCGAGGGCGATCAGGATCGCGAACCCGAGGATCGGCAGGAACTGTCTGGTCGAGGGGAACGGGCCCCAGATCACCACGAGCAGCAGCGCTATCGCGCCGGCGCCGTAGACGTAGCCGACGTGCTCGCGCAGCGACGGCGCGAGCGACCTGCGGATGGCGCCTGCCGGACGGGTGTTGCCCGCCAGCCAAGCAGCGACGACGATCACGAGGCCGTATGTGATCAGAGCGATCGCGATGTCGTACAGGAGCGTCGTCGCGATCTGGAAGGCGTCATGGACGGCTTCCCGGTTGGCGGGGTTCTTGACCACCGAGTTCACGAGCGCGTTCCCGAGGACGCGGCGGCTGAGGACCGCGGCCAGGCCCACGGCCACGAAGCACCATCCGGTCGTGCGCAGCGCGATGCGGCGCCAGTCCTTCGCGAGCCCGACAGCCAGGATGAAGAGGGCGATCGCGAGGACCGGCAGGACGATCGCGAGGCTTTTGAGCCCCTTGACCGCGTCCTGCGCTGTCTTGAGCTGGCTGGAGCGCAGGATCACGATGTTGCCGCTCGGGGGCGGCAGCGTGACGCCGAGCTTTTCTTCGGCGGCGCCGCGGGCGGTTTCACCGGTGGAGCCCTTGAGCTTGGACTGGACGCTCGCGAGCTGCTTCTGGAGGCCGACCTGCGCCGCGAGTTCCATCAGCAGCGGATGGAGTTTGAGCGTCACCTCGCCGTTTTCGGTCGAGATGGTGCTGGAACCGCCTTTGAGGATGCGCAGGAGCTGCTCCTGCGCGGTCTTGTTCGCCTGGCGCCACGCTTCCTGCACGGGTGCCGTCGCGAGCACCTGCGGGACCACCTGGCCGGCGAGCGCCCGAAGGCCGGCGGCGGCCGGGGCGGCGAGACCCGAGACTTCCGAGGGCAGGACCTTCTTGAGTTCGTCCGCGACGTCGACCTGCTTGAAGAGTTCGTTCACGAGCACCGCGCCGACCGCTGCCTGGATCTTCGGGTCGGCGAGCAGCCGCGTGCTTGTGGTGGTCCAGTTGTCGGTGTTCAGCACCTGCCGGTTGGCCCACACCGCGAGCACGGCGAACACGCCGATGATCGAGGCCACGACCAGTATCCCGGCCACGAGCCCGCGGTGAGCGCGGTGCGGCTTGGCTGCCGGGCCTGAAGCCGGCACCGCCGGCTGCACCTGCGTCGCAGCCTCCGCCGGGGTCGCCGGCGAGCTTGGATCCTCGCGGGGGTCTGGGTCCGCCGTGTCAGCCAACACGGCCTCCGTCAAGAGAACGAGCACCCGAGGGCACCGGAGCAGCGTGTCCCATGTTCTGCCTCCCCCGCATGTGACCATTATCCCATGTCCCGCCCCGGAAAGGTGAGAGCGTCCCGGCGGCGCCGGTAGACTGCCCGCCTCCAGTGGCCTCTCGCAGGCCCCAGAGATGGCATCGGAGGCCGATTGTTCCCAGCAGCCAGCGCCCATAGGACGGTGAGAGGTGCCTGAGGGGCTCTCTGCGTCCGAGGTGGGCAAGGAGATAGGCGAGCACAAGAAGGCCGCCAAGGGGGAGGAGCACGAGACGGCCAGGCGCGAGCGCCTGCTGTCGATCACCGAGGCGGTGCTCCTATCGGTCGTGGCCGTGTTCGCGGCCTACTCGGGCTTTGCGGCCGCGAAGTGGGGCACCGAGTCATCGATCACCCTCGCGAAGGCCTCGGCGGCGCGCACGAAGGCGAATCGCGCGGACCTCGAGGCACTGCAGGTGAGGACGATCGACTCGGTGTCGTTCAACGCCTGGTTCACGGCGTTCGTTGCAGGCAACGCCAACGCCGAGCGTCTCGCGGAACGCCGCCTGCGGCCGGGCTACAGGCCTGCGTTCCACGCGTGGCTCGCGACCGACCCCGCGAACAACCCGAACTCCCCGCCGGGACCGTCATACATGCCGCAGTACGTGATCCCGCAGGAACAGACCTCGAAGGTGTACGACGCGGAGGCCGACGCGGAGTTCACAAGCGGCTCGCAAGCGGGTGCCACCAGCGACAAGTACGTACGCGACACCGTGTACCTGGCGACCGTGCTGTTCCTCGTCGGGATAAGCGGTCATTTCCCGGTCCGCCAGGGCCGCTACGGGCTGATCGGCATGGGTGGCCTGTTCCTCGTGTTCGCCCTCGTGCAGCTCCTGAACCTGCCGGGACCGCCCTGACAGGCGTCCGCGGGCGGCAGGGTGGCGTTACACTCGGCGGCCCCCGCAGCGCGGGCTCGCGAGGCCGGCGCCCAACCGAGAGGACGTGAATGCCAGCACCAGCCATCTCCATCGCAGGCGTCGGTATCGGCGTCGTGGTCTATGTCCTGCTGTTCCTGATCCTCGGTCTGCGATCGATCAAACACGGCCATTGGATCATGTTCCTCGTCGGCATACCGCTGCCGATCTTCTGGATCATCGGCGGCCTGATGCCGCCCGTCCGCAGGTGAAGGACCGCGACGCGGGGACCAGCGCGTGGCAGGCCCCCGCGTTGAGGCCGAGGTTCGTCGAGCGCTACCCGACCTCGGGCTCGCCGAGCACGACCAGGCCGTGGATGCAGATGAGGCAGATCGCGAAGACGCCGAGCGACCAGAACGGGTGCGCTCCGCCGATGTTCAGCAGGGCTCCAACGGCGCCGAGGCTCGCAGCCACGATCCCTACAACACGGCCGTATGTGCCGCCTCCGAACAGCGAGAAGGCAGCCGTGAGCTCGATGATGCCGAGGATGATGGTTATCCAGCCCCACGTGTGCAGGCTGGAGAACACGTAGGTTCCCTGTTCGGTGTAGAAGTGCGAATTGCCGACGGCGGCGATCCCGTAGACGATGTCGATTACACCCGCGATCATCAGCAGGATGCCGACGAACAGCGCACTGCCAGCGCCTCTCATAGCGCCCCCTTTTTTGTTTGCGGACGCCGGTTGGCGCCCCTTCGGGCTTCGACTGTGCAGGGCGAATTCCTGCCGCGGGGGGCCGCCGGAGCCGCGGCCCGGAGGTGCGCGAAAACCCGCAGGGTGCCGGTGCTCGCGCTAGTTTTTCAACCGTGAGCGCCAACAGCGAACCGGAGCAGGGAACGCCGGTCGACGCGAAAAGGCGAACGTGGCTCGCGGCCGAGCGCACATGGCTCGCGTGGTGGCGCACGGGTGTCGGCGCGGCGGCCGTGTCGGTCGGAGTCGGGCGGCTGCTTCCGGGGCTGTCGGGCACGAAGGGCTGGGAGCTGAAGGCGCTGGGGTTCGGGTACGGCGTCCTCTCGGTGGTGCTGCTCGTCGTCGGAGCCGTGCGCCAGCACAAGGTGGCCAACGCACTGCGGCAGGGCAGCTACGTCCCGCTCTCCACGCCGCTGGTCAACTGGCTGACCGCCGCGGGGATCGCGCTAGCCCTGGCCACCGTGGTCGTGATCGCCGTCGGCACATGATCGGAAGTCCCGCGGGGCGTTAGCCTGCGCTTTGAGCCGGCGATGCCGGGCAGCGAGAGATCGGAGTGAGATATGACCGACGGTACCGGGGGCCCTGGCGGTCCGCCGCCTCCATATGACCCGTCACGGGAAGGCGGCGCGCAGGGTGCCTATGACCCCTCCCAGCAGGGCGCCCAGCCTCCGCAGGGGGGAGGCACGAACAACGCCGTGCTCGCCGTCGCGGCCATCCTGATCCTCGCACTGGTCGTCGTCGTGATCGTGCTCGCGACCAAAGGCGGATCGAAAACCACGACGGTGATCACCAGCCAGTCGGTGAGCGTCGCCCACACGACGACTGTCGCGCCGACCGTCACGACCAAAACCGCCACCACCCCGACGACACCCACCACCCCGACCACGCCGACGACACCAACCACGCCGACGACACCCACCACACCCACGACTACGACGACCACGACCTCGACGAGCACGACGTCCAACGGCGGCACGCCCGCGGCGCCCTGACCGCTAGCTCGCGAGCGCCGGCGCGGCGGGGGGCTGCTCGTCCGCGGAGGCGGTGTCCATGCGGTGGTACTCGTCGAGCAGGCGAAGCTCGTTCTGCTTGTCGGGGAACACGAAGTAGATGAGGGCGGCGCCAGCGATGATCGCGATGATGCCGGCCGCGTAGGCCCAGTTCGCACCGGAGAGGAACGACGCCTTGGCTCCGGCTGTGATCGCGTTCGCATACTGCGGGTACTGCTTCGCCACCGCGGCCGCGCTCGAGAACGACTTGGTCAGCTCGTTTTCGACACTGGTGGTGACGAGGGCCTTGTTCGGCGCCGCCGCTATTTCCTTCGCGACGCCTGCCGCGAACCCCGCCGTGAGCAGGGCGCCCATGATCGACTGCATGATCGCGCCGCCGAGGTCGCGCTGCAGGTCGGCGGTTCCCGACGCCATCCCCGCACGTCTCACGGGGACCGAGCCCGTCAGTGAGTGGGACGCCGGCGTGCCGGCGAATCCCACGCCTGCGCCCACGAACGCATACGCGATGGCGACCTTCCAGTACGGGATGCCCGTCTTCCAGAGGACGAGCATCAGCACGAAGCCGATCAGGCAGCATGCGTAGCCGACGAGCAGCGTGAAGCGCGATCCCCGCGCGTCCACGAGCTTTGCCGACCGCGGGGCGATCGCGATCATGAAGAACGCCGCGGGAAGGATCGCCGCACCGGAGTCCACCGTTGAATACGAGAGCACGTTCTGCAGGAACTGCTGGCCGACGAACATCGCTCCCATCAGGCTCCCGAAGACGATGATCCCGGCCGTCGCCGCGCACCAGAAGATGCGTCTGGAGGCAACATCCAGGTCATACAGCGGGAACTTGGTGGCGCGCTGGCGCAGCAGGAACCCGATCACCGCCGCGAGAGCGACGAGCCCGAGGCCGATCGCGACCGTTCCCCTGTTTGGCACCGGCGCGAAGTTGATCCCGAGCACGAGCGCGGCGACGGCGAGCACCGACAGGATCCCGCCGAGGTTGTCGACGGGGTCCGTCGCCTCGTTGACATGGCTCGGCACCAGCACGATCGCGAGGACGAGCGCCACGACCGCGAGCGGCAGTGTCAGGAGGAAGACCGAGCCCCAGTGGTGATGCTCGAGGATCGCGCCCGACGCGAGCGGCCCGAGGGCTGATATCGCGCCGCCGATACCGGACCAGAGCGCGATCGAGCGGGTTCGGGCGGGGCCCGCCCACAGCGCTGTGATCAGCGCCAGCGTGGTGGGGTATGCCATGCCCGCGGCGAGCCCGCCGATGACACGCGCAGCGATCAGGACACCGACGCTCGACGCGGTGGCGGCGAGGATCGCCGCGGGGATCGCCAGGCCCGTTCCGAGGATGAGCATGAGCTTTCGCCCGTAGCGGTCCCCGAGCGCACCCAGATACAGCACCGAGGAGGCGAGCCCGAGCGAGTACCCGACGGCGACAAGGTCGAGTGCGCTCTGGGATGCGTTGAGCGCCTTGCCGATGTCCGGGAGCGCGACATTTGCCACCGCGAGATTCAGGTTGGCGACAGCGGCGACGAGGATCAGCGCGGTCAGCACCAGGCCCTGGCGCGCCGGCGAACTCGAGGGTTCGGCAAGCTCAGCCGGGGTGTCGGCTGACTGCACGGCCTTGGCGTTTACCTCGTCGGGGTCGCTCATCGTCGCTCGCGCGTACCAGCTCGGTTGGGGCGGGACGCTGCGGGCACGGTAACGCCTTCGCGCGCGGAGCGCATCCGAGGCGGGTACCGCAACGGGCGGCGCGGTGTTGAGCGCCCTAAGATCCGCCCGATGGCGAGTGTCCAGAGCACCGCGCCGGTGCACGGAAAGGTCCGCGTGGAGCGGGTCCTGATGATCCTGTTGGTGCTGGTCATCATCGGTGCCGCGGCGACGCTCCTCGGCTGGGACGTGACGGGGTGGGCGAAACACATATGGGACACGGTCAAGAGCATCTCGATCGGCTACCTGATCGCAGGCATCGCTCTGATCACCCTGCAGACGACCGCCACCGCCTACGCCTGGTATTCGATCCTCCGCTTCGCCTATCCGGCCGGCGGAGTGCGCTGGCTGCAGGTGCTCGCGTGCTATGCGACCGCGGTGGCGCTGAACTTCGTGCTCCCCGCGAACCTCGGGACGCTGGTGATGCTGCTCATGTTCACGACGATCATCGCGGGCTGTGCGTTCGCCGGTGCGGCCGCAGCCTACGTCGTGCAGAAAATCTTCTACTCGCTGATCGGCATGGCCTGCTACCTCTACCTCTTCCTTTCGGTGGGTGGCAGCTTCAGCCTGCAGCTCGGATTCGCACGCGAACACCCCTGGGCCGCGGTGGTACTGCTCGTCGCGGTCGTGATGCTCCTGGTCCTCGTCGCACGCGTGCTCAGGCACAGGATCGAGGTCTGGTGGGAGGAGGCGAAGGTGGGCGGGGCGATCCTGACCCAGCCACGCCTGTATCTCACGCGGGTCCTGGCCCCGGAGGTCGTGAGCTGGCTTGCGATGCTCGGCATCATCGCCGTGTTCCTGGCCGCCTACAACATCCCTGTCAGCTTCCATACCCTCATGCGCGTGGTGGCAGGGAACTCGATGGCCAACATGACATCGGTGACGCCGGGCGGCGCAGGCGTCGTGCAGGGCTTCAACGTGCTGTCACTGAAGGGCATAACCAGCAGCGCTAACGCGACCGCCTACTCGGTCGCCCAGCAACTCGTGACCACGATCTGGAGCATCCTCTTCGCGATCGTGCTGCTCATCCGTGCGTTTGGCTGGACCGACGGCAAGACGCTCGTCTCCAGGTCCTACAGCGAGGCGCGTGAGAAGAGCGCCGAGCAGGCCGAGGCGCGCAAGGCCAAGCGGGAGGCCAAGAAGAAGGCCCGCCAGGACGGACCCGCGGACGGAACAGCCGAGGCGGCCCAGTGAGCACAGGCGCCCCGGCGCAGGTGCTCCTGCGAGATCCCGCCGGCCCGCTGGAGGCGACCTTCGTGCCGTCCGCGGGCATGCTCTGCAGCTCGCTGAGGAGCTCGAGCCGGGAGCTGCTCGCCGAGAACTCAGGCGTCCGGGCATATGCGCAGCGCGGCAAGACGATGGGCATCCCGCTCCTGTACCCGTGGGCGAACAGGCTCGCAGGCTTCGGCTATGAGGCCGCGGGAAGGACCGTGCGTCTTCCCAGCGACCCCGGTCTTCTGACGTTCGACGGCAACGGCCTGCCGATGCACGGGGTGATACCCGGCAGGCTGCCGTGGGCGATCGCGCAGCCGCCTGGCGATCATGGATCGAGCCTTGCTGCGTCGCTCACCTGGAGTCCGGAGCTGTCCGGGCTCTTCGACGTGTTCCCGTTTCGCCACGATCTGCGCTACACGGCACAGCTCCTGCGGGGCTGCCTTGAGATCTCCGTCACGGTCCACGCATGCGGCCCGGATCCGGTCCCGGTGAGCTTCGGCTTCCACCCCTACCTGGTCGCAGGCTCGACCGGCCGGGAGGGCTGGCAGGTCGACCTGCCAGCGATGAGGAGCGTGCAGCTCGACGAGCGCCAGATCCCGGTGGGTCAGGCCGACGAGCTCCCCGGCGGGCGGCTGGCGCTCGGCACGCGAGCCTTCGACGATGGCTTCTGCGACGTCGCCGAGGACGCCCGTTTCGCCGTCGACGCGGGCGATGGCCCGATCACGCTCGAGTTCCGTGAGGGCTACCGGTTCGCCCAGGTGTACGCGCCGCCCGCCGGCCGGTTCATCTGCTTCGAGCCGATGACCGCGCCGGCCAACGCGCTCCGGAGCGGCGTGGGGCTGACGGTGCTCGCACCGGGGGAAACCCGCACGTCGCGGTTCGCGGTCGAAGTCAGTGGATTCCACTGATCGATTCTGCGGGGGTTGCACGCATCGGGTGCGTGTTTCTGGCGCATTGGGGCCGCGGCATAGGCCCCGTCCTGCGCTTTATCGCGGAGTTATGATCGATGCAGCTTGTGAATTTTCTTATCCGGGACCCAGACGCCGGGACCACGCAGGCGTCCGTTCGAAATCCCTAGGCCAGAGGAGTCCCAGTGCACGCAGTTGAGGCCCATGTGAGTCACGTGCCCGTTGCGGGTGCGTCATGCGCGCCGACGTGCGCAGCCGGGATCCTCAACTGGTCTGCAGAGCACGAGGCCCTACGAGCAGGGAGAGCCACGAGATGACCAACGAACTCGCACGCTGGCAGTTCGCGACGACCAGCATCTACCACTTCCTGTTCGTCCCGACGACGATCGGCCTCTCCTTCCTGGTCGCCCTTCTGCAGACGGCCTGGTACCGCAACGGAAAGCCCGAGTACCGGAAACTGACGCGGTTCTTCGGTGCGCTCCTGTTGATCAACGTCGCCGTCGGGGTCGTGACGGGACTCGTGCAGGAGTTCGAGTTCGGGATGAACTGGTCGGCCTACTCCCGCTTCGTCGGCGACGTGTTCGGGGCCCCGCTGGCGATGGAGGGTCTCGCGGCGTTCTTCCTCGAGTCGACCTTCCTCGGCCTCTGGATCTTCGGCTGGGACCGGCTTCCGAAGGCGGTGCACCTCGCGTGCATCTGGATCGTCGCCGGCGCGACGATGCTCTCGGCGATGTTCATCATGGTCGCCAACTCCTGGATGCAGCACCCGGTGGGGTATGCGCTCAACAGCCACGGCCAGCCCGAACTGAACAACATCGGCGCGCTGTTCACGAACCCCACGTTCCTCTGGGGTTACGTCCACGTGATCCTCGCGTCGCTCGTGACCGGTTCTCTGATCATGCTCGCGGTATCCGCGTGGCAGATCCGCAAACAGCGCGCGGTCGAGTCCTTCACGCACGCCGCGAAACTGTCCGTGATCGTGCTGCTGCCGTCGATCCTTCTCACGCTCGCCGTCGGAAGCGAGCTCGGCGTGGTGGAGGCCAAATACCAGCCCGCGAAGATCGCGGCGGCGGAGGCGCAGTGGGAAACCTGTCAGCCATGCTCGTTCTCTGCCTTCCAGATCGGCGGAGGCAACAACGACCACACCCCGTCGCAGATCATCCAGATCCCGCATCTGCTGTCCCTGCTCGCCACCAACTCCTTCAACGGGAAGGTCATCGGCCTGAACCAGATCCAGAAGGAAGACGAAAAGAAGTACGGCCCCGGCAACTACATCCCGAACGTGTTCATCCAGTACTGGTCGATGCGGCTCATGGCCTACATAGCCACCGCCGTCCTGCTGCTCACCCTGTGGGGGGCATGGCTGCTGAACAAGGGGGCGCTCGCAGACTCCAAGTGGTTCCTGCGACTGTCCTGCTGGGCGGTCGTGACTCCGTTCGTCATGAACACGGCGGGCTGGATGCTCACCGAGAGCGGGCGCCGAGCCATGGATCGTGCAGGGTCTGATGAAGACGATCAACGCGAACTCGCCATCGGTGACGTCCCTGGACATCTGGATCAGCCTCGTCGTGTTCGTCCTGATCTACATCGCGCTCGGCGCCGTGGACGTGGTCCTGATGACGCGCTACGCGCGCAAAGACCTCGACGAGGACGACCACGAGGATCACTCCGAACAGCCTGGCTCCGTCGGCGCGGACGGTAAGACGACCCCCCGGATCCCGGCACTCACCTACTAGGAGGGCACGAGAATGCTGCACCTTCACACGCTCTGGTTCATCATCCTCGCGATCCTGTGGATCGGCTTCTTCGTGCTCGAGGGATTCGACTTCGGTGTCGGCATGCTGCACGCGATCGTCGGCAAGACCGACACCGAGCAGCGAGTCGCCATCAACACCGTTGGACCGTGGTGGGACGGGAACGAGGTATGGCTCATCGTCGCGGGGGCCGGCACGTTCGCGGCGTTCCCGAGCTGGTACGCGACGATGTTCTCGGCTCTCTACCTGCCACTTCTGTTGGTGCTCGCTGCGCTGATCGCCCGCGGCGTGGCGTTCGAGTTCAGGGGCCGCAACAACGACCCGCGCTGGCGCAGGACGTGGACGATGTGCCTGTCGATCGGCAGTCTGATGATCCCGCTGCTCGTCGGCGTCGGGCTCGGCGACCTGCTCGCCGGCCTTCCGATCAACGCCAGCCACAACTTCACCGGCAACTTCTTCGACCTGCTGACCCCCTACGGCCTGTGGACGGGCCTCACGCTCGTGTCCCTGTGCCTGCTGCACGGCGCGACCTTCCTTTCCATGCGGACCGCCGACCCCGTGCGGGGTCGTGCGAGGGCGCTGGCGAAACCGATCGGATGGGCGGCCACCGGTTTCGTCGTCGGCTTCGTGATCTGGACGCTCGCGGTCTCCGGTGGCAACGACGTGCCCGAGCCGGTCGCGGTGCTGGCGATCATCGCCGTCCTGTTCGCCCTGCGCCTGGTCGGAACGGACAGCGACGGCTGGGCGTTCACCGCGTCCGCCGTGACGATCGCGTCGGTGGTCGGCTCGCTCTTCATCGAGCTCTACCCCAACGTCATGGTCTCGAGCACCAACGCGGCCTACAACTTGACGGTGAGCAACGCCGCGTCGGGCGGCTACGCGCTGAAAGTCATGACCATCGTCACGGTCCTGCTCTTCCCCGTCGTCCTCATCTACCAGGGCTGGTCCTTCTGGGTGTTCCGGTCTCGGGTGCTGGCGCCGCCGGACCCGGAGAACCCGGACTCCAAAGCGCCCCCGCGGGTTGCCGGCCGCCGCACCCCGGACCTGGGCTCCGGCCCCGCCTCGGGGTTCTCCTGCCACCACAGGGCGGCGTAGCGGCCGTCCTGTTCGAGTAGCTCGGCGTGTGTGCCGCGCTCGAGCACACACCCGTGGTCGAGCACCAGCACTTCGTCCATCTCGGCCAGGCCCGCGAGTCGATGGGTGATCAGGAGCGTCGCGCGCTCGCGCGTGAGCGCCAGCAGGTCCGCGAGTATCCCGTCCGCCGTCGGCGTGTCCAGATGCTCTCCGGGCTCGTCGAGGATCAGCACCGGGAAGTCTGCGAGCAGGGCCCTTGCCATACCCAGGCGCTGGCGCTGTCCGCCGGACATCCGCTCGCCGCGCTCGCCGAGCTCGGTGGCCATACCCTCGGGTAGCCGGTCGACCCAGTCCAGCAGCCGAACGGACTCCAGCGCCCCCCGGAGCTCCTGCTCGTCGGCCTCGCGCGCCGCCATGCGCAGGTTCTCCTCGACCGTGGTGTCGAAGATGTGCGCGTCCTGGCCGACGAGGCCGACGACGCGCCGGCAGTCCTCGCCCGCGAGCTCTGAGATCTCGATGTCGTCGAGCGTCACAGACCCTCCCTCGTAGGAGAGGAACCGCAGCAGCACGGCGGCGAGCGTCGACTTGCCGGCGCCGCTCGCGCCCACGACCGCGACGCGCCGGCCGGGGCCGAGGTCGAGGTCGACGCCGTCAAGTGCGAGCCGGCCCGCCCCCGGGTAGCGGCAGCTGAGGTCGCGCACGCGCAGGAAGTGAGGTCCTGCGCCGAGGACGGCGGGGTCGGCGGGGTCGGATACCGGCAGGGGCGTTTGCATGACGGCGAACACGCGCGCGGCCGAGCGACGCACACGCTGAAGCGTCTGGGTCGCGATCGGGAGCGGCGCCACGAGCTCGAATGCCACGACGGGGATCAGCGCGAGCCCCGCGAGAAGGACGCCGCTCATGCGCCCGGAGTGCACCGCGCTCACGCCGACCAGCAGAGCGCCCCACATCGCGATGCCCGAGCAGAGCCGCGTCAGCCCCTGACCGATGCCCGCATTGCGCGAACTCGCTGCCGCCAGCGAGGTCAGTTCGGTGTCGGCGGCCAGGGCGCGCGCCAGCTGATGCTCGGCGGCGCCGTTCACGGCGAGCTCCGGGGCCCCCTCTATGAGGTCCACGACCGAGGAGGTGAGCTCGCCGCGTGTCGCGGCCTGCCTGCTCTCGTTGCGGGCGGAGAGCACGCCCGTGAGCCATGGGACGGCAATCGCCGCCACCAGGAGTGCAAGGAGCAGGATCAGGCCCGCGGCGGGAAGCATCAGCCACACGCCGACGACGGTTCCCAGGCCGACGGCGAGCGCGATCGCGAACGGAGGCAGGACCCTCAGCAGCAGGTCCTGCATCGAGTCGATGTCATGGATCAGGCGCGCGAGCAGGTCGCCGCTGCGGAACGCCGGGATGCCGAGCGGTGCGAGCCGCTCCAGGCGCTCGTACACCGTGACCCTGAGCTCGGACAGGACGCGGAAGGCGGCGTCGTGGCTCACGAGGCGTTCTCCGTAGCGCAGCAGCCCGCGTGAGAGCGCGAAGAACTGCACTCCGACGATCGCGACGGCGAGCACCGACTCCTGCGGATGCTGAGCGGAGCGCGAGATCAACCATGCCGACGTCGCGATGAGCCCGATGGCCGCTGCCATCGAGCCGGCGCCGAGCGCTGTGGCAAGGACCAGCCTGCCCGCCACGGGGCGCACGAGCGCGACCGTGGCGCGCAGCGGCGCCTGCGGGCCCGGCTTCGTCCGGGAGGCGTGCGGGCGGGCCGATGGAGCTCACAGCGTGACCTCCGCGGGCGCGAGCGAGACAACCCGGTCGGCGAGCGCGATCAGCGCCGGCCGGTGTGCGACGAGCACGACTGTCCGCCCGTGCGCGAGGCGCCTGATCGCCTCGATGACCTCGCGCTCGGTGTTCCCGTCAAGGTTCGCCGTGGGCTCGTCGAGCAGCAGCAGAGGGGCGTCGCGCAGGAACGCACGCGCTATCGCGACGCGCTGGCGCTCTCCCGCGGAGAGCCCGGAACCGCGGTCTCCCAGGACGCTGTCGAGACCTTCGGGCAGCCTGCTGACGGTGTCCTTCAGGCCGGCGTCGGTGACCGCCGCCCACACCTGCTCGGTCGACGCGTCGCTGCGGCCGAGGCGTACGTTCTCGGCAATCGTGTCTTTGAACAGGTGGGGTCGCTGGGGAACCCACGCCAGGCGGCTCCTCCAGGCGTCAATGTCAAGGTCCGCGAGGTCAACGTCCCCGACGGTGACAGTGCCCCGTTCCGGGGTGCGCAGCCCGAGCAGGACGCTGAGCAGTGTCGACTTGCCGCACCCGCTCGGCCCGACAACCGCGAGCAGCTCGCCGGGCGCGACCGTCAGTGAGATTCCGTCAAGCGCAGGATCAGAGCGTCCCTCGTAGCTGACGCGCAGGTCCTGGATCTCGAGCGGAGCCTGCGCCGGGTCGGGGAAGGTGGTGCGGCTGCCCTTCGGCGCCACAGGCTCTTCGAGCACCGCGAACACGCTCTCGGCGGCCGCGATCCCCTCCGCGCTGGCGTGGTAGCTGGCGCCGAGCTGGCGAAGCGGCATGAATGCCTCGGGCGCGAGCACGAGGGCGAACAGCGCGGTGCGCAGGGTCAGGTGCCCGTCCATCAGCCGCAGGCCGACCGCAACGGCTACCATCGCGACCGCGATCGTCGAGACGAGCTCGAGTATCAGCGACGAGAGGAATGTGATCCGCAGGGTGGACATCGCCGCCAGCCGGTATCGCTCTGTGATCTCGCGGATCGTCGCCGCCTGCGCGCGGGCCCTGCCGAATATCTTCAGCGTCGGAAGGCCCGCCACCACGTCAAGGAAATGACCCGCGAGCTGCTCCAGGGTGCGCAGCTGGCGATCCATCCGCTTCTGTGTGCTCGCGCCGACCAGCGCCATGAAGAGCGGGATCAGGGGCACGGCGAAAGCGATGATGGCCGCGGAGATCCAGTCGTCCCAGAGAACCGCGACGATCACCGCAACGGGCACGATCACGGCGAGGAACAGCTGCGGCAGGTACAGCGAGAAGTAGCCGTCCAGGACGTCGATTCCGCGGGTCGCGAGGATCGCGAGCTCGCCCGAGCTCTGCTCGCGCGCGCTGTCGAGGCCGAGGTCGGGCACCCTTTCCAGCAGCGCCGTGCGCAGCTGGGACTTCGAGCGGGCGGACGCCCGGCTCGCCGCGAGCTCCGATCCCCACGCGACCAGGGCGCGGAACAGCACGACGGCCAGCAGCAGCAGCATCGCCGTCTCCAGATCAGACAGGCTCCTGCCACCGATGAACGCACGCGAGACGATGTCCGCTATCAGCCATGCCTGCGAGAGGATGAGCAGGGCGCTCACGCAGCCCAGCACGACCGAGACGATCAGGAAGTTGCGCGTCGCGCGGCGCGTACCTGAGCAGCCGCGGGTCAAGTGGCTTCACCGGCTGATTATGACCGACGGAGCTGCTCGGCTCAGCCGAACTCGCCGGTGAACTCGGCGAGGATGATGCGCCCCGCGGCCTCGATCAGGGCGAGATGCGAGAAGGCCTGCGGGAAGTTACCGAGGTGATGCGCGGTGGCGGTGTCGAACTCCTCGGCGTAGAGGCCGAGCGGGGAAGCGACCCGAAGGAGCTTTTCCATCAGGTCCGTGGCTCGCTGCTGCTCACCGATCACGGCGAGGCCGCTGACCAGCCAGAAGGAGCAGATCAGGAAGCTGCCCTCCTTGCCCGACATGCCGTCGTCGGTCTCATCGGTGCGGTAGCGGAGGACGAAGCCGTCCTCCGTCAGGTCTTCGGCGATCGCCAGGACGCTCGCGCGCAGCTTCTCGTCGCTGCCGGGAAGGAAGCCGAAGTTCGCGGCCAGCAGGTTCGACGCGTCGAGGGCGTCGGTGTCGTAGTGCTGGCGCATCACCCCGGCGTCGGTGAACGCGTGTTCCATGATGTCCTGCCTGATCTCCTCGGCCGTCGCATGCCAGGCCTGCTGTCGCTCCGTGTCACCGCGGATCGACGCGATCTTCGCCGCGCGGTCCATCGCGACCCAGCACATGAGCTTCGAGGAGACGTAGTGCTTCGGCTCGCCGCGGGCCTCCCAGATCCCCTGGTCGGGCTCGCGCCAGACTTTCGTCGCGCACTCCGCCTGCGCCTGGACGATCGGCCACAGGCGCCTGGGAAGGCGCTGGCTGCGCCTGGTGTGAAGCAGGATCGAGTCGAGCGCGGCGCCGAACACGTCGTTCTGACGCTGGTCGAACGCGCCGTTGCCGACGCGGACCGGATAGGCGCCCGCGTAGCCGGATAGGTCATCGCGCGTGGTCTCCGTCAGGTCGCGCCTGCCGTCGATGCCGTACATGATCTGCAGCGCGCCGTCCTCGTTGGGCTCGAGGTCGGCCACGAACTGCATGAACTCCTCGGCCTCCCAGTCGAGGTTCAGGTAGTGCAGGGCCTGCAGCGTGAAGGTCGAATCGCGCAGCCACGTGTAGCGGTAGTCCCAGTTGCGCTCGCCTCCCGGCGTCTCCGGCAGCGACGTGGTCAGCGCCGCGACCGTCGCGCCGGTGGGCATGTATGTGAGTCCCTTGATCGCGAGCGCCGAACGCTGGATGGGTTCGCGCCAGCGATGGTCCGGGACCCGCGCACGCCCCAGCCACCCTCGCCAGAACGCCGCTGTGGCCGCGATCTGCTCGCCGGCCTGCTCGACGGTCTGCGGGGCCGTGAGCCCCTCGGCCCACGACAGCGCGCAGTACACCTGCTCGCCCTGTTTGAGGACATGCCTGGCCCTCACACGGTCACCCTCGACACCGACCGACATGTCGCTCTGCAGCCTGATCGTGAGGTCGGCGCCGCTCGCGTCGGCGGTGTGGCCGTCGTCGTGGACCTCCCAATGGGCGGGCACGCGGCCGTAGTCGAACACGGGCTCGCACGTCAGCTCCATCTCGACCTCGCCCTCCAGGCAGAGCACCAGCCGAACCAGGAGATGGTCTGCGTCTTCGTCGGTCGGCGGCCGGGTGTGCGGCGTGATGTGGTCCTCTCCGCGTCGCGGGCCGACCGTGAGCGCGTCACGGACGATCGCCCAGCCCGTGGGGGTCTTCCACGTCGTCAGCAGGATGTTGGTCCCCGGCTCGTAGATGCGGGCCGACGGCACGTTGATCCCGAACGGCCCCAGCCGGAACCCTCCCGCCTGACGGTCCAGCAGCGACCCGAACACGCTGGGGGCGTCGAACCGCGGCACGCACAGCCAGTCCAGCGAGCCGTCCGGTGCCACGAGCGCACCCGTGTGGCAGTCCGACAGGAACGCGTAGTCGGCGATCGGCGTGAAGGGGGAGGGCATCGCCGCGCTCTGTTCGGCGGGGCTCATGATTCCACCCACGGGCCATGCCACTTGCCGAAGCCGGAGACCGCTTTGTCAGCCTCCTTCGGCCCCCATGATCCGGGCGCGTACGGATGCACCGGCGTGGGGTCGACGAGCAGCGATTGGAAGATCCGCCAGGTCTCTTCGACGCCGTCCTGGCGCGTGAACCGGGCGCTGTCGCCGCGCATGGCGTCGAGCAGAAGGACCTCGTACGGGGTGGGGGCCTCGCCTCCCTGCTCTGAGAACTCGACGTCCAGACGCACGGCCTCCGGGCCGGCGATGTCGGCGCGGTGCGCGTCGAGGATCACGCGAGTGCCGGTGGAGGGATCGAGCCTCACCACGAACTGGTTCGGCTCAGGGCGTCTGGGCCCGCGCTCCATGAAGCCCAGGCGCGGCGGGTCCTTGAAGACGGCCCGCAGCTCGGTCTCCGTCACAGGGAGCCTCTTGCCCGTCCTGATGAACCACGGGACCCCGGCCCAGCGCCAGTTGTCGATGTCCAGACGCAGTGCGGCATAGGTCTCGGTGGTGGAGTCCTTCGCGACCCCGTCGATGTCCCGGTAGCCGTCGTACTGCCCGCGCACGTAGTGGGCCGGGTCGGCGTCATGGATCGCCCTGAAGAGAGCGAACTTCGCGTCCTTGAGCGTTTCGGCGTCGCTGCCCGCCGGCGCCTCCATCGCGGCCAGCGCGACGACCTGCATGAGGTGGTTGACCACGACGTCGCGCAGAGCTCCCACGGGGTCGTAGAAATGCCCGCGGTCCTCGACGCCGAAGCTCTCCGCCATCGTGATCTGCACGTACGCGATGTGGTTGCGGTTCCAGATCGGCTCCACCATCGTGTTCGCGAAGCGTAGGTACAGGAACTCGTCGGTGCCCATCTTCCCGAGGAAGTGGTCGATCCTGTAGAGCTGCGACTCGTGGATGTACTGGTGGATCTCGGCGGCCAGCGCGCGCGCCGACTGCAGGTCGTGACCGAAGGGCTTCTCCACGACGACGCGGCCCGTCTCCGTCAGATGCGCGTCCGTCAGCTGTTTGATCACCGGCCCGAACAGGAACGGCGGGATCTCAAGGTAGAAGACGGGGCATGTCGCGGCGCCCACGGCCTTCGAGACGCGCTCGTATGTGGCGGGGTCGCCGAAGTCACCGCTCACGTAGGAGAGGCGCTGCGCGAACCGCGTGAACACCGTCTCATCGATGCTCTCCCCGGTTCCCTCGATGCATTCACGCGCGTGCTCGCGCAGGTGCTCGAGCGTCCAGTCGTCAAGTGCGACACCGACGATCGGGCAGTCCAGCAGGCCTCGTCGCTCGAGCCTGTACAGCGAGCGGAAGGTCATCACCTTCGCCAGGTCGCCGGTGATCCCGAAGATCACAAGAACATCGGCGGCCTGCCCCTCAGCGGCCCCCGCGCTATTTGCAGCCATGACAGCCGGTCCTTTCGTTCGCTGACCCTCCGCGTCCCCGAGCAGGGTCACGATACTGTCAGATGGATGGCCGGGGCGGATTCCCGCCGGCGGGGGGCGAGGCCTGCCCGTCCACGAGGTGCTCCTGGATGGCCTGCAGTTCGGTGCGGATCTGGTCGAGCTCCGTCGTGAGCGCCTGCATCGACTTCATGTACGGGTCTTCCCCCGCGGCGACGGCCTGGCGCTGGTAGAGGGAGACGAAGCCGCCGGTGATCATCGCGATGATCACGGTCAGGAACGCCATGCCGCCCAGGAGCAGGACCGACGCGACGAGCTTGCCGGTGGTGGTCTGCGGGACGACGTCGCCGTAGCCGACGGTGGTGACCGTCTGCAGCGCCCACCAGTCCCCGAGCCATACCGTGTGGAACGTCTTCGGGTCCAGCAGCCGCTCGAAGAAGCCGAACAGGAGGATCGTCGCGATCCAGGCGACCGCTATCAGCGCGGCCGCGTCGCGGGGGCGCAGACCCCTGCGCTGCTGCCTGCTCCTGGTCCAGTCAAGGACGCGCCAGCCTATTCCCGTGCGGTCTTCTTCGGGATCCATGCCCCGGTGTTCGCTGGCTCGCGGCGCCCTCCTGCCGCTCCCGGGCGCCAGGGGCCGTCAGAGGACCTGGATCTGCACGAGGCTCGTCGTGCCGGGGCGCCCCGACGGGAGCCCGGCGGTGATCGCAACACGCTGGCCTCGCTCGCACCAGCCGAGCTCCACGACGCGCCTCGCGGCGTCGGCGATCAGCGCCTCGGTCGTCTCGTGGCGCGGCATCGACTCGGCCTGCACGCCCCACATCAGCCCGCATCGCCTGACCGTCTCTTTGCCGGGCGAAAGGGCGAAGATGGGTACGTCGGGCCTGTGGGCCGACACGAGCCGCGCGGAGCGCCCGGAGAGCGTCGGTATCACCAGCGCGTCGAGCCGCAGCTCGCGGGCGGCGTCGCAGAGGTTGTGAGCGAGCGTGTAGGCGGGGTCGGACTCGGTGCGGTGCACGCGGGAGTCGTTCCAGCGCTCATAGGGCGCGATCGACTCCGCCTGGACAGCGACGGCCGCCATCATTTCGATCGCCTCGACCGGGTAGGCGCCGACGGCGGTCTCCTGCGAGAGCATCACAGCGTCGGTCCCGTCGAGGATCGCGTTGGCGACGTCCGCCACCTCGGCCCGTGTCGGGCGCGAGGAGCTGACCATCGAGTCGAGCATCTGCGTCGCGGTGATGGACGGCCTGGCGAGCCGTCCCGCGAGCTCGAGCAGCTGCTTCTGGACGATCGGCACGCGCGCGATCGGGAGCTCGATGCCGAGGTCGCCGCGCGCGACCATCACGCAGTCCGCTGCCCTGACGATCTCCTCGGCGCGCTCGACGGCCTGAGGCTTCTCCATCTTCGCGATCAGCGGCAGGCGCGTGTGATCGCGCACATATTCCACGTCCTCGGGGGACTGCACGAACGAGAGGGCGACCATGTCGACGCCGATCGACTCGCCGTGGCGGAGCATGTGCAGGTCCTCCTCGGGTACCGCCGGGAGCGATGCGACCGGGCCCGGGATGTTCAGCCCCTGGCGTGAGGCCACGGTTCCGCCGACCTCCACCTCGAGGTCGACCTCGTGGTCACCGGCGCGGGCGTCCACCACGCGCAGGCGCACCGACCCGTCGGCGAGGTAGAGGATGGAGTCCCTCTCCACGGCGTCGGGCAGCCCCGCCCAGGAGAGACTCATGCGGTGAGCGTCGCCGGCCTCCTCTCCGTCCGCCGCAGACGAGCGTCAGCTGCTCGCCGGGTGTCAGCTCGACGAGGTCATCGCGGAGCGGGCCGATCCTGAGCTTGGGGCCCGGCAGGTCCTGCAGGATCGCCACGGGCCGACCCGTGCGATTGGCGGCGTCGCGAACCCGTGTGACGGTCTCGGCGTGCTCGTCGAGCGACCCGTGTGAGTAGTTCAGGCGCGCGACATCCATGCCGGCCACGACCATCCGGGCGAGCGTCTCAGGCTCGCGTGAGGCCGGGCCGATCGTCGCGACTATCTTCGTGCGGCGCATGCGATGACGGTACCGGTGCGCCCTGCGGCGCGCGTTACCGCCATGTTTGCGAGCATCAATTCGTGCTCGGTCCGTCCCGTCCAGCTGCCGCGCGCCGGCGCAGCCGCCCGGATCGCCCATTTCGGCGGCGGCTTCGAGTCCGGGCACGGTGCTCGCGGTTCACGAGGAGGGGCGGCGCCTTGAGGTGCGCGGCGAGGACGGCCAGGTCCTCGAGTTCGTGCTCAGCCCCGCCACGGCCCGCTTCGTCTCGGCGGCGGCGCCCATGGCCCGCGCCTCGAACTCCTGCCCGGCGGCCGCTGAGCCTCACGGGACCGCGACGTCGGGGAAATGCTCGGCGCAATGCTCGCGCAGCGTCGTGCGCACCCACTCGCGCTCGCGCCGGCGAGGCGACGCGAAGGCGGGCAAGCAGCTCCCGCTGGCGCTCGATCGGCGCTCCGGCGATCACCCAGCGGATCGCGAGGCGCTCGAACAGCAGCTCCATGGCGCGCTGGCGGGCGTCATCCATCGACAGGGGGCTGCCGGCGAGCGCCCGCGCATACTCGCTGGCGCGAGCCGGGCGTCAGCGAGCCGCGGAGCGTCAGCACGTTGCCCTCGGCGTCGGTGTAGTCGCTGCCCGGCGCCGAAACGCGGCCCTGGCGTCGGGCGCGCCTGCCCACCTTCAGCTCTCGTCGGCCGCCCGTTCGAGCTGCGCCCGCACGTCGCCCGTCACAGGTTTTGCGTGCCCGGGCCACGCGATCGCGGGCTCCATCGCAGCGAGCTTGCGGATGCTGGCACGCGCCTGCTCGGTGTCGTAGTTGTAGACCGTCATCGGCAGGTGCGCAGGGCAGTCCCGGCCCCAGATGTCGAGTGTGTAGAAACAGTCGGAGCTCAGCGCGACGCGGTCGGACTCCCTCCAGAGCCCGATCAGCCCAGGCGCGTGACCGGGCAGCTCGATGACCTTGAAGCCCGCGACCTCGTCCCCCTCGACGAGTGTCCCTGAGATCTTCACCGGTCCGCCGTCCCAGAAGAAGCGGTGGAGCAGGCGGTGGATCTGACGGTGGGGGGTGGGCAGGGCTGCGAGCTTCGGGTCCCAGTAGCGAAAGCCGCCGCTTCCCTCCGCGTCCTGCACCTCGTCGGGGTGGCAGAGCACCGGCGCGCCGAGCGCGGGCGCGGTGCCCCGGTGATCGGTGTGTCCGTGGCCGAGGACGATCCGCCTGATCCCCCCGAGCCTTGCGCCCGCGCCGGCAACCGCGCGGGTCATAGTCCGCGCACCCGCGTCGAAAAGGGTCACGCCGCCCTCGTCCTCGATCAGGTACACGTTGCAGCGGGCCGGCTGGCCCTGGATCATCCACACGCCGTCCGCGATCAGGCCTGCGTCGGGGGTGATGCGCGCGCCGGCGCGGGTCCTCGCGTTGAACAGCGAGGTCATGCCCGTCTCCGCAAGCGAGCCCTGCGAGGGCAACATCCCGATCTGGCGCGCGAAGGTCATGCTGTCCGTGAAGGCGTCGTTGCTCTGGATGAGGCCGTCCCTGACGGTCAGCAGGTCGAACCCTTCGAGCTCGACACGGGCCCCGGTTGGGGCGATGCCCCCGAAGCTCTGAGGCCCGGCGAAGGTCCCTGTCATGCGCCAGTGGACTCCGCAGCGCTCGTCCTCGGTGGTGGTCGATATGACCTGCATGTCGAGGTCCGGCACCGCGGCGATCAGGCCTCCGATGAACTCCCGCACGCCCTCCGGCGCCAGCGTGTCGACCTGTCCGCGAACGTTCTCGCGGCCGCCGGGCGCCCACTGTGCGAGGGCCGCCTCGATGTCGCGGTCGTCGATCGCCGCAAAATAACGTCGCGCAACCGACTCCGCGCGGGAGCCGGACATCCGCCTGCGGCCGGCCGCCAGCTGCTGCATGTTCGCGGCAACCTCCTGCACCCTGCTGCTCGCCTCGCTGGCGGTCTCCCTCTCGGACATCCTCCCCCTCCTTGACTGCGCCGGTCGGCCGTAGTCTAGTCTCCGCCGGGTGTCGGGTGTGAAAGGCAGGCGCGAGCTCGGGCGCGGGGAACGGGTGCGGCCCGGGGTCTTCCGGCTGCGCGTTCCGCTGCCGTGGCCGGGTGTGCCCCACGGGAACGCCTGGGCGGTGGCGTGCGAGGACGGGTTCGTCCTGTTCGACGCCGGGATGCCCGGGGAGGACGCGCTCGCGGACCTCGAGCGCGCGCTCGCGATGTGCCGCCTGCGCCTTGAGCAGACACGCCTGATCGTGTGCACCCACGCCCACCTCGACCACTGCGGCGGCGCCGCCGAGATATCAAGGCAGACCGGCTGCGAGATCTGGCTGCACCCCAACCACGAGCATCTGATCCGGATGCTCCAGAGCCCCAGCGCCCAGTTCGAGCGCCGCATGGAGATAGCGCGTCAGAGCGGTGTCCCGCAGGACACCCTGAGCACCTACCTGCCGCCCGCGCGTGAGGCGGAGGAGGATGCCGACAGGGAGCTCGCGGCCAGCGCCGCGGTGATCGAGCGCAGCAAAGCCCTCGTGAACGGCGTCACGATCGCCACGGATCTCGGCGACTGGGTGGCGTATGAGACGCCCGGCCATTCGCCCTCGCATGTCTGCATGTTCCAGCCCGAGCGCCGCCTGCTGATATCCGGAGACCATCTGCTGGGACGCATATCCCTCTATTTCGACTACGGCTACTCGCCTGATCCGGTCGGGGAATTCCTCAGCTCGCTGGACGTCGTCGAGCGCCTCGACGCGAGGCTGTGCCTGCCCGGTCATGGGCGCACCTTCGCCGACGTGCAGGCTCACATAAGGGGCAACAGGGACCTCGTCAACGAGCGCCTGGCACGCGTCGAGCAGGCCGCAGCGGCGGGGCCGCTGACCGCATACGAGGTGATCCCGGAGGTCTACGACGCGGGTGCCACGCAGAACACGCACTGGCTGCTGTCGAAGGTCCTCGGCTACCTGACGCACCTGCAGGCCATCGGGAAGGTTCATCGCATACCTGGCGACCCGGAGCGATGGGCTGCATAATCAGCAGATGCGCATAGACGAGATACTCGCCTCGGGCAGGCCGTCGTTCTCCTTCGAGTTCTTCCCGCCCAAGACGGAGGCCGGCAAGCACAACCTCTACAGCGCACTCGCCGAGCTGCGGACGCTCGACCCCTCGTTCGTGTCGGTGACCTACGGTGCCGGAGGCTCGACGCGTGAGAACACGATCGAGATCGTCAAGCGGATCAACGACGAGTACGGCCTTGTCGCGATGGCCCATTTCACGTGCGTCGGGGCGACGGCCGCCGAACTCACGAGCACGCTCGACGAGATGCACGCAGCCGGCATCGAGAACGTGCTGGCGCTGCGGGGGGACCCGCCGGCGGGTCAGCAGGAGTGGACCAAGACCGAGGGGGGACTCGAGTACTCGTGCGAACTGGTCAAGTTGATCTCAGCGGACTACCCGTTCGCGGTCGGCGCCGCGTGCTTCCCGGAGACGCACATCCACGCAGCCAGCCCCGAGGAGGACCTCGCCCATCTGGTCGAGAAGGTCGACGCCGGCGTGGACTTCCTGATCACCCAGCTCTTCTTCGACAACAACGTCTACTTCGACTTCCTCTCGCGGGCGCGGGCATCGGGGATCACGGTGCCGATCATCCCGGGCATCATGCCGATCACGCAGGTCGGGCAGGTCGAGAGGATGGCGGCCACCTGCGGCTCGTCGATCCCGGAGCTCCTGCACCGCGAGCTGCGCCTGCGCGGCGAGGACCCGGAGGCGGTGCTCGACTTCGGCGTGGCCTTCGCGACGCTGCAGTGCGCGGAGCTGCTCGCGGCCGGTGCGCCCGGAATCCATTTCTACACGCTGAACCGCTCCCCGGCGACGCGCGCGATCGTCAGCGCTCTCAAGCTCGCGAGGCCGTGGGAGAAGACGCTCTACGCGGGCTCGATCTCGAGTCCCTCGGCCACACGCGGGGAGCCGTCCGCCGCCTCGTAGCGCACGTCGACCGAGTCGTTCTGCCGGTATGTTCCGACGCCCCAGGCGCCCAGCAGCCAGCGCCAGCCGCTGATCTTGTCCTTGCGGAGCTCCCGTTTGAACAGCAGCGCGCCTTCGCGCACGTTGAAGTCCTCGCCGGGTGTCTGCGGCACCCCGTTGATGTACACCTCGTACGGGGACCTGACGCCTGCTGGAAGCTGAACCTTCGATCCGCTCATCGAGGTCATTATGCGCCGTGGCGCCCCGGGCGGAGCTCAGCCCGCCGGCGGCGGCGAGGAGCGGCGGCGCTGGCGGCGCCCGTACTCGCGCTGGCGGGTGCGGGCGGCGTCCACGATCGCGCAGACCTCGCCGGGGTCATCGACGACGCGCAGCACGTCGAGGTCCGTCGCGTCGATCCGCTCATCCGCGAGGGCACGCGAGCGCATCCATGAGATCAGCCCCTCCCACTCGTCGCCCCCGAGGAGGATCAGCGGGAAATGGCGGATCGTGGAGGTCTGGATAAGCGTGAGCGACTCGAACAGCTCGTCGAGGGTGCCGTAGCCGCCGGGGCATATGACGAATGCGCTCGCGTAGCGGACGAACATCACCTTGCGGGCGAAGAAGTGCCGGAACCTGAGTCCGACATCCACATAGGCGTTGAGCTCCTGCTCGTGCGGGAGCTCGATGTTGCAGCCGATCGACAGCGCCCCTGCTTCGCGGGCGCCGCGGTTGGCTGCCTCCATGATCCCCGGCCCGCCACCGGTGATCACCGCATAGCCCGCCTGTCCGAGGGCGCGTCCCGCACCGCGCGCGAGCTCGTAGCTCGGATGGCCCGGCGGTGTGCGCGCGGAGCCGAAGACGGTGACGGCGCGCTCGACCTGCGCGAGGGCGTCAAACCCCATCGCGAACTCCTCTGCGATGTCGCGTATGCGCTCGGTGTCGGCGGCCCGCACCTCGGGCGGCTCGTCGCCGAGCCACAGCAGCAGCTCCTGGTCGAGCGTGGCCGGCTGCTCACGTTCGTGCTGCTGATCGCCGCTCACGCTCGCAAGGTTATGCGGTCCGTGCAGGTCGGTTCGCGCCAGCCGGACCGATGCGTACCCTGAGCTGTCCATGCGAGCCTCGGCCCCAGAGCAGATCCAGTACACGGTGCGCCGCTCGGCGAGGGCCAGGCGCGTGCGTGTCAACGTCCACGCCCACGAGGGGGTGGAGGTCGTGCTGCCCACGCGCGCCCCCGAGCGGGCGGCGGGAGCCGCGGTCAGCGAGCTCCGCCCCTGGATCGAGCGACGGCTGCAGGAGGCCCGCAGGGCCCGTGCGAGCGTGGCGGCGCGCGCCGGGACCCTTCCATATCTCGGGGAGCCGCTCGAGCTCGTGGCCGAGGCGGGGCGCACACGGGTGCACCGCGACGGGACGCGCCTGCTGATCCCCGCCGGCGACGCCCGTCCCGCTCTGGAGCGCTTCTATCGGCGCGCGGCGCGCACCGAGGTGGCGTCGCGCCTTGACAGCGCGACCGCGGCCGCGGGCACCAGCTACAGCGGCCTTGACATACGCGCCCAGAAGACACGCTGGGCGTCGTGCTCGTCCAGCGGACGGATGAGCTTCAACTGGCGTCTCGTGCTCGCGCCCGAGAACATCCTCGACTACGTGGTGTGGCACGAGGTGTGCCACCTGGAGGTTGCGGACCATTCCCCGCGGTTCTGGGCGCTCGTGGAGCGGCGGTGGCCGCGCTGGCGCGAGGACCGGGACTGGCTGCGCCGCAACGGCGCCACGCTCGTGCTCTGAACGGTCGCCGGAGAACGCAGAACGTGCTTGTAGAGCCGGGGCCCTACCCCCGGCGACCGACCCCCCATTCTAAAGGATCAATGAGCATACCTTCAAGTGGGAACCGTTCAGCAGCCGCGCCGAGCCCTCATCCGCGCTGCTCGATCGGCACCCACTCGGCGTCCCTTGCTCCCGTGTAGATCTGGCGTGGGCGCGCGATCTTCTGCTCGGGATCCTGGACCATCTCGAGCCACTGCGCGATCCAGCCGCTCGTCCGGCCGATCGCGAACATCACGGGGAACATCGCAACGGGCAGGCCCAGCGCCTCGTAGATCAGGCCCGAGTAGAAATCCACGTTCGGGTACAGCTTGCGGGAGGTGAAGTAGTCGTCGTCCAGTGCGCGCTTCTCGAGCTCGCTCGCGACCTCCAGCAGCGGGCTCTTGCCGCGGACCTCGAACACGGCATCGAGATGTTTGCGGATGATCCGCGCACGCGGGTCGTAGTTCTTGTAGACGCGGTGGCCGAAGCCCATCAGGCGCTCGTCGCCGGCCTTCACGCCCTCGAGGAAGGCAGGGATGTTCTCGACGCTCTCGATCCGGCGCAGCATTCGCAGAGCCGCCTCGTTCGCGCCGCCGTGCAGCGGCCCGTAGAGAGCGGCGACGCCTGCGGCGACCGCCGAGTACGGGTCCACCTGGGTCGAGCCGACGGAACGCACCGCGCTCGTCGAGGCGTTCTGTTCGTGGTCGGCGTGCAGGATGAAGAGCACATCCAGGGCACGCTCGAGGCGAGGATCCGGCTCGTATTTGAGCTCGGTCATCTTGTACATCATCCCGAGGAAGTTGCCCGCGTAGTTGAGCTCGTTGTCGGGGTACACGTACGGCTGGCCCATGTTGTGGCGGAAGGCGAAGGCGGCGAGGGTGGGCATCTTCGCCAGCAGCCGGATGATCTGGATCTTGCGGACGTCCTCGTCGTGGATCCTGTTCGCGTCCGGGTAGAACGTCGAGAGCGCGCCGACGGACGCGACGAGCATCCCCATCGGGTTCGCGTCGTAGCGGAAACCCTGCATGAAGTCCTTGGTGTTCTCGTGCACGAACGTGTGGATCGTGATCTCGTGGACCCAATCCTCCAGCTGGCTCGCCGTCGGAAGGGCGCCGTTGATCAGCAGGTAGGCGACCTCCAGGTACGTGGAGTGCTCGCAGAGCTGCTCGATCGGGTGTCCGCGGTGCTGGAGGATCCCCGCGTCTCCGTCGATGTAGGTGATCGCGCTGCGACACGACGCGGTGTTCATGTAGGCCGGGTCGTAGACCATCAGCCCGAAGTCCTCATCGTCCGTTTTGAGCTTCCTGAGATCCATCCCGCGGACCGTCCCGTCGGTGATCGGCAGCTCGAATGTCGTGCCGGTGCGGTTGTCGGTGACGGTGATGGTGTTCGCCCCGGCCTCGCCGGCGGCGTCCTGGGATGTGGCCGTGCCCTGGCCTATCGCTGAACCGTCGCTGGTCATCTGAGTCTCCTATCGGCCGTGTCGAATGCGCTGAGCATCGATTATCGCAACAGGAGCGCGGCGGGCACCCGCCGCTCGGCCTCGGGCTCAGACCCGTGGCTGGCGCTGCATCGCCACGACCGCGCGCACGCGGGCGGGCGGCATGGGCGCCGGTGCCCTGTGAGGGCCGCGTCTGGGCGCCCGCGGGAGGCTGGCGCGCGGATGGCGGGGACCTGCCGGCCTGGGCCTCGGGCCGATCCCGCCGTCCTGCTCGGCTTCGCCCTCCGGCGTCTGCCCGATCGCCCACTTCACGATCGCAAAGAGGCCGACGATCGGAATCTTCAGGAAGACCATCAGCCAGAGGAATAGCCAGACGCTCACTCCAGCCGATGTTATCCCGCTCCCGCAATCCGTACAAGCCCGAGATTCAGGATCGGCATTTCACCCTGCCGTGTGACCCGACGCGAGTGCGGCGCGGCGGGCGGCGTCAGTCGCGCAGCGCGAGCGGAGCGCCGCTGAACTGCGTCATCGCGTGCAGTTCGCTGATGCGCGCGACGATCTCCCTGCCCGTGAGGCGCTCGATGCGCTCGGTACCGAACTCCTCCACGTTGAACGAGGCGAGGACCGTGGCGTGCGCCATCGCCCGCCGCAGCAGCTCGTCGGAGAGCTCCTCGTCCGGGTGGGCGGCGATGTAGCCGACGAGTCCGCCCGCGAAGGTGTCTCCCGCGCCCGTCGGGTCGATCACGGACTCCAGCGGATACGCGGGCAGAGCGAAGAAGCCCTCCCGTGTGACCAGGGCCGCGCCGTACTCGCCCTGCTTTGCGACGATCACGCTCAGCCGCCGTTTGTGCTCAGAGGCGGCCGCGGCGCCCCACGACAGGATCTCGCGCGCAGCCGCCACGAGGTTCGGCTTGCCCGTCAGCTGGCGCAGCTCGGCGTCGTTGAGGATCAGGCAGTCGACGCTTTCGATCGCGTCGACCAGTGAGTCGCGTGCGATGTCGATCCACAGGTTCATCGAGTCGAGCGCGACGAACCGCGCGTGGGGAAGCTGCCCGCGGACCTCCCGCTGCAGATCCGGCTGGATGTTCGCGAGAAACAGCACGTCGCTCGAGAGCGAGCGCTCGGAGAGCTTCGGCTCGAACCCCTCGAACACCCCGAGCTGCGTGTCGATCGTCTCGCGCGAGTTCAGATCCCAGCCGTACTCGCCCTGCCAGAAGAAGGTCTTGCCGCCGGGTATGCGCTCGATGTCCGATACGTCCACGCCGCGCTCGCGCAGCACCTGCAGCTGGTCCTCGCCGAAGTCCTCGCCGACGGGGCCCACCACGCGCACGTCGTCGAAGAACGACGCGGCCATCGCAAAGTGGACCGCGGCTCCGCCCAACATGCGCTCGCGCTGGCCGAACGGCGTCTTGACGGTGTCATAGGCGATGGAACCGACAACGGTGATTGACATCGGCGGGCACCTTAGAGCACGCGGGGCCTCGGAGGCCGAGTCAGGGCTCCCGCGCCCGTGGCGCGAGCCCCACTCCGATAGCCTCGCAGGATGCGCGCAATTCAGATGACCGAGTTCGGAGGACCCGAGGTGCTCCGGCTCGCGGAGCTCCCCGTGCCCGTCCCCGGGCCGGGTGAGGTACTCATCAAGGTCAGCCGCGCGGGCCTGAATTTCGCCGACACGCACACACGCACCAACTCCTACGTGCAGAAGGCGACACTGCCGCTGGTACCCGGCGGCGAGGTCGCCGGCGTCAGGCAGGACACCGGCGAGCGGGTCGTCGCCCTCACGGGCGCCGGCGGCTACGCGGAGTACGCCTGCGCACCCGAGGAGCACGTGTTCCCGATCCCCGGTGCCCTCGACGACGGAGTGGCGCTGGCGATGATCATCCAGGGGACCACGGCATGGCACCTGTTCCGCACGGCGGGGCGCGTCGCACAGGGCGAGAGCGTCGTCGTACACGGCGCCGCGGGCGGAGTGGGCTCGCTCGCGGTCCAGCTCGGACGCCCGCTCGGGGCCGGCCGGATCATCGCGACGGCCTCTAGCGAGGCCAAGCGCGAGCTCGCGCTGGAGCTAGGCGCGGACCGCGCGCTGGACCCTTCGGCGGACGGGCTGACAGAGCGTCTGGTGCAGGCCAACGACGGGCAGCCCGTCGATGTCGTGTTCGAGATGTCCGGAGGCGAGGTCTTCGACGCCTCCTACCGCGCGCTCGCGCCGTTCGGGCGCATCGTGGCGTACGGGATCGCGACGAGCGAGCCCAACTCGGTCGGCACCGGCTCGTTGCTGCGCCACTCCCGTGCGGTCGTCGGCTTCTACCTGTTCCACTGCCTGCGGCGCCCCGGCATGTTCGCCGAAGCGCTCGCGGACCTCTTCGCCCGCGCTGCGCGCGGCGAGCTGAAGGCGATCGTCGGACAGACCTACCCGCTGGAGAAGGCTGCCCAGGCGCAGATCGACCTGCGCGAGCGCCGCACCACCGGCAAGCTCCTGCTCGACCCGGCCGCCTGACCGATGGCCAAGTCCTTCTCCGATCTCGGCCTTTCCGCCTCGACCCTGCAGGCGCTGAGCGACGTCGGCTACGAGTCGCCGAGCCCGATCCAGGAACAGGCCATACCGTCCCTGCTCGAAGGCCGCGACGTGATCGGGCAGGCGCAGACGGGGACGGGCAAGACGGCGGCCTTCGGGCTGCCGATCATGGAGTACATCGATTCGTCCGAGCCCTCGGTACAGGCGCTCGTCCTGACCCCGACCCGCGAGCTCTGCATCCAGGTCACGCAGGCCCTGCGCACATACGGAGCCCACACCGGCATAGACGTCGTCGCCGTCTTCGGAGGCGCCCCGATCCGCACGCAGCAGGCCCAGCTGCGCGCGGGAGGGCACGTGGTCGTCGGGACCGTGGGCCGCGTCCTGGACCTGATCTCACGTCACTCGCTCGTGCTGCACGACTGCCGCTTCCTGGTTCTCGACGAGGCCGACGAGATGCTCGACCTCGGCTTCCTGGAGGACGTCGAGAAGATCCTCTCGCTCACTCCGTCCAGCCGTCAGACCGCGCTCTTCTCCGCGACGATGCCGCCGCCCATCCGCACGCTCGCGGACCGCTACATGTACGACCCGATCGTGATCCAGGTCGAGGCGGCGACGCTCACGATCGACACGGTCGCGCAGTTCCAGCTTCCCGTCGACTCGCGCGGAAAGCCCGACAAGCTGGTGGAGGTCCTGAGCGCGGAGCAGCCGGAGCAGGCGATCGTGTTCGTGCGCACGAAGGTGCGATGCGACCAGCTGTTCAGAACCCTGCGCGACCGCGGCATGAACGTGCGGGCGCTGCACGGCGACATGTCGCAGGGCTCGCGCGACGGCGTGATGCTCGCGTTCAAGGCCGGTCGTGTGCCGATCCTCGTGGCGACCGACGTCGCCGCGCGCGGCCTCGACATATCCACCGTCACGCACGTGATCAACTACGACGTCCCGACATCCCCCGACACCTACGTGCACAGGATCGGCCGAACGGGCCGCGTCGGTCGCTCCGGCAGGGCGATCACGTTCGTCGAGGACCGCCAGCAGCGCGAGCTCGAGGCGATCGAACGTCACATCGGTACCGCTGTGACGCAGTGGGAGAAGGGCGCGGTCGCGCCGCCCACGCCGGTCCGCGAGCGTCCGCGCAGGCACTCCAAGCCTCATGTCTCAAGGACCGACGACAGCGAGAAGTACGTGAAGCTCGTGCTCGGCGGCGGCCGCGCCGCCGGCCTGCGCGTGTCGGACATAGTCTCCGCGGTCACGTCGTCCACGGGCCTGGACGGAGAGGCGGTGCGAGACGTGCTCGTGCTCGAGCGGTTCTCGTTCCTGTCGGTCCCCGAGGGCGAGTCCGGCAGGGTGATCGAGGCGCTCGACGGCCACGACGTCGGCGGACGGACCCTGACGCTCGAGCGGGTAGGGTAGGGGCATGTCAACCGCCACGATGCAAACAACTGAGGGCCCGATCGTCTTCGAGCTGTTCGACGAGGACGCGCCCAAGACGGTCGAGAACTTCCGCAAGCTGGCCTCGGACGGCTTCTACGACGGCCTCACCTTCCACCGCGTGATCAAGGACTTCATGATCCAGGGCGGGTGCCCGCAGGGCACCGGCACGGGCGGCCCCGGCTACACGTTCGAGGACGAGATCAACCCGCACAAGATCGTCCGCGGGGCGCTTGCGATGGCGAACGCCGGACCGAACACCAACGGCTCGCAGTTCTTCATCGTGACCGCCGAGGAGTGTTCGTGGCTCGACGGAAAGCACACCGTGTTCGGCCAGGTCACGCAGGGCATGGACGTCGTCGACAAGCTCGAGGCGGTCAAGACCGACGGCCAGGACCGCCCCGCCGATCCGATCGGCATCGCGACCATCGAGTTCTCGGACTAGCCACCCGAATGCGCCGCCCGTCTGCTCCCCCTGACGCGGGCGCGGCGTCAGAGTAGTCTTATCCAGCATCGGCGAACGAGCAGGGGGAGGTCTCATGGCAACTGTTGAGCAGCAGGCACCTGAAGCGCAGAACGGCGTCGTGGGCGCGGCCGGCGGCATCCCGGTCGAGAACCCCGGGACGGGCGAGATCGTCGCGACGGTCCCAGACCTGGGCCCCGAGGCGGTCGCCGAGATGGCCGCACGCGGCCGCGCGGCGCAGCCCCAGTGGGAGGCCTACGGCTTCGAGGGCCGCGCACGGATCATGCGGCGCGCGCAGAAGTGGGTCATGGACAACGCCGAGCGCATCATCAAGACGATCGTCTCGGAGACCGGCAAGACCTACGAGGACGCTCAGCTCGCGGAGATCGGCTACGCCGGCAACGCGTTCGGCTTCTGGGCCAAGAACGCCGAGGGCTTCCTCGCCGACGAGCAAGTCAAGTCCAGCCAGGTCCTCGTGAACGGCAAGAAGCTGATCCTGCGCCACCGTCCGCTCGGGCTGATCGGCGTGATCGGGCCGTGGAACTACCCGCTCACGAACTCCTTCGGCGACTGCATCCCGGCGCTGATGGCCGGCAACGCCGTGATCCTCAAGCCGAGCGAGGTCACCCCGCTGACGTCGCTGCTGATCGCCGAGGGGCTGCGCGAGTGCGGGCTGCCCGAGGACGTGCTTCAGATCGCGACCGGCCGCGGCGAGACGGGCCGGGCGCTGATCGACCACGTCGACATGGTGATGTTCACCGGCTCGACCCGGACCGGACGCAAGGTCGCCGCTGAGGCCGCGTCGAACAGCTGATCCCCGCCTCGCTGGAGCTCGGAGGCAAGGACCCGATGATCGTGCTCGCCGACGCCGACGTCGAGCGCGCCGCCAACTTCGCGACCTACTACTCGATGCAGAACGCAGGCCAGACCTGCATCTCGATCGAGCGCGTCTACGTCGAGGAGCCGGTCTACGACGAGTTCGTCGCCAAAGTCACCGAGAAAGTGCGCGCGCTGCGCGTCGGCAACGCCGAAGGCGGCTTCGGGACGGTCGAGGTCGGGGCGATCACGTTCCCGCCGCAGCTGGACATCATCAAGGACCACGTCGCCGACGCCGTCGACAAGGGCGCACGCGTGCTGGCCGGCGGCAACGAGGTCCCGGCGAGGGCCGCTTCTACGAGCCGACGGTGCTCGTCGACGTCGACCACTCGATGAAGATCATGACCGAGGAGACGTTCGGGCCGACGCTGCCGATCATGAAGGTGCAGGACGCCGACGAGGCGGTGCGGCTCGCCAACGACTCCCTCTACGGTCTCGGCGCGTCCGTGTTCACGCGCGACACCGAGCGCGGCGAGGCGATCGCACGGCGCCTGGAGGCGGGCGCCGCGAACGTCAACGACGCGATGATCAACTACACGGTGCTCGAGCTGCCGATGGGCGGCGCGAAGGCCTCCGGGCTCGGGCTCCCGCCACGGCGCGGGCGGCATCCGCAAGTACTGCTCGCAGCAGGCGATCGTCGTGACCAAGCTCGGCGATGAAGAAGGAACCCTTCATGTACCCGTACAGCCGCGCACCTCGAGGATGCTCGCAGGGCTGTTCAAGGTCCTCTACGGCCGCGGCAAACGAGCCTGACCTGAGATTCGCCGGGCGGCCGCGAGGAGGCTCGCGGCCTAGCCCAGCTCCTCGCGCAGGGGCATGCCGAGCAGGAGTTCGAGCTCCGGGATCGTCGTCTCGGCGCTCGGTGTGGTGGACGGTCGCCATGCCGAGCTCCTGTGCGGGCGTCAGGTTGAACGGCAGATCATCGACGTACACGCAGGCCTGCGCGCGGCACGCCCGGCGCGCTCGGCGCCGAGCTCGTACATGCGCATCGCCGGCTTGCGCATGCCCTCCTGGCCGGAGATCACGACCCCGTCGAACAGTTCGTCGAACATGTCGTGCGGGTAGCGGTGGACGCCCCACGAGTTCGAGACGAGCGCCGTGCGGATGCCGCCGCGGCGCGCCATGCGCACCGCATCGACCATCGTCGGTGTCCGGCTGCACCCCTGCGAACAGGCCGTCGATCAGGCCGTCGGGCTCGACCTCGAGGATCTCGGCGAACCGCGCTCGAACTCGGTCTCATCCAGCGCGCCGGTCTCGAGCGCGATCAGGAGCTCGCGGGCGGTCGGGTCGGCCCGGAACCGCGTCATCAGCCCCTGCGGGTCGATGCCGGCGGACTTCGCGTAACCCTGGAAGGATGCGAACAGGTTGGTGGTCAGCACGCCGCCCCAGTCGATCAGCAGTGCGCTGCGCGGCGGTTCACTCGCCATGTGCCACCTCGAGTGCCTGCTCGGCGAGCTCGAGGACGCCCTCGCCGAACTGCTTGAGGTAAGGGTCGTCGGTCGTGCCGGCGATCGCGCGCTTGTAGTTGCCCTCCATGAACACCACGCTCTTCCACAGCGCGAGCGTCGTGTACCAGCGCATGTTGCTCATCGAGCGCCCGGAGCGCTCCTCGTAGCGGGCGATCAGCTCCGCGCGCGTGGGGAAGCCCTCGCGCGGGTGACCTTGCCCGAGATGCTCGCGCAGGCCGCCCGTGGGGTCGCCCTGCCTCGGTCCACATCATGCACAGGTAGCCGAGGTCGGCGAGCGGGTCGCCGATCGTCGCCATCTCCCAGTCGAGCACCGCGAGCAGCCTGCGCGGGTGCGTCGGGCGCGAAGATCGTGTTGCCGAGGCGGAAGTCGCCGTGCACGATCGTCGCGGGCCCGGACTCGGGCAGGTTCTCCGCGAGCCATGCGCCGACGCTCTCCACCGCGGGGATCTCGCGCGTCTTGTTGAGCTCCCACAGCCCCCCGAAGCGCCGCAGCTGGCGCTCGAGGTAGCCGGTCGGCTTGCCGAAGTCCTCGCAGGCCCGCGGCGCGCCAGTCGACGGCGTGGATCTCGACGAGCGCGTCGATCAGCTGCTCGCCGATCAGGCGGCGCTGCTCGGGCGTGTCGAGCGCACGAGGGACCGTCTCGACGATCACCTCGCCCGCGATCATCTCCATGATGTAGAACGGCGAGCCGATGATGTCCTGCTCGGTCGCCGACCGCGAGCACCCGCGGGACGCGCGCGGCGGTGCCCCCCAGCGCGCTGCAGGAGCCGGGCCTCACGCAGCACGTCGTGCGCGCTCGGCGGCAGCGGCGGCCGCGGGGGCCGGCGCAGCACGATACCTGTCGGTGCCGCGCTCGATCATGTAGGTCACGTTCGAGTGGCCCTCGCCGATCGGGGTGGCCGTGATCGGCCCCGAGCCGAGGCCCTGCGCGTCCATGAAGGCGATGAGCGGCTCGAGCACGAGCAGGGGAGGACGGCTGTTACCCTGCGCGTCCTGTGCCGTCTGGACGATGTCGTCGGGTGCGATCGGTGTACTCACGGCCTCCAAACCTACAAAGACCGCAACCTTCTCTGCGCTGAGGTGTCTCAAGGGACCATGCCAACGATCCGCAAACTTCTCTCCGCCGTGCTTCTCAGCGCCTGTCTGGCGGGCGCTGTCGGCGCCGCGCCCGCGCTCGCGTCACACACGCAGACGGCCTATTTCGAGGCGTCCACGGACCTGCTCTCGCCGGCCACGCGCGCCAAGACCGTCGCGCAGCTCCAGCATCTCGGCGTGAAAGCCCTGAGGATCGAGATGAGCTGGGCGGAAGTGGCGCCGGGCGCCACCGCCGCGAGGCGGCCCAGCTTCACCGCGACCGACCCGGCCGCCTACCACTGGGGCCAGTACGACGAAGTGATCGCGCAAGCGGCCCGGCTCAAATGGAAGGTGCTGCTGACCGTGACATCGCCGGTGCCGCGCTGGGCGACATCCGAACGGCAAAGCGCCGTACATCACGCGCCCCGATCCGCGCGACTTCCAGGAATTCATGACCGCTGTCGGGCTGCACTACGGCTCTGGGGTTTCGCTCTACGCGATCTGGAACGAGCCGAACCACCCGGCGTTCCTGCTGCCGCAGTGGAACTCGAACGGGACACCGGCCTCTCCCCGCGTCTACCGCGGGCTCTTCCAGGCCGCCTACGCGGGCCTGCAGGCCGCCGGCATGCCCCATCCGAGGATCCTGTTCGGCGAAACAGCACCCACCGGATATGAGACGGTCAGCGTCCGGCGCGAAGGCTCGAAGGCGCTCCTTCACGACGTCGCGCCGCTGCTGTTCCTGCGCAGCGCCCTGTGCCTGAACTCCCACTACCGCATGGTCGGGGGCTGCTCGGAGCTGCAGATGACCGGGTACTCCCACCACGCCTACACGCTGCCGGCAGGGCCCTTCTACACATGGCCGCTCGCGGACGACGTCACCATCGGTTCGCTCTCGCGGCTCTCCAATGCGCTCAACCTCGCCGCCCGCGCACACGCGATCCCCGGCGGGGTGCCGATCTACCTCACCGAGTTCGGGGTGCAGAGCGTCCCGAATGCGGAACTCGGGGTCCCGGTGTCCACCCAGGCGCAGTTCCAGGCCATCGACGAGCGGATAGCCTGGGAAAACCCGCGCGTGGCGGCGTTCTCGCAGTACCTGCTCAAAGACGACCCGGTCGGCGGCCGCGCCGGCTCCAGCGTGCACGGCGGCACCGTCGGGTTCCAGACGGGCCTTGAGTACGTCAACGGCAAGCCCAAGCCCCTCTACTACAGCTACCCGGTCCCGCTGACCGTCAGTCCGACCAGGCACGGCTACGCGCTGTGGGGGCTCGTGCGGCCCGCCACCGGATCGACCGTTCTCAGCGTGTACGTGCGCAGGAAGGGCTCGCACTCATTCCGGCTGCTGAAGAAGGTGAGCACGAACAGCCTGGGCTACTGGGCCCTGAACTCGAGCACCGCAGGCCAGTACTGGCAGGTGCGCTGGAGGAGCCCCGCCGGGGCCGCATACAACGGCCCGGCCATCGCGTCCTACCGCGGCTGAGAGGCCGGAGCGCCGCCCGCGCCTCGTTCCTGCGGGCGCCTGCTCCTACGATGGGTGGCGATGCCTGAGCTGCCGGAGGTTCAGATCACAGCGCGTCTGCTCGACGAGGCTCTGCGCGGGCAGGCGATCTCGTACGCGCGGGCGCCCGGCATCAACGCGCTGAAGACGTTCGACCCGCCGCTCGCAGCGCTCGAGGGCGAGCGCATCGAGGCGGTCAGGCGCCGCGGCAAGCACCTCGATCATCGACACGTCCGCAGGGCTCTCGCTGCTGCTCCACCTGATGTCGGCGGGGCGCCTGCAGCTCTACGACAAGCCGGCCGGCCCGCGCGAGCGCACATCGCGCCTGCTCATCGGGCTCGAGGACGGACGGGAGCTGCGGATGCGCGAGTTCGGCTCCAAGCAGGCTGCGTGGGTCAGGCTTGTGCCGACCGGCGAGCTCGAGCAGCAGGACGCCCTCTCGGCGCTCGGCCCCGAGGCGTGGCCGCAGCCGCCGGCGCTCGCCGAGACGCTCGATGCGCCGCGGCCGCTGCACGCCCTGCTGCGCGATCAGCGCGTCATCGCAGGGATCGGGCGCTCATGGGTGGACGAGATCCTGTGGGAGGCCCGCCTGTCCCCGTTCAAGCGAGGTTCGGACCTCGACGAGCAGGAGCTCGAGCGCCTCGAGCAGGCGATCGTCTCAGAGCTCGGCAGGGCGCTCGCGCACTACGACGAGACGGTCGCGTTGCCGATACCCGACAAACTCCCGATGCCGCTGCACATCCACAGACACGAGGGCGAGCCGTGCCCGCGCTGCGGCGCGACCCTGAAGGCGGTGCACTTCGAGGACTACGTGATCGCGTACTGCCCGGACTGCCAGACGGCAGGACGGACGCTGAAGGACAGAAGGCTCTCCCGGCTGCTGAAGTGACCGGTGAGAGCCGGCGCCCGCCACGGCCCTGATCGGTTCCGGACGGTGGCGCGGCTATCCCGTGCTGAGGACGAGGTTGACCTTCGAGCCCGCAGCCAGGGACCTGCCCGCCGGCGTGCCCTGCGAGATGACGCTGCCCTTCCTCACACGTTTGGACCTTGAGCTCTTGACCCTGCCGAGCGCACAGTGAGCACCGACGATCGCCTTCTTGGCCTGCGCGAGCTTCTTGCCCCTCACGTTCGGCACGAGGCACCTGGCCGTGAGGGCACCCGAGAGCCCTTCGGCTGAGACCGCCACACCAACCGGCGAGTTGGCGCCGGAGATCAGCTCGTCGTTCACTTCGCCGCCGGCGAGGTTCGCCTCCCCGATCGTGCCCACGGACGGGACCGAGTTTTCGGCCCAGGTCGTCCAGTAGACGTGCTGGCTGTCCACCGCAACCCTGGTCGGGTAGTTTCCGGCACCGGTCACGAAGCGCTCGTCGGCTTCGGTCCCGGCGAGACTCGCCCTGCCGATCGAGGAGCTGCTGTGGTTGGCCCAGTAGATGTACCGGCTGTCGATCGCCATCCCCTCCGGCGTGCTCGGACCGGTGATGAAGCTCTGATCGACAGCGGTGCCGTTCAGGTTCGCCTCGCCGATGGTGTTGCTGTTGGCGTTCGCCCAGTAGATGTGTTCGCCGTCCACCACCACCCCGTCGGGGCCGTTGGCGCCGGTGATGAAGCTCTGGTTGACTTCGCCGCCGTCGACGTTCGCCCGCCCGAGGGTGTTCGTGCCGAAGTTGCTCCAGTAGATGTACTGGCCGTCGACGGTGACCCCGTAGGGAGTATCCGCGGGGACGAAGCTCTCGTTGACATGGGTGCCGTTCAGGTCCGCCTCTCCGATCGTGCCCGGACACGAGCCGTCCTCCGTGCACCCTTCAGCGTTCGCCCAGTAGATGTGCGAGCCGTAGACGGTCACGTCGCTCGGCCCTTTCGCGCCGGTGATGAATCTTTCGTTGATATGGGTGCCGTCGAGTTCGGCCGCCCCGATGGTGTCGCCGCTGGCGTTGGCCCAGTAGATCGCAGCGTCCGCGGCGCCCGCGAACGAACCTCCCGCCACGGCGAGCGCCACACCCACCGCGAGCAGGGCCGCGATTCGATTCCTGCCCGCGCCGGATGAACCGGTCGCGGACCCTTTGACGAGAACGATGCGAACCGTCTGAACCAGTCTCACGTGAACCCCCCCACGTGTCAGGGCCCGAGCCAGATCCCGGGCCGTCAGCTTCCGAACGAGAGCGGCCTGAAGGTATCAGAGGCACCCGCTGCGCAGCGGCCCGGCGCGCTCTCGCCGCGGGCCGCTGCACCGGTCTGTCTTATTTCAGGTGAAGCGTCGGAGTGATCGCGTCTTCGGTGACCGACGCCGGCGTCCACGGAAGCGTGATCCATTCGTTTTTGGAGAACCGCTGGGTCTGGTCTTCGTAGTAGGGAGACGTGGGGTCTTCCGACTGCGAGTAGGCCAGCAGCGCTTTCGAGAGCGGGTCGTGGCCGGCCTGCAGTTCCGTGAACATCACGATGCTCGTGCCGCCGGTCACTTCGGCCTGTTTCGAGGTCGGTGTCGGGAAGAACGATCCGATGGCCGCGTAGCAGCCGTCTCCCTCCAGGCAGCCGGGCAACGGAGCCGCGCCGGGCTGTGGTGCACGCTGCACTTCGCCGATGCTGGCGTCGAGCGGGATGCCCCGTGCTTGCATCGAGCTCACCGCTGCCGCGAGCGCTTCCTTGCTCGCCTGCAGCGAGGTGTTGAGCGTGTTGGGGGTGTAGACGGGTTCGGTCGCCGTCCAGGGGTGGACCCAGAAGTCCGGCCTGGCCGTTGGGTGCGCGTTCGAACCATTCCTGGAACAGCCAGCCGCCCTTGTCAGTCGAGCGTGGCGCTCGCGCCGTAGTCGTCGAGGACCGGGCAGGCGCCGCTGACGTTGACGCCGTTGATCATCGCCGCCGTCTTCGGTCACCGCGTTCTCGCAGATTTCGCGCAGACCCGGGAGGGCGCGTTCAGCCGGGAGCGAGCGGAACTTGGTCCATGACGCCTGCATCGTTTCGGCGGTGAACCCGGGCGTCGGCGAGAGCCCGTCGGTCGGGACGCCGCCGTTGTAGGTGCCCATGCGCTGGGCGACCATGTCGATCCCGGTCTGAGCTCGCATCCCCGGGTTTTCTTCTTCGCCGCCGAGGGCGGGCGAGAACCCGGTGAGCGGGCTGTTCGCGTTCGCGAGCCAGAACGAGTTGTTCGAGTTCTCGACGTAGTCCCTGCGGATCAGCGAAGGCTCGTCGCTCCCCGCAAGGATGCCCGGGCACGAGCGCACCCGGGCTTTCCGGCAGTTCGCAATCGCCGTCGCCGAGGAACGGGCCCTCGTCCGACGCCCGGCTCGAGGTCGCAGAGCGAGTTGATGTATTCCTTGGTCAGGCTCGAGGCGACGACGATCTCCGAGTAGAACGCGTTGCCCTGGGCGTCGGCACCGATCGTGTTCACCCACGGCACGCCCTGGATGGAACGCTCGGATTCGAGCACCTGAGACGCGTTTTCGGCTTTGCTGATCGCGAGCCACTGGTTGACGCCCCGGAGGTTGTTGGCGTTGGCGTCGACGATCGAGATCGCGTGTCCGTCCTCCCAGATCGACGGGCCCGTAGTGGCTGTAGTACGAGGGTGCCGGTGCGCGGCACGAGTTCACCGTGTTCCAGGGCCTGGACCGTCACGGTGCGCGTCTTCATCTTCAGCTCTTTGCCGTTGTAGAAGTACTTTGTCTGATCTCCCTGTGCGAGCACGAGGTCCCACAGCGTTACCGTCGTGTTCGTCGAGACGGTGTGCGTCCACGCGACGTTCTGGTTGTGGCCGATGTTGATCCCGGGCAGCCCCCAGATTCCCGCGCCGACCGCGTGGTACTGGCCCGGTATTTCGACGTTCATCTCCCAGAAGCGTTCCGCGCCGTGCCACGGGAAGTGCGGGTTGGCGAGCACGACGCCGCCTCCGTTGGTGGTGTCTTCGCCCCCGACGGCGAGACCGTTGGAGCCAAGCAGGTCGTCGTTCCCCATCAGCGTGAGCTTCCCGATCGTGATGCCCCCGAGCGAGGCCTTCCGTGCACGCCGCCCCTTCGCCGACGCGGAGGAGGCCTGCGCCGGCGGACCGTACGCCGGGTTCGCCTCGACGTAGGGTCCGAGGGCGGAGTTGCCCGCGAGGTCATCCACCTGGTAGATGCGCCGCCAGACGTCGATCGGTTTGATCGGCCTCACCCACGCTGCGCCCTTGCACGCGGGGTTCGTGACCCCGTTCGCCCCGCCGATGTGCCTGAGGTAGGCGTCATAGCCGGCGGCGTAACCCCTCGCCGCTTCGCGTCCTTCAGTCGAGGGCCCCTGCGGGTAGGGAAGTTTGAGCAGCTTCTGGACTGTCTGCTGCTGCTTGATCGAGGTCCAGTAGATGTCCGAGTTGAGGTTCGTGAACTGCAGGCCCCCCTCGGCTTCGTTCTTGAAGACGCCTTCTGGGCCGAAGAACGCAGATCGTTCGCCGTCGACCGTGAGGAACGTTTCGGCGAGCAGGCAGATTCCGTCCTGGGCCTGGCCGTAGCCGACCCCGAAGCCGAGGTCCGCAAAGTTCGCGCCGGAGATGTTCGCGACGCCGCCCGTGGTCCGGGTCAGCGACACCCCGTACGATGCCACGGCGGAAGCGGGGAAGCACATCCCGGCCACGGCCACCGCGAGCAGCGTCAGCAGGCGCCGCCTCGTACGCCGCCGGCCTCCTGCGCTGCCGTCGCCCTTGCCGTGAAACGCCTGCATCCGTGTGTCCGTTTCCTCATCGCTCCCCACCCCTCTTTGACGTACGTCCACCGCATATTGGTGGACCGCTCAGTCCTCCACTCGTCGAGTAAAGTACCAGCATGTCCACCACTGCGCAAGCTGGAACCGACGCCTCCCGCGCGGGCCGCATCGCCTCTCTCGAGAGCAGGTTGAGAACCACCAGCGCGGGCGCATCATCGCCGCGATGATCGCCGCCGCCGGCACAAAGGGGTACGCGTCGACGACGGTCGGCGATATCACCCGCCGGGCACGGGTCTCGACGCGACACCTTCTACGAGCAGTTCGCCGAACAAGGAGGCATGCTTCCTCGCCGCCTACGACGTTACGACACGCGAACTGATGGACCAGATGGTCGCCGCGGGAACAAGCCAGCCGAACTACGTCGAGGGCATACGAAGCGGCGTGCGCGCCTACCTGAGGTTCTGGAGCGAGCGCCCCGACGCGGCACGCGTGTGCACGCTCGAGGTCATGGCCGCCGGCAGCGAGGCGCTGGCGCATCGCGAGCGGACCCTCGGAGCTTCGCGCGCCTGTACCGAGCCTTCGCCGAACGAGCCAGGGCACGAGCAGCCCGGGCTGCCCGACCGTCCCGGATGTCGTGGCCCGCGCGATCATCGTCGCTGCGGTCGAGCTCACGACCCAGTACATCCGAGAGGATCGCGTCAGCTCGCTCGCGGAGCTTGAGAGCGACGCCCTCTACCTGTGGCTGATGGTCCTCGCCGGCCACGAGGTCGCGGCTGATGCGGTCGCGGCCCCGGAGCCGGCGATACACGCGGTGCCCTTGCCCGCAGATCAATAGCCGCCGGTTTGCACGCGGCACGTACTCCGATGCAGTCACGCCTCGCCACGGCACCCGCGCTCTCCGTAGCGCACGGCTGCTGAACCCCATCCAGCGCCAGTTCGGGCATGTAGACCCGCTCGCATCACTCTTCTATGACCTTCCCTTCCGGCCGAAGAGCTCACGATTCCCTCCCCGCTCGGGTCAGATGACGCGGCCGGCAAGATGTCTGCAGGACCGTCGGCTAGGATCCGAAACCCATGCTCGGACCAGGAGAGCAAGGCCCCGGAGTTCACGCTGCCCGACCAGGACGGCGAGCCGGTGAAGCTCTCCAGCCTGCGCGGACAAGCCGGTGGTCCTCTACTTCTACCCGAAGGCGGACACCCCGGGCTGCACGACCCAGGCATGTGGGGTGCGCGACCATGAGGCCGACTACTCAAACGCCGGAGCGAGGGTTCTGGGCGTGTCGCCCGGACCCGGTCAAGAAGGTCAAGAAATTCCACGACAAGCAGGCGCTGAACTTCACGCCTGCTCGCCGACGAGGGGCACGCGGTCGCCGACGCCTACGGCGTATGGGCCGAGAAGTCGATGTACGGGAAAACGTACTTCGGCAACGAGCGAACGACGTTCGTGATCGACTCCGAAGGGCAAGGTCGCGACCGTCCTGCGCAAGGTCAAGCCGGCGCAGCACGACGAGCTGGTCCTCGCCGCGCTCGCGGACCTGTAACGCCTGCCATCTCATGCGGCCGCTGGGGCGTTAGGCTGCACATCATCGATGCTGAGCCTCGAAGCTCGTATCTTCGGTTCGTTTTCCACCGTCATCGTGAAAGTCTGAGAGGTCATGGATCCCGCATCATCTGAAGACCATTCCGCTGTTCTCGACGCTGTCCGAGAAAGCTCTCAAGACGGTGAGTGTGTTCGCGAGCGAGACGTCCGTCTCCGCCGGAAAGCGGCTCGTGCACGAAGGCGACTACTCGTATGACCTGATCGTCATCGAGACCGGCACCGCCGACGTGATCAAAGGAGGCGAGGTCATCGCCTCGCTCGGCCCCGGCGACGTCCTCGGCGAGATGGGGATGCTCTCCGGCGGCAAGCGCACGGCCGACGTGGTCGCAACCTCCCCGATGCACCTGATCACCCTCAGCAAATGGGATCTGAAGCGCATCTCCGCCGAGGTCAGCGACCAGCTGCAGGCGCTCGTGGAGAGCGCCAGAAGCTCGACGCGTAGAGCGCTCAGCGCTGGTCGGGCTCCCGGCGCAGCAGCGCCTGCTCCAGACCGTTCAGGTAGGCGCGCATCTGCGCGGGTGAGGCGAGAACCCCGGGCGCGTGGCGGCGCAGCTCCGCGAGGCCGAGGTAGGCGCTGTACGCGAGCACCGCCCGGTTTCGCGACTGCGCGGCGGTGAAGCCGAGCTCGGCGAAGATCCCCTCCAGAAGCTCAAGGCGCGAGGACGCGGCGCGTGCGAGCGCGGCCTCGACGTCAGGGTCATCCGCGGCGGCCATCAGCTGCACGATGACCGTCGGCTCGAGCTCGATCCCGGCGTGGACGAGGAGGGCGTGCAGACGCTGTCGTGGGTCCACCACCGCCTCAAAGCGCAGGGTCAGCTGCTCGACGTAACGCTCCTGCCACAGCGCAAGAGCGGCGAGCAGCAGCTCGCGCCGGCTTGCGAAGTGGTGGTAGAAGCCTCCCTTGCTCACGCCGAGCGCTCTCGCGACGGACTGGACGGCGAGCGCGCCCACCCCGGCGCGCTCGATCTCCGCCAGCGCCGCCTGTGCCCACTGTTCGGGTGTCGTCTGAACGGGGCGGCCCGCCGGGCTCACACGGCTACCTCGAACGCGACCCCCGGCTCCGGCCAGCGCACCCGCTCCGCGAGCGCAGAGGCGCCGAGGATCCTCGCGGCCTGCCCGCGTGGCTCACGGAAGTGCTTCCAGCCCTCGCAGTGGATCGGCACGATCGTCCTCGGGTCCAGAAGCTCGCAGAGCTCGACCGCTTCGCGAGCGTTCATCGTGTAGCGAAGCGGTCCGGAGACGGGAAAGCGCACGCCGCCCATGTGGACCAGCGCCGTCCCGACGCGGACTCTCGACGCCACCTCGCGCAGGCCCTCGTAGAGCACGCTGTCGCCGGAGATCCAGAGCGACCCGCGCTCCTGGCCCTCCCACCCGAGCGCGAAGCCGATCACGTCGCCGACGATCGGATGGCTACCGGGTGGCCCGTGACGGCACGGCGTCGCGGTGATCTCTATCGGCGTCCGGCCCTGTGCCCGCAGGGTGGTGCCTGCCCACGGCGCGAGGCCCTGTGCCCCCGGCCCGAGACGGCGGGCTCCGGCCGTGGTCGTGATCGTGGTCCCGGCGCCGGCGAGCAGCGAGCGACCGGCGCGATCAAGGTTGTCGGCGTGGTGGTCGTGGCTGAGGAGCACGGCATCGATCGGCCCGATGTCAGCCGCTGCGATCGCAGGGCCGGCGAGCTTGCGCGACATGGTTCCCCAGCCGAAGAAGTAGCGCCCGCCGGGAGCGTCGAATGTCGGGTCGGTCAGCAGCCGCCAGCCGCCGGCCTCGATCAGGGCGGTCGGGCCCCCGATGTGGGTGATGGTCACCGTGTGCAATGTCCGTCCTCTCTGCTCGCCCCTAATTCATACGGCGACGTATAGAATACACGGGGCTTCTCTAGGGCGAGATGTCGAGCAGGTGTGTGTCCTGGATCTGCGCGGCGCGTTCGTCGGGCACACCGGCGGCGGCCGCGAACTCGGGCCAGCGCAGTACGGCCTCGCGGACGCCGGCGATGATGCTCTCCGCCCGTCCGCGCTTCATCGAGGCGGATGTGGCGCACGCCCGGAAGTCGTCGATCGTGAACCCCTCCCGTCTGCCGTTCATCGACATCTGGTGGGTGCGCGTCCAGGTGCCGTCCGGCCTGTAGGCGTAGGTGAGGTCGAACGCCGGGGACAGCCACCAGCTGCCGTCACGGTCCATCAGGAACGCGATGTTCTTGACGTGGTCGTCCTGGTTGCGCGCGATCACGTTGAACGCCATGCGCCTGAACTGCTCCTCGACCGCCGTCATGCCGAGGCCCAGGCGCCGGATCACGATCAGCGCCTGCTCGTAGGAATGCGCGCCCGCGTCGTTGAAGTCGTAGTGGGCCAGGGCCCCGAGCGACTGCATGTGGAGCTTGCCGCCGCCGGCGGGGCGGTCGAAGCGCCTGGTCATGAAGTGCCTGCCGCCCGTTCTCCTCGAGCAGGCGGCTCTCGGCCATCTCTATTCCCGCGGCGCATGCCATCTCGGCGTACGCGAACTCAACGGCCCCGTAGCCCTGCGGGAAGTCGAGCTCGCTTTCGTCGTCCGCGCTGACCCCGTCGAACTTCAGGAGCCAGTGCTCGAAGCCCGGGGCCCGCGTCGATCTGCCCGGAGCGAACGGCGCCGGTCGCAGGGTTGCAGGCGATCACCGCCTTCGCCCGCGCGCCGCCCGCGGACGTCCCGACCGACAGGATGTCCCGCATCGCCGCGGCGCGCTCGGTGCCGTGCAGGGAGGCCCGCAGGTCGCGCCGGCGCCCGAGCACCTCCGACGCGAGTCTGACGAGCGCGTCGATCTCGATGTCTGCGCCGGCCGACCGCCGCGGCCCGCGCGACGGCGCATACTCGAGCGCGCCCATGCCGCGGGTGCCGATGTAGCACAGGCGCTCGATCGCGTTGAAGCTCTCAGGCGTGCGGCCCTGCGCCTCGAGCCAGGCGTCGATCAGCGCGTTGCCGTAGCGGTCCGGAAGCGAGTCCGCAAGCAGGCCGGGAAGTCCCCGGAACGAGCGGACCCGCAGCCCGGGGAACGTGTACGGCTGCTCGCGCAGCGGCATCGCGATCGGTGCGACCTCGATCGCGCTGGCGGCGAACGCCGGCTCGTATTGGAATGCCGCGACCTGCTCGTCCTGCTCGAGCGAGACGGCTCCTATCGTGCTGCCCCAGAGCCTGACCTCGGCGACGGTGCTCACTGCCCGCCGGTGCCCGCCTCATCGCCCCATCGCCATGGAGCGGGGGCGTCCGGCCGGCGCGCCCGAGGCGTCGCGGCCCTGCGGCGCTCGCGGCCGCTCAGCTTCAGACGCTCGAGCGGGCTGGGGACGGGCTCGGGAAGCGCGGCGTCAAGGCCCTCGAGCAGGCCGAGGGCCCGCAGGACGCGGATGAAGCTCGACGTCCGCGTGGCCTGCCCCGCCTCCATCCGCTCAAGTGTCGCGACGCCTATCCCGGCCTCGCGGGCCAACTGCTCCTGGGTGATGTTCCGCTCGAGCCGGGTGCGCGCCACGCGGCGGCCGAGCTCTGCGAGCACCGTCTCATCCGTATTCTGGGCGGTGATCCTCATAACACTCACTTACGATGGCTAGCACTGCGATAGTGATATAGCCAATCGTAGCTGATCGTTTATACCTGTTCAAGATGAGAGCTGTTATCAATCGTTTACGATCGATAAACCCATTTTCAGGGCTTTAGCAATCGTAAATGATGGTCAGCCGAGCTTGTGTGGCTGCCGGGCCTGGTCAGCGGGTCATTCCGCCGACGAGCATCCCGGAGCCGAGATGGGTCCCGATGACAGGGCCGACCTCCGTGCAGAACAACGGCTCGGTGCCGAAGATCGCGCGCCCCTCGCTCGTCAGGCGCTCGGCGTCCTGCGTCGACTGGATGTGCTGGACGATCCAGTCGGTGGCGCCGCGGTCGTGCAGCTCGTGCAGGTAGGCGACCATCTTCTCGAAGGCCCGCGAATGGGTGCGCACGCGCGCGACGGGGCCGATCTCGGACGAGAACGTCAGGATCGGCTTGACCTTCAGCGCCGTGCCGACCATCGCCTGCGCAGCCCCGATGCGCCCGCCGCGGCGCAGATACTCGAGCGTGTCCAGGCAGAACCAGATGTCGAGCTGCTCGCGGGCGCTGGCGACCGCCTGCACCGCATCATCGAGGGATCCTCCCGCCTCAGCGACGCTCGCCGCGACGACCACCTGCAACCCGAGCCCGCCGGCGCCGGAACGGCCGTCGACGACCTCCACACGCCCGGGGTGCCCCTCCTGCTCGAGCAGCTTCGCGGCTTCGCGGGCGCTCTCGCATGTGCCGGACAGCCCGGCGGCGATGTGCACGGAGATGATGTCCAGGCCCTGCGAGACGAGCGGCGAGTAGACCTGCATGAAGTCGCCGACCGAGGGCTGGGACGTCGTGGGCAGCTGAGGGGACTCTTTCAGGCGCGCGTAGAAGGCGTCGAGGTCCGTGTACTCGCTCTCGGGTCGCAGGTCGCCGCCCCATCCGACGTACAGGCTGACCTCGCTGGATCCCGTAGCGTTCGATCAGCTCGCGCGGGAGATAGGGCGTGCTGTCGGTGACGACGGCGAGCGGACGGGCGCCCGCGCCCGCTGCTCCTCCCGCCTCTCCCGATGCAGCCTGCATTCCGGCCGTGATCCTATACCGACCCCGCCTAGCGGATCAGCCTGTCCATCCTGCTCGCGGTGATCGTCTCGCGCAGCGTCTCGAGCGCGTGTGCTCGGGACGCCAGCGCAGCTGGCGCCGCGCCTTCTCGGTGCTCATGATGACCGGCTCGCGGAAGGCGGCCACCCACTGGGCCTGCGCAGGGAGGAACCCGAGGCGGGCGATCATCTGCGAGGCGGCGTCGACGGCGAGATCCGGGACGGGGATCGAATACCAGCCGAGCTCCGCGGCGAGGATCTTCACGGTCATCTCGCCGGGGCCGGCGAGGTTGTAGACGCCCGGCTCGCCGCGGCCGAGCACCCCGGCGCGCATCGCGGTGGCGACGTCGTCGTGGTGGACCAGCTGGAAGGGCACGCCCGGGTCCGGCAGCACGGGCCGCAGGATCGGCACCCCGTCGAGCAGGCTCCTCACCGGGCCCGGAAGCCTCTCGGAGATCTGAGAGTAGGGCAGGCTGTCGATCAGCAGCGGCGCCTGGGGGCCGGCGACGATGCACGGCCGGAAGACATACGCGTCCGTGTTCGTGTCGTGAAGGGTGTCGGCGAGCACCTCCTCGACCTCGGCCTTCTGGGCCGAGTAGTAGTGCTGGGCGGTGCCGCGGGCGGGCACGTCCTCGGTCAGCGGCTGCGGGGCGCCGGAATGGAAGCCGTAGGCGGCCACGGACGATGCGTAGACCAGGCGCCTCGCGCTCGGCGGCGACCGCCGCTTCGAACACGTAGCGCGAGCCGTCGAGGTTCACCCGCCGGCTGCTGACGCGCGTTGCCCATGATCATGAAGGCGAGATGCACGACGACGTCGGCTTCCTCGACGAGGTCGGCGACGCGCCGCCGGTCGAGGACGTCGCCCCGGCGGTAGAGGACCTTCTTCCAGCCCTTCGACGCCGGGTCGAACGGGCGCCTTGCCATTCCGAGTATCCGCGTGACGCTCGCGCGAGCGCTCGAGCGCCGCGACGACGGCCTGCCCGATCTCGCCCGTCGGGCCGGTGACGGCGACCGTCAGGCCGCCCTTCGGACTCGTGCTCTGCGCCACCTGACCGTTGTACAGCATCGCCGCCCCGCGGGTGCTCCGACTAGATTGCCTGCATGAGCGGAGCGGAGCTGGGCCTTGCGCTGCTCGGTGTTCCTCGCATGCGACCGTCGAGGCGGTCGAGGCGCTGACGATCGTCCTCGCGGTGGGAGGGACGCGCAGCTGGCGCTCGGCGCTCGTCGGGAGTCGGCGTGGCGTGCGTGGTGCTCGCCGCGATCGTGGCGGTGCTCGGCACGGCTCTGCAGGCGCTGCCGATCGATGCTCTGCGGATCATCATCGGCGCGCTGCTGCTCCTGTTCGGGCTCCAGTGGCTGCGCAAGGCGGTGCTGCGCGCCGCAGGCCTGAAGGCGCTGCACGACGAGGACGAGCGAGTACGAGCGCGAGACCGCAGGCCGCCCTCCAGGCGGCGGGCGTCCCGGACGGCTTCGACAGGTATTCCTTCGCGGTCGTCCTTCAAGGGCGTCCTGCTCGAGGGGCTCGAGGTCGCGCTGATCGTCGTGACGCTCGGGTCCGACGCACGGCGACATGGGGCTCGCCGTCGCCGCCGCAGCCGCCGCGGTGCTGTTCGTCGTCGCCGCGGGTGTCGCCGTGCGGCCCCGCTGGCGAAGGTCCCCGAGAACACGCTGAAGTTCGCCGTCGGCGTGATGCTGACGACCTACGGTCTCTTCTGGGCAGGGGAGGGGCTTGGCGTGAGCTGGCCCGGCGGGGACGCGATGCTGCTGGTGATAGCGCTCGCCGTGCTGGCAGCGTCCCTGATCACGGTGAGGTCGCTGCGCCAGCGCACGCCTCGAAGCGCGAGCTGACGAGCGCGGCCGGGCGGGAGCAGCGTCCCGGCCCCGTACGCTTGAACATGTGCCCATCGTCATGGCCTCAACCTCGATCGGCCAGAGCATCACCTCGTTCCTCGATGCGTCCGGGCAGTTCTTCTCGGACCTGGCCGCCGTGCACTGGCCGGCGCTCCTGCTGGGCCTGCTGTTCTTCGGGCTGAACCTGACGCTGCGCTCGCGCGCCTTCTTCAACAGCCTGCGCGCCGCCTATCCGGCTACGCCGTTCCAGTGGCGCCGGATCTGGGGTGCGTACGTCGCGGCGGTCGGATTCAACAACGTCGTCCCCGCGCGCGGCGGGGACATCATCAAGCTGTTCCTCGCGCGCTCCTCGATCCCCGGTTCGCGCTACCCGACCGTCGCCGCCGCGTTCTTCGTCGAGGCGATCTTCGACGTGACTGTCGGGATCGTGGTGCTGATCTTCGCGTTCACGCAGGGTGTCTTCCCGAAGCCGCCCGACTTCTCGAAACTCGAGCTCGTTCGACATCTCCTATCTGGCGTCGCATTTCAAGCTGACGCTGTTCCTGATCACCGTCCTCGGGATCATCGCCGTCGTCGCCTTCGCGCTGCTGTCCGTGCGGGCCCAGGCGTTCTGGTCGCGCGTGCGCCAGGGCTTCACGATCCTCAGCGACCGCCCGCGCTACCTGCAGGCAGGTCGCCTCGCTGCAGGCGCTCGCGTGGCTCTGCCGCTTCGTCGCGTTCTGGTTCCTGCTGGACGCGTTCCGTGTCGGCGGGTCGGTCGACAACGTGCTCCTCGTCTTCGGCGTCAACCAGGTGGCGGGAGCGGTGCCGTTCACGCCCGGCGGCGCGGGCGTCCAGCAGGCGCTGCTCGTCAAGGTCTTCGCGACCAGCGCCCCGACGGCCGTCGTCGCCGCCTACTCGGTCGGGCAGCAGATAGCGATCGCCGCGTTCACCGCGTCGCTCGGACTCGCCGCGATCTTCTTCATCTTCCGCTTCCGGTCATTCGGTGAAGTGCTCCACGCCGGCCGCGCGTCGAGGGACGCCGAGAGGGCCGCCGAGCGCGAATGGGAACACGATCCTCAGCAGGACGAGGACGACGAGCACGGCAGTGGAGGAGAGGACCCGCCGCCGGGGCGCCGCGGGGGGCCCTGCCGGCGCGCTACTGAAGGCCCTCTCGGGCCTCCCGCACCAGCGCGACCGCCTCCGGGAAGACCAGCGCGATCACGGTGCGGATCTGCTCGGCCTGCGCCTCCGCGTTGCCCTGCACGTTGATCCGCTGGACCGCGGCCACGGTCATGTCGACGGCGAGCTTGATCGCGTTGTCGGCCCAGACCAGTTTCTGGTTGCCCGGACATCTGCTCGGCGAACTCCGCGAGGCGCCTCTGAAGCTCCTCGGGATCACCGAACAGGTCTCCGAATCCACCGCTTTCCATGCTCGCATCATAGACTGCCGTGCTCATGCCCTCCGCAGGCGAGATCCGCCAACAGATCGCAAGTGAGATCGAGCGCCGCCGCCGGCTGGCCGTTCCGGCGTTCGCCGCCGGCTTCCTCTACATCATCAGCGCCGTCATCATCGCGTCCACGCTGGACGGCGCGCCGACCGTCGGCCTGCTGCAGGGCATAACCCCGGCACTGTCCGGCATCTCGAACCCGCCGGTGAGCCCAAGGGCGGCGGAGCTCAAATTCATCAGCGCGCACTCGTTCCCGCTCATAACCGGCAGCGTCCTCGCCGCGATCGCGATCATCGCGCTGACGCTGGTGCTCCTCCTGCTCGTCGACGCGACCCTGTTCCGCCGGCCGCAGACCTGGAGGTTCGCGCGCCCGCTGGTTCTCGTGGGCGGGATCTCGGTGGCGGTGGTCAGCATCGCCCACCAGGTGGTCAGCTCGATCGAGACGCACAACTTCGTCGCAAGCGCCGACCATTCGAGCCACGCCGTCGAACAGGCGCTGACAGGTGCCACCCCCGACGTGATCGTCGCCTACCTCGACCTGGTCGCTGGTCTGGCGCTCGCGGTCGGGATGATCACCGTGATGGTCAACGCCCAGCGCGTCGGGCTCCTGCCGCGCTGGATGTCGATGCTCGGCATCGTCACGGGCCTGCTGCTCTTCTTCCCGTTCGGCGGCGCCCAGCTGCAGATCGTGCCCGCGTTCTGGCTCGTGATGATCGGAGTCCTGTTCGCGGGCCGCTGGCCCACCGAGCCCCCGGCCTGGGTGACAGGGGAATCCCGGCCGTGGCCGACCGCCGCCGAGCGCAGGGCGAAGGCCTCCGGGGGAGAGGCGAACAACGGCGTGGGCAGCACGCCGGTGCCGGCCCCCGCCGGCCCGCCTCCCTCCTCTCGCAAGCGCAGGCGCAAGCCCGGCACCAGCACCTGAGCGCGGCCCGCGGTTTAGCCCCCGCCCAGCGGGGTACCGGTAGATGTTGAGACGGCGCCCGTAGTCGACTCATCGAGTGTCGTCTCGGTATGCAATGCGAGATGAAGGAGGCTTTCATGGAGGCCCGGTCACTCGAGCGCGATCCGAGCGCAGCAGAACCCGCAGGGTGGAAACCGGCGGACCCAGGGCCCCTCGGGCTCGCGGCGTTCGCGATGACGACGTTCGTCCTGTCGATGATCAACTCGAACTTCATCGACGCCAAGGACACCCCGATCGTGCTCGGCCTCGCGCTGGCCTACGGCGGTATCGGGCAGATCCTCGCCGGCATGTGGGAGTTCCGCACCGGCAACACATTCGGCGCCGTCGCGTTCACGTCATTCGGGGCGTTCTGGATCTCGTTCTGGCTGATCGAGGTCTTCTACGCGAAGGACATCACGGGCAACGTGGGGCACGCCGTCGGGCTGTACCTGTGGGCGTGGGCGATCTTCACCGCCTACATGACGGTCGCGGCGCTGCGCACCAGCGGAGCTGTGCTCCTCGTCTTCGTGCTGCTGACGATCACCTTCGTGCTGCTCGCAATAGGCAACACGGGGCCTCACACCACGGTCCTGCACTGGGGCGGCTACTTCGGCCTGGCGACGGCTCTGGCCGCGTGGTACGCGTCGTTCGCGGCGGTCGTCAATTCGACGTTCGGCAGGGTCGTGCTCCCGATCTTCCCGCTGGCGGCCCGGTGATGGGCTGCCCCTGAAGCGCGGCGGTGCCAGAATGCCCACAAGGGAGAAGTTCTACGAGGTTCTAGAGAGGGAGGCGCGCTATGACCGATGACGTGGAGGGCCACGAGGAGCTCGACGAGGAGCTCGCCTCACTGCTGAACGTCGAAAGGTTCGACCCGCCCGCCTCCTTCTCCGAGAACGCGCTCCTGAACGACCCCTCCATATATGAGCGTGCCGCAGAGGACCCCGAGGCATGGTGGGCCGAGCAGGCCGAGGCGCTGCACTGGTTCCGCCGCTGGGACACGGTGCTCGACGACTCCAACCCGCCCTTCTACAAGTGGTTTCAGGGCGGCACGCTGAACGTCTCCTACAACTGCCTGGACCGGCATGTGCTCGCCGGCCGGGGCGACCGGGTGGCCGTGCACTGGCGCGGGGAGGAGGGCGAGGAGCGCGACATCACCTATGCGGATCTGCTCGCGGACGTCGAACGCTTCGCCAACGCGCTCACCGATCTCGGTGTGCGCAGCGGGGATGTCGTCGGGATCTACCTCCCGATGATCCCGGAGGTGATCGTCGCGATGCTCGCCTGCGCGCGCATCGGCGCCCCGCACAACGTGGTCTTCGGAGGTTTCTCGGCAGAGGCCGTGCGCGAGCGGATGGAGGTGTCGCAGGCGCGCGTGCTGATCACGGTCGACGGGGCGGCGCGCAAGGGCAAGACGGCCGCGGTGAAGGACCGGGTCGACGAGGTCATGGACGGTCTCGACACGCTCGAGAAGATCGTCGTCGTGCGCAGCAAGGGCACGCCCTGCCAGATGCGCGAGGGACGGGACGTCTACTACCAGGACGTCCTCGCTGCCGCAGACCCGTCGTGCCCCGCGGAGCCGATGGAGGCCGAGCACCCCCTCTTCATCCTCTACACGTCCGGATCGACCGCCAAGCCGAAGGGGATCCTGCACACCACCGGCGGCTACCTGACCGGCGTGTCGGCGACACACAAGTACGTCTTCGACCTGCGCCCGGAGACCGACGTCTACTGGTGCGCCGCGGACGTCGGGTGGATCACAGGTCACTCCTACATCGTCTACGGGCCGCTGTGCAACGGCGCGACGTCGGTCATGTGGGAGGGCGCTCCCGACTACCCGAACAAGGGCATCTGGTGGGAGATCGTCGAGCGCTACGGCGTGAGCATCCTGTATTGCGCGCCCACCGCGATCCGTGCCTGCATCAAGTGGGGCGCCAGCTGGCCCCGCGAGCACGACCTCACCTCGCTGAGGCTGCTCGGCTCGGTCGGGGAGCCGATCAATCCGAAGGCGTGGCTCTGGTACCACAAGGTGATCGGAGGCGAACGCTGTCCGATAGTCGACACGTGGTGGCAGACCGAGACGGGCGCGATCATGATCACGCCGCTGCCGGGGATCACCTCCACGAAGCCCGGTTCGGCCACACACCCGTTCCCCGCCGTCCAGGCCGACGTCCTCGACGAGATGACGGGCGAGCCGGTCGAGGAGGGCCAGGGGCTGCTCGTCCTCACGCGGCCGTGGCCGTCGATGCTGCGGACGCTCTACAAGGAGGACGAGCGCTTCATCGAGACTTACTTCTCGCGGTTCGGCAACACCACATACCTCGTGGGGGACGCGGCGCGGCGCGACCGCGACGGCTACCTGTGGGTGATCGGCCGGATCGACGATGTCGTCAACGTCTCCGGCCACAGGCTCTCGACGGCGGAGGTCGAGTCGGCGATCGTCGCGCACGTCGACGTCGCGGAGGCCGCGGTCATCGGCCAGCACGACGAAGACACCGGCCAGGCGATCGTCGCGTTCGTGACCCTCCAGGGAGACCTGTCGGGCGATGAGGCGACGGTCGACGGCATCCGCGAGACCGTCGCCGAGCGCATCGGCAAGTTCGCACGCCCGCGGCGGATCATCTGGACGGAGGACCTCCCCAAGACGCGCTCGGGCAAGATCATGCGCAGGCTCCTGCGCGACGTCGCCGAGGGACGCGCGCTCGGAGACGTCACCACGCTCCGCGACCCGACGGTGATGGCGCAGCTCGAGGGCCGGATCCAGGAGATGCACGACCAGGAGGACTGAGGGCCCCGGCCACGGACCCGGCCTCTCATGGGATCTTTACCTTCGGCTGGAAGACTGCTCGAGGCGGGCAGGAGGGGCAAGCCGCCGTCGTGTTCCCCGAAACACAGGAGAGGCATTGTCCACAGAGGAGTCCCAGCCGGTGCACTCACGAGCCTCCGAGCCCGCGCAGTCAGGGCTCGCGATCGAGACCCACGGGCTGACGAAGCGCTTCGGTGAGCGCACGGCCCTCGACGGCATCGACCTCAGGGTGCCCCGTGGATCTGCCTTCGGCTTCCTCGGCCCCAACGGCGCCGGCAAGACGACGATCATCCGCACGCTGCTCGGCCTGACGCCCGCGGACGCCGGCACCATGCAGGTGCTCGGGCTTCCCGTGCCACACGACCGGGCCAGGGCGCTGAAGCGCGTGGGCGCGATCGTCGAGGAGCCCCGCTTCCACATGCACCTCACCGGCGAGGAGAACCTCAGGGTGGTCGCGGCGGTCCGCGGCCCCGAGGTCCGCGAGCGCATCGCGCCGGCGCTCGCACGCGTGGGCCTCTCAGAGCGCGCCGGCGAGAAGGTCAAGAGCTACTCGATGGGCATGAGGCAGCGTCTGGGCGTCGCGCGCTGTCTGCTCGCCGACCCGCTGCTGCTGATCCTCGACGAGCCCACGAACGGCCTTGACCCCGGCGGGATCCAGGAGTTCCGCGAAATGATCCGCGAGCTGGTCGAGCAGGAGGGACGGACGGTGTTCATCTCCTCCCATCTGCTGGACGAGGTCGAAAAGACATGCGACGCCGCGGCCATCGTCGACCGCGGGAAGATCATCACCCAGGGCGCCATCACGGACCTCGCGACCGGCGGCGCACGCGACGAACTGATCCTCGCGGTCGACGACCCCGATCTGGCGCTGCGCACCCTGAGCCAGAGCGAGTTCGTGTCCTCGGCTCAGCGCTCGGACGAGGGCATCCGCGTCGAGCTGGCGCGCGGCCACGCAGATGCGGCGGGCATCAACGCCGCGCTCGTGCACGCCGGCGTCGGGGTCGCCCGGCTCGAGCCGGTCCGCCACAGCCTCGAGCAGAGGTTCCTCGAGATCACCTCGCGCCTGGACGCGGACCTCATCCCCGAGGAGGTCAGGTCATGAGCGCCACCATCGCAGCCCAGATGATCGGCGCGGACTTCCTGAAGCTCCGCAAGAAGCGCGGCACTGTCGTCTGGGCGCTGGTCCTCGCGCTCGCGCCGCTCCTGATCTTCTTCATCGTCAAGGCCCTGCAGCACTCGTCGAACCCCACCGCACACTCCCCGGCGGGCGGCACGAGCGGGTTCATCGACGGGCTGCGCGTGCTCGCCGTCTTCTTCGGGCCGCTCGCCGCCATCATGATCGGCACCGACGGCGGAGCGGGGGACCTCTCCGCAGGCGTGTTCAGGGATCTCGTCGTCACCGGCCGCTCGCGCCTTGCGCTGTTCGGCTCGCGCGTGCCGGCGGCGCTGGCGGTCTGCTGGCTCGTCATCACGATCGCCTACATCGTGGTGGTCATCGGGACCTACGCGCTCGCCTCCGGTGCGTCCACGCCGACAGCGGGCCTGATCGTCAACGGCTTCCTGTTCACGCTGTTCTCCACGGGCGTGCTGTGCATCGTCGCGGTGGGCTTCTCCTCGCTCGTCGGCTCGAGGGCCGCCGCGTTGACAGTGCTGATCGGCTGGCAGCTCGTCGCGAGCCGCATCCTTGAAAACATCGAATCGCTCGGCAGCTCGCGCAAGCTGATCCTCAGCCAGGCCGTCGCCCACTTCAGCCCCGTGTCGCTGACCGACTCGGGCGGGCACGGCCCGCGCGGCGGAGCGACCGTGACGATGTCCACCGGCGTCGCCGTCGCGGTGGTGCTGCTTTGGCTCGTGGTGTTCCTCGCGCTCGGCGCGTGGCGCACCCGCACGATGGACGCCTGAGCGCCCGCTCAGACCTTCCGGTGCTCCGGCACCCAGGTGCCGTCGTCCTGGCGCGAGAAGTCCTGGAAGAGGCCGGGCGCCTCACCGAGCATGATGCCCGCGATCCGGTCGAAGACCATGCGCAGCTCCTCCTCGGCGCCCTCCGCGGTGCGCATCTCGATCACGTGGCGGAGCGTGCGGACGTTCGCGGTCCAGATGATGTCGGTGCTCAGGCCGGTGGGTGCGAGCCTGCGCAGGGCCGAGGTGACCTCCTTCTTGACGTGGAAGGGCACGCCCTCCTCGTCGATCCCCAGTTTCTCGGCCGCGTCGCGCTGGAACTCCTCGAGCTGCTCGACGATCGAGAGCACCTGGTCACGAACGGGCTCCAGTGCGGGAGGGACACGGAACCCGATGTCCGTCAGGCGCACGTAGCGAAGGCTCTCCTGGCTGAACGCGGAGCCCGCGCGGTGGCGGATCAGCTCATGCGTGAACACCCTGCTGACGTTGCGCAGGGCGAAGGAGTAGTTCGCGTGCTCCATCACCGACCCGTGTGCGGAGCGCAGGATGTTCGCGAAGTACTCGCGCTGGTCTGTCCGGACCTTCGTCACGTTCGCGTTCAGGCCGGGCTCCCAGCTGCGGTAGCAGGCGCGGCCGCCGAACTCGACGATCAGCTCGCCGCTGTTGGGCTTGCCCCCGGACTCCTCAAGGCGCCTGTGCAGCCAGGACTCGCCTCCGACGTCCTGCAGGTAGCCGCGCATGCCGTCGACGTTGACGGCCGGTCTGGCGATCAGGAAGACGGTGGGCTGGGTCTCGTGCATCGGGCGGCCGATCCTACATACCCGAGCGGGCGTCCTCCTATACTCGGGCCTGAGTGGACGCCTCCAACGGCCAGAACCATGGGGAGAGCATCGTCGAGGCCGTCGACCTGCGAAAGCGCTATGGCGAGGGGGAGGCCGCGGTCGATGCCCTGGCGGGCGTCAGCGTGGGTTTTCCCGCGGGCCGCTTCGCCGCGATCATGGGCCCGTCCGGCTCCGGGAAGTCGACGCTCATGCATCTCCTGGCGGGTCTGGACAGGCCCACGTCGGGCGTCGTGCGGATCGCCGGCATCGACCTCACCGCACTCGACGACCGTGCCCTGACGCAGCTGCGGCGCGACCGCGTCGGCTTCATCTTCCAGACATTCAACCTGCTGCCCGTCCTTAGCGCGCAGGAGAACATCGTCCTTCCGCTGACGATCGCGGGCCGCAAGCCCGACCAGGAGTGGCTGGACCGTCTGATCGACACGGTCGGCATCCGCGACCGGCTGACCCACCGCCCGGCCGAGCTCTCCGGGGGCCAGCAGCAGAGGGTCGCGGTCGCGCGGGCGCTGATCTCCAAGCCCTCCGTCGTGTTCGCCGATGAGCCGTCGGGCAACCTTGACTCGAAATCCTCCGGGGACGTGCTCGAGCTCCTGCGCAACGCCGTGGACGACTTCGGCCAGACGGTGGTGATGGTCACCCACGACGCGCACGCCGCCTCGTTCGCCGACAGGATGCTGGTGCTCGCAGACGGGCAGATCGTCCACGACGGGGATGCCCTGACGACCGAGCAGGCGCTTGACCTCATGAAGTCCGTGGGCTGATGCTCAAGCTGGTGCTGCGGGGTTTCCTCCAGCGCAAGCTTCGGGTTGTGCTGACCGGCATCGCGATCGCCCTCGGGGTCGCGCTGATGGCCGGGACGTATGTGCTGACGGACACGATCAACAACTCGTTCGCGGGAATCTTCCAGACAGCCAGCCGGGGCGTTTCGGTGGCCGTCACGCCAGCCCAGACGCTGGGCCGCAACACCGAATCGCAGACCTCACCGATCACCGAGCAGATGCTCGAACGCGTGCGGGCCACGCCGGGGGTGGCGCAGGCGGCGGGCGGAATCTTCGCGGTCGCGAACTTCCTCGACATACATGGCAAACGCCTGACGACCGGTGGAGCCCCCGCCTTCGTCGCGTCGGAGATGCCTGCGCGGTTCGAGTCCTTCAAGCCCGTCAAGGGGACGTTCCCGACCACCGCGCAGCAGGTGGCGATCGACGAAGCGACCGCGGAACGCGCGTCGCTGAAGGTCGGCGAGCGCATGATCGTGGCGGGCTCCGCGCCGGCCAGGACCTACACGATCGTGGGGATCACCCGCTTCGGCGGCGGAGCGTCATTCGGGGGTGCCGGCGCGGCGATCCTCACGCCCGCGGAGGCCCAGAGGGTGGTCGCGCAGCCCGGCCGCTACGACGAAATCGACGTGGCCGCGAACCCGGGTGTCACGAATGCTCAGCTTCGCGACCGCCTGCGGGCGGTGCTGCCCGCCAGCGTCGACGTAAGAACCGGCGCCGAGCAGGCGGCGAAGGACACGTCGGACCTCGAAAGCAACCTTTCGTTCATCCGCACATTCCTGCTCATATTCGCCTACGTGTCGCTGTTCGTGGGCGCGTTCATCATCTTCAACACGTTCTCGATCACCGTTGCGCAGCGAACACGCGAGTTCGGCCTTCTGCGCACGCTCGGGGCGTCCCGCGCACAGGTCATGCGCTCGGTGATCGCGGAAAGCCTGCTCCTCGGGATCGCGGGTGCCCTGCTCGGGCTGCTCGGCGGCCTCCTGCTCGCTCCCGCCCTCGACCAGCTCTTCAAGTCCTTCGGGGCCGACCTGCCGGACTCCGGGACCGTCTTGAAGACCCGCACGATCGTTGTCTCCCTCGCGGTCGGTGTCAGCGTCACCGTCCTCGCCGGCCTCGCACCCGCGCTCAGGGCGACGCGCGTGCCGCCGCTCGCGGCCATGCGCGAGGGCATAGAGCTGCCCGCGGCAGGCTCCAGCGTCAGAGCCCGCCGAGTGACGGCGGGCCTGCTCGTCGTGGCCGTGGTGCTGCTGATCGCCACGCTCGCGAACGGCGCCGGGTTCATTGCCACGGCGATCCTCGTTCTCTGTGTCGCGGCGCTCACCATGCGCCTGATCCGCGCAGGGAGGCCGCCGAGGCACCTCATCGTGCGCGCGCTCGCCAGGGCGGTGGGCACGCTCGTCCTGTGGAGGGGCATAACAGGGCGTCTGGCGCGCGAGAACTCGATACGCCACCCGGGGCGGACGCTCATCACCGCCGCAGCCCTGACGATCGGACTCGCGCTCGTAGCGTTCGTCGCGGTCCTCGCCGACGGCACGAAGGCGACGATCAACCAGGCGGTGTCGCGCTCGTTCGCGGGGAACCTGATCGTCGAGAACTCGCAGGCGGCGAACGAACAGGGCATACCGGCGCTCGTGGCGCCCGCCCTGCGGCGCGTACCCGGCGTCGCGACCGCCACACCCGTCGCGTTCACGCTCGGCAGGCGCAGCGGAAAGTCCAGCAACGCGTCGGTGACGGCGGTCGACCCGAGCACGTTCGCGAAGGTCTACCGCGTCGATTGGACGACCGGCTCGGATGCGGTGCTCGCGCAGCTCGACTCCTCCGGGGCGGTGCTCACGAAAGGGTACGCGAGCTCCGAACATCTGCACGTCGGGAGCGCGCTCGAGCTGCTCACGCCCTCAGGACGCCATGTGGTCCTGACCGTCAGGGGCATAGCCGAAGACAACGCACGGCTGCTCGGGAACATCACGATCAGCCTGGCGCTCGCGCGCACCGCGTTCGGGCAGCGCAGTGACGCGCTGGACTTCGTCGCCTACGCTCCGGGCTACGGCGACGCCCAGGTCCAGCCCGCCGTCGACCGGATGCTCGCCGCCTACTTCCCGCAGGCGCGCTCGCGCACCGCAGCCCAGTTCAAGCAGGACCAGGCGAACCAGATCAACACGCTGCTCGCGCTGATCTACGTCCTGCTGGCGCTGTCGGTGATCGTCTCCCTGTTCGGCATCGTGAACACCCTGATCCTGTCCATCTACGAGCGCACGCGCGAGCTCGGCATGCTGCGGGCGATAGGGACCTCGCGCAGGCAGATCCGTCAGATGATCCGCTACGAGTCGATCATCACAGCACTGATCGGCGGCGTGTTCGGGCTCGTGATCGGGGTGGTGGGAGCGATCCTCGTGACGACGTTCGCACTGTCGGGCTCGGGCTACGTGCAGTCGATCCCTGTCGGCACCCTCGCGATACTCCTCGTCGTGGCGGCGCTCGCCGGCCTGCTCGCCGCGCAGCTGCCCGCCAGGCGCGCCGCACGCCTGGATGTGCTTGGGGCGCTCGCGTCGGAGTAGGGCGACGGCGGCCGGCCGGATAAGCTGGCGTCCATGAGCAGCCCCGCCACCGAGGAGCACGCCGACCCCGAGCTGCAGGCGGCGGCATGGGACCTCGAGCCGCTCGTCGACGGCGAGGGCAACGCGGGGGTCGAGAGTCGCCTCGAGGAGGCGATCGAGCGCTCGAAGACGTTCGCAGCTGCGCACGCGGGGAAGCTCGCCGCGCTCGACTCGGCCGGGCTGCGCGAGGCGATGCTGGAGCTCGCCGAGATCCAGGAGCTCGTGGCACGCGCCGGCTACTACGCGTCCCTGCGGTTCTCCACCGACACCGCGGACCCTGCGAACGGAGCTCTCCTGCAGCGGGTGCAGGAGCAGGAGACGGTGATCCAGACAACGCTGCTCTTCTTCGAGCTCGAGTGGGCGGCGCTGGATGACGAGCGCGCCGACGAGCTGCTCGCCGGCGACGGCCTCGAGTTCTGCGCGCACCACCTGCGGAGCGTCCGGCGCTACCGCGAGCACCTGCTCTCCGAACCGGAGGAGAAGATCCTCGCCGAGAAGTCCCTCACGGGCGCGAGCGCATGGACGAGGCTGTTCGAGGAGCTCACCTCCGCGGTCGAGGTCGACATGCCCGAGGGCACCGGGGTCGGCGACCGCGTCGCGCTCGACGTCGCGCTGAGCAGGCTCACGATCGCCGACCGGGACCTTCGGAGGGCGACGGCCGAGGCGGTCACCGAGGCGCTGGCGCCCGGGCTGCGCACACGCGCGTTCCTGTTCAACACGCTGCTCGCGGACAAGGCGACCGATGACCGGCTGCGCACCTACCCGAACTGGCTCGCGGCCCGCAACCTCTCAAACGAAGCGAGCGATGAGTCCGTCGCGGCCCTCGTGGAGGCCGTGAAGGGCCGCTATGAGATCGCACGGCGCTGGTATCGGCTGAAGGCGCGGCTGCTCGGGGTCGAGCGCCTCGCCGACTACGACAGGATGGCCGCGGTGACGGAGGACGAGGTCACCTTCCCATACGGCGAGGCGAGAGACATCGTCGTCGACTGCTACTCGTCGTTCTCCCCGGAGCTCGGGGCCCTCGCGAAACGGTTCTTCGACGAGAACCACATCGACGCGCCGGTGCGCCCCGCCAAGCGCGGCGGAGCCTTCTGTGCCTCGGCGGTCCCGTCGCTGTACCCGTACGTGCTGTTGAACTACACCTCGCGCCGGCGCGACGTCCTCACGCTCGCACATGAGCTCGGACATGGCGTGCACTTCGCGCTCGCAGCGCGACAGGGCGTCTTCCACCAGCACACGCCGCTCACCCTCGCCGAGACGGCGTCAGTGTTCGGCGAGACGATCGTCTTCGGACGGCTGCTCGAGCAGGACAACTCGCCCGCATCACGGCTCGCGCTGCTCGCGGAGAACCTCGAGGACACGATCGCGACGGTCTTCAGGCAGGTCGCGATGAACCAGTTCGAGGACCTCGTTCACACCGGCAGGCGCGAGGAGGGCGAGCTGTCGGTGGACCGCATCGGCGAGCTGTGGGCGCAGAGCCAGAACGAGATGTTCGGCGACTCCGTCGAGGTCACCGACGGCTACCGCACATGGTGGTCCTACATCCCGCATTTCATCGGCAGCCCCGGCTATGTCTACGCGTATGCGTACGGCCAGCTGCTCGCCCTGTCCGTCTACGAGCGCTATGAGCAGACCGGGCAGGAGCTCGTCCCGCGCTACCTCGAGCTCCTCTCGGCCGGCGGCTCGCGCAGCCCGCAGGAGCTCGGTGAGATCGTGGGCGTCAACCTCGCAGACCCCGGCTTCTGGGAGGCCGGCCTCGACCTCGTCGAGCGCCAGCTGCAGGAAGCGGAATCCGCCGCACAGGCGTCGGGCAGGCTCTAGCCCCTCACAGGCCGGGCATTCTCGCGAGCAGCGAGGGAACACCCGCGACGGAGTCGACGATCGCGGTGGGGGTGACGCGTGCGGTGAGCGCATCAGCGCGGTACTTGCCGGTTCGCACGAGCACCCCGGGCAGACCGGCAGCCATGGCGCCGCCGACGTCCGCCTCGGCGTCGTCGCCGATCATGACCGCGGTCCGGACACCGATGTCTGCCATCGCGGCGAGGAAGAACTCGGGGGCGGGCTTGCCGAGGACGATCGCCTCCCGCCCGCTCGCGTACTCGAGCGCGGCGGAGTAGGCACCGACGTCGAGGGCGAGCCCGTCCGCACGGCGCCAGTAGCGGTTGTGCTGCAGCGCGAGCAGCTGCGCGCCGTCCATCAGGTCGCGGAACGCGCTGTTGAGCACCTCGGGCGTGAATCCGGCGCCGAGGTCGCCGAGCAGGATCGCGTCAGGGCTATCGCCGGGGCCAGCGGCTCCGAGCGCGGTGAGATCCTCGCGCAGTCCCTCGCCGACGAGCAGACGAACGGACTCAAGGCCGTGTTCGGTGCAGTGGCGCACCGCCATCGAGGCGGGTGTCATGACCTCCTCTTCTGAGACCTCGAACCCGAGCTCCTGGAGGTGTTCGACCACGCTGCGCCGCGAGCGAGAGGTCGTGTTGGTCAGCAGCCGTACGCCGCCGGCAATCGCGCGCAGCTCAGCCAGGGCGCGGTGTGCTCCCTCGATGGGCTCGTCGCCCACGTACAGGACGCCGTCGATGTCGAGCAGTACGCCCGGCTTGCTGAGGGCCTCGGAGGACGTGAGCGAAATATAGAGCTCGCGCTCAGAAGAGGCCGAGGGATCTTCCGGCGTGCGTGACGAGGTTGAACAGCGGCTGGGGGATGATCCCGAAGAACAGCGTCGCGGCTCCCGCGAGGACCGCGACGAAGACGACCTCAGGCTGCGTGCCGGTCAGCGGCTCGGGCACCTCGCGTGCGAGCTCCGCGGCGACCGCGGGGGAGCTGTCGAGCTCCGGCGAGCCTCCCGCGAGCGCGGGCAGGCCCGTGCCGAGGCCGGCGCGCCCGGAGGTCTCGGAGGCAGGCGCCTCGCGCATCCACATCGCGGCGATGACGGGCAGGTAGTAGCCCAGCGAGATCATGGAGCCGATCACGATCACGACACCGAGCCACGTGTATTCGCCGGAGACCGCGGCGTCGATGAGATAGAACTTTCCGATGAACCCGGCGGTCGCCGGAATTCCCGCGAGGCCGAGCATCGAGAGGGTCATCGGCCACGCCAGCCAGGGGCGCTCGCGTCCGAGCCCGGTGACGGACTGGATGCTGTCTCCGAAGGTGGTTTCGCGCTCGCGCGCGATGATCACCGCGAACGAGGCCATGTTCATCATCAGGTAGACCGCGAGGTAGAAGACCGTCGCCTGCACGCCGAGCTTGGTCGCGACGACGACACCGGCGAGCATGTAGCCGGCCTGCGCGACCGAGGAGTAGGCGAGCATCCGCTTGAGCGAGGACTGCCCGAGCGCGCCGACGTTGCCGACGATGATGGTGATCGCCGCGAGGACCGCGACGGCCGGTCCCCAGCTCGGCTGCGCGCCGATCAGCGCGACGTCGAAGAAGCGCAGGAAGACGCCGAGGGCCGCGACCTTCGTCGTCACCGCCATGAAGGCCGTGATCGGGGTCGGGGCTCCCTCGTACACATCCGGCGTCCACTGGTGGAAGGGCGCCACCGAGGCCTTGAAGCAGAGTCCCGCAACGCAGAGCGCGATGCCGGTCAGCGTCAGCGGATCGGTCGCCAGGGAGTTGTTCGAGAGGGCCACCGCGATGCTGGAGAAGTCCGTGGAGCCAGTCGCCCCGTAGATCATCGAGAGCCCGTAAAGCAGCGTCGCAGAGCCCACGGAGCCCACGATCAGGTACTTCAGCCCGGACTCCAGCGAGTGCTCGCGGCGCATCTCGGTGGCGCACAGCACATACAGCGGGAGCGACAGGAGCTCCAGGCCGACGAACAGCGCAACCGTGTTCTGCGATGCGGCGAGCATCGACATGCCCGCGACCGACGTCAGAAGCAGCGCATGGAACTCCCCGTGCGCAGCTTCACGGGCGGCGAGCGAACGCCACGCGAGCAGGACGGTGCACAGCGCGCCGGCGATCAGGATGAGGTTCAGCGACAGCGCGAGATCGTCGACCCGCAGCGCCCCCGAGATGATCGACTTTTCGGAGTTCCACTGCCAGATCGTCAGGCCGAGGGCCGCGATCAGGACGCCGAGGGTGACCGCGGGCACGAGCTGCGAGCGGACCCAGCGCGAGCTGATCAGCCCGACCAGCAGAACCAGGATCGCGCCGCCGAGCAGCGCGACGAGCGGAGAGAGCCCGGCCCAGTCGATGTGCGGGCCTTTCAGGTGAGCGCTCGCGATCACGGGAGCGGCCAGGAGGTTCATGGCGTCACGCTCGCCGTCGTCGCGGTGGAGGCGGGCTGGCTCGCGGCCTGGGCGGAGGCGACCGCGGCCTTGACCGAGCTTTCGCTGCGGTGCAGCGCGAGCTGCGGGTAGAGCGCGAGGAAGACGATCACCGCGACCACCGGTACGAGGACGGCGCCGTCCATGATCGAGATCTCCTTCGAGGAGACGTTCTCGCCCCGGCGGTTGTGCATCGCCCGGATGAACAGCCGCAGCGCGTAGACGCTGGCCATGACAACACCGGTGAACGCGATGATCGCGATCGCGAGCTTGCTCTTGAAGACACCGAGCAGGATCAGGAACTCGCCGACGAAGTTCGAGGAGCCCGGGATCGCGAGGGTCGCGAGCGAGACGATCAGGAAGATGCTCGCGAGGACCGGTGCTTTCATCGCGATGCCGCCCATCTCACGGATGTCCTCCGATCCTCCGGCGCGCCGCGAGAGGATCGCGACGATGAACAGCAGCGGCGCCACGACAAGTCCGTGGTTGACCATCTGAAGGAGGGCTCCCTGAGCGCCCTGCGGGTTCAGAGCGAAGATCCCGAGCGTGATGAAGCCGAGCTGGGCGACCGATGAGTATCCGGCGATCAGCCGCGCGTCGGTCTGGCTGAAGGCCTGCAGGGAGCCGTAGATGATCGACGCGAGCGCGATGAGCAGCATCAGCGTCTGGAAGTGCGCGGCGCCCTGCGGGAACAGGGGCAGGACGATCGCGAGGAACCCGTAGGCGCCCACCTTCGAGAGCACGCCCGAGAAGACCATGAGGACCTCGATGGGCATCGCGCGGTACCCGTCCGGCATCCAGCCGTGCAACGGGAAAGCGGGCATCTTGACGAGGAACGCGGCCGCGAAGAACAGGAAGATCCACTCCTGCGAGCCGGTGCTCAGCGGCACCGCGTGCAATGCGGACAGGACGAACGTGATGTGCCCGCCCGAGCGCTCGGATGCGAGCACGCCCGTCGCCACGGCGGCCGCGAGCATCAGCAGCGACCCGACGAGCGTGTAGATGACGAGCTTGATCGTGGCTTTGATCCGCCCCGGCTCGCGGCCCCAGCCGCCGATCAGGAAGTAGAAGGGGATCAGCATCAGATCGAAGAACGCGACGAAGAGGGCCAGGTCCTGGGCCAGGAAGGCGCCGAGCACGGCGGACTCCGCGAGCATGAACTGGAAGTAGAAGAGCTTCGGCCGCTCCCATGTGCGCAGGTTGCAGGCGAGCGTCGCGACCGCGAACAGCAGCGTCGTCAGGCCGACCAGGAAGACGTTCAGGCCGTCGACGGCGACCTTGTAGTGGATCCCGAGCTCTGAGATCCAGACGACGTCGGTGACGTGCTGAAGGCCGCCGGCGCTGTTGTAGTCCGCGATGTAGCCGATCGCCAGGCCCAGCGCGACGATGGTGCCGGCGAGCGCCACTACGCCCTGCGCGCTCCAGTGCGCGCGCTCGGCCTCCTGCGCAGGCTCGGCCTCCCCGGAGCCGCGCGCTGCCGGCAGCAGCGCGCAGATGACCCCGCAGACCGCGGGAAGCCAGATGAGTATCGAAAGTGGTGGCATCAGCTCCGCCGGTCAGCTCTGGAGTAGGAAGTAGAAGCCGACGCCCGTGATCCCGATCACCAGGAGCGCCGCGTAGTAGCGGATGAAGCCGCTCTGGGCGGCTCGCACCGCCGCTGATCCCGCGCGGACCAGCCCGGTCGTGCCTCCGACGATCGTCTCGTCGATGACCCTGCGCTCGAACGTGTCGCGGGCGAAGGCGCCGGCCGCTGCGAACGGGCGCACGATGATGGCGTCGATCGCCTCGTCGAAATACCACTTGTTCACGAACAGCGTGTAGAGCGCTCCGGCGCGCTGGCGGATGACGGTGGACGTTCCGGGGCGCGCGACCCAGATCCTGTAGGCGAGGGCTATCCCGGATAGGCCGAGCACGGTTCCGAGCGCGAGACCGAACCACAGCAGGCCGTCTTTGGTGTGCGGTTCATACAGCGGCGAGGTCGCGAAGCTCGGGCGCAGGAAGTTGTCGATCACATAGTCCACGTTCGGGATCTGCACGAGGCCTGCGCCGACCGCCCCGACCGCGAGCACGCTCATCGCGACCTTCATCGGCAGGTGGGTCTCCGCGATCGGGTGCGAGGGGCCTGGGAACCCGACGTCCTGGTCCTCCTCTTCGCCGTTGGCCGGGTTGAACGGCACGGCCGCATGGTGCTGGTGCCCCGCTTCGAGCTCGCGTGCCTCCGCGCACGGCTCGCCGTGGAAGGTCCTGAAGATCATCCGGAACGTGTAGATCGCGGTCATGAACGCGCCGACGTAGCCGAGGACGTACAGCGCCCAGTGCCAGCCGCCCTCCTCACCGGTGACGAGCAGGATCTCGTCCTTCGAGAAGAAGCCCGAGAACGGCGGGACGCCGGAGAGCGCGAGGCCACCGACGATGAAGCAGCCGTATGTGAAGGGAAGCGCCTTTCGGAACCCGCCCATCTTCTCCATCGACTGCTCGCCGCCCATGGCGCCGATCACCGAGCCGGCGCCCATGAACAGCAGGGCCTTGAAGAACGCGTGCGTCATCAGGTGGAACATCCCGGCGGCGTACGCGCCCACCGACACGCCCATGATCATGTAGCCGATCTGGGACATCGTGGAGTACGCGATGACGCGCTTGATGTCCGTCTGGGTCAGGGCGATCGTGCTCGCGATCAGCAGCGTCAGACACCCGATCGCCCCACCGACGTCCTGTGCGACGGGCGCGAGTTCGAACAGCGTGTGCATGCGTGCGATCAGGTAGACGCCGGCCGTGACCATCGTCGCGGCGTGGATCAGGGCGCTGACGGGTGTCGGGCCCTCCATCGCGTCCGGGAGCCATGTGTGCAGCGGGATCTGCGCGGACTTCGCGAACGCCCCGACCATCAGCAGCAGGCAGCCCGCCGTGAGATCCGCGTCGCCGTTGTGGCCGAACGCGCCCGCTTCGACGGCCTTGAACGTCTTCAGGAAGTCCAGCGTCCCGCTGTGCTTGAAGATGAAGTACGTGCCGAGCACGAGGCCGACGTCGCCGACGACGTTGATCACGAACGCCTTGATGCCCGCGCGCGTGGCGGTCGTCCGCCTGTACCAGAAGGAGATCAGCAGGTAGGAGGCGGCGCCGACGAACGCCCAGCCGACGATCAGCAGCAGGAAGTTGCCGGCCAGCACCAGCAGCAGCATCGAGAAGACGAAGAAGTTCAGGTACGCGAAGTAGCGCGCGTAGCCCTTGTCCCTGTCCATGTAGGAGATCGAGTAGAGGTGGATCATCGTCGAGATCCCCGTGACGACGAGGATCATGTAGACCGAGAGCGGGTCCACGAGGATCGACAGCTTGGCGTCGACGCCGACGGTCGACGCGTAGTCCCACAGCGAGGAGACGAGCTGGCGGTCGCCCACCGCGTGCGACTGCAGGGAGATCAGCGCACCGAGCGAGGCGAGGAAGGACAGGAAGATCGCCGTGGTGGCGATCCAGCCCGCGCGGCGGCCCAGCGGCGAGCGGAAGCCGAACGCGATGCTGAGCATCCCCACCAGGGGGAAGAGAAGGACGAGCCAGCCGTAGGTGGTCGTGCTCATCCCTGCAGCTCCCGCATCTCATCGATGTCGATCGGCAGGCTCCGCCGGTAGAGCGCGACGATCATCCCGAGGCCGATGCAGACCTCGCAGGCGGCGACCGTCATGACGATGAGGGCCAGGATCTGGCCGTCACCGTTGCCCCACATGCGCGAGAACGCGATCAGCGAGAGGTTGGCGCCGTTGAGCATCAGCTCGAGGCAGAGGAGCACCACGAGCGGGTTCCGCCGCGTCATGACGCCCACGACCCCGAGCGCGAAGACGATCGCGGAGACCGCGAGGTACCAGGCGATGCTCATGGCAGCCGCCTCCCGATCCCCTCGGCCATCGTGCCGGTGCCCTGCGGGCGCAGCCTGTCCAGCGGGGCGCCGGACGGCTCCTGGTCCTCGGAGATGCCGCCGCGGCGCCGGGCCAGGACGACGCCGCCGATGGCCCCGACGAGGAGCAGGAACGAGGCGATCTCGAACGCGAGCAGGAAGCGGGTCAGCAGGAGATTGCCGATGTAGGCGGGTGTGCCGAACGTCCGCGGGCCGGGTACATATCCGGCGCCCTGGCCTTCGATGGCCTTCAGGCCGGTGCCGAGCAGCGCGATGAGGAGCTCGATCATCAGCGCGCCGCCGAGGATCGCGCCTCCCAGCCGAAGGCCCGAGCCGACGGGCCCAGGCGAGCGCAGGCGCTCGCCTATCGAGTCGCTGGCCTCGCCGCCGACGTAGGCGACGACGAACACGTAGAGAACCATCACGGCGCCGGCGTATACGACGACCTGAACGGCGGCGACGAATTCTGCGCGCAGCAGCAGGAACAGCAGGGACAGCGACACGAGGTGCCCGACGAGCGCGAGCACGCTGTAGAACGGGTTGCGCAGGACGACGACCCCGACCGCGCCGGTGATCGCGCCGATGGCGGCGATGAAGAACAGTACGGAGCTCACTCGCCCTCGTTCCTCAGGGGCGTGCGCTCGAGCGGCTCGGCGAGGAGCATCTCCTTCGTGAAGATCAGGTCTTCGCGGCTGTAGTCCGAGAGCTCGTAGTCATGGCCCATCGTGATCGCGTCGAACGGGCATGCCACCTCGCAGTAGCCGCAGAAGATGCAGCGCGACAGGTTGATCTCGTACACGGCGGCGTAGCGCTCGCCCGCGGAGACGCGGTTCTCCGGCGTGTTCTCGGAAGCGACGACGCGAATGCAGTCCGCGGGGCATGCGGCGGCGCACAGGGAGCAGCCGACGCACTTCTCGAGCCCCGTGTCCTCGAAGCGGTGAAGCTTGTGCCTGCCGCGGAAGCGGGGGTAGACGGGCACCTTCTCCTCGGGGTACTGGATCGTCGATGTTCCTTCGAACCAGCGCAGCATCGTGGTCTGCAGGCCCCTCGCGGTCTCGCGGAACGCACGCCAGGAGCCCCGCGCGGGTCCGGGCGCCGGTGTGCGCTGCACCTCGACGACGTCTCCCTCGGGTACCCACCGGTTGACGGTGATGGTGCTCTCGCGCGTCTGCACGGGCTCTGCGGTGGCGCCGCCGAGCCGCTCCTGGTTGGGGTCGTGTGTGGGGGTCTCGGACATCAGTGGGTGACCACGACGAGTACCGCCGTGACGAGCGTGTTGAGGGTTGCCAGCGGGAGGAGCACCTTCCAGCCGAAGCTCATCAGCTGGTCGTAGCGCAGGCGGGGGAGCGTTGCACGAACCCAGATGAACAGGAACGTGACGAGCGACATCTTGAACAGCACGACGAACGGATCGACCCATCCGGGGGGGTTCAATCCGAACGGGAGCAGCCACCCGCCGAGGAAGATCGTCGCGACCAGACCGGAGATCACGAGCACGTTGAGGTACTCGGCGAAGTAGTAGGACGCGAACTTCCCGCCGCCGAACTCGGTGTTGTAGCCGCCGACGAGCTCGGCGTCCGCCTCGGTCAGGTCAAACGGGGCGCGGTTCGTCTCGGCGAAGCCCGCGACGAGGAAGATGATGAAGCCGAAGAACTGGGGGATGATGTACCACATGCCCGCCTGGGCGTGGACGATCCCGGTCAGCGACAGTGTCCCCGCGGTGATGATCACCCCGACGAGCGCCAGGCCCTGGGCGACCTCGTACGAGATCAGCTGGGCGGCGCCGCGCATCGCGCCGAGGAACGAGTACTTCGAACCCGAGGACCAGCCGCCGAGCATGATGCCGTAGAACGCGATCGCCCCGAACGCAAAGACGTAGAGGGGGCCGATGGACAGGTCCACGCCATACAGCCCGACTGGGGTGCCGAAGATGTTCTGCACGTCCCCGAACGGGATGATCGCGAACGCCGCGACGGCTGTGAGGATCGAGATCATCGGCGCGAGCGCGAACAGGAAACCGACCGACGTGGCGGGCCGGAACTGCTCCTTCGTCAGGAGCTTGAGGATGTCGGCGAGGGGCTGCAGCGCGCCGTATGGACCCACGCGGTTGGGCCCGTAGCGCCCCTGCATGCGGCCCATGATCTTTCGCTCGGCCATCAGCACGACCGGCACCAGCTGCAGTCCGACGGCGAAGATCACGATCGCCTTGATGATCTGTACGTACCAGGGTTCGTAGTAGCCGACGACGGCGAGCGCGTTCATACGAGCTCCTGCTCAGGGCGGGTGAACTCGAGGGCCGGCGAGTGTTCGACCTCCGGGGAGTCCCACACCGACCGCCAGCCCGCGAGCTCGAGAGCGTCCTGCGCTGCCCGCTCGGGCTCACCCGGGCCGGCGATGTCCTGGGCGGGGGCGGGCACGGCCGCTGCCGCCTCGCGCTCCTGCCAGCGCACACCGCGGCCGCCGATCTCCTGCTGGCTGAGACCGGCGTAGAACGGGACCGCCTCGAACAGCCTGTCCGAGGCCATCGACGCCGTCAGGACATCGAGGTCCACGCCGACCCGCAGGGCGAGCTCGCTGATGATCTGCCACTCCGCTCGGACCGAGCCCGCCCGTGCGATGGCCGGGCGCAGACGCTGCAGCCGCCCGTCGGGATGCACGAGCGTGCCCTCCTTCTCGGCGTATGCCTCGGCAGGGAAGACGACGGTGGCGTGCTCGGCTATGCCCTCGGTCATGAAGGAGGCGTGCGCGATCACGGTGCTGGCGCGGGGAAGCGCGCGCTCCCAGAGCTCGCGGCCCGGCAGATCGCGCAGCGGGTCCACGTGCAGGAGGTAGAGCGCGGCGAGCTCGCCGTCCGCCAGGCCCTCGGCGATCGCCTGTGCGTCGCGGCCCTCGGCGGCGGGCGCGGAGAGGCCGGGTCCGGCGTTCGGCAGGACTCCCGCCTCCCGCAGGCCGCGTCCGTTCGCGCTCGCGGGAACCTCCAGCAGCCCTGCGCTCTCACCGTCGCCGACCTTCAGGGCGTCCGCGATCTGCAGCAGCGCACGGGCGCCGTCGTTCGCGCCCGCGCCCGCCGTGAGACGCTCGCCCCACAGCACGACGACCTCCCTGGCCGGTGCCTGCTCGTCCTCGTCCCGTGCCTCGCCGCGCAGCAGCGCTGCGAGGTCGCGGATCTCCTGGGGTGCCGCGCCGGCGATGTTCGCGAGGTGCTCGACGTCCCCCCGGCCGGAGAGCTCGGCGCCGAGGGCGGCCGCGAACGCGGCGCCGGCACCCGGCTCGTAGCGCACGGACATTGCCGCGGCCGGGTCGAGCGAGCTCGCGTACGGGGAGGCGACCGCGAGCGTGAGGCCGTTGCGACGCACGCCCTTGCGCAGGCGCAGGTCGAGGATCGGGGCGTCGTTGACGGGCTCGGTGTCGAGCACCAGCACCGCGTGCGCGAACTGCAGGTCGCTGGTGCGGGCCTGCAGGCCCGGTGCGGCCAGCGCGCGCTGCAGGTCGAGGTCAAGCCTGCCCGAGCGGCGCGAGTCGATGTGCGGCGAGCGCAGACCCTCGCGCATCAGCCGCGCGAGGAGCAGTCCCTCCTCGCCGGTGCTCTGGCCGGAGGCGATCGCGCCGGTGTTCTCGCCGGCGCGCATCAGCCCCGCCGCGGCCTCTGAGAGAGCTCGCTCCCAGGTGACGGGGCGCAGCTGGCCGCCGTCGCGCACCATCGGCTCGGTGATCCGGTCATCCACGTGGAAGGACTGGTAGGCGAAACGGCCCTTGTCGCACAGCCAGCCGTCGTCGACCTCGTCGTTCTGGCGGGCGAGGACGCGCAGCGCACGCTCGTCGCGGACGGTCACGGTCACGTTGCACTGCGCGGGGCAGAGCGTGCAGATCGAGCCCGCGCCCTCGATGTCCCACGGACGCGCCCTGAACCTGTACGGCCGTGAGGTGAGCGCGCCGACGGGGCACAGCTCGATGATGTTGCCGCTGAACGGCGCCACGTAGGGATGCCCGTCGAAGGTCGAGACGTAGGAGTGCGCGCCGCGCTCGAGCAGGACCAGCTGGTAGTCCTCGGCGACCTCCTGGGAGAAGCGCACACAGCGGTAGCAAAGGATGCAGCGCTCGCGATCGATCGCTATCAGAGGGGAGAGCTCGAGGGGCTTGACGAAGTGGCGCTTGGGCTCGATGAAGCGCGAGATGCCCCCGCCCCAGCCGAAGGTGATGTCCTGCAGCGGGCACTCCCCGCCCTTGTCGCAGACCGGGCAGTCCAGGGGATGGTTGATCAGCAGGAACTCGACCACGGACTGCTGGGCGGTCTTGACGCGCTCGCTCTGGGTGTGGACGACCATGCCGTCCTTGACCGGTGTCGAGCAGCCGGTCTGAAGCTTGGGGATGCCTTCGATTTCGACGAGGCACATGCGGCATGCGCCCACGGGCTGCCCGAGCTTCGGCTCGTAGCAGAACACGGGGATCTCGACGTCGCCGAGCTTTGCAGCGTCGACGAGCATCGTGTTCTCCGGCGCCTGGACCTCGCGGTCGTCGATCGTGAAGGTGATCGTCCTCGGTGCCGGCCTCGGCATCCTAGATCGCCCCCTGGGCCGCGAGCGCACCGTCGCCGTCGACGGCCGATGGCGCGAGCCCGCGGCGTTCGCGGGCGGCCTCGATGTGCTGCTCGAACTCGCCCCGGAACTTGGAGATGAGCGAGCTGATGGGCATCGCCATCGCGTCGCCGAGAACACACAGGCAGTTGCCCATGATGTGCTCCTGGACGGAGGCCATGATCTCCAGGTCCATCGGGGTGGCCTCGCCGATCTCGATGCGCTCGAGCATCTTCACAGTCCAGTTCGTCCCCTCGCGGCACGGGGTGCACTTCCCGCAGGACTCGTGGCGGTAGAACTTCGCGACCTTCAGCGCGACGTCCAGGATCGGCGTGGAGTCGTCCACCACGATGATCGCGCCCGAGCCCAGCATCGTGCGGGCTTTCGCGAGCGAGTCGAAGTCGTAGTTGATGTCGAGGTCGTCCGCGGTGAGCACCGGCGAGGAGGAGCCTCCCGGGAACCAGCACTTGACGCTCCGTCCCTCGGCGGGGCCGCCCGCGAGGCCGTAGATGATCTCGCGCGCGGGGATGCCGAGTTCGATCTCGTAGTTGCCGGGGCGCCGGACATGCCCGGAGACGGACACGAGCTTCGTCCCGGTCGAGCGCTCGACGCCGATCTTCGCGTACTCCTCGCCGCCGATCCTGATGATCGTGGGCACCGTCGAGAGCGTCTCCACGTTGTTGATCAGCGTCGGGCCCTGGTAGAGACCCTGGTTGGCGGGGAAGGGCGGCTTCAGTCGCGGGTTCCCGCGCTTGCCTTCCAGTGAGTCCAGCAGGCCGGTCTCCTCGCCGCAGATGTATGCGCCCGCGCCGCGGTGGACGACGAGTGTCAGCGAGTGGCCCGAGCCGAGGATGTCCTCGCCGATGTAGCCGGCGGCACGGGCTTCGGCGAGCGCGGCGTCGAGCGCGTCGGCCTGCTGCACGTACTCGCCGCGGATGTAGATGAAGGACCTCGATGCGCCGGCGGCATATGACGCGATCACGATCCCCTCGATCAGCGTGTGAGGGGTCTTCTGCATCAGTTCGCGGTCCTTGAAGGTCCCCGGCTCGGACTCGTCGGCGTTGCAGACCAGGTACTTGTCGATCGCGCCCTTCGGCAGGAACGAGATCTTCGTGCCCATCGCAAAGCCGGCGCCGCCGCGGCCGCGGAGCTGTGAGGCTTCGAGCTGCGCCAGCACCTCCTCGGGCGTCATCTTCAGCGCGGTGCGCATGGACTCGTAGCCGCCGCGGCGTTCGTAGACCTCGCGCGTGTTCAGCCCCGGCTCGTCGATGTCCGTGAGCAGCAGCATCGGTGCGACCGCGTCGCTCATGCGCCCCTGCCCTTCTGTGCGGGCGCGGGCGCGTGGAGCGGGTACTCGCGGCTGTTGGCGTGAGGGTCGGCGACCAGCATGCGGCCGAGCTGCTTGTCGGGGAGCACGGGGCGCTCGGCCCGCACGTCCTCGAGCAGGGTCGGCACGTCGGAGAGCTCGAGCGGGCCGACGTAGATGCCGTCGACGGAGGCCATCGGTGCGATGTCACACGCCCCGAGGCACTCGAACCCGCGGACGTCGATGTCGGGGTCTGCCTCAGCTGCCCGCATCATCTCGTCGCAGAGCTCGTCGGCGCCGCGCAGAGAACAGGAGATGTTCGTGCACACGTAAACGCTGTGGCGTCCCGCGGGGCTGTTCTCGAGCATGTCGTAGAACGTCGCGACCGAATCGAGGTACGCGGGTGTCACCCGCATGACGCAGGCGACCTGCTCCAGCGCCTCTGGCGAGCACCAGCCGTGCACGCGCTGGGCGGCCTCCAGAGCGGGGAGCGCCGCCGAGCGACGGTCCGGGTAGTTGGCCATGTGCGCCTCGATCTCCTCGCGCAGAGCCGGCGGGACATCGGTGCTCTCCGGGTCCGGGATCAGCGCAGGGTCCTTCTCCAGGTCGGCGGGCCGGTCCCAGCCGGGCACGCGCGAGCCGTGTGCGTAGCGCCGCACGCTCATCGGTCGATCCCTCCGAGCACCGGGTCGAGCATCGCCAGCGTCGCGATCAGGTCGGCTATGTAGGAGCCCTCGGTCATGTGGGAGGTCGCCTGCAGGTTCACGAACGACGGGTCCCGCATGTGCACGCGAGCGGGCTTGGAGGAGCCGTCGGAGCGCACGAAGCAGCCGAGCTCGCCGCGCGGGGACTCGATCGGGAAGTAGACCTCCCCGGGAGGCACCCGGAAACCCTCCGTGACGAGCTTGAAGTGGTGGATGAGCGCCTCCATCGAGGTCGCCAGCTCATGGCGCGGAGGCAGGGCGACCTTGCGGTCCTCGGTGATATGGGGGCCCTCCGGGAGGCCCGCGAGCGCCTGCTGGGCGATCTTCACGGACTCGTACATCTCCGCCAGGCGGCATGCGTAGCGGTCGTAGTTGTCGCCGACGGTGCCGACCGGGATCTTGAAGTCGAACTCGTCGTAGCAGCAGTACGGATCGGCCTTGCGCAGATCCCACGGGTAGCCGGCGGCGCGCAGGAGCGGGCCGGTGACCCCGAGCGAGAGCAGCGTGTCGGCGTCCAGCGGGCATGTCCCCCGCAGGCGCTGGAGCACGATCTCGTTGCGGTTGAGCAGCGCCCCGTACTGGTCAGCGCGTTCGGGCATTTCGTCCAGGAAGCCCTTGAGCTTGCCGGCGAAGCCCGCGGGGATGTCCTCGATGACGCCGCCGACCTGGAAGTAGCGCGTGTGCATCCGCTGGCCGCTTGACATCTCGAAGAGGTCCAGGATCTTCTCGCGCTCGCGGAAGCAGTACCAGAACATCGAGATCGCGCCGAGGTCCAGTGCGCTCGTGCCGAGCCAAACCAGGTGGGACATGATTCGGTTGAGCTCCATGTGGATGACGCGCAGGTACTGCGCGCGCCTGGGGACCTCGACCTCGAGCAGCGTCTCGACGGCGCCGCAGTAGGCCATCGAGTTGAAGTAGTAGGACAGGTAGTCCATGCGCTCGACGACCGGGATGACCTTCCAGTAGGCCTTGTCCTCCGCCGTCTTTTCGATGCCGGTGTGGACGTAGCCGATGATCGGCTTGACCTCCCGCACGACCTCGCCCTGGAGCGTCACCAGCAGTCGCAGGACGCCGTGCGTGGCGGGGTGGTGCGGCCCGAAGTTGAGGGTGAGCATCTCCTGGGTCCTTGCGACCCCGAGCTGCTCCTGGACCGGCGCGAGCGTGATGCTCTGCTCGCGCTTGCGGTACTCGGAGAGTGTCGGCTCAGGAGGGGTCATCGGTCCGGCCCAGAGCCTCGTGCTCGTTGTAGGTGAAGATCACGGGTTCGCCGCCGACGGGGAAGTCGCGCCGCTGGGGGTGTCCCTCGTAGTCCTCGGGCATGAGGATCCGCCGCAGGTCGGGGTGGCCGCGGAAGACGACGCCGAACATGTCGTAGACCTCGCGCTCCTGATGGTCGGCGGTGGGCCATTCCGGCGTCACCGAATCGATGTTGGGATCGTCTACGGGCACGCGCACCTTGACGGTGATCCGGTCCACGCGCGCCATGTCCAGCAGCTCGTAGACGACACCCAGGCGAGGCTCGTGCGGGTAGTGGTCCACACCGTGCAGGCTCGACATGAACGCGTAGCCGCGCTCGCGCAGGCGCGCGAGAACCGTGCGGATGCTGTCGGGCCGCACCAGCAGCGTCCCGCGGCCACGGAAGTGCAGCGTGTCGAGCACGGGGCTCTCCCCGTCGCCGGCTGCCGCGAGCTCCTGGGCGATCAGCTCGAGTCCAGTCGCGTCAGGCACCGCTCGCGTCCCCTCCGGGGGGCACGCTCGTCGCCGCAGAGGAGGTGATGACCTCCTCGGTTCCGCGAGCGTCATAGCGCTCGCGCCAGCCCATGTCTGGGTCGTCCTGGACCATCTTGCGCAGCTTCAGAACGCCGTGCATCAAGGCCTCGGGGCGGGGCGGGCAGCCCGGGACGTGGACGTCCACGGGCATGAACTTGTCGGCGGGGACAAGCGCGTAGTTGTTGAAGACGCCGGTGGAGCTGCAGCAGGCGCCCATCGAGATAGCCCACTTGGGCTCGAGCATCTGGTCGTAGATCCGGCGGACGATGGGGGCCATCTTGATCGAGACGCGCCCGGACAGGATCAGCAGGTCAGCCTGGCGCGGGGAGGCCCGGAACGCCTCGAATCCGAAGCGCGCGACGTCGACACGGGCGGCGACGATCGACATCATCTCGATCGCGCAGCAGGCCAGGCCGAAGGTCGCCGGGAAGAACGAGTTCGAACGCGCCCAGGCGACCGCCTTGTCGAGTGTCGTCGTCATCACGCTTTCTTCGACATAGCGTTCGAACTCGGCGCCCTCGAGGTGAGCGGGATGCGTCCTGCCCTGAAGGTCGCCGCCACGCAGAAGCTGGCGTGAGTTGAGATCGCGTACCCGCAGATCGTCGGGGCTGACCCTGGTGGGGGAGTCCTGTCCGATCGGCTCGCGCCTTATTTCCACTCGAGCGCACCCCGGCGCCAGACGTAGACGAAGGCGACGAACAGAAGCAAGACGAACACCACCGTCTCGATCATCGCGAAGCTGCCGTATGCGCGCAGCTCGACCGCTATCGGGTACAGGAAGACAACCTCGATGTCGAACAGGATGAAGAGCATCGCGATCAGGTAGAAGCTGATCCCGAAGCGCATTCCCTGCCTCACCTCGGACGGCAGGCCGCACTCATAGGGGTCCTGCTTGTGGGGGGTGGCGCGGCGCGGTCCGAGGACCGCGTTGAGTGCGCCGAATGCGCCTCCCACGGCGCCGCCGAGGACGAGGAAGACTATCGCCGGTAGATAGCTGCGCAGCACCGCGCGCTGTTATATCACTGCTTGTGGCAGAGTGTTACATGTGGCAATCGGCTCGATCTCCGCATGAACCAGGCAGTAGTCGCCGGCGCTCTCGCCGTGGCGGCGTTCAATGCGATTTCAGGGCTGACGGGTGCATGGCTCTGGTACCGCGGAGACCGGATCGGTGAGCGCTCGGCCCGCGCGTTCTGGCTGATGCTGCGCATCGGGCAGGGCTCGGCGCTCGCCTTCGCCATCGCCGTCGGCTCGCTTGCCGCAACCGGGCACTACCCGTCGGAAAACCTCTTCTATCTGTACTCGCTGCTCCCGCTCGCGGTTGCGTTCGTGGCCGAGCAGCTGCGGGTCGCCTCGGCCCAGACGATCCTTGACCAGAGGGGCCTTGAGGGGTCCGAGGCGGTGGCCGGACTGCCCGAGCAGGAGCAGCAGACCCTGGTCGCGCAGATCGTGCGGCGCGAGATCGGAGTGATGGCCCTGTCGGCGCTCGTGGTGGTCTTCCTGGCACTGCGGGCCGCAGGCACGGCCCACGGGTTCTGAGCCGGCCTATATATTCCTGGCGCATGAAGGTCCTACTCACGTCGCTCGCCCTCCTTGCCGCCGTCACCGCGCTCAGCGCGTGCGGGTCCCAGGAAATCTCGCTCGCGAAGACCAACCCCGATTACACGGGGGCCGTCATCTTCCGCGAACACTGCTCCGGCTGCCACACGCTGGCCGTCGTCGGCGCCCAGGGATCGGCCACGAGCATCCAGAATCGCCTGAAGACGAACGGGCCGAACTTCAACATCCGCAAGGAGACCGAAACCCAGGCGCTGTACGCGATCCGCAACGGTGGCTTCTCCGGCGCGATCATGCCCGAGAACATCGTCGTCGGCGAACAGGCCCAGGCGGTCGCGAAGTTCCTCGCCGCCTACTCCGGCCTGCAGCGTCAGAAAGTCCCTTCGACCAACATCACGCTGTCGACGAAATAGGCAGTCGTTAGGCGGGGTGGAGGCGTGCTCGACCTCAGACGCATAAGAGAGGAACCGGACGAGGTCAGCGCGGCGCTCGCCCGCCGGGATCCGGGTTTTCCCGCCGCGGTCGGGGAGATCCTCGACCGCGACCGGGAGTGGCGGTCCGCCACGACGGCTGCGGAGAACCTCCGCGGTGAGCAGAAGGCTCGCTCGCAGGCCTACGGGGAAGCGAAGGCGAAGGGCGAGGAGGCCGAGGATCTGCGTGCCTCCATGCAGGAGATGAGCGCGAAGGTCAAGTCGCTCGCCGAGGACGCCGCGAACGCCAAGGAGCAGCTCGACGAGCTCGTCCGGCGCATGCCGAACCTCCCCGACCCCTCCGCGGCGCCCGGACCCGAGGATCAGCTCGTGAGCGAGCACGGGGAGATACGCCAGCTGGACTTCAAGGCGCGTGATCACCTGGAGCTCGCGGGCGGCCTGATCGACATGGACCACGGCGCAAACCTGTCGGGCTCGCGCTTTGCTTACCTGCGGGGGGACCTCGTGATGCTGGAGCTCGCGCTGGTGCGGTGGGCCCTGGAGAAGCTTCGCGGGCACGGCTTCGAACCCGTGATCCCGCCGGTGCTCGTCCGTGAGCGGGCGCTGTACGGAACGGGGTTCCTCCCGGACACCGAGCAGCAGATCTACAGCCTGCCCGAGGACGAGCTCTACCTGGTCGGCACGTCCGAGGTGGCGCTCGCGTCCCTGCACGACGGGGAGATCCTGGAGTCACAGGACCTGCCGCTGCGCTACGCCGGGTTCTCCCCGTGCTTCCGCCGCGAGGCGGGCGCAGCGGGCAAGGACACGCGCGGCATCTTCCGCGTCCACCAGTTCGACAAGGTCGAGATGTTCAGCTTCGTCGCCCCCGAGCGGTCGACCGAGGAGCACGAGCGGATCCTCTCGATCGAGCAGGAGATCCTCGAAGAGCTGCAGCTTCCCTTCCGCGTCGTCAACATCGCGGTGTCCGACCTCGGGAACTCGGCCGCCAAGAAGTACGACTGCGAGGCGTGGCTCGCCAGCCAGGGCCGCTACCGCGAGCTCACCTCCTGCTCAAACACGACCGACTACCAGGCCAGGCGACTGAACATACGCATGCGACGGGACGGGCGCACCGCCACGCCGCACACCCTGAACGGCACCGCGGTCGCCGTCGGGCGCACCATCGTCGCCCTGCTCGAGAACGGCCAGCGCGCGGACGGAAGCGTCGAGCTCCCCGCATGCCTGGCTGCGTTCGGTGCCCCGGCGGAGCTTCCCGCCGCCGTCTGAGAGGCGCTCAGCCGATCTGGAAGAGCAGCGATCTCGTGGCGCCGGCGGCCGGCGTGACGGTGAGCCTGTAGAGCCCGCTGCGAAGCGCTGCGCCGCCCGCGAGCCGCCTGCTCGTGCGCCCCGCCCCGACGTACACCGTCTCGACACGGGCGACACCAGCCCATGCCGTCCTGTGGTGTGTGCGGACGCGACGGGTCAGCGCGATCCTCACCCGCCCAGCGTGGCTCGCGTCGAACACGAAGCCGACCTGCGCGATATGGGGCCTGCCGGTGTTGAGCGCGAGGACAGCGTGGAGCGTCAGCGAGAGCCCGGAGATCTCGGTTGTCGCGGAGACGGGCGCCGTCACGACTTCGGTGGGCGTGGCGGGCGCGGGTTCGGCGGGCGGGGGGCTTTCCGGCGTGCCAGAGGCTTCTGTCTGGCTCCCGCCGGATTCGACGTCACCCGTGCCTTCCACCGACGGCGGCGGTTCTGGTTCGCTGCCTGCGCCTGAGGAGGGCACCTTGAACGCCGTGATCCCGTCCGGCGTGCCGACGCCCGTGGGGCCGTCGTAGCCGGCGCCGGCGACGCAGATCGCCTTCGAATTGCAGCTGGCGTCCTCTTCGGCCGCGGTGCACAGGGAGAGCCCTGTGGCTTCGTCGAAGCCGAGTGTGCAGCGTCCGTTCGAGCCGGATTGCACGTCGTGCAGCGAAGCCGGGCTCTTGACGGCGTTTTCATAGAGCGTCCGCGCCGGGTAGGCAACCGACCCGCTCCCGCCTGCGAGCGCGAAGACTCCGGCGATGATCGGGGACGCGAGGCTGGTCCCGCCGATCGTGCACCAGTGCTGGACGGTCTTCTGGTAGACGTATTCGCAGGCCGGGCTGGTGTAGTGAACGGCGAACCCGGTATACGGGTCGGCCACGGCCGCGACGTCGGCCACCGCCCGCTTTTCCGCGCATCCGACTTTGGACCAGTCCGCGAGGCTGAGCTGCCAGGCGGGGGCGCGGAAGTTGACGCTGCATCCGCCGCCGGTCGCTCCGTCGCCGTTCCAGACGCTCTCGGCTGCCCATTCGCCTTCGGCGGTGAGGGACAGCCTCGTGCCGCCGACCGCGACCACATGCGGTGAGGAGGCGGGGAACTCCGCGAGCCCGCCTTCGCTGGAGTCCCAGCCGAGGTATCCGTCGTCGCCCGCGGAGGCGGTGATCACGGTGCCGGGATGGTTGAACGGGCTCGACGCCTCGAGTTCCTGGCTCTCGCCTTCCTCGGGTCCGCCCCAGGAGTTTGTGATCTCGGTGGCGCCGAGGCTCTCGGCTGTGTGCTCGGCGGCTTCGAGGTCGCTGTTGGCTTCGGAGTTGGCGAGGACCAGGATGATCTTGCACTGCTGGCAGGTCGAGTGGGCGGCCTCCATGTCGAGCGAGAGCTCAAGACCCCAGCCGGTCGCGGTTTCGGCCGTTTCATATTCGGAGATGTTGCCGAGGCGTGCCTGTTCGAGTTCGGCTGTCGTCTTCGGGAACGGCGGGTTGCCGGTTTCTCCGTACTGGTTGACCTGGCGCAGGCACGCTTCGGCGGCTGTGCATTCGGCGAGGTGGAATTCCTTGTCGTAGGCCTTCAGGTCGGATTCGGCGTTCGGGTCGTTGTAGGCGTCCACGATCGCGATCGTCTGAGGGCTCGCGGGACCGCTCGGGAGTTTGTACGCACTCCTGATGTCCTGTGGCCGCAGGCCGTAGTCGCCGGCCGCGGGAGACGGTGCCGACTGGGGGCTCGTGCGCGCGAGCGCGAGCGGGTGGGTGTGAGCGACCGCTTCTCGTGTCACGGGGATGAGGGTGAGCGCGAGGCACGACGAGCGACCCGGCGAGGGCGCGGCGCATACGTGGCCGACCCTGTAGTTCGACCGCGACAGAGGTGTGAGCGACGTGGACGCAAGCGCGCTCGGGCACGCTGCGAGGATCACCGCGGAGACGGCCAGCACGAGAAGGGCGAGAGGCCTCGCCGCTCTGCTCGGCCTTGCTGTTTCTCGCGCGCTTGCTCCCATGGCTCGCTTTCTCGCCTCTATACGGGTTCACTTCGGCTCGGGGCGCGAGAGGCTTGAGGATTCAGGCAGATCGCGGGCGCAAAGGCGCCGATAACCGGATCGTCACGCGCTGATCACGCGAGGATCACGTTCGCCGGCCCGGATGGCGGGAGGATGCCCGAGGGGAACGTGGACAGTGCAAGGACGCCGCAGGCAAGAGTCACGGCATGCAGGCCGGCTCCCGGTGTGCACCGACCCCATACGCAGAGCGCCCAAATAGGCGCAGCGCAGCGGGCGGGGCGGGTGCGGGATCCGCCCCGCCCCGCTCTGCATCCGCGCGTCGGGCCATTAGGCTGAGGTTGATGGCGACGCCATTCGGTTTCCTGCTCTCGAGTAATCCGCCCTCTCGCAGGGTCGGTGTGCTGATCTCGATCGCCGCTGTCGCCCTGTGCACGCTGATCATCTACCCGCTCAAGGACATCGCACCGGTCGTCTCCCTCGGTGTGGTGTACCTGCCGGCGGTGCTGCTGATCTCTGCGACGTGGGGGATGCCGCTGGGCCTGCTGACGGCCTTCCTCAGCGCCGCGGCGTTCAACTTCTTCCACCTGCCACCCGTCGGCAGGTTCACGATCCAGGACTCCAGCAACTGGGTCGCCCTGATCACCTTCCTGGTGGTCGGGGCCCTGGCGAGCTCGGTGGCGGAGGTGACGCGTGCGCGCACACGCGACGCCGAGGAGCGCCGCAGGGAGGCCGACCTCGCAGCTGAGATGGCACGACTGCTGCTTCGCGGCAACTCCCTCTCCGAGGCCCTTCCGACAGCGGCAGCGCGGCTCGCGCAGGCACTCGAGCTGAGCTCGGCGGCGATCGTGATGGAAGCGGTCGACGGGGACGATCGCACCGTCGCTTTCGCACTGCGGGAGGGCCCGCGGAGGCTTGGGACGCTGCTCGTCGGAGCGGGCACCTCGGAGGCGAACCTGCGGCGGCTGCAGGAGCGCGTGGTGCCGGCGCTGGAGGCGCTGCTGAGCGCGGCGCTCGAGCGGGAGAGCCTGCTCACCGGAGCCGTGGAGACCGCCGCGCTGCGCCGCGCCGACACGATCAAGACGGCGCTGCTGCGGGCGGTGTCCCATGATCTGCGCTCTCCGCTGACGGCGATCTCGGCCGCCGGGGACGCCGTCGGCTCGCCGTCGCTGTCGATCAGCGAGCGCGAGGAGCTGGCCAGTGTCATCCAGGAGGAGACAAGGCGCCTGTCACGGCTCGTGGACAACCTGCTCGATCTCTCACGTCTGGAAGCGGGGGCTGCGGAGCCGCGCAGGGCATGGACGTCGGTGGAGGAGCTGATACGTGCGTCGGTCGGCGAGATCGCAGGCGGCAAGGACGATTTTGTGCTCTCGCTCGACCGTGACATCCCGCTGCTCAGCGTCGACCCCGTGCAGATGGAGCGAGCATTCGTCAACGTCCTCGAGAACGCGCGCCGCTACTCCGGCGGCCATCCCGTGTCGGTGCGGGCGCGCGCAGTGAGGAGCCTTGCCGCGGGGCCCCCGCGGGGCGGCGACGGCACCGGTTCGGGGCCGGGATCGGTCGGGGACCGCGTGATCGTCCGCATAGTCGACAGGGGGCCCGGGATCCCGCCCGCACAGCTCGAGCGGGTGTTCGAGCCGTTCTACAGGGCGCGCACGCCCAGCGGTGAACACCGCGGATCCGGTCTGGGCCTCGCGATCGCGCGCGGGTTCGCCGAGGCCAACGACGGAACGCTGCACGTCGAGTCGCTGCCGGGCCAGGGAGCCACGTTCGTGTTCGAGTTCCCGCTGCGCTCCTCCGAACACGAGCCGGGTGTGGCGTCCCTCGAGACCGAGTCGCGCGGGGCCCCGCGCCAGACCCAGGCGGCGCCTGTGGTCGGGACGTCCGGGTGAGCGGCGAGGCCGACCCGTCCTCAGGCCTGCAGCCGCGCGTGCTGGTGGTGGACGACGAGCCGCAGATCGTCAGGGCCCTGAAAGTGGTTCTGCGCGAGGCCGGCTTCCAGGCCCTCGCGGCCGAAACGGCGTCCGAGGCGCTTGACATCGCCGCGGTGCGCCCGCCGCAGGCGGCGATCATCGACCTCGTGCTGCCCGACCTCGACGGAGTCGAGCTCACCCGCCGGCTGCGCGAGTGGAGCGACATGCCGATCCTCGTGCTCTCCGCGATCGGCGAGGAGGAGCAGAAGGTGCGGGCGCTCGAGGCGGGCGCCGACGACTACATCACCAAGCCGTTTGGCACCCGCGAGCTCGTGGCCAGGCTCCAGGCGGCCCTTCGCCGCGCGGACCGGGCCGAGGAGGAGCCCGCGATCGAAGCGGACGGCCTGGTGATCGACCTCGCTTCGAGGGTGGTCTTGCGCGAGGGCGAGCCGATCCACCTGACGCCCATCGAGTTCGACCTGCTGCGCTCGCTGGCGCGCAACCGCGGTCGCCTGATGACACACCGCAAGCTGCTGGAAGAGGTGTGGGGGCCCGAGTACGTCGACGACATGCAGCCGCTGCGAACGCACATCGCCCGGCTGCGCGCGAAGATCGAGCCGGACGACGCGACGGGGCCCCGGTACATCGTGACCGACCCCGGCGTCGGCTACCGATTCGCCGGCTGACAGAGGTCAAACCACTCCGTCACAGAATCGTTATACGGGCGCCTGCGATCGTCATATGAACGTGACGATCGGTGCGGAATAGTCATTCCCGTGGACATCCTGTCAATAGCACTCGGGGTCGTCTTCTTCCTGATCTTCCTGGCGATGATCGAGGGGATCGACCGGATATGAGCACCTCACCGGCAATGGGCGCGTTCATCGCGCACATGGGCGTCGCCGACTTCCTCGGCCTCGTGGTGGCGGTCCTCGTGATCGCCTACCTCTTCTACGCGCTGATCCGCGGGGAGAACCTCTGATGACCGTCGCCGGCTGGCTCACGATCATCCTCTTCGTCGTCATCCTGACGGCGCTGGCGTTCCCGCTTGGCAGCTACATGGCACGGGTCTACACCGGCCGCAGGGTGTTCCTCTCGCCGATCCTCGCAGGGCCCGAGCGGATCCTCTACGGCGTCCTCAACGTCGATCCGAAACGCGAGCAGGACTGGAAGTCCTACGCGAAGAGCCTGATCATCTTCTCGCTCGCCGGCTGGCTGTTCCTGTATTTCATCCTGCGCACGCAGACGTTGTGGAACTTCACGGGCCTGAACCCGACCGGCTTTCACTCCGCCCCGTGGAATGTGACGTTCAACACGGTCTCGTCGTTCATGACGAACACGAACTGGCAGTACTACGGCGGAGAGACGACGATGAGCTACTTCAGCCAGATGGCCGGGCTGACGGTGCAGAACTGGCTCTCGGCCGGTGTAGGGATCATCGTCGCCGTCGCGTTGATCAGGGGGATCATCTCCCGCAGCGGCAAGAGCCTGGGCAACTTCTGGCAGGACCTGGTCCGCACGATCCTGTACGTGCTGGGGCCGCTGGCCGTGATCGCCGCGATCGTGCTCGTTTCCCAGGGCGTGCTGCAGAACGTCGCGAACTACCTGACCGCGCACACGATCACGGGGCTGACCCAGACGATCGCGATGGGCCCGGTCGCCTCCCAGGAGGCGATCAAGATGCTCGGCACGAACGGCGGCGGCTTCTTCAACACGAACTCCGCGCACCCGTTCGAGAACCCGACGGCGTTCACCAACTTCTTCGAGATGCTGCTGGTGCTGATCATCCCGGCCGCGCTGATCTTCACCTACGGCCGCATGACCGGCAACCGCCGGCAGGGCTATGCGATCTACGGCGCGGTGATGTTCATGTTCCTCGGCGCCGTCGTGGTCGCATACATAGCCGAGGCGCACGGCTCGCCCGCGCAGCACGCCGCGGGCCTGCACACCGGCGTCATCTCCGGCTCGACGGGCGGCAACATGGAAGGCAAGGAGCAGCGCTTCGGCATCGCCGGGTCAGCGCTGTTCGACGTCGTCACCACCGTGACATCCTGCGGCGCCGTCAACAGCGCGATCGAGTCCTTCACCGGGATCGGCGGAGCCGTGCCGTTCGCGAACCTGTCCGCGAGCGAGGTGATCTTCGGCGGCGTCGGCACCGGGCTCTACTCGATCCTGCATGTACGTGCTCCTGGCGGTTTTCATCGGCGGCCTGATGGTGGGGCGCACACCCGAGTGGCTCGGCAAGAAGCTCGAGGCGAAAGAGATCAAGCTCGCGGGACTCGGGATCCTGATCACGCCGCTGTCAGCGCTCTTCTGCACCGCTCTGGCCACCGCCAGCAGCTCGGGCCGCGCCTCGATCAGCGAAGCGGCGCTGAGCAAGGCGGGCGGCGCGACCCCGCAGGGTTTCTCAGAGACCTTCTACGCCTACCTCTCCCAGGCGAACAACAACGGTTCGGCGTTCGCGGGGTACACCGGCTTCATCCAGCCGAACGCCGGCAACCTCGGCTCGCACGGCATCACGTTCGCTGACCTGCTGGGCGGCTTCGACATGCTCTTCGCGCGCTACGTGCCGATCCTGTTCGCCCTCGCTATCGCAGGTGCCCTCGCCGGCAAGCGGGTCACCCCCGCGGGCCTCGGCACGATGCGCACCGACAACCCCACGTTCGTGATCCTGCTGATCGGCGTGATCATCATCGTCGGCGCGCTCACGTTCTTCCCCGCCCTGCTCCTCGGCCCCATAGTCCAGGGCCTGACAAACCACCTCTACTGACATGAAGCGCGACATCATCACATCCATCATCGGCGTCGTCGTGTTCACGCTGCTGCTGGGCATCGTCTACCCGCTCGTGATCACAGGCGTCGGCCAGGTCGCTTTCCCGGGCAACGCGAACGGGCAGCAGATCCACCTGAACGGCAGGCTGATCGGCTCGAAGATCATCGGCCAGAACTTCGGCACGCCCGTCCTTGAAAAGAACGGCAAGCCGAAGGAAGTGAAAGGCGCCGTGGTCACAGAACCCGACCCGAGCTACTTCCAGAGCCGCCCATCCGTGACGGAAGGCGGCGCCTACAACGCGGCGGCGAGCACGTTCTCGAACAAAGGCCCGAACAGCGTGAGGACGAAGGAAGCCGACGAAGAAAACATCAAGGCATACCTCGAACTCAACAGGCCCTATGACCGGTCGCTGACGGTGGGGAGGATCCCCGTCGACGCCGTCAACACGTCCGGCTCGAACCTGGACCCTGAAATCTCCCAGGCGAACGCCTGGATACAGGCCCACCGCGTCGCGGCGGTGCGCCACCTGGCGCTCGCGACGGTCGACGGCCTGATCGCCAAATACACCGACGGGCGGGGGCTCGGCTTCTCGGGCGAGCAGGGAGTGAACGTGCTCGAGCTGAACCTTGCACTCGACAGACTGACAGGAGCGAAGTGATGTCCGCGCAGATGTCCGGCACAAGCGAGAGGCAGGCCGTCTCACTCTTCCAGGGTGCGATCGTCAAACGCGCGCTGATCGACAGCCTTCGCAAGCTCGACCCGCGCGTGCAGGTCCGCAACCCAGTCATGTTCGTGGTGGAGATCGGCTCGGTCATCACCACCATCACGTGGCTGATCCAGGTGTTCGGCGGCAAGCCGCTGGGCGGAGGACACGAGCCGGCGTGGTACACGCTGACGATCTCGATCTGGCTGTGGCTGACGGTGGTGTTCGCCAACATGGCCGAGGCGTTCGCCGAGGGCCGCGGCCGCGCGCAGGCGGACACGCTGCGCAACATGCGCAAGGAGACCGTCGCCAAGATGCGCGACGGCTCGACGAAGGCTGCGTCGGAGCTCACGCGCGGCGACGTCGTCGTGGTGGCGGCGGGCGAGCTGATCCCCGGTGACGGAACGGTGATCGAGGGGATCGCAACGGTCGACGAGTCCGCGATCACCGGCGAGTCCGCGCCCGTGATCAGGGAGTCCGGCGGTGACCGCAGCGCCGTCACGGGCGGTACCCGTGTGACCTCCGACGAGATCCTGGTCGAAATCACCCAGGAACCGGGGCATTCGTTCCTTGATCGCATGATCAGCCTCGTCGAGGGCGCGGAGCGGCGCAAGACGCCGAACGAGGTCGCGCTGAACATCCTCCTTGCGGCGCTCACGCTGATCTTCGTGATCGTGGTGGCCACGCTGAGGCCCTTCGGCCTGTTCTCGGGCACGTCGATCTCGGAGACCACGCTGATCGCGCTGCTCGTGGCGCTGATACCTACGACGATCGGCGCGCTGCTGAGCGCGATCGGCATCGCGGGCATGGACAGGCTGGTGCGGCGCAACGTGCTCGCCCTGTCAGGCCGCGCTGTCGAGGCGTCCGGCGACGTGGACGTCCTGCTGCTCGACAAGACGGGGACGATCACGATCGGCAACCGGCTCGCGTCCGAATTCGTCCCGATGCCCGGCGTCCCGGAGTCCGAGCTCGCCGAGGTCGCTCAGCTCTCCTCCCTCGCGGATGAGACCCCCGAGGGCCGCTCGATCGTCGTCCTCGCGAAGCAGTACGGCATCCGCGAGCACGACATGAGCACGATGAAAGCCGAGTTCGTCCCGTTCACCGCGCAGACCCGCATGAGCGGGGTGGACTACGACGGGCAGCAGCTGCGCAAGGGCGCCGGCGACTCGATCATCGACTTCGTGCAGCGCGAAGGCGGCTCCCCGCCGCCGGAGCTGCAGGAGGCGCTGGACCGGATCGCCCGCGAGGGCGGCACGCCGCTCGCGGTCGCCCGCGACAGCCAGGTGCTCGGCGTGATCTACCTGAAGGACACCGTCAAGGAGGGCATGCGCGCCCGCTTCGACCAGCTCCGCGCCATGGGCATCCGGACCGTGATGGTGACGGGCGACAACCGCCTGACGGCGGCCAAGATCGCGGAGGAGGCGGGCGTGGACGACTTCCTCGCCGAAGCCACCCCGGAGCGAAAGCTCGCGCTCATCCGCGAGGAGCAGAGCGAGGGGCGCCTCGTGGCGATGACGGGCGACGGGACGAACGACGCTCCCGCGCTCGCGCAGGCCGACGTGGGCGTCGCCATGAACACCGGCACCCAGGCCGCGCGCGAGGCGGGGAACATGGTCGACCTCGACTCCAACCCGACGAAGCTCATCGAGATCGTCGAGGTCGGCAAGCAGCTGCTGATCACACGCGGCGCGCTCACCACCTTCTCGATCGCCAACGACGTGGCGAAGTACTTCGCGATCCTTCCCGCTGTGTTCATCGCCACGTACGCGACGTCGCCCGGCGGCAAGGGGCCGCTGAGCGCCCTGAACATCATGAACCTCGGCTCGCCCGAATCGGCGATCGTCTCGGCGATCATCTTCAACGCGATCGTGATCCCGCTGCTCATCCCGCTGTCCCTCCGCGGTGTGCGCTACAGGCCGATCGGCGCGAGCGCGCTGCTCAGGCGGAACCTGTGGATATACGGGCTCGGCGGGCTGATCGCGCCGTTCATCGGCATCAAGCTCATCGACCTCGTCGTATACAACCTCCTCGGCGCCTGATCTGAGCGGCCCGCGCGCCGCGGGCGCCGCGCAGTATCGTCCTGGCAGGTGAGCCGGGAAGACTGGTCGGCACCATCCAGTGCTGCCTGCCTTCTGATGCGCCGCCACCGTCATCCACCGAGATCCGACCGAGCACGCCGATGAGGCCGCGCGGACGGTGGCCGTCGGCGTGGCGCCGGGAGGCGCTGCGGACCAACCTGTGGCTGATCCCGACGATCGAGATCGTGCTCGCGGTGCTGCTGTTCGCGGGCACCTACGCGGTGGACCGCGCCGCCTACAACGGCACGATCCGCCTGCCGAGCTTCGTCATCAGCGGCACTCCGGACGCGGCGCGCCAGATCCTCACCGCGATCGCGGCGGCGGTCATCACCGTCGTCACGCTCGTCTTCTCGATCACGATCGTCACGCTCACCCTCGCCTCCACGCAGTTCGGCCCGCGGATGCTTCGCAACTTCATCCGGGACCGCATAACGCAGGTGACCCTCGGGAGCTTCGTCGCCACGTTCGTCTACGCCATCCTGGCGCTCGTCTCGATCGGTTCCGGAAGCCACGGCGGCCTCGTTCCGCATCTGTCGATCACCGTCACGATGGCCCTCGTCGTGGCCGACGTGCTGGTGCTCGTGGTGTTCATCGACCACATCGCGAAGTCGATCCAGCTGCCACAGGTGATCGCGAGCATCGCCGGCGACCTCTCCGGCGCGATCGAGGCGGAAGCGGCGGCCAAGCGCTACAGCGGGCCGAAGTCCGGACCGTCGCTGGCGGAGATGCTGGTGCGCCTGGAGCACGACAGCGGCCTCGTGCTCGCACCGAGCACCGGCTACCTGCAGTACGTGAGCATGAGCACGCTGATCGACATCTCGACCAGGAGCAGCTCCGTCATCCGCCTGCTTCACCGGCCGGGCCACTTCGTGGTCGAGGGCAACCCACTGGCGCAGGTCTGGCCGGCCGACGCCGCGGGCGGTGTCGCGCGCGCGCTCGGCGGCGCGCACGCCACGGGCCCGCACAGAACCCTCACGCAGGACATCTCCTTCGCGGTGGACCAGCTCGTGGAGATCGCGATCCGCGCCCTCTCGCCAGCAGTCAACGACACGTTCACGGCGATCGCATGCATCGACTGGCTCGGCGACTCGCTCTGCAAGGTCGCCACCGGCTGGCATCCCACCGAGGTCCACCGCGACGCCACGGGCCATGTCCGCGTCATAACCGTGACGGTGGGCTTCGAAAGGCTTCTGCAGCGAGCACACGACAAGATCCGCCAGGCCAGCCGCGGTATGCCCGCCGTGATGATCCGCCAGCTCGAAGGCCTGGCGAGCGTGATGGCCTACGCCGAGTCGGCGGAGCGCCGCGAGATGGTGCTCGAGCAGGCGCGGATGATCATGCGCTCCTGCGAGGAGTCCGTCCCGGAGGAGTCCGACAGGGCCGATGTGCGCCGGCGCTTTCAGGCGGTGCAGGACGTCGCCTAGCCCGAGGGCTCGCGTCTGGCTATCCAGGCGATCCCGGGTGTGTCGGTGAGGCCGTGCAGGAGTATCGACGCGAACACCGCGAGCGCCGCGAGATTGAAGATCTCCTGCGCCGCGTCGATGTTGCGGGAGAGGATCAGCAGCGAGAAGGTCATCGTCGCCACCCCCTTCGGCCCGAACCATGCCATGAACGCCTTCGCGTCCCGGCTCACGTCCGTGCCCGCCAGTGCGACCCAGATCGATATGGGCCGCGCCAACAGGAACGTGCCCGCCACCACGGCGACGGCCGCCCATCCGTCGGTGAACAGGCCGCCGAGCGTCAGCAGGCTCCCGAACACGGTGAAGATGCCCAGCTTTACGATCTCGACAACCTCCGCGGCCCCCTGCTCGAAATGCTCACGGAGGTCCGGCCGCCTTACGCCCACGACGATCGCGGCGACGAACACGGCGATGAAGCCGTTCGCGGGCCTGACCAGGTCCGTGAGGCCATAGGTCACGAACGCGAGACCCAGGCCATATAGCGCCCGCTGGTGCGCCGGGATCGGACGGTCTGCGGATTCGGTGTCCGCCAGCGGCATGAGGATCGACCCGACGACGCCGAATGCGCACCCGAACGCCAGTCCGAGTCCGATGTCCTCGAGCACGAATCGCCACCACACGAAGCCGCTCACACCCGGTTCGAGGGCAGCGGCGAAGGCCAGGACCGCGGGAAGCGCGAGGCCGTCGTTCAGCCCCGACTCAAGGTTCAGGGAATGGCGGATCAGGGCGGGCACGCGCGGATTCGTGACGACCCCGGAGGAGAGGACGGGATCGGTGGGCGAGAGGAGCGCTCCGAGCAGCAGGGCCTCCGTCCAGCTCAGGCCCACGAGCGCATGGGCGAGCAGGCCGACGAGGATCCCGGTGATCGGCATGGCGACCGCGAGCTTGCGCAGGGGCAGCTGCCAATGGTGCTGAAGGAGCTCGCCGTCGACCTCGAGCCCGTCGCGGAAGAGGATGACGATGAGCGCCGTGGTCGCGAGGTCCGTGACCAGCCCCGAGCTCGGAGCGAACTTCAGGACCCCGAGTCCGCCCTCGCCGAGCAGGAAGCCGGCCAGGACGAACAGCGCGGTCAGCGAGAGCACGCTCCGCCGCGCGAGGCCCGAGAGCAGCGCGCCCCCGACAAGGAGCGCTCCCAGCACGGCGGCCGCCGTCTCGAAGGATGTCACTGCGGTAGCGTCCCACAGGGCCCACATGGCAGACGAAAAAGGAAAGCTCAAGGTCTTCATCGGGATGGCCCCCGGTGTGGGCAAGACGTACCGCATGCTCGGAGAGGGGCGCGCAGAATCGATCAGCGGGCGCGACGTCGTGATCGGCTACCTCGAGCCGCACGGCAGGACGGAGACCGTCGAACAGGCGGGCGACCTCGAGATGGTCCCGCGCCGGAAGCTCAGCTATCGGGGCGTGCCGATGGAGGAGATGGACCTCGCGGCGGTCCTCGCGCGCAGACCCGAGCTGTGCCTGATCGACGAGCTCGCGCACACGAACGTGCCCGGCGTGGAGCACGAGAAGCGCTACGAGGACGTGATCACGGTCCTCGAGGCAGGGATCGACGTCTACTCCACAGTCAACGTCCAGCACCTCGAGAGCCTGAACGACCAGATCGCCCAGCTGACGGGCACCACCGTCAGGGAGACGATTCCGGACGCGGTGCTCTCGGACGCGGACGAGGTCGTGCTCATCGACCTGACGCCAGAGGCCCTGATCGCGCGTCTGCGCGCCGGCAAGGTCTACCGGCCCGAGCGCGTCCCGGCGGCGCTCAACAACTTCTTCAAGGTCGAGAACCTCTCGGCGCTCCGCGAGACAGCGCTGCGACAGGTCGCAGACGAGGTCGAGGTCAAGCGGCTCGTCAGGGAGGAGCGGCCGCTGCTGCGCCGCGACGAGGAGGGTCTCGCGGTGTTCGCCGACCTCGGGCCGCAGGCGATAGCCGAGCGACTGCTCGCGATCAGCACGCTCGGCCCGGACTCCGAACGGGTGCTCAGGCGCGCGTGGCGCTCGGCCCAGCGGCTCGACGCCGAGCTCGACGTGCTGGTCATACGCGACCCCGGCAGGCCCGCGGGCCTGGAGGACCGCACGCGACTCGAGGAGCTGCGCAGGCTCACCTCGATGCTCGGGGTGAGACTGCGCGTGGAGGAGGGCGAAGACGCCGCCGAGGTCGCGATCCGGACCGCGCACGAGCTTGGCAGCACCTATGTGCTGATGGGGACGCCGCCCGTAGCCCGCGGGCTCGCGCGATTCGGCTCAGGCAACGAGCGCTCCATGCTGATGCGGCTGCTCCGGGGGCTCCCCGGCGTCGACGTGCGGGTCGTGGCCGACCCGACGCTCCGCCGCCACGCGCCTGCCGAGGACCGTCCGGGACAGGCTGCTGACGCGACGATAGAGCCCGCCGAGTCGACGGTGCGCCGCACATAAAAAGTCTCGAAGACGGCCCCTGCGCCGCAACGATCCGGGCGGGAGGCTGTTTGAACCCCAAGATGACACGCCCAGCCCCAGCCCCAGCCCGAGCTCTCAGAGTGCTCCCCGCCGTCCTCGTGCTCGTGATGGCCCTGGCCGGCGCCTCCGGCGCCGCCGGTCGCTCCGTCGAGCCCCGTGCGCACACCGCCTCATCGTTCCTGGTGGGCATCGGGGACGAGCACGGCAAGATGTTCACGAACCCGCTCTGGAAGCAGCTTCACACCAAGATCGCCCGCTACATCGCGCCCTATGACGCCGCCGTGCGAGGCGACGAGATCGCCAGGGCGCGCGCCTGGATCCACGCAGCCGAAAAGGCCCACGTCCAGGTGCTGGTCGCCTTCTACCACTCCGAGCACACCCCGACCAGGCTTCCGAGCGTTGCGACGTACCAGGCGGACGTGAAGAAGTTCATCAAGGACTTCCCGCGCGTCAAGCAGTACCAGGCCTACGACGAGGCCAACCGCGGCAACGTCAGAGGCCAGTTCTCGAGCCCGTCGGCGTCGCTGAACGCGCAGTACTACCAGGCGCTGATCCGCGTCTGCAAGGGCTGCACGGTGATCGGCCTTGACGTTCTCGACCAGGCGAACATCGGCCCGACGCTCACCTACATAGGCGAATTCAAGCGCGAGATCGGGCGCCTGCGCACGATCATGCCGAAGATCTGGGGGCTGCACGACTACTCGGACGTGAACCGCTTCGAAAGCTGGCGGACAACCGAAATCGAACGCGCCTTCGGGGGCCAGGTATGGCTCACCGAGACAGGCGGGATCGTCAAATTCGGCGCCGAATTCCCCAACAACCACGGCTCCGGGCTGACACGGGCCGCGAAGGTCGTGAAATACGTCTTCGCGGTCGCGCGATCGCACCACCGGATCGCGCGACTGTACCTGTACGACTGGACCGGCGGCACCGCGGGCACGCGCTTTGACGCCGGGCTCACGAACGCCCGTGAACAGCCGCGCGCCGGCTATGTCGCGGCCTGCCGCGAACTTCACGCTGCCAGGTGCAACGTGAGGACCGCCAGCAACTAGGTTCCGACGGCTGCCCTCGCGCCGGGTGACTCGCCGCTGCCAGCGCTGCGGCTTCGCGGCTGCGCGGGCTCGTTGCGCAGAAGCGCCATCGCCGCGAGCGCGAGGAAGCCGACGAGCGCCGCGAACGGAGCGAGCGTCTTCAGCGGGTACGTGCCGAAGCCCTTGTGAAGGGCCGTCTTGTCCCCCGCCGCCTGGATGCTGAGCAGTCCCTGGTGGTCGATGCCCAGGAGCGTCGGTGCCACGGCCGCCAGGACAGCCCAGACAACGAGCCACAGGACGCCCCAGCCGATCGAACGGCTCGACAGGCGCAGGCGCGGGGTGGCGGCGACCGCGAGCACGACCGCCGCCCCGCCGGCCAGGAAGAACGGCCAGATCGCGCCCCATCCGCGTCCCAGCCCGAACGCGGTCGCGATCGTCGGCTGGAAGAAGCCCTTGCTCGAGATAGCGCGCCCACACCACCATCTCGGTCTCATAGCCGACCAGCGGGTGGGTGATCGTCGCGATCACCGTCGTCGTGATCGAGACGCCCGCCAGCGCGATCGTCGGGCCGGGGAATCGCTTGAAAGCGATACCCAGCGGGACCGCCAGGAACGGCAGCATCGTCGTCAGGAAGCGCGGGCCCATGAAGCCGCCCCCGAACGGCAGGTAGTAGCCGGAGTTGTAGCCCACGTAGCAGAGGCAGACGCCGCCGATCGTCAGCGCCTCCGCGCGGCGCCCGCGGCGGTAGAGCAGCACCGTGCCGATCGCCGCCATGATCAGCACCGGCGAGATCGTCAGCAGCCCGCGCGAGTCGAACAGCAGCGTCGAGAGCACCTTCAGGCTCGGGAGCGCCGATCCCGAAGAACCCTTTCTGCTGCCGCGGGCACGTCCGAGTAGGCCAGGTGCGTCCATGAGTGAAACGCGTAGTGGTTGTAGAGCAGCAGCGGCACGATCCCGACGATCCCGCCCGCGATGTACGCGCCCGCGCGCGGCGCATGACGCCCACAGCGGCGTCAGCGCGTCGCGGCGCGAGAGCAGGAACAGCCCCAGCACCAGCGCGACGAAGAACAGCGGGTACTCCGAGGCTCACCGCGTAGCCCATCGCAGCCCGGCCAGCGCGAGCAGCATCGGGCTCGGCGGCCCGTCGCGCTCGCGGATCATCAGCGCGAACGCGCCGAAGCCGAGGAACGCCGTGAAGACGTGCGAGAACGAGCAGCGTCGAGAGCGGCAGCACCATCGTGCCGAGGCCCAGCGCCACCGCCGCGGCCGCGCCGTAGCCCGGCTCCAAGCGCTCCGCCATGCGCCAGACGAGCAGCAGCAGCAGCAGGCCCGGCAGGACGTTCGCCCACAGCCCGATCAGGTAGACCATCTCATCGCCCGGGCGCTGGGCCTTTGCGACGTGCGCGCGCGTCCACGTTCCGCGTTCGACGAGGTTCAGCGTGTCGTAGAACGGGAGTGCGAACAGCGCCAGACCCGGCGCCCGCGCCGAGTAGTAGTGGCCCTTGTAGATGACCTTGTCGCCCGTGTTTTCGACTGGTACGCGTCGATCGTCGTGCCGTCGTTGTTCAGCGAGCGGATCAGGTCGTAGTGGGAGGCCTGGTTCCAGGAGAAGCTCTGGATCATCGTCGCGTAGGAGATGCCCACCAGCACGATCGCGAGCAGCGCCACGCGTTTGCGGGTCAGCAGGCGGCCCTTGCGCAGCAGGCGCCGTCCGGCCGCGCCGGCGGCGGGATCTGGTCGGATCCGGACGGCGTCGGGGGCCCGGCTGGGCGGCTGCTCGATTTCATCCGGTCCGTGCAGGGAGCGCCGCCGGTCCCGGGCCGATCTCATAGATGACGAGCGAGCCCGACCCGCCGGCGCGTGATCCCCAGGCCGGCTATCGGCTTTTCGCCGCGGCCGCCGCGGGGTCGGGCGGCTCGGGAACGATGATGCTCTGCACGGCCGGCAGGTCGGATCGGTTCCCAGGTGCAGGACGACCGTGCGGATTTGGTAGTAGCGGAGCTTCTCGACGCTCGCACGGTCCGGGAAGCGCGTTCATGCCCGCCGCGCAGGTCATCCAGCGCCGGGATGTCGAACGTGCTGTTGCCGAGCGGGATCTTGTAGAAGCCGTCGCCGAGAAGTACTGCCAGATTCGGTCTAGCGCGCCATCGGTCGGCAGGTCCATGCACCGGTCCCGGCAGGCCGATCTCGGCGCGCGCCGGCTGCGGGCACGACCGGGTGGCCGAGGTGGCCCGCGCCTTCGCCGACGATGCACGAGCACAGCACCGCGCCCAGCGAGCGCCGGCAGCGAGCGCACCGCGTGGCGTTTGCCCCACGCGCCGACGCCGCTGCCAGCAGCTGCACGCCGGCGCCCGCCAGCAGCGCGTAGAAGAGCGTCGCCAGCGTGAAGATCCGGCCCGGCACGCGCACGCCGTTCCAGCCCGGGGCGTAGTCGTACAGCAGGCGATACGGATAGCCCGCGCCCGTCAGTCCCATGCCGAGCGCGAGGATCGACACGACCACGATCCCGACCGCCAGGCCGATGCGCAATCGTCGCGTGTACAGCGGCGCCGCGAGGCCGACGAGCGCGAGCACGAGGATCAGCCCGCCGGGGAAGAACACGTTCTCGTTCTTGGAGTGCACGTGCGCGCGAGCGCCCGCCGTGATCGCTGCCCCAGACGCGGTTCTCCGAGGAGGCCGACACCAGCGCCGCCGGGCCCGACGAGTAGTTCTTCACTTCTTTCAGCGTGCGCTTCGCGGTCGGGTACTCCGCCGCGACCTGCAGATAGGGCGCGCCTGGTAGACCGCCGACGACGCACGTCATGGCGATCACCGCATCAGCGTGACGCCGAGCACGCGCCGCGCGACGATCGGCCCGCGCGACGGGCGCTCGCCGGCGGCGGTGGTGCCGGCGCCCGCGTCGCCGACAGAACCGCTGCTGGCGGCGTTCGCTGCAGGGTCCGCGCCGGGCGCCCGCGCCACCAGTGCCACAGACGAGCAGCGCGAGGACGCCAGCAGGTAGCGTACTGCAGCCCGAGCGTGAAGCCGAGGCTGACCTGCCACGCGGACACCAGCCAGCCGGCGATGTACCAGCCCGCGCGAGGAGCGCCGGTAGCCGCGCAGCAGCAGGAACAGCGCCAGCGGCATGCCGCCGGAGGAGATCACGTGCAGGTGGCCGGCCTCGGTGACGCGGTAGGGGGCGTACGCGAACGCCGCGCCCGCGGCGTAGCCGCGCCGAGCTTGCCGAGGCCGAGCTCGCGCGCGAGCAGGTAGGCGCCCACGAAGCACAGCGACCAGGCGCACAGGAACAGCAGGTTGTAGCGGACGAGCGCCGCCACCGTGCCCGAGCCGAAGAACGCCGCCGGGCCGTAGCCGAGCAGCGAATCCGAGAACGCGAGGCTCAGCGGATGCGGATAGAAGGCGTTCGAGTTGAACAGGTGCAGCGGGTCGTGAAGCATCGCGTGACCGACCCACGCGATCTCCCATGCCGTCCGCACCGGGTCGCCGAGGTCCGGCGCGATCCGGCTCGGCATGTGCAGGACGAGCGGCCAGCTCGTGATGACCGCCAGCAGCACGCCCGCCAGCGCGACGAGAGCGATCTCCTCGCGCGTGAAGGCTGGGAGACGGCGCCCAGCGCGAGCCGCTCGGAGCCAGCCTGCGGCGTGAGGTACCTCCGCGCCGGCGCACGGGCGCCGCTCGCCTGAAGCCGCGGGCGACCCGGATGGCGTTTGGGGCGGGCTGGGGAGACCGGTGCTCACGGTCTGCGGGTGTTCGGGGCCACGCGGATCGGCGCAGCATACGGGAGGCGCCCGGCTGACACGCCGCGCATGCGCGCGCGGACGGGCTCAGCCGCCACGCGCCGGCGCTTTGCGTCAGACTCCGCCCCATGAAGGTTCTCGTCGTCGGAGCCGGCGGCGTCGGAGCGGCGTTTGCCGCGATCGCCCAGCGCCGTGAGGTCTTCGACCACGTCGTGCTCGCCGACGTCGCGCTCGAGCGCGCGCAGGCGCCGCCGACAGCTCGGCGAGCCCGACCGCTTCAGCGGCGAGCGCGTCGACGCGTCCAGCCGCGAGGATCTCGTCGAGCTGATCGACGCGCGTCAAGCCCGACGCCGTGCTCAACGCGTGCGACCCCCGCTTCAACGAGCCGATCTTCGCCGCCGCGTTCGACGCGAAGGTCACCTACCTGGACATGGCGATGACGCTGTCGCACCCGCACCCCGAGCGCCCGTACGAGATCCCGGCGAGATGCTCGGCGACAACCAGCTCGCGATGCACGAGCAGTGGGAGAGCGCCGGCCTGCTCGCGCTCGTCGGCATCGGCGTCGAGCCGGGGCTCTCGGACATCTTCGCCCGGCACGCCGCCGATGAGCTGTTCTCGAGCATCGACGAAGTCGGCGTCCGCGACGGCGCCGACCTCGTCGTCGAGGGCTATGACTTCGCGCCCACCTTCTCGATCTGGACGACGATCGAGGAGTGCCTGAACCCCCCGCTCATCTGGGAGCGCGAGCGCGGCTTCTACACCACGCCCCCCTTCTCCGAGCCCGAGGTGTTCGAGTTCCCCGAGGGCATCGGGCCGGTGGAATGCGTCAACGTCGAGCACGAGGAGGTCGTGCTGATCCCGCGCTGGGTGGACTGCGAGCGCGTGACGTTCAAGTACGGGCTCGGCCAGGAGTTCATCGACGTGCTCTCGACGCTGCACAAACTCGGCCTCGACTCGACCGAGCCGGTGTCGGTGCGCGGCACGCTGGTCTCCCCGCGCGACGTCGTCGCCGCCGCGCTGCCGGACCCGGCGACGCTCGGCGAGCGCATGAGCGGGCGCACCTGCGCCGGCACCTGGGTGACGGGCACCGGCAAGGACGGCGAGCCCCGCTCGACCTACCTCTACCACGTCGTCGACAACGAGACGACGATGCGCGAGTACGCAAGCCAGGCGGTCGTCTGGCAGACGGCGATCAACCCCGTCGTCGCGCTGGAGCTGCTCGACACGGGCGTCTGGAAGGGCGCCGGCGTGCTCGGCCCCGAGGCGTTCCCGCCGGAGCCGTTCCTCGAGCTGCTCGCCGAGATGGGTTCGCCCACCGGCCAGATCGAGCTCGACGCTTAGCCCCGCGCGCGCGTCCGCCGCCCCGCGGCACGGCCGGGGTATCCGTGAGGCACCCCGACGACGGGCGCAGGACCGCGGGGTCCCGAGGAGGCCAGAGGTGTGCTCGTGGCTGGCGAAGGCGATCCTGACCGGCGACATGGCGACGACTACCGCCCGGCGCTATGAGGATCGCCTCAGGTCGCGCGGCGCATCGCAGGCCGCGTCCGGCGGCAACGGCGTGTAGCTGCCGTGGTCACGGCGCACCGTGACCACGGCACCACCGCCGGCTCAGAAGTCGACGGGCGTCGGCAGCGCCGGCGACACCGGCGCGTCCAGTATTCCCGGCGGGGCGACTTCGGGCTTGCGCGCGAAAAACTCTTTGAAGACGGGTCGTGAGAGGAACGCGAGGATGCCTCCGAGGATCATCCCGCCGATACCGATCCACAACGGCAGTGTGATCCCGAGAATCGGCTTGGACGACACGTTTTCCGAGTTCGCGTAGTAGAACGCCGCCTTGATGCCGATCGCGAACAGGATCAGCCCGCCGAGCATCGGACCGAGCCCGAGCAGCAGGAAGTCGCGCAGGCTCGTGCGCAGCTCCCTGCGGTAGTAGATCGCGCAGGCGAAGCCGGTGAACCCGTAGTAGAAGCAGATCGGGAACCCGATCGCGGTGATCGAGTCTTCCAGCACCGTTTCGGAGAGCAGCAGCAGGACGACGGTGATGATGATCGACAGCGCCCCGAAACCGAGCGTCGAGACCGTCGGCGTCAGGTACTTCTTATGGACGCGGGACAGCAGCGAGGTGACGGCTTTCCAGTGCGCCATCGACAGGGTCGTCCGCGCTGTGGGGAGGATCGTCGTCTGCGTGGACGCCGACGCCGAGGTGAGCACCGTGATGATCAGAAGCTTGTTCCAGGGTTCGCCGAGCACGCCGGTGCCGAGCGCGTTGAGCACATCGCTCTGGTTTTCTGAGTTTGTGAGGAACCCGACGCCGTGGAAGGACTGTGCCGCCGCGGTGACGACGACGTAGATCAGCACCAGCAGGATGGTCGAGACGACCGCGGCCTTCCCCGGGCCCTCCGCTGGATCCTCGGACTCCTCGTTGACCGCGACGCCGGAATCCCATCCCCAATAGATGAAGATCGCCAGCAGCAGCGCGACCACGAGGTCGCCGAAGCCCATCGCGAACGGGTTCAGCCAGGAGAGCGACGGCGTGATCGAACCGGACGGCGGGTGGGGACCGGCCACCTTGATGAAGGCGACCACCGAGAAGATCGCGAGGATCGTCACCTCCGTACCCAGCAGGGCGGTCTGGATGCGCGCCGATAGCTCGATTCCGCGGTAGCAGATCCACGTCATCAGGACGATCCAAAGGACGGCGCCGATGATGATCGCCGCTTTGGATTCGCCCAGTTCGGTGAACCCGAAGAGCTTGAACGTGTAGATCGCGGCGATGTCCGCGAGGGACACCATGACGATCAGGTCCGCCCAGGAAGATCGCCCAGCCGTTGATCCAGCCCGTCATCGGCCCGAGCGCGCGCGTCGTCCAGGCGAAGGTGGTGCCCGCGTCGGGGTCGGCGCGTTGAAGTATTTGTAGGCCGACGCCACGAGCAGCATCGGGATGAACGCCACGAGGAGCACGGCCGGCGCATGCACACCGACGCCCTTGACGGCGACGACGAAGCCCAGGGTGGCGGCCAGCGAGTAGGCGGGCGCCGTCGAGGCGACCCCGATGACGATGTTGGAGATGTAGCCGACGGCGCCTTTTTTGAGTCCCTTGTCCATCACCTGCGAAGACGCCGGGCTTCCGGATGGGGCTTGACCTTCGGTGGCCATCGACGGCTCCTCTCGTTGTGGAAAAAGGGTGCGCTACGACGAAATCGTGACGAAAGTTACGCCATGAACAAGACCGTTGGCGGAACCTATGGGCAACACGGGTCCCGCCGCAAGTGGCGCAAGTCCCAAATCAGCAGCGCCGAACTGTACATTTGGTACAATCGGTCGAGGGCATGTTGAACTCGCGGTGGCTTGAGCCGCGCCTACAGGGTGGAGTAGCGTTGTCCCCAATGTCCAGTGATCTCCAGGAGCAGGCGAAGCGGCATCTCTGGATGCATTTCACGCGGATGGGCACCTACGCGGACGCAGACGTCCCCGTGATCGTCCGCGGCGAGGGCTGTTACGTCTATGACGAACACGGCAAGCGCTACCTCGACGGGCTCTCAGCGCTCTTCTGCGTCAACATCGGCTACGGGCGGGCCGAGCTCGGGCAGGCAGCCGCCGCGCAGTCCGACGAGCTCGCGTTCTACACGAACTGGAGCTACGCCCACCCGCGCGCGATCGAGCTCGCGACACGCATCGCGGGGCTCGCCCCCGGCAACCTGAACCGCGTCTTCTTCACCTCCGGTGGCTCGGAGGCCGTCGAGTCGGCGTGGAAGCTCGCGAAGGCCTACCACAAGGCGAAGGGGGAGCCGTTGCGCCACAAGATCGTCTCGCGCAAGCTCGCCTACCACGGCGTCACGATGGGCGCGCTGACCGCCACGGGCCTGCAGCCGCTGCGCCAGCCGTTCGAGCCCCTCACACCCGGCGGGATCCATGTCCCGAACACGAACTCCTACCGCCTGCCTGAGGATCACGACCCGCTGTGGGCGGCCGACGCGATCGAGGAGGCGATCGAATTCGCCGGGCCCGAGACGGTCGCGGCAGTCATCCTCGAGCCGGTCCAGAACGGCGGAGGATGCTTCGTGCCGCCCGACGGCTACTTCCAGCGCGTGCGCGAGATCTGCGACCGCCACGGTGTGCTGCTCATCTCCGACGAGGTGATCTGCTCATGGGGGCGCCTGGGCCACATGTTCGGCTCGCAGCGCTACGGCTACCAGCCGGACATGATCACGACCGCGAAGGGCATCAGCTCCGCATATGCGCCGCTGGGAGCGGTGATCGCGGGAGACCACATCGCCGAGCCGTTCCTCCACGGCAAGGCGCTGTTCAACCACGGCTTCACCTTCGGCGGGCATCCCGTCGCCTGCGCGGTGGCGAGCGCGAACATCGACGTGATGGAGCGCGAGGACCTCTGCGGGCACGTCCTGGCCAACGAGGGGCGCTTCCGGGAAGTGCTCGACAGCCTGCGCGACCTGCCGATCGTCGGCGACGTTCGCGGCGCCGGCTACTTCCACGCGATCGAGCTGGTCAAGGACAAGGACACGAAGGAGACCTTCAACTCCCATGAGGCCGAGGAGCTGCTGCGCGGATTCCTGTCGGGTGAGCTCTTCAGGCGCGGCCTGATCTGCCGCACGGACGACCGCGGCGACCCGATCATCCAGCTCTCACCGCCGCTGATCGCCGGGGAGGAGCAGTTCGAGGAGATCGAGGCGATCCTGCGCCCCGTGCTCACCGAAGCCTCGGAGCGGATTGAGAGTTGGAGCTCACTGTCGCGAGTCTGATCGGCGAGCTCGGACTGACACTCGTCTCGGGCCAGGAGTCCGAAAACGCGCCCGTCACCTGGGTGCACAGCACAGAGCTGCCCGATCCCACGCCATGGCTGAAAGGCGGGGAGCTCCTGCTGAGCACCGGCATGCAGCTCGAGAGCCCCCGCGCCCAGCGGGAGTTCATCGACCGCCTCGCAGACCATGACATCGCAGGACTCGGGTTCGGCACAGGCTTCGCCCACAAGCGCCTGCCGCCCGCCCTGGTGACCGCGGCTCGCAGGAGGGCTTTCCCGCTGTTCGAGGTGCCGTACGAGCTGCCGTTCATCGCCATCACCGAGCGGGCGTTCGCCCGCCGCCTGGACGAACGCTACGAACTGCTGCAGCGCAACATGGTCGGTGACGTCCTCGCCGAGGCCCTGTCGGGGCATCTGTATCCCGAGGACGTGCAGGCCCGGCTGCGCCCGTTCGGTATCGGCGAGCGGATCGCCGTGCTCGCGTTCAGGCCGCAGGATCCGAGCGCCGCCGCGCCGGCCGTGGAACGCATCCTCGACCACGAGGGCATCCACAGTCTCGTGGCAGTGCGCGGGACGCTCCTGTGCGTGGTGATCGCGCCGTCACAGGCGCCGGAGGTGGATCTCGCCCGCAGGATCCGCGGTGAGCTCGCCGGGCGCTTCGGGGCGGTCCCAGCCGCGGTGAGCCGGCCCGCGGCGACGCACTCGCTGCGCCTGGCGTTCCACGAGGCGCGCTGCGCGCTCGAGGCCGTGCGCATGCGCAACGGAGACGGTCCCGACGTCGCCACATACGAGGATCTCGGAGCGTTCCACCTGCTCCTGACGCTGCAGGACGACGACGCGCTCAGCTCGTATTGCCGCACCGTTCTGGGTGCGATCGAGGCCGGCGAGGGCGCCTACGGCGATGAGCTCGTGCGCTCCCTCGACGTCTTCATCGAGCACAACGGCCACTGGGAGAAGGCCGCCGCGGAGCTCTACTGCCACCGTCACACGCTTCGGTACAGGATGCGCCGCGTCGAGGAGCTGACCGGCCGCGATCTCTCCAGCGCGCGCGACCGAATCGAGTTCTGGCTCGCGCTTCGCGGACGCGAGATAGTGCGTTGAACATATCCTCTAATCAACGCGCCCTGACCGGGCGCAGACGTGGCCGAGTGCCATCGGAAGGAGCAGCGAGCGGATGAGAATCGGGATCCCCACGGAGATCAAGACCGACGAGTACCGCGTAGCGATAACCCCCGCGGGAGTCCGCGAGCTCAGCTCGCGGGGCCACGATGTCCTGGTTCAGGCCGGCGCAGGCGAGGGGAGCGCGATGAGCGACTCCCAGTTCCAGGCGCAGGGCGCCAGCATCGCACCGGACGCCGCAGCCGTATTCGCCGAGTCCGACCTGGTGCTGAAGGTCAAGGAGCCTCAGCCGGAGGAGGTCGAGATGCTCCGCGAGGGCCAGACGCTCTTCACGTACCTGCATCTCGCGGCCGAGCCCGACCTGGCACGTGGCCTGATGGACTCGGGCGCCCGCTGCATCGCCTACGAGACCGTCGTGGACGAGGAGGGAAGACTTCCGCTGCTCGCGCCGATGAGCGAGGTCGCCGGGAAGATCGCCACGCAGGCCGGCGCGTTCATGCTGGAGAAGCCGCTCGGCGGCCGCGGGATCCTGCTCGGCGGGGTGCCGGGCGTGGCCGCCGCGACGGTCCTCGTGATCGGCGGGGGCGTGGTCGGCATGAACGCCGCGTTCATCGCCATCGGCATGCAGGCCGACGTCTTCGTCTTCGACCGCTCGATCGACCGGCTGCGCGACCTTGAAGTGGCGTTCGCCGGGCGAGCATCAACCGTCTACTCCTCGACGCTTGCGATCGAGGAGATGCTGCCCCAGGCCGACCTCGTGATCGGCGCCGTCCTCGTGACGGGCGGCAGGGCACCCCATGTCGTCACCCGCGAACAGCTGAAACTGATGAAGCCCGAAGCGGTGCTGGTAGACGTATCGATCGACCAGGGAGGATGCTTTGAGACCTCGCGGCCGACGACGCACTCCGACCCGACATTCGAGGTTGACGGGATCACCCACTACTGCGTCGCGAACATGCCCGGCGCGGTCCCGATCACGTCGACATACGCGCTCACGAACGCCACTCTGCCCTACGTGATCGATCTCGCCGACCGCGGCATCGACGAGGCCCTGGAGCTCAGCCCGAGCCTGCGCATGGGGTTGAACGTCGACAGGGGGGAGATCACCCACCCGGCCGTCGCGGAGGCGCTCGGGATGGCGGGAAGGGCGTGAACGCGAGCTGAGAGGAACAGGCCGCACGGTCCTGGCAGCGGCCAGGACGAGCTAACGACCACGAACAGGACGAGGAGATTCGCGATGGCAACGACCACCGACACGCTCAGGAACTTCATCGACGGCGAGAGCGTCGCCCCCCAGGGCGAGACCGAAGCCGTACTGAACCCCGCCACCGGGGAGGAGATGGCGCGCGCGCCGATCTCGACGCCGGAGGAAGTCGACAGCGCCGTGATGGCCGCACGGCGCGCGTTCGACGGATGGTCGAACACGACGCCGGCGCAGCGCTCGGCGGCGCTGCTCGCGCTCGCCGACCTGATCGAGGAGCACGGGAACGAGCTGGCCCGACTGGAGGCGCTGAACGCCGGCAAGCCGATTGAAAACGCCACGAACGATGAAATTCCCGTCATGGCCGACAACCTGCGCTTCTTCGCGGGCGCGGCGCGCAGCCTGGAGGGCAGGGCCGCCGGCGAGTACATGGAGGGCTACACCTCGATGATGCGCCGCGAGGCCGTCGGCGTGATCGGCCAGGTGACGCCGTGGAACTACCCGCTGATGATGGCCATCTGGAAAATCGGCCCGGCGCTCGCCTCGGGGAACACGATCGTGCTGAAGCCCGCCGAGACGACGCCGGTGACGACGATCCGCTTCGCAGAGCTCGCCGCCGACATCCTGCCCAAGGGCGTGCTGAACATCGTGATGGGCCCCGGCCAGCCGACTGGCCAGGCGCTGATCTCGCACCCCGAGGTGGACATGATCGGCGCTGACGGGATCCGTGGAGACCGGCAAGCACTTCGCGCGGACCGCCGCCGACACGCTGAAGCGGGTGCACCTCGAGCTCGGAGGCAAGGCGCCGGTCATCGTGTTCGACGACGTCAGCCTCGAGAGCGCGCTGGAAACGATCGCCGGCACCGGCTACTACAACGCAGGCCAGGACTGCACGGCGGCGACGCGGGTGCTGGCCGCGGGCGGCGTGTACGACGACGTCGTGGCGGGCCTCGCCGACCAGGCGAAGGGCCTGGTGATAGGCGACACGCTCTCCCCCGAGACGACCCTCGGGCCCGTGAACTCAGCCAGCCAGCGCGATCGCGTGACAGGGTTCCTGGAGCGCCGCCCCGGCCATGCGGAGATCGTGACGGGCGGCGTCGCCGCCGACAGGCCCGGCTTCTTCGTGGAGCCGACCGTCGTCGCCGGCCTCACGCAGGAGGACGAGATGATCCAGCGTGAGATCTTCGGGCCCGTGATCACCGTCCAGCGCTTCACCGACGAGGACCAGGCGATCGCGTGGGCGAACGCCACGCGCTACGGCCTCGCCTCCTCGGTCTGGACACGCGACGTCGGCCGTGCGCTGCGCGTCTCGAAGGCGCTGCGCTTCGGCTGCGTGTGGATCAACGACCACATCCCGCTCGTCTCCGAGATGCCTCACGGCGGCTTCAAGGAGTCCGGGTACGGCAAGGACCTGAGCGTCTACTCGCTCGAGGACTACACGGTCATCAAGCACGTCATGGCCTCGCTCGCGTAGGACACGGCCTCTCCCGCCGCCCCGTGACGGCGAGCTGTCACCGGGCGGCGGCCCGCGGGAGGGCTGCTACGGTCTTTGCAACGGGCGGCGACGTCGTCCGTGAGGTTCTTTGTCTTTGTTGGCGCTCGAAGCGCGGATGGGGTCAGTCGAATCTCCATCCGCAGCGGCGACCACCGGTCGCCAGAAGGAGCACCAACATGAAGCATGAAACATTCGCCGGCCTCGGCGTGTCCGGGGCTGTCGTGACCGAGCTTGCCTCGATGGGCATAGAGGCGCCGTTCGCCGTGCAGAGCATGGTCATCCCCGACGTTCTCGCCGGGCACGACGTGCTCGCGCAGTCGCCGACCGGCTCGGGCAAGACGCTCGCGTTCGGCGTGCCGCTCGTAGAGCGGCTGAAGGACTCGGACGCCCGCCCGTCGGCGCTGATCCTCGCGCCGACCCGCGAGCTCGCACTTCAGATCGTCGAAGAGCTCAGGCCGATCGCCCACGCACGCGCCCTGTCGATCGCCGCCGTCTACGGCGGGGCCGGCATCGTCAAGCAGGCCCGTCTCGCGGGCCGCGCCCACATCCTCGTAGCGACCCCCGGCCGCCTGCTCGACCTGATCGACCGCCGCGACGTGTCGCTGCGCAAGGTGCGCATCCTGGTCCTCGACGAGGCCGACAGGATGCTCGACATGGGCTTCAAGCCCGTCGTGGACAAAATCGTGAAGATGACCGCCCCAGAGCGCCAGACGCTGCTGTTCTCGGCGACGCTCGAGGGCGAGGTCGGCCGCATCGCGAAGGCCTACACCACCAGTCCGCGCCGCCACGAGCACGCCCATCCGCAGGAGCGCAAGGGCGACGTCGAGCACCGCTTCGTGAGCGTCTCGCACGACGGCAAGGTCGACAGGCTCGTCTCGGAGCTGACGAAGGCCGAGCGCGGCCTGACACTCGTCTTCGTGCGCACCAAGCGCGGAGCGGACCGTCTGGTCAAGCGTCTGGCATCCAGCAGCGTGCACGCCGTCGCGATGCACGGCGACAAGTCCCAGGGCCAGCGCGAGCGTGCGCTCGCGAACTTCGAGGCGGGGGTCGTCGACACGCTCGTCGCCACCGACGTCGCCGCGAGGGGAATCGACGTGGCGGGCATCACGCACGTCATCAACTACGACATACCCGCGACGCAGGACGACTACGTCCACCGGATCGGGCGCACCGCTCGAGCCGGGGCGAGCGGAGTCGGCGTGACGCTGGTCGCACGCGACCAGACCGCCGAACTGGCCGGGATGGTCCGGGGCCTCGGCCTCGACCGCGAGCTCGAGCTCGCGGGCATGGCCTCCTCCGGCGGGTCCCGCGCCCAGGGCTCGCGCCCGAAGCCCGCAGCGGGCTCCGGCCGCCAGCGCCAGGGCTCGCGCCCGAACCGCTCGGGCGCCCCGAAGTCGAGCGAGCGTTCAGGCGGCGGCTCAAACCGGCGCGGGCGCTCCTCGGGCCGCTCGCGCTAGAGCAGGGGCGGGCAGGGGTCAAAGGGCGCGGCGCTCAGCTAACGTCGCGCCCGTGAGCGCCACCTGCCCGCGCCAATGAGCAGCGTGCCCGGGCCCGCAAGGGGAGAGGCCGATGACGGCGCCCTGGCCCGCCGGGGCATCCTGCGCCTGCGCGCGGACAACCCCGGCCCGCTGACGCTCTCGGGAACGAACACGTGGGTGCTCGGGCGCGGTCCTGCATGGGTCATAGACCCCGGCCCGCTGCTCGATGAGCATCTCGTGCGCATCCTGGAGGCGATAGACGAGCGCGGCGGGCTCGGCGGCGTGGCCCTGACGCACCACCACGGAGATCACTCCGAGGCGGTGCAGGAGCTGCTCAGCCGTTATCCCGCGCCGCTGGCGGCAGGATCCGGCGACGCGGACGTGACGCTCACGGACGAAGGCACGTTCGGGCCCCTGCTGGCGCTCGCGACGCCGGGGCACGCTGAGGACCACTTCGCGCTGATCTTCGGGGACGCCTGTTTCACAGGCGACGCCGTCCTCGGCGAGGGGAGCGTCTTCATCAGCCCGTATCGTGGCGCGATGTCGAGTTACATGGGTGCGCTGGCGCGCCTGCGCGGACGCGAGGACATCGCGGTGATCTGCCCCGGACATGGGCCGCCCGTGTGGGACCCCGCCGCCAAGCTCGACGAGTACATCGCGCACAGGACCGCGCGCGAGGACGCACTCCGCGAAGCTCTCGCGGACGGGCTGCGGAGCACCGGCGACCTGCTCGACCGCGCGTGGCCCGACGTTCCCGTGCAGCTGCGCCCCGCCGCCGCGGTCACGCTCGAGGCTCACCTGGACAAGCTCGAGCAGGAGGGCGCTCTCCCCGCCGGCGTGGAGCGCGTCGACCTCGACCCCTCCAGGTGGAAACCGTGAACGGGATCGGCCACATGCCGACCGAATGGCCCACCCCGACAGGGAACGGCTCGCCGGCGTCCACAAGGGACTCCCCGTTTCCCCCGATCGCCGACTACGGCTTCCTCTCGGACTGCCACACCGGCGCGCTCGTCGCCTCCGACGGCTCGATCGAGTGGATGTGCCTGCCGCACTTCGACTCGCCGTCGGTGTTCGGGGCGCTGCTCGACCGCGGCGCCGGCAGCTGGCGGGTCGGCCCCTACGGCGTCTACGTGCCCGCCGGCCGGCGCTACATCCCGGGCACGAACGTGATCGAGACGACGTGGATGACGCCGCAGGGCTGGCTGCGCGTCGTGGACGCGCTGACGATCGGCGCGTGGCACGACAACAAGCACGGCTCCAGCCACACCAGGCCGCCGACCGACTACGACGCCGACCACCTGCTCGTGCGGATGATCGAATGCATCCAGGGCCAGGTCCAGGTCGAGATCGTCTGCGAGCCGATGCTCGACTACGGCGCGCACGCCGGCCGCTGGAGCGTCGTGCAGAGCGGCGAGGAGGGCGTCTGCATGATGGACGCCACCGACGACGTGACGGCGTTCCGGCTCTTCAGCGACATGCGCATGGGCATCGAGGGCAACCGCGCGCACGGCCGCCACACGATGGCCGAGGGCGAGAAGGCGTTCTGCGCGCTGTCCTGGACCGAGGAGCAGCGGCGGGCCGCACAACGTCGAGCAGGCGAAAGGACACCTCGACCGCACCGAACCACTTCTGGCGGGACTGGCTCGCCGAAGGCACCTACCCGGACCACCCGTGGCGCTTTCCACCTGCAGCGCTCGGCGCTCGTGCTGAAGGGCCTGACGTTCATGCCGACGGGCGCGCTCGTGGCCGCGCCCACGACCTCGCTGCCCGAGACCCCGCGCGGGGAACGCAACTGGGACTACCGCTTCTGCTGGATGCGCGACGCGTCCTTCACGCTGTGGGCGCTGCACGCGCTCGGGCTGAACTGGGAGGCGGACGACTTCGTCCAGTACGTCGCCGACATGCAGCGCAACGAGGACGGCTCGCTGCAGATCATGTACGGCATCAAGGGCGAGAAGGACCTGAGCGAGAGCACGCTCGACCACCTGAAGGGCTACGAGGGCGCCCGCCCCGTGCGGATCGGCAACGGCGCGTACGACCAGCGCCAGAACGACGTCTACGGTGCGGTGCTCGACTCCGTCTACCTGCACTCCAAGAAGCGCGACCACATCCCCGAGCGGCTGTGGCCGGTCCTCACCGACCAGGTCGAATGCGCCGCGAGGGCCTGGAAGGAGCCCGACCAGGGCATCTGGGAGGCACGCGGGGAGCCCCGCCACTATGTCTCCTCCAAGCTGATGTGCTGGGTGGCGATGGACCGCGGCGCGCGGCTGGCCGAACGGCGCGGCGACTTCGAGCGGGCCGAAGGCTGGCAGGCGCTCGCCGACGAGATCCGCGCGGACATCCTCGACCGCGGCGTCGACAAGCGGGGCGTCTTCCGCCAGCACTACGACACCGACGCGCTGGACGCGTCGAACCTGCTCGTGCCGCTGATGCGTTTCCTGCCGCCCGACGACGAGCGGGTGCGCGCGACCGTCATCGCGATCCGCGACGAGCTCACCGAGGGCGGCCTCGTGCTGCGCTACCGCACCGACGAGACCGACGACGGGCTCCACGGCGAGGAGGGCACGTTCCTGATCTGCTCCTTCTGGCTGGTCTCGGCGCTGTCGGAGATCGGCGAGCACCGCGACGCCGAGCATCTCTGCGAGCGGCTGCTGTCCTACGCGTCCCCCCTGGAGCTCTACGCCGAGGAGCTCGAGGCATCCTCAGGGCGCCATCTCGGCAACTACCCGCAGGCCTTCACCCACCTGGCGCTGATCAACGCCGTCACGCACGTGATCCAGGCCCAGCAGCAGACCTGAGCGCACGCCCTATTCGTAGCCGGGCTCGCCGGGCAGCAGGATGCGCGCGACCTCGCCTTCGACCACGACGCGCGGCTCGATCGGCAGCACCTCGCGTCCCCGTGCGTAATCGAGCAGGTCCTCGGCGGAGGCGAACTCGCTGAGCTGCTCGAGGTGCTTGATCGTCGGGAAGACGAGCATGATCTCCTTCGCGGCGTAGGCGGCCAGCGCCTGCTGCGGGGTGAACCATCCGAGGTCCACGCACTCCTGCGCCGTCGACCTGGGGCTCCTGCCCGGCGGGCAGCTCCGCGAGGAAGAAATGGGTGTCGAACCGGATCTGAACCTCCTTCGGGGTGATCCAGCGCGAGAACTTGACCAGCACCGCGGGGTCGTCGATCGCGATCGAGGCCTCCTCGCGCAGCTCGCGTATCGCCGCCGCGCGGTGCGCGTCGTCCCCGTCGCCCTCCTGGGCGTCGACCGCGCCGCCGGGAAACACCCAGACGCCGCCCATGAACCGCGCCTTCGGGGTGCGCTTGACGAGCAGCACCTCCAGGCTCCCGGCGCCGCCGCGGAGAACGATCACCGATGCGGCCTGCCGCGGAGTCACCGGCGGGCCGGCGTTATAGGCCTCGCCCGGTCCGGGGGTCTGTGTCTGCTCGCCGGGGGTCACCGGCTGACCCTACAGGGTCGATAGTCTGTCGCGCATGAGAGACCCCAGAAGGAGCCACCGGGTATGAGCACCACAGAGACGCTCGCGCGCTGGATCTGCGAATCCTGCGGATACATCTACGACCCCGACGAGGGAGACCCGGATGGGGGCATCCCGGCCGGGACCCCGTTCGAGCAGATCCCCGACACCTGGTTCTGCCCCGTGTGCGGCGCGCGCAAGCGCGACTTCGTCCTCTACGAGGACTAGGGCGCGCTGACGGACTGGGGGCACCTCCTCGCGCTCGACCACGAGCGCGTGTGGCACCCATACGGAGCGCTGCCGCCGGCGCTCGCGCCGCTGCCGGTCACCGGCGCGCAGGGAGTGCGGCTGACGCTCGCAGACGGACGCGAGCTCATAGACGGAATGTCCTCGTGGTGGTGCGCGATACACGGCTACAGGCACCCGCAGCTCGACGGCGCGGTGCGCAGCCAGATCGAGCGGATGGCCCATGTGATGTTCGGCGGGCTCACGCACGAACCCGCGATCCTGCTCGCCGAGCGCCTGTGCGAGCTCGCGCCGCCGGGTCTCGAACGGGTGTTCCTCGCCGACTCCGGGTCGGTGTCGGTGGAGGTGGCGCTGAAGATAGCGCTGCAGTACCAGCGCGCCGCCGGAAGGCCGGAGCGCACCCGCATGCTGACGGTGCGCGGCGGCTACCACGGCGACACGGCGGGGGCGATGGCGGTCTGCGACCCGGTCTCCGGGATGCACTCGATGTTCGCGGGCGTGCTCGCGTCGAACGTGTTCGCGGACCGCCCGCCCGACGGGTTCGACGCCGCCCTGGACGCCGGGTGGGCCCAGGGCGTGCGCGAGCTCGCCGCCGCGCACTCGGATGAGCTCGCGGGCGTGATCGTCGAGCCCGTCGTGCAGGGCGCCGGCGGCATGCGCTTCCATTCACCCGAGTGCGTCTCGCTGCTGCGCGAGGTGTGCGACGAGCACGGCCTGCTGCTGATCCTCGACGAGATCGCGACCGGGTTCGGGCGCACCGGCGAGATGTTCGCGTGCGAGCACGCCGGCGTCACCCCGGATGTGATGTGTGTCGGCAAGGCGCTCACGGGCGGCTACATGACGCTCGCGGCCGCCCTGTGCACCGCCGGGGTCGCGGACGCCGTGTCCGCCGGGGAGGGCGAAGGCCTGATGCACGGCCCGACGTTCATGGGCAACCCGCTCGCCTGCGCCGTCGCGCTCGCATCGCTCGACCTGCTCGCCGACGGGGGCTGGCGCCGCAGCGTGCAGGCCGTCGAGCGGGGTCTGCGCGAGGGCCTTGAGCCGGTGCGGGCGGTCCCCGGGGTGGTCGACGTGAGGGTGCTCGGGGCGATCGGGGTGATCGAACTGGGCCGCGACGTGGACATGGCCCGCGCGAGCGCGGCGGCGGTGCAGAGCGGCGTGTGGCTGCGGCCGTTCCGGAACCTGATCTACGCGATGCCTCCCTACGTCATCGGCGCGCAGGACCTCGCGCAGGTGACGGGTGCGATGGGTGCGGCCGCGGCCGCGGCGTGAGCGGCCGCCCGGTCTCTCTCAGCCGGCGCCGAGCCACTCCCGCCACGGGAGCTTCCCGCCGGCGTCGGCGAGCTCGCCGACATCCGGCATGCCCACCGCTGGGAGCGTGTGCACCGGCACGCGCCCGATCCGGCCGATGCTCTCCCTGTTGGAACGTTCCATCTCGCCGGGCTGCGCGGGCCACGGCGTGATCACGAGAGCGCGCACGTCGAGCCCGGCGCCGCGCGCCGCCTCCAGCGTGAGAAGGCTGTGGCTGATCGTTCCGAGGCCCGGGCGCGCGGCGATGAGAACCGGCAGGCCGATCCCTGCCGCGAGATCCCGGACGGTCAGCTCGCCCGTGAGCGGGACGAGCAGGCCACCGACGCCCTCGACGATCAGGGTGCCCGAGCCGGCGCGTGAGCGGGCGCGCTCGATCAGCTCCTGCACGTCGATCGTGGTGCCCGCGAGCGCCGCCGCGAGATGCGGCGAGAGCGCCGGCCCGAAGCGAAGCGGAGCGACATCCCTCGCGTCCATGTCGGCGGCGAGCGCCAGCAGCTCATCGTCCGGGGGCCAGCTCGACGGCGCCTGCTCATCCAGGCCCGTGAGGACCGGCTTGTAGGCGATCGGGTCCTCGCCCTCCCGCACCATCGAAGCGAGCAGGCATGCGCTCAGAACGCTCTTGCCGGCGCCCGTGTCGGTCCCCGTGATGAAGAGGCCACCCATGCCGAGCGCGCGCCCGGCTTCAGGCGGCTCGCGTGACCCGGTGCTCGCGCTCGAAGTCGAACGGCGCTGCCGGCGCGGCCTCCACGTCGAACGGCGCGGTGTCGGGACCCACGCCTGACGTCTCGTCGAACTCCACCATCGCGGGCGTCGGGATCGTGCGGACGTCGACCTCCTCGATCTCCGGCTCGAGCTCGCACAGGGCGGGCGTCATGGCGCCAGGGTCGATCCCCATCCTCCGAGCCACCGAGCCGAGCACGCCGGCGGCGTCGCGCAGCTCCGCAGGGGTGTGGGACGCCATCACCGTGAGCCTCAGCCGCGCCGTGCCCGCAGGAACGGTGGGAGGCCGGATCGCCTGGGCGAACACGCCGCGCTCTATCGACTCCTGGCACATGCGCATGGCGTCGCGCTCCTCGCCGACGATCAGGGGCACGATGTGCATGTCGCTCTCGGAGACGGGGAAGCCCTCCGACTCGAGGCCCGCCCGCAGAGCACGCGCATTCCCGCGCAGCCGCTGGACCCGGTGCGGGCGGTCTTCGAGCAGTTCGAGTGCCGCGAGGGCACCGGCGACGGCCGGCGGTCCGGGGGCGGTGGAGAAGATCAGCGACCGGGAGGTGTTGACGAGCAGGCGGATGACCTGCTCGCTCGCGCACGCATACGCCCCGTATGAGCCGAGAGCCTTTCCGAGCGTGCCGACGAGGACATCGACCTCGCCCTCGAGGCCCGCTCGCGCGATCGCGCCGCGCCCGCCGGGGCCGAGGTTGCCGACGGCGTGGGCCTCATCGACGACGGTCCGTGCGCCGCTGCGCTGCGCGAGTTCGACCAGGTCCACGAGAGGGGCGAGATCTCCGTCCATCGAGAAGACGGCGTCCGTGGCGATGACCCTCTCCCCGCGCCCGCCGTGACGGGACATGCTCCACTGCAGGTGCTCGACGTCGCGGTGGCGGTAGACGACGACGTCCGCACGGGAGAGCCGGCATCCGTCGATGATCGAAGCGTGGTTCAGCTCATCGGAGAAGATCGTGTCGCCCGGTCCCGCGAGGGCACCGAGCACACCGAGGTTCGCGAGGTAGCCCGAGCCGAAGAGCACACACGCCTCGGTGCCCTTGAACCGTGCGAGCTTCTCCTCCAGGCGCCTGTGGATCGTCATCGATCCCGACACCAGCCGGGAGGCACCCGCGCCGACACCCCATCTGCGCGCCGCCTCGGCGGCGGCCTCGCGGATGCTCGGGTGGTCTGCGAGGCCGAGGTAGTTGTTCGAGCAGAGAAGCAGGACGGGCTTGCCGTCCAGCAGCACCGTTGGCCCCTGCGGGCCGCTGATCATGCGCAGCCGACGGGTCAGACCGAGTCGCTCGAGCTCTTGCAGGCGCTCCTCGATCTCGGTCATCTCTTGCGCGTGTCTCCGGCTAACAGACGGGGATCGTGTTGGGCGCGCCGTCCGGGCGCGCCGGGACCACGCGCTTCGCGCGGAACCGCAGCTGCGTCGAGGGATCCCACAGCCTCACCTTCACAGAGCCCTCACCCGAGGGGATCCCGCCCCCGAGGTGGTCGGCGACGACGTCGGGAGTCTCGCCGTCCAGCCACCCGCTGCGGTTGTCCGGGCGCGGGTTGGCTGCGTTGTCGCTCTGGCGCGCGACGTTCAGACCGAGTTCCTCGAACATCAGCCGGTCCTGCTCGGGCTCGTTGCCGAGCGTCGTCAGGAAGTTCCCCATCATCACGCCGTTGATCCCGGCCTGGACGGCGAGCTGCTGGAGTTCACCGAGGTTCTCGACGCGCCCGCCGCACAGGCGGAAGAGGGCGTCCGGCAGGATCAGCCGGAAGATCGCGACCCACTTCACGGCCTCCCATGGATCCATGAACTCGCGGTCGCCGAACTTCGTTCCCGGACGCGGGTTCAGCATGTTGATCGGGACGCTCGTCGGGTTGATCTGAGCGAGCTCGAAGGCCATCTCGACCCGCTGCTCAGGCGTCTCGCCGAGGTTCAGGATGCCTCCCACGCATGTCTCCAGGCCCGCCTCGCGGACGGCGTCGATGGTGCGCAGGCGCCCCTCGTAGCGCACCGTGCTCGTCACCTCGCCGTAGTAGCTGTATGCGGTCTCGACGTTGTGGTGCACGCGCTGCACCCCGGCCTCGCGCAGGGCCTTCGCCCGCTCAACCGAGATGTGGCCGATCGACGCGCACCGCTTGAGGTTCGTCTGCTCGGAGACCAGCCGCACACCCTGCAGGTACTTCTCGAAGTCGCGCTTGGAGAGCCCCTGGCCCTGGGTCACCATGCAGAAGCGGTGGGCGCCCGCGGCCTCAGCCGCCCTCGCGTGTTCGAGGATCTGCTCGGGCTCCATCATCGCGTGCATCGGGGTCTCGGCGTCCGCGAACCGGGACTGTGCACAGAAGCCGCAGTCCTCCGCGCACCCTCCGGACTTGGCGTTCACCAGCGAGCACATGTCCGTCGAGTCGCCGAAACGCTCGACGCGTGCTTCCCACGCGCGCGTGATCAGCGCTTCGATCTCGTCGTGGTCCTCGAGCCGGCCGAGCTCGAGAGCCTCCTGCGGTGTGATCAGCGGCGTCACCGCCAGAAACCTAGATCGTGCGGCGGACGGCTATATGCCGCGCCAGCGCGCAGGGCGTTTCTCGGCGAACGCACGCATGCCCTCGCGCATGTCCTGTGAGGCGAACGACGCCCTACGAAGCTCGATCAGTTCCTCCTCGATCTTCTCGGGAAGCTCGCTCTCGGCCCGCAGCAGCTCGGCGATCACACGCTTGTTGCCCGTCTGCGCGAGCGGCGCGTTCCCCTCGAGCTCCGCCGCGATCTGGAGGCCGACGGTCTCGAGCTCCGATGATGGAGCGATGCGGTTCACCAGGCCCCACTGCAGGGCGGTCGGCGCGTCGATGTAGCGCCCCAGCAGGAACAGCTCGCGTGTGCGCGCGGCGCCGATGGCGTCGATGAACCGGCGAAGCCCCGTATGCGAGTACACAAGGCCCAGCTTGGCGGGGGGCATGCCGAGCCGGATTCCGTCGAGGGCCACGCGCATGTCACACGAGAGCGCGAGCTCGAGCCCGCCGCCGATGGTGTGGCCGGGAAGGACCGCGAGCGTCGGATAAGGGAACGCCTCGAGCTCGTCTATGGCCTTCGTGAACGGATGGGCGATCAGGCCCTCCGCGCGCTCCTCGAACTCCTCGTCCGGGATCTCCCCGATGTCATAGCCCGCGGAGAACATGCCGTGCGCCCCGGTGACGAGGACGCAGCGTGCACCGGAGTCGGGCGCCGCGAGGCTCGCGAGCGTGTCGGTGATCGCGTCGAGGATCGGATGGTCGAGCGCGTTGCGCTTGGCGGGGTTGGAGATCGTCAGCCGGAATACCCCGTCGGCCGGTTCGTCGACTATGAGCTTGCCGTCGGCGAGCTCTCGGTGGGATGCGCTCGAGGTCACGGAGCGGACAGGCTAGCCGAGCGTCGGTCCGCCCGCGTGCGCGCCGGTCAGTCGAGCACGACCAGCGTGTCGCCCTCGTTGACTGCCTGGCCCTCCTCGCAGCGGATCTCCTTGACGGTTCCGGCGTCCTCCGCCTCCACGGGCATCTCCATCTTCATCGACTCGAGGATCGCGACGGTGTCGCCCTCCTCGATCGTGTCGCCCACGGCGCACTCGATTTTCCATACGGTGCCGGTGATATGCGCCTCAATGTCAGTCATCTGATCCTCCGCCGATCGTTCGCAAAGTCTGGGCCGGGACAATAGAGAGCGGGGGCGACCGATCGGCGCGCGCGAGCGCGGTGGTGCTGATCGCAGCACGCGATGAGGCATCGCGGCTGGACGCGACCATCGCCGCGCTCCGGGGCGCGCTGCCCGGCGCGGAGCTCTGGGTCGCCGACGACGGGTCCAGTGACGGCACCGCTGCGGTGGCGGCCGCGGCGGGCGCGCGCGTCGCGGGCGCGGGCCGCGCACTCGGCAAGGGCGGCACGATGACCCTCGCCGCGCGTTCGGCGCTGGCCGAGCTCGACTCGCGGGCGCCGGGCGAGGAGCCGGTGTTCCTGCTCTGCGACGGTGACCTGGGGGCGAGCGCCGCCGAGCTCGGGGCGCTCGTCGACCTCGTCGGCTCGGGGTCCGTGGACGTGGCGATAGGCGCGTTCGCCCGCAGCTCGGGCGGCGGTTTCGGGATCGCGCTCGCGTTCGCGCGCTGGGCGCTGCGCCGCCGTTGTGGAATGCGGGCAAGAGCACCGATCTCCGGCCAGAGGGCGCTTCGCGCGCGGGCGCTGCGCCAGGTGCTTCCCTTCGCGCGCGGGTATGGGATGGAGCTCGGCATGAGCATCGACGCCGTGCGGGGCGGCCTTCGCGTGCAGGAGCTGGAACTCGAGCTCTCTCACCGGGTCAGCGGACGCACGGCCGCCGGTTTCGCGCATCGCGGCAGGCAGCTCGCCGACTTCGTGCGCGTGTACGTCGACCGGCGATAGGCTGCACCCCGATGATGCTCGCGAGGGAAACGCCCAGGGTGAGGGCCCGAGCGCGTAACCGCGGGCGCCGTAGGAGGTAGAGCGTTCAGATGACCGAGTTGTCCCCGATGCGCGAGCAGGTCTACACCGACCCGCGCCCCAAGGAGTACTTCGACCGCTTCCACGAGCGCTCGCGCACACGCGAACCCGACTGGGTGTATGACGTCACGAGAGTCCTCACGTCGCTGTACGCGTACACGCTGCTGAGGACCCGCGCGATCTCGACCGAGAAGGTCCCCGGTGCCGGGGCCGTGATCCTCGCGCCGAACCACTTCTCGTTCATGGACCACTTCCTGATGGGCTGCTACATCAGGCGCAAGGTGCGCTTCATGGCCAAGTCGCAGCTCTTCAAAGGGCCGATGGAGTTCGTCTACACGCACGGCGGCGTGTTCCCGGTGCGCCGCGGCGCGCGCGACGAGGAGATGGTGATCACCGCGAAGTCGATCCTCGCTCGCGGCGGCGCGATCACCATGTACTGCGAGGGGGGTCGCTCGCGCACCGGCCGCGTGGCTGAGAAGGCCAAGCCCGGGATAGGGCGCCTGGCCCTGGAAACCGGCACCCCGATAGTCCCGATCGCGATCCAGGGCTCCTCGCGGATCCGAAACTGGAAGCGACTGCAGTTCCCGAAGGTGACGGTCCAGTACGGCGACGCGATGCGTTGGGAGGTGGTCGAGCATCCCACGCGCGAGCAGCAGCAGGCCGTCGCCGACGAGGTGCTCCTGGCGATCCGCGCCATGTACGACGGGCTCGAGCAGCACGGGCGCAAGGGCGTGCTGCGCAGGGTCCGCGAACAGCGCCGCGCCCAGCGACGGCCGCCGGAGGGCGCAGCCGTCGCATAGCCGTGACGCGCGCCGGGCGCGCGCGTCCGAGGTCCGCTGCCTGAGAGACTGCCCGTCGGGGCGTTCGCCTACGCTTGGGCGCTCAGCCAACCGCCCGATCGGAAGGAAGCAAGTGCAGCGACAGCTCGATGTGGGCGGAGTGATCCGCCGGGTCTTCGAGATCTACGTGGATCAGGCGCCGGTGCTGATGCCCGTCGCCGCGGCCGTGTTCGTGGTCTCGGGGATCCTCGCGGAGGTGCTGGAAGCCGCGGGGCCCGGCCTCGCGCTGCTGGCGCTGCTCATCAAACTCGTCGCGACGACACTGTTCACCGGGATGGTCGTGCGGCTCGTCGCCGACGTGCAGGACGGCCGGCGAGACTCGACCCCCAGGCAGCTGCTGAACGAGGCCACGCCCGTGCTCGGCAAGCTGATCATCGTCGGCCTCGCGGCAGGGATCGGCGCCGTGATCGGCCTGTTCCTCTTCATCGTCCCCGGCCTGATCCTGATCACGGTGTGGTTCGTCGCCGCCCCGGTGGTCGTGATCGAGCGGCCCGACGGCCTTCGCGCGCTGCGGCGCAGCCGGGAGCTGGTGCACGGCAACGGATGGCGCGTCTTCGGCGTGATCCTCGTCCTGTTCTTCGCGGTGCTCTTGGTCGCCCAGGCGATCGTGCTCGCCGCCTCCGCCGCAGGCACCGCCGTGGGGCTCGTCGTAAGCGTGATCCTCGGCGTGCTGACCGCGCCGCTCGCGGCGCTCCCGGCTGCCGTCCTGTACTTCGAACTGCGGGACCTCGCGGCGCCGGCTGCAGCCCCGCCGTTCCCGTTCCCGCAGGACCCCGGCCCTCCCGCCGGCGGGCCTCCCGCGGACCCTGGAAACACCGAGGCCCAGCGCGCGTTCGGCTCAGACCCCGATTGATCGCTGTCCGCCCGACGGGCACATGCCGGCGCCGCTAGGGTCTGGCCGAGCATGTCGGCGACCGACGCAACCCGGCTACTGCGGCCCGGGCTCCTGGACGGGATGCGAATCGCCCTCGCGGGAGCCGGCGAGGGGAGCGCGCCGACGGCCGGCGCGGTCAGCGGCGCATGCGAGGCCCTTGGCGGAGAGGTCCTGGAGCTCGCCGAGCCGGTCGCGGGGGAGCCGGAGGTACAGGAGGCGCACATCGACCGGGAGGTCCAGGAGATCTGCGCCGGCGGGCGGCCGATCGACCTGTTGATCGTCGACGCCGGCGCGATCCACGAGGGAGCGCTCGCCGGCGGCGAGCGCGGGGCGCTCGCGGCGTGCCTGTCGGCGAGCTGGTCGTTCACGCGCGCGGTGGCAAACGTCGCGTTCATTCCCGCCTCGCGGGGGCGGGTCATCTACCTCGCGCCCCGAACGGGGGCGGAGCACGCGGCGGCAGCCGTCTCGGCGCTCGAGAACCTCGCACGGACGCTGTCGATCGAGTGGTCGCGCCACCGCGTCACGACTGTCGCGATCGCCCCCGGTGCGGGCACACCGGCGGGTGAGGTGGCGGCGCTCTGCGCCTACCTCGCCTCACCCGCGGGCGCCTACTTCTCCGGATGCCTGCTGGATCTGCGCGGCCCCGGCTCCTGAGCTCCGCTCAGCCGCTCATCCCGCCGAACAGCCCGCCGGTCACGTGCAGCGTCTGGCCATGCACGTAGTTCGACCACGGTGAGCAGAGGAAGAACACGCCGCCTGCGGCCTCCTCGGGTGTCGCCGGGCGCCCCAGCGGGATCAGCATCGAGGCCATCTGGCGCATCTGCTCGGGGATGCCGAGCTGGATCTTCTCGCCGTCCTTCTCCATCGTGTTCTCGTCGACCTTCGCCTGCGTGAGCCTCGTGTCGATGAAGCCGAACGCGACAGCGTTGACGTTCACCTTGAACTGGCCCCACTCCTTCGCGACAGTTTTGGTCAGGCCGACGACGCCCGCCTTGCCCGCCGAGTAGTTCGCCTGACCCGCGTTGCCGAAGGTACCGGAGGTGGAGGAGATGTTGACGATCTTGCGGAACACCTCAACTCCTTCCTCGCGCTCTTTCTTGGCGGGCTCGCGCAGGTAGGGCGCCGCGGCCCTGATCACGCGGAACGGGACGACCGTGTGGATGTCGAGCATCGCCTGGAAGTGCTCGTCGCTCATCTTGTGGATCGGCGCGTCGAGCGTGTAGCCGGCGTTGTTGACGATGATGTCGATCTTGCCGAACGAGTCGACGGCCTTCTGGACGAGCTGGTCGGCGGCGCCCGGCTTGGTCAGGTCGCCGGCGAACACAGCGGTCTCGCCATTGATCTCACCGGCGGCCCGCTCGGCGACGTCCCCGTCGAGATCGTTGATCAATACCTGCGCGCCCTGAGCGACGAGCAGCTCAGCGGTTGCCCGCCCGATGCCGCGCGCCGAGCCGGTGACGATCGCGGACTTGCCGTCGAGTACTCCCATAGCTGATGCGTCTCCTTGTAGAGGTGGTGTGCGCGCAGGTTATCCGAGCGCCCGCGACGGGCTCACCCGGCGGTGCGCGCGCTCCGGGGAGTGCTCAGTACTCGGTGACGGCGCCGAAGTCCTGCGTGTACATGGCGCCTGCCTGGCCGTGCCCGAGCGCGGAGGGCATGTGGGCGCAGATCCCGATCGCGGTTTCGCGGTAGCTGCGGTCAAGGATGTTCGCGCGGTGCCCCGGGGAGGCCATCCAAGCGGCGACGATCGCCTGCGGGCTCGCGAGCCACAGGGTGCCCCAGGCGATGTTCTCCCCCACGACGTAGGCGGCGTGAGCGTTGTGTATGTAGCCGCTCGCGCGCATCCTTGCGAGGGGTGTCTGTCCTCCCGGGCCGATGTGGGCGAAGTAGCCGTCGAAGGCCATGCTGATGCTGTGCGCCTCGGCGGCTCTCTGCAGGTGCATGTTCGTCCGCAGCGGGTTCTCCCCGTTGCGGCCGCGTTCCCTGTTGACCAGGCACAGCACGGCGGCACGGATCTGGTTGCGGTTATTGGAGGTCGGTATCAGGCTCGTGTTCGCACAGGTGCGGTGCGCCGCGCGGTAGGCGAGGTAGTTGGAACCCTGTGCATGAGCGCGGGCGTGATCAGCCTTGTGGGCCAGTGCGCTTGCGGGTGATCCGCCGGCGAAGATGCCCATGACGAGAGCCGCCAGCACAACGCGATGGGTGGGTCGGAGCCGCCGCATGTGGCGGGTATCGGCTGAAGCGTGCGCTCTCTTGAGTGGAGATGAGCGCCGTTGCGCAGGTGTCCTGGGGCGAGCCGATCAAGAAGTGCCCACGGCGCTCGGGTTGTCTGCTGTGAGCAGCTTTGACGAACCTTGACTAGCTGTGCACAGCGCAATACTGTGGGCCGCGAAGGAGAGGGAGATTGACGGGACGGCGGGCCTGCTGCCGCCCGAATGAAGGCACGAGCGGAGGAATGGGTGAGTGGGGCTCGGGGACCGTGGGGACACTCTCAGTCGGCGGCTCGGCATGTCGCCGCAAGCGATCAGTGCGCGGGGCGGCTCCGGCCTACCCGCATAGGGACACGGGCGAGGTTCCACGCCGGAAGAATGCATAGCCAACGATGCGAGGGAGCTATCGCCATGAGAACCACGAGGATCCTGGGAATGTCGTTGAGCATCGCGATGATCTGCGGTGCGCTCAGCGTCGGCAGCGCATACGCGCGAGACACGAATCTGATCCTGCGTGATCCAACCGGCGTGCTCCCTGTGGGGACACCCGTCACGGCCGCGAGCAGCAACCTCATAGAGGCTACGGCGGAGGGGAACCTGGAATGCGAAGACAGCGAATTGTCAGCAACGCTGTCGAATAACGATCTGGCGAAGGTTGCAACCGTTGTCACGGCGACGCACTTCTTCGGTGACTACCTTGGAATTGGCGGCGCGTGCAAAACGTCGGCCGACGGCCCGGCGCTCTTCGAAGCAGAGGGTCTTCCCTGGAATGAGGAACCAACGGCCAAAGGGGACTTGACGCTGTCCGGGAGAAAGCAGGTGCACGGTCCGACGACAAAGCTTGAAATCGTCGAGACGTTCCTCGCGCTCGAAGGATCACACGACAAATGCACCTATGAAGCGGGCAAAATCAAGAGCACGTTCTCGGTCGGACCTGCCGGACATCCCATCCCGCTGACCTTCCAAACGACGAACCAGCAGATCAAGCTCGAGACGAAAGCGAGCGGGACGGCTTCGATCTGTCCCAAAGACCAGAGCATCAGCGCGACCTGGACCACGACAGACGCCAATGGCGAGATCCTGGTCGAACTGTAGGCCGGAGCGAGGCCGGATGAGCCGGCATGGGGCGTAGCTGTCGCCGCCGGTCCCGCAACGCGCGGGGCCGGCAGTGGTCCCATGCAACGCCCAAAGATCGCGAGCTCGTCGCTGATCCATGAGTGAGAGACGGTGGGCGAAATGACGGGTCGCACACGTGGAGCGATGAGTTACAGCGCGAGGACCCTTCCGAGTATTTCGCGCATGATCTCATCGCTGCCGCCGCCGATCGGGCCGAGGCGGGCATCGCGGGCCGCGGACTCGATCCAGTACTCGCGCATGTAGCCCGCGCCTCCGTGGATCTGCAGGCAGTCGTCCATGAAGTCAAAGCAGGCGCGCTGGGTCAGCAGCTTGGCCATCGTGACCTCCTTCAGCGGGTCCTCCCCGTCCACGAAGCGCTGCAGCGCGTCGTAGGTGACGCAGCGGCAGGTGTGCAGGGACGTCGCGAGGTCCGCGAGCTTGTGGCGTATCGCCTGGTGTCCGGTGAGCGGCCGGCCGAACGTCTGACGCTCCTGGGCGTAGGCGACGGTGCGCTCCCACGCGAGCTGCATCGCGCCGACCGCGCCGAGCGCCATCGCCAGCCGCTCCCACTGGAAGTTGGCCATGATCAGCGCGAAGCCCTCGTTGAGGTTCCCGAGCAGGTTCTCCTGCGGGACGAACACGTCCTGGTAGGCGATCGTGGCGGTGTCCGAGGCGTTCCACCCGAGCTTCTTGAGTTTCGCGGACTCGACGCCCTCTCCGCGGTCTATGACCAGGAACGATATGCCGTGGTGGCCTCCCTCCTGCGTCGTCTTGACCGCGGTCACTATGAAATGCGCGCGCACGCCGTTCGTGATGTACGTCTTCTCGCCGTTGACGATCCATCCCCCGTCGACCTGCTCGGCGCGGGTGCTGATTGCCGCGACGTCTGAGCCGGCGCCGGGCTCGGTGATGCCGAGGGCGCCGATCCGCTCCCCGCGGATCGCGGGAACCAGGTAGCGCTGCTTCTGCTCCTCGGTGCCGAACTTCCAGATCGGCGGCGTGGCTATCCCGATGTGTGCTCCGATGCCGGCCGCTGCGCCTCCGCTGCCGATCCGGGCGAGCTCCTCGATCATCACCGCTTCATGAAGGAAGTCGCCGCCCTGCCCGCCGTACTGCTCGGGGTACTTCAGGCCGAGCAGCCCCTGTGCGGCGAGCTTGGGGAAGACCTCTTCAGGGAACCATTCCTCGCGCTCCCACTGCTCGGCGTGGGGCGTCAGCTCGCGTTCGATGAAGCCGCGGGCGGACGCCCGCAGCTCATCGTGCTCCTCGGTGAACGGAGAGTTGCCGGCCACCGTTCAGCTCCCGGCGCGCGCGCCGGGAGCAGCCGCCGGCCTACAGCCCATAGGAGCGGCCGATGACGTCCAGCATGATCTCGTCGGTCCCGGCGCCGATCCGGTTCAGGCGCATGTCGCGCCACACCCGCTCGACCCCGTACTCGCGCATGTAGCCCGCGCCGCCGTGGATCTGGATGCATTCGTCCGCGACTTCGCATGCGATCCGCGACGCGTGGAGCTTGGCCATCGAGATCTCGCGGACGGGGTACTCGCCGTTGTTGAAACGCCAGGCGGTCACGTAGACCATCTGCCGCGCCGACTCGATTTTCGTCGCCATCTCCGCGAACTTGTGGCGGATCACCTGGAACTTGCCGATTTCGCGGCCGAACGCTTTGCGCTCGTGCGCGTACTGGATGGTCTTCTCGAAGCATTTCTGGGCTCCGGCGACACACCCGGCGGCGCCGATCAGGCGCTCGCCCTGGAGCTCCCACATGATGTGGTAGAAGCCCTTGCCGACCTGGCCGAGGACGGCCGAGGCGGGAACGCGAACGTCCTGGAAGGCCAGCAGCGCGGTGTCCGAGGCGTGCATGCCGAGCTTCTCAAGGCGCTTCTCGCGGATCACGCCGGGGGAGTCCATCGGCACCAGGAACAACGTGAAGCCGTCATATCCGGCATCCGGGTCGGTCTTGGTGACGAGCACGATCACGTCGGCGCGGTGCCCGTTCGTGATGTAGGTCTTCGAGCCGTTGATGATGAAGTCATCGCCGTCCTTGACAGCGCGCGTCTTGATGCCCGAGACGTCCGAGCCGGCGTCCGGCTCGGTGATGCCGAGGCACAGGATCTTCTGGCCCTTGATCGCAGGGACCACCCACTCCTGCTTCTGCTCCTCGGTGCCGAACGCGAGGATCGGCGGCATCGCCATGTCCGTGTGGACGGCGATCCCCATCGCGAGCCCGCCCGAGTTGGCGTTCGTGATCTCCTCCGCGAGCACGAGGCTCGTGTAGTAGTCGCCGCCCTGGCCGCCGTACTGCTCGGGCTTGTCAAGGCCGAGGAAGCCGAGTTCGCCCATGCGCGGGAAGACGGAGTCCGGGAACGTGCTCTCCTCCCACTCGTCGGCGTGCGGGGCGAGCTCTTTCACGGCGAAGTTGCGGATCGACTCCCGGAGCTGTTCGTGCTCGTCGGTGAAGATGAAGTGCTTGCGGTTGGCGTTGAAGTCGGGCTTGACGACGCTCTCGGCGGTGGCGGCCATCGTGGGGGATATCTCCTTGTTCTGATGGGAAGGGCGTCCGGGCCGGACGGCCGGCGCGGTGGCGAGTCAGGCTAACGCAGCCCGCGGGAAAAGTAAACAGTAGGACTTGCTACTTCCAACAAGCGTCCGATCAGGCTAGGATGCGCGCGTGCCCACCGACCCGGTCCTGTACGACGTCGCCGAGAACGGCGTGGCGACGATCACCATGAACGACCCCGAGCGCCGCAACGCGCTGTCGGTCGAGATGCTCACGGGCCTCACCGAGGCGTTCCAGCGAGCCCGCGACGAGGATGCGGTGCACGCGGTCGTCCTCGCGTCCTCGCACGAGCGGACCTTTTCCTCCGGCGCGAACCTCGGCGGGTTCTCGGCGGACGAGGCGCTCGTCCACAAGCATTTCGGCTCTGGGCGGTTCGTGGCGCTCTTCCGCCTGATCGGGGACCTCGGCAAGCCCACGGTCTGCGCCGCCCGCGGGCACGTTCTCGCCGGTGCGCTCGGGATCGCGCTCTGCTGCGACCTGATCGTGGCGTCGGAGAGCGCGAGCTTCGGTACCCCCGAGATCAACATCGGCACGTTCCCGTTCATGATCATGGCGCTGATCTACCGCAACGTGCCGCGCAAGAAGGCCAACGAGCTCCTGCTCCTCGGTGATCGCTGGAGTGCGCAGGAGGCTCACGCCGCGGGGATCGTCAACCGCGTCGTCCCCGACGAGGAGTTCGAGGCGGCCGTGGCCGACTGGGCCGGGCGCCTGGCGGGCAAGTCGCCCGTGATCATGAGGCTCGGCAAGGAAGCGATGCGCCGGCAGCTGGACATGCCGCTGGACGACGGGCTGGACTACCTGCGGGCCCAGCTGACGCTCGCGATGTCCACCGAAGACATAGTCGAGGGCGTCACAGCGTTCTTCGAGAAGCGCGACCCCGTATGGAAAGGACGCTGATGAGCACACAGGAGGGCACCTCGCTGCTGCGGCCCCTGGTCGAGGACCTGCACGCGCGCCGCGAGCAGATCAGGCTCGGCGGGGGGCAGGAGAAGATCGCCCAGCAGCACGAGCGCGAAAAGCTCACCGCCCGCGAGCGGATAGCGCTGCTCATCGACGAGGGCACCTTCGTCGAGCTCGGGATCCACGCCAAACCCCACTTCTCCCAGCGCGCGATGGACAACGTCGAGGCTCCCGCCGACGGTGTCATCACCGGCTACGGCAAGGTCGACGGTCGCCTGACGGCCGTCTGCGCCTATGACTTCACCGTCATGGCGGGCTCGATGGGCATGACCGGCGAGCTGAAGGCGACCCGGCTGCGCGAGCTCGCCCTCACCAAGCGGATCCCGTTCGTCTGGCTGCTGGACTCGGCGGGCGCGCGCGTGCAGGAGGCGGCCGGATCGCTGTTCGCGGGGTCCGGGCACCTCTTCCGCGAAGAGGTCGTCATGAGCGGCGTGATCCCGCTCGTCGCGGCCCTGATGGGGCCCTGCGCGGCCGGCACCGCCTACATCCCCGGGCTCGCCGACTTCGTGCCGATGGTCAAGGGGCGCGGCTCGATGGCGCTCGCCGGGCCGCACCTCGTCCGCGCCGCGGTCGGCGAGGACGTCACACAGGAGGAACTCGGCGGCTCGCGCGTGCACTGCCGCAAGTCCGGCGTCGGCGACATGGAAGTCGGCAGTGACGAGGAGTGCATCGAGCGCATCAAGCAGTACCTGTCCTTCATGCCTCAGAACTGCGAGCAGGCGCCGCCTATCCGGCCCGTCTCCGACCCGATCGACAGACGCGAGGAGGAGCTCCTGGACGTGCTCCCGGAGTCCAACCGCAAGCCCTACGACATGTACGAGGTGATCCGCAGGATCGTCGACGACGGCGAGTTCTTCGACATGAAGGGCCTGTGGGCGAAGACGATCATCACCGGCTTCGCCCGCTTCGGCGGACGCCCCGTCGGGATCGTCGCAAACCAGCCCAAGCAGCTCGGCGGGATCCTCGACAACGACTCCGCCGACAAGGCTGCGCGCTTCGTGAACCTCTGCAACGCGTTCGCGGTCCCGCTCGTGTTCATCCAGGACGTCCCCGGCTTCATGGTGGGAACCAAGATCGAGGCTGAAGGCATCATCCGCCACGGCGCGAAGATGCTCCACGCCGTGGCGAACGCCACGGTCCCGAAGATCACGGTGATCACGCGCAAGGCCTACGGAGCCGGCTACTACGTGATGAACGGCCGCGCCTACGAGCCCGACCTGATCGTCGCATGGCCGTCTGCGGAGATCAGCGTCATGGGAGCCGAGGGCGTCGTCGAGATCGCCTTCCGCAAGCAGGTCGACCAGGCCGAGGACCCGGCTGCCAAGCGCGCTGAACTGATCGAGGGCTTCCGCAAGATCTTCGACGTCTACATAGCGGCCGGCAACGACATGATCGACGACGTCATCGACCCGCGCGAGACGCGCGAGACGATCTGCCGGGCCCTTGAGATGGCGGAGGGCAAGAAGATCGAGCGTCCATGGAAGAGACAGGGAGTGGTGCCCGTATGAGCCTTGACCATCCGGTTGTGATCACCTGCTCCATCTCGGGGGCGATAGCCAACCGCGAGCAGTGCCCGGCGATCCCATACACCCCGCAGGAGTATGCCGCCGAGGCGCGCCGCATCGTGGACGAGGGGGGTGTGCACATCCACATCCACGCGCGCAAACCCGACGGCACCCCCAGCTACGAGGTCGAGGACTTCAAAGCGATCACGGAGGCGATCCGCGCCGAGGTCGGAGACGGCGCGATCATCAACTACTCGACCGGGACGATCGGCGTCCCGGTGTCCAAGCGGATCGAGTACCTGCGCGAGTGCCGCCCGGAGGTGGCCGCTCTGAACATGGGCTCGATGAACTACGCGAAGTACTCGCGTTCGCGCAAACAGTTCGTCTTCAACATGGTCTTCGAGAACCCCTTCGGCGAGATCATCGAGCTGCTCGAGGCGATGAACGAGCTCGGGATCAAACCCGAGCACGAGTGCTTCGACGTGGGGCATGTCGGCAGCCTCGAGCCGCTGATCGACATGGGCGTGCTGAAGACCCCGCTGCACGTGGACTGCGTGATGGGGGTCGTCGGAGGGATACCGCCCACGGCGCGCAACCTCGCGGCGATGGTCGACAACATCCCCGAGGGTTCGCACTGGGGGGTGATCGGCATCTCGCGCCAGCAATGGATGCTGGTGTCCGCGGCGCTCACACTCGGCGGCTCGATCCGCGTGGGTCTCGAGGACAACCTGTACCTGCCGGATGGCACGATGGCGCGCTCGAACGGCGAGCTGATCGCGAAGGCGCGGCAGATGACCGAGGACATGGGCCGCAGGCCCGCGACGGTGCAGGAGGCGCGCGCGATGCTCGCGATCGAGCGGTGAGCCTGCCGCTGCAGGGCGTTCGCGTCCTCGACCTCTCGCGGCTTCTCCCCGGAGGCTTCTGCTCGCTGATGCTCGCCGACTTCGGCGCCGAGGTGCTGAAGGTCGAGGACACCGGCATGGGCGACTACGTCCGCTGGTCGCCGCCCTCATATGAGGGTCCGCACCCGAGCGCACGCTCCGCGCTGTTCCTGTCGCTGAACCGGAACAAGCGCTCGATCCGCCTGGACCTGAAGAACGAGCGCGGCCGCGAGGCCCTGCTGCGGCTCGTGCGCGAACACGACGTGGTACTCGAGTCGTTCCGCCCGGGTGTCCTTGACCGTCTCGGCGTCGGCTACGAGCGGATGCGCGAGGAGAACCCCGGGGTCGTGTACTGCGCCATCTCCGGCTACGGGCAGGACGGGCCCAAGCGCGACGCGTCCGGCCACGACATGAACTACCTGGGCCTGATCGGCCTGCTCGGCCTGACGGGCGAGGCCGGCAGCGGCCCCGTCCAGGCAGCGGGGCAGATCGCCGACATCGGCGGGGGTGCGCTGATGGCGGCGTTCGGGATCATGGCGGCCCTGCGCGAGCGCGACGGCGGCCCCGGTCATCCCGGCTCCGGCGAGGGGCAGATGGTGGACGTCTCGATGTCCGACGGCGCGCTGTCGTGGCTCGCGATGGTCGCCGGCGCGTACTTCGCCGACGGCGTCATCCCGCGGCGCGGCGAGCTCCTGCTGGCCGGCTCGGTGATCTGTTACCGCCCGTATGAATGCGCGGACGGGTTCGTCTCCCTGGGCGCCCTCGAGCCCAAGTTCTGGCAGGCATGGTGCCGCGGGGTCGGCCGCGAGGATCTGATCCCGGCGCAGTTCGAGCGCGCGGGCTCGCAGGCGCACGAGCAGGTTGCCGAGGTCTTCCGGGGCCGCACCAGGGAGCAGTGGGAGCAGTTCGCCCGCGAACACGACTGCTGCCTTGAGCCGGTGCTCGAGCTCGACGAGGCGCTGGACTCCGAGCTCGTGCGCAGCCGCGGGATGGTGGTGGAGATCGACCAGCCGGGCGCGAGCGCCCCGATCCGCCAGCTCGGGATACCGGTCAAGCTGACCCGCACCCCGGGAGAGCACGCGAGGCTTCCCGGGCCTGGGCTCGGCGAGCACACCCGCGAGGTCCTCTTGGCCGCAGGCTACTCCGAGGCCGAGGTCGCGGAGCTGATCAGCAGCGGAGCGGCGGCCGGTCCGGCGGAGGCTCCGCAGGGGGCCTTCCTGGGAGGCTGAGCGGACCGTCATGGCGTCCTCCCGGCCCACGGCTGCAGCGACAGCCGGGCAGGCACAGCAGCGCACGCTGCTGAAGATGAGCGAGCTCGCAGAGCGCTCGGGGGTCAGCCCCGGCACGATCCGCTACTACCTGAGGGAGGGCCTGCTCGGAGCGGGCACCGACGTGGTGCGGACCAGCCGGAACATGGCGTGGTATCCGCCGGAGTACGTCGAGCGGATAGCGCTGATCAAGCGCCTGCAGGAGGAGCGGTTCATGCCGCTGCGCGTCATCAGGGGAGCCCTCGAGGAGGATCCGGGGCGCGTCAGCGCGCTGATCGAGCTTCAGGACAGGATCCTCGAGCGCGCGCTCGCGGCCACCGACGATGAGAGCCGCGTCTCGCGCAGAGAGGTCCAGGCGCGCTACGGCGTGCCGCGCAACGTACTCGAGCGCCTCGCGGAGATCGGCGTACTCAGCCCCGACCGCCGCGGCTACGACCGCGACGACGTGCAGATCATCGAGGCGATCGCGAGCTTCCGGGCCGGCGGCTACGAGGAGGCCCTCGGCTTCACGGTCTACGACACCCTTCGTTACAGAGAGGCCCTCGAGCCGCTCGTCGAGGAGGAGGTGCGGGCGCTGCTCGGCCGGCTCGCGGGGGAGGTCGAGGTCGACCGTGCGATGGAGATCGTCGCCGCGGGCGTACAGCCCCTGCGCGAGCTGATCGGGGCGATGCACTCAAAGCTCCTGCTCGCCGCGCTCCGCAGGCACCGGACCAGCGGCGCCTGAGCCCTACCAGCGCGCTCGGTGGTGCTCGACGACGCCGAGCCCGCTCGCGAGCTCGTGGCCGCCGGGGAGCGTTCCCGAGAACGTCCCGAACGGGGCGCGGTAGTCGCTGCTGAGGATGATCAGGTTCTCCCGCCGGCTGCGCTCGGCCTCCGGCGCGAACGCCAGCCGCGACCCGTCCACGCAGTCGACCCGCGTCAGGTCCTCGGAGAAGGAGACCGCGGGGACCTCCGCGGGAACGCCGTCGACCCAGACCGCACGCTCGGAGCCCTGTGGCGGGTCGTTCACCCCGCTGACCAGGTTCCATGCGAGTGCCTGCCCGGATGCGCCGCGGCCCACGCCCGCCGACCAGCGCCACTCGGTCCTGCGCGCGTGATGCCCCGAGGTGTCGTCGATCACCGCCAGCGCCCGGATCTCGCGGGGCGGGCCGCCGTCGAGCGAGAGGGTGCCTTCCGCCGGTATCCCGGCCTGCTTGCGCGTCCAGACGCGCCCCTGACCGTGCGGGCAGATGGTCTGGAAGCCCGGTTCCTCCTGCAGGCTCACGTCAAGCGTCACGCCCCTGTCGCGGATGAGCACACGTCCGGGGCGGGCCTCGCCGCCGTCGACCGGCGGATGGCCCATCGTCAGCTGAAGCTCCTGCCGGCGCGGGCGCATCCGTGTGCGCTCGCGCAGCGACGTCCCCGCCTCCCTCATGTGCAGCGCCCAGAAGGACTGCCTCGCCAGTCCCACCTGCACCAGCGCCGCGCACGCCATCAGCTCGTCGTTGAAGATCCCCACCCAGCGCCAGCGCTTGAGCGGCCGCGTGCCCTCGAGCAGGGGCATCGGCGGCGCCGGGGCGCCCGAACGCGGCCCGGCGGGGGCCTCTGGCGTTATGCTTTGAGAAATTGACTGACCAGTCAATCGATTTCGTGGGATACGGCCCACGCGAGGGGGATTGTCCTTGAGGGTCGCGGCGGTACAGCTCAACTCCATAGCCGATCCGGCCGCAAACCTCGCGGTCGCCGACCGCCTCACGCGCGCGGCGGCTGCGGACGGGGCCACCCTGATCGTACTCCCCGAGAAGTGGACCGCGATGGGTTCGGACGCAGACCAGTCGGCTGCGGCTCAGCCCATCGACGGCCCGGCCGTGAGCTGGGCGCGCGAGTGCGCCCGCGAACTGTCGGTGGAGATCATCGCCGGATCGTTCCTGGAGAGCGTCGCTGGACAGGAGAAGCTGTCCAACACCTCCGTCCACGTGGACCCACGCGGAGAGATCGCGGCCGTCTACCGCAAGATCCACATGTTCGACGTGACCGTCGGCGGGCGGACCTACCGCGAGTCCGACATCGAGCAGCCTGGTGAGGAGATCGTCATGTCCCGGACCGCGGACGGCGTCCCGCTGGGCCTGTCGATCTGTTACGACCTGCGCTTCCCGGAGCTCTACCGGATCCTGGCCGTGCTCGGCGCGCGGGTGATCGCGATCCCGTCCGCCTTCACGCTCGCGACGACACGCGACCACTGGGAGACGCTGGTGCGCGCACGGGCGATCGAGAACCAGGCGTTCGTGATCGCCGCGAACCAGTTCGGCCCGCACCCCGCGGATCAGTACTCGGGAGGCCGCTCGATGATCGTCGACCCGTGGGGCGTCGTGCTCGCACAGGCTCCCGACAGTGAATGCCACATCGTCGCCGAGCTTGATCTCGAGAGCCAGCGCGCGGTCCGAGAGCGGCTGCCGTCGCTGGCGAACCGCAGGCCCTCCGCCTACCGCTGGCCCCAGGAGCGGGCAGCATGAGCGGAACACGTGCGAAGGCGTCGCAGGACAAGCGCCGGCTGATCCTCGACGCCGCCGTCCGCGTGTTCGCACGCCAGGGATTCCACGCCTGCCGCGTCTCGGACATCGCCGACGAGGCCGGCGTCGCCTACGGGCTCGTCTACCACTACTTCGGCTCGAAGGACGAGGTGCTCGACACGCTCTTCCTCGAGCGCTGGAACGTGATGCTCGAGCTGATCCGCGAGGTCGACGCGCAGCCAGATCCCTGTGCGCGAGAAGCTCTGGGCGATCGCCTCCTTCATCGTCGACAGCTACCGCACGACCCCGACCTGATGAAGGTGATCATCGTCGAGGTCACCCGGGCCGCCAACTCCTTCGGCCAGACGCACCTCGGCGAGATCCGCGACGCATACCAGCTGATCGGCGAGATCGTCAGCAAGGCGCAGGCAGGAAGGGGTCTTCAAGCCCGAGATCGAAGCGCGCTTCGCCGCGATGGCCTTCTACGGGGCGATCGAGCAGCTGCTGACCGGCTGGATCTTCGAGCTGCTGCCTCACGGCGACGAGCACTTCGAGCGCGCGAAGTGGCTCGTCGTCGAGACGGTCTGCGGCGGCCTTGAGGTCAGCCCGGTCGGCCAGACGGGTATCCGCTGAGCTTCGGAAACGCCCCCTCGGGCGCGTGGGCGGGGAGGTCGGGCGTCGCCCCGACCTACGGGAAGGCTAGACTGCCGCGATTATGGAGAACGACATGGTCAAGCGCCTGATGTGGTCCGGCCTGCTGGCCGCGTTCGGCGCTCTCGCGAGCATCGCTGCGAGCCGCGCCGCGGGCGTGGTCTGGAAGCGCGTGTTCGACGAGGAGCCGCCGGAGTGAGCTCGGCCCCTGTGCCCGCGGTCCTCGAGCAGCACAAGGATCCGCCCTCGAACATCGCCACGGCGATCGCCGAGGTATCCGAACGCGCGAGCATCCTCGTCCGCGAGGAGATCGAACTCGCCAAGGCGGAGATCACCGAGAAGGGCGTCAAGCTCGCAAGGGCGCGGTCGTCGGCGTCGTCGCGGGCGTCTTCTTCGCGATGGCGCTGCTGTTCGTGCTCGATCGGCTTCGCGTGGCTGCTCTACTACGTCCTCCCCGGCAACGACTTCACGTACTTCTGGGGTTTCTTCGCGATGGCGCTGATCCTCGTGATCCTCGGCGTGATCGCCGGGCCTGATCGCCGCGAGGGTCGTCAAAAGCAGGCTCGCCGCCGGTGCCCGACGATGGCGATCGACGAGGCCCGCAAAATTCGCGAGGACCTCACGCCGAGCCGACGACGGCGGCCTCTACACATCACCCGCCGTGGCGACGAGCTTTCCGCCTCCGCCTCCGCCGCCGCCGCCGCCGCCGTCCGCGCCCTCGACCACGCCGCCGGCTGCCGCGAGCGCCCCCGGCTGAGCAGGCGCCGCCGAGTCCACCACCTGCAGAGAACACGGGAGGAGAGGCCTGATGGCCCAGCGCACGTCCGAGGAAATCCGCAGTTCGATCGACACCCAGCGCGGAGAGCTCGTCTCGTCCGTCGAACGCCTGCGCGGCGAGGTCGAGCGCATGACCGACTGGCGCGCCCACGTCGAGCGCCACCGCAGCCCGATACGATGGGCGCCGCAGCCGTCGTCGGCACTGATCGTGGCGCGCAGCCTCCTCCGCCGCCGGCGAAGGCGCCGCGCGCTGATCAGGCCAGCAGCGCGCGCGGCGACGCCGCCGACGCCCGACGCAGGCCCGGCCCGGTGTAGGTACCGATCACCGGGCCGATTTCCGAGGTGAAGATCGGCTCGGAGTCGAACACCTCGCGGCAGCGGTCGATCAGTCGCTCTGCCTGCTCCGGCGCCTGGATGTGCTGGACGACCCAACCGTCGGCGCCGCCGCGCGCAGCTCGTGGGCGTAGGCGACCATCCGCTCGAAGGCCCGGCCGGCCGTGCGCACCCTCTCGACCGGGGACGATCTCGTATTCGAGCGAGAGGATCGGCTTGATCCTCAGCGTGCCGCCGAGCCACGCCTGCGCCTTGCCGATGCGCCCGCCGCGGCGCAGGTATGTCGAGCGTGTCCAGGCAGAACCAGATCCTCAGCGCCGCGCGCGCCTGCGCGCACCCGCGCTGACGACCGCGTCCTGTCCGCGCCCGAACGCGCGGCGGCGCGCGCCGCCGAGCGACGAGCAGCGCCAGGCCCGCCGCAGGCCGGTTTCCCCGTCGATCACCTCCACGCGCTCGCCGAGGCCGCGCTCGACCAGCAGCAGGTGGGCCTGGCGCGCCGCCTCGCAGGTGCCGGAGATCCCGCCCGCGAGATGGACCGAGACGACGTCCTGGCCGGACTCGAGCAGCGGCTCCCAGAGCTCGCAGGAAGTCGCCGATCGAGGGCTGGGAGGTCGTCGGCAGTTCGGGGTCGGAGGCCAGGCGCCGGTAGAAGCCGTCGAAGCCGTCCATCTCCAGCTCGCGCTCGGGCTCGCCCGGCCAGCCCACGTAGAGGCTGACCTGGCCGATGCCCTGGGCGTCGCGCCAGCTGCGGCGGCAGGTACTGCGTGCTGTCGGTCGTGACCGCGACGGGCGCCATCGGCGCCGGACGCTACACCAAGCGCCTGGCTGCGAGCTCGCCCGACTCGTACATCTCGGTGACGATGTCGCAGCCGCCGACCAGCTCGCCGTCGACGAACAGCTGGGGGATCGTCGGCCACTGCGAGATCGCCGAGAGCTCCTGGCGGATGCGCGGGTCGGGCAGGATGTCGACCGCCGCGAACGGCGCGTCGAGCGCCTGCAGCATCGCGACGGTGCGCGCGGAGAAGCCGCACGCCGGCGCCTCGGGCGTGCCCTTCATGAAGAGGATCACCTTGTGCTCGGCGATCGCCTGCTGCGATCGCGTCGCGGATCGGGTTGGCCCCGGCTGACTGCTCGGCGGCGGCCGGCTGCTGGCTGGGCATCATCGGGACCGGCGTCGAACTCGCTCTGGACATGGGGTCGCTCCTGGCTAGGTGAGGGTTTGGGTCTGCGCGGGGTCCTGGTGGTCAGCGCGAGGGCGTGGATCGCGCCGCCGACCTCGGCCGCCGAAGACGTCGTAGACGAGGCGGTGCTGCTGGATCCGGCTCAGCGCCCTCGAAGGCCGGCGCGGTGACCGTCGCGCGGAAGTGGTCGCCGCCGCCGGTGTAGTCCTCGACATCGGCCTGCGCGCCGACGATGGCCGCCTCGATCCGCTGCTTTATCTCCTCTGCGGAGGGCACGCATCACCCAGCCTAGAGGATCACCGGCGCGCTTCCAGGCACCGGGACCACGGCGCTATACTTTAGAAAGTCTTGGATGCGCAAACAGGAGCGAAGCCGATGATCACGATCACCGAGCTGGGCGCCGAGAAGGTGCGCGAGTTCCTGGAGGCGCAGCACGCCGACCTCGAGCGTCGCCGGCCTGCGCGTCGGCGTCCGCGGCGGCGGCTGCTCCGGCTTCCAGTACCAGCTCGCCTTCGACGAGCAGCGCGAGAGCGACCTCGTCTTCGAGAGCCACGGCCTGAAGCTGCTGGTCGACCGCGAGAGCCTCCAGTTCGTCAGCGGCTCGACGATCGACTACGAGGAGAGCCTGCAGGGCGCCGGGCTTCAAGGTCAACAACCCGAACGTCGTCGCGGCCTGCGGCTGCGGCTCGTCCTTCCGGGTCGCCGAGGAGGAGCAGGTCTCAGCCGTCTGAGGTCCCGCTCCGGCCGTGGGGCAGGGAGCTCTAGTCGCGGGCCCAAAATGGCTCTGCAATCGGGATTTCTGGCTGTCCAGCCAGCCGAGTGCGGAAACACACTATGTCCTTGACGTTCTCGCGAACGCTGTGCTACCGTCGCCAGCGACATGACGTCGCCAGTCACGAGGGGGAAGGATGACCCAGGCTTCCGTCGAGCGCCAGTACCCGAGAGGGACCGGGCGGGGGGAACGCTTCAACGTGCACGCAGGAACGGTTCGGGCCTGACGCAGTGGTGGACTTCTGCGAGGTTCGCAACCATCCGTCGCCGGCTGTGTTACAGCCAAGCGGCAACGGCTGGTGTATCGACCCCCTGAAGGGGAACGGGTGCCGGTCGACTCTGACAATGAGGGATAAAGGAGCATTACATGCAGCGCATCAAGATCATGGGCCTGGCCCTTGTCGCCATCCTGGCGATGACGGCACTGGTCGCCAGCACCGCGTCAGCTAAAGAATCCAAAAACCTGGTCCTGAAGGACCCGTCGGGTGTCATCGCGGCCGGCGCGACCGTGACCGCGACGAGCACCAACCTGACCACCGTCACGGCGGCCGGCAACCTGGAATGCGAAAACGCCGCCCTGCCGACCGTGATCAAAACCAACAGCGCAGCGAAGGACCTCGGCACCTCGTCCGAAGACCTGAACTACGGTGACTACCTCGGAATCGAAGGCGCGTGCAAAACGTCAGCCGCCGGTCCCGCGATCATCACGACCAGCGACTTCCCGTGGTCGGCTTCCTTCAGCGACAAAGGCGCCGAGGAAGAGAAGGGCAACAAAAAGGTAGTCTTCACGTCGACCTTCCTCGCGCTTGAAGGCCCGAAAAACAAATGCACGTTTGAAGCGTCGAAGATCAAGAGCACGTTCCCGGTCGGCAAAGAAGGCCACCCGGTGAACCTTGAATTCACGACGACCAACCAGTCGTTCAAGCTGAACTCGAAAGCCCCCGACACGGCGGCGATCTGCCCGAAAACGGGTCTGCTCAGCGGTAACTGGAACGTGACCGACGCCAACGGCCAGGTCACGAACGAACTGTAGTCAGAAGCATTCAGCTCGGGTAGAACCCTGAGCACACGGCACCGAGGGCCGGCCCGCACTAGCGGGCCGGCCCTTCGCCGTTTAACGCCCGCCAACCTTGGATATCTGGCCAGTGAACGCCGCGCGCCTCATAGGTTGGCATGACCGATCCGGGTAAGTCTTGTGCTCGGGAGAGTGCGGTCCTACACTGGTCACCGTTCGCCCCAAGGGTGGACACGTAAGGGGAGGGAGAGCCGGGGGATGATGGAGCTGATAGACGCATACAACTTTGAGGGGACACAGAGGTCCGCTCGCTGTTGCGTGCTGCTGGGCGCCACAGACGTCTCTCCATCCCGCCGTATGCGCACGGCGGGCACCGACCGCGTGAGTCGGCACAGGGCAGGCTCACGCGACGGCAGCTGAAAACCGTGCGCCGGTTCAGCAAAGTCAAACAGGCAAAAGGAGAGGGATATGCAGCGCATCAAGATCATGGGCCTCGCCCTTGTCGCGGTCTTCGCGATGAGCGCTCTGGTCGCCAGCAGCGCGTTCGCTAAAGAATCTAAAGACCTGATCGTCAAGGACCCGACTGGCGCGGTCGCAGCAGGCACAGTCCTGACGGCGTCGAGCACCGACCTGGTGACCGTCACGGCCGCCGGCAACCTGGAATGCGAAAAAGCAGAACTGCCGACCACGGTCAAAACCAACGACGCCACGAAGGACCTCGGCACCTCGATGGAAGACTTCAACTACGGTGACTACCTCGGAATCGAAGGCGCGTGCAAAACGTCAGCCGCCGGTCCCGCGATCATCACGACCAGCGACTTCCCGTGGTCGGCTTCCTTCAGCGACAAAGGCGCCGAGGAAGAGAAGGGCACGAAAAAGGTGACGTTCACGTCGACCTTCCTCGCGCTTGAAGGCCCGAAAAACAAATGCACGTTTGAAGCGACGAAGATCAAAAGCACGTTCCCGGTCGGCAAAGAAGGCCACCCGGTGAACCTTGAATTCACGACGACCAACCAGACGTTCAAACTGAACTCGAAAGCCCCCGACACGGCGGCGATCTGCCCGAAATCCGGCTTGCTCAGCGGTAACTGGAACGTGACCGACGCCAACGGCCAGGTCACTGACGAACTCTAGGAACGCCGGCATCGCTCGGCGCAGCTGAGCACAGCCGGAGTTTCAGAACGCAGAGCGAAGGGAGCGGGGCCGTCACAAGCGGCCCCGCTCCTTCTGTGTGGTCCCTAGTGCGTTCGAGTAGGGGAAGCGGTCCGGCTGGCCAGCCAGCCAGAGGGCGTGGCCGGCTCGGCGGTAGCGGACCGCATCACATGACCGGCGCCTGTGTTAGGGATGGTGTATATGCTTCCCGCAGGGGCAGCAGCGACAGGGAGATCAGAGGGGTAGATGGGACGGGGAGAGACACAGATGTCCGCGGCAACGAACGCAACCCGAGTGGGTGGCGAGTCCCAGCGCTGGACACTGAAGCGTGGCGGCGCCTCGCAGCGCGTGGCACGGCGTGCCGCGCTGCTGACGTCCCTGGCGGCAATCCTCTGTCTCGCGCTCGCCGCAGGAGCTAGCGCCCAGGGGGCGCGGTGGGAACTGATCTCCAACCACGGGCCGACCAATGTTCCGCTGACCCCCGCGATCGCGCAGCAGTGGACGATCTCGGCGAGCGGTTCAGAAGGCGCGCCCAACGTGGGCCGGTTTCACCTGGTTGTCGAAGTCGAAGGCAAGAAACCCGAGCAACAGAAAACGAAAGACCTGCCGTTTAAAGCAACAGCCGCGGAAGTCCAGTCGGCGTTGGAAGCGGTCAAATCTATCGGCGCGGGCAACGTCACGGTCACGGGCGGACCCACAGCGGGACAGGAAGGGTGGTCGTATGTCGTGACGTTCATCGGCTCCTTCGAAGGCCTGAACACGGTCGAAAGCCTCGAAGCCGAAAGCGAAACGACCCCCAAAGAACTGAAAGAAGTCGAAAAGGCCGGCGAAGAACCCAGCGAACTGGAAAGCGAATCGAACCTCACGCGCAGAGCGGCCCGGAACACGGTGATCTACCAGATCATCCCGAGCAACCTCGGCGCCGTCGCGACATCTGGGCCGATTACCGTGACCGACAAACTGCCTCCCGGGCTTGTCACCGAGGAAACCCCGGAAGCGGTGCAGGGCTTCTGGAGCTGCACACCCGAAGGTGAAGGCAGCAAAGAAATCACGTGCACGAGCGATCAGCCCGTCGAGCCCGACGCCCAGGCCGAAACCATCTTCATCCACGCCTACGCGGACCCCCACGTGATCAAGGCAGGCGAAGAGCTCGAAAACACCGCGTCGATCTCCGGCGGAGGCGTGCCACTGACCGTCAAAGCGAGCGATTCCGCTCTCGTCAGCGAAGCGCCTGCCCAGTTCGGGGTCCACAACTTCAAAGCTGCGTCATACAACGCCAACGGCGACCTCGACACCCTTGCGGGTGATCATCCGTACGCTGCGACCACCTCCTTCTTCTTCAACACGGTCAACAAATACGAACCGTCGGTACAGGAATGGGAAGTCCTCACCCCCGGCAACCTGAAGGATGCTGACGTCGTGCTGCCCGAAGGATTTATCGGTAACCCCGAAGGTGGGCGGCCGCGATGCACGCAGGAAGACTTCACGCTGGGAGCGCGCGGTGAGCCCGGCGAATCGACGCATCTTGGCTGCCCGCCCGAAACGCAGGTCGGCGCGGTTGACCTGTACGTCAACGAATTCAAGCGATCGCCCAACATCGTGCCCGTCTACAACCTGATTCCGCCAGCAGGGATTCCGGCTGAGTTCGGTTTCGTGTTCGAGAACACCCCGGTCCGCCTCGATGCTCACGTGAGGCGCATCAACGGCAAATACCGCGTGACGGTGCTCTCACCGGACATAAACGAGGCGTTCAACATCAGCGGAATCTCGCTGACGCTCTGGGGCAACCCGGCAGACCCATCTCACAACCCTGAACGGAATAAGGAAAACCACGACGAACACGGCGCCGAAGACCACGAAACGCCACAGCGTCCGTTCCTGACCAACCCGGCCGACTGTCTGACACAGGCGCAGGAACAGCCCGTGACAACCCTGGACTACGACCAGTGGGAGCTACCGGGAGCAAACGACAGCGAACAGGAACCGCTGATAGGCGAGAACGAACCCCTGTGGCACGAAGCGAACTCGCAGCACCTCCCGCCCGTCACTGGATGCAATGAACTGAAGTTCGAACCGCAGGCCACTTTCGTTCCTCGCACCCCGGCCGAAGGCGCAGGCAACACGAGCGAGGCGGCGGCGCCGTCCGGCTACAAGTTCGGGCTCGAAATTCCGCAGAGCGAACAGGTCACCACGCGCGGCACGCCGCAGCTCAAGGACACGACAGTGACGCTGCCCGCGGGTGTCTCGCTGTCGCCCTCAGCAGCGAATGGGCTGCAGGCGTGCACCGAACCACAGATCAACTTCGAATCCACGGGCGCAGGAAGCTGCCCCCCTGCATCGCAGGTCGGCGAAGTGAAGATCAAGAGCGCACTGCTCGAAGAACAGCTGACCGGCCGCGTGTTCATCGGCAAGCCGGAATGCTCGCCCTGCCACGAACAGCAGGACGAGGAAGGCAAGATCTTCCGCCTGTACATCGAAGCCGAAGCGCCCCACGCCGGCGTCCGGGTCAAGCTACCGGGCAGCGCCGTCACGGGAACTCCCGCGACGGAAGCCGCCGGTGGACTCAAGGTCGGCCAGGTCCGGACCACGTTCGACGATAACCCGCAGCTTCCGTTCACGACGCTGAACCTGACGCTCAAGGGCGGCCCGGGCGCGACGCTCGCGAACCCACCCCTCTGCGGAACCGCGTTCGAAACCGAATCGGTACTCACCCCGTGGAGCGTCGGCGGAGCGCTCGAAAACGGGACGCAGATCCTCGGGGACTCCGCGTGGACCAGCAAGTCGAGTTTCGGCATCAGCTGGGACGGTGAAGGAGCAGGGTGCCCCGCGAGCCTGCCGTTCGCTCCGTCCTTCTCGGCCGGCAGCGAAAGCTCTGCCGCGGGCGCATACAGCCCACTGGTCACGGTGTTCAAGCGCGGCGACGATCGCGAACAGGACTTCAGCGGGATAACCGTCAACACGCCTCCGGGTCTGCTCGGCAAGATCGCCGGTGTGAGCAAGTGCGAAGCCGCACCTGAAGCACTCGAAAAAGAAGAAGCGGTGTGCCCGGCCAACTCTCGCATCGCGACGGCGACGACGGCGGCAGGCTCGGGATCGACTCCGTTCGTCGTGTCCGGTCCCGTCTACCTGACCGGAGCCTCGCGGAGCCCGAAGACGGGCGCCGAAGGCCCCTTCGGTCTCGACATCGTGGTCCCGGCGGTCGCAGGACCATTCGATCTCGGGACGGTCGTGGTGCATGCCGTGATCGACATCAACAAGAGCACGTCGGCCCTGACGATCACCAGCGACCCGTTGCCGCAGAGCATCGACGGGGTCCCGTTCCGCGTGAAAGAGGTCCAGGTCAAGGTCGACCGGCCCGAATTCACGTTCAACCCCACCAACTGCGAAGCGGGACCGGGCCACGAAATCAAGGCGACGCTGACCGGTGCTCCCCAGCAGCCGACGGAAGCGTCGGTGACGAGCAGCTCGTCGGTCCCGGTCGCGGTGACCGGATGCGCCGGACTGCCGTTCAACCCGACGTTCACAGCAACCTCGAGCGCGCACTTCAGCAAACACCTCGGCGCGATGCTCACGGTCAAGGTGGCCCAGCAGCCCGGCGAAGCCCACATCCGGAAAGTCGAACTGCAGCTGCCTGAAGCGCTGCCGTCGCAGCTCGAAACGCTGCACAAAGCATGTCCCGACTACGTCTTCGAAGCGAACCCGGCCAACTGTCCGGAAGGCTCGACGGTGGGTTTCGCCACAGCCACCACGCCTCTGCTGAATACGCCGCTCACCGGGCCCGCGATCCTCGTGTCCCACGCGAACCGCGAATTCCCCGACCTCGTGTACCTGCTGCAGGGAGAAGGCGTGCACATCGAACTCGTTGGTAACACCTACATCGCCCACGGGATCACGTACTCGAAATTTGAAACGGTCCCGGATGCGCCGATCAGCTCATTCGAAACGACACTCCCCACGGGCCCGCACGCACTTCTGACCGCATACGGGAACATCTGCGAAAAGGAACTGATCGCGCCGACGACGATCATCTCGCAGAGCAACAAAGAGGTCCGCCAGAACACGAAGATCACCGTCGCCGAATGCCCGCCCGCCGTGAAGGTGATGGCGACGAAAGCGCAGGCCAAGGCGCTCGTCGTGACCGTCAAACTGACCCAGGCAGGGACCGTGAAGGTCTCCGGCAGCGGTATCCAGACGACCGTCAAACGGAACCTGTCGGCCGGTTCTCACCAGATCTCCGTGAAACTCACGGCGTCCGGCAGGAGCGCTGCGCGCAAGCACCGCAAGCTCACGCTCCACGTGACGGTGACGGCGGGCAAACGGTCCGGCAGCACTACCGCAGCGGCGAGGGCGTGACTCCATGAGAACCGCTATCAGGAACAAGCTGTCCGCCCGCCTCGCGCTCGTCGCGCTCGCGGCGACCACGCTCGTCGCCGTTGCCGGGTCGCCCGCGAGCGCCTCGGCTGCCGCGTGCCCGAACGAAGCGGTCCGAGTGCAGCAGGGAGTCACCACACTGCTCCCCGAATGCCGCGGATACGAAATGGTGACCCCTGTCAATAAGAACGATGAGGAAGTCACCGTCCCGTCATACACGACGGGCCTGGAAATCCCCTATCAGGCTGCAGCGCAGGGCGCCGCCAGCAGCTTCACGATGACCGGCGGCATACCGGGAAGCGAATCCGCGGGCGAGTTCGTCGATAGCATCGGCACGGCGACGACGGCGGGCGCTCTTTGGTCCGACCTGTCCCTTGCGCCTGAAACGCGGTTTGCGCCGATCGGCACCTCCGGTCCCCGCAACGGCGGTCAGTTCGTCTACTACTCGCCGAACCTGACATGTGGCGTGGAGAAAACGCCCCTGCCTCTGGCGAAAAACCCCGGGGAACCAGCGCCTGAATTGGCTGAAGGGGAGAAGGCTTCGGAAGAAATCGAAAACCTCTACGTCTGGAACGCGCCCTCCGCCGCGCCCTCCGAAAGCAATCGCGGCAGCTACACGCTTGTGACGAAGGTGCGACCCCGAGCACCCGGAGAAAGCGGTCCGTACTCGGGCGGCGGCTGGCGGGTCGACGGATCGGCCGAAGGCTGCTCACACATCAGCTTCGAGACCGATGCGGCAGGTTATGAACTGCCCGTCAGTCAGGGGAGCAGTGAATACGCACCATCGGGCTCACTTTACGAATGGAGCGCAGCGACCGGGCCCAAGCTGGCGTCGATCCTCCCGAACGGCAAGCCCGCCACGCGCGTGGAACCGCTCCTGGCAGGAGACAAGGCATCGAACTTCAACGAGGTGTCGGGCGATGGGTCGCGAGTCTTCTTCAACGCCCACTCCAACGAAACCAAGGGCCCGGAACTCGAAGGCGAGCAGCAGGTCTACATGCGGCTGGACGGCTCGAGCACCGTCCAGGTATCCGCGACCGAGACGAGCACCGGTGATGACGGTGCCCGCTTCCTGGGTGCCTCGCGGGACGGGAACCACGTCTTCTTCATCGCGAACTACGGTCTCACCGAACGCACGAGCAGTGGACCCGAAGCCCGCACCAACTGCACGCTGCAGCCTGGCGAACAATCTGGTGGTCAGGGCTGTGACCTGTACGAATACGAAGCCGAATCGGGCAAGCTGACCGATTTGTCAGTGGACACCGGGGCGACAGGTGACACGAAGGGCGCAAACGTGCGTGGCGTGCTCGGAATCTCCGAGGACGGCGCCTACGTGTACTTCTCGACCGGCGGCCAGCTCCTCGCAGGCGAAGGCAACACTGGCAAAGCCGACGAAGAAAAACACGAAGCCAACGTCTACGCCTACCACGCCGGCCATCTCTCGTACGTGACGACGATCACCGAAGTGGAGGCAGGCGCCGGCAACGACGAAAGGGCCGAAACCCAGGGCTCCTTCGACTCGATCTCCTCCGCCGACGGCTCCGGCATGCACTACATGGTCTCGCGCGTATCGCCGAACGGCCAGATTCTGCTCCTGGCGACCAAGAACAAACTGACCGAATACAACAACATCGACTCGAGGACCGGCAAACCTGATCCCGAGCTCTACGAGTACCGCTTCGCCGAAGGCGCGCCCACGGTGTCGTGCGTGTCCTGTAATCCATCGGGCACGCAGCCGATCACCTCGCCGTCCGCACCGAGTCCTTTCTTCGCGCTCGGGAACTACGTCGCCGTCCACGATGGAAGCATCCCCCGGAACCTCGTCTCCAACGGAACGGTCTTCTTCGACAGCTTCGATCCGCTTGTCGCTCAGGAACCGGCGACAAGCGAAATGGTCCACACGTACGAGTGGCGTCCCGACGGCGTCGGCGAATGCACGAACACCAAAGGTTGCGTCACCCTTCTCGACCCGGGGACGATCAGCTTTCCGACCTACTTCGAGGGCGCGAGCGAAAACGGGGAAAACGTCTACATCACGACGCCGCAGCCACTCGCAAAGCAGGACGAAGACGGCCTGCGCGACCTGTACGACGTCCGCGTCGACGGAGGGATCTATAAGGCACCCCCGACCGAACAGTGCAGCATCGAAAAGCAGAACTGTCAGGGCGAAGGGACCACGTTCCAGGAAGCAACGGTCGGGACCGACTCGAGCACGAGCACCGAGCCGCCGCTGACACTGGTCCAGCCTCCCTCGACGCCGCCCGCCGCAGGTGCGCCCGTCAAGATAACCAGCCACAAGGTCAAGGGCGCCAGCCTGACGGTCGAGTTCTCGCTGCCCGCAGCCGGAACCCTCACGGTGTCGGGATCGGGCCTGGCGACGGTTCACCACTCAGTCACCCGTGCCGGAATCTACAAGCTGACCGTCACGCTCACATCGAGGAGCAAGGCGACGCTCCGTAAGCACAGGTCCCTCAAGCTGTCGGTGCGCGTGGGCTTCAAGGCATCTGGCGGGGCGACCTCGACCGCCGCGCTGTCGGTCACGCTCAGGTAGCAGGCCGCGGCCGGGCTCGAAGTCCTGGACGTACACTCGACCAAGCGGGCAACCACCGTCAAGATCGTCGGCCACGCCCGCAGGGGCCAGTCGCTCACGATCGACATCTCGGTTCCCGCGAGGGGTTCGTTGACGGTGTCGGGCGCGGGCCTGCGCACGCTCCGACACGCGGCCGGCCGGGAGGGGGCCTACAAGCTCACTCTCTCGCTGACCTCGAAGAGCAAGGCGACGCTCAGGAAGCACAGGCCCCTGAAGCTGTCGGTGCACGTGAGCTTCAAGCCCTCCACGGGCGCCAGCTCGACGGCCGTCCTGTCAGTGGCGATCAGGTAGTGCCGGGCTCGTTGTCCAGGGAGCGCCACAGGTAGCGGCACGCCAGGGTCCGGTGCGGTCGCCAGGGCTCGGCGATCTCCTCCATCTGCGCCGCGGCCGGCAGCTCGTCGAGTCCGTAGGCGCGTTCGATCGCCCTGCGGATACCGAGATCCCCGACGGGCAGGATGTCAGGGCGCCCGAGGTGGAACATCAGGAACATGTGGGAGGTCCACACCCCGATGCCCTTCACGGCGAGGAGCTCGGCCTGCACCTGCTCGTCGGGCAGCTTGTTCATGCGCTCGAGCTCCAGCTCCCCCGAGAGCACGTGCTCGGCGAGCGAGCGCAGGTAGGAGACCTTCGCCCGCGACAGGCCCGCCGCGGCGCGCAGCTCTTCAGGGTCGTCGGCGAGGATCTCCTGTGGCGTGGGGGGACGCCCGCCGAACCGTGCGGTCAGGCGCGCGTAGATCGACGAGGCGGCCTTCACGGAGAGCTGCTGGCCGGTGATCGACCGGACGAGGGCCCCGTAGTGATCATCCCGGTCAGGGCGCCCGGACCGTGAGGAGCCGAGCGGCCCGACCGCTGCGATCAGTGCGCCGAGGACCGGATCGGCCTCGCTGAGCTGCTCTGAGGCCCTTCGCTCGGAGGTGCGCCTCGGCGCCGGCACCGTGTCAGACCCTGCGAACGCGGGCGAGGAAGAGTCTGCGGAGAATCACGGGTGGATTATCACACGAGCACGCCGGGCTCTCCGGCCGGGCGGATAGAGTGTGAGCGTGCGGATCGCGCTCCTGTCGCCGTATTCGTGGACGTATCCGGGTGGGGTAACGCGCCACATCGAGGCCCTCGCCGGCGAGCTCGACCGCGCGGGCCACAAAACCCGCGTCCTGGCCCCGTTCGACCCGGATGACGAGTTCGCCAGACGAACGCACCGGGGGGCGCGTCCTCAGCAGCGGGACGTCCCCGACGGGTTCATAGCCCTCGGGCGGACCGTCGGCATTCCCGCCAACGGCGCGGTCTCGAACCTGGTGGCCTCGCCGAAGGCAGTTCTCGCGATGCGCGAGGAGCTGCGAGCAGGCGGATACGACGTCCTGCACATCCACGAGCCGGTCGTTCCGCTGCTCGGATGGGACGCCCTGCGCAGCACCCGCGACCTCCCGGTCGTCGGCACCTTCCACACGTATTCGGAGAACGCGATCACGAACGGCGTCGCCGCGGTCCCCCTCGGGGGCCGCCTGCGCATGAACCGTCTGCACGCCCGTATCGCGGTCTCCGAGGCCGCGGCGTGGACCGCACGACGCTTCTACGGCGGCCGCTACCGGATCATCCCCAACGGGGTCGACCTCCCCGGTGCGGCGCAGGGACACCCCGGAGGCGACTCCGGCGACGGCGGCCTGCGGATCCTGTTCATCGGGCAGGCCGTGGAGCGCAAGGGCCTGCCTGTGCTGCTGCGCGCCTTCGAGGCGCTGCGCGAGGAGATCCCCGCGACGCTCACCCTCGTCGGCGCGAGCCCCCAGGAGGTCTCGCACATGATGCTCGACGGCCGCGGCGTGAACGCCCTCGGCAAGGTCTCCGACGAGCGCAAGCTCGCAGAGCTGCGCGCCGCCGATGTGGTCTGCGCACCGTCGCTCGGCGGTGAGAGCTTCGGGATGGTCCTCACCGAGGCGTTCGCGGCGGGAGCGCCCGTGGTCGCCTCGGACATACCCGGCTACCGCGATGTCCTGCGCGACGGCGAGCAGGGCGTGCTGGTCCCCGCGGGCGACGGGCTCGCGCTCGCGCAGGCGCTGCGCTCGCTCGCGCTCGATCCGCCGCGGCGGGCGCGCATGGCTCGCTGCGCCCGCGAGAGCGCTGAGCGCTTCGCATGGCCGCGCGTCGCAGCGGAGGTGCTCGAGACCTATGAGCAGGCGATGGCGGTGCCGGCCCCCGTCGGGCGCAAACAGGCTGCGGCGGTCCGCATCGGCATCAGGCCCGCCGACATGCTCCCCAAGATCCCCGCGGAGCGCCTGCCGAGCCTGCGCGCATCTGGGGACGGCAGGGACGTCGGCAGGGGCCGTGCACCGCGCGCGCTGCGACGCGGCGCGATCACGCTCTCCTGCCTGTTCGCGGCGGTGCTCGCCGCGATAGCGCTGGGGCATATCGGCGTCGACCGCGTGCTCACGAGCCTGCTCGCCTCAAAGCCCGGCCTCGTCGCCGCGGCGCTCGGGGTGATGTGCGCGTCGATGTTCGCTCGTGCGATCGCCTGGCACGCGATCCTCGCATGCGCTCCCACATGGCGCCGGGCGAGGCGCCGGGACGCCATGCAGGGGACCTTCATAGGTGTGCTGATGTCCTCGACGCTGCCCGCACGGCTCGGCGAGCCCTCACGCGCGCTGATCGTCGCGCGCAGGCTGGGCCGGGCACGCGACACGCTCCCGGTGGTCCTCGGGACGATGGTCTCCCAGACGATCCTGAACCTGCTCGCGCTCGTGCTCCTCGGAGCCGCGATGTTCTCAAGCGTCAACGTCCTCGACGGACACCACGGCGCGCTGATCCTGGTGGCCCTCGCGCCGCCCGCCGCGCTCGCCGCGGTCCTCTTCGCGCCCGTTCTGCTCCCGCGGGCCGCCGCGGGACGCTCCGAGCAGGTGGCGGCGCTGATGCTCGCGCTGCGCCACACGCTCGCGCGGGTGCGCGACGGGCTGCGCGTGTTTCGCCATCCCCGCCAGGCGCTCGCTGCCACCGGCCTGCAGCTCGGGGCGTGGACGCTTCAGCTCGCCAGCTGCTGGCTTCTGCTGATGGCATTCGGCCTGCAGGGCCGCGCAGGGCTGGCCGGCGCCGCGGCGGTCCTGTTCGCGGTCAACGTCACCGCGGTCCTGCCGGCCACGCCTGCCAACGTCGGTGTCTTCCAGGCCGCGTGCGCAGCCGTCCTCGTCGGCGCCTACCACGTCTCGGCGCCCGAGGCGATCGCCTACGGCATCGTCCTTCAGGCCGTCGAGGTCGCGACCGCGCTGATCATGGGGATGCCCGCTCTGATCATCGAGGGACTCTCCTGGCGCGAGGTGCGCCTGCGCACCATGCACGCCTCGCCCGTGCAGCTGCCTCCGCTGCCCGAGCCCGCGCGCGCATCCCTCGCCCCGGTCGGGGCCGGCGCCCCGGGCTAGCGACCGCGTGCAGGGACCGGGACGCCCACGGCGTATCCGCCAGCGATGAGCGACGCCTGGGTCTACATGCTGCGCTGCGCGGACGGCACGCTGTACACGGGATGGAGCAACGACCTGCAGCGGCGTGTTGCGCGCCACAACGCCGGCACGGCGAGCCGGTACACCGCCAGCCGCCTGCCGGTGGCTCTCGCGATGGCCGTGCCGATGCCCGATCGCAGCTCAGCGATGCGCGAGGAGGCCCGCATCAAGCGGCTGGACAGGCGGGCGAAGCTCGCCCTGATCGCCTCCTCTGAGGGCGCCGCCGGAGGGCTCCCCGTGCAGGGGCGAGGGGGTGCGGGGCCCGGTTGAGGCATGATGGGGGTATGGCGAGCAGACCTCCAGGGCGAAGCGTGAAGATCTCAGAGGACGAGCGGACGGGATGGTCCTCCGATCGCCCGCGCCGCGACGGTGCTCCGCCGAGGCCCATGGACCTCACCGTCCACTGCCGTGTCCTGGCCCCCGCCGACCGCCTGCGGTACTCGCCCGGGAGCCTGGTCGTCGTGGTGTCCGCGTCCCCGTCCGAGCGGGAGAGCTTCCTGGACAGGCTCATCGAGGACCGCGCGTCGCTCCTCTCCCTCGACAAGGTGCGTGCCCTTCTGGCGGGCCGCGTGGCCGAGCAGGACATCCAGGCACGCGCGCAGGAGCTCCTCTCCGCGGCTGTCGCCAAGCGCCTTGAGAACCGCGAGACGGTTGTGCTCGCGACAGACGGCCTGCTGCCGCAGGAGCGCGAGCCGTTCGTGCGGATGGCGGCGGCGCTGCGTCGCCCCCGGCACCTGATCATGCTCGAGACGCCGCGCGAGAACGTCGAGGAGGACGATCTGGCCGCCGTCAACGAGCTGCGACGCGCGCTCGACGCCGGCGAGGTCGGCGCAGAGGGGTTCCAGACCGCCCTGCGCCTCGGCGGGGGCACGGCGATAGAGGTCAAGAGGATCCTCTTCCGCCCGCCGCCCCGCGAAGACAGCTGACGCGGCTCCCGGTGCCGGGATTCCGCGCAGAACACGCCGTCGTGGTTTAAGTAAGGCGGCGCAACGGCCGATAGCCTCGCCGTGGGGAACTCGGTGTCAAGGACGCTGGAGGCCAGGTGTGTGCGCCTCGATCGATCTCCCGCGCGGCCCCGGGTCGCGTGGCGCGCGACGCTGAGCGACACCCGGATGATCCGTGCCGAGCTCGCGCGCATGCGCGAGCGCTGCAGCGGGCACGCCGCCGGAGTCCCCGAACACCTCGCGCGATCGAGCATCCAGGGCAGGCCGTGATGAGGCGCGGCAAGGATGCTCGCCACCAGGATGCTCCGCCGGGCGGGAAGCTGAGGATCGCGGGGTGAGCGCGATACCCGTCACACGGACCGGGGCCGTGGTCCCCGCGGACGCGATCGGCCTGCGTGTGCGCTGGCAGAACGCCTGGCTCGTGTATCTCGCCACGATGGCGGTGCTCACGGCCGGCTACGTGCTCGCCCATTTCTCGAGCGCCCCCGGCTGGCTCGGCAGCGGCCTCGTCTTCGACCTGATCGGAGGCGCCGCGGTCGGTGCGCTCGTGATCGGCGCGTGGCGCAACCCGCCGGGAGCCGCACGGCTGCCGTGGTATCTGCTCGCGGCCGGCCAGCTGCTGTTCGTGACCAGCGACGTGATCGCCCACAACTATGAACGGCTGTTCGGCTCGGGGCTGGCGTTCCCGTCGATCGCCGACCCGTTCCACCTCGCGTTCTACCCGTTCCTGGTCGCAGGGATGGTGCTGATCGTCCGCAACCGCCACGAGCACCGCGACAGCGCCGCGACGGTCGACGCGATGATCGTGACCCTGGCGCTCGCGACGCTGCTGTGGGTCTACCTGATCGACCCCTACACCCACGCCGACAGCCTCTCGGTCCTGCGCAGGGCGACATCGATCGCCTACCCGATAATGGACATCCTGGTGCTGGGCGTGGTCGCGCGTGTCGCCGCCGGCAGCCACCGCCGCGAGCCCGCGTTCGCGTTCCTGCTCTCCGGCGCGGTCGTGCTGCTGCTCAGCGACGTGATCTACGGCTGGAAGCTGCTCGACGGAAGCGTGAGCACCGGCGGGATGCCCGACGCCGGATGGGCGGTCTACTACGCCCTGCTCGGCACCGCGGTGCTGCACCCCTCGATGGCCCAGCTCTCCGAACCGGGGCCCGAAGTGGACGCGCGGCTCACCCGCGCGCGCCTTGCGCTGCTGGCGTGCGCCAGCCTGACGGCGCCGCTGGTCATCGTCGTGCGCGAAGCGCTCGGCGAGGACCTGGACCTCTACGCCCTCATCGGGGCGTCGACGCTCATGTTCGGTCTGGTGCTCGTGAGGATGGCGGGCATCGTGCACAGCAACGAGGAGGCGACCCGTCGTGAGGCGGCGCTTCGCCTCGCCGGCGAGTCGCTCGTCGCGGCAGGCAGCCGCGAGGAGATCTATGAGGCGGCGCTCGGTGCCGCCCGGTCGGTCGTGAGGGAGGGCGTGAGCGCCTGCATCTACGAGATGGACCCCGAGAGCGGCGAGCTGCGCTCGGTGGGCTGCACGAGCCCCGGCGGCCCGGCCGTGGGGTCGCTGCGCCTGGCGGACCTCCCCGAGAGGGTGCGCAGCCGCATGGCGCGGGAGCGGGTGCTCAGCATCGATGAGCCGGACCGCGTTCTCTCCTTCGCGCCCCTGTTCGTCGGTCAGGCGATCGCGGGTGCGCTGGCCGTGCGCGCCAACAGGCGGCTCGCCCCCGCAGCTGTCGCGAGCCTCGAGACGCTCGCCGCCGAGGTCGCGCTCGCGCTGCAGACCGTCGCGCTGACCGAGGCGAGCGTCAACCAGCGCGCCGAGGCGAGGCTGGGCTCACTGATCAAGAACTCCTCGGACGTGATCTGCATCCTCGACGGCGACGGTCTCGTCCAGTACACGAGCCCGTCGGTGAAGCAGACATTCGGATACTCCCCGGAGGAGGTCGCCGGCCGTTCGATGGGCGACTACGTGCACCCCGACGACGCGGCGCGCGTGCACGCGCTGGTCACGACCGTCGGTGCGGCGGCCGCCGGGCAGCCCGTGACCTGCGAGTTCAGGGGGCGTCACGCCGACGGGAGCTGGCGCGACGTGGAGGCGCTCGCGACGAACCTGCTCGGCGACGAGTCGATCGAGGGGATCGTGCTGAACGTACGTGACATCAGCGAGCGCAAGGCGTTCCAGGCCGAGCTCGAGCACCAGGCCTTCCACGACACGCTCACCGGCCTGCCCAACCGGGCGCTCTTCCGCAACCGCGTCGAGCACGCGCTGATCTCCCAGCGCCGCGAGCGCCTGCCGGTCGCCGTGCTGTTCCTGGATATCGACGACTTCAAGAACATCAACGACAGCCTCGGGCACGCGGCCGGCGACGAGGTGCTCAGGGAGGTCGGCAGGCGCCTTGAGGACTGCATGCGGCCGATCGACACCGCGGCCCGCCTCGGGGGCGACGAGTTCGCGATCCTGATCCGCCAGCCCGAGAGCGAGCTGCAGTCGATCGAGATCGCCGGACGCGTGATGCAGACGCTGTCGGCGGCCCTGAAGCTCGATGACAGGGACATCACGCTCGCAAGCAGCGTCGGGATCGCGTTCAGCGACCAGGGGATGATCTCCGCCAGCGACGCCGAGGAGCTGCTGCGCAACGCGGACGCCGCGATGTACATGGCCAAGGAGAGCGGAAAGGGCCAGTACCAGGTCTTCCAGCCCGAGATGCACGCGAAGGCACTCGCCAGGCTGGAGCTCAAGACGGACCTGCAACGCGCCCTTGACGCCGGCGAGTTCACGCTCCGCTACCAGCCGATCATGGACCTCGCGCTCGGCGACATGGCGGGCATGGAGGCACTGGTGCGGTGGGAGCACCCTGTGCGCGGCACGATCCAGCCGCTGGACTTCGTTCCGTTGCTGGAGGACACGGGTCTGATCGTGCCCGTCGGCCGCCACATCCTCTGGGAGGCATGCGAATGGGCAGCCGAGATGCAGCGGGCGATACCCCGCGAGCCTCCGCTGTCGATGGCCGTCAACGTCTCCGCATGCCAGCTGCAGCGCCCCGAGTTCATCCACGAGGTCCGCATGGTGCTCGAGAGCACCCAGATCATCCCGAGCAGCCTGACTCTGGAGCTGACCGAGAGCGTGATGATGCAGGACATGGAGGTGAGCCTGATGCGCCTGAACGCGCTTCGCGAGCTCGGCGTCAAACTCGCGATCGACGACTTCGGCACCGGCTACTCATCGCTGAACTACATAAGGAGCCTGCCCGTCGACATCCTGAAGATCGACCGCTCGTTCCTGGCCGACCCGACCCCCGAGGTCGAGCAGCTCACGAGCGCGATCATCCAGCTCGCGCAGATCTTCAACCTCAAGTCGGTCGCCGAGGGCATAGAGAGCCCCGGCCAGGTGACCAGGCTGCAGGACGTCGACTGCGAGTTCGGACAGGGCTTCCATTTCGCCAAGCCCCTCTACGGGCACGAAATCATGGCGATGGCCGAAGCCGCGGACCCCAGCGCGCCCGCACGCCAGGCCGCCTCCCAGGGCCCGGCGAAGTCCTAGCCGGCGGCGGCCGGCTCTGCGTCGTCGAGAAGCTCGTCCTGCGGGTCCGCGTCGTCGAGGTCGGCGAACAGCGACGGATCGCGGCTTGAGCCCATGATCACGTCGTCGGGTGAGGAGACGGCCGGCAGGCGCCCCTGGCGCGTACCGAAGTAGATCGCCTGAGGGTGGTGGGCGACGAGCGCGAGCGTGGACTGCTCCGGGTCCGGCGCGTAGCCGTCGGTGATCGTCATATCGATCTGCGCGAGGTCCAGCAGCTCCGAGACCTTCTCGTGCTCGCTCTGCTCCGGAACGGCCGGATAGCCCCAGGAGTAGCGACGGCCCTGTGTGGCGTCGATGCCGAGCATCCCGCGAATCTCGTGGTGCAGCCACTCCGCCAGGCCCTCTGCGGTCTGCACCCCGAGGCCGTGGACGAACAGCTGCTCGGCGAATTCCCCTTCGGCCTCAAGGCGCGCCATCAGCTCGGTCACCTCGCCGCCCACGGTCACGGCCTGCACCGCGATCACGTCGAGCTGCTCAGGCGGCCTGCCGTCGACGGCGGGCCTGAAGAAGTCGGCCAGGCATATCCGCTCTCCCGCGGGCTGGCGCGGGCAGACGAAGCGGGTCAGCTCGCTCGCGCGGTCCTGCGGGTCGAGCACGACGATGTCGTTGCCGTCCGCGTAGCAGGGGAAGAACCCGAGCAGCGCACGCGGATGCAGGTAGTCCTGCTCCGCCCACATGCGCTCAAGGCGGGGGCGGAAGTCCTCGCGCAGCAGCGTCTTCCAGGCCTCGCCTTTGACGCCGCGCCCGCCCCAGTGCAGCTTGAACAGGACGTGGGTGTCGAGGTGACGGTAGACGTCGTCGAGGTCGACGTCTATCTCGCGCACGCCCCAGAACGGGGGCTCGGGTACCGGCTCGTCGGTGCGCGCCGCCGAGCGGACCGAGGAGTCCGTGAGGTCACCCTGGGGTGCCGGCTCGTCGCCTTTCTCCCGGAACGCCTTCGCTCCAGCGCGGAGCTCCTGCTCGAGCTGTGCGCGTGACTCCGGCTCGATCAGCCGGTCCATCACCGCGAGCCCCTCGAAGGCGTCCTTGCAGTAGTAGACACCCGGCTCGTACATGTCCTGGGAGTCTTTGCCGCCCGGATACAGCGCCCTGTAGCCGAACGCGCGGTTGATCGCCGCGCCGCCGATCAGCACCGGGTACTCCAGGCCCTTCGCCTGCAGCTCGGCGATGCAGGCCGGCATCTGCTTTGAGGTGGAGACAAGCAGCGCCGACAGGCCGATCGCGGTCGCCTCGTGCTCCTGTGCGGCGTCCACGATCGTCTGAATCGGGACCTGCTTGCCGAGGTCCACAACCGTGTACCCGTTGTTCGTGAGGATCGTGTTGACGAGCGACTTGCCGATGTCGTGCACGTCGCCGAACACCGTCGCGAGGACCACCGTGCCCTTCGTGTAGCCCTCGATCTTGTCGAGGTAGAGCTCCAGGCGCGCGACCGCGCGCTTCATGACCTCGGCGGACTGCAGCACGAACGGGAGGATCAGCTCGCCCGCCCCGAACTTGTCGCCGACCTCTTTCATGGCGGGCAGCAGCACCTCGTTGAGGGTCGGCACCGCCCCGATCTTCTCGACGCTGGCGTCGATCCAGTCCTCGACGCCGTCCTTGCGGCGCCGCAGGATGTGGAAGTGCAGCGCCTCCTCGGGCTCCATCCCCTCCGTTGGGTCGGCGCTGCCCTGCGCGGCGTCCTGCTCGCCCTTTGACTCGAAGTGGCCTATGAAGCGCTCGAGCGCGTCCTCGCGGCGGTTGAAGACGAGGTCGTCGGCGAGCTTGCGCTCATCCTCGGAGATCTCGCCGTATGGGGTGATGTGGTTCGGGTTGACCATCGCAAGGTCAAGGCCGGCCTCCACGCAGTGATGCAGGAACACCGAGTTCAGGACCGCGCGGGCGCCGGGGGAGACGCCGAAGGAGACGTTGGAGACGCCGAGGGACGTCTTCACGCCGGGGAGCTGCTCCTTGATGGCGCGGATCCCCGCGATCGTCTCGACCGCGGACGGGCGCCACTCCTCCTCGCCGGTCGTCAGCGTGAACGTCAGGCAGTCGAAGATCAGCAGCTGCGGGTCGAGCCCGTGCTCCTCGCAGCAGAGGTCGCGGATGCGCTTTGCGATCTCCACCTTGCGCTCGGCCGTCTTGGCCATGCCCACCTCGTCGATCGTCAGTGCGATCAGCGCTGCCCCGTGGGCGAGCGCCACCGGCACCACGCGGTCCAGCTTGGCCCTGCCGGCCTCGAGGTTCACGGAGTTGACGATCGCGCGGCCGGGGATCTGCTCCAGCGCCCGTTCGATCACCTCCGGCTCGGTCGAGTCGATCTGGATCGGGGAGGGCTGCGTCAGCGACACCTTCTTCGCCAGCAGCCGCATCTGTTCGTCCTCGTCGGTGCGCTCGGTCAGCGCGACGCAGAGATCGAGCACGTGCGCTCCTCCCTGCACCTGGTCCTCGGCGATCTGCACGAGCCCGTCGTAGTCGTCGGCGAGAAGCAGCTCCTTCGCCTTGCGCGAGCCCTGCGAGTTCACGCGCTCACCGACGAGGGTCGGGCTCGGGTCCTGCACGAGCGGCGTCGCGGCGATCATCGACGAGAGGTGGGGCGGGCGCGGGGCGGGGCGCGGGCCGACGGGCCGTCCGCCCACGCGCTCGACGATCGCGGCGATGTGCTCGGGTGTCGTGCCGCAGCAGCCGCCGACGATGCCGACGCCGTAACGCTCGACGAACTCCTTCAGTGCTTCGGCGAGCGGGACAGGCTTCTCGGGGAAGATCGTCTCGCCGTCCGGGCCCTGCAGCGGCAGGCCGGCATTCGGGATGCACGCGACCGGGACGGGGCAGAACTCACCGAGGAAGCGGATCGCGTCGCGCATGTTCTCCGGGCCCGTCGAGCAGTTCAGCCCGATCACGTCGACGCGGAGCGCCTCGAGTGTCGTCAGCACAGCCGAGATGTCGGTGCCGAGCAGCATCTTGCCGCCGTTGGGCAGCAGCGAGACCGAAGTGTGGATCGGCAGCACCCGGCCCTTCGCCGCGAAGGCCTCGCGTGCGCCGAAGATCGCCGCCTTGACCTCGAGGATGTCCTGGGCGGTCTCGATGATCAGCAGGTCCGCGCCGCCCTCTACGAGGCCGGATGCCTGCTCGGCGAAGACCTCGACGAGCTCGTGGAAGCGGATCTGGCCGAGGGAGGGCTCTTCGGATGCCGGGAGATAGCCGGTGGGGCCGATCGAGCCCGCGACGAACCGGTCCTCACCGGCTGCTTTGCGGGCCAGCTGGGCGGCCTTCACGTTGATCTCCATCGTGTGGTCCGCCAGACCCCACTCCTCGAGCTTGATCCTCGAGCCCTGGAAGGTATCCGTCTCGACGACCTCGGCCCCGGCCTCGAGCATCGAGCTGTGCACACCCTCGATGACGTCGGGGCGGTTGAGCACCAGCGCCTCGTGGCACTTGCCGGCCAGGCCGCCGTAGTCCTCGCTCGTCAGCTCGAACTGCTCGAGCGTGGCGCCCATTCCGCCGTCGTATACGAGCACGCGCTCGCTTATGGCCTTCAGATAGTCACGCATGAGTGGTCAATGCTAGCCGCAGGCGAGCCGGGCGCAGCCCGGCCGCCCGTCAGTGCTTGCCGGCGCGCAGGGTCAGCGGATAGGAGCGCGAGAGCTTCTTGCCGTCGACGGTGCTCGTGACATGCACCAGCACCTTCAGCTTCTTGCTGCGCTTCAGCGCGGCGCGCCCGGCGCTCGAGAGCTTGAGGTGGAGCACCGTCACCCCGAACCGCCCGGCGTGGAAGGACCCCGAGGCAAGGCTCGCCTTCGCCGCGTGAGCCCGTGTCGCGGCCGCCGCGCCCGCGGAGGAGATGCCCACGACGCCGGCGGAGGACACCCCGTTGGGGTTCACGAGGCTCAGCGTGAACGCGCCGTTGCCTGCGACTTCAGCGACGCTCGAGCCGGGCGAGGGAGCGACGGGGGTGGTGGACCCGGAGGCCTTCGAGAACACCGAGTCGCCGGAGTAGCTCGCGAACACCGGGAGCGGAGCGCCCTCCTGTGTGCCGGGCGCGGGCAGGAACGGAAGCGTGCAGCTCGAGACCGCGCCGAGGCCGACGGCGGGGGACAGGTCGCACGTCACCCCGGTGAGGAACGTCCCCACCGTGGTGGAGAACGTCACGGTCCCCGTCGGGGTGTGGCGTGCGCTCGCGCCGTCGTCGCCCACGTCGGCGGTGCAGGTCGAGCTCGACGGGGTGGCGGGGAAGATGTCGCAGATCACCGTGACGAACGGTGTGCGCAGGGCGCTCTTGGATTCTTCTTCGGTGGGTTTCGCGGGTGTGCCTCGCGGCGGCGCTCACTTCCATCCAGAAGTCGCCCGCTTCGAAGCTGCCGTTGCCGCCGACGTGCCCGTCGGGGAGGATGCTCAGCGCCGGGACCTTGTCGTGCGCCGTGTAGGAGCCCTCGCTCTGGGTGAATTCGAGCGACGTGCCGCTCTCGACGCCTGCGAGCGCGAAATGGACCCCGTCGACGACGGAGGTCCCGGAGAAGACGCCCGTGCTCATGTTCATCTGCGTCACGGTCTGCGTCCCGTTCGCCGCTTCGCGCACGCTTGCGTTGAGCGGGCCGGACTGCCAGGTGCCGAGCAGGCTGTAGGCGGGCGCGGCCGCGCTCGCGCTCGACGCCAGGACGCCGAGCAGGCCGGCTGCGAGGAGGCTGGCCGCGATGGCGAACCTTCGTGATCCTGCCGCTTCCCGTGCCATGCCTGCGCCCTCCCTAGCTCGTGTTTGGTGCCCGGCAACCTACCCGATCAGAAGGCGCAGCCCCGGGGAGCCCGGTGCTCCGGGTTCCCCGAGGTCCTGCAGGGCCGGGCGCGGGCGATCCCGCGCCCGGCTACTTGATGAAGAGCATCTCCGAGTACTTCGGCAGCGGCCACAGGTCGTCGGCCACGACCTTCTCCAGGCGGTCGGCGACGTCGCGGACGTCATCCATCGCAGGGATCACCGCGTCGCGGATGTAGTTCAGCCCACTTCTGCGGGGTCGAGTCGTCCTGGTTCTCGTCGAGGTTCGCCTCTTCGAGCTTGAGGAGAGCGAAGTGCAGCTCCTTGACCAGCGGCTCGACCTCGCCGACGAGCTCCTCCAGCCCGCTCGCCTTCAGCTCGTTCAGGTGGCGGACGGCGGCCGGGAGCACCATCGTGCGCGCGATCGAGGCGGCCGTCTCGGACTCGATGTTGATGATCGTCGCGTACTGCTCGGTGAAGACCTCATAGCGTGGCCTCGAGCTCGCGCTTGGAGAGGACCTTGTACTTCTTGAACGACGCGACGGTCCCTTTCTCGACCAGCCACGGCAGCGCCTCGGGCGTGGTGCGCAGGTTCAGCAGGCCCCGTTTCTCGGCCTCCTTGTGCCACGCCTCCGAGTAGCCGTCGCCGTCGAAGACGACCTGCTTGTTGGCCTTCCAGGTCTCCTTGACGACCGACGCGACGGCCTTCTCGAGCGTCGCGTTGGACGGTTTGAGTGCCGTCTGCGAGCTTCGCCGCGAGGTCGTCGATCGCCTCGGCGACGATCGTGTTGAGGACCGTGTTCGGGAACGCCGGCGAGGAGCTCGACCCGAGCGCGCGGAACTCGAACTTGTTGCCGGTGAACGCGAACGGGCTCGTGCGGTTGCGGTCGCCGCCGTGCAGCGGCAGCGGCGGCAGCACGGGCGTGCCCAGCCCCAGGAACGAGCCGGGCTTCGATGCCTGCACCTTGCCTGCCTCGATCGCGTCGAAGACCTTCTCGAGCTCGGCGCCGAGGAAGATCGAGATGATCGCCGGAGGCGCCTCGTTGGCGCCGAGGCGGTGATCCTGTCCGGCGCTCGCGATCGACGCCCGCAGCAGCGCCTGGTGCTGGTTGACCGCCTGGATGACCGCCGCGCAGAAGAACAGGAACTGCAGGTTCTCCTGCGGCGTGTCGCCGGGCTCGAGCAGGTTCAGGCCGGTGTCGGTGCCCATCGACCAGTTGTTGTGCTTGCCCGAGCCGTTGACGCCGGCGAACGGCTTCTCGTGCAGCAGGCAGACGAGGCCGTAGCGGCGGGCCGTGTTCTGCAGGATCTGCATCGTGAGCATCTGGTGGTCGGCGCCGACGTTCGAGTTCTCGAAGATCGGGCGCGACCTCGAACTGGTTCGGGGCGACCTCGTTGTGGCGCGTCTTGATCGGCACGCCGAGCTTGGCGAGCTCGAGCTCGACCTCGAGCATGTACGCGAGCACCCGCTCGGGGATCGAGCCGAAGTAGTGGTCGTCGAGCTCCTGGCCCTTCGGCGGCTTGGCGCCGAAGAGCGTCCGCCCGGTCGTGACGCAGGTCGGGACGCTCGAAGTAGTACTGCTCGTCGATCAGGAAGTACTCCTGCTCGCAGCCGATCGTCGGTGAACACGCGCGTCGCCTCCTCGACGCCGAGCAGCTCGAGCGCGCGCACCGCCGCACCTCGACAGCGCGTCCATCGAGCGCAGCAGCGGGATCTTGTTGTCGAGCGCCTCGCCGGTCCACGACATGAACGCCGTCGGGATGCACAGCAGCGCGCCGTTCGGGTTCTCGAGGATGAACGCCGGGCTGGTCGGGTCCCACGCCGTGTAGCCGCGCGCCTCGAACGTGGCGCGGATCCCGCCGGTGGGGAACGACGACGCGTCGGGCTCGCCCTGGATCAGCTCCTTGCCGGAGAACTCGGCGAGCGCCGTGCCGTCGCCGGCCGGGCGCGTAGAAGGAGTCGTGCTTCTCGGCGGTCGAGCCCGTCAGCGGCTGGAACCAGTGCGTGTAGTGGGTCGCGCCCTTCTCCATCGCCCATTCCTTCATCGCCTGGGCGACGGCGTCGGCGAGCGTCGTGTCGAGCGCCTCGCCGCGGGCGAGCGTCGCTGGCAGGGCCTTGTAGACGTGCTTGGGCAGGCGCTGGCGCTGGACGGCCGGGCGAGAACACGTTCGCGCCGAAGACCTGGTTGTCGGCGAGCGTCAGGTCGGGCGAGCCGAGGGCGGATCCGTTGGCGCTCCACTGCGCGGCGGTGACGTTCTGCTGGCGGGTCCTTGACATGGGCTGGCTCGATTCCTCCTGGAGAAGGGTGGCGGGTGGCGCTGCGCCCGGGCGCGCATGGCCGGAGCCAGCCAATCGTAGTGCCAAGCCGCGCGCGAAGGGATCACCGGCTGGCGAAATCGGCGGCCGATCTTTCGACAGCGGGCCAAACGGCCCGCCGCGGCGTCCGCTAGGTGGGTCGTCGGCGACGCTGTAGCGCCGGGGACGACCCGGCCGGTGTTCGGGTCCACGTGCGTCGGCGGGCGGCGCAGGGGCGATGTCGACCGTGAACGCGCCCGTCGACGGCGCCGCCCGCAAGGCGAGCACCGCCTTGGCCTTGCCGGCCAGGCCGGCGGCGATCGCGTAGTGCACGCCGTGCAGGCCGGGCTTGACCGGCACGACGTGCCAGCACGAACGTGCGCGTCGCGCCCGGGGGCGAGCGGGCCGAGCGCCCACGTGTTCACGTACGCCGTCTGCGCCGCCACCGGGCGGGCTGACTCCTGCTCTGGACCGGCGGCTCGGGCGACCTCGCCCGGGTCCCTGTTCGATCACCCAGATCGGCCGCTTGCGGGTCGGCGAGTCCGGGAAGTCGGAGCTGTAGTTGAAGGAGTCGACCGTGACCGCGACGTTCGGCGCGGTCTGCGTGCCCGGCGTTGCGCACCGGCGATCGAGCATCACGGTCCGGGCGCGCGACCGCCTGCCTGGCGGGGAAGCTGGCCCTGACGACCTGCGACCGGGAAGTTGCCGGCCGGTTCGTGGGCGTCCTGCGCGTGCCGCCGCCGCAGCCGGCGAGCGATGAGCGCGCGAGCGCGCGAGCGCGCCAGCAGCGCCGCCGGGCGCCGAGCGCGCCGCGAGCGCGGCCGAGCCCGGAAGACTCTGCCGCTCCCCCTCACGATCCGGCCACGATACCAGCGGCGCTCGCGCGCACGATCGCCGGGCGCGGCCCGCGGGCAGCCCGCCGCGCCGGGTGTTGCATGGCGTAGAGTTCGAGGCGCGTTCGACCGCCACCCGAGGAGGGGTTTGTAGAGATGGTTCGCAGCGCCGCCGAGCGGGCTTTCATCCCCGCGAGGAACCTGCTCGAGGAAATCGGGGACATGATGATCCTGACGGGCAGGACGATCGTGTCCGCCCTGAGGCCCCCGTACCCGTACGGCGGGGAGTTCGTCTCGCAGTTCCTGTTCGCGCTGCGCCTGTGCTGGTTCCCGCTGCTGATCTCGACGGTCTGCATCTGTTACGCCGCGCCGGGCCTGCAGGCGGCGAACTTCCTGACGATCTTCGGCGCGCTCGACCGGCTCGGCGGCTTCTTCGTGCTCGGCGCGGTCCGCGAGATCGGGCCGAGCGTGACAGCGATCGTCGTCGCGGGCGTCGCGGGCACCGCGATCACCGCCGACCTCGGCGCGCGCAAGGTCCGCGAGGAGCTCGACGCCCTGCAGGTCCTCGGCGTGGACCCCGTCAAGAACCTCGTCGTGCCGCGCTTCCTGGCGCTGATGGTCGTGACGGGCCTGTTCGACATCTACGCGCTGCTGTTCGGGATCTTCGGCGGGATCATCGCCGAGCTCGTCAACAACCAGCCGCTGGGGCCGTTCTGGGCGACCCTGTTCGCGAACGCCTCCACCACCGACCTCTGGGGGTCGGTGCTGAAGACGACGATCTACGGCGCGATCATCGCGATCGTCTGCTGCTACAAGGGCATGAGCGCATCCGGCGGCGCCGAGGGCGTCGGACGCGCCGTCAACGAGGCGGTCGTGCTCGCGTTCACAGCGATCTTCTCCTTCGACTACGTCTTCACCCAGACGCTTCTGGCGACCCACCCGCAGATCCTGGTGATCAAGTGAACGAACTGCTCGCAATGCCCCGCGAATGGCTCGCGGCGACCGGCGAGATCGGCAGGTTCACGGGCAACATCGTCGCCGACGTATACGGGCTGCGGGTCTTCAAGTTCTTCGGTGAGACACTGCGCCAGGCCGGTGTGCTGATCGTCGGTTCCACCGCGATCATCTGGACACTGATGTTCATCCTCGGCCTGCAGTGCGGGATCGAGGGTGCGTACTTCACCGCAGCGCAGGGTGCGCCGGCGTACTCGGGCGTCTTCACGGCGTGGTGCGACCTGCGCGAGATCACGCCGTACGCGTTCGGCTACATGATGGCCGCGAAGGTCGGCACCGGAATCGTCGCCGAGCTCGGAGCGATGCGCATCTCCGACGAGATCGACGCCCTCGAGGTCATGGGGATCAACTCGGTCACGTTCCTGTGCGCCACACGCATGCTGGCCGCGTGGCTGGTGCTGCCGTTCATGTACCTGGCGGGCATCGGCGCGGCGTTCCTCGCGTCCTACATCGCGGTGGTGCAGCAGATCGGCTATGTCTCCTCCGGCGGCTACTTCCTGATCTTCTGGCAATTCCAGAATCCACCGGATTTCTTATACAGCCTCATCAAGGCGATGTTCATGGCCACCGCGATCGTGCTCGTCGCCTGCTATTACGGCTACAACGCGAGCGGCGGGCCCGTGGGCGTGGGTCGAGCCACCGCGAAGTCGATGGTGCTGAATCTCGTTCTTGTCCACATAATCGGGGCTCTGGGCACCCAGATCTTCTGGGGCGCGAACCCCAGGGCGCCGATCGGAGGCTGACATGCCCCCCGATCCAGACGTCGCGGGCGAGCCGGGCGGGGCTGAGGAGGAGTACCGCTACCACTCGGGTGAGGCGAGGCCGTCGAAGGCTCCTGACGCGATCGAGTTCATCGACGTGCACAAGTCGTTCGGCCGCAACCATGTCCTGCGCGGGCTGAACATGTCGCTGCCGGAGGATCAGATCTCGATGATCCTCGGGCCCTCAGGCACCGGCAAGTCGGTCTGCATCAAGCACATCGTCGGCCTGCTCTACCCGGACCAGGGTGACGTGATCGTGCACGGAGAGTCGATCCCTAGCCTGAAGGACGCCGACCTGTTCGAGCTGCGCAAGAAGTTCGGCGTGCTCTTCCAGGACGGGGCCCTGTTCGGCTCGATGAACCTGTACGACAACGTCGCGTTCCCGCTGCGCCAGCACACCGAGAAGGGCGAGGACGAGATCGCGGACATCGTGAACCGCCGCCTGAACGAGGTGGGTCTCGGCAACGCGAACGAAAAGATGCCCAACGAGCTCTCCGGAGGGATGCGCAAGCGCGCAGGTTTCGCTCGCGCGCTCGTGCTCGAACCCGAAATCGTGCTGTTCGACGAGCCCGACTCGGGCCTTGACCCGGTGCGCACGGCGCTTCTGTGCGAGCTGATCAAGGAGGTGCACGCCGAGAACGGCGGGTGCTATGTCGTGATCACGCACGACATCATGAGCGCCCGGCGCGTCGCGGAGCACATCTCGGTCCTGTGGAAGGGCCGGATCGTCGAATCGGGTCCTGCGTCAGAGCTGTTCGCATCAGAAAACCCGTTCGTTCGCCAGTTCCTCTCGGGCGAATCGGCCGGGCCCCTCGGAATGGAGTGAGCGCCCCGCGGACCCTGGCCGCGGTCGCGGGGGCGTGTGCACGGCGCCCGCGGCTCGTGCTCGCGCTCGCCGCGGTGATCGGCCTCGCGGGGGTGCTCCTCGCCGTGGGGCTGCACCCGTCGGCTGCCACGAGCACCCTCGTCCCGAGCTCGAGCGCCGAATACAAGGCGACGCAGAGCTACTACCGCAGCTTCGGCGAAGAGCCGATCACCGTGCTCGTCAAGGGCGACCTGCAGCAGCTCGTCCTGAGCTCGGACATCGACCGTCTCCTCGGCCTCGAGGGGTGCCTCTCCGGCAATGTTCCGGCGAGCGGGCTCGCGGCCGAGGGGGGGCTCTCCGGGCCCTGCGGCCAGCTGGCGAAGGCGCACACCGTCAAGGTCGTGTTCGGGCCCGGCACGTTCATCAACGAGGCGGCCGAACAGATCGACCAGCAGCTCGCCGCGCGGACCGTCGCAGCGAAGGCACAGGCGGCGCAGGCGCAGAGGGTCGTGCAGGCCGCCGCCCTGGCCAGGGGCCTCGGGCACGCTCAGGCGCTCGTGCTCGGAGAGCGGGCGAGCCGCATCACGCTCGCGCGCTTCCAGGAGGAACTGGTCACGCTGGCGCTGCAGTACGGGCTGACGGGACGCCCGAGCATCGACGAACCGAACTTCGTCTCGACGCTCGTGTTCGACCCGGCGAAGCCGGCAGGTACACCCAAGCAGCGGTTCGCCTACCTCTTCCCGAGCGCCGACTCGGCGCTTGTCTCCGTACGGATGAAGGCGGGGCTCTCCGAAGCGCAGCGCACCAGGACGATCGCCCTGATCCGCAAAGCGACGGCCATGCCGCAGTGGAAGCTCCAGCACGGCGGCTCGTACATCGTCAGCGGCGAGCCGGTGATCGTCGCTGACCTGACCAATTCGATCACGCACGCGATCGAGGTCCTGCTGGTCGCCGTCCTGATCGTGATGGCGGGGACGCTCGCGCTGATCTTCCTCGGCAGGCCGCGCCTGCTGCCGCTCGCGCTCGCGCTGCTCGCGGCGGCGGTCACGTTCGGGGCCCTCGCGCTGGTGGGTGCGTCGCTGACGATCGCGACCATCGCGGTCCTGCCGGTGCTGGTGGGTCTGGCGGTCGACTACTCGGTCCAGTTCCAGTCGCGCGTGGGCGAGGCGCTGGAAGAGCCAGCGCCGGCGGGCGAGACGCTGGCGGACAGGCGGGTCCGGGCGGTCACGCGGGCGGCGGCGGTCGGCGGGCCCACGATCGCGACGGCGGGCGTGTCGAGTGCCGCCGCGATACTCGTGCTGCTGCTCTCGCCCGTCCCGATGGTGCGCGGATTCGGCGTGCTCCTGGTATTCGGCCTCGCCGTGGCGCTCGCGTGCGCGCTCACGGTCGGCGCGGCGTGCCTGTCGATGTTCGCGGCGCGCTCCGGCCAGAACTCCGAGGATGCGCTCGTGGGTGCCCGCATAGGCGCGGCATGGAGGGGTGCGAGGTTGCTGCTGCTCGAGAACCCGCTCACGCGGCTGATCGCGCGCACGGCGCTCGGCGTCTCCGTCCGCCGGCCCGAGCGCGTCCTGTGCATCGGTCTCGCGCTCGCGGTGCTCGGATGGGGGCTGGACACGCAGACGAAGGTGCAGACGGACATCACGAAGCTCGTGCCGCAGAGTCTCGGCTCGCTACAGGCGCTGCGCGAACTGGAACACACCACGGGGATCGGCGGGCAGATCGACGTGATGATCAGCGGGTCGAACCTCGCGACTCCGGCGACGATCGAATGGATGAGCCGGTATGAGTCGAAGGTGCTCGCCCGCTACGGCTACACAACCGCGCACGGCTGCGCCGGCGCGAGGCTCTGCCCCGTCTTCTCGCTGCCCGACCTGTTCAGCGGCCACGCCAACGGCACGGCCCCGACCGCGCTCACGAGTGCGGACGTAGACGGGCTGCTGCAGGCGATACCCGCCTACTTCTCCCAGGACGTGATCACGCCCGGACGGCGGGTCGCCTCCCTCTCCTTCGGCGTCCGGCTGACCGGCCTGGACCAGGATCAGCAGGAGCAGCTGGTTCAGCAGATGCGCTCGGACCTGCATCCGCCTGCCGGGGTTCACGCCGACATCGTCGGGCTGACGGTGCTCGCCGCGGCCTCCGGAGCGAAGGTGGCGGACCCGTGGAGGCGATTCGAGACACTGCTCGTGGGGCTCGCGGTGGTCGCGCTGGTGATGGCGATCGCGTTCCGCGGGGACCGCCGGCGCGTGCTCGCCCCGCTCGTGCCGATCGTGCTCGCCACGGGCTGGTCGGCGCTGATCCTGTTCCTCGTGCGTGTGCCCCTGAACCCGATGTCGGTCACCCTCGCACCGCTCGTGATCGCGGTCTCGACCGAGTTCAGCGTGCTGCTATCCGAGCGCCACCGGCAGGAGCGGATCGCCGGCCGCGATACGGTCCGGGCGCTGCATCGCACGTACAGGCGCACCGGCGCCGCCGTCGCCGCGTCCGGCACCACCGCGATCGCGGGCTTCGGGGTGCTCGCGCTCGCGGACATCCAGATGCTCCGCGACTTCGGCCTGGTGACGCTGATCGACCTGAGCGTCTCGCTCGTCGGTGTCCTGGTGGCGCTCCCGGCCGCCCTCGTGATGGCCGAACGAGAGCATCCGCTGCGACTGCGCCGCCGCGCGCGCTCGAGCGCGCAGGCCCCCGCGCGCTGGCGCGGAGGGCGCACCGGCCGGGCTGGCAATGAGCCCGCCTGACGCGCCCGGCGCCCGTCAGCCGGGGCCCGCGGCGCGAGCCGCAGCCGAACATGACGAGCCGGTGCCCCGCGACCCCTCGGTGGCCCCGCAGGGCCCTCACTACGGCCGCTACGCGGGCATGCTTGCCGTGTTGATCCTGATCCTGATCACGATCAACACGATCGTCACCAAGCCGAACGGCGCGACCGGCATATCGCCCGGCCAGCCGATGGCGCCGTTCGCCGTGCCGCTCGCGCTCGGAAACCTCTCCGGTGACGCGAACGTGGCGACCGCGACCGGACAGGGCGCCGCTGGAGCCGTCCCGGCGTGCACCGTGCGCGGCCCGCAGATCCTGAACATCTGCCAGCAGTACGAACACAACCCCGTCGTCCTCGCGCTGTTCGTCGACGGGGGGTCGTGCACGAGCATCCTCAGCGACATGCAGACCCTGAAACCACTGTTCCCGCAGGTGAGCTTCGCGGCCGTCGCGATCAGAGGGGGGCGCTCCGAACTGCGCAAGCTGATCCGCTCCAGGCACCTGACGCTCCCGGTGGGGATCGACGCCGACGGCGCGCTCGCGGCCCTCTACAAGCTCGCCACCTGCCCCCAGGTCACGTTCGGATACCCCGGAGGGATCGTGCAGAGCCGCGCGCTGCTGTCCACACCCCCGCTCGCCACGCTGAAGGCGAGGGTGGCGGAGCTCCTGAGCGCATCACGGGCACGCGGCTGGACACCTGCGGCGTGATGAACGAGGAGACCGAAGGCGTGAGGGCGCCGCAGGAGGGATGGCTCGCCCCCGAGGTGGAGCGCGAGCTCGGGTCCCTGCGCCTGCTCTACGCCGACGTCAGCGTCACCCGCCAAAGCTCGCTCACCGGTGATTCGCCCGCGGACGTCCAGCAGCGCCTTCGCGCCCAGTCCAGCCGTTTCCGGGGTGCACGCGCCGTCGCGATCCGCCGCGAGCCGATAACGGCGGCCTACCGCGTGTTCTACCGCCAGATCGGGCTCGACCCCGACGTGCAGCGCACCCCCGTCGAGGAGGCTGTGCTCGAGCGGATGCTCAGGGGTGCCTTCCCCAGCGGAGGGATGCTCGCGGATGTGCTGCTGATAGCGATGCTCGACACGAGCGTGCCCGTTTGGGCCCTGGACTCCCAGGGCGTACACGGACGCCTGGGTATCCGGGCGAGCGTCGAGGCCGAGGCGCTCGGCCGCTCCGCCGATGCTCCCGTGCTGCCCGCAGGCAACCTCGTCGTCGCCGATGACTCGGGCGCGCTCGCGGTCCTGTTCGGAGAGATCGCGCCCGGTCACGAGCCTCGCGGGCGCAGCCGGGAGCTGACGCTGTTCGCAGCCCAGGTCGCGGGCGTCCCGAGCCTGTATGTGGAGGAGGCGCTGTGGTCCGCGAGCGCGGCTCTGCAGTCGTCCTGAGGGCCTGCGCCAGGTGCGTCGACGGTCGGCGGGCACTGGTAGAATCGCCTCTCTTCAGTCGTCGGCGGGAGGCAGCATGTCGGACCAGGATCAGCAGGTCCTCGACCGGAGCGTCAGGCGCGGAGGCGCAGGCGGCCGGCCCGCGATCGGGTTCGGCCCGGCGCCCGAGGGCGCCCAGCGCGGCGCCAGGCGTTCGCTGCAGGCGCAGATAGCGCGCCTGGAGGGCGAGCTGTCGGACATCGTCGCCGAGCGCTTCCCCTTCATTCAGGCGCCCGCTCCCGAGCCACAGGCGCAGGGCCCCCGGCTGCTCGACCTCGGCGCCCTCGAGCGCACACGCGACCGTCTGGCGGCGCAGGTGCAGGACGTGCGGGCCGCGGCGGCAGCGCGCGTGGAGCACGAGCGCCGCTCACGCGAGCAGCTCGAGCGGATGAAGCTCGAACCGGGTCGCTACCGCTTCGTCAGGCTGCCGGTGAGCGATCTCGGACAGGGCGGCTGCGGTGTGTGGCAGGTCCGCCCGCGCCTGGGGATAATCGGGATGCTCGCAGGCTGGTGGGAGCTCACGCTCTCTTCAGGCTGCCCGTTACCCAGGGGGTCGCGCTCCACGCGCGATCCGGCTCGGGGCAACCGAGCATCTCCGCGAGCGTCCGCCGCTGACGCTCGGTCATCGAACCGATCGTCTTCTTCTCGGACATCGGCACCTGCGCCAGGAACTTGCGGCAGCGTGTCTGGCCCCACCGGCGCTGGCTCATCAACAGGTCCGCGACAGCCATGCTCTGAGCCTCCCACGGGCAATCGCTGATCACCTCGGCGACAGTCGTCTCGCCGGCGGCGATCCGGCGCTTGAGCTCAGCGCGGGCCAGACGGACCTCGTTGGCGCGCTGCAGTGCGCGCATGTGCTGCGGACCGGCAGGGGCAATCGTCGCTGTCGCGTTCATTCGCATCTCCATTCTGCTGACGCGGGAATCGCGTGGCAGAGCGCTATTCGGGTTTTGTCGGGGAGCGTCCGCAATGGCCGTGTGAGGTCGGACCGCGAGCCGATCACGGTCCATCCCGGCACATCACAATCCTGAGGGAACTCCTCCGGGGCGAGCCCCGGACGGTCATGCAGAGCGCATCCGGAAGCTACGACAGGAGCCCTCCCGCGGTCAACACCGAGGTGGGTCGTTCTTTCGCTACAAGCGGGCTTTTTTGTTCCCGCATCCGCTTGTGAAGAAATGGACAAGTCCCGGGCGCGCGACCCGAAGAGGTGGGCGGAACGGGTCAGTGGGCCCCGGGGCCCGGGAGCGGGCCGTGCTCGGCCTCGAATCGCTCCTTCACCTGCGAGAACGCCTCGAGCGCGCGATCGAGCGTGGCGTTGTCGTGGGTCGCCATCACGCTCGTGCGAAGCAGGGCGCCGCCGGGCGGGACCGCGGGGTGCAGCGCCGTGTTCACGAAGACACCCGCGTCATAAAGGGCCCGCCACAGGACCGCGGCCTTCCAGTCGTCGCCCACCAGCACCGGCACGATCGGTGTGACGATCGTCAGCGCGCCCGAGCCGTCGCCTCAGGACGCCCGGGGCGTGCTCCTGTACCTGTGCCCCGCCGGGCAGTGCCTGGGGCGCCACGACCGCGAAGCCGCGTTCGTGCAGCCCGTCGCGCAGGCGCCGCGCGTTCGCGAGCGCTTTCTCGAGCAGGGGAGGGCCATCCGGCGAGCGCACGACCCGCAGCGCGGCGAGCGCCGCGCCGACGGCGGCGGGCACGGCTGAGGCGGTGAACAGGAAGGCCCGCGAGGAGATGCGCAGGTACTCGATCACCTCGTGCGGGCCCGCGAGGAAGCCGCCGCAGGACGCCAGCGACTTGGAGAACGTGCCCATCCGCAGGTCGACGCTCTCGGCGACGCCGAGGAGTTCGCTCGTCCCCGCTCCGCATTCGCCGAGCACCCCGGCGCCGTGCGCCTCGTCGACCATCAGGCGTGCGCCGTAGCGCCCGCACAGCTCTGCGATCTCGCCGAGCGGCGCGATGTCGCCCTCCATCGAGAAGACACCGTCGACGACCACGAGGACCCCGCCGCCGTCCCCCTGGGCCCGCTCGAGCATCTTCTCGAGCTTCTCCAGCCGGTTGTGGCGGAACGGCCGCATCTTCGCCCGCGAGAGCAGGCAGCCGTCCAGGATCGACGCGTGGTCACCGGAGTCGACGATGACCGTGTCCGATGGCCCGAGAAGCGTCCCGAGCGTCCCCAGGTTCGCCTGGTGGCCGGTGGTGAAGACCATCGCGTCCTCGGTGCCCATCCACTGCGCGATCTCGCTCTCGAGTTCCAGGTGCAGGGGGATCGTCCCGTTCAACAGGCGCGAGCCGGTCAGGCCCGTGCCGTACCGGCGCAGCGCGTCCTCGGCGCCCGCGATCACGCGCTCGTCGCCGGTCAGCCCGAGGTAGTTGTTGGACCCGAGCATGATCCGCTCGGCTCCCTCCATCCGCACGACGGGCATCGCGGGGGAGTCGAGCACGTGGAAGTAGGGGAGAACATCCGCCTCGCGCGCGGCGGAGAGCATCGCCTCCCGTTCGTGTCCCCTGACCTTCGCGAAGACGTCTATCGAGGTCTGCATGTAGTGTGCCCCCGCTGTGGCTGTCGAAATCAGGACTGTGAAGGGAGCGGGGGATCTACGTCGTTTCGTGGACCTCCCGTATCGCCTGCATGCTAACCACCCCGTGTGGGTGCCCCCGCTGAAGCTCGAGCGCTACCTGTTCCTGAGCCGCAAAATGAACGCCTTCTTCACGCACGGGGAGGCCGAGTATTTCCTGGCATGGCGGGACGGGCGCGTCGTCGGGCGGATCACCGCCCAGATCAACCTTGCCTTCAACGAGCAGCAGAAGAAGAACTGGGGCTGGTTCGGGTTCATCGAGTTCGAGCCGGACATGGAGATCGTGGGCGCGATGCTGGAAGCGGCCTCGGCATGGCTGCGCGCACGCGGCTGCGAGCAGATCGTCGGCCCCGCGGACTTCGCGATGAACAACGAGAGCGGCATCCTGATCGAGGGCTTCGAGATCAGGCCGATGCTCGTGCAGCCCTGGCACCCGCCCTACTACCAGGAGCTTCTGGAGCAGGCGGGGATGAGCAAGGCGATGGACCTGCTGATGTGGAACCTCGAGGTCTCGGACCGCGAGAAGGTCCTGCCGGTGATCTTCGACCTCGCGGACAAAGTCGAGAGCGACCACGGCATCCGTGTCCGCCACATGCGCCGCTCGAAGCTGCGCAAGGAACTCGACTCCTTCGCCGAGGTCTACAACTCCGCATGGGCCAAGAACTGGGACTTCGTGCCGTACACGAAGAAGGACCTCGACGCGCTCGCGCAGGAGATGCACCTGGTCTTCGACAAGCACTGGGCGTACATCGCCGAGAAACAGGACACGGGCGAGGTCGTGGGGATGGCGATGACCTTCCCGGACATCAACCAGGTGCTCGCGAAAATGAACGGCCGTCTGCTGCCGTTCGGCTGGTGGCACTTCGCGAACAAGAGCCGCATCATGGACCGCGTGCGCGTCGGCTTCCTCGGCGTCAAGCCCGAGTACCAGCACACGGGTGTCGCCGCCAAGCTCTACGTCGAACATTTCAACGCCGCCGCCGTGCGTCCCCAGAAGGGCGGTGAGATGGGGTGGATCCTGGAGACCAACACCGCCATGAACCGCGGCATGGAAGCGATGGGCGGGCGCATCGTCAAGCGTTACCGCGTCTACGAGCGCACGCTCTAGAAGCGATCTGAGCCGACCTCTACACTTCGGCTTGTGAGCGAGCACTTTCAGGGTGCCCCGGTCGATGACGCCGCCCTGCGCGCGAGCATCGCGTGGGTGGAGGAGGTCGACGGGGTCCCCGTCGAGGACGAGCAGGAGCAGGTCCTGAGCGCCCAGCCGTCGCACGGATCGAGGGCGATCGAGCGTCGTGGCGGGGCCGTGCTGCCCGCGGCCGCGGCAGCCGCCGTCGCCGCCGGCGGGTTCGTCGCCGGAGCCGCGGTCCTCACGCTGGTGCACCGCAGGAGCGCACGCAGGCCCGCGCTCCCAAGACCGCGTTCCGCAGGCCGCCAGCTGGGCAGGCGCGGTCCGCAGGCGCCCGCCCCGCAGGTGCTGCAGGTCCTGAGCACACGCTCGCTGCTCGTGGACATACACGTGCTCGGCCCCGCCGGGCCGACGAGCACCTGAGGCGAGCGCTGGCCGACAGCGTCGAACTGCGGCGCGAGGTCGTCCCCGCCGGTCCGTTTCGTCTACCGCGGCGCACCGGGATGGACGGTCTGCTCAGGCGCCGCGGCGGGGTGCTCGAACGCCTCCTGCACCACGGCGATGACCCTGTGGTGGTCCGCGTGGCCCAGCGATCGCCGGACCTGGTGCTCCTGGGGGCGCGGGCGCCGAACACCGCTGCGGCAGAGCACGGGATCGAGCGGATGCGCTTCGCGCTCGGCGTGGACGAGGACCTGCGGCCGTTCCTGCGGGAGTTCGCCGGCGACGAGGTCCTCGGGCGTTCGCTGCGGCGCCGGCCGTGGCTGAGGCCGGGGCGAAGGCCCGACCCCTTCGAGGCGCTGACGTTCGCGATCTGCCAGCAGCTGATCGAGTACGAACGGGCGGCCCTGATCGAGCGCCGCGTCGCAGCCGTCCTCGGCCGCAGCTGGGCGCGGGCGGACGGGCTGCGCGACATGCCGCAGGCCGGCGTCCTCGCACAGGCCCGGCCCGCCATGCTCCGGTCCCTGGACCTGTCCGAATCGCGTGCGGCGACGCTCGTGCGCGCGGCAAGGGAGGTCGCCGCGGGCCGCGTGGACCTGCGCGGGCCCGACCACGAGGAGAGCTGGCGGCGCCTTCGCATGATCCCGGGGATCGGGCCGTGGACGGTCGAGATGCTCGCCCTCACCGGGCAGGGAAGGCACGATCAGATCCCCGCCGGAGACCTCGGGCTGCTGAAGCTCGTCGGACGGCGCATGAGCGGGGGAGACCCCGACGCCGTGGCACAGGAATGGCAGGTACGCGAGTTCTTCGCGCCCTACGGCCGCTGGGCCGCGCTCGCGGCGGAGCACATGCTCGCGCCGTGAGGGGTCAGCGCCGTTCGTTGTTGACGAGCAGCGCGAACGTGGGGCAGGCGCGTGCCGCCCTGACAGCGTGGTCCACCTGCTCGCCCTCCAGGGGGGCGCCGTCGACGATCGGGTAGCCCCACTCGTCGAGCTTGATGCGCTCGGGCAGCAGCTCGGCGCACATGCCGTGCGCCTCGCACGTGATCGGGTTGACCCGCACCCGGCGGCTCATCGGCGTGCCTCTTTGCCCCGCGGCGCGGGCATGTTCAGAGGACGGTGGGGGACGGGCAACTCGGGCTCGCGGGAGCACTGCTCGCAGTGGCCGTGGCGGGCATGGTCGGCGAACTCGGTCTCGAACGCCTCGATCCCGCTGATGATCATCCTCACGGCGCCGTCGGGGTGGGCGCATGCGCCGCGCCGCGCGGTGAGAGACGCGAGGCGGCTGATCCGCTGGCCGGCCCTTGCGGGCGCGGCGCCCGAAGCGACCTGGTCCAGCGCCTCGGAGAGGGCGTCCAGCCCATGGACGCACGGTCCGCACTGCCGCGCGCTCTGTCCCGCCATCCAGCGGGCCAGACTCGCCGTTTCCGCGACCGGGCACGCCTGGTCGGAGAGCAGGTGCACGACCCCGGCGCCGAGCGTCGCGCCGTGGGGCGCGAGATGTTCATTGGAGAGCGCGATCCCGCGCAGGTACTCGCCTGCGATCCACGACCCTCCGTATCCGCCGATCAGGGCGCCCCGCATCGGGCCGGTGGCGCCTCCCCCCGCGTTGATCAGGGAGGAGAGCGAGGACCCTGTCTCGATCTCATAGACACCGGGGTGCGCGACGGCACCGGACAGTGTCACGAGCGACGAACCGGGCTGCGAGGGGGTCCCCAGCTGGCGGAACCAGCGCGAGCCATGCCGGGAGATGAGGGCGATGTGAGCGAGCGTCTCGACGTTGTTGACGAGCGTCGGGCGGCCCGAGATGCCCTTTTCGAACACGCGCGGCGGCGTGAACGTGGGGAGTGACGGGCCCCCGCCGAGATGGTTGACGAGGGCGGTCTCCTGGCCGGCGGAGTAGTGGCTCGGAACCTCGGCCACCCGCAGGTTCGGCGAGTGTGACCCTTCCCCTCCGCGTTCCTCGATCGCTGCCGTGATCGCGTCGGTGCTCTCGGGGGAGGACTCGCACATCGCGAGGATCACCTCGTCGGCGCCGACCGCTTCGGCGGCGATGATGCCGCCGTCGATGATCAGGTGCGGCAGCGTCTGTATCAGCGTCCGGTCCTTCATGCTCGCGGGCTCACCCTCGCAGCCGTTGCCGACGACGATCGCGCGGCCCTTCGCGGCGGCCACTGCGCGCATCTTCACGGCGGCCGGGAAGCCTGCGCCTCCGCGGCCCAGCAGCCCGGAGCGCTCGAGATCTTCGATGAAGGCTCCCGCCTGCTCGCGCCCGCGCCGCCTGCCGCCGGTTCGCACGCGGGGGAGCGGGCCGTGCAGAGCCAGGTGCGAACGCAGTCCCAGCGGGCCCTCAGGGCGGATTCCCTGCAGCAGCCGGGGAAGCGTCGCGGGCTCCTGGATCTCTTCAGCGGGGCGGTCGAGCATGACTGTGTTCATCGTCCCTGGCATCAATGGCTTCCTGTCGAGGTCGAGGGGGTATGAGAGTGGTGCGGCAGGAGCGCCGCGGGCGTCCCCGACCGCCGCGGCCATTCGGACCCGAGCGGCCCTCCCGGAAGCCACAGCAGCAGGAACAGCGAGAAGACACCGGCACCCGCGAGCGCGGACCCGCGGACCGCTTTGTCGGCGGGCCAGCCGTCCAGCACGCGCACGAGCACGGCGACCAGCACGGCGGCGAGGCACAGCACGCTGAGGCCGAGCAGCCACGTGCTTTTCACGTCGCTTCCCGTCCCGAACCCGTGAAGGAGGGCTATCGGCCAGCTCGCATATGTGAGCCAGTGCACGGCACGCCAGGACGAATACCCGAGCCGCGCCCGCAGCAGGCTCGTCCCGATGACGGCGAGGATGAGGTCGAAAGCGACTGCTCCGAGGCCCAGCCAGAACGGCCGGTAGGTGCCTATGAACGGGATCACCGCGTCGGTCAGCGAGATCGGAGCGAAGCTGTCGAGCACCGAGGTCAGGATGTGGATCACCAGGAAGACCAGTGCGAGCAGCGACACGCTGCGGTGAAGGGAGTCGATCAGGAAGCGTGGCCAGCGCGGCGTGCTCCAGCGCCGCACGTCGAGGACGCCGAGCACGATCGCGGCGGTGAGCAGCAGCAGCGCCACCACCCCGGTCGAACGGGTCAGATACCAGTAGATGCTGCCGCCGCTGGCAGCCAGCGGGAGGCTCATGCCGCCGCCCGCTCGTCCATCGCCGGGTCCGGCCAGTCCGCGACGGTGCTGACCGAGCCCTCGGTGTCGACCAGGCGCGCGGGGAGACCAAGTCCGGACAGCCACTCCAGTGCTCCGCCTGAGCGGATGATCGCGGCGGTGGAGGCGATGTTGGCGTCGGTGCAGGTGCCGGCGGCGACGCTGACGGTCCGCCAGCTGCCCTGCACGGGGGCGCCCGTGTCGGGGTCGATGATGTGGTGCATCGTGGTGCCGTGGTGGCTCCAGCGCCTGACGGAAGTGCTGGAGGTGGCAAGGCCGCCGGAGACGATCGAGACTGTCTGGCCCGGAGCCGTGAGGTCGCTGCGGTGATCGTCGGTGACGCGCACCTGCCAGCCGCCGTCGGGGGCCGTGCCGCTCGCGGCCAGGTCCCCGCCGATGCTCACGAGCACCCCGCAGCCGGCCTTGGACGCCGCGGCCTGCGCGGCGCGATCGGCGGCCCATGCTTTGGCGGTGGCGCCGACGTCGAGGACGACCCCTGCAGGCGTTCGCACGGCGCTGCGCTCGCGGTCCACGTGCACCTCGCGCCATCCCTCGCGTACGCGGGCCGTTATCGCGACCTGGCCGCCGGCGCCGGCGCCGGGGCCCGTCAGGAGCGCAAAGTCCCGGTCATATCCCGCGAGCTCGAGCGCGCGGCCCACGGTGGGGTCGACGTCGCCGTCTGTCAGCTCCGCTGCGCGCAGCGCCTGGGCGAGCGCCTGCATCAGGAGCGGCGAGACGATCGTGGAGCGGCCCGCGTTGGCATTCAGCCTCGAGAGCTCGGAGTCCGGACGGAAGCGGCTGCACGCGAGGTCCACCGCCGCGAGCTCCGCCTCGACGGCTGCGCGCGCGCTCTCGAACGCCTCGCGCTCTCGGGCCTGGAGGACCACGGTCGTGCCGAGTGCCCGCCAGCGAGCCGTCGGGAGGGCGGGCCTGGTGTCCGCGGGCATCGCTCAGGATCCCCCTGAGACGACCGGGGCCGAGCTTTCTTCGTGTGCCGGTGCCGACGGCGTGGTTTCGGGGGCGGCGGCACTTTCGGGTTCCTGCGTGGGCGCCGCGGCCTTTTCAGCTTCCGGGGCAGGCGTCGCCGCTTTTTCGGCTTCCGGGGCCGCCTGCTGGGTCTGTTCGGGCGTGGTCTGCGGGGTGGTTTCGGGCGTTGCGGGGCTCGTGCCGGGTTCCGTCGACGTCGAGCTTTCGGTTGAGCTCTTCGGGGCCTGGGAGGGTGTGGCGAGCGGGGCCGGGCTGGAGGTGCCGGTGGTGCTGGCCGCGCGCGCGGCCGCGGCGGCCCTCTCGGCGGCGGTGTGGCTCGTGCTCTTGGCCGGGAACGCGTTCGCGGCAACGTCGGTGAGGACCGCCGTCAGCGCGATGCTGCCCGCGATGAGGCCCTTGTTGAACCTGCCGAGCTGGCGCAGCGCGGCGTCGCGCGAGTGCGTGGTGTTGATCGGGTTCACAGGCATGCTGACCTCTAGTGGTTGAAGGTGGGGATGTAGTTCAGCCACGCCCCGAAGTCGGGGACCATGATGATCGCGAGCACGGTCCCGAGGACCAGGGCGCTGGCGAGCGACATCATGCGCCCGGCGCGGCCGGGCACGTCCCGGACGCCGGGGCGGGGGCGCTCGAAGCCGGCGCGCAGGAGCCTGGGCATCTCCGGCAGGTGGGCGAGCACGTGCACGCCCGTGAACACGATCCAGACGATGAAGCTCGCCTTGTGCAGGAACAGCCAGGTCCCGCGTGAGGACGGGCCCTCCAGGAGCAGCACGACCCCTGTCGCGAACACGGAGATCGTCGACAGGACCACGATCGGTGCCATCAGGCGCAGCGGGGTGAGCGGTGGCCCCTTGCGGCGGTACGTGGCGTCGCCCGTGTAGTAGCGCGCGAAGCGATAGCCGGTGCTCCCCATCTTCAGGGCCACGGGACCGAGCAGCATCAGCCCGATGAACATGTGCTCGGACAGGAGCGGGTGCAGGCGCAGGATCGTTATCCCCAGAGCCGCGAGCAGGACGAGCAGGACGGTGCCGGTACCGGCCGTCAATATCGCGTTTCCGGTCGGGCCCCCGCCCGTCAGGCGGGAGAGACCGGGACGGCGGGTACGCGCCTGGGCGCGGACCTCGGGCGTCTGGGTGTTATAGGCCACGAGATCAGTGTGCTCACATTCGCTAAGAATCCGGTAACCGCGAAATGAGAAAGCTCATGCGAATGAAAAGCAGCGAAGTTCGCGGGGCCTATCCTTAGCGGCATGGCCGACGCGTCCGATTCACAGCAGCTGGCGAGCATGGACGCACCCGATGAGGATGCGGCGGCTGATGCCCCGGAGCAGCGCCCGAGGGTTCTGGTGATAGAGGACGAGCCCGGCATCGTCGACTTCGTCACGCGCGGGCTCGCCGCCGAGAACTTCGAGGTGGAGTCGGCGCTGGACGGCATCTCCGGCGAGCGCGCCGCGCTCAAGGGCGGGTTCGACGCCGTGATTCTCGACCTGATGCTCCCCGGCCGCAGCGGGCTCGAGATCCTCGCGTCGGTCAGGCAGTCGACGCCCGGCGTGCCCGTGATCGTGCTCACCGCGCGCGGAGAGATCGAGGACAGGGTCCTCGGTCTGGAGGCCGGAGCCGTCGACTATCTCGTCAAGCCGTTCTCGGTCGCGGAGCTCGCCGCGCGCCTGCGCGCGCAGCTGCGTGCGATCGCCGACGTCTCCTCGAGCACGCTGAGCGCCGAGGACATCGAGGTCGAGCTGCTGACACGCAGGGTCTCCCGCGCCGGCCATGCCATCACGCTCTCGACCACCGAGTTCGAGCTCCTGGTCTATCTGATGCGCCACAAGGGGCAGGTCGTCTCCCGTGAAGAGGTGCTCAGCGCGGTGTGGGGGTACGAACACGACCCGGCCACCAACGTCGTGGACGTCTACATCGGCTATCTGCGCCGCAAGCTCGCACAGAGCGGAACCCCGGCGCCTATCACGACGGTGCGGGCCGTCGGCTACCGACTCGGCTCCGTCTGATCGCGATGCGGGAGAGGCTGCGGTGGCTGACCGTACCGAGCGTGCGCCGGCAGCTCGCGGGTTGGCTGACGGTGGTCACGCTGCTCTCGACGGCGATCATCTTCGTGGCGGTCTACCGGGGAACCGGTGAGCGGCTGAGCAGCGAGATAGACCAGGAGGTCTCCGCGGACGCCACGCAGCTCGCCCACCACATCGAGAAATCCAGCGCGCGCACACCCGCCCAGCTGCTTGCGGTCGGAAGGCTCTATGTGAGCACGCGTCCCTTCAGCGCAAGCTCGACCCTGCTGCTCGTGACCGTTCCGGGTGCGGGCACCACCAGCAACCAGCCGGAGATCTTCACCCACGCGGCACCGGACGAGGGTGAGACGGCCGCCCAGCAGGAAAAGGAGAACCGCCTGTCCGGGCGGCTGCTCTCGGCGCCGTACGGCTTCTCGACGGTGCCCGTCGAGGACGTCGGCGACCTGCGCCTGAACAAGCAACCCGTGCGCACCCGGCTCGGCCTGCACGCGACCGTCGGGGCGGGCGAGCCGCTCGTGTCGGTGGCGCACGCGCAGCGAGGGGTCGCCCGTGCCTTCATCCTGGCTGCGCTGCTCGGCCTCGCTGGCGCGCTGCTCGCATCACTGCTGATCGCATCTCGGGTCTCAAGGCCGCTGCGCAGGATGGCGGACGTCGCCGAACGCGTCGACGCCGGGGAGCTGTACCCGCGGATGCACCACGAGGGACGCGAGGGCCAGGAGGTCAGGGTCCTCGCCGACTCCTTCAACCACATGCTCGACCGCCTCTCCGACGCGTTCGACGGACAGCGCGCGTTCGTCGCCGATGCGTCGCATGAGCTGCGCACCCCACTCACCGTCATCCGCGGCCAGATCGAGGTGCTCGCCTCCCAGCGCGAACCGAGCGGCGATGAGGTCCGCCGCGTCGCCCGCCTGGTCCAGGCCGAGATCGGGCGCGTGTCACGGCTCGTGGACGATCTGCTCGTGCTGGCCAAGAGCGAGCAGGGCGAGCTCCTGCGGACCGAACAGGTCGACCTGCCGGTGTTCGTCTCGGAGCTGTGGGACGGAATGAGCCTGATCGCCGACAGGCGCTTCGAGCTCACCCCGGTCCCCGACGGCCTGCTCACCGCCGACCCGGACCGGCTCGCGCAGGCCCTGCGTAACCTGGTTTCCAACGCGATCGAGCACACGGCACCGGAGACCGGGCTCGTGCGCCTGGCCATAACCGCGGGCCCGCGTGGCCGCGTCCGCTTCGTCGTCCAGGACGACGGGCCCGGCATCCCCGCCGACCAGCGCGAGCGCGTCTTCAACCGCTTCCACCGCACCGACCTGGCGCGCGACCGTGCCTCCGGAGGTGCGGGCCTCGGCCTCGCGATCGTCAGAGCGATCGCCGACGCGCACGGCGGCGTCGTCACCGCGGGCGAATCACCGGAGGGCGGGGCGAGCATCGAGCTCGAGCTTCCGGGCTTCACGCCGGCGCCGGCGCGCGAGCCCGCCGCGGGCGTCAGGGGATGAGGACGGCGGAGCCCGTGAAGCGGCCCTCGCGCAGATCCTCAAGGGCCCTTCCGGCATCCTGCAGCGGATAGGGGTTTACGCGGGTCCGCACGGGCACCTGCGGTGCGAGCGCGAGCATCTCGTGCCCGTCGGCCCGGGTGAGGTTCGCCACGGACCGGATGACCCGCTCCTCCCACAGGTCCCGGTAGGGGAATGACGGTATGTCGCTCATGTGGATGCCTCCGCAGACGACCGTCCCGCCCGGGGCCAGCGCACGCAGCGCGAGCGGCACCAGCTCGCCGACGGGCGCGAACACGATCGCCGCCGACAGGGGCTCGGGTGCAGGCTGCTCTGAGGCGCCCGCCCACTCGGCGCCGAGTCCCGTCGCGAACTCCTGGGCCTCCGCGTCGCCGCTGCGCGTGAACGCGAAGACCCTGATGCCCTTCGCAATCGCGACCTGGGCGATGATGCCCGCAGCCGCGCCGAACCCGTAGAGGCCCAGTGTGCGCGGCTCGCCGCACATGCGCAGCGCGCGGTAGCCGATCAGGCCCGCGCAGAGAAGCGGGGCAGCCTGTTCGCTGGGATATGCCGGCGGGATCGGAAAGCAGAAGCGCGCATCGGCGACGGTGTACTCGGCCATGCCCCCGTCTATGTCGCATCCGGTGAACCGCGCCCGCGGACACAGGTTCTCCCTCCCGGACGTGCAGTACTCGCATTCGCCGCAGGTCCAGCCCAGCCACGGGACACCGACGCGCCCGCCGACGAGATCGGGGCCGGCGGCGCCCCCCTCCAGAACGGTCCCGACGATCTGGTGGCCGAGGATCCGCGGCGGCTCTGCGACCTCGACCTCGCCGTCGATCAGGTGCAGGTCGGTCCGGCACACCGCGCACGCCTGGACACGCAGCAGCAGCTGTCCGGCGTCCGGGGCTGGAATCGGACGGCTGACCTCGCGAAGGGGCCTGCCGACACCCTCGAAGATCATCGCTCTCATCGTGCCCGCCGCCGGTGTCTGCGCCCGATCCATATGCTGCTCAGTGAAGCACGCAAGCCCACCTCGCATATGACTCCCGGCCTCTACTTCAGCCACCCGGTGTGCCTCGAGCACGATCCGAGCGCGCTCTCGCCGGAACACCCGGACACCCCTGAGCGCCTCATCGAGCTGGAACGCGTGCTCTCAGAGCAGGACTGGCTCGGGTGGGAGCGCAGGCCCGCGCCGCAGGCGAGCATCGAGCAGCTCGAGCTCGTCCACACCCGACGCCACGTGGACAGGATCCGCGACATATGCGCCGGGGGCGGCGGTGCGATCGACCCGGACACGTTCGTCGGAGAGGCATCCTTCCGCGCCGCGCTGCATGCCGCCGGCGGTGCGTGCGCGATGACGCAGGCGCTGCTCGGCGGGCAGGCGCAGAGCGGCTTCTGTGCCGTGCGTCCCTCGGGCCACCATGCCGAGTCCGGTCAGGCGATGGGTTTCTGCCTCTTCAACAACGTCGCGGTGGCGGCGGCGGACGCGATCGCCCGGCTCGGCGTGGAGCGCGTGTTCGTCCTGGACTGGGATGTGCACCACGGCAACGGCACCCAGGAGATCTTCAGCTCGCGCCCGGATGTCCTGTTCGCGAGCCTCCACCAGGCCGGCCTGTATCCGGGGACCGGGACGCTCGCCGAATGCGGGACCGGGGCGGGCGAGGGCTACACCATCAACATGCCTGTTCCCGCCGGCTCACAGGAGCGGCTGTGGCTGTCGCTGCTCGACAACGTCATTCTCCCCGCCGCCGGCGCCTTCGAGCCGCAGCTCGTCCTCGTCTCCGCAGGCTATGACGCGCACGAGCTCGACCCGCTGGCCGACTGCAGCCTGCGCACCGAGACCTTCCCGCAGATGGCGCTGCGCGTGCTGGAGCTCGCCCGCTCCGCGGGGGCGCCGCTCGGGGTGGTGATGGAGGGCGGCTACAACAAGCGCGTGCTCGCGCAGTGCGTCTCGGCGACGCTCCCCGCCCTCGCGGGGCACGGAGAGATGATCGCCCAGGGCGAGGGCTCCGCCGAGCGCGTCCAGGAGATCACCGAGCGGGCGATCGCCGCGGTCTCCCGCCACTGGCCGCTCTGAGCAGCCGGCGGGTCAGCCGAAGAACAGCTCTGCCGTCTCGTAGAGAGCGGGGTCCAGCAGCTTGGGTTCGCGCAACGCCTCCGTCAGCGGCACCTCGATGATGTCGGTGCCTCGCAGGGCGACCATCGTCCCGAAGCTCCCGGCGGCGACGGCGTCCATCGCGGCGACGCCGAAGCGGGTCGCGAGCACACGGTCGAACGCGACGGGTGTGCCGCCGCGCTGGACGTGGCCCAGGATGGTCGCGCGGCTCTCATAACCCGTGTGGTGCTCGATCTCGACCTCGAGCGCGGCGCCGATCCCGCCGAGGCGCTCATGGCCGAACGCATCGACGGTGGGGGCGCGCGTCTGAAGCTGGCCTCCGCGCGGCGTCGCCCCCTCGGAGACGACGAGGATCGAGAACGTCCGTCCCCGGTCGTGGCGGCGGCGCAGCTGGGCGACCAGCGCGTCGATGTCGAACGGCCGCTCGGGTACGAGGATCGCGTCCGCGCCGCCGGACATGCCGGCGTGCGTGGCGATCCAGCCCGCGCCGCGGCCCATCACCTCGACGATCATCACGCGGTTGTGCGATTCGGCGGTCGTGTGCAGCCTGTCGATGGCATCGCTGACGATCTGCACCGCCGTCTGGAAGCCGAACGTCATGTCGGTCCCGCCGAGGTCGTTGTCGATCGTCTTCGGGACCCCCACGACCGGGACGCCCGCCTCGTGCAGGCGCTGCGCGACGCCGAGCGTGTCATCGCCGCCGACCGGGATCAGCGCGTCGATGCCGTTTCGCTCCAGTGCGGCCGTCACGAGCGCCGCTCCGTCGGCGCCGCCGGCGAAAGGGTTGGTGCGCGATGAGCCGAGGATCGTCCCGCCGCGCGGCAGGATCCCCGATGTGGCTCTTCTGTCGAGCTCGATCCAGTCGTCCTCGAGGACGCCGGCCCACCCGCGGCGGAAGCCCACGAAGGTGTTGCCCTCTTCGAGGATGCCGCGGCGGACCGCGCCGCGGATCACGCCGTTCAGGCCCGGGCAGTCGCCGCCGCCGGTGAGGATCCCGACCCGCGGCATCAGATGCCCTGCCCCGGCAGGAACTCGTTCGTGTACGGCGGATACCCGGCGTTCGCGGGGTTGTGCGCGATCAGGTGTTCGTTGAACATCCAGCTGGCGAACGCGGCCCAGTCGTTCGGGTTCTGCCAGCCGAACGGCTCGCCCGCGCCGGGCACCGCCGCCGGCAGCGTCCTCTTGATGGATTCCAGCTGCAGCCGGGGCATGAGCGAAGGGTTCGCAGCCCGCACCTCCGCGGCGGCCTGCGCGGGCTGTGCGCGGACCTCCTGCTCACCTCGCGTCAGTGCCTGCAGGAAGGCGCGCAGGTCCTGTCCGCGCATCCGTGCCTCTTCTTCACGCACCACCAGCACGAGGTCATTGTCTGTCGGGACGCCCGCCTGGTTTATCGGGATCACCGTAGGATCGCGGTGCATCAGCCGCAACTCGATCGCCTCGTAGTTCCAGAAGCCGCCGATCGTGGCATCAACGTGGCCTGAGAGCATCGCCGGCAAGAGGTTGAACCCTACATCGATTTCCTTCACCGACGCAGGGTCGACGCCGGCGTGCGCGAGGGCCGCGTGGAGCTCGGCGCTCTGGTAGGGGATCCCTGCGGTGCCGACCGTCCGGCCGGCGAGCTCGGCGACCTTCGTGATCGAATGGTTGATCGAGATGATCGAGGTCAGCGGGCGCTGGACCAGGGCCGCGATCGAGACGATCTTCGCGCCCTTGTCGCGGGCCAGCAGCACTTCGGGCTCATACGAGATCGCCATGTCCGCGCGGCCTGACTCGAGCAGCGAGAGGGGCGCGGACGGGGTCGGCGGCGCCACGGGCCTGACGTCGAGCCCGACTGCGCGGAAGTCGCCGTGGGCGATCGCCGAGTAGATCGCGGCATGGTCGGCGTTCGGGAAGAAGTCCAGCGCCACCGTGAACGGCTTCGTCGAGCGCGCCTGGATGACGTCCTGCTTGGCGCCGCAAGCCGTGAGCGCGAGCGCGCACGCCAGGCACACCGCGGTCAGCAGCCCACGGCGCGGCGAGGTGTTCACGGGGGCTGTCAAACGTTCCTTCAGTGGTGCCGAGGCTAGCTGCCGGCGGCGATGACCGGTCGTGTCAGGGCGCGGACGAAGTCCTCGAGCTGCGAGGTCGTCCAGCACTCGAAAGCCGTGCAGTACTGCTCGTAGGCGGCGATCACCGAGTCGCCGTAGTTCCAGTAGAGGCGCGGCTCGGGGTTCAGCCAGAACGTCCTGCCGGCGCGCGCGGCGATCTGCGCGAAATAGTCGGCGCGCGGGTCGCGCCCGTTGGTGCGGGCGTCCCCGAGCACGATCACCGTCGCCCGCGGGTGCAGATCGTCTTCCACCTGTGTCAGAAACTCGGACCAGACACGCCCGTAGTCGGTGTAGCCCGAGATGTCGGCGACGCCCGCATCCCCGGATATGCGTTCGCTGACGGTCTTGAAGTTGCGCTCGTGTTCGAAGATGTCTGTGACCTCGGAGATCCGCTCGATGAACACGAATGAGCGCATCTTGCGGAACGTGTCGTGGAGGGCATGCAGCACGGAGAGGAAGAACACCGACGCGGAGGTGACGCTCGTGGAGACGTCGCACAGCACATAGATCTCCGGGCGTTTCGGGCGCCGCGGGCGGAACTTCAGCTCCACCGGCACGCCGCCGGTCTGCAGCGACGCTCGCATCGTGCGCCGCACGTCGACGTGCGCGTGGCGGCGGTGGCCGCGCGCCTGCATGCCCTGTGTCGCGAGCCTGCGCCTGAGCTGGGCGACCACGCGGTGGACGGCCGCAAGGTCCGCGAGGGGCCCGGACGGCAGCGCACGGTCGAGCTCCCCGAGAGGTCTCGCAGCGGGGAGGTTGCCGGTGCGCTCGATCTGCGAGCGTTCGAGCTCGCGGCGCAGCAGTGCCTCGAAGCGGCGCAGCGCGTCGCGGGGCAGGCCCTCGCGGCGGGCGTCGTCCTCGGGGAGGTCGGGTTGCGGCTCGGCGCGCAGGCCCAGTGCGCGGCGGATGCGCTGGACGTCGACGCCGATCACGCCGGAGCCCTCCTGCCGGCGGGCGAAGGCGGCGATCGCCATCCGCGCGAGGTCGCGCATCGCTCCCTCGGACCCGTCGCGAAGGGCCGCGGCGATCTGGGCGCGGAGAGCCTCGAGCTCGGTGTCGCTGAGCTCGCCGACGTCCGAGAGCTCGCCCTCGCGGACGCCCTCGCGCGCCGCCGCCAGCTCCACCGCGCGGAAGAAGAAACGGTCGAACAGGAGCTCGAACACGCGCCGGTCCTCCTGGCTCTTCGCGAGCGTCGCCGCGAGCGACTCGCGGAAGTCCTCCTGTGAGGTCCAGCTGATCTCGCGCAGCACCTCGAAGGCGTCGAGCATCTCGGACGTCCCGACCGCCACCCCTTCGCGGCGCAGCTCCTCGCCGAACTCCAGTATCCGCGCGGGCAGGCCCTCCAGGTGCCCGTCAGGCGACATCGGCGGGCGAGGAGAGCTTGAGCCCGACGCGGTCCGCCACGACGTCCATGTCGGTGCGGTGCTTGACGATCACCGACATCGTCTCCGTGAAGGTCTCGGTGTCGATCTCCTGGACCCCCAGCAGCAGCAGCGCCCGCGCCCAGTCGATCGACTCGGCTATCGACGGCGGCTTCTTGAGGTCCAGCTCGCGGACCATCCCGATCACCTCGACCAGCCGGCGGGCGACGGTCTCCGGCAGGTCCGGCGCGTGCAGCCTGACGATCTCGAGCTCGTGCTCGAGCTCGGGGTAGTCGAGCCAGAGGTACAGGCAGCGGCGCTTGAGCGCCTCGGTGAGCTCACGCGAGTTGTTCGACGTGAGCAGGACCACGGGGTGTGTCCGCGCCTGCACGCGGCCGAGCTCCGGGATCGAGATCTGGAAGTCCGAGAGGACCTCCAGCAGCATCGCCTCGAACTCCTGGTCGGTCTTGTCGATCTCGTCGATCAGCAGCACGACGGGCTCCTCGGATGCGATGGCGCTCATCAGCGGCCTGGCGAGCAGGAACTCCTCACCGAAGATGTCCTCCTGCACCGCGTCCCAGCCCGTGTCGGTCGCCTCGGCCTGGATGCGCAGGAGCTGCTTGCGGTAGTTCCACTCATACAGCGCCTTCGCCTCATCCAGGCCCTCGTAGCACTGAAGGCGCACGAGCTCCCGGCCGAGATACGAGGCGAGTGCCTTCGCGAGCTCGGTCTTGCCGACACCGGCGGGACCCTCGACGAGGACGGGCTTGCCGAGCCGTGTCGCGAGATAGGCGACCAGTGCGGTGGACTCGCCGGGCAGATATCCCACCGACCTCAGGCCGGCTGCGACATCTTGGACGGAGGCTGGCGCCGAGGGCTCGTTGGCGGGCATTCTCAGGGCAATGATAGGCGCCCGTGGGTGTCCGCAGCGCGCAGCCGGCCCGCTGGCAGGCCCGTTCAGCCTGCGGCGGGCGGCCCGGGGGGCCGATCGGGACGAGTCGGGGCGTCGTCGAAGGAGAGCTGCTCGACCGGCTCCGCGTCCGCGGGCGGGCGCCGCGCAGGGACGGGTGCCGGGCGCCGGCGGCGCTGCGCCGCGGGCGTGAGACCCTGCGGGGCCGGCGGCGCCGCGCGCCTGCGCGGCGGCTCCGGCGTTTCGGGTGCCGGACGCCGGGGCGCCCGCGGCCGGCTCAGGGGAGGCTCGGGGCGTTCTGCGCCGCGCATGCGGGTCCCGGCGTACGCGAGGCCGATCGCGGCGATCAGGGCGACGAAGATGCCCCACTCGACCCCGACGGTCGCGGTGACGCGCTGGGTGCCCTGCAGGCTGGGCTTGTCCAGAAGGCGGTAGAAGATGAGCAGCGCGGTCCACACGCCCGCGATCGTGACGATCAGTCCGTCGCCGCCCGGCATCTGGAAGTCCGCGCCCTCAGCTCGCTTCCAGAGCAGCAGCAGGACGCCCGCGCTGACGAGCAGGACAGCGGCCTCGACGAACGAGAACGCGTTGAAGGCGCTCAGGCTCGTCTGCACCGAGCTCAGCGTCGCCTGACCGGACCGGTGCGCCCCGACGACTATCTCGGCGTTGGTCTTGCTGTACCACGGCAGGAACATCGTCACGAACAGGCCGAAGGCGGTCAGTGCTGCGAGGTGCTGCTCGGCGTCCAGCGCACGCCACGCGTTGACGAGCCGGCTCATCGGCTCGCGTCCGCTTCGGCTGTGGCCAGATATCCCACCGCGACAAGTCTAGGCGCGGGCCGCCGGCCTAATGACGGGCGACGACGATCGTGGCGGAGGTCGTGCTGAAGTTCCCTGCCAGGTCGGTCGCGGTGAACGAGACCGTGAACGTCCCGCCTGCCGCGGGTGTGACCCAGAGGAGCCTCGGCTTGCCTCCTTCGAGGCTCGCGCCGTTGCGCCAGATGACGCTCGACCCCTTGCGCACCGTCATCGAGACCGTGGAGATCTTCGAGAGGGAGATCTGCACGCCCGCGCGGGTGCCGCCGCGCAGGTGCGTGGTGAGCAGGCTCACCACCGGCGGTGTGTGCAGGTCCGCGGTGAATTTCTGTGCGGTCGTGCAGTAGATCTCGTCGCCGGGGATCTGTGTGCTCGCCTGGGCGGCGCTCGCCACGGTGCCGCCGGGGCTCGCAGCCGTGCTCGTGCCGGTACCGCCGGAGCTTTCGGGCGAGGACGTCACAGGAGCCGCGGGGGCGATCGGCGGTCCTTTGCGTGTCCTTTCGCACAGGTGCTGCAGGAATTCGGTGAGCAGTTCGTGGTAGTTCAGGTCCGATTCGCCGTATTGGTCGTACAGCGACCACGATCCGGTGTCATAGGACGGCACTATCGCCCTGGCCTCGGCGTCGCCGGCTTCGAACAGGCGCAGCCCCACGGGGTCCTTCGTGATGGCCGTGTAGTCGTAGATTCCGACGAGCGCCTGGATGAAGCCGTTGAGGATCCGGTCCGAAGGTGCGTAGGAGTACTCGGCGTAGAGAGTTCCGAGACGGTCTGGCACCTTCACCCCGCGGGGCGGGGCGATCTGGAAGATGCCGAGGGCCTGCTGCGCGGCGGTGAGGTATTCCGGCTGTTCAGGCGCTGGTAGCCGCGGGCGAGCAGTTGCAGGCCGGTGCCCTGTGACAGGCCGCTGGTCCACGGCGGCGCGCCGCCGTCGAAATGGAACAGGTACTCCCACGCGATGCCGGACCCGACATCGCTGGCGAGCGGAATGATTTCGCCGAGCAGCGTTTTCAGGTTCCCGTTTTCGTGTCCCGAGAGGAAGTAGCCGTTGCCCTCCCCGAAGGTCGCGAGCCACTGGATCTGGATGCCCTGCCCTTCGTAGTACTCCCACACCAGCTCGCTCGGGGCGAATTTGACGCGCTCGCGGCCCGAGAGGAGTGGTTCCGTCGTCCACCATCGGCGGTTCTCTTCGAGCGTCAGGAAGACCGACGCCTGCAGCGAGCCGGTGAGCTCGCCCGCGGCCGCGATCTGCTGCGTGTTGGTGAGAACCGCGCCGAGTTCGCCGGCCCTGGTGCCGCTGAGCCGGCCGAGCGAGTGTTTCGCCGCGACGTACACGGCGTAGTCGTGGTCGTAGGTGGCCTGCGAGATGGCGCCGGTGGCCAGCAGCCCTTTCAGGGCCGCGGTCACGGTCGGCCCTTTTGCCGCGGCGTGTGCTCTGGTCGAGGCGGCCCGCGCGGCGAGCGGTGGGTGGCTCGGCGCCAGTTCCGTGCTGAGCGCCAGTGCGGGGGATGCGCCGGCCGTGAGCACGCCGAGGAAGAGGCAGGCCAGGAGGGTGGCTCTCACGGCGGCGATGCTACGCGCCGGTGCTCCGGGCGGTGCAGGGTGCCTTGCAGTGCCGCGGATAGCGCTCCTCACCTAGCCTGCAACACGTACAGGGGGCGCAGGGTTGCGGCCCGCGCCGGCGTTCGCCTCCCAGCTGTCCGGCGCTACAGCTCCTCGACGCCCTCGAGATCATCGTCCTCCTCGTCATCGAGCAGGTCGGGTGTGAGGTCGGGCTCCTGCTCGCCGGGGTCATCGCCGGCGTCGAGTTCGCCGACGGCCTGGTAGGTGATCTGGAAGCGCTCGACGAGGTCGTCGCGCTTGATCTCGTCCACCGGGGTGTCCTCGCCGATCAGCACCCAGTCATCGCTGTCGAACTGGTCCATGTCGAACAGCTCGTGATCGACCTCGGGCGTGTCGTCGACGACGATCATGATCTCCGTCTGCGGGTTGAAATAGGTACCGGGACGGAGCACCAGCTCGTCGAGCCCGAAGCGTCGCACGTTGCTCATGGCGCGTTTATACCCGACCGTGCCCACGCATGCTCACGGACCGAGCTCCTGGAGGGTGCGCTGCACCTCCGAGTCGACATCCAGCGGCTCCTTGCCCTGGCGGACACGTCGTTCGTTGCGCGCCACCACGAGCTGGCGGACCTCCTCCGTGAGCCCCGGATCCTTGCCGGCCGCGGCCGGTGCGGGTGCGAGCAGCCGGGCCAGCTCGGCCTCGATGTCAAGCGGCGCCCCTCCTCGCCGGACGGCGCGGTCGCTGCGCGCCGTGAGCATCTGGCGGATCTCCTCCTCCTGCTCGGCACGGGCAGCCGCGGAATCCGGTGCGGGAGCGCCAGGGCCGGCGCCGGAGTCGCCTTCGCGCGAGAGACCGCCCTGCCCGATGTGGTCGTACATGCTGTCCGTCCCGCGCGTGACGAGGAACAGGAGCGACATCACGAGCGAGAACGCCACCGTTCCGAACACGACGAACGTGAGGCCGTTCTCGGCGATCGCGAGAACCACGGCCGGGGGCGCACTGTCCACGCCCCCGATTGTTGCCGATAAGTGCGCGCTCCGCTACCCTTTGGGTGCTTCGTTGACTGACCAGTCAATCTATTTTTGTGCCATCCCGTTTAGGAGGGACCAGCATGGTCGATTTCACGCTCACCGACGAGCAGAAGAACCTGCGCGAGATGGCGCACGACTTCGCCGTCAAGGAGATACGCCCGGTTGCCTGGGAGTACGACAAAGAGGGCACCTGGCCGCAGGACATCATCGAGAAGGCCTGGGAGGTCGGGCTGATGAACTCGCACATCCCCGAGGAGTACGGGGGCGCGGGAGCCGGCTACCTCGACGGCTGTCTCATCGAGGAGGAGCTCTCGTGGGGCTGCTCAGGGATCCAGACCTCGCTCGGCTGCAACGGCCTGGCCACGGCGCCCGTGATCCTCGGCGCCTCCGAGGAGATCAAGAAGGAGTACCTCGGCCGGCTCACGGAGGCTCCGCTGCTCGCGTCCTTCTGCCTGACCGAGCCTGACGCCGGCTCGGACGTGTCCGGCATGCGCACGACCGCAGTGCGCCAGGGCGACAAGTACGTGATCAACGGCTCGAAGTGCTTCATCACCAACGGCGGCTACGCCAACTGGTACACCGTCTACGCAAAGACGGACAAGGACGCGGGCCACCGCGGCATCTCCGCGTTCGTCGTCCCGCGCGACGCCGGAGTCGTCGTGGACAAGAAGGAGGACAAGCTCGGGCAGCGCGCGTCGAACACGGCGACGATCTCCTTCAGCGACGTCGAGATCCCCGCCGCGAACCTCATCGGCGAGGAAAACAAGGGCTTCAAGCTCGCGATGGTGACGCTCGACCGGACCCGTCCCGGTGTCGCCGCGATGGCGGTCGGGATCGCACGGGCCGCGTTCGAATTCGCGACCGACTACTCGCGTGAACGCGTCCAGTTCGGCGTGCCGATCGCGATGCACCAGGCGATCCAGTTCATGATCGCCGACATGGCCACCGAAATCGAGGCGGCCCGCCTGCTGACGTGGAAGTCGGCTGTGATGCTCGACCAGGGCGAACGCAACACCCTCGTCTCGTCGCACGCCAAGCGCTTCGCCGCGGACGCGGCGATGAAAATCGCGACCGACGCCGTCCAGGTCTACGGCGGCTACGGGTTCATCAAGGAGTACCCGGTGGAGAAGCTCTTCCGCGACGCCAAGATCATGCAGCTGTACGAGGGCACCTCGCAGATCCAGCGGCTCGTCATAGCTCGCGAAACGCTGCTCCCGCGGCGTGTCGAGGAGCCGGCCGTCGCAGTCTGATCGGTGGAACGACCCTCGCGGCCGGGGCCTCGGGCTCCGGCCGCGAGAGAGTCTTTGCTCAGCCGATCCTCACGGGCGCGCTGTACGCGGAGTAGTGAGATCCGTCGGTGATTCGCGCCAGCACCCTGTATATGCCCGGATGGGCGACGCGAAACACCTTGCTGTAACGGGACGCCGTGGCGTTGGCGGGCTTCAGCACGGTTCCGGCGACGAGCACGTTGCGGCCGTTGACCACCCGCACGATCCCGATCTGCATGCCCACCTCGGATGGCGTCACCGCGCCATAGATGTGGACGTAGTGCGGGCGCAGCGCGCGTGCGACGTGAACGCTGACGCGCACCGCGACGCCCTCCACGGCGACCGCGCTGGCGACCAGCGGCGAGCCGACCGTGATCACGCGGTACTGCGTGATCTCCGTCAGGCCGATGACGGGGAACGCGAAAGCCCCCGCGGCGCTCGTGATCTGCGGGTTGCCGATGTTCGTGAATCCCGCGAGGAAGGGGAACGCGTTCCCCTGCAGCTCGACCGCGTGGTACGCGTTCCCGGTGCCCGACAGGGTCCCCTGGATGTACGCGACACCGCCGAACGCGACGGGGTTCGGCGTCGCAGCGATCGAGAGGGACAGCGGCACCGCGAGCGTCGTGAACGTCTGATCGCCGCCGGTGCTGGCACCGGAGCCGTTGACCGCGATCAGACGGTAGTGGTAGGTGGTGAGGGACGCGAGACCGCTGACGGGGACGCTGACATGGACCGTCTGGTTGCCGGCGCCTGCACCGGCGACCACGGTCTGGTAGCCGTACGAGCGGGTGTGGCCGTACTCGAAGAAGTACGTGGTGCTCTGTCCCTGAGGGTTGATTGAGCCGTTGAGTGTGGCGGTGCTCGCCTGCACCAGCGTTGCGGAGCCGGTCGACACCGACGGCGTGGGTGCTGCGAGCGAGACGGCCGGCGTCGCCATCACGGCGAGTGCCGCCACGACGCCCGCGGCTGTCAGGCGTACTGATCTGCCGAGCTTGCTTCGTATGGGCATGCAGTCCTCCAAGTCTGGTTGTTGGAGCGCACCGGCATGGGTGCCGCGCGCCACTTCGCTGCTCTGCCCCACACCAACAACCCGCAAACCGCCCGGAAGGTGCGCTGTTCCCCGTGCGCGCTAGGCTCCCGCAACCCGAGTCAGCAGAGGAGATACCAAGCATGTTCGTGTTCAAGGCAGCCGTCGTGGGCGCAGGGACGATGGGCGGCCAGATCGCTCAGACGATCGCGGCCGCCGGCATCCCGGTGGTCCTGAAGGACATCGATGAGTCGCTCGTGCAGGCGGGCCTGGACGAGGCGCGCACGGTCACGAGCGCCCAGGTCGGCAAACTCGCCGAGCGGGGCAAGATCACCCCCGAGCAGGCGCAGGAGCAGATCGAGCAGATCCTCGGGCGCATCAACGGCACCACCTCCTACGAGGCGTTCGGCGACGTGGACTTCGTCGTCGAGGCCGTCCCCGAGCGCATGGACATCAAGCAGAGCGTCTTCGCGGAGCTCGACGCGGCCACCCCCGGGCACGCCATCCTCGCCTCGAACACCTCCTCTCTCTCGATCACCGAGATCGGCGAAGCCACCCTGCGGCCCGAGAAGGTCGTCGGCTTCCACTACTTCTACCCGGCGTCGGTCATGCCGCTGATCGAGATCGTCGAGGGGGACGAGACATCGGCGGAGACCGTCACGGCCGCCGTCACGTTCGCGCAGTCGATACGCAAGCAGCCGATCACCTGCGTCGAGGTCCCCGGCTTCGTCGTCAACCGGATCCTGAACTCCGGGATCGCCGAGATCTGGCGCGAGCAGGAGGAGAAGGGCCTGTCGATCAAACTGATCGATGAGGGCGTGGGAGCGGCGGGCGTCGTACCGGTCGGTCCCTACCTGCTCGTCAACCTGCTCGGCCTCGACACCGTGCTGCACGTCGCCGAGCACCTCGTCGAGTCCTACGGCGAGGAACGCTTCTACGTGCCCAAGGGGATGCAGAAGCTCGTCGCGAACGGCAAGCTCGGGGCAAAGACCGGCGGGGACGGCTTCTACAACCCCCAGGGCGAGCCGAACCTCGACGGCGAGGCAGAGCCCGACATCGCCGAGCTCGTGGAGCTGCTCTCGCTGAAGACCCTCCTGGAGGCATGCCTGGTGCTCGAGGAGGGCGTTGCCAGCCACCGCGACATCGACTTCGGGATGATGGCCGGCGCGGGCCTTGACCCCCGCCGGGGGCTGCTGCCGCCGTTCATGAAGGCGGACGTCGAGGGCCTTGACACGGTCCTTGAGCGGATGGAGAACGCACAGGAGAAGTTCGGTGAGCGCTTCGCGCCTCCGACGATCCTGCGGCGGCTGGTCGCGCAGGGCAGGCTCGGGCAGAAGAGCGGCCAGGGCTTCTACGCCTACCCGCAGCCGGACGCCGAGCAGCCGGCCGAGGTCGTCAAGCTGGAGACGCGAGAGGACGGCGTCTCGATCGCATGGCTCGCGAACGGCCAGATGAACTCGATCTCCCCGCAGGTCGTGCAGGACCTGCAGAAGGTCTGGGATCACGTCAAGGCATCGGGTACCCGTGCGCTGGTGATCGCATCCTCGAACCCGATGCTCTACTGCGCCGGGGCGGACATCAAGGCGTTCACGACGATGGACGAGAGCTCAGGGGCGCAGCTGATCAACGGCGCGCACGCCCTGTTCCGCGAGCTCGGCTCGGAGGGGATCGTCACGATCGCCGCCGTCAACGGCCTCGCATTCGGCGGGGGCTGCGAGCTCGCGATGGCGTGCGACGTGCGGATAGCCGCCCGGTCGGCGACGTTCGGCCAGCCCGAGATCAAGCTCGGGATCATCCCCGGCTTTGGCGGAACACAGCGGCTTCCGCGCCTCGTCGGTACCAACAAGGCCCTCGAGATGAACCTCGTCGGGGACCCGATCCTCGCGGACGAAGCGTACGAGCTCGGGCTCGTGAACCGGCTCGTCGACGACCACGAGCTCCTGGACACGGCGCTCATGTGGGCGCGCAGGCTCGCGGGCCAGGCTCCGCTGGCGGCCGCCGAGATAAAGCGTGTCTCCGGCAACGGCGACCTCGACCAGGGCATCGAGGCCGAGAAGGGCGCGTTCGCTCAGGTCTTCGCCAGCTCCGACGCCAGAGAGGGGATCTCCGCGTTCCTGGGCAAACGTGCTCCCCACTTCACCGGAAGCTGAGGCGGCGAGGGCGTGAGCACACAGGACCCCGGCGCCACCGAGCGCCTCGCGGAGCTCGCACGCGGCGCGCGGTCGATCGTCGCGATCACGGGCGCGGGGATCTCGGTGCCGTCGGGCATCCCGGATTTCCGCACCCCCGGAACCGGCATCTGGGAGGGTGTCGACCCGATGCAGGTCGCGCACATCGACGCGTTCCGCCGGGACCCCGAGCGCTTCTGGCGCTTCTACGGCGAAAGATTCGCGACCCTCGAAGGACGGGCGCCCAACGACGCGCACAGAGTGCTCGTCGAGATGGAGCTCAAAGGAGCCCTCGACGGCGTGATCACACAGAACGTCGACATGCTCCACCGTGCCGCCGGCAGCCGCGAGGTTGTGGAGATGCACGGCAGCATCGCCACATGCTCGTGCCCCGGATGCGGGCGGGAGATGGAGCTCGCCGCCGCCCGCACGCAGGTCCGGGAGCGCGCGGACGGCGTTCCGCGCTGCGAGGCGTGCGGGCAGGCGGTCCGCCCCGACGTGGTCCTGTTCGGCGAGATGCTCCCTGAGCGGGCGATGCTGCGGGCGCGGGCGCTGTGCGAACGCGCCGACCTGCTGCTCTGCATCGGGTCATCGCTCGAGGTGCACCCGGTCGCGGGGCTGCCGCTGCTGACGCTGCGGGCGGGCGGTCAGGTCGCGATCATCACCCAGGGCCGCACGCCGCTGGACGAGCTCGCGGCAGTGAGGCTGGGCGGAGACGTCGTGGCTGAGCTCCTTGCGTTCCAGGGCGCGCTGCACGGGCCCGGCGAGCTCAGGGCCGCCGCGGGCTGAGCCACACGCGGCAGCGTTCAGCCGGCGCTCGCGGCAAGGCTCACCCGACGCTGAAGCCGGTCGCGGTTCTCGCGCGCAGGGCCGCCTCGAGCCGCGACAGCGCATGCGCGATCGCGTCGGCGTCCAGCTCGAAGCCCTCGGCGCGTGACAGGCACGCCGCCGCCTGGGCCGCGACGGGCCCGGCGAGCTGCTCGAGCTCGGCGATCCGGACCGCGAGATCCTGCCGACCCTCCGAACGCAGCTCCGGGACGGCCGCCTGCAGGGCGCGATCGAGCTCGATCGCAGCATGGCGCGGGCGTCCCTCTTCGAGATCCAGGCGCGCCCTCAGCGTGAGCTCCTCGCAGAGAAGGCTCGCGGTGCGGGCGCCGAGCAGCGCCGCAAGCCGCTCCTGCGGGCGCAGCGCCGCCGAGCGCCCGCGCCGGCCCGGCCGGCGGGCGGGCGCCGTGCGCCCCGCTCCCCTCCAGCGGATCTCGCGCGCGTGCAGCCACCGGCCGGACGCGACCTGCTCGCCCTCGCCCCAGCCGGCCCTGATCACGAGCGCCTGCGCGGGGGAGACCTCATGCGAGTAGGGGTCCGCGGACGCCAGGCGGTGCAGGTGCAGTACACGGTTGAGGGTCTCCAGGTGCCCGTGAAGATCCTTGCTCGAGTCGAGGTCCTCCAGCCACGAGCGGGCCTGCACCTCCGCCGAGAGGGGCACCGGGTCGACGATCGTCACGCGCGACGTCGGGACGGGAGCCGGGTCCGGTTCAGGTTCGACCGTCGCGCCCGAAAGGCGGCGCGCGATCGACCCGCGCACCGACCGGTCGCCGCCGGCCTCGAGGCTTTCGAAGACGACCACGCTCTCAGGCTCCGGATCTCCGTGGGATCTCACCAGGTAGCGACCGTCGACCGGGCCGAGGATCCACGGAAACTCCAACTGCACGAAGACGAAGATCGGCTGGGGCATCGCTGCACCGTATCCTCCCGGTGAGGGTTCCGGCCGCGGGCCGGCCCCGGCCCGCAGGGCCCAACGAGAACCGACGATCAGGAGCAGACGATGTCCGATGCGAGCAACGCCGCCAAAGGTCTGCGCGAGCGACTGGGCGGCTCCACCGAGGAGCGGCTGGGCAAGGCCCTCTCGGATCTTCTTGAAAACCCTGTGCTGACCGGAGCCCTCGGCAGGGCGTTCGACGCGCGCGAGAAGGCGACGCAGGCCCAGGAGGTCGCGCTCGGGGCCCTCAACATCCCGTCGGCGGCGGACATCGAAAGACTGACCAGGCGCCTGCGGTCCGTCTCTCATCGGCTCGAGGGGATCGAGGACGGGGTGGATCGCCTGGATCGTGCGCAGGTGCCCGGCGGCATCGAGGCGCGCCTGAACGCGATCGAGGAGCAGATAAGGGCGCTCGCGGAGAAACTCGACGCGGCGGAGAAGCCAAAACCCGCAGCGAAACCCGCTAAAGCCAAAAGCACCCCCAAACGCAGGGCGGCCGCCAAACCGAAGGCCGGCTAGCTACCTCTCAGGCGGGCATCGCCGCGAGCGCGGCCCTGCCCATCCGCTCGGCGGCCTCGAGCAGCGCCGCCTCCGGGATGCGCGTATGCGAGTCGTCCGGCGCGAACACGTCGGTCACCGCGAGCACGCAGGCGACGGGCACCCCGGCGCCTGCGCCTAGTGCGAACAGCGTGGCAGCCTCCATCTCAACTGCGATGCCCTCGCGGCCGCCGCCGCGCGGGCCGTCCTCGTAGAACAGGTCGACGCTGACGACGGTCCCTGCGTGCGAGCCCGGCGCCCGGCGTGCGAGCTCCGCCGACAGGTCGGGGTCCGCGGGCACGCGCTCGGCCGCCCCGAGCGCCCTCGATGTGCCGTCCGCGCCGATCGCATCCAGCGCGACGACAAGGTCGCCCAGGCCGAGCTCGGGCGAGAGCGCGCCGCAGGTACCCACGCGGATCGCGCGGCGGGCCCCGAGGCCGATCAGCTCGGTGAAGACGATCGCGGCCGACGGGCCGCCCATGCCGGTCGACTGGATCGTCGCGGGCTCCCCATCCGGGGCCATGCCCGTGTAGCCCCACAACCCGCGATGGTGGTTGAACATCCGCGGCTCCTCCAGCAGCGTCTGCGCGAGCATCAGCGCACGGCCCGGATCCCCCGGCAGCAGCACACGCTCGGCCATCGGAGCGGTCGGCCGCAGGTGCAGGGGCTCGGAGGGCGCGCGGTGTGACACCGGCGGCGACTTTAGACTGCCGGGCATGGGAATGCCGCATGCGCCGCTGGCCTGAGTGTCCGAGCCAGCAGCCCAAACCACCGGACGTGAAGACGAGCTGACGCTCGCAGAGGTCGCCGACCGCGTCGGTGTTTCGACGAGCACCATCCGGAGATGGGTCTCGATGGGGCTGGTGCCGGGCCACGACGGCTCGTGGACGCAAGCTTCGCTCGCCTACCTGCGCGTGGTTGCCCGCCTGCGCGACAGAGGCCACACGCTGGAGGAGATCAAGCGGGCCAGCGAGAGCGGGCAGCTGATCAGCGGTCCCATCGAAACGCTGCTGAAGAGCACAGGGCCCCGGTACACGCTCAAGCAGGCCTCGCGGGAGAGCGGCCTCGACACGAAGATGATCGGCCGGATCTTCGCCTCGATGGGGCTCAGCCCGCCCAGCGACGAGGGCCTGACGGAGGAGGACGTCCAGATCCTGAAGTACGCGGGGACGGTGATGGGCGCCGGCTTCCCCGTCACCGCCTACCTGCAGCTGATGCGCGTGTACGGGCAGAAGATCGCCCAGATCGCCGATGCGGAGGTGCGGCTCATCCACCTGTACGTGCACGAGCCGCTCATCCGGGCGGGCGTGCCCAGCGCCGAGATCGCCGAGGAGCTCGAGGGCCTCACGCGGGACGTCCTCCCGCTGGCCGCGCCCCTGATGAACTATCTGCACGGTCGCCTGCTGGCCGAGTTCGTCGAGCAGGACATGATCGGCCACATGGAGGCCGACGCCAGCGACGACAAGCTGGACGAGGGCCGCCTGCGGGTCGCTATCGCGTTCGCCGACCTCGCGGGCTTCGCCCAGCTCACCGTCGAGCGCGGCGACGAGGCGGCGGTCAGCACCGTCGAGCGCTTCGTGAAGGCAGCCGGCGAGACGCTGCCCGTCGACGCCCGCGTCGTGAAGACGCTCGGAGACGAGGTGATGGTCGTGGGCTCGGACGCCGCCGCGCTGACGGCCTGGGCCGTCGAGCTGCAGGAGGGGCTCTCCGAGAGGGACCCGCCGGCCCGCATCGGCGTGCACGTCGGCGAGGTGATCTACCGCGACGGCGACTACTACGGCCGCGAGGTCAACCAGGCGGCGCGCGTGGTCGCCCGCGCGGGGGCGGGGGAGGTGCTCGTCACGCGGCCCGTCGTGGACGTCGCGGCAGGAGCCAACGGTGTCACCTTCAGCAGAATCGGCGAGGTCAGGCTGAAGGGGTTCTCCGAGGCGACCGAGCTCTTCACAGCCACCTCGAGCGACTAGCCATGAGCGGCGAGGCTCTCCGCGAGATCGTGCGCGCGGGCGGCCTGCTTGGCGGCGGGCCGGTCGTGGTGATGCTCTCGGGCGGCCGCGATTCCACGTGTCTGCTCGACGTCGCCGTGCAGGAGCTCGGGCCCGCGCAGGTGACCGCGCTGCACGTCAACTACGGCCTGCGCGAGCAGGCGCCGCTCGACGAGATCCACTGCGGCGAGCTCTGCGCACGCCTCGGGGTGGAGCTGCAGGCGATCTCGCCGGGCAGCGAGCCGCCGGGTGACGGCCGCGAGCCGGGAAACCTGCAGGCCTGGGCGCGCGAGATCCGCTATCGCGCCGCCGAGCGGCTCGCACGCGCCGTGTCAGGCCGTTATGCGGCGGGCCACACCGCGAGCGACCAGGTCGAGACGATCCTCTACAGGCTCTGCGCGTCACCGGGTCGCAGGGCGCTGCTCGGGATGGTCCGCCAGGAGGGCCTGATGATCAGGCCGCTGCTGGACGTCACACGGGAGCAGACGGCCTCCTACTGTTCCGAGCGCGGCCTGCCCTGGCGCGAGGACGAGAGCAACGAGGACCCCGCGTTCGCGCGCTCGCGGGTCAGGCACCAGCTCGTCCCTGCGCTGCGCTCGATTCACCCGGCGGCGGAGGCGAACGTGCTCAGGACCGCCTCGCTGCTGCGCGAGGAGACCGAGCTGCTCGACGAGATCGTCGCCGCCGAGCTCGCGGGCTCGCAGAGCATCCCCGTCGAGCGCCTCGCGCGGGCGCCGGCCGCGCTCGCGCGGCTGCTCGTCATCAGGCTCGCCGAGCAGGCCACGGGCACCTACGCGCCGCAGGCGGGCGAGCGGGTCGCGGAGATCATCGCCCTGGGTCGCCGAGGCGGCAGCGCAGAGCTGCACGTCGGCGCCGGCGCGGGAGCGGTGATCGAGGACGGGATGCTCCGGATGCGCAGGCTGGAGCCCCGCGCGCCCAGGGTGACGCCGCCCGCGGGCTAGACTCCCCGGCGTGGGCACACCAGCGAGCGCTTCCATCGAGCCCGGCCTGGGCGAGGTGCTCGTCACGGCCGAGGAACTGCAGCGACGCGTCGCTGAACTCGGCGAGCAGATCTCGAAGGACTACGCCGGTCGCCCCCTGCTGCTCGTGGGCGTGCTCAAGGGCGCCGTGTTCTTCCTTAGCGACCTGATGCGTTTCATCGACATCCCGGTGGAGGTCGACTTCATGGCGGTCGCGTCCTACGGCTCGGCCACCGACTCCTCCGGCGTCGTGCGGATCCTCAAGGATCTCGACGCTGCGATCGATGATCGTGATGTGCTCATCGTCGAGGACATCGTCGACTCAGGCCTGACCCTGCAGTACCTGCTCCGCAACCTCGGCTCCCGCAATCCGCGGACACTCGAGGTCTGCGCGCTGCTGACCAAGCCCGAGCGGCGCAAGGTGGACCTGCCGACGCGGTACATCGGCTTTGAGATACCCGACAAGTTCGTCGTCGGATACGGGCTCGACTACCAGGAGCGCCATCGCAACCTGCCGTTCGTAGCGGTCCTCGAGAGCTAGGACGGGCGGCGATGTCGACCCCGCACAGACCCCGCAAAGCGGGGGGAGAATCAGGGCGTTCATGGTACGCTAGGGAACCCGTGGCCACGACCAACGCAGGTCCTCAGGGCCCCTGGATCTCGTCATGAGCCGTTTCTTCAAGAGCGCCGCGTTCCCGATCCTCATCGTTGTGGTGTTGGCGTTCCTCGCGGTCAAACTGGTCAACCCGGGCAACCAGAACCACCGCTCGCACAGCTACCAGACGCTGGTCACGAAGGAGATCCCCGCAGGCGAAGTCAAGTCGGCTGAGCTCAAGAACAAGGGCAAAGCCCTCGAAGTCAAGCTCAAGGACGGGGAAAGCTACGAAGTCGGTTTCATCGAACAGGCCGCCCCGCAGCTGATCGCACAGCTGGAAAAGGCGAGCGTCCCGTTCAACATCGAATCGGAAAAGAGCAGCGCGCTCCTGAGCCTGCTCACGTACATCATCCCGTTCGTCCTGTTCTTCGGCTTCTGGATCTTCCTGATGAACCAGGTCCAGGGCGGCGGCTCCAAAGTGATGTCGTTCGGCAAGTCCCGCGCCAAGCGGATGTCGGCGGACTCCCCGAAGATCACGTTCCGCGACGTCGCGGGTGTCGACGAGGCCGTCGAGGAGCTCCACGAGATCAAGGAATTCCTGGAGAACCCGAAGAAGTTCCAGGCGCTCGGAGCGAGGATCCCGACGGGGGTCCTGCTCTACGGGCCGCCGGGAACCGGCAAGACCCTGCTCGCCCGCGCGGTCGCCGGCGAGGCCGGGGTGCCGTTCTTCTCGATCTCCGGCTCTGACTTCGTCGAGATGTTCGTGGGCGTCGGTGCCTCGCGCGTCAGGGACCTGTTCGAGCAGGCGAAGCAGAACAGCCCCTGCATCATCTTCATGGACGAGATCGACGCCGTCGGCCGTCACCGCGGCGCGGGTCTCGGCGGAGGCCACGACGAGCGCGAGCAGACCCTCAACCAGCTGCTCGTCGAGATGGACGGCTTCGAGGCGAAGGACAACATCATCATGATCGCCGCGACCAACCGCCCCGACATCCTCGACCCGGCGCTGCTGCGCCCCGGCCGCTTCGACCGCCAGATCGCGGTGGACCGCCCGGACCGCAAGGGCCGCGCGAAGATCCTCGAGGTGCACACCCGCGGCAAGCCCCTCGCGAAGGTCATCGACATCGACGCACTCGCAGGCCAGACCCCCGGCTTCACGGGCGCTGACCTGTCGAACCTCATCAACGAGGCGGCGCTCCTCTCCGCACGCACCGGCAAGCGCGAGATCGGCCAGGAAGAGCTCGAGGAGGGGATCATGCGTGTGATCGCCGGCCCCGAGAAGAAGACCAGGGTGATGAGCGAGAAAGAGCGGCTGATCACCGCCTACCACGAGATGGGGCACGCGATCGTCGGCCACTTCCTCGAGCACTCCGACCCGGTGCACAAGATCTCGGTCATCTCGCGTGGCCAGGCGCTCGGCTACACGATCTCGATGCCGCAGGAGGACCGCTTCCTCACCACGCGCGCCGAGCTAGAGGACACGATGGCGATGACGCTCGGCGGCCGCGCCGCGGAGGAGCTCGTGTTCGGCGAGATAACGACCGGCGCGTCAAACGACATCGAGAAGGTGACCGCGACCGCCAAGCAGATGGTCATGCGCTTCGGCATGAGCGAGAAACTCGGCCCGCGGGTCTACGGCCACGACCACGGCCAGCCGTTCCTCGGCCGCGAGTTCACCACCGAGCCCGACTACTCGGACGAAATCGCACGGGAGATCGACGACGAGGTACGCCGGATCATCGAGTCCGCCCACCAGCGGGCACGTTCGATCCTCACCGAGCACGAGCACGACCTGAAAAACCTGTCCGAGATCCTCGTCAAGCGCGAGACGATCGAGAAGGAAGAGTTCCTGGCTCTGCTCGCAGGCAAGAGTGAGGAGGAGGTCTACGGCATCGAGGAGGGCTCGACCCCAGAGCTCCCCGCGCCGCCGACCTCCGTCGACAGGCCCGAGCGCGAAGCTCCGCGCACGGTTCCCCGCCCGGGGCTCGCAGGTGGCACCGCGGAGATCCGCGCCACCGACAAAGAGCGCCCCGAGCCCGTCTGAGCAGCCGCCCAGGCCCCGGAGCCTCCACGGCCGCACCCGCAGGCCGTAGGCTCATCCGCATGGACCGCCCCTACACGGTCATGGGGATCGTCAACGTGACGCCCGACTCCTTCTCGGACGGCGGCGCGTTCCTCGACGCGGACGCGGCGATCGCGCATGCCCTCGAGCTCGTGGAGCAGGGCGCGGGCATCCTGGACATCGGAGGCGAGTCGACGCGACCCGGCGCCGAGCCGGTCTCCGAGCGCGAGGAGCTCCGCCGCGTGCTGCCGGTACTCGAGGGACTGGCCGCCGAGGGCGTCGGGGCACGCATCTCGATAGACACCTCGAAGGCGGCGGTCGCGGCCGCCGCCATCGAGCGGGGCGCGCGCATCGTGAACGATGTGACGGCGCTCAGGGCGGACCCGGAGATGGCGGGCGTCGTCGCCGCCGCAGGCGTGGGCTGCTGTCTGATGCACATGCTCGGCGAGCCTCGGACGATGCAGAAGGACCCCCGTTATGCGGACGTCGTCCAGGACGTCCGCGCGTTCCTGAGCGAGCGCACGGACTATGCCGTCGGCGCGGGCATCGCGCAGGACGCGATCATGCTCGACCCCGGCATCGGCTTCGGCAAGACGGTGGCCCACAACCTCGCGCTCATCGACCGGCTGGACGAGATCGTCGAGCTCGGCTCCCCGGTCGTGATCGGGACCTCGCGCAAGAGCTTCATCGCGACGGTCATCCGCGACGCCGGCGGGGCACCCGACTCGGTGGACCGGCTCGGCGGGACGATCGCCACGAACCTCATCGCGATGGAGCGGGGCGCCAGCGTCTTCCGCGTGCACGACGTCGGCCATGTCAGCGACGCGCTCGCGTTGGCGGCTGCTACGTTTGGCGCGGCATGAGCGGCGAAGATCCCCCCGAGGACCCGGACGAGGTCGACGACGACGACCTCGAGGAGGATGCCGAGGACGCCGCGGAGTCCGTGACGATCGAGATCAGCGGACTCTCCCTCTACACCCACCACGGCGTCAGCGACGCCGAGCGCGAGGTCGGCCAGCGCCTTGTCATCGACATGCGGCTCGACGTCGGGGAAACAGACGCGACGGTCACCGACTCGATCGAGGACACCGTCGACTACGCCGAGGTCTGCCAGCTGGTGGCACTCGTCGCCCAGCAGCGCTCACACCGCACCCTGGAGCGGCTCTGCAGCACGATCGCAGACCGTCTGCTCGCCGACTACGAGCTAGAGGGCGTATGGGTCAAGGCGAGCAAGCCGGAGCCGCCGATCGCGCTCAGCGTCGACGAGGTCTCGGTCGAGGTCTGGCGCGAAGCGAGCGACTGACCCGGCCCTCACGCCGGGACGCGCGAGCGGCTACCGTGTGCGCATCCGAGGGCCAAACGAGAACACGGGGACGGTGAGCCGATGAACGCAGCGACCTCATTCCGCGAGGCGGTCGAGCGGTGGGACATAGACGCGGCGCGAGAGCTGCTCGCACCGGACATCGAGTTCCACAGCCCCGCGACCTTCCACCCGTTCGTCGGTCGCGAGACCGTCGGGGACCTGCTGAGGATCGTCTCGCAGACATTCGAGGACTTCCGCTACACCGACGAGCTCGAGGGCGACGGCGTCCACGCGCTCATCTTCCGCGCCGCGATCGGCGGCCGCGAGATCGAGGGGATGGACCTGCTGCGCATCAACGAGGACGGCCTGATCGACGACTTCACGGTGATGCTGCGGCCCATCTCCGGCCTGCTCCCGTTCGCCCAGGCGATGGGCGAGAAGGTCCAGGCCGCCGGCCTGCAGACCACCCGCGCCGCCTAGACCCGGCGGCCCGAGCATGGAGGCACGCACCGCCCTGCTCGGGCTCGGCTCGAACGTCGGCGACCGGCGCGCGAACCTGCAGCGCGCGGTCCACGCGATCGAGCACGGCGGATGTGTCGTGCTGTCGAGCTCGAGCACTTACGACACCGACCCCGTCGGGGAGATCCTCGACCAGCCGAGCTTCCTGAACGCATGCCTGCTCGTGCAGACCGACACGGACCCGCTCGAGCTCCTGGGCATCGTCAAGGAGATCGAGCGCGAGCTCGGTCGTGCCACGGCATCGGCCCGTCACGCACCGCGCGTCATCGACATCGACATCCTGCTCGTGGGAGGCCTGCGCGTGAACGAGGAACGCATGACGCTCCCGCACGAGCAGCTGCTCGCGCGCAGGTTCGTCCTGATTCCCGCGCTGGAGCTCGACTTCGAGATGACCGCGCCGGGCGGGGAGCGTCTCGCGGACGCTCTCGCCGCACTGGACCTCCAGGAGGGCGTCCGCTGGGCCGGGCCGCCGCTGGACTTCGCCCGCCGCGGCTGACGCCGGCAGACCGTCGCTCAGGACGCGCCGGCCGGGGCGAACCAGTGCGCGGGCAGGGTGCCCGCGGGGACCTCGCCCGCCAGCGGAGGGAAGTAGAGGGTGAGGCGCTCCGCCGGGCGGCCCTCGATGAGCGGGCGCACGTCGCCGATGCTCATCAGCAGCGCGAGCGTGCTCCCGATCTGCAGATCCGCGGCGTTGGGATGCTCGCCTCCGAGCACGCCCTCCTCGATCCACCGCTCGATCAGGTCCAGCTGCCCCGCCAGCGCTGTGATGTCGGCCTTCGCCCTCTCGTCGCTCGCATCGTTTTTCCGCGCCATCAGGCGGGCCGTCAGCGGCAGCCCGGGCCTCAGCAGCGCGGGCGGGAGCGGCAGGCGGGCATCACCGGCATAGCTCTCCATCGCTGACGGCTCGACGCAGGAACGCGACGTCGATGAGCCGCCGCGGAACGCTCTGCAGGACCTCATCGCCCCAGCGCTCGGCCTCGAGCACCAGCGCGCGGTTCGGGTCGCCGACGGGCGGCAGCAGGGGCGGCTCGGGTGCGATCTCGTCGAGCCGGCGCATGATCCTGCGCGAGCCGACGATGCGCTCGGTGCCGACCCGCATTCCGGGCACGGTGGTACCGCCGTAGCGCAGCGGCCCCACGAGATGTGGCATCAGCGGCAGCAGGTCCACGCGCTCGTAGTCGATCGCCTTGCGGCGCATCGCCTCTTCGACGGCGGCGCAGGGATGCGAGCCGGGCAGTACGTAGAGCTTGGGTCGCGTGCGCGCTCATGTCGCGCGCCGAGCATAATGGTCCGCGATGCTCCTGGTTGTCGACGTCGGCAACACTCAGACCCACTTCGGGGCCTTCCGCGGGCGAAGAGCTGCTCGAGCACTGGCGCTTTGCGACGGTGCGCCAGTCCACCGCCGACGAGCTCGGCGCGGCGCTGCAGCAACCTGCTGGAGCTGCGCGGCTACGGATTCGACGATGTCGACCGCCTCGATCGTCTCCTCGACCGTGCCCCAGCTCGAGCCCGAGTGGACCGCAGATGGCCGCCCGCTACCTGGGCCACGACATGCTCGCCGTCGGGCCCGGGCACCAAGACCGGCATGGCGATCCGCTACGACAACCCGCGCGAGATCGGCGCCGACCGCCTCGTCAACGCCGTCGCGATCGAGCGAGCGCTTCGGCGGGCTCGCCGTGTGCGTCGACTTCGGCACCGCGACCACCTTCGACGTCGCTCTCCGCGCGAGGGCGACTACGTCGGCGGATCGCTGATGACCGGGATCGAGATCTCCCTTGAAGCGCTCTCCGAGCGCGGCGCGCGGCTGCCGAAGATCGACCTCGCGCCGCCGCGCGAGCGTGATCGGCAAGAACACGATCGACGCGATCCGCTCCGGCGTCGTCTTCGGCTACGCCGGGCGCGATCGACGCGATCCTCCGCCGCCTCTACGACGAGCTGGGCGAGCGGACGCACGTCGTCGCCACCGGCGGCCTCGCCCGGCTCGTCGTGCCCTACACCGAGGAGATCGACGAGGTCGACGACCTGCTCACGCTGACCGGCCTGCGCCTGCTGCACGAGCGCAACAGCTGAACATCGCAACAATGGGCCTGTGCAACCACGGCCGCTCGCTCACCGACCCCTGGATGCTCGGGCCGCCTGCCCGTGCCCAACCGCGTGCTGCTCGCCCCGCTCGCCGGGATCGGCAACTGGTTCGTGCGCCTGCAGGCCAAGCGCTACGGCGCCGGGATGGCCGTCTCGGAGATGGTCTCCTCGCACGCGATCCACCACCGCAACGAGCAAGACCTGCAACGAGATGCTCCGCATCGACCCGCGCGAGCACGCCGGCGGGCCCGTCTCGATCCAGCTCTTCGGCGAGGACCCGGCGATCATGCGCGAGGCCGCCGCTCACGTCGCCGCCATCGGCGCCGACGCGATCGACATCAACATGGGCTGCCCGGTGCCAAGGTCAGGCGCACGGGCGCCGGCGCCGCAGCTGCTCGCCGACCCCGATCTCGCCGTCGCTCTCGCCGCCGGCGCGGTGCAGGGCGCCGGAAGCGGCGTGCCGGTGACCGTGAAGCTGCGCTCGGGCCTGCGCGCCGGCGACAGGAGCGGCTTCGACCTCGCGCACAGGCTCGTCGCCGAGGCGGGTGTCGCGGGCATCGCATTCCACCCGCGCTCCGCCGCCGTCCACCACAAGGGCACCCCGGACTATGAGCTCGCAGCCGAGCTGGCGAGCTCGCTGCCGGCGCCGGTGATCATCACCGGCGGCCTGAGCGACGCCCGGCGCGTGCACGAGGCGTTCGAGAGCACCGGCGCGGCCGCGGTGATGCTCGCCCGCGGGGCGCTCGGCAATCCCTGGATCTTCCAGGAGCTCCTGGAAGGGCGCGACGGGCAGCCCGGGACGCGGGAGATCCTCGACGAGCTCGATTGGACGATGGACCGCGCGGCCGAGCACCTCGGACCCGAGCGTGCGGGCCGCTACCTGCGCAAGTTCTACCCCTGGTATGTAGCCCGCCTGCAGCTCGCGCCGGCGCAGGCCAGGGAGCTGCAGCGGGCTCTGCAGAGCGCCCCCGGCGTGGACGAGGCCAGGGAGCTGCTCGATGCGGCCTGCCGGCCGCTGGCGGGCACCGCCTGAGCCTTTCCGGGGGTCGGCGCGGCCGCGCTATACTGCTGCGCTCGCTCAAGCCCTCCGGTCTGGGACGTCCCCGCTCGCAGCGGGGTTTTGCATATTGCAGGCCGGATCCACACAACCCGCGAACGAGGGTCACATTGCCGAAGGACGTCATCCTCACACCTGAAGGACTGGAGAAGCTCAAGGATGAGCTCGAGCTGCTCTCGACCGAGAAGCGCAAAGAGGTCGCGCAGCGCATCAAGGAGGCCAGGGAGTTCGGCGACATCGCCGAGAACTCCGAGTACGACGACGCGAAGAACGAGCAGGCGATGCTCGAGAGCAGGATCGCCCAGCTCCAGGAGAAGGTGCGCATGGCCACCGTCATCCAGGCCAAGGACCTCTCCACCGACGTCGTGCAGGTCGGCTCCGTCGTGCACGTCAAGGACGAAAAGACCGGCAAGTCGTCCAAGTACACGATCGTCGGCTCCGCCGAGGCGAAGCCGGACCAGCAGAAGCTCTCGAACGAGTCGCCGGTCGGCCGCGCCCTGATAGGGCACAAACGGAACGAGACGGTCGCCGTCAAGGTTCCGCGGGGGCCGGCGCGCAAGCTCAAGATCACCAAGATCGACGTCGGCCTCGAGTAGGCTCGCTGCGATGAGCGCAGCCGAGCAGGGAGAGCCTTCCGGCGAGTCGGCGGGTCACGGCCTGCCCGAGCTGATGGCCGAGCGCCGTGCGAAGGCCCGGCGCCTGCGCGAGTCCGACGAGAGTGCATTCCCGTACTCGTTCCCGGGAGCCGAGCCGATCGAGAGCATCCTGCCCGCATACGAGCACCTGCAGGCAGGGCAGGAAACCGATGAGCACCACCGCGTCGCGGGCAGGATCGCCGCGCGGCGGGGAGCCGGCAAGGCGGCGTTCCTCGATCTCGTCGACCGCTCCGGCAAGATTCAGCTCCACGCCCGCGTAGACATCCTCGGCCGCGAGCGGTTCGACCTGCTGCTCTCGCTCGACCTCGGCGACATGATCGGGGTGGACGGGTCCGCGATACGCAGCCGGCACGGCGAGATCTCGCTGCGCGTCGAGAGCTTCCAGATCCTCGCGAAGGCGCTGCGGCCGCCCCCCGACAAGCACCACGGTCTCAGCGACGTCGAGACCCGCTACCGGCGCCGCGAGCTCGACCTGATGGCCAGCCAGGAGACGCGCACCCTGTTCGTGGACCGCGCGCGCATCATCAGCGCGGTCCGCGGGTACCTCGACGGCGCCGGCTTCGTCGAGGTCGAGACCCCGGTCCTGCAGCCCCTCTACGGTGGAGCGCTGGCACGCCCGTTCACGACCCACCACAACGCCCTGGACAGGGACCTGTACCTGAGGATCGCGACCGAGCTGTATCTCAAGCGCTGCATCGTCGGTGGCCTGGAGCGCGTGTACGAGCTCGGCAAGGACTTCCGCAACGAGGGCCTCTCCCACAAGCACAACCCCGAGTTCACGATGGTCGAGTGGTACGAGGCCTACGCCGACTACGAGGACGAGGCCGCCCGTCTGGAACAGGTCGTCGCCGCAGCCGCCGCGGCCGTTGGCTACGACGGGGACATCGACTTCTCCTCGCGCTGGCAGCGCGTGGGCTTCGTGGAGGCGATCGAGCGCCAGACCGGGATCGACGTGAGCGCCCACAGGAGCGCCCCGGAGCTCGTCGCGGCGATCGAGGCAGCCGGCCTGCAGATGAACACACAGGGTCTGAGCTGGCCGGCGCTCGCCGATGACCTGCTGTCGAAGTTCGTCGAGCCCCATCTGACCCAGCCCACGTTCGTGATGGACTATCCCGTCGAGATATCGCCGCTGGCGCGCGAGCACCGCACACGCGAGGGGCTCGTCGAGCGCTGGGAGGCGTTCGTCGGCGGGATGGAGATCGCGAACGCGTTCAGCGAGCTGACGGACCCCGACGTGCAGCGTGAGCGCTTCGACGCCCAGCAGCGTCTCGCGGGACAGGGCGAGGACGAGGTGCAGCCCTACGACGAGGTGTTCGTGCAGGCGCTGGAGCAGGGAATGCCGCCGGCCGGCGGCGTCGGCCTGGGGATAGACCGCCTCGTGATGCTGCTCAGCGGGCGAGACTCGATCCGCGAGGTCGTGCTTTTCCCCGCGATGCGCGACTGAACCGTCCCGCGCAGCGCCCTCAACGGAGAGAAAACGGCCGATAGCGCCCGCCTGTCAAGGTGGGGCCGGCTGCGGCCGATGGACGGCGCGAGGGCAGGGGTACCGATTGGTAGACTGCTCCCGAGGGGAATTTGGACCACGCGTACTCCTTAAAGGCATCGTCCTAGAAGGAAGGGATCACACAATGTTCGAGCGATTTACAGAACGTGCCCGGCAGGTGGTCGTCCTCGCTCAAGAGGAGGCGCGCACCCTCAAGCACAACTACATCGGCACCGAGCACATCCTGCTGGGACTGCTCCGCGAGGAGGAGGGTCTGGCGGCCCGCGTCCTCGAGAGCCTGGACATCACCGTCGAGCGTGTGCGCGCACAGGTGGTGCGCATCGTCGGCTCCGGTGAGGAGGTCACGTCCGGGCAGATCCCGTTCACGCCGCGCGCCAAGAAGGTGCTCGAGCTCGCGCTGCGCGAGGCACTGAGCCTGGGACACAACTACATAGGCACCGAGCACATCCTGCTCGGGCTCGTGCGCGAGAACGAGGGGGTCGCGGCACGCATCCTGCTCGACTTCGACGCCGACTCCGAGAAGATCCGCAACGAGGTGATCCGCATGCTCTCCGGCCCCGGCGGACGGCGCCAGGGACAGGCGGGCAGCGCCGGCTCCGGCGCGGGCGCGGCACCGGGGGAGGGCAAGAAGTCCTCCAAGCTGCTCGACCAGTTCGGCCGCAACCTCACGAAGCTCGCCTCCGAGGGCAAGCTCGACCCATGCGTGGGACGCGAGACCGAGATCGAGCGGATCATGCAGATCCTCTCCCGCCGCACCAAGAACAACCCGGTGCTGGTCGGCGAGCCGGGCGTCGGCAAGACTGCAGTGGTCGAGGGGCTCGCCCAGCGGATCACGAGCTCAGAGGTGCCCGAGCTGCTCAAGAACAAGCAGATCTACACTCTCGACCTCGCCGCCCTCGTGGCCGGCTCGAAGTACCGCGGAGAGTTCGAGGAGCGCCTGAAGAAGGTGATGAAGGAGATCACCCAGCGCGGCGACATCATCCTCTTCATCGACGAGCTTCACAACCTCGTCGGTGCGGGGGCGGCCGAGGGCGCGATCGACGCGGCGTCGATCCTGAAGCCTGCGCTGGCGCGCGGCGAGCTCCAGACGATCGGTGCCACGACTCTGGACGAGTACCGCAAGTACCTCGAGCGCGACTCCGCACTCGAGCGGCGCTTCCAGCAGATCCGGGTCGAGGAGCCGACGATCGACCAGACCGTCGAAATCCTCCAGGGTCTGCGGGACCGCTACGAGCAGCACCACAAGGTCCAGATCACAGACGAGGCGCTGCGTGCCGCGGGTGAACTCGCGAGCCGCTACATCTCAGACCGCTTCCTCCCGGACAAGGCGATCGACCTGATCGACGAGGCGGCGTCCAGGATGCGCATCAAGTCGATGACCTCGCCGCCGGCGAACCGCGAGCTCGAGGGCGAAGTTGAGAGCACGCGCCGCGACAAGGAGGCCGCGATCGAGGCTCAGGAGTTCGAGAAGGCTGCGGCCCTGCGCGACAAGGAGCGCAAGCTGACGAACAAGAAACGCGAGCTCGAGCAGGCCTGGGAATCGGGCGAGTCGGGAGAGCGTCCGTCGATCGGCGAAGAGGAGATCGCGGACATCGTCTCGATGTGGACCGGCATCCCGGTCTTCAAGCTCACCGAGGCGGAGACCCAGAAGCTGATGAGGATGGAGGACGAACTCCACAAGCGCGTGATCGGCCAGCACCCGGCGATCGAGGTGATCTCGAAGGCGATCAGGCGCTCGCGCGCCGGCCTGAAGGACCCGAAGCGCCCGACCGGCTCGTTCATCTTCCTCGGGCCGTCCGGCGTCGGCAAGACGGAGCTCGCGCGCACCCTCGCAGAGTTCCTGTTCGGCGACGATGACGCGCTGGTGCGGATCGACATGTCGGAGTACATGGAGAAGCACGCGGTCTCCAGGCTCGTCGGCTCGCCCCCCGGCTACATCGGCTACGACGAGGGCGGCCAGCTGACCGAGGCGATCCGCCGCAAGCCCTACAGCGTGCTGCTCCTCGACGAGATCGAGAAGGCCCACCCGGATGTCTTCAACATCCTGCTGCAGATCCTCGAGGACGGACGGCTCACCGACGCCCAGGGGCGCACGGTGGACTTCAGGCACGCGATCGTGATCATGACGTCCAACATCGGCGCTGCCGAGATCGCGCGCAACACCCCGCTGGGCTTCGCGGTCTCCGACGACGAGACGGGGATCACCTACGACGACATGAAGAACCGGATCATGGGCGAGCTGAAGAAAGTCTTCCGCCCCGAGTTCCTGAACCGCATCGACGACGTGATCGTCTTCCACAAGCTGCAGAAGGAGGAGATCAAGCAGATCGTCGAGCTCCTGCTCCTGCGGATCCGGGAGTCGATGGCCGAGCGCGAGCTTCAGCTCGAGCTCACCGAGCCCGCGAAGGACCTCCTCGTTGAGAAGGGCTGGGATCCCTCTATGGGAGCCCGTCCGCTGCGGCGAGCGATCCAGCGGTACATCGAGGACCCGCTCGCGGACTTCGTGCTGCGCGAGCAGCTGACCCCCGGTGCGACAGTCGTGGTGGACCCCGCGGACGGCGACCAGGAGGGCGAGGTTCGCCTGTCGATCGTGAACCCGAAGAAGCAGAAGACACCGGTCGGCGTGGGTGCGGAGGGATCGGGCTCGGAGGCGAGCACCGAGACCGACGGCGAGCCCGAGGCCGAGCCTCCAGCAGAGCAGTAGGGCTCAGCTGAGCACGATCCCCGACCGGGTGCTCCTCGCGCCGCTCACGGCCGGGGACTGGTCCCTTGCCGCCCGCCGGATCTACGAGCAGGGGATCGCCGGTGGCGAGGCGACATTCGAGGAGGCCGCCCCGGACTGGGAGCAGTGGACGGCGCACCGCGAGGGCCTGCCCGCGCTGCTCGCGCGAACGCAGGACGGAGAGATCCTGGGGTGGGCGGCGCTGACACGCGTCTCCTATCGCGAGGTCTACCGCGGTGTCGGCGCGGTCAGCATCTATGTCGACCCCGCGCACTCCGGCAGGGGCGTCGGAACGGCGTTGCTCACAGGCCTGATCGAGGCCTCCGAGAGGGCCGGCTTCTGGACCATCGAGGCCGGCATCTTCCCGGAGAACGAGGCGAGCATCGCGCTCCACAGCGCCTGCGGCTTCCGGAAGGTCGGCGTGCGCGAGAGGGTCGGGCAGATGCCCGACGGGCGCTGGCGCGACGTGCTGCTGATGGAGCGGCGCAGCACCTCCGTCGGCTGCGGCTGAGCGCGCGGGCGCCCGAGGCTGTCGTCCCCACCGGCGCGTAGTCTCACGCCGATGGCAAGGACATCAGTTCACGTCTGCTCCGAGTGCGGCCTGCAGTCGGCGAAGTGGCACGGCCAGTGCCCCGGCTGCGAAGCATGGAACACGCTCGTCGAGGAGGCCGTCAAGCCGCCCCGCGCGGGCTCCGGCAAACGCGCGCGCACGCAGACGCGCTCGGGTGCGCCGCGCCCGGCGGGCGTGCCGAGAGAGGGTCCGCGCCCGCTCAGGGAGGTCGGAGCCACAGCGGTGGCAAGGATGTCCACAGGCATCGGCGAGCTCGACCGCGTCCTCGGAGGGGGACTCGTCCCGGGCTCCCTGGTGCTGCTCGGCGGCTCGCCCGGCATCGGGAAGTCGACCCTCACGAACATGGTGCTCGGGCATCTCGAGCAGGCCGGGCACCGCACGCTGTACGTGAGCGGCGAGGAGTCCGCGGAGCAGGTCAGGCTCCGGGCAGAGCGTCTCGCCCCCGGGGCCATGCACGTCCCCGTCCTGGCCGAGACCGACCTGGACGAGGTGCTCGCCACGCTCGAGGCCGAGCAGCCGCAGGCCTGCGTGATCGACTCCGTGCAGACGCTCGGGGCGGGCGACCTCTCCGGCGCGCCGGGATCGGTCGGCCAGGTCCGCGAGGTGGCCGCGAGGGTCATGGAGCTCGCGAAGGCACGCGGGATAGCGGTGATCCTCGTCGGCCACGTGACGAAGGACGGTGCGCTCGCCGGTCCCCGCGTGCTCGAACACCTCGTGGACTGCGTGCTGCAGTTCGAGGGCGAGCGCGAGCGCCCCTACCGCGAGCTCCGGGCGCTGAAGAACCGTTTCGGCTCGACCAACGAGGCCGGCCTGTTCGAGATGCGCCAGGGAGGGCTCGTCGAGGTGCTCGACGCCTCCGCCCGCTTCGTGGCCGAGGCAACGCGTGCCCCAGGCAGCGTGGTGCTGGCGGCGATGGAGGGCTCGCGGCCCCTGCTCGTCGAGGTCCAGGCGCTCGTCGCGCCGTCCGAGCTCGAGCAGCCGCGGCGTGTCGTCTCCGGGCTGGACCGCAACCGCCTGGCCCTCGTGCTGGCGATCCTCTCGCGCCATGGGCGTGTGAGGACCGGCAACGCGGACGTGTTCGTGAACGTGGTCGGCGGCGTGAGGGTCGACGAGCCCGGGTGCGACCTCGCCGTCGCGCTGGCGGTCGCGAGCGCGAGCCGCGGCGTGCCGCTGCGTGGAACGCCGCGCGGCGCGTTCGGCGAGCTCGGGCTGACAGGCGAGCTGCGCTGGGTCGGTCACCCCGAGCGCAGGCTCGCGGAGGCCGCCAAGCACGGGCTCGCAGGGGTGATCGCGCCGCCCGACAGCGGAGGATCGGCATGCGAGGCGGCGACCCTTCGCGAGGCGCTCGCGCTCGCGCTCCCCACCGGCCCGGACGACGTTCGCGCCCGCAGGCTCCCGGACCTCTCGAGCTCGCCTGTGGCGCTCGTCAGGGAGCATCCGGCGCAGGCGTAGAGGCGGCCCGCAGACCGACACCCTTGTCGGTGACGCTGAGGCGGCCCCCGATGCCCTAGAATTGGGGTTGTGGCACCACGATCCGGAGAAGATCTCGACAACGAAGTCAGACCGGATCCGGGGTTGATGAGGGCGCTGGAGATGATCGCGCCCGGCACGGTGCTGAGGGAGGGAATCGAGAGCATCCTGCACGCCCGCACGGGCGGACTGATCGTCATCGGCGAGCCGGAAGACCTCAGCTTTCTGAACTCCGGCGGCATCAAGCTCGAGATCGACTACACCCCCGCGTTCCTCTACCAGCTCGCGAAGATGGACGGCGCGATCATCCTCAACGCGAACGCCACCAAGATCACGATGGCGAACGTCCAGCTGATGCCCGATCCGACGATCCTCTCCCACGAGACGGGAACCCGCCACCGGACCGCCGAGCGCGTCTCCAAGCAGACCGACGCTCTCGTGCTCGCGATCTCCCAGCGCCGCGAGGTCGTCTCCGTGTACGTCGACGGGGCCAAGTACATCCTCGAGGACATCCCTGTGGTGCTCGCGAAGGCCAACCAGGCGCTCGCGACGCTCGACAAGTTCCGCACCCGCCTGGACCAGGTCTCGACGCGGCTGACGGCGCTGGAGTTCGAGGGCGGCACGACGCTGCACGACGTCCTCACGGTCCTGCAGCGCTCGGAGCTCGTGACGAGGATGGCGGTCGAGATCGAGCGCTACATCGTCGAGCTCGGCAGCGAGGGACGCCTGATCGAGATGCAGCTCGAGGAGACGATGGTCGGCGCGGCCGCCGAGAAGTCGGCGCTGGTGCGCGACTACCTCTCCGGCTACTCCGACGAGGCCTTCGCCGCCGCGCTCGAAGAGATCGGCCGCCTCGCCCACCAGGACCTGCTCGACTTCGGCCGCCTCGCCGAGCTGCTCGGCTACGACCGCAAGCTCAACACGCTCGACTACCCGGTCTCGCCGCGCGGGTATCGCGTGCTGGGCCGCATCCCAAGACTGCCCAAGCTGGTCGTCGCGCAGATCGTCGCCGATTTCGGCGGGCCTGGACGAGCTTCTGGCGCGCGAGCGACGCCGAGCTCGAGGCGGTCGAGGGCGTGGGCGAGATCCGCGCCAAGGACATCCGCGAGGGCCTGCGCAGGCTGCAGGAGCTGAATCTCGTGGATCGCTACCTGCAGACTTGAATCAAGGGCCGCCGCTAATGGTCGGCCATAGCAAAGGAGGACACCATTCCCGCACAAGTAACCGAAGACGCAGCACTGACGGAGGAACTCGAGGTCACCCGTGAGGTCGAGTACATCGAGTTCGAGCTCGGAGACCACGTCGTATACCCCCATCACGGGGCGGGCAAGGTCCTCAAGAAGGAGGAGATGGAGATCCTCGGCGAACGCCGCGAGTACCTCACGATCAAGATCCTCCACAACGACATGACCGTCCGCGTCCCCACGGAGAACGCCGCACTGGCGGGTCTGCGCCGGGTGATCGATGAGGAAACCGTCAAGAAGGTGCTCGATGTCCTCCGCGACGAAGTCTCGGAGATGCCCAAGAACTGGAACCGTCGCTTCAAGCACAACCGCGACAAGATCAAGACCGGCGACATCTATGAGCTGGCCGAGGTCGTCCGCAACCTCTCGCTGCGCGAGAGCGAGAAGGGCCTGTCGACGGGCGAGAAGCAGATGTTCACCCGCACCAAGAAGATCCTCGCGTCCGAGCTGATGTACGCGCTCGACAAGGACGAGGAAGAGGCCGAGAACTACCTCGACGAGCTGCTCGCCGATTCCGCCAACGCCCAGCTCGCGGTGGCCGGAGCCAAGTAACGAGGCTCTCGCGCACGCGGCAGCAACGAGCGATTGCTCGCTTGCCGCGTGCGCGACAGCCCCCCTTGCCATGACAGTCGCACTGATCGTCGCCGCCGGCAGCGGCGAGCGCCTCGGCGCAGGACGCCCGAAGGCGCTCGTCGAGCTCGGCGGGACGCCCGCTGCTCGACTGGAGCCTCGACGCGTCTCGCCGCATGCAGGGACTCGAGCGGATCGTCGTCGCGCTGCCCGCGCGGCGCGACGGCGCCCGCGGGCGTCGACGGCCGTCACAGGAGGCAGCTGCGCGCTCGGAGTCCGTGGCGATCGCGCTCGCCGCAGCCGGCGAGTGCGAGACCGGTCCTCGTGCACGACGCCGCACGCCCGCTCGTGAGCACCGGGCTGCTCGAGCGCACGGTCTCGGCGCTGCGCGCCGACGACCGGTGCGGACGCGGCGATCGCGGCCGCTCCCGTCACCGACACGATCAAGCGCGCGGACGACGGCGGCGGCGTGATCGAGACGCTCGATCGCTCGGCGCTCTGGGCGGTGCAGACGCCCCAGGTCTTCCGCCGCAGCGCGCTCGAGCGCGCCCTGCGAGTGCCGGACGAGGATCTGCAGCGCGCGACCGACGACGCGTGGCTGGTCGAGCGCGCGGGCGGCAGGGTGATCATCGTCCCCGCGCACGAGGAGAACCTCAAGGTGACGAGCCCGGCGGACCTGAGGCTCGCCGAGATGCTGGTGTCCGCCCGCGCCCGGCCGCACGCGTGAATCCTGCTTGAATCGGGCCTCGGATGCTGACCGACTACCACCTTCACCTGCGCCTGCGACGGACCCGAGACGCTCGCCTCCGAAGCACACACGAGCGAGAACGCCGAGCGCTACCGCGCGGCGGCCGACGAGCGCGGAATCACCGAGCTCGGCGTCTCCGAACACATCTACCGCTTCACCGCAGACGCTCGAGATCTGGCGCCACCCCTACTGGGAGGCGAACGCCACCGACGATCTCGATGAGTACTGCGAGTTCGTGCGCGAGGAGACCGACCTGCGGCTGGGCATCGAGGCCGACTTCGTCCCCGGCGCCGAGGACCGCATCGCGAACGTGCTGCAGGCACGCGACTTCGACTACGTCGTCGGCTCCGTGCACTTCCTGCGCGACGGGGCGGTCGACATGGACGACTACAGCGTGTGGGACTCCGGCCGCAGCCCTGAGGAGATCTGGAAGCGCTACTTCGAGACGATCGGCGAGACGGCGCGCAGCGGCCTGTTCGACATCCTCGCCCACCCCGACCTCGTGAAGTACTGGGGTGATCCCAGGCGCCGGCCCGAAGGGGACCTGCGCCGCTACTACGAGCTGGCGATGGACGGCATCGCCGAGTCCAAGATCGCGGTCGAGGTCTCCACCGCCGGCCTTCGCAAGCACGTCGGCGAGATCTACCCGGCCCCGGCGTTCCTCGAGATGGCGATCGAAGCGGGCGCCCCGATCGCCCTGTCCAGCGACGCCCACAGGCCGCAGGACGTCGGAGCGGACTACGACCAGGCGCTGGACCTGCTCTCGCGGCTCGGCGTGCAGCGAGCTCAGCGTGTTCGAGGGCCGCTCGCGCAGGCTCGAGCCGATCGGGCCGGAGGTCCGCGCCGAGCCGTGACCAGGACCGGGATCGGCTATGACTCCCACCGTCTGCTCGCAGGGCCGCCGGCTGCTGATCGGCGGCGTCCAGATCCCCAGCGAGCTCGGCCTGGACGGTCACTCCGACGCCGATGTCCTGACCCACGCGGTGATCGACGCCCTGCTCGGCGCCGCCGGGCTCGGCGACATCGGCGAGCACTTCCCCGACACCGACGAGCGCTGGCGCGACGCCGACTCGATCGCGCTGCTGGAGTCGGTGATCGAGACCCTCGCCGCGAAAGGGCTCGCGGTGGTCAACGTCGACTGCACGCGTGGTGATGCAGGCACCGAGGCTCGCGCCCCACCAGCAGGCGATCCGCGAGCGGCTCGCCGGCGCCCTGCAGATCGTCCGCGGAGCTCGTGAACGTGAAGGCCACGACGGGCGAGGGGATCGGGTTCGTCGGCCGCGGCGAGGGTGTCGCGGCGCTCGCGATCGCGGGCGTGCGGGAGGCCGGCTGAGGCGCCGGCGGGACCGCGGCGGGTAGCCGCGAGGACCATGAACGCTCTAGGGTTGCCGGGCGATGAGAGAGATAGTCCTCCACGACACGCGCAGCGGCGAGCTCCGGGCGCTGCGAGCTCCCGGCGGGGAGCCGATCGGGATCTACGCCTGCGGCCCGACCGTCTACAGCCGCATCCACATCGGCAACGCCCGGCCGTTCGTGATCTTCAGCCTGCTCGCTCGCTTCCTGCGCCACGAGGGCTACGAGGTGAACCTCGTCATCAACCTCACCGACGTCAACGACAAGATCTACGATGCCGCACGCGTCCAGGGCATCCCGATCCGAGCAGCTCGCCGCGCAGATGTCCGCCCACTATCTCGCGGACACCGACGCACTCGGGATCGGGCGCCCAGACCACGAGCCGCTCGCGTCGGAGACGATCGGCCCGATCGTCTCGTACATCCAGACGCTGATCGAGCGCGGCCACGCTTACGAGGCCGGCGGGGACGTCTACTTCCGGGTCCGCTCAGACCCCGGCTACGGCAGCCTCTCGCATCGCAGCGTGGAGAGCATGGACCAGGGCGAGGGCGTCGAGGGCGCCGACCGCAAGCAGGACCCTCTCGACTTCGCGCTCTGGAAGGCGAGCAAGGAGGGGGAGGACACCTCCTGGCCCGCGCCGTGGGGCGCGGGGCGGCCGGGCTGGCACATCGAGTGCTCCGCGATGGCGGAGGAGCTCCTCGGGGTCGGCTTCGACATCCACGGCGGCGGCTCGGACCTGCTCTTCCCCCACCATGAGAACGAGGCGGCCCAGACGCGCGCCGCGCGCGGGCAGGAGCTCGCCTCGATCTGGATGCACAACGGGATGATCCAGTTCACCGGCGAGAAGATGGCCAAGTCCGTCGGGAACATCGCCCTGCTGCACGAGGTCCTCGTCCGACTACGGGCCCGAGGCGGTCCTCATGTACCTGGTCTCGGGCCACTACCGCCAGCCGCTCGCGTTCTCGCAGGCCGCGCTGGAGCAGGCGCGGTCGAATGTCAGCCGCATCCGCGAGGCGGGCCGCAGGCTCTCGCCGGGGCCGTCGCCGCAGGAGCTCGACGGCGTACGGGAGCGCTTCTTCGACGCGCTCGCACGCGACTTCAACACCGCCGAGGCGCTCGCCGCGCTCAACGAATGGCTGCGTGAGGCGACGGGCGGCCGCTGGGAGCACCCGGGGGACTCGCATCTGCGGACCATGCTCTCCGTGCTCGGCCTGGAGTCTCTGCTGGACGTCGACGAGCAGGCTCCGCAGGAGGTGCAGAGCCTCGCGGCGCAGCGCGAGCTGGCAAGGGCCGAACGGGACTTCGCCGAGGCGGACCGGCTGCGCGAGGAGATCGCGGCGCGCGGCTGGGAGGTGCGCGACGGCGCCGGCGGCTTCCAGCTTCTCCCGCTGTGATCCTGTACGGGAGAAACCCCGTCATGGAGGCGCTGCGCGGGCGCCGCGCGCGCAGCATCACGGACATCTGGGCGACCGCGGGCGCCGCACGCGAGCCGTGGCTCGCCGGGCTCGCCGTTCGCCGGGCGAGCGCGGAGGAGATCGAGCGCAGGTGCGGATCGAGCTCACATCAGGGGCTGTGCGCGCAGGCGGGTGGCTACCCGTATGTCGGCGCGCCCGAGCTCCTCGCTCGCGAGAAGCCGCTGCTGGTCGCGCTCGACCAGGTCCAGGATCCCCAGAACCTCGGCTCGATCTGCCGGACGGCGGAGTGCGCGGGCGTGGCAGGGGTCGTGATCCCGGAGCGCAGGGCAGCCGAGATCACGCCGGCGGTGTGCAAGGCGTCAGCGGGCGCGGTCGAGCACCTCGCGGTCGCGCGCGTGAGGAACCTGGCCGATTTCCTCGCGGACGCCTCCCGCGCGGGATGCTGGTGCTACGGAGCGGCGGCACCCCGCGAGCCCGGCGGCCGCCGGGTCGTGCCGTATGACGCACCCGACTACTCGGGGTCCGGCGTCGTCCTCGTGCTCGGCAGCGAGGGCAACGGTCTGCGCCCGCGCGTGGAGGGCGCCTGCGACGAGCTGATCTCGCTGCCGATGCTCGGAAAGGTCCAGTCGCTCGGGGTGAGCGCAGCAGCAGCAGCGCTCCTGTACGAGATCTTGCAGATTCGCGCCCAAAAGTCTTGACAAGGCTTCATAACTGTGTAAGGCTGCCGCCGGCATAACGCTTAACCTAAGGTTGAGAAACCTTAACAAATGAATAGCTATGGCGCCAGGGGAGGAGTGCGCCACGGAGCAACTTTGGCCTGCCGCTATGCGGCCGGCCGTGAGAAAGGACCTGCTCGTGGCACGAATCTCCCATTACCCTAACTCTGAACCTAAGGTTGAGGATATCTTCCTCATCGCGCTCGCCAAGCAGGGCGACCGCAACGCCTACGACCGCCTGGTCCGGCGCTACCACGGTTTCGTACGTCTGAAGGCGTCCTCATATTTCCTTGCAGGCGGAGACTCAGAAGATCTCATCCAGGAGGGCCTGGTCGGCCTCTACAAGGCGATCCGCGACTTCCGCACCGACCGCGAGTCGAGCTTCCGCAACTTCGCCGAGCTCTGCATCACCCGCCAGATCATCACCGCGGTCAAGACCGCCACACGCAACAAGCACACGCCGCTGAACCAGTACGTCTCGTTCTCGTCCACGCCGGCCGGCAGCGGCGACGACGTCCCGACCCTCGACCAGATGCTGCCCGGGCCGACGGTGCACGACCCGGTCAACCAGGTCATCTCCTCCGAGGAGCTCCGCTCGCTCGTCGGGATGCCTCTCGACGGCCCTGTCGGAGCTCGAGAGCCGCGTGCTGACGCTGTATCTCGACGGCTACTCCTACGAGCAGATCGGCGAGAAACTCTCGTGCGACACGAAGACGGTGGACAACGCCCTGCAGCGCGTCAAGCGCAAGGTCGGCGCCCACCTGCAGTCCCGCGCCGTAGCAGCCTGAGCGATCCTTTAACGGCTGTGGCCGCCCCCGAAGGGACGGCCACAGAGCACGACGAAGGCCGGCCGGAGGTTAGAGCTGGCCTTCGTGGGGCAGAACCGGCGTGATGGAAGCCGGCGGCCCCGGGGGGGCAGGGGTGACGGTGACCGTGAACGGAGTGCTCGCGATCGCCTGGTTGGACGGGTCGCCAGGCACCTTGATGCGGAACACGTCGGTCCCGGTGCCGAACACCGCGTCGGTGATCGAGTACGTCCCGGCTGCGCTCACCGAGCCGACATCGATCGCGTGGAAGCCCGTACCGATGGCGTTCTGGCGCTCGAGGTAGACGGTCTTGCCGGTGCGCACCGGGGCAACGGTGCCCGAGAACGTCAGCGGCTGTCCCGCCTGGACCGTCGTCGGCGAGACGCCGGCGGTCAGGACATATTTCACTCCCACGAACAGGACCGACGAGCTCTTGCCCGAGGACTGCACCCTGTAGTAGGTGTTGACCGTCGGGGTCTGCGTGAACGTGTATGCGCCCGTCGAGTCGGTCGTGCCCGTCGCGGTGATCGTCCACGCGTTGCTGCGCTCGGCGTGGGAGAGCAGCGTCACGGGTGCTCCCGAGGCACCTGCGACTTTGCCCTGGAGCGTGACGGCTCCGCCGTTCTTGATCGGGTTCTCACCGGCCACGGTGGTCAGCGTCAGGTTCGGGTTCTCCGCCTGCACGATCTCGTAGGAGAGCGTGTTCGAGACGCCCCGGACCGAGAACTTCCCGTGCTTGTGGACGACGACCCGCAGGTTCGCGTCACCTGGGAACACGAACCGGTGGCGGATCGCGTAGACCCCGCCGTAGCCGACGAACCCGTTCTGGATCGCGTGCCATTCTTCATAGCCGCTCGCCGCCTCGCGCTGGAGCGTGATCTGCGCGCCCCTGTCGGCGGGTGAGACGGTGCCGATGAACGTGGCGATGTTGTGCTGGCCGGTGTAGAGAACGACGCTTTCCGGGTGTGCGCCGGAGGTTTCCGACGGGCCCTGGACCGTGACGAGCGGCGCGACTTTGACGATCTTCGTCGCGCTTCGGATGCCGGCTGCTTCAGCGTAGAACTCAGTGTCCGTCGACAGTTTCGATGCGGTGAGCTGGTAGAAGCCCGCAGCGCCCGTCGTGTCGGTGCCGAGCGTCGTCCAGCCGGTTTCGGTGGAGCGCTCGTAGACGGTGACGTTCTGGCCCGTCTGCCCGACACCGCCGCATGTCAGGAAGCCAAACACCTGTGCGGATTCGCCGCTGGTGATCATGTGCTGTTCAACGGTCTCGCTGATGGTGCACGGGCCGGTCGTCCGCAGGTGCGGCTGGCCGGTATGGAGTCTCGCTGCCGAGGCTGTCGCAGGCGCAAGAAGCGCGCCGGCGGCCACGGCCGCGGTGATCAATCTGGTGGTCCGCATTATGTGCCTTCTCCTTTGAGATGCTGGGATCTGTGGGGCGGTGACAGATTCGGGGCGTCTCCGCACTGGGTGCTCCCCCACCGCGTCTAACCCATTCGGGTGGGGTTCGATGCGGTCATTCGGCGAAAATCGCCCGTCCGTTATGGGATCGTTCGGGCTGTATGGTCGTCCGGGTGGACTACGGAGGAAGCGATCTCTGGATATCGAGGGGCTGGGGCCGGGCATGATCGCCACGGTCCAGATCTCCGTGGCGCCCGGGACGTTCCTGGCGATCGTCGCCGCGTCAGCCCTGGCGGCGACGCTCGCGACATTCCTCGCCGGACGCAACCTCCTCGTCCACGTCGTCGTGCTCGAGCTCGTCTTCGGGATCATCCTCGGCCCCGAGATCATCGGCCTGCACCCAACCGTGCTGATCTCCTTCTTCTCGGACCTCGGACTCGGCCTGCTGTTCTTCTTCGCCGGATATGAGATCGACATGCACCAGATCGCGGGCTCCCCGCTGCGCCTGGGGCTGCTCGGGTGGGCGCTCTCGCTCGCGATCGCCTACACGATCGGGGCGGGGCTGGCGGCCGCGGGCATCGTGCTCTCGCTCCTGTACACGGGTTCGGCGCTCTCGACGACGTCGATCGGGATGCTGATCCCGCTGATGGCGGACGCCGGCGACCTGAGGTCACGCTTCGGCACGTACACGCTCGCCGCGGGCTCGGTCGGCGAGTTCGGGCCGATGCTCCTGCTCACGCTGATCCTGTCGGCTCAGAGCACCCTTCACAACGCGGTGATCCTGCTCGTCTTCATCGGGTTGGCCGTCTCGGTCGCGGTCCTGGCGGTGCGCTCCGCGGGACGCACGCTGCCGGTCTTCGAGCGCACCATCGACAACAGCTCCCAGCTCATGGTCCGCTGGATCATCGTGCTCGTCTTCGCGCTCGCGCTCCTGGCCAACGAACTGGGTCTCGACCTCCTCCTCGGAGGCTTCGCCGCGGGCGTGATCACGCGTCAGGTGCTCCGCTCACGCGAGCTCCCCAGCTTCGACTCCAAGCTCACCGCCGTCTCATTCGGCGTCTTCGTCCCGTTCTTCTTCGTTGTCAGCGGGATGAACCTCGACGTTGCGGCGATCTTCGACAGCGCTAGCGGGCTCGTGAAGACGCTCGTGTTCTTCGTGCTCTTCCTGGTGGTGAGGGGGACCCCCGCCCTGCTGTTCTACCGAAGCGTGCTCGACATGCGCGAGCGGGTCGCGCTCGCGCTAATGAGCGCCACGCAGCTTCCTCTCGTGATCGCGATCACGACGCTCGCCGTCGACACCGGACACATGCGCGCGTCCACCGCGGCGGAGCTCGTCGGCGGCGCCGTGCTCACGACGCTGGTGTTCCCCACGGTGGCGATGCGCGTCCGCGGCGAGCGGACATCGCGCGAGGTGGACCTAGCGGTCGTCGCGGCCGAGTGAGAGCTGGGTCAGCGATGACGCGCCGTCGACCGTGAGCGCCTGGCCGCTGATCTGCGCGGCCTCCTCACTCGCCAGGAACGCGACCGCCGCGGCGATCTCCGAAGGCTCGACCGGTCGCCCGGTGGGGAGTGCCGCGAACGCGCGCTCGCGCACCTGCGGCGGCATCGCGAGCACCTGCTCGGTCGAGGTCAGCCCGGGCAGGACCGCGTTCGCGGTGATGCCGCGGGCTGCGTTCTCGCCCGCGAGCGTGCGGACCATTCCGAGCTGGCCCGCCTTCGAGGCGGCGTAGGCGACCTGCCCGGGGAGCCCGCCGGTCGCAGCGACGCTGGAGAGCACCACGATCCTGCCGTAGCCGCGCTCGCGCATCCCGGGAAGGTATGCCTGGATGGTGCGGAACGCACCGGTGAGGTTCACGTCGATGTCGAGCTGCCACTGCTCGCGGGTCATCCTGTGGGCCGGCGCGATCGTGCGCGTCACGCCGGCGTTTGCGACGCACACGTCGATCTCGAGCACCGGGAACTCGTCGACCGCGACGTCCAGGCAGATGTCACAGCCGGGATCTCTGTCGAGCGTCACCACATGCATGCCGTCCGCGCGCAGACGGCTCGCGATCGCAGCACCGATGCCGCGTGCGCCACCTGTCACCAGTGCCCTGCGTTGCTCGGTCACAATTGTCTCCCGCTCATCATCGAAGGAGGCAACAATGACAGACCGCTGGTTTTCGGAGGGTGAGCTCGCGGAGCTCTCAAGGCCGACGATGGACCGCGCGATAGAGGCGATCGACGCGGGGGATCTCGAGAGCGCCAGGCGGCTGTGCAGCGAGATGAAGCACGAGTGGCAGATGCTCCACGACCTGATGGCCGGCGGGGTGCTCGACCTCGTCTCGTTCATCCAGCAGCGCCTCGGGGACGAGGGTGTGGAGCAGGCCTGGACCGAGAGCATGGGGCGGGGCTGGCGCCGCCACCACGATGCCATCATCGCGATCGACAGGCGCGAGATCGTCGGACTGCTCGCGGCGACATGGCGGGCTCACAGCTGCTCCGGCGTCGGGCCGAACCCCGGTGCCTTCACGATCACGGAGGACGAGGAGAAGGTGACGTTCGCGATGAATCCCTGCGGCTCGGGTCAGCGACTGGTCCGCAACGGCGCGTATGAGGGGCTTCCCGGCGGAGGGGTGACGCAGGAGGCGCACGACTGGTCATTCGGGCGCAAGGGCTTCCCCCTCTACTGCACCCACTGCTCATTCATGAACGAGTCGATGCCGATCCAGTGGTCGGGGTATCCGCTGTATCCCTCCGAGCCGCCGCAGGACTACTCGACCGACGCGTGCACCTGGTACTGGTACAAGGATCCCGAGAACATCCCCGAGCGACACTGGAGCCGCTACGGGGCCGTGAAGGGGGCGGGCGGCCGGACCTGAACGGGCGTCACAGCTCCGGCTCGGCGAGGATCACGTTCTCGGGGTTCGGCTTGTCGGACGCCGGCGCCTGGCTGTAGTCGCCGAACGCCCCGTCGCGCCTTGCGACCGCGCCTGAGACTCCCTCCTGCTCGGCCAGGGCGATGAAGCCGGCGGCATCGGGCGTGTTGCGCATCAGCCCGTCCAGGATGGGGCCGAGCGTCTGGGTGGACCCGAGCCCCATGTTCTCGTAGGCCTGGTTGACGATCAGCTTCATCGCCGCGAGCTGGGACGCCGGGATGCCGGCCAGCGCAAGCGCCCGCTCGCGCACCTCGGCCTCCAGGCGCTCGAACGGCACGGCGGCGTTGATGAGCCCGGCCTGCACGGCGTCCACGCCCGACAGCGGCCGGCCGGTCAGCGCATATTCCTTCGCGCGGGTCAGGCCCAGCCTGTAGAGCCACATGCCCGTCAGGTAGCAGCCCCACATCCGCGAGTAGGACGTCCCGATGCGCGCGTCCTCGCTGGCGATGACAAGGTCGGCGCAGAGGGCCAGGTCGCTGCCTCCCCCGACGCACCAGCCGTGGACCTGGGCGATGACAGGCTTCGGGGAGCGCCACAGGCTCATGAACCGCGGCACGACGCCGCTGTCGGACGTCGCGGCCGCGAAATCCTTGCCGGGATCCCATGCGCCGTCGGTGGTGAGCTCCTCGTCCCAGTGGTGAAAGCCCCCGGCGAAATCGAAGCCCGCGCAGAACGACCGGCCCGCGCCGCGCAGCACGATCACCTTCACCTGCGGGTCCGCCACCGCCCGCGTGACGGCCGACTCGATCTCCTGCGGCATCGGCGGGATGATCGTGTTCAGGCTCTCCGGGCGGTTGAGCGTGATCGTCGCGATCTCACCGTCGGTCCTGTAGAGCAGCGTCTCGAAGCTCATCTTCCGTTCCTCCCTCTGGTCATGTACAGCGTCAGTATTCGAGAACGCCGAGCTCGGTGCGGTCGCGATGTCCGCTACCCGCGCCCGGAGGCGGTGTCGACGAGACGGGCCAGAGGCGACGGGCGCCCCGTCCTGCGCTCCATCCGGTCCGCTGCGCGGTAGAGGGCGTACACGCCGCGCACGGAGGCCCAGCGCAATGGCTCGGGCTCCCAGCGAGCGGGGGAGCGCCCGACCCACGGCAGGCGGGTGAGCTCGCTGCGCTCCCCGAGGATCAGGTCGCTCAGGATGCGCCCCGCGAGGTTGGACGCGGCGACCCCTTCACCGACGTAGCCCCCGGCCCTGGCAAGGCCGCTCGCTGGATCCGCGTCGACGGAGACGCACCAGTCCCGCGGGACGCCGAGGACGCCCGACCACGCATGCTCGATCCGCGCTCCAGCGGCCGGCGGGAACATCGCCAGCAGCCGTGCGTGGAGCTGGCTCACCGTTGAGCGCGCGGTGCTGCCGGCGCCATCGGTACGTGACCCGTAGCGGTACGGGATCCCGCGCCCTCCGATCGCGATCCTGCCGTCCGCGGTGCGCTGGAGGTATGCGTACACGTTCGCCTCGTCCCCGAGCAGCTCGCTCGCCTCCCAGCCGATCTGGCTCCACGCCTCGGCCGTCAGCGGCTCGGTGATGATCATGGAGCTGTTCATCGGCACCAGCGCTCGCCGCAGACCCGCCAGCGAGGCGGTGTATCCCTCCGTCGCCCTGACAACCCAGCGAGCGCTGACGCTGCCCGCGGACGTGAGGGCCTCGTGCGGGCGGATCTCGCTGACGGCCGTCCCCTCGTGGATGAGCACCCCCAGCCGCTCGACCGCCGCAGCGAGGCCGGTGAGCAGCTTCGCCGGGTGGACCCGCGCGACATGGGGCGAGAAGCTCGCGGCGCGCGCACCCGGAATACGGATCCGCCGTGCGAGCTCCCGGCCGGTGAGCAGGCGGAGATCCTCCTCGTGCAGGCCGAGCTCTCGGGCCGCGCCGACCTCCCCGCGCAGGCGCACCTCCTGCGCGGACCCGAGCGCGACGCTGAGACGGCCGGACTTCAGGAAGTCCGCGTCGATCGAGTTCTCGGCGATCACCGAGCCGATCTCATCGACGGTGGCGAACATCGCCCGCATCAGCGCCACGTGAGCTGCGTGTCCCGACCGCGCGATATACGCACGGGAAGGGCCCGAGAAGAACCCCGACACCCAGCCCGCGTTGCGCCCTGACGCACCGAACCCGGCGATCTCACGCTCGAGCACCACGATCCGCAGATCGGGTCTCGCGCGTGCCAGGTAGTACGCCGTCCACAGGCCCGTGTAGCCCGCCCCGACGATCGCCACGTCCGCCTCGGCGCGGCCGGCAAGGGGCGGCCGGGGTGGCGGCGGTCCCCCCACCGAGCGCCACCAGAATCCGAGGCCGCCGCTCTGCACCCGCGGAGCCTAGCCCCGCCTGCGACGCGGCGTCGGCGGGACCCTGCAGGCGAGTGCTGGCCGGAAGGGCCGGACACGCCTCCGGAGGGCTATGATCGCGATGGGTCATCGTCGACCCCCTGTGGCGGCTGCGGCGATGAGATGGGATCGAGAGCGGGAGGAGCGGCAATGGAGGCAGCAACAAGCGATTCGGCGGCACAGTCGGCATCAGCCGAGGGCGCCAAGACGATCGCAGAGGCATTCCGCATCACCGCCGCGCGGCGGCCGGACGAGGTTGCCATCCGCACGAAGGGCGACGAGTTCACGATCACATGGGCAGAGCTGCGCAGCCGCGTCGACGCGCTCGCAGGTGGCCTCGCGGGCCTCGGCCTCGAGCGCGGCCAGACGCTCGCGCTGATGATGGGCAACCGCCCCGAGTTCCACATCTGTGATCTCGCGGGGATGATGGTCGGTGCAGCCCCGTTCTCCATCTACAACACCTACACCGCCGAGCAGATCGCCTACCTCGTCAAGGACGCCGACGCGAGGATCCTGATCTGCTCGCAGGAGTACCTGCCCCAGGTCCTCGAGGCGAGGGCGGAGCTTCCGCACCTCGAACACGTGATCGTCGTCGACGGTGAGGCGCCCGAGGGCGTGCTCGCGCTCGCGGAGGTCGAGGGCTCCAACCCGTCCTTCGACGTTGACGCGTCGTTCGCGCAGATCCACCCGCAGGACGTGCTGACGCTGATCTACACATCCGGTACGACGGGTCCGCCGAAGGGCGTGCAGCTGATCCACCGCAACCTGATAGCCGCGGTCGAGGGACTCGACGAGCTGATCGAGTTCCCGGTCGACGGGCGTGTGATCTCGTGGCTGCCGAGCGCGCACATCGCCGAGCGGGCGGCCCACCACTACCTGCCCCTCGTCTACGGGCTGCAGATCACGTGCTGCGACGACCCCCGGCAGGTGCTCTCCTACCTTCCCGAAGTCAGGCCCAGCTGGTTCTTCGCGGTGCCGCGAATCTGGGAGAAGCTGAAGGCGGGCCTGGACACGATGGTCGCCGGCCAGCCCGACGAGCAGCGCGAGATGATGGAAGCGGCGATCGCCGCCGCGGTGGAGAAGGTGCGCCTCGAGCAGCGCGGCGAACCGGTCCCCCCGGAGCTCGCCGAGACAGTGGCGAAGGCCGACGAGGAGATCTTCGCGGGACTTCGCGCGACCCTCGGACTCGACAAAGTCGAGGCGATCAACGTCGGGGCGGCGCCAACCCCCGTGGAGGTGCTCGAGTTCTTCCACGCGATCGGCCTTCCGCTCTCGGAGCTGTGGGGTATGAGCGAGACCTGCGGCGCGGGGGCCGTCAACCCGACCGGGAAGATCAAGATCGGCACGGTCGGCCCGCCCGCGCCCGGCGTGGAGCTCAAGCTCGACACCGACGGCGAGGTGCTCATGAAATCCGAAGTCGTGATGCTCGGCTACCGCAACCTCCCGGACAAGACCGCCGAGGCGTTCACCGAGGACGGGTGGCTGCGCACCGGGGACATCGGCACGATCGACGAGGACGGCTACCTGACGATCGTCGACCGCAAGAAGGAGCTCATCATCAACGCCGCCGGCAAGAACATGTCACCGGCGAACATCGAGGCGACCGTGAAGAGCGCCTCGCCGCTGATCGGGCAGGCGTGCTGCATCGGCGACCGCCGCCCCTACAACACGGCGCTGATCGTGCTCGACTCCGACTTCGCGCCGGCGTGGGCCGCCGCGCACGGGATCGAGGACACCTCGCTGGAGTCGCTCTCCACCGACGAGCAGGTCCGGGCGGCGGTGCAGGAGGGCGTGGACGCGGCCAACGCGAAGCTCGCGCGCGTCGAACAGATCAAGAAGTTCGCGGTCGTGCACGGCGACTGGCTGCCGGGTGGAGACGAGCTCACACCCACGATGAAGCTCAAGCGCAAGCCGATCGCCGAGAAGTACGCGCAGGAGATCGACGCGATGTACGCCGGCTGATACGCCGCGACGGAGGCATCTCCGCCGCGGCGCACGCCGTCACAGCCGGGAGATCACGCCCCGGGCGGCAGGAGCACCTCGTTGATCACATGAATCACTCCGTTGCTCGCCCTGACGTTCGTCTTGATCACCTTTGCCTTGTTCACGTACACGTTTCCGCCCGCGAGCGTGATCTTCACGTTCGCACCCTCGAGCGTCTTGACGGAATGCAGCTTCACTACCTGCGAGGCGAGGACCTCGCCCTTGACCACGTGGTACTCGAGGACCTTCACCAGCAGGCTCCTGTTCGCGGCGAGCTCGTCGAGCGTCGCCTTCGGCACCGCGGCGAACGCCGCGTTCGTCGGCGCGAACACCGTGAGCTTCGCGCTCCCGGAGAGAGCACCGACGAGGCCCGCCTTCTTCACGAGCGAGACGAGTGTCGAGAACTGTGGGCTGGATGCGGCGACCTGCACGATGTTCTGCGAGGAGGATGCGGCTGCCGGCACGCTCGCTGCGAGCGAGCCTGCGCCCGCCGCAAGCGCCAGGCAGACAAGCACCGGCGATATGAGACGATTCATCAAAGGACCTCCAGATGAGATGTTCAGGGATGGATTGGCTATGCCTCTCACCGCGTTCTACGGGCGCCGCTGCGAGGTCGGTTGGCGCAAGCACGCGGACACGCCGCCAACCGGGGAGGCATCTCGTGCGTACTAGGAGTGATGCCGGCCTTGGCTCCCGCTAGCGACATCCACGCCGGCAGCGGCGGGGACACCCCCGCAGGGAATCTGCGTTCCCCGGGGCGCAGCGAGCGGCGTCTGGCGGCGCGCCTGGCGCGCGGTGACGAGTCCGCGCTCAGGGAGATCGAACGCGAGTACGGGGGAATGCTGCGCGGCTACCTGCGCCAGGTGCTGCGTGACGGCTCCTCTGCCGAGGACGTCGCACAGCAGGTCATGCTCGAGGTCTGGCAACGGCGCACGAGCTTCGACCCGGCGCGGGCGGCGATCTCCTCCTGGGTGATGATGATCGCCAGGTCCCGTGCGATAGACCACATGCGCCGCCAGGTCCCGGAACCGCAGGACCCGGCGGTGGCGGCCACGATGCTGGACAGCTCAGCGTCCCAGGCCGACCCCACCGAGACGCTCGCCGAGCAGTGGCGGCTCGCGCACCTGCTGAGCCTGCTGCCGCGCGAGGAGGCCACTGTCCTGCGGATGCGCTTCCACCAGGAGATGAGCCAGAGCGAGATCGCCTCGTCGACCGGCATTCCACTCGGGACCGTCAAGATGAGGATGGTCAGCGCCCTCGCGCGGATGCGCACGATGATCGAGGACGAGGAGTAGGCGCGATGGCCGACAGGGGAGAGATAAGCGACTACATCCTCGGCGAGATGGACGAGCTCGACCGTGCGCGCTTCGAGCGCGACATGCAGGACGACGAGCGGCTCCGCTCCGAGGTCGAGAGCATGCGTCTGCTCGTCGGCCGCATCGACGAGCTCGGAGGGGAGGCCTGGGACTACGTCGACTCCCGCGAGCAGGAGCCGGCGGCGCCGGCCCGCGCGCCCGCGCGCAGGCCACGCGTCCCTGCACTGCGCCTGGCTCTCGGGTTCGCCGCGGCCGCCGTGGTGATCCTCGTGCTCGTCCTCGCTCTCAGCTCGGGCTCCACCAAGTCCTCCTCATCACGGACGGTGCAGCTGAGCGCGCTCGCCGGCGCACCGCCGAGTGCTCGCGGGACCGCCAGATTCATCGGCCCGGAGACCGTGCAGATGCGCGTCGAACATCTCCCGGCCACCGACGTCGCCCACTTCTACGAGCTCTGGCTGATGACCGACACGACCCACCTCGTCTCCGTCGGGAAGTTCCGGGTCGACTTCCAAGGCGCGGCGAGCGTCTCGATGACGCTGCCCGCGTCGCCCGCCGACTACCGGTATCTGAACATCTCGCTCCAGCGCGCCGGCGGCGGCACGGGCATCTCCAACGTCTCCCTGCTGCGGGGTCCGACCTAGCACAGAGATTGCCGTGGCTGGTTCGCTCGGGACCTCGGTGACGGGCGCCCCAGCCATCATCAACAGCGCGGCTGCAATCGCCGGGGCGGTTGGCGTGGTCTGCCGGCGGGCTCCCGCGCCTTTGGTTGCAAGCAACGCCGTGTTGCGGCCCCGCCAGGCTTACGAAGGCTGCATCAGACGCCCGCCGGCTCGTCGCCTGAGGGCACCCTGTCCGCGGCGGCCTCGGAGGCGAACCGCGCCGAGCCGCGCGGTCTGCGCAGGCCTGCGCGGGCGAGCGAGCGTTCGAGGTCCTCAATGCGGTCCTGCCCCCAGAAGAGCTCGCCGCGGAAGACGAACACCGGCACCCCCCAGTGCCCGAGCGTGCCGAGCGCCGCCGTGTCGGACTCCACGATCTCGAGCAGCCGCGGGTCGCCGAGAGCGTCCCGGCACCGATCCCACTGCAGCCCGGCGTGCTCGCAGACAGGGCGCAGCCCGTCGTCGCTCGCGACGTCCACGGCCCTGCCCCAGATGGCGCCGCCCGCCCCGAGGACGAACTCGCGCGCGGCCCCCTGCTCGCGGGCGTGCGCGGCTACCAGCAGACATCTCATCGCGCCCTCCCCGACGGGGTCGTGCATCGGCCCGAACGGCATCCCGAGCCGGCGCGCCTCCCACGCGCAGTCACGCAACGTGTGGATGCCCTTCTCACGCGGCACCGACTGGCCGCGCATGACCATCGGAATGACACCGCGGAAACGCAGGTCGACCTCGAACCGCATCGGCAGCATGAAGGCGCGCGGGGCCGAGAGATAGGAGTAGGGGCTGCGGAAGGAGTAGAAGTACTCCAGGGTCTCGGTGGGCGGGCTGCTCATGAGCTCGCCGTCCATCCGAGTTCGTCCAGCCATTCCATCAGCGCCACAGGGCGGTCCTGCGCAAAGAACCAGCGGCCCGAACACCACGCCGCCGGGGTTTCGTAGGGGCCGCGTCTTGCCATCCGGGCCTCGTCGAAGCGGACGGCAGCGCCCCCTCGACCGGTGGGCGGGAGCGTCCCGAGCTCATCCCTCCAGATCGACGCGAGGTCATCTCGGGACGCGGGGGCCTCGGGGCCGAACCAGAGCTCGCTCATCGCACGCACGCAGAAGGACGTGAGCGCCGGTCCGGGCTGCTCCCACAGGGCCACCCATTCGGCCAGGAACGCCGTCGACTGCGGGTCGAGCGGCTCGGAGCGCGAGAGCGCCAACCCAAGGTGCACGGCGAGCCGGCGCGCGTCGGTGATCGCGTATTCGCGCTTGAGCGACACAGCGGGGTCCCGGCTGATGCCTCGCCGCACGACGGGCATCATCACGAGGTCGACCTGGCGCCCGGCGGTGCGCCGGGCCAGGTCGACCACCGCGACGGCGCTGCACGGGTCGTCGAAGGCGAAGAACAACTCGATGAGCCCACGCCGGCCGCTGCGGCGCCGGACGCCGGCAGCCAGCCGCGCCGGCAGCGTGACGCGGCTCGCCGCTATGACCGCGCTCGGGACCAGCCGCCGGGCGATCAGGTCCTTGCTCAGCGTGGCCACGGTGTCTACGCGCCGGGGCGGCCGAAGGCGTCGAGCATCGCCCGGACGATCTGCGGCCCACGGTCCTCCTGCAGGAAGTGGGCGGCTCCCTCGATGCGCACCTGCTCGCCGGCGGTCGGGATCAGAGCCGTGAACACCTCACCGGACTGCGGATACGGGAACACCGGGTCGCTGTCGGAGAACGCCACGAGCACGGGCTTGTCCCAGCTGCGCAGCGCGTCCTGCACCGCGCCCATCTCGCGCGCCCCCGGGTCATCCTCGGCGAGCGGCACGAGCAGGGGGAACATCTGCGCCCCTGCCTTGCTCTCAGCGTTCGGGAACGGGGCCTCGTAGGCCGCGATCACCTCAGGCGGCAGGTCGGTGGTGGTGGCTCCCTGCATGATCATGCCGATCGGCAGGTCCGGGGTGCGCTCGGCGAATTCACGCCACGCCATGAAGCCCTTGCTCACCCTCCCCGTGAACAGGCCGGTGTTCATGATCACCAGGCGGCCGACCTGGTCTGCATGCTCCACGGCCCAGCGCAGGCCGATGGGGCCGCCCCAGTCCTGAACGACGACCGTCACATCGTCGAGCTCGACCTGGTCGAGGTGGGCCGACACATGCTCGACGTGGCGCTCGTACGTGTACCACTGCTGATCGGTGGGCTTGTCCGAGCGCCCGAAACCGACCAGGTCGGGACATACAACCCGGTGTCCGCTCTCCACCAGGGCGTCGAGCATGTGACGGTAGAGATAGCTCCAGTCCGGCTCGCCGTGGAAGCACAGCACGGTCGGCCCGGAACCCTCGTCGAGGTGGTGCAGGCGCAGGTCGCCGACCTCGCGGTAGTTCGGTGCGTAGGGATAGCCCGGCAGACCCTGGAAACGCTCGTCTGGGGTTCGGAACACGCTCATTCGATCAGGCCTTTCGTCACGTGCGGGAAAAGGTGGCAGGCGGGCACCACGCGAAGGCCCGGCGCTCACCGGGGAACATACCCTCACGGCGCGCGCGGTGAGGCCGCGGCTGTGGTGCGATCATCGCCGCAATGGCCGAGGACCCCGGTGGCCCCGCTCGCGTCCTGGTGCTCTACGAGCGCCGCAGCAGTTGCGCGGCCACCCTTGCCGAGGCGGCTGCCATGGCCGCGGAGGGGGCGAGCGTCACCGTCCTCGCGCTCGCTCGGCAGGACAGGAGCCCCGCGCGCTGCGTCGTGTACACCGGCGCCCTCAACGACGGCGTGCGGGAGGACGCCGCGAAAGACCTGGCCGATGCCCGCGAGATGCTCGGCCCTACGGCGGAGCAGGTGATCTTCATGACGCTCGTCACCGGGCGTGAGGAGAGCGTGGAGACGTGGGCTGCCGGCCGCTTCGACCTGGTGCTGCTGCCGGCTCGCCGCCTGCACCCCCGCGGGCATCCCGCAGTCCGCGCGTTCAGGCGCACAGGCGGCATCTCGGTGCGCGTTCTGCGCTAGGCGTGGAACCCGAGCGTCAGCTTGCGGGGCGTGCGATGAGCACGTCGCATGGCGCGTGGTGGGCGACATGGTTCCAGGCGGCCGCCGGCACCCGCGGCCCGTCGGCAGCCGGTGCGTCGACGCAGATGAGCATCGCCCGGTACTCGATGGCCACTTCCAGCAGGGCCGCCGCGAGGTCGCCTCGGCGATGGTGCTCCTCCACGTCCAGGCCGCGGCCGCTGAGCTCGAGCGCGACCTCGTGCAGGCGCACCTCGGCGTCAGGTCCGGACTCGTCCAGAAGCGGGGCGCGGGCCGCCACGAGGTGCAGCGGCGCCCCGAGGCTCAGCGCGAGTTCGGTCGCCTGGGCCAGTGCCGGCGAGGAGCGCCGGGATGCCGGCGCCGCAACCACGATCGGGCCTGAGCGCGGCGCGTCCTTCGGCCGGGGCCCCTGCGCCAGCCGGTACCAGAAGGCAACGGACGGGAGGATCGTCTGCTCCGCGGCGTGGCGCAGCAGACGGTGCAGGGAGGGCGGGGACCCGTCGTCCTCCCCGAGCGAGACGAGAAGCTCGACCTCGGTCCCGTTGTTTGTCACGGTGGTGTCTCCGAGACGGCTCAGGAGCGCGATCGCCGTCTCGTTCTGTGCAAGCACGGGTGCCGCGAAGTAGCGGATGCCCTCCTGCCGGGCGCGGTGTGCGATCTCGTCCAGCAGGAGCGAGCCCACCCCCCGGCCCTGCCACTCGTCGACCACCGACACCGCTGGTTCGGCGACGTCCTGCGCGAGACGGACGAAGCGGGCCACTCCGATCCCGTCTCCGGAGTCGAGGTCGATCGCTACCAGCGCCTCGTGGTCGTGGTGGTCCACGTCCGTCAGGTAGTTCAGCTGATCGTCCGTGAGCCTGACCACAGGGCCGAAGAAGCGCATCTGCCGTGACTCTGGACCCATGCGCTCGAAGCCGCTGTCGAGGGCATCGCGGTCCCCTGGCCCGATCGGGCGAATACGGATCCTCCGTCCATCGCTGAGCTCGACCGTGGACCGCACCGGCCGAACGCTAGCGCGGTGCGAGCGCGCGGGGCACGGCGCCGTACCGCTGGCCGCCCGGAGCGGCCAGTGCGTGTCAGGGACGCGGCCGCAGGACGCCGAAGGTGCGCCGGACGCGCGCGGCGAGCAGGCGCCAGAGCACGACCGTGGAGAGACCGAGCAGAACCGTCGCGCTCGCCAGATACGCGCACACCGCGACGATCGCCCCAACCGGACCGATCGCGCTCTCGGCGTGCGCCCCGATCCACCAGAAGGGCAACGCGAGAGCGACGAGCGCCGCGACGAGCACGAAGCAGGTCGCGAGCACGTGGTAGATGCGCACACCCGTGAGGCTGCGGAGAATCCAGAAGGCGGGAGCGGCTATCGCGTTCACACACCCAGCTTAGCCGCGCAACCGCGGCTAAGCTCCTGCTTCGCCGGTCGTGGCCGGCGAGCCGTGTGAGAGAATCCCCGGCGCCATGAACGAGTCGCGCCTGCAGAGCATCGCCCCCTTCGCAGAACTTTCGCGGGACGAGCTGCGCATGCTCGCGGCGGTCGTCGAGGAGTACAGCGAGCCGGCGGGCACGACCCTGATCGGCCAGGGTGACTACGGCTATGAGTTCATCGTCATCGAGGATGGAACGGTGGACGTGATCCGCGACGGCCAGACCGTCGACGGGATGGGACCCGGAGACATGTTCGGCGAGGCGGCGCTGCGCGCCGGCGCTCTGCGCAACGCGAGCGTCGTCGCGAGCTCACCGGTCCGCTTCCTGGCGCTGAGCGCCCACAACATCCGCGTCATGAGCGACCGGATACCGGCGCTGGCTGAGCAGATCGCGCTGGCCGGCGCAGACCGCCCGGCCTGACGGCGGTCCTCCCGCGCGGAGCGAGGGCGGCTACAGGCGGGACTCGACCAGGCGCCGTATCGCGTCGAGCGTTCCCATCACTTCACTGTCGGACGCATCGCCGCGCGCGGTCGCGAGGAACAACGTCAGTCTGGAGCCCGCCTCGTCAGGCGTGATCTGAATCCACCCGTGGTAGGCGCTGTCGGGTGAGCCCCACTCGATTCGCATCGACGCCTCGTCCGCCCGGAACCAGGCCTCTCCCCGCTGTGTGTGCCCCTCATAGCGCGCATGCACGATGAGCTTCTCGCCGTCTCCGCGCTCGACGGCGGTCACCTGTGGCACGTAGTGCGGCAGGTTCTCGGGGTCGGCGATCGCGGCGAACACCTGCGAGGGCGGGGCAGCGACGTGCTCGGTGTGCTCGTGCTCCATGGTTGCTCTCCTGTAAACGGGTGCGAGAAGTCTAAGGCCCGTCTTCGTCGCCGCGCACACGCGGCGGCCCGCGCAAGACGGCAGATGGGAACGGTTGACGGGCCGGAACCTGCACAGCACGACGCGTGGCGGATATGGTGAGCGACATGGACGCTCGCCCGAACATCCTGGTCATCCTCACCGACCAGCTCCGCTATCCGCCCGTCTACCAGTCGCCGGAGCTCGCAGAGTTCTGCCGGTCGAAGATGCCGGGCCAGGACAGCCTGAGGGAGCAGGGTGTGTCGTTCACGCGCCACTACCCGATGTCCGCGGCGTGCGCGCCGAGCCGCGCATCTCTGCTGACGGGCCAGTACCCGTCTCTGCATGGCGTCACGCAGACCGACGGCCTGGCCAAGGGCCCGATGGCCCGGACGTGTTCTGGCTCGCGCCCGACACCGTCCCGACGCTCGGGGACTGGTTCCGCGCCGCGGGCTACAGGACGTACTACAAGGGCAAGTGGCACGCCTCCCACGAGCACCTCGATGCTCACGACGGAGATGGCTACCTGCTCTCGATAGATGACGACGGCAACCCGATCGAGGAGAACATCGCCGAGTACCTGAAGGCGGACCTGCTCGACGACTACGGCTTCTCGGAGTGGGTCGGGCCTGAGCCGCACGGGCTCGGCAAACACAACATGGGGACGGTCAAGGACCCCTTCACGGCGGATGAGACGATCGAGCTGCTCCAGCGCCTGGACGCCGACGAGGGCGAGGATCCCTGGCTGACCGTCTGCTCGTTCCTGAACCCTCACGACGACTCGTTCTTCGGCATCGTGGCCCTCACCCAGGGCCTTCGCTACCACCCGTCGACGGTGCCGCACGTGGACCAGGCCCCCACGCGTCACGAGGACCTCTCGAGCAAGCCCGCATGCCAGCAGAGCATGGTCGACCTGTGGTCAAGGATCGGCGCGCCGCAGCCCTGGACCGAGACGCATGTGAAGTTCTACTACCAGCTCCAGGCAACAGTCGACGAACAGATCAAGCGGGTGCTCGACGCCCTGCGCGCGAGCGGGGCATACGAGAACACGATCGTGGTCTTCAGCTCCGACCACGGCGACATGCAGGGAGCCCACGGGGGCATGCACGAGAAGTGGCACAACGCGTATGAGGAGGCTCTGCACATCCCGTTCGTGCTCGCAAGCCCGCTGCTTCAGGGCGGACGCCGCGAGATCGACATGCCGACCAACCACGCCGACCTCATCCCGACCCTGCTCGGCCTCGCCGGAATCGACGCCGACGCCACGCTCGGCGCCCTGCAGGCCGACCACTCCGAGGCACGCCCGCTCGTGGGACGAGATCTCTCGGAGTTGGTTCGCGCCGCCGAGCCGGCCCCCGCCCCCGAGCCGGTCCTGTTCATCACCGACGATGAGATCAGCGAGGGCAGCGAACCCGGCATGAGCCCCTTCCAGCGGGTCGCTCGCCTGACGCGCGTCTACTCGACGATCGTGCAGCCAAACCACATCGAGACCGTCATCGCGGAGACGGATGTCGGGGGGGAGCAGCACCTGGTGAAGTTCTCGCGCTACCACGACAACCCGCAGTTCTGGACGGTCCCCGGTGAGCGCGACGAACGGCTGCGCGGTCGCAAGACGGTCACCGTGACCGAGCCTGAGCCCGACGAATTCGAGTTGTACGACCTGACGCTGGACCCGCTGGAGGAGCGCAATCTCGCCCACCAGACGCATTCCGACGACGCCACAAGGGCGCTGCAGCGGACCATGCTGGGCCTGCTGGGCGAGCAGCTGGCAGCCAAGCGCCTGACGCCCGCCGCCGGCGAGCGACCGGGCTACCGCCCGCCCGTAGCCAGCTGAGCTTCACCCGGCTGCGCCGCGCCTGCTCGACCCTTGGGGCGGCGGGGTCGCACATTCGTCGAACTCACTTGAAGTTCGCGACAGCGAAAGCCATGTGCGCACGATGTTTGGAGGGCGGTTAGCCGAATGGGGTAACGGACGATGCCGAATGCGGCGAGACGTGTCTGACAGGGGAAGCCAGGGTGCGAGTCCGGCCGAGGGGGACGGGCTCGCATCAGGGCGCAGGCACAGCACCTCGGGCCGGCTGCGTGACATGCGGGTCCGCAGGGGTGTCCTCGCTGCGCTGGTCATAGGGCCGGTGCTCGCGGGGGTGATCGCCGCGGTGATCGGCGCTCGCGCGGTCGCCCACTCCGACGCGGACGAATCAAGGCTCGCCTTTCGTCTCACCAGCGCCGAGATCGCCTCCACCCTGACGCTCGCGATACAGCACGAGGAAGACCTCGTGGTCGCGCCGAGCTCGAGGCGGACCTCGGTCCCGCCATGCGCGAGAACCAGCTCTTCCTCCTGTACCAGCCGATCTTCCGGCTGCCCGGACGGGGCGTCGCGGGCGTGGAGGCACTGGTCCGCTGGCGCCATCCCGAGCTGGGGGTGATCTCCCCCGAGACGTTCATACCCCTCGCCGAGGAGAGCGGAATGATCGTCCCGCTCGGCCGGTGGGTCCTGCACGAGGCATGCGGGCAGGCGGCGCAGCGGGCGCGCGAGGGTGCGGCGATCGGCATCTCGGTCAACGTGTCCGCCTACCAGCTGGGTCGCAGGGGGCTCGCCGAGGACGTGCGGGACGCTCTCGCCGACTCCGGGCTCGATCCGTCCCTGCTCACACTCGAGATAACCGAGACGACGCTCATGCGCGACGTGCCCGAGGCGCGGGAGCGGCTGCAGGAGGTCAGGGCGCTCGGCGTTCGCATCGCGATCGACGACTTCGGCACCGGCTACGCGTCGCTGTCGAACCTCCACAACATGCCCGTCGACATCGTCAAGATCGACCGCAGCTTCGTCGCCGCCCTGAACGACGAAGGTCAGGGACGCGAGCTCCTGGAGGCCATCCTCGGCGTGGGGCAGGCGCTGTCACTGACCGTCGTGGCCGAGGGGATCGAGAATCACGTCCAGCTCGCCACGCTCGAAGAGTTCGGCTGTCAGATGGCACAGGGCTTCCTGCTCGGACGGCCCGTTGAGCCCCTCGAGGTGAGGGGTCTCACGACCCGTGGCGACGCCCGTGAGGGCGTCGGCCCGACGCCGGGCTGAGCGGCCACGCGACCCGGCCGCGGGGCTCTGCCATAGCCGTGGAATATGGCGTTGACACCTCTGCCTATGTCAGAAGATTAACCTGCTGCACGACCTTCGTGGGTGTGGTAATTTCGGCGAAAGGGCCTGTCCGTGTGCGCCGTCGCGGGTACGCGATGGAAAAGGGGCAGAGCCAAAATGGAGGACTCGCCCCAGGGGGGCAAGGAGGCAGACATGCGTCGCAGGTTGCTACCAACCGCGCTCGTTGTCGCGATGTGCGCGATGGGTGCGTTCGCCAGTTCCGCGTTCGCAGAAAGAGCAGTAAGGACGAGCACCAAATTCGAAGTCTCATACGGCGGCGGTGAATATTTCGGGGAATCGAACACGCTTCACTGCAAGGGCGTTCACAGGACGAACTCGTTGAAATACCCCGGTGAAGGCCGTCGCGGCGGCGAGGACATCGAGCACTGCAAACTCTCCAAAGGTGAGAAATTCCCCGCACGGTGGCAGACGCCGGGTGAGCCCATCAACATCGATGACAACTTCTGGGGATCTGACTACGACGGCCAGGAAGTGCCATTCAACGAAGACCTGCCCGCGTATGGCGTGTTCTACAGCAAGGTGAACGCCAACGACAACGGCTTCACGATCAAGGTCCTGTACAACTTCCCGTAGGCCGGGGGGCAGAACCGCGCGCAGTGTGCGGCGCGTGGGAAGCGGTGAGCTGCGCGGCGTGCGTCGTGCCCGGGAAGGGCTCGATGCGACGCCACGCAGGCAGCCGCCGCCGGTGCAAGCTCTCCGAACGCGCCCGCGGTTTGGGGTGCGCGGCCACGTGGTAGCTCTCCTTCCAGGTCAAGGACCGCGAGGGAAGGGGCATGATGGACTGGAAACTCGAACTCGTGATCATCCCCGTGTCGGACGCCGACCGGGCACGCGACTTCTACGCAGCCACCGTGGGTTTTCATCTCGACCACGACCATCGCGTCAGCGACGACGTGCGGTTCATCCAGCTCACGCCGGTCGGCTCCGGCTGCTCGATAGCCCTCGGCGATGGTCTGACCGATGCGCCGCCAGGATCGGTGAAGGGGCTGCAGCTGGTGGTGGCCGACATCCACGCAGCCCGGGATGAGCTCGTCGGGCGCGGAGTGCCCGGCGTCAGCGAGGTCCAGGTGTTCCCATGGGGCAGCTTCGTGAACTTCAGCGACCCCGACGGGAACGGCTGGTCCGTGCAGCAGCTCCCCGCGAGGTAGGCCCGCGCAGCTCTGCGCCGAGACGGGACCGGCACAGCGGGTCGCACTCCCGCTGGTGGGCGACAGTGGCAGACTGCCCCCGTCCAGCGCGGATCTCGCGGTGGCCGGCGACCCGAGGGCCGCCCGATCAGAGGGACAGCCGTCCCGTGCCCACACGAGAGGAAAGCCATGTCCGTAAACCCGACGCGCGAGCAGCTCGCCGCAGTGGCGGCGGTTGCCGGAACCGAGGCAGATGGGCCGCTCGTCATGCTCAACCTCAACCGCTACCGCGAGCGTGCCGCCTACGAGGCCGACCCGCCCGGAGGAGGGTCCCCGGATGTGTCGGGCCGCGAAGCCTACGAGCGTTACGGCGCGAAGGCCCTCGAGGTCCTCACGCGCCTGGGCGGCGAGATCCGCTGGCACTCCCACGCGAGGATGACGGTGATCGGCGAGGCAGGCGAGGAGTACGACGAGGTGATCGCCGTCGCTTACCCCAGCGCACAGGCATTTCTCGCGCTGGCGCTCGACCCTGAGATCGGGGCGGCGCTCGCGCATCGCGACGCCGGGCTCGAACGCGCTGCGCTGATCTGGTGCGAGGAGGGCGCGGACACAGCGGGCTGAGAGGTGGGTTTCCCCGGAGGGATGTCTGGGCTCACAGCGGTCTGCAGATCTGCAAGGAATCCTGTCGCCGGACCGGTGCCCTGCAGGTAGCCTGGAGGAGCGTTGCTGGCCTGATGTCGAGGGGCGCAGGCGCCGACCGGGAGAACCATATGCTCAGGGCGAAGTGTCGCCGTGCCCACCGCCGGCTCTATGGCGCTCTCACCGGCGCCCTTCTGGCTGCGGTGCTGTCGATCATGGTTGCCGCACCGTCCGCGTCGGCGACGAACGGGGCGATGGCCTGGGGCCTTGACACATACGGCGAGCTGGGTGTCGCCGCGACGCGTGTGGCACCCCCGTACTGCAGCGGGCGACCCGTCTGCGAGCCGATCTTCCCGAACGTGTTCTCACCGGCCGCCGTGGCGGGCCTGAACGGGGCCAGCTCGATCGCTGCGGGATTCGGCCAGACCCTCGCGGTGCTGGAAGACGGCACGGTTGAGGCATGGGGCCGGAACACCGACGGCCAGCTCGGCATCGGTGACTCCGTCGCACCCGAAGAATGCTGGGACACCTTTGAAGACATGTCCCCGTGCGTCTCGACACCCGTGGCGGTGCCGGGCCTGAGCGGGGTCAAGGAAGTGGCGGCGGGCGCAGGACACAGCCTGGCGCTGCTCGAAAACGGCACGGTCATGGCCTGGGGCGAAAATGCCGACGGCCAGCTCGGCGACGGATCGACCTCCGGTCCCGAAGTCTGCGAACAGCCCGGGACAACCGATCCCCACGTCAGCTGCAGCACCACCCCGCTCCCGGTCAAGGGTCTGAGCGGGGTCAAGGCGATCGCCGCGGGCGAATCGGACAGCTTCGCGCTGCTGGCGAACGGGACCGTGATGTCCTGGGGCGCGAACGACTGGGGCCAGCTGGGGAACGCGGGGAAAGGACAGGCCGGCTGCCCCGGCCAGTTCTACACCTGCGAACCGACCCCGGCCGCGATCCCTGCTCTGACCGGAGTAGACGCGATCGCTGCCGGGTCAAACCACGCCCTCGCGCTGCTCACCGACGGGACCGTCGTGGCGTGGGGCATGAACAACGCCGGCGAACTCGGTGACGGCACCCAGCAACAAAGCGCCGTTCCCGTTTCCGTCAGCGGCCTGGCAGGAGTCGCCGCGATCGGCGCGGGCAGCGACGACAGCATCGCGCTGCTGCGCGACGGGACGGTCATGGACTGGGGATCGAACTCCGAAGGCGAGCTGGGGGATGGGTCGGCGAACGGGCCCGAAAAATGCCGTCTGAATGCCCCTGACGAGCCCTGCAGCCAGGTCCCGGTTGCCGTCAGCGGCCTGACCGGCGTCAAGAGCGTGGCCGCGGGATACGCGCACAACCTGGCGCTGCTGGAAGACGGCACGGTCATGGCCTGGGGCTACAACGAATACGGCGCGCTCGGCACCGGCACGATCGGCCCCGAAAGCTGCGAACCGCCGAGCGAAGCGCCTCGCTGCAGCAGGACCCCTGTCCAGGTGGGCGGGCTGACGGGCGTCACCGCGATCGCAGTCAACGCCGGCTGGGATGACAGCGTCGCCTACGGCCCGCTGACACCGACCGTCACGGGCGTCGAAGGCACCGAAGCAGAATCGGCCCCTGCCGGGATGCAGGCGCACGCAGAGCAGTCAGGCGCCGGCAACACCGGCTCGGAACTGGGAGGCACCACCGTCAGCGTTTCCGGCAGCGACTTCAGCGGAGCCACGGCGGTCCGCTTCGGAACGCGCAATGCCGCCAGCTTCACCGTGAGCGAGTCCGGGGAGATCGCCGCGATCTCGCCTCCCGGCACCGGCACGGTCAACATCACGGTGACCACGCCGCGCGGCGAAAGCCCGATCGCCCCGGGCGATGAGTTCCGCTACACGCCGCCGGTCCCGCCCACGGTCAAGAAACTCGCGCCGAAGAGCGGGCCCGCGGGAGGCGGAACCGAGGTCCAGATCACGGGCACCGGCCTGTCGACGGCCACGGAGGTGTGGTTCGGCTCCGTCGGCGTCAGGGAATTCGCACGATCGAGTACGTCGATCTACGTCACCGCTCCTGCCGGGACCGCCGGCGACGCCGCGATCAGCGTCAGCTCACCCAGCGGAACGAGCGCGATCTCCGCCGCGGACCGATTCGACTACAAGGGCCCGACGATCACGGCGCTCAGCCCCGACTCAGGACCGCCCACGGGGGTGCAGGCCGTGACGATCACCGGCAGCGGCTTCGCGACCGGCGACACCGGCACGACATTCAGGTTCGGCAGAACGGCGGCCGGCCACGTGGAATGCACGTCGACCACCTCCTGCAGCGTGCTCTCGCCGGCGGGCAAGGCGGGGACCGTCGACGTCACGGCGGCCGTCGGCGCGCGGAAGAGCAAGAAGACCGTGCCGGCAGGCCAGTACACCTACGGCTAGCGCGCCGCCAAACCGCCGCGAGCGGTTCAGATTGCTGGGGGGTCTGCGATGGGCGGCGAGCGACATCGGGGGACAAGGGTGTCGATCGAGGCATGGAGGGCGGCGTGCAGACCGAGAGGGATGCGGCGATCATCGATTGGGTCGGGCGCATCGGCGCGGCGGGTGCTGAACATGTGATGTACCGGTTCGGGATGGGCCGCACCGCGGTGTACACCCGGTTTCGCCGGCAGATCGAGCTCGGGGCGATCGAGGAGCACAGGGTGCTCTACCGCCAGCCGGGGCTTTACGTCGCGACCTCGGACGGGCTTCGTGGCCGTGGCCTGTCGCGGCTTGGGGTGTACAAGGTGAGCCCGGGCGGCTTTGTCCACGCGCGCGAGGTGGCGGCCGCGGCGGCGTCATTGCATTTCGCGCTGCCGGGTCTTCGCGTTCTCGCCGAGAGGGAGCTGCGGCTCGACGAGAGCGACGAGGGCAGGCTGCTCGGGTCTGTGAAGATGGGCGAGCTCGCGGGCGGCGTGCCGGCGTTGCATCGCCCGGACCTGGTGTTCGCCGCCGCGGACAGGACGCTGGCGGTCGAGGTGGAGCTGTCGGTCAAGGCGCCGAAGCGGCTGCAGCGGATCTGCATCTCCTATGCCAGGGCGCGGCACGTGGACCACGTCTACTACCTGGCCGCACCAGCTGCGGCGCGTGCGGTCACGCGGGCCGTGGCTGAGACCCGCTCACAGGACCGGATCACCGTCCTCGCGCTCGCCGACACAGCCGAGGTCGGCAGGCTCGAGGCCGGGAGCCGGGCTGCTCGTGTCTAACGCGCAGGCCGGCACGTTCCTGGAAGCCGGCAGCGGCCCGCAGCATTCAAGCGAACAGGGCCTGTCCGGGGTGATCGGGCATGGCGTTGAAAGCGGGGCGCTCGCGCTCGGTATGACCGTGGTCCTCGGGTGGCTGATCGCCCGCGCGCTTCGCCGGGCGCGACTGTCCTGGACATGGGCGCTGCTCGGTCTCCCCGCCGGGTATCTGGTCGGCGGTCTGCTCGTCGGGCGCTGGCCGATCTGGATCGTCTCGGTGATCGCGGCCGCGAAGGGGTCGCGTCTTCACGACGCCGACATCGCCGCCGGCGGGGAGAGCGCGCAGGTCGCCCGCTCCCGCGACGGCGTGAGCGCACTGCTCGGCTCATGGAATATCCCGCGGCTGCGAACGCAAGAGGTGTGGATCACCGGCGGCCGGCTCACCGTCGGGCGCACGTCAAGAACGGGCCGTGCCCGGATCCCGGTCGGCGAGGCCTCCGGCAAACACACGCTTGTCGTCGGCGCGACCGGCTCGGGCAAGACGGTCACGCAGGCGTGGATCGCGGGACGGATGATCGAGAGCGGCCACGGCGCCGTCGTGATCGACCCGAAGGGTGATGAGCTGCTCCGCGCCGAGCTCAAGAGCGCCGCGGCACGCCGGGGTGCGCCGTTCGTGGAATGGAGTCCCGAGGGGCCCGTCGCGTACAACCCGTATGCCCGGGGTTCGGCGACGGAGATCGCCGACAAGGCGCTCGCCGGCGAGCAGTTCACCGAGCCGCACTATCTGCGCCAGGCGCAGCGGTATCTCGGGCATACGGTCCGCGCGATGCACGGAGCGCACGTGGACGTCACCCCGCTCTCGCTGATGGAGCACATGAACCCCCGCCAGCTCGAGGCCACGGCACGCCTGCAGCCCGATGAGGAGCCCGAGGAGACGCAGAGGTATCTGGATGAGCTCACCGACCGGCAGAAGCGGGATCTCTCGGGGATCCGGGACAGGCTCTCGATCCTCGCCGAGTCAGACGTCCGGCAATGGCTCGGGAACCCGTCCGAAGGCGCCGGGCTCGACATCCAGCAGGCCGTCGCGATGCGGGCCGTCGTCTACTTCCGTCTCGAGTCAGACCTGCGGCCGCTGCTCTCACAGATCCTCGCTGCGGCGATCGTCTCCGACCTGATCACTCTCTCCGCCCGCCAGCAGCAGAGTCCGGTTCCGACGCTCGTGATGATCGACGAGTTCGCAGCGGTCGCAGCCGCGCACATCTCAAAGCTGTTCGGCAAAGCGCGCACCGCCGGGATCAGCCTGCTGCTCGGTACCCAGGAGTTCGCCGACCTGCAGGCGGTTGGCGCGGCACTCAAAGAGCAGACGATCGGGAACCTCGACGCGCTGGTCGCCCACCGCCAGAACGTCCCGCAGTCAGCGGAGCTGATCGCCAAGATGTCCGGCACCCAGGAGGCCTGGATACCAACCGAACAGACTGAGTCCGGCTGGCTCGGCACCCGCCACTCCGGGAAAGGCACCCGCAGGCGCGGCGAGGAGTTCCGCGTCCACCCCAACCAGATCATGCAGCTGAGGACCGGCAATGCCGTCGTCCTGACCCCAGGAACAGGCACCCCGGCGATCGCCAGCATGTTGCACCCCGCGCACGCGTCGCCGTGAGCTGGCCCACCCCGTGACCCGCTCCGGCAGCCGCCCACCGCAGCGGACGTGATGCGCGCGCCCCAATCAACGGTCGAGCACGACCACGCTTCGGCGTCATCCCATCACTGAAGGTCGGACGACGTCGGCGGCTGACGCGTGTGCGCCGGAAAGGTTTCGTATTACGATTGCCCGTGAGAGGCTTGACCCAGAGCTGCGGGACGCGCTCGCGGTCCGTGCCCAGAAGGATCACGAGACCACCTCCGCGGTGATACGCAAGGCGCTACGCGATTATCTGAAGATCGCCTGACGCTGCAGGCGGTGCTGCGCGCCGGTTGATGAGGACTGCGGGGCCGGCGAGGATCTCGACGACAGGGAGTGTCAGCGATCCCCCTGCTGGGTGAGCATGCTGTGGGTGAGCTCGAGCCGTGCCTGGGCCTGGTCCGCTCGAAGGCGTCCGCTGGCCTGCAGGGTGGCCAGGCCGTGCAGCGCCGACCAGGCGACCTCTGCGCGGACGCCGTCCGCATCAGGGAATGCCTCGTAGATGACTGAGAACGCGTTTCGGAGCGGTTCGGGGGTGTCGTCGGCCGCGAAGGCCAGCCCCGAGGGCAGCGAGAACATCGCCTCGTAGACCCGAGGGTGCGCGGCGGCGAAGTCGAGGTAGGCGCGCATCCGCGCCAGGGGAGAGGGGTCCACGGCTTCGAGCGCCGCGGCAATGTCACCGAAGCCGTTGAGCGCCACCGCGTCGACAAGCGCCTGCCGGCTGGCGAAGGCTGAGTAGAGAACCGGCTGGGTCACGCCGAGCTCTCCGGCAAGCCGGCGCATCGTGACGGCGGGCCAGCCGTCGGTCTCCGCGAGGTCGCGGGCGGCGCGGATGAACTGGTCGCGCCTCAGGTCGAGATCTGGAGCTGGTCTAGGGGACATGACAGTAGTCTAGCAATGTTATATAACGTTGTTAGTCAACCAGCTCTGAAAGGAACCATCGCCATGCAACTCGCTGCCCTCCTGATCGCTCTCGTCGCTTGTGTCGCCATCATCGTGCTCGGCAGCCGCTTCCTGCTCGCACCTCGGCAGGCGACGCTCGCCTTCGGTGTCGCCGCAGACAATCTTCGCGCCCTGACGGAGATCAAGGGTGTCCGCGACATCACCTCCGGGGTGGTGCTGCTCGTGGTCTGGGCCGCCGCCGGCCGCACGGCGCTTGGCTGGGCGCTGCTTGCCGCGGCGCTCACGCCAACCGGGGACGCGCTGATCGTGCTCACCAACGGCGGCAAGCGCGCCACCGCACTGGGCATCCACGGGGTCACGGCCGTACTGCTGGTCGCAGCCGGGCTCGTGCTGGCACTGGGGTGATCGACCGCTAAAGATCAGCGTGCCCAAAGTGCGATCGCGGTGTCAAACGCCGCTGATCGTTCTGGCACCGGCGATCGAGTCGTGCGAGGAGCCTTCCTCGGCGGCGCGGTCGAGCAGACGTCAGGTGACGAGAGCAACTCTTTATCAATCGAAACACATGGAGATGAGATGACATCTATCGAAAGAGACGATCCGCAGGGATGGCGAGTACTCGGCTTCGGCAAGCACCCCGAGAACGCGGCCGCGATCCAGGAGCACCTCAGGAGCAAGGGTCTGCGCGCCCGTAACTTCGCGCTCACCGATGACCAGGACGGCGACGATCAGCTGATCCGCGAGTTGGCCGAAGCCACCTACGACGGCGTCGCGATCGGTGGCTTCATCAACGGCCAGGATCCCGAGCTCCCGCCGACCCAACAGACGACGCAGTGGTTCAACCGAGTCCTGAATCTAATCCACGCCCACGCTCCCGAGGCGAAGATCATCCTCGTTCGTACCCCGCAAGACGCCCTACCGGCCGTCGAGCGGGTGCTTGGAAGCGTCCGCGGGCCGACAGGGGATGATCACCCTCAGCAGCATTAGATTGACCCCGCCGCAGTGGCGCTGCCCTGCTTCGCGCAGCATGCCCCAAGCCGGAGACGGGACTCGAACCCGTGACCCCCTGTTTACAAGGAGCGCGCAGCTCGAGATCTCGGCCGGGCGGGTCACGGCGAGGGCAGCAAATTCGGGGCACGGGATGCCCCTGGCGGTCTCTGGGGGTCCATTGGCGACCCCTGAGGCTTCCATCCGGCTTCCATGCCGAAGTCGCTGCTTTGCGCCCGCGTTGTTGCTCAGCCCGAGCTGAGCCGCGTGAATCCGCCCAGATGATGTCGACGGACCGTCAGAGACGGTCCGTCGCCTGCTTGACGGCTCAGCATGTCGAGCACTCCAGCGCTGGGCATGCCATATACCTGGATGCTCGTTGTGGCCTCGAGGGTCTCGGCGTAGGCGCGCTCGGCCTGCTCGCGGACGACGCCCATGTGGAACTCCATGGAGTCGGCGTCCGCGTGGACCTGGACAACTGAAACCTCCGTCCCGTTGTCATCGGCGTACTCGTTGAACGCGAGAATTCGAGGCTCGTTCGACTCGATGAACTCGCACAGCTGAGGCACGCGCCGCCTCTCTGCTTCGAGTGCGCCTGGCCGAAGTCGGTTGGTCGCGATGAAGACAAACGGCCCGGGCATGGCATCTCCTTGTCGGTCGAGTGGAGCCACATTCTCGTGATAGGCATCGGCTGGCCGGTCCGGTCGTTGGGGCGCCGGACGGACGCTCTCGGCTAGGGGACGATAGTCGCGGAGCGCGGCCGCTGCTCCCATGCCTGTTCACCGAGAGCAGCCAAGAAAGCGTCGGCAAGGGGTGGCCAATCTTGACGGGTGAACGCAACGATCTGCCGCACGAGGGGCTTACTCAAGCGGCGGACGGCGGCTTGTAGTCCAGCGGGGACGACGTTGCTTGGGACAACCGTCACACCAAGCCCGGCCGCCGCGAGCTGGGACGCTGCGGCCACCTGAGCGGTCTGTACGGTTCGGCGCGGCGTGAACCCAGCGGCGGCGCAAGCACCGAGGATGAGCTCCGACAGGCCGTGGTCTGTCCCGAAGAGCACCCAGTCACGCTCGGCCAACGCGTCGAGGGCCACTGTGCGCCCGCTGCTCGCCAGTGGGTCGCTAGCGGGGAGCACGACCACGAACTCCTCCCATCCGAGCTCGGCGACGGGTCCTGACCAGTCGGATGGCCGGGGACCCACGGCGATGTCGCCAACGCCGCCGCGGACGGCCTCGACGAGCGCGGTGCGGTGGGTGTATTCACGCAGCGCAATCGTCGTGCCGGGATAGCGCTCGTGCCAGAGTTTGAACGCTGGCGGTAGAACGCCGTATGCAACGGATGTGACCGTTGCCACCTCAACCTCGCCAGCGTCAAGGCCCAGGGCGCTCCGCGCATTCCGAGCGGCGCGGTCTGCGTGCGTGACGGCGGAGCGTGCCTCGGGCAGGAACGCGGTGCCGGCGGAGGTGAGACGCACGCCCGTGGGCAGTCGCTCCAGTAGCGGTCCGCCGAGCTCCTGCTCGAGGCTTTTGATCTGTTGAGAGAGCGAGGGCTGAGCGATCAGAAGGCGTGTGGAGGCCCGGCTGAACGACTCCTCCTCGGCAATCGCCATGAAGTAGCGCAGCTGCCGTAGGTTCACGGCAATGCTCGGATCGACGAGCGCGTCCCCAACGTGGGCATGATGGGAAAGTATAGGCGTTGCCTATGGCTTACCGTAGATCCGCGTCTTTGCACTATCTGACTCTGGACGCAAGACTCTCCGAGATGCCGACGTCGTTCAATCACGTGAGTGTCCATGCGCGCGATCTGGACCAGTCGGCTGCCTTCTACGAACTGCTCTTTGGGATGCGGTCGATGCCGACGCCGCGGTTCGCCTTTCCCGTACGCTGGCTACGGCTCGGCAGTCAGCAGCTGCACCTCTTTGTGCGCCCCGAGGTGATAGCGCCACCGCTTCACCATTTTGCACTCAATGTCGACGATTTCGAGGCTGTTTACTGGACGGCCTGCCGGGAGGGACTGCTGGACGGGGATGCGTTCTACTCGACTCTGTACGAGATGCCGGACGGGTCGGCGCAGATGTACGTTCGCGACCCCGCCGGCAATCTGGTCGAGATCGACTGGCCCGACGCGCGTGCCCTACACCCGCGTATTCGGGCCGCTCTCACCTCATTGAGCGCAGAGGTCCCCCAAGACGCCAGCGCCGTGGACGCGACCCTCTTCCACGCTGGCGCAAGCCCGGCTTTGCTGGACGGTCCACTTCGAGCCGAGGACAGCGGGTCGTGAGGGTCCTCGTCACGGGTGCGACCGGCTACATCGGGAGCGCTGCCGCGAGGGCTCTGCTGAAGCGGGGCCACCAGGTACTTGGGCTCGCGCGCTCGGAGCGAGCGGCAACGACGCTGCGCGCCTATCGAGTTGAGCCGGTGATGGGCGATTTCGGTGACCCCGAGGCCCTCGGAGCCACGGTGTCGGCAGCGGACCCGGACGTCGTTGTCAGTGTCGCGAGCCTTGGCGCCTCCGCGGGAGACAACCCCGCCTCCTTCGCCCGAGATCGCGACGCGGTTCGTGCGATTCAGGGTGCCCTCCATCGGCCCGACCAAGCCCTTGTGTTCACGAGCGGGTCGGCTGTCTTCGGCGTCTTCAACGGCGGCGAGGCCACCGGCGTCGCCTACGACGAGGAGAGCCCCCTGCCCTTACCCGCTTCCGTGGTTGCTCCCCCATCGGCCGGCGTCCATCCCCTGTTGGTTGCAGGGTTCGGACAGGCGATGGCTGCCCGTGTGGAAACCGAGCAGGTTGTTCTCAGCCACGCCGGCTCCAGGGGGATCGTGATCCGCCCAGGACTTGTCTACGGATACGGAGGCAGCTACGACATTCCGACGATCATCGGCCGCGCCAGAGCGCTCGGGCGTGCGGGGTACCTCGGGAGCGGGGCCACGACGCACAGCTACATCCACCTGGACGACCTTGCCGAGCTCTACTGCCTGGCCGTAGAGCGCGCACCTGCGGGAGCAACGCTGCACGGCGTCGTCGCCGATGTCACCCAGCGCGAACTCGCCCAGGCAGTCAACCGGATGCTTGGCGTCGGCGGTGATACGGAAAGCCTCACGTTGATCCAGATGCTCGGAATGAATGCAGCTGAAAGGTTTGCTCTGACCGCAACCAAGCGCCTGCCCTTGAGCGCGAGCCGCAGGATCGGCAGCCTGTTCTCACCGCCGTCGAGCGTCGGCTCCGGAATCAGCCTCGCGCTCGACAAGCGCATCTCGGCCGAGAAGACCCGGAGTCTGCTCGAGTGGGCCCCGAAACGCGCTGACATCCTGCAGGACATCGAGTCAGGCTCATACGCGCCACGTCCCTGATCACCGGGTCCCCGCCGGTTGTCGTCTACCGACTCGCACCGACGGCGAGTGTGACCTTTCCAAACGGTCGATCCTCGATCAGATGACGTAGCGCCTCACCGGCATCGTCGAGGGGATAGGCGCGGTCGCGGGCGGGCAGGATGCGCCCGTCGGCGATCATCGGAAGCAGCGTCTGGTAGGCGTCGGCCTGTTGCTCTTCAGTCGACGCAAATAGAGAGAACCCGGCGAGGCTCGCTCGCTTCCACACCAGGTCGGTGATCGAGACCTCCGTGCTAGTGCCGGCGACGTAGCCCATCACGACTACCCGCCCGCCGCGGGCAAGCCCCGAAACGGCCTGACCGGTCAAGGGCCCGCCAACCGCGTCGATCACGACATCCACGCCCTCGGGGGCAATCCGCTTCAGTCCGTCGGCGAGGCTCTCGGCACCCAGATCCAGGACCTCGACACCGCCGAGCCCGGCGTCGGCCCGCGAGGCCTCGAGCTTTGATCGCGACCCGGCCGTCGAAAGCAGCCGCGAGGCGCCCAGCGCCTTGGCGACCTTCAACGTTGCATTGCCAACACTGCCGCCGACCCCTGGTGCGAGGACCGAGTCACCCTCACGGAAGCCGGCCTGGCGCAGCGCCAGTAGCGCACTGAGATATGCAGTGGGGAGACCTGCGGCGAGCAGATCTGAGATCCCATCGGGCAGTGGGGCGAGATTGCCCAACGGCACGACGGCGAGCTCGGCATACGTGCCGTCCCGTGTGACGCCCCCGGCGCCGGCGAAGAAGACAACCCTCGCTCCACGCGGAAAAGTACCCGACGGATCTTCGAGCACCTTGCCGGCGCCCTCGTTGCCGAGGACCAGCGGCGGGCTGGCCGCGGTGGGGAGCAGGCCGGCCAGTACGGTGCGGTCCAACGGCGTGACCCCTGCCGCCCCCACTTGGACGAGCACCTCGCCGGCCGCCGCGATCGGGTCCGGCAGCTCGACCGCTCGCAGGCCCTCGTATCCGCCATGAGCCTTCATCTGCACTGCACGCATGAGCTGTTCCTCTCTCGTTCGTTCGAGGGCTTGGTCGCTTTGACTTGTACAGTAGCAAACTATGTTCACTCATTACACGATAGACTCTGGGCAGATGGAGCAAGCCCCAGACCCTGCTTCGGCGCGATACGCGGCTGCCCCGGCCCCGCCGGAGCTCCGTCGCGTCCAGTCCTTCTTGAACACCCGCTCCCTGCGTGGAGAGCCCGACCTGCTGGACTCGAGCAAGGCTGCAAACGGATGGCTGCGTGCCCTCTACGGCGGGCCGGCCCCCCGACTCCGCACCGCCGATCTCGCCCCGCTCCGCGATCTGCGAGCTGCCCTGCAACAGGCGATCCAAAGCGAATGGGTAGACACGGCTCTGTTGCAGCGGGTAGTTGGCGGCCTGCGCTGGTCTATGACGATCGACGACCGTCGGCTTGCCCTCACGGGGGCCGCCGGTGAGGGCTGGCAGGCGCTTGCCGAGACCCTGCTGGCCGAAGTCCTCAGCGCCCGCCAGACCGCGATCGGGACGCGACTAAAGGCCTGTCGCAACCAGAGGTGTTCGATAGCCTTCTACGACAGTTCCAAGAACCAGTCCCGCGTCTGGCACAACACGATGAGCTGCGGGAACCTCATCAACGTACGTGCCTCGCGAGCTCGCCGCAAAGCCGAGTCCGCCTCATCGGGGTCGTAAGCAGCCAAGACCAGCTCGGTTTCCCTCGAACCTCCAAGCAGGCGCCATATCTAGGCTAATCGCAAGCCGGAGACGGGACTCGAACCCGTGACCCCCTGTTTACAAGATGCCGGGTAGGGGGCCGAGACGGCCGGACTGGTCCGATCCACGGCGCTGAACATGGCTTAGACACGGCTAATCAGGTGGGTTCGGTACCCGATCCGGTACCTCGGCCTCCCGGGCGGTATCGAGCGGGAGCGAAGGAATCGGGGGTGCCCTTCCGGGACGTCGCCCATGCATACCTGGCGTGGCTCGGGGATGTGAAGGCGGGGAAGCCCTCGACGATGGCCGACTATGGCTACCTGCTCGCTGAGCGGCGAGTCCGCGTTCACGAACGCTGCACGCTCGTGGATTGCGATTCCGTGCGAGCGCACCGCTCACCCCGGCCCCGTCGCCGGTAGCACGGCGAGTGCCCTCGGAGCAGATCAGGGCTGTCCTGCTCAGCGCGGAGACCAGGCGCCGGACCTCTACTGCAGGCGCCGGAGTGTCGCCTCGATGTCGGCAGTGAGGAGGTAGAGGTCGAGCTGCTTGGGGTCGAAATGGTGGAATCCCAGTCGTTCCCACCAGGCGCGAGCAGTGGAGTTCAGGGCCGTGACGACGACTGCTCGGCAGGCGGCTTTCTCGTTGAGCTCTGCGGCCGTGGCGAGCACGTGCCCTGCGAGCGCGGTGCCGATCCCGAGGCCGGTGTGGCGGTGGTCGACGGCGAGCCGGGCGAGGAGCAGCGCTGGGACGGGATCGGGGGCTCCTTTGGAAAGTGTCTCGGGCGCGGCCGAGCGGTCGATTCCGGTCATCGCGATGCTGGCGTATGCCACAACAACGTCGGCTGCGTCGGCGATGACCCAGGTGGCTGCGGTGTCGCGGCGGCGGTTCTGGCCGGCGTAGCGGCGCAGCCACTCATCGAGCACGGCCGCGCCGCTGTCGAACTGCTTGCGGTCGTGCCGGCGAACGTCGAGCAGTGCGGGGCGACGGAGCTCAGTCAAGCCAGCTGAACTTGCCCTTGCGGCGCAGCACCTTGGCGAGGCGATCGTTGACCTGGGCGGGCCGTTCGAGTGCTTCGGTGAACGCGGCCGCAGCGTCCGCTGAGAGTCTGATGCTTGAGCGCTCAGCGAGGACCTCCTCGGCCCTGGATGCAGCGGCCTGGACGACGAACGCGGACATGTTCAGATGCGACGCTGCCGCCGCTCGCTCGAGAAGCGCCTTCTCGGACGGGTTGACGCGGATCTGCAGGCGTTCGTCCTTGGTCGTTGACATGTACTCACGATGGCAGTACAGCGTGGGTTTGTCAAGCCATTCAACGCAAGGTAGGACTCATCCAACCCGTTTTGCTTGATGCTGCTGCTCACCGGCGCTCACGAGCGACCATGCCGGGCCACCCGCCGCTGCTCATGTGAGCGCGGGTCTGGCCGGAGCTCGCACCGCGCGGTCGCGATCAGCACATGACGAGACGAGGTCTCATCAGCGCCCAACAAGTGCCGGCGTGCAGCGCTGAAGGACTCACCCTGAGCTCGTTATCGGGGAGGCGAACCGCGAACGCGCCGTCGCGCGACGCTTCGGCAAGGACTCGGCGGAGGTCGGCCTCGAACTGCGATAGACGGTCGCCAAATAGGCCAGGACCGCGGGCCCGAGCTTCAGCGTCAGGTCTCCAACGCCACGCGTTGAGCCACCCGCTTTCGCGCCTGAGCGGCGCCCGTATGGCGACGACGAGGGACCTCGGGCCGTATCGGCTTAGCCAGCCCGCGTTAGTTATCCTTCGCAGGCCGTTTCACGTCATCGCCGGCGACCTTGTCCGCTGATCGGCGCTCTTCCTACCCCCCGCACTCAGGAGAAAACGAAATGGCGAGTAACCGCGAAATCGTGACAGCGGCCTTCGAGGCGTGGGCCGCCGGGACCGGCTACGTCGCAAGCATCTTCGCCGAAGACATGACGTGGGAGATCGTCGGCCACTCTGCGGCATCCCGTAAATATGCGAACAGGCAGGAGTTCATCGACGAGGTGCTTGCACCGTTCGGTGCGCGTTTCAGCACCGAGCAGCCGTTCCGGCCGGTGACGATCCGCGGCATCTATGCCGACGACACGAAAGACACAGTCGTCGTGCTGTGGGACGGGCTGGGAATGACGACGGCAGGGACGTCATACGGCAACACCTATGCCTGGTTCATGACCCTTCGCGACGGCGAGGTCATCGACGGCACTGCGTTCTACGACAGCATCTCGTTCAACGAGTTGTGGGAGACGGTGACGCCGGCCTCGCGGTGAGCGGCTCGAGAGCCGCCGTTCGGACCATTAGCGACCACCACCTGCCTCCGCGATTCCACGCGCATTCCTCGTGAGCCTCGAGGCGGACCTCCTTAGCGCGGAATGTGCCGCTTCTTGGGCACCGGGGGTTGATTACGGGGACGAGTTTCGAATGTCGCTGACCTTGCGGAAGAGCCTCTTTGGGTTCTCCGGAACGTCGATGAAGCCCCAGCGCCGGTAGAAGGCTGCGGCGCGGTCATCGATCGCGTCGACGACCACGAGCCGGGCGGCGGCCGTGTCACTGGCCGCCACGGCTAGGCGCAGGGCCTCTGCGAGCAGGCGGCTGCCGAGGCGCTGGCGTTGGTGGCGGCGGTCAACGGCCAGCCGGGCGATCAGGATTGTCGGGATCGGGTAGCGCGGCATCCCGCGGGTGTAGCGCTTGGGGGCAGCTTCGGGACGGATCGATCCGGTGGTGAGGCTGACGTAGGCAGCGACCGAGCCGCCGTCAAGTACGAGGTAGGTGCGTGCCAGGTCGGCCTTCTGGCTGGCCAGCGCGTGATCAATCAGCCAGCGGTCAAGCTCCGGGTTGCCGCAGTCAAAGCCGCTGAGGTCATGCTCGGCGCTCAGCGCGACGAGCGAGGGGTCGCTCACGTACGGTGCAGGCGCGGGAGACTGAGCAACTCACCTAATGCCGGCACTGGCTCGCTGGGATCGTCCAAGGCAGCCGCAAAGGCGGCGAATGCGCGATCGGACATGACCAGGTGGCGGCGCTCATCAAGCACAGCCCTGGCGCGTCCCTCGGCCGCGCTGAGCAAGAACGCGGAGACGGTCTGACCGGCCGCTGCCGCCGCCTCGCGAATGACCGCATCCTGCTCATCCGTGACGCGGACGTCGATTCGGCGGGATCGGATACCGGTAGTCATTGTCCGGACATTGTACCGACACCCCACGAGATCTCAAGCGACTCGCGTCAGTCTTGCTTCCGCCACCGCTGGGGCATCCCGGCGTACCTGTAGAGACTCCTGCCTTGCGCGGAAAGCAGGAGCGCACTGTGTAGCCAACGAGACAGCAGGTCGGGCGCCGCGCGGCGTTGAAGCTTCCAAAACGCTTCCATTCCGTCCCATCCATAAATTCCCGCCCGGCGCGATCGGCCCAGCATCGCGGCGTTTGCAGGGTCTTCCCAAGAGCCGGAGACGGGACTCGAACCCGTGACCCCCTGTTTACAAGGCCGGTGATGGTGTCCCGAGTGCCCAAGTTTCGGGCGATTTGGAACGCTCCGAATGTCACTGTTTGAGTCATTCTTGGGCAGGGTTGCTACCCAAAGTGCTACCCAAACCGGAGTGCTACCCAAGTGCTACCCAAACGCCGCAGGCGCTGTTAGCTTTCCGCCAGAGCCGACCAACGGGCGGACAATTGGCGAAAGCAGCGGTAATTGTGAGGGAGTACGGCAGGCAGCCGTACTTCGAGACGAGCTTCCGGCACGAGGGCCGCGCGGTGAAACGCCGCGCTCGGGACCCGCCTGGCTCGAGCCTCACTCCGGCGGCGATGGGGAGCCGCGCAAGGGACGCCCGAGGCGCGAGATGCTCGACGAACCGGCGGCGATCGTAAAGGCCCACCATGCTTGCCGAGTCCTACGCGACGGAGCCGCGACGCGCGAGCCCGACAGCAGATCGCAGACGTCACGTTCCGGGAGTTGCCATCAGCTACCTCGCGTGGCTGGAGGATGTGAAGGGAGCGAAGCCTTCGACGCTCGGCCGACTACGGGTACTTGCTGCGCGAGCCCGGCACGCCCGGCGCTGCGCGGCAGCAGCGTCTCGGCCGGCCACATCATGCGGGCGCTTGGCGATTCGCCCGCGGCGGCGAATCTAGTGCCGACGTCGACGAGCTTCTTCGGGAAGTCGCTCGACCGGCACCTCAGCCCGCAGCGTGAACAAGCACCGCGCACTCGTGCACGCGATCTTTGAGTTCGGAAGAAAGGAATCGAGTTACGCGCTGCGCGAAACCCCGCGGCGCACACCGACAAGCGTCGGGAACCGCAACGCGACGTTCTGCCCTTCTACTCGGTCGAGGAGGTCGAGGCGATTGCGCGGGCATCGAAGCTCGAGAGCACCGCGACCTTGCAGAGCCCCACCGAGCGAGGCCCCGAATTTCCCTGGGGCGACCTTCAGGACGCGACGATGGTGCGGGTGGCGGCCTACGCCGGGCTGCGGCTCGGCGAGCTGCTCGCGCTGCGCTGGGGAGACGTTGATTCGCGAACAGCGCGATCACGGTCGCTCATCGGTCAGCGACGGCATCGTTACGTCGTCGACCAAGTCGGGGCGCATCAGGCGAGTCCCACTCACGCAGCAGGCCGCGAACGCTCTGGATCAGTTGAGCCGGCGCACGACTACATCTCACCCGACGACTTCGTCTTCTGCAATGCCTTAGGCAGGCCCTTGAACCCGTCGGCGCTCCGCAAACGCTACAAGCGCGCCCAGGCCGCAGCCGGCGTGAAGCCCCTCCGGTTTCACGACCTTCGCCACACGTTCGGCTCGCTGCTCGCCGCGGCGGACGTTGACCTCGTCACGATCCAGGCGGTACTCGGACACAGCGCGTTGTCGACGACGAGTCGATACCTGCATGCCCGGCCGGCGTCCGAGATGGCTGATCGTTTCAGCGAGGCCTTCCGGGCGCATCAGCTGGATCCCGCAGCTCCAAGGGCTACGGTTGCGTTGAAGACCTAGACGACCCCGAACAGCGGCTTAGTTGCTTATCAAACTATGCCAGTAGTGGCATAGTCCGCAGAATGTCTTGCATTGGATACTTCATTTTATGACGTAACTGGCATATAATGCAGCTATGCCCACCATGCCCGTCCTGGCCGCCTCACCGCCACGGCAGAAGACCAATGGGGCCTTGTCACGCGGCAACAAGCGACCCGGCTGGGAACTCCGCCCCGGACGATGGCCCGCCTAACTGCCGAAGATGGCGCCCTGTACAGGATCGCGAACGGCGTCTATCGCCTCGGAGGAGCGCCGCCCCCAGACCACGAGGCGCTCCGCGCCGCATGGCTGCAGCTCGCACCGAATGTGCCGGCCTGGGAGCGACGCGAAGACGAAGGGGTCGTGTCGCACCGATCAGCAGCCGACATGTATGGCGTCGGCCACCTCCCGGAAGAACTCCACGAATTCACCGTCGGCAAGCGCCGCCAATCTCGCCGCCCAGACGTCCGCATCCATCAGCGCAGGATGACCGAAGCCGATTGGATCATCCTGCGCGGCCTCCCAGTGACTCGGCCCGCGCGCATCGCCTCCGACCTGCTGTACGCGAACGAGGATCCGGGCGCTGTTGCACACGTGATCGCCGACGCGCTGCGCAACGTCTACGACTATCCGACCAATGTCGCGGACGCCCTTGCACCACATGCGGCGCGTTTTGGCATGCAGCGGCACGACGGCGTCGCGCTCCTGAAGTGGATGCTCGACCTTGTTGGTGACCCTCAAGCCGACCTTTGGATCTCCGAGGCGCGCGCGAGCCGCGGGAGCACCACCGAACCCGAGAGGGCGCCGGCCACGGTCGGCGGTGGTCCACTCCGATGAACCGGTACGAGACGCCCGCAGCGTTCCGGGTGGCCCTCACCCACAAGCTCCACGAGGCCGCCGATCAAACCCAGTGGACGTTCCAACAGCTTCAGCGCCAGTTCACCTACGACCGGCTTCTCGAGCGCCTCTACATGATGGACGACGGCTGGATCGTCAAGGGCGCCGTCGCGCTGCTCGCCCGGGAAATTGGCGTCCGCGGCTCGCTCGACATCGACGTCTACCGCGCGAAGGCCACCGACGAGGCCGAGGCCGACGTCCGCGCGGCTGCGGATCGGGATATCGGCGATTCATTTCGATTCGAGATCGGCGCGCGGAGGACCGCCGGCGACGAGTCTTCGGCGATCCGGCTTCCGATCGTCGCCTACATCGGCCAGCCGGAGTGGCAAAAATTCCATATCGATCTGGCCGGCACCGACCTTCGAATGGTCGGTGAGCCCGACGACGTTGCGCCCATTGCGCAAATCGGCTTTCCCGAATTCGAGCAGAAGGGCTATCGCGTAGGCTCTCGGCCATGGCGTCGGGTGAGCTGCTGGCCTCACGGCGGCGCGTCGCAGTGCCCAGAGGCGGAGGCTTCGTATGAGTGCCGACTTTTACATTCAGGCTGTGATCTCGGTCTTGGTGATCACGGACCCGATCACGCGCGGGCTGCTGTTCAAGGCGATGACGGCGCACGAGCCGGAGCGGCGCCCCGCTTACGTGCGGACGATCGCACTCACCGTCGCGATCACGCTGGGCGTCGCCGCGATCGCCGGGAAGCAGATCCTTGACCTGATGGGCATCAACCTCGGAGCGTTCGGCATCGCGGGGGGCCTGATCGTCGCGTTCATGGGCTTCGAAATGCTGTTCGGCGGCGAGCCAAGCCGCGCGCAAGGGGGTAAGGCCGCGCACGAAGAGCCCGAGAGCTTCGAGGGGCACGTCATCGTCCCCTACGCGATTCCCTTTGTCGCGGGCCCGGGGGCGATCACGCTGGTGATCACGATCGCCTCCTCGACGAGCGGCTGGGAAGGGCCGATCGCGGCCCTAATCGCGGTTGCGGTAGCCGTCGCGTTGATGCCGTTCGGGCACCTCTACCTCGCTAACAAGCTTCGCCTCTCGGAGTCCGCGATGGGGATATTCACCAAGTTCGGCGGGCTCCTCGTGGCAACGATCGGCATCCAGCTGATGCTCAACGGGGTCGTCAGGTTCTTCAAACTCGGCTGACCGCCTGACCTTCTCCGGCGCCCTCAGCCCCACGCCACCGACGGTCAGAGACGGCCTGGAATCCTCGCGGCGTGTATGCGTCGCCCAATCGGGATGCGACGAGCTCCGCGCGACGCCGTCTTGGGGTCATCCTGACCATTTCTTGACGATCGTCCGGTTCACTTAGTGAGATGGACTGACTCTCGTAGCCGGTAGACGGTACGGAGCGGCTCACACACTGAACGGGCATGTCGCCCTCAAGGAGGCACGATGTCAACAGAACCTACGGACGCACAGAAAGCGTCCTCAAGCGAGTCCTGCAAGGGATCAGGCCCCAACGCGGCGGTGCTGTACAGCATTCTGGCCGTTGTGGCGATCATCGCCGTCGTCGGCCTCGTGTTCGCCATCTCTGGATCGAACAAAGCCTCCGAAAACGAAAAGAGCCTGACCGAAGTCAAACACAGCCTGGCCACGCTCGAAGGCGATCTCGGCGGGGCGTCCAACACCGTCGCCGGGCGGCTTGCAGCCATTGAACGCTCACTCGGTGGCGCAGGGCACGACTTCGCGAAGAAGGTCGCCGCGCTCGAGGCAGCGGCCGGGCGTCTTGCGACGCTCGAAGGCAAGCGGCTCAAGGAAATCGAAACCGGCTCTGAAGTCAACTCGAAGGCGACGATCCTGATCGCGAAATGCATGCCTGAAGTCACGGCTGCGCTGAACTCGATCACTTTGAAGAAGGACGAAGCGGGCGAAGTGACGCTCGTGAAGAAGTTCAAAGTCTCGAAGGAATGCGAACCGGTCTTCACCGGAAACTCAAGTAGTTCAGACAGCGCCCGCGCCGCGGCGCGGGCGCTGCCCGAGGGAACAGGCACAGGCCGAAGTCGAAGTTCCGGACAAAACGCCACCACCTGCCGCGAAGCCCCGCTGGAGACTGGCCAAACCGCAAGGTTTCCCGAGGCGGCGTGGTTAACCTTCGCGCACCTTGGCCGGGACACCGCTTCAATCGAAAAGCTCGGCGGGCGCGGCGCGCGGCGTGTCGCGCGCGATCGTGTTCGCCTCCTTCGCGCTCGGCCTCGTACGCAGCAGCTCGACGGCGCGGGCGCGTGAGACCGCTTCGAGCGGCGCGCCCACGCCGCAGCCGCGGCGCTGCCAGTAGCGCGCCTGAACTGGGCGCTGATCGCGGCATACGCGCTTGTCTGCGCTGCCACGCAGGTCCTCTGGCTGACC
>CAVUCP010000004.1:0-392526 GCA_963740075.1 uncultured Solirubrobacteraceae bacterium | reverse complement strand
TAGATCCAGCTGCGATGCACCCCATGAGCCGCTGCCAGCTCGCTGACCGAACGTCCCTCCAACAGGTGCGCCTCGATGAGATACCGCGCCATGTCCACAGGAAGACTCCCTCACGTTCGTGTCTCCTATGTCCTGACACATGTGTCGCCCATGTGCTGCAACCACACACCGCCGCCCCGACTAACAAGAGACCTGCAAATGAGACAGTTTTGCCCGTCCGCACCTCGCGGTGGCCGCACCTCCGAGGTCCGTGGGTACCGCTTTTGGCTACCACTTCGCACGCTGAAAGCCACTGTTTCGCCGTTCTGGCTTCGGGCTGTGGTTCCACGGAGCAAGCGAGGTCTGGTCTCGACGAGGTCCCCGCTTTGCGCCGTGGGCGAGAGGCCCCGCCCGGTCAAAATGCGGACGGACCCGCCCGGTGTGCGCTGGCGAGGTTTGGGCGGGCCGGGTGCTGGCACGTTCGGGGCGTGAAAGTCGCGTGGACGCCGACAGCGAAAGCGACCAGCGGGACGTTTAGCTTCCCGTTGACCCGGGCAGCGGTCGTCGCGCTTTCGGGTGGTCTGGAAAGCGGGCCGTATTCGTCGCTGGCGCTCTCAGGGACGGTTACCGAGAGCTACACCAACGCCGCGAAATGCGGTGTCCCGCAAGGACGACTCGCGGTCGTCAAACCGGTCACGAAAGCCTCGTTCACCGGATCAGCGGTCGCTTTCAACTAAGGCCGCAGGACAGCGGTGCCTCATGCCAGCACGGCGTGGGGCACCAGCGGCCAGACGGTCGCGTGCCGGTGGCTCGGTGTGAGGCGCTTCTCTCTCAGTCAGCGAGCAGCAGGGCTTCGATCTTCGACCTGATGTAGAGCCTGCGACGGCCACTTTCTTCGACGGGATAATGCCCGCCGCGCCGAGTCTTCGACCGTGGACTTCGGGAACCCGAGGAGCGCTGCGACCTGCTGATCGGCGCATGGGCGCTCGTGATCTTCGGTGCACGGCTGATCGTCGTGGGGCTCGTCGCCTACACGGCTCAACAGCGGGCGGCCGGCGCCCAAACCTAGCTGCATGCTCAAGTGTGCCCGATGGCGGCTTGGCGGCGTTTAGCATGGCGCCCCGAGCTCTGCTCGTTTAGTCTTCGCCGCTCACACGGCGAACGGGGGGGTGGAGTGCGCTCCGGCTGTCGTAAATGCAAGCCACGTGCAACTCGGTGCGTACTGCGACGCCCAGGGACCACGCCGTGAGCGGAGATGCAGGGTGAGGCAGCGAAAAGAACGGATCAGGGGATTGGACGTGGACAGGCTCAGGCTGATTGTTACGGGAGGCTGCAGAGGCGTGGGATCATCACGCGCGCTCTCGCCAACGGGACTGTCGGGCGGACGTTCAGTCGGCAAACTCACACGACCTGGCCGGATCCGGTGTTGGATAATCCTGACGGCGACCCTTGCCATCGCAGGGGCAGCGACCTTCGCGCCTGGTGCGCAGGGGCGGGAGCGCGCAACCGTGACCGGAGTGCACACGATCACGGCAAATGGGCGGATCGGGTCACTGCAGCTCGGTAGCTCGACTGTGGCCACAATCACGGGTGCTCTGGGCCCCGCCGAAGGCGAAGCAGAAGGAAACTTCGGCGGTCCGGGCGCCAATTACCTGGGTCTCGGATATGAATGCGAGCCAGAACTGCGAGGCGAGCTCCGCTCGATCGGGTCCGAAGGACCTCCGTACTGCCACACGATCTACTACATCGACATGGCAACGGAAGTACTGGGGGGCTTCTGGACGATCTCTAGACACTACGTAACAAGTCACGGCACAAGCGTTGGCACATCGGAGCAGCTCGCGTCGCGCCGCGAGCATCATTCGGCGGTTATCGGGTGCCTCTCAGGGATCAGCGAGCTGAATCGCAGCGTCTTCCTCTACCTCGAAATCCGTGGAGGGGCAACCAGGCCGCCTGCTCACCAGGACGAAGCATCCCGTCTGGTAGGCGGACGAGTAGCCAGCATCGCGATCGAAAGCCGACGGGACGAAGTCGGCGTCCTCTTCTGTTAGCGGGCTCGCGGACCGGCGGCACCCGAGAGACGCCCGAGCACGGCCATCGGCACCTGCCGTGTCACGTGTCACGGCACCAACACGTCAGCTATGTCGGTCGGTGGCTTGGTGACTGCCACACGCGATGAGCGGGCTGAACTAGACGAAAGGACAGTGCGGGCTCCTTTGCGGGGCAGCCGCGCCGCCGCGGTTACCCAACGTCACAATTCTTCAACGTCAGCAGCCGGGCACGCTCGGGTCGACGAAGGGTGTGCCCAAAAGGCTGCCCGAGGTCTCGCCGTTGTTATAAAAGGCGTCCGCGGACGCGTAGTAGGCGTTGTTCCACGGGCTCGACGCAATCCTGTACCACCACGTGTTGCCGTCGGCGACGCGGAAGCCGCTCAGAGCGCACGTGACCTGCACTGTCGTGTTAGCGGGAACCGAGGGGCCCTGGGTTCCGCCAGCGTTCGTGTAGTCGGTCCAGGTGTGCGTCACGCCGCCCGCTGTCTCTGCGAACGTCGGCGTCGCGGCTTCTTTTTCGACTTTGACGCCGCCGGGTCCTCCGTTGTTGTTGATTGTGATCCGCCGGTAGTCGCGCGTCCCGGTGAGTTCACCGCGGTCGTTCAGAGCGATTGCAGCGATGTTGACGGTGCCCCACTGCGCATTGCCCTGGTCGGGGACCGAGGCTGTGTTCCATTCCAGTGCCCAGCTGCCTGACTGCAGCGTCGCGTTGCCGACCGGATGCCACCCGAGGGTCTGGGCGTTCGTGGGTTCCGTCGCATAGTAGGCCTTGAACGCGACGCCGCTGACGTTCTGCGCAGCGGCCTCCAGCGTGATCTTGCCGCTGACAGTGGAGTTGAATGCCGGGGCCGTGATCTGCACCGCGCTCGAGATCAACGGGCCGGTCGGCGCCGGCGGTGGCGGGATCCTCCCCGGCCAGGATACAGGAGGGTAGGCCCAGCCTCGATAGAGCGTGCTCCAGTATCGGCTCTTGGTGATGTTCGTGATCTGGACGGTTGCGAGTGCAGAGATCATCTTGCCTGCGCCGAGCGAGAGACCCACGTGACCGTAGCCGTCATTGGGAGCTGTCGGGCCCGAAGAAGATCAAGGCGCCGACGGGAGCGCCGTCCGGAGAGGACGTGCGGAGCGGGAGGTGCTGTGCCGCGATCGCTGCCGAGGGGTAGATGTATCGGGTGCCGAAGGACTCCTCGACGAACCGCTCGCACCTCCAGGCCCAGATAGCGCTGCCGAGTTGGGTTCGCGCCCACGCCACCGCTGTTGCCTGGCCCTCTCCCGCCCCTCCGCCAAGTCCGCCGCCATCGGCGACTTCGGTAGGTGTCAGGGCTGCACCTCCCTGCTCGTTGATGCTCTTCGACGGGACGTCTGACGCCCTTCGGCACCGGGACACAGCCGCGGGGGAGGCCATGTGAGTTGCAGTCATGGACAGGTTTGCTTGTCGCTAGGCGGGCCGCTGCGCCATCGGGCTGCCAGAGCAAGAGAACTGACGCGAGTGCTGACAGGACCAGCACGAGGTGGCGGCCGGTTCGTGACGGCGAGACGCCGGTCGTCCGGCGCTTGGACAGCAACCTGTCACTAGTACACATCGGCCGTTGAGTCTACGGCATGCAGCAACGCGGAATTACTGCTGTCCGCCGGTCGTCCCGCCCACCGCGTCAGAGATCTCCGTGACGCCGCGGTCGTCGTCAACAGCCACCGAGGTTGCCGGGACCGGGTGCCCGGTGCGCCGGGATGGAACGCCGAGGGCGGTGGCTGCGTCGGCCGCGAGCGCACCCGCGCTCGGATGACGCTCTGATGTTGCCAGAGCCATGCCACGCGCTATGACCAAGTCGATCGCGGCAGGTAGCTCGGGGCGGATGCTCGTGGGGGAGGGACGCGGAGCATGCAGTTGCGCTGTGATCGTCGCGAAATCGTGCTCGCGAGGAAACGGCACGCTTCCCGTAAGACAGTGGTACAGGACCGCGGCGAGAGCGTATATGTCAGCCCGATGGTCGACCTCACGGCCTTCTAGCTGCTCCGGGGCGAGGTAGTCGAGCGTGCCAGCCCAGCCATCCGGCTGTGTCAGCTGGTCCCCCTGGGCCATGCTCTTCGCGAGCCCGAAGTCGGTGAGCAGGGCCTGACGGGTGTCGTCCGCTCGCAGGACGATGTTCGCCGGCTTGACGTCTCGATGCACCAGCATCTGGGCGTGGGCCGCATCTAGCGCTCCGCCGATCTGCTCGACCACCAGCGCCGCGTCGGCTGGGTCGAGCAACCCCGTGGCACGCAGAACGCTTGCGAGGTTGACACCCTCGATGAACTGCATTGCTAGGTACAGCAGCCCGTCATCCTCGCCTGCGTCAAGCACGGGGATGACGTTCGGGTGGCTGACTGCGGCGGCGAGTCGCGACTCGCGCTCGAACCGGGCTCGAAACACGTCCGATTCGGCCAAGTCGGGCCTGATGAGCTTCAGCGCAACGGGGCGATCGAGGTGCAGTTGTGAGGCTCGGTAGACCACGCCCATCCCTCCTCGGCCGATCTCCTGCTCGATGAGGTAGCCCGCGATGACAGTTCTTGCGTTGAGCAATCCGGACGTCCCGTCCTGCGCGTGGAGCACACGGTCCACTACCTCCGGCGCGGACGCGGCGAAACGAATTCTGAGCTCGCGCCGTTCGCGCCGTCCAAGTGCCTCGGCGAGAAGCCATGCCGCCAATGTTGCGAGACCCACGGTGAGTAGCCCGGCCGTGTAATCGAGGACCACACCGTTGTTGAAGGCGATCTGCGTGCCGACCGACCACGCCGCCACGACTAGAGCGCCGACGCCCAGAACGACAGTCGCCTCGGGCGCGCCGGCATAGGTCTCACGGGCGTCCCGCCCCTTTGCGCGTCGCCATGCCCAGCTGGAAGCGAGCAGCAGCAGCGGCACAGTCAACGCCAGCCCGAGCAGGGTCGCCGCCATCGCGAGCGATGGAACCTCGCGGAGCGGGAATCCCGCGAGCGCCGTCGCGATCGCGTCTGCCTGGATTTCAGGGCCGGCCATGCCGGCGCCCACTGGCGAGCGGTGGATGTCCTGAAGCACCGGCGCGGTGGGGCCGACGACGACGATCCTCCCGCGGACGGCGCCTGGATCGAAGTGGCCGGCGAGAACTTCGGCGAACGAGAGCGAAGGGACCGTCCCGGGCGGCCCCGGGTAGTCGATGAGGGCTCCCGAGGGTGGGCTTGGCGCGACAGCCGGCGTGTAACTCTGCGCGGATGCGAGAGCGAAGCTGGGGATTCCGCCGAGGCCCGACGGAAAACGCCGAACGGCGCCGTCACTGTCGAGGTCGAGTAGCGTCACGCCCGGTCGGACGCCAGCGCTCGCGAAGGGGACTCGCCCCACCAGCGGTGCCGTCCCGCCTCCGGTTTCGACGGCTGTCACAGAAACGACCGCGTGTCCGGACCGGCTCAGGGCGTGTGCGAGACGGAGGTCGGCAGACGAACTGGTACTCGGGCGCTCCAGCGCAAAATCGAAGGCGATCACTCTCGCGCCGGCTCGAGTCAGGTGTTCGACCACTTCGGCGTCGAGCGAACGGGGGAGGGGCGGCAGCGGAAGGCGGCGGTAGCTCTCGGTGTCGAGGGCGACGATTGCGATGCTCTTGGAGGGCGCCTGGTCACCGCGCACCGCAAAGCGAGCGTCGACACTCCTCTGCTCGAGCCAGCCCAGGGCACCGAGTTCGTGTGTGAGGATCCCAACGGCAGCGGCGAGGATCCCCGCAGAAAGGAGAAATGCCAGCTGCCTTCGGTGTGCTCGCAAGGACACAAAGTTCAGGGTAAACGCTGGACGCTCCGTGGATCGTGGCGCGAAGCTGGGCGGCGTCGCGATCGATGGCACCTCGCACCGTTGGGCCGTACTGCGCTTCTGAGGACTTTCGGAGGGCCGAATTGTCAGACTGTTCGCAAACGGTCAACCACGATGCCTGTCCAACTTCCCGACGACGGCGATCCGCTCGGTCCGCATGCGCTGTCAGCGGCCGACCTCAAGACCCTTCTGGCAGCCGAGCGCACCGGGTCAGCGTTCATCGCCTACCGTGACCATGCGGGTCGGCTCTGCCTTCTTGACGTGGCCGCCGGTGAGGAGACCAAGACGGTGGGTCGGCGCATCGAGACCGACCTCTCGATCACCTGGGACGTTCAGGTCTCAGGCGTCCACGCGGAGCTCGAGATGGTGGGCGGCGAACTGACGATCGCGGACGACGGCCTCTCGACCAACGGGACCTTCGTCAACGAGAAGCGGGTGAATGGACGCCAACGCCTGCGCGACCGCGACCGGATCCGCGTTGGGCGCACCATTCTGGTGTACCACGATTCCGTCGCGGCGAACGCCAGCGCGACGATCGCAGCAGCCAACGGGCCCGAGGCCCTGAAACTAAGCGAAACCCAGCGCCGAGTGCTCGTCGCTCTCTGCCGGCCGTTTCGAGATGGCGGCTTCGCTACGCCGGCAACCAATCAGGAAATCGCCTCCGAACTGTTCCTCAGCGTCGACGCCGTCAAGATGCACCTGCGCGCCATGTTTGCGAAATTCGAGCTCGCTGACCTGCCGCAGAACCAGAAGCGCGCCAGGTTGGCTGAGTCCGCTCTGCAGTTCGGCGTCGTCACAAGCCGCGACCTCTCGTAGCCACGTCCGTCCCCCAGCGCCGGTCCTCATCCCGGCACGCCGGGTCGTCTGGGGGCCAAGTGCCGTGCCCGACAGGCGGACGGCGCCTGCACTGCGGGGGACCGCCATCGTTGATGCGCTCACCGCTCGCCGCGGTCATGGGCAGGTGAGCGAAAGCTAACCCTAGGGTTGGTGGTCCGGGCTGCGCATCGAGGCGAAGCTTGCAGCATCAACTTAATCGCGATGCGAGCACGCGGCATCGTCCGGACCGAAGGAGAATCATCATGGAGCCCAGCGCAACATCAACGCAAGTGTCGTCTCATCCCCTCCAGGGTTGCCGGCGAGGCGCCCGTTGGCTTGTGCTCGCGTCCGTCTCGACGATCGCGTTTGTCCTGAGCATCGCCGCCAGCGCAGGTGCGTACACGGGCCAGGCCATTGTGAACGCCGCAGCGTCGATGCACGGCAAGGCGTACTGCTTTGATGGGGGTACCTACACCGGCCCGACACACGGTGACGGGGGTGCCGGATGCAACGGCTCGACGCGCGGGTTCGACTGCAGCGGCCTCGCTCTCTTCGCCGTCTATCAGGGGACGGGGGGCGCGGTGCGGCTTTCCCACAAGGCGAGTTCAGAGGCGTTCCATGCCGGTGGTCAGTTGATCTCAAACCAGTCGGCGCTGGAGCCCGGTGACCTGGTGTTCTTCGGTGGCGGGTCGCTCGCCAGAGCCGTCCATGTCGCCGTCTACGCGGGCGGCGGCCAGGTGTGGGTTGCAGAAGATTACGGAATACCGGTACGGCTTCAAACGCTCCGCTGGATAGAGCACGGTCTTGCGTTCGACGGCGGCGTGCGGTACTGGCACGAATCGAGCGCTTCCCCCGCTCCGACGAGCCCCAGTCCCACAGGCAGCGACGGGTCTGCCCCGGCCCCTGCCCCGCCCACCTCGGGTGGTGGTGCAGGCGAAGCCGCGCCGGCCCCGACCTACGCCGAGACTCCGGGGGGCGCCGTGCACACGTGGACCGACTTCGCCGACGCGGGCGGGGCGCAGGGCCCCTCGATACCGTCAAATGCGACCGTCCAGATCGCGTGCAAGGTCAACGGCTTCACCGTCGCGGACGGCGACACGTGGTGGTACCGAATCGCCTCAAGTCCGTGGAACGGCAACTACTACGGTTCTGCCGACGCGTTCTACAACGATGGCGCGACCTCCGGCAGCTTGCTCGGGACACCCTTCGTCGACCCGAGCGTCCCCAACTGCTGACGCAGATCTGCCTCGCTCGGGACCGGGGAGGCACACCCCCGGTCCCGAGCGTGGCAGAACCAGCATCCGCAGTGCTCCGCAAACCTCGCTCGCGAAAGGCGCCGACAATGGCATCCGCTGATACTTTGGTTCACGCTGCGCCGGGCGCCGCAAGTCCGGTGGAAACACAGATTGGGGGGATCATGGCCCGGCGCGACACGGCCGAGGACGCCGTCACGAGTTCTAGGACCGCGGTCATGGCCTCGGGGATGCCACGGATCGCGCCGGCTCTGTTGCTCCTGGCGTTGGCGGTCTCGCTGTGGGCGGCGGCGAGCGCGTCCGCAGCCACGAGACTCTCGTGACGGATACGCGGCGTGCTCGACCGGTGGGTACACGACACACGGGTATCCGAGTCATGAAGCGACGTCCTACTGGGGCATGGAAGCGGGCGACGAGTGCACGAACTACGCGGCGTATGTCGAGTCATCGGTATACGGCGTGCCGACACCCGGCTACCGACTGGGCAATGGCGGCGAATGGGCGGGCACGGCTGCGGCGCACGGGGTCGAAGTGAACGGCACCCCAACAGTCGGGTCAGTCGCAGAGTGGAATGCAGGCGACTATGGCATGGGCGAATACGGGCACGTGGCGATCGTCGAGTCGGTGGGGCCAGGCGACAGCTACATCGACGTTTCGCAGCAGAACATCTTCACCGACGCGAACGGATACGACTGGGAGCAGATACCCGCCGGGCAGTCCTCCGGTGCGTGGGAGCCATGGCCGAACCACTTCATCCACTTCAACGGAGCGGGCGGCGGCGCCCTGGCGGAAGGCTCCTTCGTCAGCTATCAGGGCATGGTCTACCGCATCGCCGGCGGTGCCCCGCTGTACGTAAGCAACTGGAATAACGTCGGCGGTCAGCAGCCGACGCAAGCGCTCACGTCGGCTCAATGGGCCGCCCTGCCTGCGGTGCCCCGCAACGGGACTCTGATCGGTGATTCGGCGAACGGCATGGTTTATGAGATTGCCGGTGGTGCCCCGCTGTATGTGAGCAACTGGGCGGCTATAGGGGGTTCGCGGGCGACGGTCACCGTCGATCACTGGGACATAGCGAACATCGGTAATCCAGCGGCTCATCTCAACGCAGTCCCTGCGAACGGCACCGTTCTCGGCGCAAGCGGCGGCGGGGTGTTCGTGGTGGCCGGCGGAGCGCCGCTCTACGTCAGCAACTGGAACGCGATCGGTGGCTCCCAGCCGTATGTCGCTGTCGACCAGTGGGATATAGACAACATCAGCAACCCCGCGGCACACCTCAACGCGGTCCCCTCGAACGGGACATTCGTCAATGCCAGGACGAGCAGCGGCCAGGAGGCCGGATCGTATGTGATCGCCGGGGGCGCTCCCTTCTACATCAGCACGTGGAGCGTCTTCGGCGGCGAGCCTGCGGGTCTGGTGTCGATCGACGCGTGGGACATCTCAAACACGGTGAACCCGGCCGCGCACCTGCGCGGCGCACCCGTGGACGGCACTGTTGTCGAGGGTCGGACCTCCGATTCATATTGGTCCTTCAAGGGTGGCGTGCGACGGCACACGGCGGCTCGCCCGGGGCCACCCAGGTTGACGATGCGGGTCTTGCGGCGTTCGCGCGGGCCGCTCCCGTGGCGAGCACCGGCGCCGCGGCGTCTGTCTCACCTACTGCCGAGATGCTCTCCGGTTCGGCCGATTCCCGACGGAGAACCCGTGTCCGAATGCCGGTTTGAATACGGAACGACGACCGCATATGGATCGAGCGTACCGTGCAGGCCGTCGCTCGGAGAAGGCGAAGCAGCGACGCCGGTGTCAGCGACCGCGGCGGGACTCGTGGCGAACACCGTCTACCACTACCGCCTGCTTGCTGTTGGCCCAGGCGGGAGAGGCGTCGGCTCTGATCAGACGTTCAGGACAACACCGGCGCCGGCAGTTGCGGTGCTGGGCGCAAAGGACGAACAGAAGCACTCGGGTCCAGATGCGCACCTCACGGGCACCGCCCTGTCTGCGAGCGGTTCCGGCACGGTCGACGCTAGGATTGACTGTCCGTCTGTGGCCACGCGATGCACGGGCAACGTCACGCTGCGCACGGTGAGCGGCGCGCCTGGAGCCAAGTGGCGCTGACGCTCGCGGTCGGGTCCTTCAGTCTCGCCGGTGGACACACGGTCACGCTCGCGCTCCATCTCACGGCGAAGGCGCGAGCGTTGCTCGCATGCGTCCACGCGCTCCGCGCGCGAGCGACCATCACCGACGAGGAACGGGGCCGCGCGACCCGTCCGCGCAAACCATCGTTACGGTCCGAGCAGCGGCGCGCACCAGATGATGAACCCGCAAGAGCGAACGAGCGGACGGTCCGATTGCGAGGACGGGCGGCCGGAGGTGCGCCTCCCCGATGCCGCGGCTGCCCAACCCAGGCACAAGCGGGTGCCGGCGGCTTGTATCGCGGCCGCTCATGCCTCCAATGCTCGGTGCGGCGACCGCGGGGCTACAGGGTACGGGGACGACACGCTCACCCGATGCTTTCGCGGGGGGTCGCGGTTTCACGGGATCACGTTTGCCGCCGCGGCCCTCGTGTTGTCGTTGCTGCTGTCTCAGAGCTCGGCAATGGCGTCCACCGCCCTGCGAGTGGCGTTCCCGAGCGGAGCACGCGCTGGCACGGTGGCACGGGTACGGGTCACAGGCCTGGCATCGGTAGAGCCAGCGACCCTCGTGGTCCAGGAGTTGAGCCGCACGCGCTGGAAGACGCTTGCGGTGGCGCGACCCACCACCGCAGCCAGAGTGGTCATCTCGTTCCGTGTGCCCTCGTACACGGGGTTTCTCACATTGCGGCTTGTTACGGAGCGACACGGACATCCCTCCCTGACCTCTCCCGTGGTGAAAATCCCAGGCGGGGTCGCAGCGTCGCCCCCGACAACGCCGGCGGTGAAGGTGCCGCCCCACTCCGAAGCAACAAAACCGCCGGCGGAAGTATCACCTGATCGCGGAGCATCGCTGGACCCGGGGCTGAAACGCTTCAGCCGGGCCAGTATCTGCTGTCCGCGAACCACGAGTTCGAGTGATTATGACCAGCCGACCGACGGAAGCCTGGTGCTCTACCAATCCGGCAAGGCGATCTGGTCGAGCGGCAGCCAGTGGGGCGCCGGTGCGTATGTCGCGATCCAGACGGACGGGAACTTCGTGGTCTACAACGGGGTCGGCGAGTTGCAAGTTCGAACACGTCCGGCTTTCCAGGGTCGGACATCGTGTTGCAGGACGACGGCAACCTGGTGATCTATCAGGGGTCACGCGCGATCTGGGACTGGGGAGCGGGTTACTTCGGCGATCGGCTTCAGGGTGGCCAGACGCTGCAGCCCGGGCAGGCGCTGCTTTCGCCCGATCACCAGTTTGAGCTCGTGATGCAGCCCGCGGATGGGAACCTCGTTCTGTATCAGGGCAGTAAGGCGCTGTGGGCTGCGGGTGTGGCGGGCGCCGGTGCGTATGTCGCGATGCAGACGGACGGGAACTTCGTGGTCTACAACGGGGGGTCGGCGAAGTGGAGTTCGAACACGTCCGGCTTTCCAGGGTCGGACATCGTGTTGCAGCGACGACGGCAACCTGGTGATCTATCAGGGGTCACGCGCGATCTGGGACTGGGGAGCGGGTTACTTCGGCGATCGGCTTCAGGGTGGCCAGACGCTGCAGCCCGGGCAGGTGCTGCTTTCGCCCGATCACCAGTTTGAGCTCGTGATGCAGCCCGCGGATGGGAACCTCGTTCTTGTATCAGGGCAGTAAGGCGCTGTGGGCTGCGGGCGCCGGCCGGGCGCCGGTGCGTATGTCGCGATGCAGACGGACGGGAACTTCGTGGTCTACAACGGGGGGTCGGCGAAGTGGAGTTCGAACACGTCCGGCTTTCCAGGGTCGGACATCGTGTTGCAGGACGACGGCAACCTGGTGGTCTATCAGGGGTCACGCGCGATCTGGGACTGGGGAGCGGGATTGCTCGGCGGCGGCGGCGGTGGCACGAGCGAAGGTCAGGCGATCGTGAATAAGGCAGCCTCGATGGCCGGCGAGCCCTACTGCTGGGACGGGGGTGGAATTGGTGGACCTATGCACGGTGACGGCAACATCGACGGGGCCACCCAATGTCCGGGCGCGACAGTCGGCTTCGATTGCACCGGGCTGACGATCTACGCCACCGGCAAGTCATTGGCACACGACTCCGCACAGGCAATCGACGCCGTGAAGGACAGCGTACAGCGGATCTACAACCAGTCCGAACTCCAGCCGGGAGACCTCGTGTACTTCGGAGGGAGCTTCGAAGACTTCGATCACGTTGGCGTCTATGCGGGCGGCGGGATGATGTGGGATGCCGACATCGCCTACTGGGTGTACCCGGACGGCGTCCATGAGCGGTCCCTTGCTTCAGTGGAGACCGAATTGCTGTCGTTCGTCGGAGCAGTCCGCTTCTGAAGGGTCGACTATCAGCTGAAACCACACACCACCGCCCCGATAGTGTGAAGTCTCGGGACATCGGAGACAGTTCAGGCGTGTCTTAGTGGTTGGTGGGAGCGGCTCGGTCAAGCGTCAACTCGCCCTCGGTGGTGATCCCTCGGATGGCCCGGTCGGCGATCGAGCCAGCGACCCCCGCGAGCCAAACGCCCGTGCCGACGCGCACGACCGCGTCTCGGCACCCCTCTTGAGGCACTCCCGGCCATATGGGCCGCTGCGGCCCGGAGAACAAGCCGGCGGGCACGGGAGTCCGGGCAGATCTTGTTGCGGCGCCTTCACGCGGTTGCTCGCCGCCCTTTTGAAAGGGCTAGATCGCGCGCCTGCCGGAGGTCTCTCGCCCAGTCCTCGGGAGAACTCTGAGTCGCACGCTCGCCGAGCGCATCGACGAGGTCGAGTCGTGCGGGCACTCAGCATCCGAGAGCGACCGCCGAACCCCTCGCGACAGAGACGCGTGGCTGCCGGGCGCCGATGTGCCACGAGCCGAGGCCGGCGTATGCCGGGGAGATCGTCTGCGTCCTGCCAGCGATGGCCGACGGTTCGGCTGGTGACTAAGCGGCGCGCGCGTCGGGCTTGTCGAACCACTGGCGAGAGAACTCGGCCGAGATCAGATCTCCATACGGACCTGGCGCCAGGTGATGGTTGCGTGCGCTCGCTCGCAGAAAGTGACGATCGACCAGCCCTGTCTCGGGGTCGAGGTGGCCGCTGGTCGCGTCGATGAATGCGACGCCCATCTTTTCGCAGCGCTTCTGGAGCTCGGCGTTGAACCGGAGCGTGAGCGCGGTGCGTTCTGCCTTGGTGGCTGTCACGGCTCTGCGCAGCGAGGCGACTTCGCCGATCGGCTCGGGGGAGTCGTCGATGGTCGGTAGCGGCGTGCTCATGACGATGACGCTCTTGAAACCCTGGCCGAGCAGGCGGCTGATGAAAGTGGTGTAGGAGTCAAGCGTGAGCTCCAGCTGCTCATCGACGGTCAGGTTGTGCCGGTTCGCGCGATGCCAGATCAGGAAGCCGCAGTCCACCTCTCCCAGCATCAGCAGAACGTGCTGCCAAGGGCGCGCTCTCGCGAGCCGTGCCGTGAAGAGCCTGAACGATTCGCTCTGGTTGCTCGGGTTCAGGATCCCGGACGCAGTAGCGCCGCCGATTGAGTACTGGCGAAACCACACCCCGGGGACGCGAACACGCCTGAAGATCCCAACGTGGCTGTCACCCAGGCAAAGCACGCACTCAGGGCCGAGCACGCGAGCGATCATCCGCTGGTTGAACGCCCAATCCAGCACACGTCGCCTGGCCCCCCGCTGCATGCGACGGGCCTGGCGTCGCAATGGGGCTCCCCTGGGCATGTGCAAAATCGTACAGGCTGAGGGCTGGGCCGAGGCCGGGCTTCACGCGCTAACGGCGTCCCGGACAGGGCACTGCCCCGGTGGGAAACGGTCAGCGTCGGCTGACGGCGTAGGGGCGGTAGCGAGCGACGCTCGTCAGGCCGCAACGAACGGCTCTGTCGGCGTTTCTCGTTGGCAGTTGTCCGTGGGCTAGGAAGCCACCGCTACTGCAGGTAGCGCTCGACCGTGTTGGGATCGCGCGCCTCGGCATCATCCGGCCTAGCGCCCGTCTCGCGGAGCGCTCGGCGCTGGCGCAGCAGGTCCCAGCAGACATCGAGTTCGAGCTCGACGGCGCGAAGACGTGCCGCATCGTCCTCCAGTGCCTCGCTGGTGTCGGTCTGCTCCCGGCTGCGGAGCTGATGCTCCTCGGCTACCAGCCGCTCGATCCGCTCGGCAATGCTCTCGTCGCTCATGCGCACATGGTAGGCGGTCGAGCGCAGAATCCGGCCCCCAGTCGGCCGCGATACCATCGTGCTGTGCCCGAGGCGTCCGCATTCATCGACGAGGTCATCAGCGAGTTGGACACCTGGCCGGGCGTAAACACCGAGCGCCGGTCGGAGGACCTGATCGTCGTCCGCTACGAGGCTCTTGAACTGGGTGAGCTAGACCGCGGCAGCGGGGTGGCCGGTCTGCACTTCTCTGCGGGCGAGCGTGACGAGCTCGTGGAGCACGGCGACGCGGAGCCCGCCTATCCGGTGGAGGGCTCCGAGAACGTCAGTCACGAGCTCCGGGGTCCGGGAGATGTCGAGGCCGTCCTCGAGCTGTTCGCCGTCGCTACCGCGACCTGCGTGGCGAAGACGACCCCGACAGCTCGGCTGACTCCTGATCGCTGCACCCGGCGAGGACGCGGCGGACATCCGCACCATCCGCGCCGGGGCTCCTAGCGAGGAGAGAGAACCGCGACGTCGGGATCGCTGAGCAGGGCGACTGCGACGTCGGTAAGCGCCACTGTCTCGAGCTCGGCGCGGTTGAGCCATACCGCTGCGAGCGTCTCCTCGCCGTCGGGCTGCGGCGTTCCGCTGACGATGTGGGCGTCATAGACGATCGACACGTAGCTCACGAGATCCCCGTTCGGGTACGCGAGCCGAAACTGCGGCCCGCCGGTGACCGCGCGTACGGCGTCGATCTCAATGTCGACGCCCACCTCCTCCGCCGTCTCCCGAAGCGCGGCGTCCCGCGGCGACTCGTCGGGGTCGATCGCGCCGCCGACCGTCTGCCAGAGGTTCGTCTGCGCCTCGCGCACCATCAACAGCCGACCCTCGCCGTCCCAGATCAGCACCGCGACAGCCGGGAGAAGCACGAGGTCGTGCCCGACCCGTTCACGCAGTCCGGCCAGATATTCGGAGATGGCCACTGAGCCGAGCCTACATGCCGCACCGATCCGGCTCGGCTGCGGCGGTCACGGGATCCCGCCACGGCGCGAGCGGACGACGAGCCGTGCCTGCTTCCCCTCATACGTGATGCCGCGCCGACAACCGATGTCCACTACCCTGTCCGCAGGGGACGGTCCAGCAAAGGGTCTGCGATGAGTTTCGGCACTGTCCGGCGCCGTGATGAATAGCTTCAGCGACACCGGTGCACCAGGACCCGCCGGACGGCGTGGCCGGCGTGGCCTCTACATGGGCGCAGTCGCGGTCCTCGTCCTGATCCTCGTCGCTTTCCTGGCGCTCGCGCTGCTCCTGTCCCGTCCGGCGATAGTCGCCGCGGCGTCGGCCTCGCGCCGTCGAATCCGCTCGCGGAAGGCTCGATCGAAAGCGTCAGGGCCACGGGTCCCGATGGGCGGGTCGTGCCCGTCTCGGTGAAGGGGGGACGTCTGTGGCCGCAGGTCACCCTGCCGCCGGGCGAGCCGATCTCGATCGAAGTGGTCCTTCATCGACCAGGTTGGGTGGCGTGGCTGACCGGCAGCAAAGACAGCGCCCACCTGGGAGTGCGCACCCCGAGCGCCTTTCCTAGCGCCCAATATGTGACGCTTGCCGCGGGGCAGCCCCTGAGCTTGGCGTTTGACGCGCCGGTCCGCACGGTCGAGTACGGCGAGCCCGAACACCTGCGGCGCAAAGCTCTCGCGCAGCCTCTCAGCGTCATAACGCTCGCGCGGACAGGCGAAGCCGGCACGATCGACGTCGCGGCAACCTCTCGCAGCTGGGAGCGGCTCCCGACCCCGACCCTCGTGAGCTGGTTCCCCGCCGGAGCGAAGGGCAGTGCCGTGACGAGCCCGCTGCCGGGAACGCAGATCACGCCGCTTACGCCGATAACGGTCTCCTTCTCCCAGCCCGTCTCGGCCGCGCTCGGCGGCAAGCTGCCCGTGATCGAGCCCTCCGGCTCAGGCAGTTGGCAGGAGATCGACAGCCACACGATCGTCTACCGTCCGCGCGACTTCGGCTTCGGCCTGGACACCGGCGTGAAGCTGTATCTGCCGAGCCAGGTGAAGCTGGTGGACGGACATGACACGGGCTCCTCCAGCGAAGGGGTGTGGTCCGTGCCCGGAGGCTCGACGCTGCGTGCGCAGGAGATCCTCGCCCAGCTCGGATATCTGCCGCTCACCTTCGACCCCTCGAAGAGGGTGGCCAACACCCCCGCCGCACAGGAGACCGCGGCCGCCTATCCGCCTCAGGGCTCGTTCTCCTGGCGCTACCCCAACACGCCGCCTGCGCTGCGCGGGCTGTGGAGCCCGGGACCAGCAACACGGTGACCAGGGGGGCGGTCATGGCGTTCGAGAACGCGCACGAAATGACGGCCGACGGGATCGTCGGCCCAGCGGTCTGGCGGGCTCTATCGCGCCGAGCTCGGCGATCAGAAGACCAGCGTCCGGCTACACGTTCGTGATGGTCAGCGAGGACTCCGAGTCGTTGCACTCTGGAACGACGGCTCGATCCGCATCACCGACGCCCGGTCAACACGGGCATCGCCGCGGCGCCGACCGCGACTCGGCACCTTCGCGGTGTACGAGCACCTCGCGTGACGACGATGACGGGACGAACCCCGACGGCAGCCACTACGAGCGACCCCGGAATCCCGTGGGTCAGCTACTTCAACGGCGGCGACGCCCTGCACGGCTTCAAACGCGCGCTGTACGGCTTCCCGCAGAGCCTCGGATGCGTCGAGATGCCCCTTCGCGAGCCGGCGAGGTCTTGCCGTACACGCCGATCGGCACGCTCGTACACATCGAATGATCAGGGCGCGCCTGGGACGCCAGCTCCCGCTCACTGCCGCGGCCGCGCCACACGCACACCGTCAGGAGATGCATACGTGCTCGAGCCGGTCGCCGCGATGTGCGCCGAGGGTGCACTGCGTGCCGTCGTAACGCGCTCCCGCCCGCAAGGGCTAGCTGGTCGGGCGGATCCTGGCGCACCCGCCCAGGAGGACTGCGAGGGATGCTGCGAGCGCGGCGCCACGGACCCGCTGACATCCCTCGCCGGGTGGCGCGAGGAGGGCGGCGGGGGCGCGGCCGGCCGGTCCGGCCTCGGGCGAATCGGAGCTGGCTTCGGGTTTATACGGACCTCATTCTGCGGGAAATTGGCTCTCCTGAGCGGCGCGGCGCTCCCATACATGAAAGACGTCCTCATATTGACTAGAGTTATGGCGGGGTTCTAGCTGCCCCCCGGCCAGACCCCCTGAGGAGGGGCTTGGACGTCCCGGATAGCTCGCCAAGCGCACGACCCGGTCTCCCGACCCGAGCGCAAGGAGACAGGAATGAGCTCCGGGACGGTCCTGATCCCGGTCCGCGGCGCCGCGGCTCTCAGCCGAGTGAGGCGTTGCGGTTCCACTCCGACCCACGCGACTCCGTATCCTGCCCGTCGTCGGCGACGACACGGCACATGGCGCGCGGGAACTGCGAGACGCGGCCGTCGGGTGCCTCGAGCCTCAGAGGCCCGAACGCGCGGGGTTCCACGGTGACGAGTCAGGTCGCCCGAGGCGGATCTCGGCTGTCGTGATCAGCCCGTCGTGGCCGACAGCCTCCGAGGCGGACACGCTGTCGAGCTCGACGACGCCTCCCTCCGGCGGCTGCAGATAGCCGACGCCGATCGGAGGTGTCCCCGCAGGCGGAACTCGACCCCGTGGAAGCGGGTCCCGTCATCGAGGTGGCCGGCGCACCACATCCACTCCGCCGACCACCAGTCGCGTGTGCCCCAGGAATGGTCGCGCTGTCCGAGCCCCCGCAGCTCGATTCGCTCGCCGTCGACTACCACGTGTCCCTCTACCCGGCACGGGATCTCATACCTGGTGGCAACGCGATATGCGTAGGGCTCGCCGAGCGTCTGCCAGGTGAGGTCGAAGGAGACGGGCACCCGGTCGCCGGCGGCGCCAGTGAGCAGATCCGCGGCATCCTCGTGGGACTCCCCGGTGGCCTCTAGGCGAACCCTGAAGCGCTCGAGCGGCTCCTCGCACGTGTGCTGCGCGAGAAGGCCGTCCGCCGCAACCGTCAGCTCCTGGCCGGACGGCATCGGCGCGGCGAAGTCGATGATCGCCACCGTCGGGCGGTCCGGGCCGCAGACGAACGCGGTCATCCACGCGACACCGAGGTTGGGGTACAGGCCGAGCCGTGAGTAGACACCCGTGGCTCCGTCGCCGGACACGGCATCGAAATACCAGCTCTCGTTCCACAGCTCCTCCGGCCCTGAGAGGTGCCTGTCCTCATCAGCGGGCTCCGGTCGCAGCGCCGGCGGACGACCGGATCCGGGCTCGGGCAGCAGCTCGAGGGCATCGAGGTCGAGGACCTGCTGCGCGTAGCGGGCGACGCTGACCATGAACATGTCGTCACCTCGCTCGGTGCGCTCCACTAGCACCGCCGGCCCGACTGTCATGAGGATGCCCAGGAAGCTCTCGCGGCGATACCCGTGCCAGCATTCCTCCCAGCCGAAGCCGCGCACGCCGTGCGCGTGAAGCGCGTCGTAATACTCGCGCACGAGCTCCTGCGAGTGCTCGCGTCGATCCTCGACCGTGAGCGAGCTGCCCAGGAAATAGGAGAGGTCGGTCATCACCGGGCCCCAGCCGACCGTCTGCCAGTCGACCGTGACGAACCGTCTGGGAGCGTCGGCGTCGCCGAACAGCATGTTGTCCAGCCGGTAGTCGCCGTGCACCAGGCCGAGAGGGGGCCTGCGGTCGGCGACCCATCCGTCGAGGCTCGCTATGAACCTGCGGCACACCTCCTGGTGCTCGGGAGCCACGCGGTCGCCGTAGCGCTCGAGGAACACGGGGAGCAGCTGTGTCAGCAGCGCCTGGCCGAGCACGTTCTCCTGGTTCAGCCAGGGTGTGGCGCCGAGCTGCGAGTCGGCGAACACAGGCGCGTGAAGGCGGGCGAGCTCGTGCACGGCCAGACGTGCCTGCTCGAGGCTGCAGCCGGAAAGCTGGTCTCCCTGCGACGCCGGCCACACGTCCTCCAGCAGGAGGGTGAACCAGCCCTCCTTTGGGTCTATTACAGCGACGTGGCACTCCGGGAGCGGCCCTCCGAGCCTTGCAGCGAGCTCGCGGTAGAAGCGGACCTCGCGCTCGTAAACACCGAGTCCGACGCCGGCGGCGCGGCTGTTCTCATCGCTCGACGCGGTCTTCATGACCACAGATGACGGGCCGCTGTCCGGGCCGTCCGTGTAGGCGATCGTGATCCGCCGGCTCTCGCTCATCTGACCGGTGCCGATCCGCTCGATCGTGAAGGCCTCCACGGGGCCGGTGCCCAGAGCGCCCTGCAGCCACTCGCCGGTGAGGTCCTCCGGTGTCCTTACGACGTCCGCCTCTCCCAGCATCCGGGTATCCCATCACATCCGCTGGTGTCCGGCTCGCGCGCCGGCCGGCACGGGGCTAGCCGAACTTGGTGGACGGTCGATCCTGCATGACACCGTCGATCTCGATGTCGAGCTTCTCGTTGTAGAACGCGAGGAGCCCCGCGATCTTCTGGCTCTCGGGCAGCGGAGCCGGGTAGCACCACGCGAGCGCCTCGTGCACCGCATCACCCAGGCGCACGTCCCAGGTCTCCGCACGGCCCTTGTAAGGGCAGTGGGTGACGACGTCAGAGCGCTCGAGCAGGTCCATGCGCACGTGGGTCTTCGGGAGGTAGTAACGCGGCGGGAGCCCCGTCTCGAAGAGCATCCGGGGGCTCGTGGAATCGGCCACCCACACGTCGTCGATCCGCACACGCACCCGCCGCGAGCTCGCGAGGATGTCGACGCGCGAGTAGGGGTCGCGCGGGTGGGTGTAGACCTCCTCGTCCTCCTCGAACCAGGCGTCCATCGCGTCCCACGCGATCCGCACCGTGCCCGCCAACTCGGCGATCGGCGAGCGCTCGTACCGTTGCGCGGCCTCGGGGACACTGCGACCGCCCGCGCGAACGGTCAGCACGCTCGCCTCGCCGCGGCTCGGGGAGTGCGACGGGGCCGCGCCCTCGTCGACCAGCTCGGCGTGGACGTCGACGGCGGGGAAGTAGTAGGTGGGGTAGTAGGGCGCCTCCCACACGAGCAGCGGCGCGAGCGTGTCGGCGACCACCGCGCCGCCCAGGTACGCCCGGACCCGCTTGGATCCGCGCTCCACGCGGACGAGCCCGCGAGCCGAGCTCAAAGGGAGCCCCGGGCGGCTGCGGAACGGTGCCGGGGCGAGCCTGTCGAAGGCGTCGGCATCACCGTCACGATAGCCGCTGGGCGGCGGCCGTCCGCATACCGCGCAGGGCGCCGTGCACTCCATCCGGATGGTGCCCTAGCTTCGGCGAACAGATGTTCGATGAACTCCTGTCCCAGCCCTGGCTCGCCGAGCTCAACGACCAGCAGCGTGCAGCCGCCACGCACGACGGCGAAACGCTGCTGATCCTTGCCGGCGCCGGCACCGGCAAGACGACGACGCTCTGCGCCCGCGTGGCCTGGCTGCTCGCGACGGGCACGCCCGCGGAGAGGATCCTGCTGCTGACATTCACTCGCCGCGCGGCACGCGAGATGGTCGAGCGCTCGCGGGCCCTGGCCGAGCGGGTCGCCCCCCACGCCGGAATGGTGACCGGGGGAACGTTCCACTCGATCGCGCACCGGATGGTGCGGACGCACGCCTCCTCGCTGGGTCTCGACCCGGGCTTCGGCGTGCTGGACGCGGGGGACGCCGCCGACCTGATCGACTTCGTCCGGCAGGAGAGCGGTCATGCGGCGGGGCGCAGGCGCTTCCCGCGCGCCTCGACGATGCTCGACATCTACTCGCGGTCGGTCAACGCTCAGAGTCCGCTGGCGGATGTGCTCGCCGAGTCGTTTCCGTGGTGCGCAGAGCACCGCGATCCGCTTGCCGGGATCTTCAGGGCGTATGTCGCGCGCAAGCGGTCGGCCGGGTTGCTCGATCTCGATGACCTCCTGCTCTACTGGCGCGCACTCGCGGCCGACGATGTGGTCGGCCCGCGCCTGGCGGGAGCGTTCGATCACGTGCTCGTCGACGAGTACCAGGACGTGAACGGCCTCCAGGTCGACATCGTCCGGCACATGCGCCGCGGGCATCCCGGCCTGACGGTCGTCGGCGATGACTTTCAGGCGATCTACGGCTTCCGGGCGGCGAGTGCCCGCCACATCCTCGATTTCCCCGAGTGCTTCCCCGGCACCGAGACGGTGACGCTGGAGTGCAACTACCGCTCGACTGCCCCGATCCTCGCCGTCGCCAACGCCGTGGCACTCCAGGACACCCGCGGCTACCCCAAGCGACTGTGGAGCGAGCGCGACGGGGGGGTGGAGCCCGAGCTGATCGAGCCGCGCGACGAATCGGCGCAGGCGGGCGAGGTGTGCGAACGGGTGATGGCCGCGCGCGAGGAGGGGATGGAGCTGCGTGCGCAGGCGGTTCTCTTCCGCACCGGCCATGACTCGGACCTGCTCGAGCTCGAGCTCACCAGGCGCGGGATCCCGTTCGTGAAGTACGGCGGCCTGCGGTACCTCGACGCCGCGCACGTGAAGGACTTCGTGGCACTCCTGCGCCTGACGGACAACCCGTCGGATGAGATCAGCTGGTTCCGGCTGCTTCAGCTGCTGGACGGCGTCGGGCCGATTCGCGCCCGCAGGATGCTCGAGGCCATGCGCGGCCCTGATGGAGGGCCGCCCGAGCTAGCGCGCTGGGAGCATGCGGCGGTCCATGTCCCGGAGGGATCGCTGCCTCATGCATCGGGGCTGGTCGATGCGCTCGCCGCGTGCGGTGCGGGCTGCACGGCGAGCACGGGCGCGCAGGTCGAGATGCTCTGCAGCGCGCTCGCGCCGCTGATCCGGCTGCGCTACCCCGACGGCGGCGTCCGAGTCGGCGACCTCGAGCAGCTGGTGCTCGCCGCGCGCGATGCCCAGGACGTGCGGCATTTCGTCTCCGAGCTCGTCCTCGATCCTCCGGCCTCGAGCGCCGACCTCGCCGGCCCTCCTCACTTGGACGAGGACTATCTGGTGCTGAGCACCGTCCACTCCGCGAAGGGCCTGGAGTGGGATGCGGTCCATGTGATCGCGGCATACGACGGGAACTTCCCCGCGGACATGAGCACCTCCAGCGAGGAGGGGGTCGCGGAGGAGCGACGGCTGTTCTATGTCGCGCTCACCCGCGCACGCCGTCGCCTGCACGTCTACGTTCCCGTCCGCTACTACCACCGGCCCCGCGGCGGCGATGACGCACACGGCTACGGCCGGGCATCGCGCTTCCTGACGGATGACGTTCAGAGCCTGTTCACCCGCACGCGGCCCGCCGATAGCAGCCACATGCCCCCGGTGGAGGTCACAGCCCGGCGCATCGAGGTGTCGGTCGACGCGCTCTTCAGCTGAACCGGCGCACCGCTCAGCGCCGTGGCTATCGTGGACGGCGGCCGGGAATCATGGACGGATACTTCGATGACAGCTCGATGCTGCGGCGCGTGCACCGCGAGCGTGTGCTCGCCCTCTCCGGCCAGCGCGCGCTGCTCATGCAGGCCGCGCATCCGCTCGCTGTCTTCGGGCTGCTCGCCCACACCAGCTCACTCGATGAGCCGTATGAGCGCCTCGCGCGCACCGCGGAGGTGATGGGCGCGATCGCGTTCGGCTCGCGCGCACGCGCGGATCGCATGACCCGCCGGGTGCGGGCGATGCACCGGAGCGTGCACGGTTCGCTCGAGCACGCGGTCGGGCCCTACCCCGCAGGCACGCCCTACCGCGCAGACGACCCCGAGCTGCTGCTGTGGGTGCTGTTCACACTCGTGGACTCGGCACTGGTCGTGTACGGCACGTATGTGCGCCCCCTCTCACGCGTGCAGGAAGCCGAACTGTGGGCCGACTACAGGGTGATCGGCCGGCTGTTCGGGCTCGCGGACTCCGACATGCCGGCGGGCATCGAGGCGCTCGACGAGTACCGGCACGACATGCTGCACGGCGACAGGCTGCTGGTGACCGACTGGGCGCGGGAGCGCGCCCGCCGGATCGTGCTCTCGCCGCCGGTGCCGCTCCTCGCACGGCCCCTGCTCGAGAGCGCGAACTTCGTGACCATCGCTCTCCTGCCTGACAGGATCCGAGAGCAGTACGGGTTCTCGCCCGTGCCCCCGGTGCTCATGCGCAAGGCACTCGTGGCAACCGGCGCCCAGTACGCCAGGCGGGCCGTGATCCCATTCCTTCCCTCCCGCCTGCGCCTCGTGCCGAGCGCCCGAGCGCTCTAGCGCGGCCCTGCGTCAGGCTGCGCCGCCGACGCTAGACTCGGATGATGCCCGACTCCGACGACGATCTGTTCGGCGCAGAGCACGTCCGTGTGTACCGCGAGAGCGATGGGGAGCACGGCTATCACTGGCGCGGCACGACGATCCTCCTGCTCACCACGCGGGGCCGCAGTTCAGGCGAGCCGAGGACCACGCCGCTGATCCACAGGACCGACGGTGACCGCTGGATCGTCGTCGCCTCGAAGGGCGGCGCTCCGGAGCATCCCGGCTGGTATCAGAACCTGAAGGCAGACCCGCAGGCGAGCATCCAGGTCCTCGGGGAGATAGTCGACGTGATCGCGACGGACGCCGAGGGCTCCGAGCGCGAGCGGCTGTGGGATCTCATGATCGAGGTGTGGCCCCAGTACACCGATTACGCCGCCAGGACCGACCGCCAGATACCGGTCGTCATCCTCAGCAGGCGCTAGCCGTCCAACTTGGCGAATCCAAGCATGATCAGGATAGGTTGGGTGCTCGCACCGATCCTGCGAACATAGGGTCCCTCACAAAGATGATGCGCGAAAGGAGAAATCTCAAATGGCACTGAACCTTGGCGACGAGGCCCCGGATTTCGAGGCCGATACGACGGAGGGCCACATCCACTTCCACGAGTGGCTCGGAGACTCATGGGGTGTGCTGTTCTCCCACCCGAAGGACTTCACTCCGGTGTGCACCACCGAGCTCGGCTACATGGCCAAGGCCAAGCCGGAGTTCGACCGCAGGAACGTGAAGATCATCGGCCTCTCGGTTGACGCCACCGACGACCACGAGCGCTGGGCGCAGGACATCGCCGAGACACAGGGCGAGGCACCGAACTACCCGATCATCGGTGACTCCGACTTCAAGGTCTCAAAGCTCTACGGCATGCTTCCCTCGAGCGTCGACGGTGAGGCCTCGGCGCGCACCCCCGCCGACAACCAGACGGTGCGCAACGTCTTCGTGATCGGCCCCGACAAGAAGGTGAAGCTGATCCTCATCTACCCGATGACCACCGGCCGCAACTTCGACGAGGTGCTGCGCGTCATCGACTCCCTGCAGCTGACGGCCAAGCACAAGGTCGCGACGCCCGTCAACTGGAAGAAGGGCGAGGACGTGATCATCGCCGGCTCCGTCACCAACGAGCAGGCGAAAGAGACATACCCGGAGGGGTGGAAGGAGCCCAAGCCCTACATCCGGATCGTGCCGGAGCCCAAGTAGCGCAGGCGGCTGCAGCTCGTCGGTCCGGGCGCGCTCGGTACGAGCGCGCCCGCCGGGTCGAGGCCAGCGCGAGCCCGCGCCCGGCCTCGGCCTGCCGCGTCTTGGTCTGTGCGCAGGCCCCACCCGTGTGGGAGGCGATCACATCCCGAGCGTCGGCAACGCTCATCGGCCGGCCGAGCAGATAACCCTGCGCGACGTCGCAGCCGAGCCGTCTCGCGGTCTCGAGCTGCAGCGGCTCCTCGACGCCCTCTGCAATCGTGACCAGTGACAGCGCGCGGGCGATGCTGACGATCGCCTCGAGCAGGTTGGCACCGTGCTCCTGCTCGGTCACCGACGCGATGAAGCTCCTGTCGATCTTGAGGATGTCTATCGGCATCCGCTGAAGGTTCGACACCGACGCGTATCCCGTGCCGAAGTCGTCGATCGCGAGGCGCACCCCGAGCGCCCGCAGCGAGCGCAGCGTGTCGAGCATCGGCTCGGTGCCGTCAATGAACGAGCTCTCGGTCACCTCGAGCACGACACGTTCCGGGGCGATCCCGGAGCGGAGCAGCGCACCCTCGACTTCCGCGACGATGCCCGGAGATCTCAGCTGGACCGCCGAGACGTTGACGGACACGGACAGGCCGCGACCGGAGAGCGGGACCGGCCATGAGGCCGCCTGGCGGAGCGCCTGCTCCATCACCCAGCGACCCAGCGGGACGATCAGCCCGGTCTCCTCCGCGAGCGGGATGAACCCGTCGGGGAGGATCATGCCGTGCTCGCCGTGGGGCCAGCGGACGAGTGCCTCGAACCCCTGAAGGGCACCATCGCCGAGGAAGAACTCCGGCTGGTAGAAGAGGCACAGGCCGCCGGAGTCGATCGCCTCGCGAAGCTCGTTCTGGAGCTTGACCCGGCTGCTGATGTTGCGGTTGGTGCTCGGCCGGAACAGCCTGACGGCGTTGCGTCCCGTCGCCTTGACCTCGTAGAGCGCGACGTCCGCATCGCACAGCAACTGATCGAAATTGGTGTTCGGGGCCGAACCGACGGCGACGCCGACGCTCACGGTGACCCCGTGCCGCAGGTCGGCGATCGTCATGTCGGGCCTCATCGCCTCGTGCAGGCGGCCGGCGAGAGCGAGTGCGGTCTCGACGTCCGGCGTCTCGTCCATCAGCACGACGAACTCGTCCCCGCCTAGCCTTGCGACGGTGTCCTGGGGGCGCACGCTCGCCTGCAGGCGCTCCGCGACCCCGCACAGCAGCAGGTCCCCGACGCGATGGCCGAACCCGTCGTTGACGAGCTTGAAAGCGTCGATATCCACCGCGATGATCGCGAGCGAGGACCCGGAGCGCTGCGCCCGCTCGAAGGCCTGGCCCGCGCGGTCGCTCAGCAGCGCCCTGTTCGGCAGGCCGGTCAAGGGGTCGTGGAAGGCCTGGATCCTCAGCTGCTCGGCCAGCAGGACGCGGTCGGTGTCATCGCGGGTGTTCAGCACGAACCCGTCGATGTCGGGGTCGTGCAGGAGGTTCGCCACCGTCGACTCGGCGAAGCGGATGGCGCCCGCGGCGTCGCTGAGGCTCCACTCCACCCGTGTGAGCTCGCCCGGCTCGAACAGGACGCGGCCGAGCGCGTCGCCGAGCGTGTCGGCGGCGCTGCCTCCGAACACGGACAGGTCGCGGCCCACGAGCTCCTCGCTGGTGCGCCCGAACACCGCGTGTGCCGAGTCGCTCGCATAGCGGATCGTGAGCTTCGCGTCGACGACCATGACAACGTCCGACGAGTGCTGGACGAGCGCCCGGTAGTAGCTCTCGGTCCTGCGCAGCGCCGCGGTGCGCCGCCTGACCCGGCGCTCGAGCTCGCTGGTGAGAGCGTGATTCTCGTAGGTGACGATGATCAGACAGCGTGATCGCGAGCAGCGAGCAGACGGCGGTGATCGCGAGCACGACGTCGGGTGAGCGCACCTGCCCGGCGATGAGCCACCCTGTCGCGACGGCAGCGAGCCCGGCGACGGCGGGCAGGCCCGGAAGCGTGAGGAAGAACCTGTTCACGGACGGGCTCGCCCGCGGAGGCTTCGGACGCCCGGAGCGCAGCGCCGCGATCGTGATCAGCAGGAAGCCGGCGATCCACCCGGTCTCGAAAGCCGTAACGCTCGGTGCGTTCGAGTCGACTTCGGTGATGTACCACCACGCGGAGTCCGAGATCGACCAGAAGACGATCCCGAGTGCCAGCAGCTCAAGCCCGGCCGGGCGCGCACGTCTGCTCTTGAGGCCGACGAACAGCACGGCGGCGAGCGTCACAGCGTCCAGGACCGGATATGAGAGGTTGACCAGGCCTCCGAGGTCCAGCGGGCCGCGGTTGGCGAACACCGACCCGATCACCAGGCTCCAGCTGCACAGCAGCACGCCGCCGGCGATCAGCAATCCCTCCACGGCTCCCCTCGCGCGGGACAGATGGCCGGCCGGTGTGCGCACGAACGCGAGCACGCCGCTCACCAGCAGCACATACGAGAGCAGGTACGCGACGTCGGCTGCGGACGGTTCGGGTGCGCGCACCCCGAGGCCGATTTCATAGACGTTGACGATCGCCTGCCCGATCGCCCAGGCGCCCATCGCGGCGCTGATCAGCGCCCAGGCGACGTGTCCGCCGATCCGCGGAGCGCGGGCTCCGGAACCCTGTTCCGAGCGGCTGCCCATTTCGGCTCGCCGCTCGCGCACAGAGCGCAGCGCGCAGGCGAGCATCGCGAGCGTCGCGGCGAGCAGTTCACCGGAGTTCGCGAACACGATCCAGCCGCGCGAGTTGCCCGTGTGGATGCCGGTGAGGACCCCGTATACGACCACGACCGCGCCGGCAGCACACCACTGAACGGCGTGGGATCCCGCGATGGTGCGCACGCGCCGGCTCGGCCCCCGGTCCGCCGGCGCCGTCACATCGCTACCTGTTTTTTCGATGGGCATCCCTGCCTGCTTCTCCTGGTAGATAGGCATAGGCGGAAGCTGAGCGCCCTGGCACCCGCGGCCCGCCGGTCTATCTGTCGGCGCCCTCGCGGGGGCGCTTTAGGTCCGGATGCCCCGTGGCGCGGCTCGCTGGAGCCCCCGCGTCCGTTCCTCTGGCCGGATGGTCGATTGCGCCGGCAGGCGGGCCGCAGGAGAATGGCCGGATGCCCGAAACACGCACCGACTGCAGCGGGGGCGTGCGGCGATGAGGCTGCGCGTCGCGCTGGCTCCCGTGCTCCTCGGGGCTGCACTGGCGCTGTTGATGATCGCCGACGCGCCGGCGCACACGGAGCGAGCGGGCGGCGTGGGCAGAGCGAACGCGAGCGCCCGCTCTGCCCTGACGGTCGTCGAGGTCGAGTATCGCCTGATCCTCTCCCGCGGCGTGCTCAAGGCCGGACCTGTGAGCCTTGAAGCACTCGACCGCGGCATGGTGCCGCACGACCTGCGTGTGCGCAAACTCGGCCAGGGCGTGGGTGTGAGCGCTCCCCAGCTGACCCCCGGCGAGCACTGGAACGACGTCGTCGATCTGCGGCCGGGCCTTTACTACCTGTGGTGCTCGCTGCCGGAGCACGCGCGCCTGGGGATGCACGCGACCCTCAGGGTCATCGCCTAGCGGAGCGCGTTCGGGGCACACGCCCCGCCGGTGGCTGCGCAGCGCTCTGATAGCTTGCCGCCGTCAATCGCAAGCGAGCATCCGGGCGCCGCCCTGAGCGGCCGGGGCGGTGGGGAGAGCTGATGCTGAGTACGCGTTTCACGCAGGAGTTCGGGATCGAGCACCCGATCGTGCAGGGCGGCATGCAGTGGGTGGGCCGGGCCGAGCTGGTCGCGGCGGTCGCAAACGCAGGCGCCCTCGGATGCATCACCGCGCTGACCCAGCCGACGCCGGAGGACCTGGTCAGGGAGATCGAGCGCTGCCGCGAGCTGACCGACAAACCCTTCGCGGTCAACCTCACGATCCTTCCCACGCTCAAACCGCCGCCCTATGCGGAGTACCGGCAGGCGATCATCGACTCGGGCGTGAAGATCGTCGAGACCGCCGGGAACAACCCTGTCGAGCACATCGAGCACTTCAGGCCGGCCGGGATCAAGGTGATCCACAAGGCGACCACGGTCCGCCATGCGCTCAAGGCGCAGAGCATCGGCGTGGATGCCGTGTCGATCGACGGACTGGACTGCGCCGGGCACCCGGGCGAGGACGACGTCCCGGGTCTCGTCCTGATCCCGGCCGCCGCGGACCGGCTGACGATCCCGCTGATCGCGTCGGGGGGCTTCGCCGACGCCCGCGGCATGGTCGCCGCGCTGGCGCTCGGCGCGGACGCGATCAACATGGGCACACGCTTCATGTGCACCGTCGAGTCGCCGATCCACCAGGCGATCAAGGAACGGATCGTCCAGGGCGACGAGCGCCAGACCGACCTCATCTTCCGCTCCTTCCGCAACACGGCGCGGGTGGCGCGAAACTCCGTCAGCCAGGAGGTCCTTCAGCTCGAGCGCGAAGGACGGCCCTTCGAGGACGTGGCGCCGCTCGTCGCCGGAGCCCGCGGCAGGAAGGTCTTCGAGGACGGCGACCCCGATGCCGGCATCTGGACCGCCGGGCTCGTGCAGGGGCTGATCAACGACGTGCCGACGTGCGCGGAGCTCATCGAACGGATCGTGCTCGGCGCGAACGAGATCATCACCGGCCGGCTCGCCCGGATCGCCGAGCAGGCCGCGCTGGCCTAGCGGCGCCCGTCCCACGGTTCGCCGCGCTCGAGGCCCCCGAGCCCGGTCCACATGAGCCCCATGGCGGCCGTCACGAGCTGCTCTCGCTCGACGTCGGGATGCGCGTGCCACCAGCGCACCGCGCCATGCAGAGCCGACTGCTGCAGCGCGAAGATCGCCTGGCCGACCGGGCTCGCGGGCTCGATCCCCGCACGCTTGGCGTCCGGCGCGATGAGGGCCGCGAGCAGGCGGTTGGACTCCGCACGCTGCCTGCGATGGTCAGCCGCCACATCGGGGTCGATCGGGGCGTGATCGGGGAACAGCAGGCGCCACGCCGACGGCTGCGTTTCGGCGAACACGAAGAACGCGTCCATCGCTGCCCGCATGCGCTCCTCCATCGGCGCGTCCGCCGCTATCCGCTCGCGCAGATGTGCGAGCAGCGCACGGTGGGTGTCCTTCAGCAGCGCCGCGAACAGTGCCCGCTTGCTGGGGAAATGGTCGTAGAGGACGGTCCTGGAGACGCCTGCGGCGGCGCCGATCCGGCCCATCGACGCACCCTCGTATCCGTGGATCGCGAACTCCTCCAGTGCGGCGCTGACGATCAGCGAGCGTCGCTGGGGGGCGCGCAGCCGGCGCTTGGTGGTATCGGTCGGCACGGTGGCAATGTAACGCCGCGGGCCGGTTGTGCGTATCATCCGACACGGGTGTCGGCTAACGGCAGCGACCGTGCCGGCGCCCGCCGCCCGGAGTTCGACCACGGAGAGATTGATCACACTGACGGCCGACGGCGATCCTGCGTCCCGCCCCGGGACGAGCGCCGGCGGCGGGTGAGAACCAGCGCGAGTTGATCGCGATGACCTACCGACTGTGAGGAGTCAGCAAATGGCAGCTACAGATGCACTGGTGTTCGACGCGATCCGCACCCCCCGTGGCAAGGGCAAGGTCAACGGCTCGCTGCACTCGACCAAGCCGGTCGACCTCGTCGTCGGGACTCATGCACGAGACGCTCTCCCGCAACGCGAAGCTCGACCCGAACCGCGTCGACGACGTCGTGCTCGGCTGCGTCTCTCCGGTCGGCGACCAGGGCGCCGACATCGCGAAGACCGCGGCCATCAAGGCGGGGCTGCCCGGACACGGTCGCCGGCGTGCAGGTCAACCGCTTCTGCGCGTCGGGCCTGGAGGCCGTGAACATCGCCGCGCAGAAGGTCGCCTCCGGCTGGGAGGACCTCGTGTTCGCCGGTGGCGTCGAGTCGATGTCGCGGGTGCCGATGGGCTCCGACGGCGGTGCCTGGGCGATGGATCCGGAGACCAACTACGACACCTACTTCATCCCGCAGGGGGTCGGCGCGGACCTGATCGCGACGATCGAGGGTTTCACGCGTGAGGACGTCGACGCCTACGCGACCCGTTCGCAGGAGCGCGCCGCCGCGCGCCTGGGACGCCGGCAGCTTCGCGGAGTCGGTCGTCCCGGTCACGGACCTCAACGACCATGTCGTGCTCGACCACGACGAGTTCATCCGTCGCGGCACCACCGTCGAGACGCTCGGCGAAGCTCAAGCCCTCGTTCGAGGCGATCGGCGAGATGGGCGGCTTCGACGCGGTGGCGCTGCAGAAGTACCACTGGGTAGAGAAGATCGACCATGTCCACACGCCCGGCAACTCCTCGGGCATCGTCGACGGCGCTTCGCTCGTGACGATCGGCAACGAGAAGACGGGCGACGAGCTCGGCCTGCACGCCGCGGGCGAGGATCCTCGCTACAGCGCTCTCCGGCGCGGACCCGACGATCATGCTCACCGGCCCCGCGCCCGCGAGCCGCAAGGCGCTCGCGAAGGCGGGCCTCACGGTCGATGACCTCGACCTGGTCGAGATCAACGAGGCGTTCGCGGCCGTCGTCCTGCGCTTCGTCAGGGACATGGGCCTGGACATGGAGAAGGTCAACGTCAACGGCGGCGCGATCGCGATGGGCCACCCGCTCGGCGCGACCGGGGGCATGATCCTCGGCACGCTGATCGACGAGCTCCACCGCACAGGAGGCCGCTACGGCCTCGCGACGCTCTGCGTCGGCGGCGGGCATGGGCATCGCCACGGTCATCGAGCGCGTCTGAGCCGGCTCGGGACAGAACCAGAACCAGAGGAAGAGAACGATATGAGCGAGAGCACAACGATCCGCTGGGACAAGGACGACGGACGGCGTCGTCGTCCTGACGATGGACGACCCAAACCAGTCGGCGAACACGATGAACGCCGCTTACGCGAGCTCGATGGCGGCGACCGTCGACCGTCTCGAGGCCGAGCGCGAGGACATCACCGGGGTCATCATCACCTCCGCGAAGAAGACGTTCTTCGCCGGCGGCGACCTGCACGACCTGCGGCGGGCGAAACCTGAGAACGCCGAGGAGTTCGCGGTCGGCCTGCGCGAGATCAAGGGCCAGCTGCGGCGCCTGGAGACGCTCGGGCGCCCCGTCGTCGCAGCGATCAACGGCGCCGCCCTCGGCGGCGGGCTTGAGATCGCGCTCGCGACACACCACCGCGTCGCGGTCGACAGCCCGAACGTCCAGCTCGGCTTCCCGGAGGTTCAGCTCGGTCTGCTCCCCGGCGGCGGCGGCGTCGTGCGCACCGTGCGCATGCTCGGGATCGTCGAAGCGCTGATGCAGCTGCTGCTGCAGGGCCAGCGCCTGCGCCCGGACAAGGCGAAGGAGCTCGGGATCGTCGACGAGCTCGTCACGACGCCGGAGGAGCTGATCCCCGCCGCCAAGGCGTGGATCAAGGAGAACCCCGAGGCGGTTCAGCCGTGGGACGTCAAGGGCTACAAGATCCCCGGCGGCACCCCCACCAACCCGAAGCTCGCGCAGAACCTGCCGGCGTTCCCGGCGAACCTGCGCAAGCAGATCAAGGGTGCGAACTACCCGGCGCCGCACCACATCATGGCGGCGGCGGTCGAGGGCGCGCAGGTCGACTTCGACAACGCGATCGAGATCGAGGGGCGCTACTTCGTGGACCTCGCGACCGGGCAGGTCTCCAAGAACATGATCCAGGCGTTCTTCTTCGACATGCAGCGTGCGTCCGGTGACCGCGAGCGGCCCGAGGGCATCGAGCCGTTCCGGTCCAAGAAGGTCGTTGTGCTCGGCGCGGGCATGATGGGCGCCGCGATCTCATATGTCTGTGCGAAAGCGGGCATCGAGGTCGTCCTGAAGGACGTCTCGCTCGAGGCCGCCGAACACGGCAAGGCTTACTCCCAGAACCTCCTCGAGAAGGCGATCGCGAAGGGCCGCTCGACGCAGCAGAAGGCGGACGAGCTGCTCGCACGGATCACCGCGACAGCCGACGCCTCCGACGCGGCGGGCGCCGACATGGTGATCGAGGCGGTCTTCGAGGACCCGGCAGTCAAGGCGCAGGTGTTCGCGGAGATCGAGCCGTACCTCGCCGACGGCGCGCTGCTCGCCTCGAACACCTCGACGCTGCCGATCACAGGGCTGGCGAAGGGCGTGAGCAGGCCGAGCGAATTCATCGGCCTGCACTTCTTCAGCCCCGTGGACAAGATGCCGCTTCTGGAGATCATCAAGGGTGAGGAGACCAACCAGGAGACCGTCTACCGGGCGCTCGACGTGGCCCGGCAGATCAAGAAGACGCCGATCGTCGTCAATGACAGCCGCGGGTTCTTCACCAGCCGCGTCATCGGCACCTTCATCAACGAGGGCATCGCGATGCTCCTCGAGGGTGTTCCCGCCGCCTCGGTCGAGCAGGCCTCATCGCAGGCCGGCTACCCCGCACCGGTGCTGCAGCTCTCGGACGAGCTGAACTTCAACCTGATGCGCAAGATCCGCCAGTCGACGGTTCAGGCGCTCGCGGAGGAAGGCGTCGAGCTCCCCGAGCACCCCTCCAACGGAGTGATCGACAGGATGCTGGACGAGTTCGGCCGCGGAGGCAGGCTCGCCGGCGCCGGCTTCTACGACTACGCGGACGGGAAGCGCACCGGCCTGTGGCCGGGCCTCAGGGACGCGTTCCCGCCTGTCGAGGATCCGTCGGGTCTCTCCCTGAAGGACCTCGAGGAGCGGATGCTGTTCATCGAGTCGATCGAGTCCATCAAGTGCATGGACGAGGGCGTGATCGAGTCGGTCGCGGACGCGAACATCGGCTCGATACTCGGGATCGGCTTCCCGGGGTGGACCGGTGGCGTGCTGCAGTACATCAACGGCTACGAGGGCGGCCTGTCCGGTTTCGTGGCCCGCGCCCGCGAGCTCGCCGGGACGTACGGCGAGCGTTTCGAGCCGCCGGCGTCTCTCGTCGAGCGGGCGGAGCGCGGCGAGAACTACAGCGACGAGCAGACGCTCGTCGGCGCCGCCTAGGACCTCCAGAGAGCGAAGGGCCGGCCGCGGGGGGCGGCCGGCCCGTTCGCGTTCCCGGTCCCGGCGCGACAGGGCGGGTCAGCGCGAGCGGATCGCGGCCTGTGCCGCGGCGACCCGCGCGATCGGCACTCGGAACGGCGAGCACGAGACATAGTCGATGCCCGAGCCGTGGATGAAGTCGATCGAGTCGGGGTCTCCGCCGTGCTCGCCGCAGACGCCGAGGCCGAGGCCCTGGTTGGCCTCGCGCCCGAGCCACGCCGCCATCTGGACCAGGCGCCCGACACCGGGCGTGTCGAGCGTCTCGAACGGAGAACGGTCCAGGATCTTCACGTCGATGTAGCGGCCGAGGACGCGACCCTCGATGTCATCGCGGCTGAACCCGAGCGCCGTCTGTGTGAGGTCGTTGGTGCCGAACGAGAAGAAGTCGGCGTCGCGTGCGATGTCGATCGGCGATCAGGCACGCCCGCGGCAGCTCGATCATCGTCCCGATCGCCGCGTCCTTGACGCCCGTCTCGGCCGCGACACGTTCGATCAGCTCCCGCATCAGCGCGAGCTCGCGCTCGTAGGCGACGAGGGGCACCATCACCTCCACGCGCGATCCCGGCACGCGGGCGGCCGCCGCGAACAACGCCCTGACCTGCATTTCGTACAGCTCGGGGAAGAGGATGCCGAGGCGAACCCCGCGGGTGCCGAGCATCGGGTTGGACTCCTGGAGCTGTTCGGCGCGTTTGCGTGCGTGCGAGCCCTCGGGCAGGTCGGTGGGGTGGGGCAGGAACTCGTGCAGCGGCGGGTCGAGCAGGCGGACGGTCAGCGGACGGTCGCCGACAGCCCCCAGGATCTGCTCGAAGTCGGACTCCTGCAGCGGGCGCAGCTGGTCGATCGCCTCCGCGCGCTCGTCGTCGCTCTCGGCGAGGATCACGGCCGCCATGAGCGGCTGGCGATCGCCGAGGAACATGTGCTCGGTGCGGCACAGGCCGACACCTTCGGCTCCGAGTTCGATCGCCCGCGCGGTGTCCTCGGGCGTGTCGGCGTTAGCTCGCACCCCGAGCGTGCGCAGCTCGTCGCACCACCCGAGCAGCATCTGGAACTCCGGCGTGACGGTTGGCTGCACCAGCGGGACATCCTCGAGCGTGATCCTGCCGTGGCTCCCGTCGATGGCGATCTGGTCGCCGGCGTGGAGGACCCGCTCTCCGATCCTTACCTCGCCTGCCGCGAGGTCCACCTCGACGGCGCCCGCGCCGGTCACCGCAGGCCGGCCCATGCCGCGTGCGACAAGCGCCGCATGGCTCGCCTTGCCCCCCTCGCTCGTGAGGATCCCGCGCGCCGCGTGGAAGCCCGCGACATCGTCGGCCTCGGTGAACGACCGCACGAGGATCACGTCCCGGCCCTCCTCGGCGGCCGCGACGGCATCGGGTGCGCTGAGAGCGATCTCGCCCTTCGCGGCTCCCGGTGAGGCGGCGACGCCTGTCGCCACGACCTCGTATTTGGCGTCGGGGTCGAACGTCGGGTGCAGCAGGGCATCCAGGGCGGAGGGGTCGATGGTCGCGATCGCCGCCTCGCGGTGAAGCAGCCCCTCGTGGACGGCGTCCACCGCGAAGCGCACGGCGGCCTGGGCGGGACGCTTCGCGCTGCGCGTCTGCAGCATGTAGAGCCTGCCCTCCTGGACCGTGAACTCGGTGTCCTGCATGTCGCCGTAGTGGCGCTCGAGCCTGCGCAGGATCTGCATGAGCTGCTCGTGGACGTGGGGCAGCCATGCGTGAAGCTCGGCGATGTCCAGCGGCGTGCGCACACCGGAGACGACATCCTCGCCCTGGGCGTTGGTGAGGAAGTCCCCGGACGGCTCGGGCGCGCCGGTGACCTCGTCGCGGGAGAACGCGACGCCGCTGCCGCTGCTCTCGCCGAGATTCCCGAACACCATCTCCTGGACGTTCACGGCGGTGCCCCAGTCATCGGGGATGCGGTTCAGCCTGCGGTAGGTCACGGCGCGGTCGCCCTGCCAAGAGTCGAAGACCGCGATGATCGCGCGTGTCAGCTGCTGGCGCGGATCGGGCGGGAAGTCATAGAAGCCCTGGAAGACGTAGGTGAGCTCGCGCAGCGCATCGGCGTCGAGCTCGGTGTCCAGGCTCACGCCACGCGCGCTCTTGGCGTCAGCAATCGCGCTCTCGAACCGCTCCCCCGGAACACCCGCGACGACGTTGCCGTACATCTGCACGAAACGCCTGTAGGAATCCCATGCGAAGCGCTCGCTGCCCGACCGCTCGGCGAGCCCGAGCACCGTCTCGTCGTTCAGGCCGAGGTTCAGGATCGTGTCGAGCATTCCGGGCATCGACTTGCGGGCTCCCGAGCGCACAGACACCAGAAGCGGGTCGGCGGCATCGCCCAGGCTCTTGCCGGCACGGTCCTGCAGGCGTGCGAGCGCCGCATCGACCTGGTCCGCCAGCCCCGCGGGGAGCTCGCCGCCTTTGCGCATGTACTCAACGCACGCGCTGGTGGTGATCGTGAAGCCGGCGGGCACGAGGTCGGCGCCGAGGATGTGCGTCATCTCGGCGATTCCGGCACCCTTCCCGCCGAGCAGGTCGCGCTGATCGCGCGAGCCGTCGGCGAAGTCAACAACCCAAGAGCTCTCGCGAATCATTCTGCCTCCCGTTTCAGTGCCACGGCCGGGGCTGCCGCGGTCGGCGCCCAACCATAGCCATGCACCGGCTGCTGCGCGTGCCGGGTCGTGCCGGTCGCGGAAATACACATATGCGGAAAAACCGCACATAGATTCGCGTTACCGGCTACCCTGAAAGTGTGGGTGGCGGGTTGAGTGTGAATTCGTATGTGGTGCTCGGCTTTCTCAGCGTCGGGGCGCGTTCGGGGTATGAGATCAAGCGAGCAGCAGATGCCTCCACCCGGTTCTTCTGGGTCCTGTCGCCGCCGCAGATCTACAGCGAGCTGAGCAGCCTCGAGGAAGCAGGCCTCGTCAAGGGCCATTCGGAGCCGAGAGGAGAACGCAGGCGCCGCCTGTTCGAGCTGACGCCGGCCGGCGAAGACGCCCTGGTCCACTGGCTGCACGAGAGCGGCCCGATGAACCTCGAGGTCCGCGACCCCGCGCTGCTGAAGCTCTTCTTCGCCGACGCGCTGCCGCCTGGCGAGATCCTCGGGCATGTCCAGGCGATGCGCCGACGCGCCGAACGGATGCTGGAGATCTTCGAGCAGGAGATCCTGCCCCTCGCCGAGCAGACCGACGCCGACGGACTGCACTATCCGCTGATCGCCTCCAGCTTCGGCCACGGGCTCTACCGGTGGATGCTGCAGTGGGCGACCGAGCTCGAAGCGAGGCTCGAGAAGGACCCGGTCGGAGCCGGCGCACGGCGCTGAGCGCCCGGCGGTAGCCTCGGCCCCTGCGATGGCAACCGAACCAGAGGCCTCACGCGTCCAGGGCTCCTCGCTCGAAGCCGCGCGGCGAGTCGCGGGCACCGCGGCCTGCCTCGGTGAGGAGATCGAGCGCGGACGCGAGCTGCCCCCCGCGCTGCTCGCAGAACTGGTGGACGCGGGCCTGATGCGGATGTGCCTGCCCCGGTCGCTGGGCGGCGGCGAGGTGGAGCCCGCCGAGCTGCTGGCCGCCATCGAGGAGCTCGCGCGCGCGGACGCCGCAACCGCCTGGTGCTCGATGATCGCCTCGACCTCCAGCCTTCTCGGCGCCTATCTGCCCGAGCAGCAGGCGGCGGAGATCTTCGACGGCGGGCGGTCAGTGAGCGCCGGTGTGTTCGCCCCCCGCGGGCGGGCGGAGCGCCGCGAGGGCGGCTACCTCGTCAGCGGCCGCTGGTCGTTCGTGAGCGGGGTCCAGCACAGCAGCTGGGTGATGCTCGGCTGCATCGTGAGCGGCGAGGACGGGCCGGAGCTGCTCGGTAACGGCAGCCCGGACGTCAGGCTGATGGCGGTCCCGGCGGCGAGCGTCGAGGTCATCGACACATGGTCGGTGGCCGGGTTGTGCGGCACGGGAAGCCACGACGTGGCGCTCGCCGACGAGCCGGTGCCCGCCTCGCGGGCCGTCTCGCTGTTCACCGATGCGCCCCGCCATCAGGGCGCGCTGTACTCATTCCCTCTGTTCGGGCTGCTCGCGATGGGCGTCGCGGCTGTGGCGCTCGGGATCGCACGCGGTGCGATCGACGACCTCACGGCGCTCGCCGGCGGCAAGACGCCGACGGGGTCCGCCAAGCCTCTCGCGCAGCGCGCCGCAGTCCAGGCGGATGTCTCGCGGGCGGAGGCGAGCGTGCGCGCCGCTCGTGCGCTGCTGCTGGGCGAAGCGTCGGCGGCATGGTCCTCGGCGCAGGCCGGGCATGGCGTCTCGACCACGCAGAGGATGGGCCTGCGCCTGGCCGCGACCCACGCGACCGATCGCGCGGCCGACGCGGTCGGCATGATGTACCGCGCCGGCGGAGGTACCTCGATCTATGATTCGAGTCCGTTGCAGCGCCGTTTCCGTGACGTGAACGTCGCCACCGCACACATGATGATCGGGCAGCCGACCCTGGAGCTGACGGGCCGCGTCCTGCTCGGGCTTCCCACCGACACGGCCCAGCTCTGACGGCCGCGCCGAGCCCGCCGGGGCACTGCGTACCCTGAGCGGCGACCGCAGCCCGCGCCAGCCAACGGAGGCCCATCATGAGCACACCACCGATCCGCCGTCAGGTCCTAACGCGTGCAGCGCGCTTTAACCCGAGCGAGATACGAAAGGCGATGTCCGAGGTGGAGGGCTTCAACGCGAAGCTCGCCGTGCTCATCACGCAGGGTGTGGGAACGATGGCCTGCGCCTACGTGTTCGGTGTGATCGCGCTGCTGAGTCTGCCGTCGGCGATCAAAAGCGGGCAGATCATCATCATCGTCGCGTGGGTGGCTCAGACGTTCCTGCAGCTCGTGCTGCTGTCGATCATCATGGTCGGCCAGCGCGTGCAGAGCATCGCCTCCGACGCCCGCGCCGAAAAAACGTTCTCCGACGCAGAGCAGATCATGGACCGTCTGGACACGCACACCGAGGGCGGTCTGCGCGAGGTGCTCGACGCGATCAACGCCCTCGGCGGAGTCTCGCCGAGCGGCGGCGCCTCCACCTGAGCCGGCCGGAGCGGACTATCCTGACCGCTGTGGCGAGGAACAGGGCGAGCCGGCTTCGGGCGGCCAGGAATGCGGCGTTCGCCATCGCGGCGACGCTCGTCTTCGCCTCGCCCGCGGCGGCGCAGCCCGTCGACATGGCGGCACCCTACGAGTACCTGGGCTGGGGCGAACCGCAGCCGCCCGCCGAAGTGATCGCCGACACGGGTGTGCACGACCTCACGCTCGCGTTCGTGCTCTCCCACGGCACCTGCAACCCCGAGTGGGACGGGCAGCGGCCGCTCCTCGGAGGAACGGATCAGGCTGCGATCCAGAGCATCCGCGACGCGGGAGGCGACGTCGATGTCTCATTCGGTGGCTGGAGCGGCAAGAAGCTCGGCGTGTCGTGCCGCACCCCCGCGGCCCTCGCAGCCGCCTACCAGAAGGTCATCAACGCTTACTCGCTGAAAGCGATCGACATCGACATCGAGCACACGGAGGTCTCCAGCGCGAAGGTGCGCGCGCGTGTGATCGCCGCACTGGCCCTGGTCCAGCAGGCAAATCCGGGCATCGAGATATCGATCACGTTCGCCACCACCGAAGCGGGCCCGGAACCATCCGGGCGGAGCCTCATATCCGACGCGGCCGCGATCGGGTTCCAGCCCACGGCCTGGACAGTGATGCCCTTCGACTTCGGACCGCCGGCGAGCAGCATGGGCACCGCATCGGTGAGGGGTGTCGAAGGCCTCGCGCGAGACCTTCAGTCCGCCTACGGGATGACCCTCGAAGCGGCGTACGAACACTCGGGGATATCGTCGATGAACGGGCACACCGACGAAAAATCCGAGACCGTGACGGTCGAAGACTTCCGCACGATGCTCGCGTTCGCGCAGCTGCACCACCTCGCGCGCTTCACGTTCTGGTCGGTCAACCGGGACCGGCAGTGCGGAGCTGTCGAAGAATGCAGCGGGATCCAGCAGGCACCGTTCGCCTTCACGGACGTGATCGCCGAATACCACGGCTGAACCGGCAGGCCGGCGCCGTGGGGCGCCGTGTCCTCAGGCCCTGGCGCTGGCCTGCGGGTCCAGGCGCGACATCGTCACGGCCGCATGCAGATCCGAGGACGCGCCGCCCATGTACAGGCCCTTGACGGGGGGCACGTCAGCGTAGAAGCGGCCGTGCCCGATCTTCACGTGGCTCTCGCCCGCAAGGCGCCGGTTCGTGGGGTCGGCACTCACCCAGACCGGCTCGCCGCGCCCGTCGGTGCCCGGCAGCAGAGCCTCCAGCCACGCGTGCGTTTCGACCTCCACCGAGTCCGTCCCCTCATCTTCGGGAGCGGCCCACAGGTACCCAGACACGTAGCGGGCCGCGATGCCGCGGCGGCGCAGCAGCACCAGCGAAAGATGAACGAAATCCTGGCAGACACCCGCGCGGCTCTCCAGCAGGTCGGTGATCGTCGACCCCACATATGTCGCGCCCGGCCTGTATTCGAACCTGTCCGGGATCAGCTCGCACAGCAGCTGGAGCGTCTCCAGGGGCGTCGCGCAATCAAGCCCCCCGTACAGGTCGTCGATGCCCGCGATCGCGGGCTGGTCCTGCCACGGCAGCGCGAACTCGCCGGCCGCGTCCACATAGGCCGGGCTGCCGAGGCTGTCCCAGCTTCCCTCAGGGGGCTCCGGCGGGTCCGAGGTGACGACCCGCGCACGCACGTCGATCGTCAGGTGGTCATGGCTCGTTGGGATCCCGAACTCGAGCACCTCGGTCCCGAAGTAGTCGAGGTGCCGGCTGACGCGGGCCTCAGGCTCAATGCGCGTGTGGAACTCGTCACAGCGCTGGGTAGAGGTGGTCGCCGGCCGCACGCGCAGCGCGTTGAGGTTGTCGGTCACGGGACCGTCGTAGTGGTACTCCGTCAGGAACCGGATCGCGAAATGCATCGTGCGCTCACCTCCTCAGCCCGCCCGCGCCCGCGAAGTACCGCTCGGCCACGTCCTGGTCGATTCGGGCCAGCTCCTGTTGTGTCTGTTCGCATATCCCGGTCAGCTCCGCGCCGTCGGGAAGCGCGCGGCGCTGGAAGTCTAGGTCGGCGGCCAGTCGGCTCACCCGCAGCACGGGCTTGGAGTTCCGCGGTCCTGCGTCTGCGCTCGTGAACACCTCGTGCAGAGAATCCACACACGCGGCGACAGAATCCGGGTATGCGCGCTCGAACAGCAGGAAGCGCGCGACGGGGTGGGCGTTGGGTGGTGAGGTGCCGGCGCGCAGATATGCGTGAAAGCCTCCCACGGCATGCAGGAGGATGAGGGCATGGCCGTCCGCGCCCGCCTCCTCGCCGGCCGGCAGGGCGACCCTGAGCATGCGCAGCACCATGTCGGATACCTCGATCAGCCCGCCGGCGTCCAGGAAGCACTTGGCCTCATCGCGGAGCATCGACCGGTTCGCGACCCCCCAGATGAGCGCGGTTCGTTCCTTGACGTACTGGGAGGCGAGCGACGGGCCGGCGGGTGCCGCCCATCCCGGCTGCCCGCCGCCCCTGAGCCCCAGGGCGGTCGTGTTGATCGCCTCCCACATCTCGGCGCTGATGACGTCGCGCACCGTGCGGGCGCCCTCCCTGGCCCGCTCGATCGAGGCGATCATCGAGCCGGGCCTGTCGGCGTCGAGCGTCAGCTGCCCGAGCCCGTGGCTGTTGCCCTCGTTCGCGTCGCCGAGCATCACGAGCAGCCCGCCGGAGCCGAAGCTGACACCGGGCTTCGCGTCCGAGGTGCCCTGGAGCTCGGCCTGGAAGACCGCCTCGACGGCGCGTGCGGTGAACTCGGCGCGAGCCAGGTTGCGGCCCAGCCAGTAGAGCTCGTGCGCGATCCGGGCCAGCATCAGCGATCAGGCTGGCTCTGCTGCTGCTGCTGCTGCTGCCCGGTCCACTCGCCGTAGCGCAGGTCCGGGAGCGCCGGCGGCTGGGTGTCGGCGATCGGCGGCCCGGCTCGATCGGCGTGGTCCCCGTCCTCGAGGACCCATGTGTCCTTCGAGCCGCCGCCCCGCGAGGAGTTCACGATCAGCGAGCCCTCGTCCAGAGCCACGCGCGTCAGGCCCCCCGGCACGATGTCGATGCGCTCACCGAAGACTGCGAACGGGCGGAGATCGACGTGCCTCGGTGACAGCCCGCCGTCCGCTCCGAGCGTGGGAACGGTCGATAGCCGCACGACGTCCTGGGCGATCCAGCGTTCGGGATCCGCGCTGATCACCCGGCGCATCCTGGATATCTCCTCATCCGAGGCGTGAGGGCCGATCATCACCCCGCGGCCACCGGACTCTCCGGTCGGCTTGACGACCAGCTGGTCGAGACGGTCAAGGACGTGCTGCAGCACCTCGGGGTCCGTCAGAAGATAGGTCTGGACGTTCTCGAGGATCGGCTCCTCGCCGAGGTAGAAACGGATCATCTCGGGCACGAACCTGTAGATCGCCTTGTCGTCGGCGACACCCGTGCCGAAGGCGTTCGCGATCGCTACGCTGCCGGCCCGGTAGGCCCTGACCAGGCCCGGTACGCCGAGCAGGGAATCCGGGCGGAACTCGAGGGGGTCCACGAAATCGTCGTCGAGGCGCCTGTACACGGCGTGGGCGCGCTCCAGGCCGCGGGTCGTGCGCATGTAGAGCACGTCGTCGCGCACCACGAGGTCCGACGCCTCGACCAGCTCGACGCCCATCTGCCTGGCCAGGAACGCATGCTCGAAGTACGCGGGGTTGGCGGGCCCCGGGGTCCACACCACCACCGTCGCCTCGCTCTCGGCCGACGGCGCCACCGATCGGAGCGCCCTCAGCAGCAGCTGCGGGTAGTGGTCGACGGGCCTCACACGGTAGGAGGCGAAGAGCTCCGGGACGAGCCGCGCCATGGCCGCCCGGTTCTCGAGCACGTAGGAGATGCCCGAGGGGATCCGCACGTTGTCCTCGATGACCTTCCATGTCCCGTCGCTGTCGCGGACGAGGTCGCACCCCGCGACGTGCGTGTAGACGCCGCCGGGCGGCCTGATTCCGTGGACGGCACGCGAGAAGTGCGAGCACGAGCAGACCAGGCGCCACGGCACGATCCCCTCGCGGACGATCTCGCGGGCGTGGTAGACATCGTCGACGAAGTGGTTCAGAGCCCGTATGCGCTGGGCCAGCCCGCGCTTGATCGCACGCCATTCGACGCCGCTGAGCACGCGCGGCACCAGGTCCAGCGGAAACGGGCGTTCGTGTGTGGCGCCGCCGCCGCTGCTCGTCTCGAACGTGATGCCCTGCTGCATGAAGATGGCGTCACGGCGTCGCCCGGCCTCTATCAGACCCTCGGGGCCGAGCCGCGAGAGCTCCTCCACCAGGGCACGGGCGGTCGGGCGCGGTGACCCGTCGGGCTCGAAGAGCTCGTCCAGGAACGACGCGTTGGGCTGGTAGGAATCGATGGGGGTTGCCTTGAGCTCTGAGCTCACGTCTCTGATTATCACCCGGCGTGTTCAGCTCTTCCTTCGACTGATGCACAAGCCGGAGCGGGCCGGGGTCCGCATGTGTCGCAACCCCGCTGCGCTTGGCCGCCCGTCAGTCGGGCCAGCGACCGTGGACGTCGAAGTACTCGCGTGCCGCGTCCTCGCGTTCGCGCTCGCGGTCGCCGGAGGCACCGGCGCGGAACAGCCAGTTGACCAGGAAGATCGCCAGGCCGGCGCTCACCACGCCGGCGCCGCCCTCGACGTTGGTTTCGCCGCCCATCGCCATCATCACCAGCCCGGCGACCGTGACGACCGACGGAAGCACGTAGCGGAGCACGAACATGAGCGGGCCGCCGTCGCCGTCGGGACGGCCCTCGGCTGGCTGTTGGCTCTCTGGCGCGGAATCGCCTGTCGGTTTCTGCTCGCTCATCGTCTCACGCTGCTCATCCCGCGGCCACCGTGCCGGCGGACGCTTCACTGCGCAGTCTCTCAGAGGATATGCGCGCGGCGCGCTGGGCCCAGGCACCGGTGCTCACGGCCCCGATCACGAACACCGACAGACCGCACCCGGCGATCAGCCACCAGGCGGCGTGCGAGGCGGACGAGAGCTCCAGGCTGGCGTGCGACGCGACCACGGTCCCGAGGATCGAACCGGTGAGGGCGACCCCGAGCGCCTGTCCGATCTGGCGGCTCGTCGAGGCGACCGCCGCGGCGACCCCGGCCTGGTTGTCCGGCATGCCCGAGACGGCCGTGAACGTGATGGGGGGGTTGACCGAGCCGAAGCCTATGCCGAACACCGCATAGGACAGGAGCAGGAGCCACAGCGGTGTTCCGGCGCTCAGACCGGTCAGCATGAGCGCGGCGGCCGTCATGCACCCGCCCGCCACGAACAGCGGGAGCCGCGGACCCCTGCGCCCCAGGGCCCGTCCCGAGAGCGGGCTGAACGCCATCGCCATCGCGGCCATCGGGAGCGTGCATGCGCCTGCGGCGAGGGCGGAGTAGCCACGAACCTCCTGCAGATACAACGTGTTCAGGAACAGGAACCCGCTGAAACCGGCGAACGCGCAGACCGCGATCACGGTCGCGCCTGTGAAGGGGGGACTCCGGAAGAAACGCAGTTCGATCAGCGGATCCGTGCGCCGAAGCTCATACAGCGCGAGAGCGAGAATCGAGCAGGCCGACACCGCGAGCAGTCCCACGGTCTGGGTCGACAGCCACGAGGCGCTCGGCGCGTCGATGATCGCGTAGGTGAGCGACGAGAGCGCGAGGATCACCAGGCACTGCCCGACAGGATCAAAGCGCCTGGCGCGCCGAGCGCGCGATTCAGGCACGAATATCGCCGCCAGCACAGCGGCCGTGAGCCCGATCGGCACGTTGATCCAGAAGATCGCCCGCCACCCGACCGTCTCGGTGAGCAGGCCCCCGACGATCGGGCCGAGGGCGAGACTGACGCCGACGACCGCGCCCCACACACCGATGGCGGTCGCCCGCTCGCGCGGCTCGGTGAAGACGTTCGTGATGATCGACATGGCGACGGGGTTCAGCATCGAACCGCCGACGGCCTGGAGCATCCTCGCCGCAATCAGCCAGCCGAGGGTGGGCGCGACGCTGCACAGAAGCGAACCGAGGACGAACACGAGAAGCCCGGCCTGGAAGGTGCGGCGCCGGCCGAAACGGTCGGCGGTGGAGCCCGCGAGCAGCAGCAGGCTCGCGATCACGACGGTGTAGGCGTCGACAGTCCACTGCAGGCCCGCCAGCGACGAGTGCAGATCCCGCTGGATCGAAGGGAGCGCGACGTTGACGATCGTGTTGTCCATCGAAACGATCAGAAGGCTCGAGCAGCAGATCGCAAGGATGGTCATGCGCCTGCGATCGGTGAGCTCCGGTGTACGGTTCATCACTGACTGTTCTACCGTCAAAGGCCGCGATCACGGTGGCGGGGCGAGAAGCGCGACAGATGGGAGTGCCGATGGCGAACGTAACCATCGACGAGCTGACGCTCGCGGATGAGCCGGACCGTTGGGCCGCATACGGCTTCGATGTGCACGATGCCAGGTGCTCCCTCGCAGGCGTCACAGTGCACCTCTCCGGCGAGCAGCAGCCCGGCGGGATCACCGGCTGGTCGCTGCGGGAGCTAGCGTCGACCGACCTCGACGGCCTGCCGACCACCATGTCGCCGGGGAGCGCGAGCCATGACGGCGAGCGCGCCGGCGTCCACCCGAACGGTGTGCTGGCGATAGATCACGTCGTGGCGATCACGCCCGATCTCGACCGCACCATCGACAGACTGCAGGCTGCGGGCCTCGACCTGCGCCGCGTGCGCGAGGAGCCGACTCCCGCGGGTGCGCCGCGCCAGGCCTTCTTCAGGCTCGGCAGCGAGATCCTCGAGCTCGCCGCCGAGCCCGCAGAGGTGAGCGCCCGTGCCGGCGGTCCGCAGCGGCCGGCGTTCTTCTGGGGACTCGCCCTCCTCACGGCCGACATCGAGGGCACCGCCGCCGCGTTCGCACCGCACGCCGGCCAGCCGCGCGCGGCCGTCCAACCCGGCAGGCGGATCGCGACTGTGAAGCGATCGGCTGGGCTCTGCGTGCCGATCGCCCTGATGACTCCGTTCGAGAAGGAGGGGCAGACATGAGCGAGGAGCTCTGGACAGACGTGGACAGGTTCATCGACGAGCATCTCGTCGGCCCAGACCCCGTCCTCGAACGGGCCCTGAGCGAGAGTGCCGCCGCGGGGCTGCCCGCGATCGCGGTGTCGCCCGCGCAGGGCAAGATGCTGCACCTGCTGGCGAGAATCCACGGTGCCCGCAGGATCCTGGAGCTCGGCACGCTGGGCGCCTACAGCACCATCTGGATGGCACGAGCGCTCCCGCCCGGAGGGCGCATGATCACGCTGGAGCTGAACCCAGACTTCGCCAGGACGGCGCGGGCGAACATCGAGCACGCGGGATTCGGCGATGTCGTAGAGGTCAGGGTCGGCCCTGCGCTGTCGGCGCTGGAAGACCTCGTCGCCGAGGCGGGCGAGCCTTTCGACCTGATCTTCATCGACGCCGACAAGCAGACCACGCCCGACTACTTCCGGGTCGCGCTCGAGCTGTCCCGGCCCGGAGGGGTGATCGTCGTCGACAACGTGATCCGCGACGGGGCTCTGATAGACCCGGCGAGCGAGGATCAGGGCGCAGTCGGGATGCGCGCGTTCCACGAGATCCTCGCGAACGAACCTGGTGTCAGCGCCACGAGCATCCAGACGGTGGGCTCGAAGGGATACGACGGGTTCACGCTCGTGCTCGTCGGCGAGCGTGCGCCCGAAGAGGCCGACGGGTAAGCTCGCGACGATGGCACGCGAGCTGAAGCTGGGCCTGAACACGGGCTACTGGGCCGGCGGCCCGCCGCACGGCGCCGCAGAGGCCGTTGCCGAGGCCGAGAAACTCGGATTCGATTCGATCTGGACAGCCGAGGCATACGGGTCTGACTGCCTCACACCGCTCGCATGGTGGGGCGCGTCGACCGAGCGCGTGAAGCTCGGAACCGCGATCGTGCAGATGTCGGCCCGTCAGCCCGCCGCCACCGCGATGGCCGCCATGACGCTGGACCACCTCTCCGGCGGCCGGTTCATCCTCGGGCTCGGCGTATCGGGCCCGCAGGTCGTGGAGGGCTGGTACGGGATGCCGTTCGAGAAGCCGCTTGCCCGCACACGCGAGTACATCGGCATCATGCGCAACATATGGGCGCGCAAGGGACCGCTGGAGGCCCCCGGTCCGCACTACCCTCTTCCGCTGCCCGGAGGCACGGGGCTGGGCAAGCCGCTGAAGTCCTCGATCCATCCGCTGCGCGAGGACATACCGATCTATCTCGGCGCGGAGGGACCCAAGAACATCGCTCTATGCGCCGAGCTCTGCGACGGCTGGCTCGCCCTGTTCTTCGCGCCCGAGCACCAGGATCTCTACACGAGCTCGCTGCAGGAGGGGTTCGCGAGGGACGGAGCGCGCCGCACCGCCGAGGACTTCGAGGTCGCGGCGACCGTGCCGCTGATCATCTCCGACGACGTCGACGCCGCGGCTGACGCGCTGCGTCCGTTCTACGCCCTCTACTTCGGCGGGATGGGGGCGAAGGGCACGAACTTCCACGCGAACGTGGCGATCAAAATGGGCTACGAGGCGGAGGTCGACGAGATCGCCGAGCTCTATCTCTCGGGCAAGAAGGCCGACGCGGCGGCGAAGGTCCCCCGCGGGTTGATCGAGCAGATGGCGCTGATCGGATCTCGCGAGAAGATCCGAGAGGACCTCGAGCGCTGGCGCGAGTCGATCGTGACGACGCTGCTGATCTCAGGCGACGCGGCGACCATGCGTGCCGCGGCCGAGCTGGTCCTCGGCTGAGAACGCCGCCCGCGGGCTGCCGGCGCTCGCGGCTGTAGGGTCGGCACATGAGCGACCGGGGGTCGCGTCGGCGGTCTGACGCCGCGCGCGGACGGGTAGAGAGACCTCATGCAGCGGCAGGCGATGACTCCACGGGGGTGAGGGGGGCGGCGCCGGTGCGCTCGGATGCGTCGATCAAGCGCCTGACGCTGATCGCGTGCATCATCGGCTCGGGGATCGTGCTGCTCGACGGGAGCGTCGTCAACGTCGCCCTGCCCACGATCCAGGTGGCACTCGGGGGAGGGCTGGCTGCACAGCAATGGGTCGTCAACGGGTATCTGCTCACGCTCGGCTCGCTGATCCTCATCGGCGGCTCGCTCGGCGACCTGTTCGGCGAGCGGCGCGTCTTTGCGCTCGGGGTCGCCGGCTTCGGCGCAACCTCGCTGCTGTGCGCGCTCTCGCCGAGCATCGTCTTTCTCGTCGGCGCCCGCGCGCTGCAGGGAGTCGCGGGAGCTCTGCTCGTCCCGAGCTCACTTGCAGTGATCGTCAGAACGTTCCCGCGCGCGGAGCGGGGTGCGGCGATCGGCAGCTGGACGGCGTGGGGGGCGATCGCGTCGGTCCTCGGCCCGCTCGCGGGCGGCGAGCTGCTGGCGCTCGCGTCCTGGCGCTGGATCTTCGTGCTCAACATCCCGTTCGTCGCGGTCTGCCTGACGCTGATCGTGATGGTCGTCCCACGCGGCGTTCCGGCCGTGGACCGCGATGGTCCCGCGCGAAGGGTGGACGTCGTCGGTGCAGTCCTGTGCGCGCTCGGCCTCGGAGGGCCGGTGTTCGCACTGATCGAGCAGCCACGGCTCGGATGGGGGAGCCCGCTGGTCCTCGTTTCACTGATCGCCGGGAGCGCCCTGTTCGCCGCGTTCCTGCTCTACGAGTCCCGCGCGCGAGATCCGATGCTCCCGCTGGGGCTGTTCCGCAGCCGGAACTTCGCAGCCGGGAACATCGAGACGTTCTCCATGTACGCGGGGCTGTCGGTGCTCTTCTTCTTCCTGGTCCTCTTCCTGCAGCAGATAGGCGGATACACGCCGTTGCAGAGCGGCCTCGCGACGCTCCCCGTGACGATTGTGATGTTCCTGTGCTCGCGTCGGTTCGGGGCGCTCGCGACACGGCACGGGCCGCGCCTGTACATGGGCGCGGGTCCTCTGATCGCGGCCGCCGGGCTGCTGCTCTTCCAGCGGGTCGGCGCACAGGTCCGGTACGTCCCGGAGGTCCTGCCGGCGCTGCTCGTGTTCGCCCTCGGCCTGTCGATGACCGTAGCTCCGCTGACCGCGGCGGTTCTCGCCGGCGCCCGTGAATCACAGGCCGGGATCGCGTCCGGGGTCAACAATGCGATCGCGCGTGTCGCGGGACTGCTCGGCACCGCCTCGGTGGGCGCCGTGGTCTCGGCGTCCTTCGCGGCGTCGCTCGACCGCGGCCTCCACGGAGCGGCGCTCGGACCGTCGGCGCGCAATGCCGTCGCGCAGGCGAAGCATCTGCCGCTGGGGCGCCCGGACGTCCAGCACGTCGCGCCTGTACAGGCACACGCGATCTCGGTCGCCGCCGAGCAGGCATCGCTTCACAGTTTCCACACGGGCATGGCGATCGCCGCCGTGCTCGTCGCCGCCGGCGGCCTCATCGGCGCAGCCGGCATCCGGGATCAGCAGCCGCCGCCGGAAGACGCCGTGCTGGCGCCGCCCCGCGGCATGCACGCCTGATGTCTGCCGCCCTGCCCCAGGGCTCAGAGGTGGCCTAACGGGGCTCGCGAGCGTATTCGCGCATCGCCTGGATCACGGGGCCGAGCTTCTGCCCGCGTGCGGTGAGCACGTACACGACCGCCGGAGGGCTCGACGGGATCACCGTCCGGTCGATGAGCCCCGCCGCCTCGAGGTCCCGCAGGCGCTCTGAGAGCATCCGTGGGGAGATTCCGTCAACTGCCTCGGCGAATTCGTTGAAGCGCCGCGCGCCCGTGAGGGCCGCATAGATGATCGAGATCTGCCAGCGCCGCTCGAGGAGGTCCGCGGTCTCGCGGACCTCCAGCGGCACGGGCTCACATCTACGCGAGGTGCGCGACATCACGACGTGCGGGCTCCAGAGCCCGGTCGAGGACCTCCTGCACGGTCATGACCGGGTGGAAGGTCATCTGGTCGCGAACGTCCTCGGGGATGTCATCGAGGTCGCCACGGTTGCGCTCCGGCAGGATCACATCCGTCAGGCCCGCCGCGTGCGCCGCGAGAACCTTCTGCTTCAGGCCGCCGATCGGCAGAACGCGACCCTGGAGCGTGACCTCGCCGGTCATGCCCACCGTGTGCTTCACCGGGCGTCCCGAGAGCAGCGACGCGAGCGCCGTGACCATCGTCACGCCTGCGCTCGGCCCATCCTTCGGGATTGCGCCAGCGGGCACGTGGACGTGGAACTCCGTGTTCTCGAACGCGTGCTCGTCGATGCCGAGCTCCTCGGCGTGTCCCCGCACATATGAGAGGGCGATCTTCGCGGACTCCTTCATGACGTCGCCGAGCTGGCCCGTCAGGACCAGTCCGCTGCCGCCGCCGCTGCCTCCCTTCATCGCGGTCGCCTCGACGAACAGCACATCGCCGCCCGCGCCCGTGACCGCCAGCCCGGTTGCAACGCCCGGTGTGGCCGTGCGGGCTGCGGACTCCTGGAAGAACTTCTGGCGTCCGAGAGCGTCTCGCACGGTCTCCAGGTCTATCTTCACGGGCATCTTCAGCTCGCCGGAGCGGGCCTTTGACTTTGGCTTGCGTGTCGTCTTCGTGGCTTTGGCCGTGCCCGTCTCCTCAGGCTTTGCCTTTGACTTGGGCTTTGTCTTCGCCGGCTCCTCGGCGCTCGCGTCGTCGGCCGGAAGACTCGTCGCTATGCGCGTCGCTGTCTTGCGCAGCACCGTGCCGAGCAGGCGCTCCAGGTTGCGGACGCCCGCCTCACGCGTGTACTCGGAGATGATCGTCCGCAGTACGTCATCGGAGATCTCGACCTCGTTCTCGCGCAGGCCGTTGCGGTCGCGCTGGCGCGGCCACAGGTAGCCCTTGGCGATCGCCACCTTCTCCTCGGAGGTGTAGCCGTCGAAGCGGATCACCTCCATGCGGTCAAGCAGCGGGCCGGGGATCGTGTCGGCGACGTTCGCGGTTGCGATGAACATCACCTGGCTGAGGTCCAGCTCGACGTCCAGGTAGTGGTCTCGGAACGAGTTGTTCTGAGCCGGGTCCAGCACCTCCAGGAGCGCGGCCGAAGGGTCACCGCGCCAGTCGGCGCCGACCTTGTCGACCTCGTCGAGCAGGATCACCGGGTTCATCGTCCCCGCGTCACGCAGGGCACGCACGAGGCGTCCCGGCAGCGCACCGATGTATGTCCGCCTGTGGCCGCGGATCTCGGCCTCGTCGTGGACGCCGCCGAGCGACATGCGCACGAACTCGCGCCCCGTCGCACGCGCGATCGACTCGCCGATCGAGGTCTTGCCCGTTCCGGGCGGCCCGATCAGCGTCAGGATCGCCCCGGACTTCGGGTCGGCCTCGATGCCACGCTCGGTACGGAGCTTGCGAACCGCGAGGTACTCGGTTATCCGGTCCTTGACATCCTCGAGCCCGGCGTGGTCCGCGTCGAGAACCGCGCGTGCCGCCACGGGGTCAAGGTGCTCCTCTGAGCGCTTGCCCCACGGCACGGCGACCAGCCAGTCGAGGTACGTGCGGATCATGCTGGACTCGCCGGTCTGCTCGCCCATGCGCTCGAGGCGCGCGAGCTCCTTGTTCGCCTGCTCACGAACCTCGTCCGGCATGTCGGACTCGTCGATCTTCGTCCGGTACTCCTCGGCGACCGACGCGTCGTCCTCGCCGAGCTCCTTGCGGATCGAGTCCATCTGCTTGCGCAGGAAGTACTCGCGCTGCTGCTTCTCGGCACCCTCCTGCACGTCGTCGCGGATCCTCCTGCGGACCTGCAGCTCGGCGAGGCTCTCCCGCTGGAGCTGCACGGCGAGCTCGAGGCGCTCGGTGACGTCGAGCGTGCGAAGGAGCTCGACCTTCTGCTCGTAGCTGAGGTTCGGAGAGTAGCCGGCGGAATCGGCGAGTGCGCCCGGCTCAGCGATGGCGCGCAGGAACGCGGATATGCGTCCGTCGTCGCCGCGCAGCTCGAGGATCTCCTCGACCGTTGCGCGGTACTCGCGCTCTAGCTCGCGTGTGCGCCCGTCGGTGGGCACCTCGTCGGGCCGCTCGTCGACCTCGACGCGTAGCTCCCCTTCGGGTCCGCTCTGAGCGGCTCCGATGAGGGCGCGGTGCTCGCCGGACAGGGCGACGGCGCGGCCGCCGCCGGGGAGGCGGACCTGCTCGGTGACCTCCACGATGGTGCCGACCTCAAGGAACTCTCCGTCGTGGCGCGGGACTAGCACCACACGCTTGTCCTCGCCCACGTCGACCGTGAGCGTGATTCCCATGTTCGGGAACACGACCGTGTCGTCGAGGGGGATCAGGCGCATCCGGGGCGTCGGTGGCGTGGGCTGGATCTCGGGAGTGGTTGAGGCAGATGGCATAGGTATTCGCTCCATATGAGCTTACAAAAGTATAGTTAGTATAGCGCCAGTTGATTGCGTCCACAAGTACTTTTCGCGGCTTCCAACATCACCCCTGAAACGGGCTTCACAGAGCCAAATTCAGCGCCGCCGAGCCAGAATTCCGCCGCCACAGGGCGACTATTCCCGCGGTTTGAAAGTGACCTGGACGTCCTCGCGATGAACCCGCTCCTCGACTTCCGCGGAGAACGTCAGCGCACGCTTGTCGGCGTCTAGCAGGGAGTCGGAGAGCAGCGTCCGCGGCCACAGGCGGTGGCGCAGCACGACATTGACCTCCGCTGCGTAGATGGTCAGCTGCGCACCCAGGTAGAGCCACGCGAGCAGCCCGAGGACGACCGCGAACACGCCGTAGAGCGGGCCGGTGCGTTTGAGGACGTGGTCGATGTAGAAGCCGCCGAGATGCTGGAGCAGCTGCCAGAAGATCGATGCGACAAGCACGCCGATCCACAGTTCACGCCAAGACAGGTCGGCCGCGCACAACAGTTTGAACGCGATCATGAAGAGCGCCAGGTTGGTGGCGAACGCGACCAGGACACCCGCCAGCACAGAAACGGCACCGTGGCTCGCTGCGCCCACATAGCCGGCCGCGACTGTCGAGATGATGCTCAGCGTCCCGAGGATCGCAAGCATGCCGAGGCCGCGCAGACGCAGATGAATGAAGTCCGGGCGAGCCTTGAAGGGCACTCCCCAGATGCGATTGAAGGCTTCCTGCGTCGCGTTCGTGATTCCCATCCCGGCGAGCAGCGCTCCGACGATGCCGATCACCAGGGCGAGGTTGCTGCCGCTAAGCGAATGGTGTTCGAGCTGATCACTGATCAGTGGGATCTGGCCCAGCGTCCCGTGGAGGATTTCTTCCCGTTTGGCGGTGTTGCCCTGGAGCAGAAACCCGAGCACAGTGACGAGCACGAGCAGCAGCGGGAACAGCGAGACGAACGCGTAGTAGGAGATCAGGGCAGCGAGGTGGCCCGCCTGGTCATCGCCCGACTTCTTAAGGACGGCCGCGATGAAGCGTATGCCGGGCGTGCGCTGCTGACGCTTGTCGATCGCGCGCAAGCGGTCGTTGAAGCTCAACGGGGAATCCGACTGATGGGGGGGCAAGGTCGAGTCGTGCACGACATCTCCGTGTGTGTAGCCGATCTGACGGTCAGATACCCGGTCCGGGTGCGGTTATCCCGCCGGGCCGGGCTGCCCCGGCGACGGCTAGCACGGGCGTTGCTGCGGTCATCCAACCCCCTGATCGCAGGTGCGTCCTCCCAAATGCCGGTGGTTGGTTCGATCAACGACCACACGGCGAGCAGCAACCATGCGCATGCGGCCGGAGGTCGGGAACGTTTCAGGACCCGACTCCGGCCGTTGGCGCCTCGTGCCTGCGACGGGCATGCTGATGCGCGAACGACGTCCCGCGCATGAGGTCTACCGCGCATATGACGAGCTGACCGGGGAGGACGGCCACCCGGATGAAACTCCGCCCCCGCCGTCCCCCGAGTTCCGAAGTGGGAGTCCTGTGCTTCGCGTGGCGGGTGTGGTGATCGTCGCCGGGGTTCTCGGCGCCATTGGGCTCCTGTTGGTCTTTGACGGGCCCAGATCACGGGTCGCGGTACACCCGACGCTCACGAATGGGCGGCACGTCCTGCGACCGGCCAGCAGGTCGAGGTCGTCACACCTCCGTCACCGCCGCAGAGCCGAGGCCGCTGGGAACATCGGTTTCGAGGAGCGGCCGTCACGTCCAGCATCAAGCGCTCGGCCGATGACGCCGGTCCCGGATCCTGTCGTGCGGGTCGAGTCGCCGGGCGAAGCAAACCCGGGCTCACACAGCTCCGCGTCCAGCGAATGTGGAGCCAATCACGAGTTCGGATTCGAGTCATGCCGGTGAGCGGCGGGAAATCGGATGTCCTGATCACCAGACGCCCGATGTGGCGGCTTCGCATCGCGAGCGACGCACCGCGATATCTACTGTGCGCACTCTCTCTCGCAGGGATTCTCGCGAGCGCTCGGTTTGCGATCGCGCCCCCGCGTGCGTCCGCGCCGTCAACATCCGGAGTCAGTACCGCAAGGCCGGATCTGGCAGCTGAGGGCTATGCCGTTCTCTTCGCTCGCAGCTACCTGACGTGGAACGCAGCCGACCCTGAAGCCGCTGGTCATGGCCTTCAACTGTTCGTTGCCGCCGCCGCCGAACCGGATCTGGGTCGTCAGCTACCGGCCACCGGAGAGCAGCGCGTTGAATGGGCCGAAGTCGTCCAGGAGCGTGAACCGCGGGCCGGCGAGCATGACTACACGGTCGCCGCACAGACAGACACAAGTGGGCTGGTCTATCTCGCGGTCCCGATCGAGCGTGCGCCCGGCGGTGCGGTGCAGCTCGCCGCTTATCCGGCCTTCGTTGGGCCCCCGGCGCTCGGCACCGGTGCACTCCAGGAAGGCGTGCGATCTGTTTCAGACCCGTCGCTGCGCGCTGTCGTCGGCCGTGCGCTGCGGAACTATCTCGCAGGCGAGCCGTCCGAGTTGGCCGCCGACCTGACCGCGAGTGCCGTTGTGTCGCTTCCCGAACAGGGACTGTCACTCACCGCAATTCAGCGCATCGCGTGGGACTCAGATGGCAGATCGGTCGTCGCGGTGATCCAGGCCCAGGACAGCCGCGGAGAGCAGTACACGCTCGCTTATGAACTCGACGTCGTGCAGGCGCAGGGCCGCTGGGAGGTCTCGGCGGTGCAGATGGACCCGTACTCATAGGCCAACACAAGGAGAACGACATGAAGCTTCAAAGTCGGCGAGCTGTCCTCGCTGCCGCAGTCGCGTGTGCGCTGATCGGCGTTACACCGCCGGTCGTGTTCGCGGCGGTTGACACCCCAAGCAACGTAACTGTCCAGGGCTCGACTTCGACCGAATCCAGCACCTCGTCGCTCGAGTCGGCTGCGGCGAAGGCCAGTCAGATGGGACGCACGGTTGCAATGAGCCTCATAGCGCTTGCGTTTGCAGTTGCCGGAGCGGTTCTGGCATTCCGTCGCGACTTCAAGGAGGCAGCGGGCGTGTTCGTCGTCGGTCTCGTCGCGGTCCTGCTCGCGAGCCCCGCAGGGGTCGGCCTGCTTACCAACACCGTGACGACGCTCTTCGGTACCGGCTGATGGAGATCCGGAGCTACCGCAGCGTCTTCGATCTCGAGCGCCGAATCTACAGAATCGATCGGCTGCGGCTCAATCCGGGCGGGCTTCCGGTACGCAGTCTCGTCTATCTCATAGTGATCGGGCTCGCCGCTCTCGCCGCCAGTTCGCTGCCCTTCGTCGGTTCGCTCTTCGGGGCTGTGCCCTGGTACCTGCGCGATGTAGCCATCCCGTGTGCGAGCGCCGCCGCACTCGGAGCGGTACGACCGGACGGCCGCACCTTCCACGTTGCGGCGCAGGCACGGCTGCGTTTTCTTCTTGGGCCGAGGCATCTCTCGGGGTTGCGTCGGATCTCGCCGCGCAAGCGCTGGCAGCCTGCGTCGATCATCGTCCTGCCAGACGGTTCGGAGAGCACATTCCGTCGCCTGCGCTACACAGGACCCGGGGTCGTGCGGATTGCACGCGCCCACACTCGTGAGAGCGCTCTGCAAGAGCTGGGCTCTCGTGCCGTCACTCGCCGCCGGACAAGGCGCACCGTGACGATTCGCGCACTACCGGGCGCCGACTCCGCTCCGCGACTTCACAGAATCGTCCTGTCGGACAGGGCACGCCTGAACGTAGAGCCCCGTGCCTCCCGGCGAGGCGGGTCTTGAGAGCGCCGATCACCTTCATCCACGGCAACTGCGTGTTTGCGAGAGGCCTGCGGGACGCGTGGGCAGCGTTCGCCATCGAGCCGTCCTCATACGGCTGGCTCAACGACGAGGAGAAGCACTCGCGTCTTGCCGCCATAGCTGGAGCCGTCGAATCTGTGGGAGCTGACTTTCAGTTCCTTCGCGTCTCAGTTCAGTGGCAAGCGGAGCAGTACGGCAACGAACTCCGGGCCGAATCACAGGAACAGGCGAGGCACGGCGTCGTTCGAGAACCCACGTGGGGGCAATATGTGGACGCTCACGTTGAGCATCTGGCTGACAGAGCCAGCGCCGACGCGAAGGTCTTTCTCCTGGTCAGCCTGAGGGATCCGGGACTGGACGTCGCGGCATTCCTGTCCGCGGAAGGCGACTCGTGGCTAGGTGCGTTACGCGGCAGGTTCGGCGAGGGCCTCGCGTTCGGTGCGCGCCGGGTAATGACCGCGCGCGAGTTGCAGCAGACCAGAGCTCGCGCCGACCAGGCTCAAGCTCGCGCCGCCGCCTTCCTCGAGCTACGCGAGGTGCGAGGGATCGAGCTCCAGTGGCTGGTGCGGCGAGCATTCTGCCGCGGGCTCGGCGAGCCGGTGGTCGACGGTCTGCATGAGCCGCGGGCGTTGGCGTTCGAGCGCAACGGACATGCTGTTCTGGCGCCCCTGGAGGGAGACGTCATGCGGTGGGCCGAGGGGTGTGTCGAGCACCGTGGCCGGTCTCTACGCATCGAGTCCGAGCTCGGGACCAGTTGGCAGGCACAACTCTTGGTGGGCGCACTGCCGGAGCGTGTCCAGTTTCCGAGCGCAGCAGCGGAGCTGATGTTCGCTCCGGGCGAGAGTCTCCCGTTTGGAATCGACCTCTCGCTCAACGGACGGTACCTGCCCAACGACCTAGCGCTGCGCATGGCCCGCCGCCGGGTTCAGGACGCCGACCAGATCATGCGTGCAGAGCAAGAGGGTGAGCAGGGCGTGTCTGATCTCGGGTTGCAACGGACCCAGCAGGCCCGCGACCTGCTCTCGCACCTTCAGACCTCACGGAGACCGCCCCTGATTCGAGCGACACTCGCCGTCGCTGTCGGCGCGGCACAGGAGGTTGAGCTCGAGCGCCGCGTGGAGATGTGTAGACGTGCCTTCGGTGAGACCCGCCTTCACCGTCCTCACGGCGAGCAACTACGGCTCTTCGTTCAGCACCTTCCCGCTCAGCGCACGCAGGTAGCCGGATACGACGACACGCTCACGACGGAGCAGGTCGGCGCGATGATGCCGACCGCCTCACATGCGGTCGGGTCCGCACGCGGCTTCTACCTCGGTCACACGCTCACGGGCTCCAGACACCCCGTTCGCTTCAACCTCAGAGAGGGGTCGGACACCGACGCCAACGTCACGATTCTGAGCGTCGGGGCACTTGGGTCGGGCAAGACGACTCTCGCTCAAAAGCTCCAGTACGAGGCGTTCCTGCAAGGGGCGCGGGTCGTTGACTGCGACCCCAAGGGCGATCACAGGTTTCACCTGCTGGAGGACGTTGCGCCGCACGTGGAGCGTGTGGACCTGAGACCTCACGCCTCACTGAGGGGGATGCTCGACCCACTCAGGATCGCGCCCAGGCACCTAGCGCAGGATGCCACCGTCTCGTTTCTCCGGTCGCTACTGCCCTCACGCGCAGAGCCGGCCTGGGAGACAGCCATAGTTGCCGCGGTTGACAACGTCATAACTCGGTCGCGAGAACCGACGTGCCTCGAGGTCGTGAGGGCGCTCAAGGACGAGGGTGGAGTGGGAGGGGCTGTCGGAGAAACGCTGGAGGTATACGCGCGCAGCGGGCTGACCCAACTCGGCTTCTCAGACCCCGGTGTGCGCCTGCCTCCGGTCGGCACCCAACAGGTCACGTATCTGCCGATCCGTGACCTCCCCGGCCCCCCGCAGGACACGCGCCGATCGGAGTACACGCAGGCCGAGCGTTCGGGCGAGCAGATTGTGCGCCTCATCGCGATGCTGGCAATGCACCTCATGGCCTCAGAGCGGGAGCGCCTGAAGGTGTTCTCGTTCGACGAGGGATGGCGGCTGCTGGGGGACCCGGTCGGCCGTGCGCTCCTCGGCTCGCTACAGCGGATGGGCCGCTCAGAGCTCGCTGTGCCGATCATCAGCACGCAACTCGTGACCGACGCGCTGGTTGGGGATCGCGCCGCTTTGGAGAGCCTCGTGGGCGCCACATTCGTCTTCGGGATGCGCTCGGAGACGGAGGCGGCAAGGGCTCTGCTCCTACTCGGACTCGACCCGCAGGACAGGCGTCTGCGTCGGTCACTCATCGACATGCAAGCCGGGCGTTGCCTGTTTCGCGATCACATAGGACGCGTGGCGGCGATACAGGTTGACCTGGTCCTTCCGTCGCTGCTCCGCGCCTTCTCGACAACGCCCTCAAACTGATGGGCTGCACTCGACCGCGTCGTCGCACGGTGACGGGCGGGCTAACAGAGCAGGCGCGGCGTCACAGCGTCGCAGGTGGGCTGGCGCTGCTCATAACGGTGGCGTCATGGCTCTCCTGCGGTGCTCAAGCCCGAGGCGCGACAAGCCGGGCGGACGCCTCGACCGCCAGCGGGCGCATTGCGCGTGAGCTCGGAAAATCGGTGCCACGATCCCCGAGCGAGCCCGCTCTCACCGGGTCCAGCGGCGCCACCGGCACGGCGACGCCCACCAGCGAACCATCCGTCGACGTGGGCGCTCAGCAACCCGATCCCCTTGCGGGCAACGGGCTCGGAAGCCCAGCGTGCGGAGCCAATGCGCGTGGGGCGCTATCGAGCGTCGGTCAACGGTCGTGCGAAAGCTCAGGGTTCGTCGCCGCCGCCTACCCGACGGCTGACTACGGGCTCGATGTGCACATCGACACGGGGGTACTCGGGTTGAGCCAGGGCGGCTTCATGAGTGCCGTGCAGGACCTCCTGGTGACACCGGTGTGGATGGCGCTGCTCTGGGCGGTCCACGCCATGGTCGTGATGCTCGAATGGGGGTTCGCGATCGACCTGCTCGACAGTCCCGTCGGCAACGGCCTCGGAGCGGGTCTCAGGCGGATGCAGGATGAGATCACGGACCCGATCCTGCCACTCGTGCTCGCCGTGGCCGCGGTGCTCACCGCCTACCAGGGCATCGTCCGCCGGAGGGTCTCGCGTGCGGTCGGGGAGATCGTCGTTATGGGCGTGATGATGGCCGTCGGCATCTGGGTGGCGGGCAACCCGATCGGGACCGTCGGCGCGCTGGGAGCGTGGGCAAACGAAGCCAGCTTCGGAGCACTCGCAGTCGGCGCTCGGGGTGCGCCGACAGTCACATCGGGCGCGCTGACGCAGGACATGCAGGGATTGTTCGCGTCGAGTGTGCAGGCGCCGTGGTGCTATCTGGAGTTCGGAGACGTCGCCTGGTGCGACGATCCCTCACGCCTTGATCAGCACCTGCGCCTGGCAGGGATGCGTGAGGCATCGGCTGAGCTTGCACTGGCAGCAAAGGGGGGACCGAACCAGGGCACGCTCAAACGTGGCGCTGCCTTGATGAAGGCGGCACGCACTAACGGCGAGATGTTTCTCTCCCTGCCGGCCAATAGCCCCGCGCGAAACTCGATTACGGAAAGCTCGTCTCTGTTCAGCGCAATCTGCCAGAGCAGCGAAGCAACGAGCTGTCGAGGGGCAGCCGCCGCACAGGCCGAATTTCGCACTGGCACCGGGACATGGCCACGTGTCGGCGGTCTCGTGCTCATCGCAGTTGGGCTCGTCGGTGTGCTGCTCGTGTTCGGGTTTGTAGGACTTCGGCTGCTGATGGCAGCCACCTTCAGCCTGCTGTTCCTTCTGCTGACGCCCGTGGCGATACTCGCGCCCGCATTCGGCGAAAGAGGCCGGTCCGTCTTCCGCGCGTGGGGCACACAACTGCTGGCCGCGGTCCTGTCAAAGCTCCTGTTCGCGTTTCTGCTCGGCGTGCTCCTCGCGGTCTTTGGAGTGATCTCCAGTCTGCCCGCGGTGGGGTGGTGGACTCAGTGGCTTCTCATGTCGGCATTCGCATGGACCGCCTTCATGCGCCGGCACCAGGCCCTGGCGATCTCCGGCTCGCTGCATCGGACGACCGGCGGCAGATCCGCACCAGTGCCCTCTGCGCGAAGGGTCCGGGGTGCTCTGGAGACTCCCAGAGCCGCATTGCAGCGCGCAAGGGCCACTGCGCGTCAGCCCGCGGGCGACGTACCCGCGCCCATCGCAACGCCCAACCTGACGAGCCTGACGGCCGGCGGCGGCACGCCACGGCGGGACGGGCCAAACGAGCCGCTGGGCGACCCCGACCTCCACCAAGGGACGCTCGCGCGGACCTCGCAGCAGCTCACTTCCAAGCAGCTGCAAACCGAACGCATCAGGCGAGCTGAAAGGCTCGCCATCGCCGCTGCCAACCCCAGGCGAGCAGTGGAACTCGCAACTCGCGGGAGGCGTGTCGAGAGCGACATCGCACGCCATGAGAGCGACCTGCTGGAGGCGCGCCACCGCGCGGCAAACAGCAAACCCAGCTCTGACCAGGATGGCGATGTTGGCGACGGTTCTCGGTCGCTGCGGCGAGCAGGCTGGCCAAAGCGTGAGGCGCCCTCCGAGTCACCCGTGAGGGACGTGAGCCCACGAGGGCTCGGTGGCGTTCACGCCGCGGATTGGCCGCGCGGCCCAGGCGGCGATGACCCGCCAGGCCGCTCGAACCACGCCGGCGCGCGTGACTCAGCCGGCGCCGGTGAGCTGCAGGCCACGCCACCTGATCCTCCCGTGCCGTGGTGGCTCCACGGCGACCACGACGCCGCCGTCATGCACGACCTGCGCGAGGTGGAGGCGGGACGCAAACGCGACATCGGATTCGGGGAGGAGTGACACGTTCACCTCGTGCAAGTGGGGGAGCCGAGTTTGCGGTTGCTGGCGTGCTCGCGGCGTTCGCGCTCACTGCCGTGATCGCGTTGGGGGCGAGCGCAACGCTGGTACTCGCCACCGGAACGGCGGGCGGATCGACCGCGTCCCCGGGGCCCGCCACCGGCGCCTCCGAGCTGGCAGTTCACGAAATACCGCCCGAATACCTGAATCTGTACCAGGCGGCCGCCCGCCGCTACGCGATCGACTGGGCGATCCTCGCGGGTATCGGTCGCGTGGAGTGCGATCACGGAATGGACCCCGACCCGTCGTGCACCGTGGAGGGAAGGGTCAACTCGGCGGGGGCGGGCGGCCCGATGCAGTTTCTTGCTGCTACGTGGGCCGTCTACGGCGTCGACGAGAACGCGGATGAGCACCCGGATCGCTGGAACGCCGCCGACGCGATCTTCTCAGCCGCGAACTATCTTCGGGCTTCCGGAGCCCCCGGCGACTACCAGCGGGCGATCTTCGCCTACAACCATGCGAACTGGTACGTGACCGAGGTCGAGAGCTGGGCGGCGCGCTACCGCGGCACTGCGACAGCAAGCGAACCCGAACCCGTCCAGGGCTCAGAATCTGCGGAAGCCGGCTCGCTGGGCAGCTCGTTCACGAGTCCGACGCCCATCCGGTTCATCGAAGGAGCAGCGGCGCGCCTCGACCCACAGGACGGACACCTCGCGCTGATTCCGGCACGCGCTCCGGCGGTGATACAGGCGATGCTCGTCGCTGGCAACGAGCTGCAGGAATTGCCCTACGGGCCCGATGGGCACCCGGACCCACGCAACTCCACCCAGGAGGACTGCTCGAGCACGATCAACTATGTGCTCTACAGGTCCGGCGTGCGGCCGATCAGCGAAATTCTGCGCGACAATCCGCTCGCTCAGGATTATGTGCGTTGGGGTGCGCCGGGCCCCGGCAGGTGGATCACGATCTACGCCACGAGGAGTCCGACTCCTCACGTATTCGCGGTCATCGCGGGACTTCGGCTCGATACGAGCTACGACGGCACCGACGAAGGCCCCAACCGGTTCCAGAGCGGACCGCGTTGGCGAATCTTCGGGCGCATTCCCACTTGGGCTCACTGGGCTGTCCGCCACCCGCCGGGACTGTAGTCTGGCAGCATGGCGGAGCGCACGGTCGATTACCTGCTCATCGGGGGCGGACTCGCGAGCGCAAACTGCGCGCGCTGGCTGCGTGAGGCCGGTGCGGACGGGGACGTCCTGCTGGTCGGCCGAGAGCTTGACCCTCCCTACAACAGGCCCGACCTTTCCAAGGGGTATCTGCGAGGCGTCGAGAGTCGTGAGGAGCCGCTCTTTCGACCCAACGACTGGTGGTCGGAGCAGAACATCGAGCTGATGACCCGGACCAGCGTGATGGGGCTGGACCTGGGCGCGCGGACCGCCAAACTCTCCGACAAACAGGAGATCGGGTTCGGCAAGGCACTGATCGCCACGGGAGCGAACGTCCGGCGCCTGACCGTCGACGGCTGCGATCTGGAGCACATCTACTACCTGCGAACGCTAGGCAACGCCGACGCTATCCGGGAGGGCGTCAAGGACGCCGAGCACGTCGTGCTCATCGGCGGCTCGTACATCGCTTGCGAGGTTGCGGCGACGCTCACGGCGATGGGGAAGAGCTGCACGATCGTGATGCAGGAGAACATCACCCTCGAACGGACCGTGGGAGCGCACGCAGGACGCTTCTTTCAGGACCTGCTCGAGTCGCACGGAGTCACCGTGTACGGCAACGACGAGCTCGAGCGGTTCGAAGGCGACGGCCTCGTATCCAGAGTCGTGACCCGCGCCGGGCTGGAACTGGACGCGCAGGCCGTGGTCATCGGTGCCGGCGTCGCGCCCGACGTGGGACTGGCTCAGCGGGCCGGGTTGGAGATCGGGGAACGCGGAGGGGTGCGCTGCTCCGACCGCCTGGAGAGCTCCGTCGCCGGTGTCTACGCAGCAGGCGACATCTGCGAATACGACTCCGTCATTCACGGCGGCAAGCCGATTCGCCTCGAGCACTGGGACGTCGCGTTCAACCAGGGCAAGGCTGTGGCCTTGAACATGCTCGGCCGGGGCGAGCCATATCAGGTGGTGCCCTACTTCTTCTCGGTGCTGGCGGACTGGGGGGAATTGGAGTACGTCGGCCCGGCATACGAGTGGGACGAGGAGGTCACGCGAGGCTCGCTTGAGGACGGGGTCTTCACGATCTGGTACCTGCAGGAAGGCGTCGTGAAGGCCGCGCTGACATTCGGCAGGTCCGACGACCTGGAGCAGGCCCGCAGGCTGATCGTCTCGGGCACGAAGCTCGATCAGGGCGACCGCGTTGCACTGGGCGATCTGGGTTCGGACCTCGCGCAGGTCGGTCGCTAGACGCCTGGGTTACACTCCGCTTGACAAACGTCGGTCGTGAAGGGAAGCCGGTGAGATTCCGGCGCGGACCCGCCACTGTGACCGGGGATGCCCACCGCGGCTCGCTCTGAGCGAGCAGCCACTGACCCGCCGCCGGCGGGATGGGAAGGCGCGGAGGGGTGGACCCGGGAGCCAGGAGACCTGCCTCCGACGCAAGCCCACAAGCCCTCGTGGAAAGGGGTCGGCTCCATGCTCAAATCAGGTCGAACCTTGTTGGCGCTAGGCGCCGCCGTATCGCTGCTCGCCGTATCCGCGTCCGCCGCCGCCGCGTCGGAACCGACATTTGGAACCGTCAGGGTGGAGGGGCTCGCCAGAACGCTTCTCCCTCGCACGCCGGTCACGACGACAACCGAACCCGTGGTCAAGGACGGCAAACCGTCCGACTCGTGCCCGGGGACCAGCGCGATCGGAGCCCTCCAGGACGCCACGGGCGGCGACTGGGGTGGACCCTGGAGCGAAAAGTATGGGGAGTACGAGGTCGGCTCCATCATGGGTGAGTCACACGAATTTGGGAGCGGCTACTACTGGAGCTTCTGGCTCAACCATCACGAAATGGAATTGGGAGCCTGCGAAGCAGCGCTTGAAACGGGCCAGGAAGTCCTCTTCTTTCCCTGCTCGGAAAGCGCAGCGTGCGGGCTGCCCCTCGGGCTTGAAGCGCCCGCAGTTGCCCAGGCCGGGGAGCCGGTGACTGTCACGGTGCGGAGGTATGCCGCGAACGGAACCTCGTCCCTGATCGCGGGTGCGACGGTGAGCGACGGCTCGGTGACTGCCACGACTGATGCGAGCGGCCACGCCGTGCTCACGCTGACGGACACCGGCGGAAGCACCATCAGCGCTGAAGCAGCCGAATCCATCCGCGATGAGGACCAGATCTGCATCCACAACGCGAACGACGGCAACTGCGGCACGGTTGCCGCCACCGAAACACCCCCGCCGATATCTCCCGGACACCCGAAATCTGATCCTCTCCCGCCCGCGCCCTACCGTGGGCCGTTCGCCCTCGTGGCGAAGGTCGCGAGCCTCATCGAGGGCCATATCTATCCGCGATCCCGCGCCCCGCGCACGATCGCCGGGACGATCAGCTCACACACTGCCGTCTCGTCGGTGCGCCTGGAGCTGCGCCGCTCGTTCAGAGGGCGCTGCTGGGCGTATGAAGGGCTTCGCGAGCGCTTCGTGCGCGCCCGCTGCGGCCATGGGAGCTCCTTCGCGGCGTCGAGCGGCGCGAGCTTCTCCTACCTGCTCCCGTCAGCGCTGGAGCCGGGACGCTACGTGCTCGATGTGCTCGCAACGGACGTGCTCGGAGACCGGACGACTCTCGCGCGCGGGACGTCAAGGATCGTGTTCGATGTCCGCTAGGGGTCTCGTGGCCACTGGTGCCGTGGCGTTGACGCTCCTGGCGGCCACGGCCGCCTGGGCGCGCGGGCCCGCGGGCTTCGGGGCCGCCTCGGCTCCCGTCGTTCAGAGCATGATCGTCGGGTCCGGTGGCGCTGTCCTCGCTGGCGACAGGACGGTCAGGGCCTCGGCGACGTCGATCCGCGTCTCCGGGCGCATGTGCGCCGTCGCTGCCGGCACCCCGCTGGCCGTGCTCGCTGCGCTTCACCGTGCCGGAGGGCCGGGGTTCGCGCTGCGCGATTACGGGAGCTGCGGAGGAGCCGCGGTGAACTCGGCGCAGCTGTACGTCTCAGCGATCGACGGAGAGCGTGGGGCGGCACAGAGCGGCTGGGAGTACAAGGTCAACGGCGTGTCCGGAAGCGCAGGCGCGGCGGATCCGAGCGGCCCGATGGGAGACGGGCGGCGGCTGCGGTCCGGTCAGCGGGTGCTCTGGTTCTGGTGCCAAGCCTCCTACGGCGGTTGCCAGCGCACACTCGAAGTGTCCACGTCGACGGCAACCGTCAACCCCGGCGCCGGCCTGCGGGTGGCGGTCCGCGGTTTCGACAACGAAGGCAGCGGGCAGGCGGTCGCCGGTGCGATCGTCACGCTCGGCACGGACTTCGCCTCGACGGGCTCCGGCGGCGAGGCCGACCTCGTGGCACCGACGACGCCGGGTCGCTACCAGGTGAGCGCGACCCGACCCGGCCTGGTCCCCTCGTTCCCTCAAACCATCATCGTCAGGTGAGAGCGACGGAAGCGAGCGCACAGGTTGCGCGCTCCCGCGGCGGGCGCATCCTGTCCCTCGGAGTAATTGGGTTGCTCGGATCCCTCGCGCTCGTCGGATGCGGACTCGGCGCGGGGCCCACGCCGGGAGCGGTGCAGCTCACTGTCACACGCGGTTTCGGTGAAAGCGAACTCGGGCTGCCGGGGCCGCTGAAGGTGTCCGGACAGGAGACCGTCATGAGCCTTCTGATGCGCAACTACACGGTCGCGACCCGTTTCGGGGGTGGTTTCGTGCAGAGCATCAACGGACTCGCCGGCGGCACGGAAGGCGGCGAGCCTGTCGACTGGTTCTACTACGTCAACGGCGTCCAGGCCGGACAGGGTGCCGCCGCCACAGACGTGCACCCCGGGGACCACATCTGGTGGGACCTTCATGACTGGAGCCAGACGCAGGACGTGCCCGCGGTCGTCGGCTCCTTCCCGCAGCCTTTCCTGGATGGCCTGGAAGGCAAGCGCCTGCCGGTCCGCGTCGAATGCGCCGCGGTGCAGAGCGCAGCATGCACCGAAGTGAGCTCACGGCTGCAGGGACTCGGCATTCCCGCCGCCGTCGCCGAGGTCGGTCCCAGCGAAGACCCTGAACAGCTACGCGTGGTGGTCGGACCGTGGTCGAAGCTACGGCTGAGCCTGCCCGCCGAGATGGTCGAACAGGGCCCCCGCTCGAGCGGCGTGTACGCGCGTTTCACCGCGGGCGGGAGCTCGCTCATCCTGTTCGGCCAGGATGGCCGCACGGTGAGCACACTCGGTGCCGGCGCAGGGCTCATCGCAGCGACGAGGCATGGAGAAGACGACCCCGTCTGGTTCGTCGCGGGGACCGACGAAGCGGGTACGGCCCTCGCCGCCCGAGACTTCACCCAGGCTGATCTGCGCAACCGGTTCGCTCTCGCGCTCGCACCCGGCCGCGTCATACCGCTCCCCGAGACGGCGTCCGGATGAGCCGCGCTTCACGCATCGCCTTCTTTCCGCGGGCGAGCCCGCTGCATGCGGCGCGCGCGAGCATCGCGGCGGCATATGGCTGCGTGCTCGCCCTCGCAGCGCTGATAACGCCCGACCCGTGCTTCTCGGCGCCCTGCTCGTGTCGGTCCTTGCCGCCGCCTTCGGAGCCGGGGTGGGCCGCGAGATCTCGCGCGCAGCAAGGACGGCGGCGCTTCCGATCATCCTGCTGACCGTGCTCGTGAACGTCCTCGTCAGCCGGGAGGGCCTGACCGTCTTCGCGCGGCTCGGCGACTGGGGTGTGCTCGGGCAGGTCAACCTGACCGTTGAGGCGGTGGTGTTCGGCCTCGTGCTCGCGCTGCGCCTGATGGTCGTGACGCTGTCCTGCCTGCTGGTGGTGTGTGCCGCCAACCCCGACGAGCTGCTGCTGGCGTTCCGGCGCATATCGCCGCGCTCTGCTCTGACGGCCACCCTGACGACGCGCCTGATACCGGTGCTAGGCGCTGACGCCAGACGTCTAGCGGAAGCACAGCGCTGCAGGCCGGACGGGGGCGCCCGGGGCGCACGCGGGCGGATGGCGATCCTGAAGGCGACGGTCGCGGGGGCACTGGACCGGTCGCTGGACGTGGCGGCGGTGCTCGAGATGCGCGGCTACGGCACGGCGCGGCCCGCACGAGGCTCGCGGGCTCCTCTCTCGCGTCATGACGTTGCGTTCGCATCGTCATCCGTGGCGGTGCTGCTGATCACCGTGTATGCGAGCGTCGCAGGGCTCGGCTCCTTCAGCCCGTACCCGCTGGTGAGCATGAGCGTCACCCCGGCGCTGCTCGTCGCCGCGGCGCTGCTCGTGCTCGTCGCGCTCGCTCCGTTCTGCGACAGGAAGGGGATCGAACGGTGAGCGTGCTGCGCTTTGATCACGTCAGCTACGCGTATCCCGCGGTCCAGCGCGATGCGATATCCGACGTGAGCCTCGCGATAGAGCCCGGCGAGTTCTGTGTCGTGGCGGGCCTTTCGGGCTCAGGCAAGTCAACGCTGCTGCGCGCCGCCGCGGGCCTGGTCCCGCACTTCCACGGCGGTCGATTCGCCGGGACCGTGACTGTTGGAGGGCTCGACACTCGCGAGCACGGCCCCGCCGAGGCCGGCGAGGTCGCGGGCACGGTCCTCCAGGACCCTGAGACCCAGGTGATCATGACCACCGTCCGCGCGGAGCTCTCTCTCGCGCTCGAGAACCGGGGGCAGGCAGGGGCGTCCGTGGCGCGGGCGGTTGAGGAGACATCCCTGTCCTTGGGCATCGCGCACCTGCTCGACAGGGCCACCGCGGAGCTCTCCGGCGGCGAGCTGCAACGTGTCGCGCTGGCGTCGGCTCTGGTTTGCAGACCCTCGCTCGTCCTGCTCGATGAGCCCACGTCCCAGCTTGACCCCGTTGCGGGAGACGAGCTCATCTGGCAGCTGCGCAGGCTCAACCAGGAGTCGGACACCGCCGTCCTGCTGATCGAGCATCGCCTCGAGCGCTGCCTTGCGGCCGCCGACAGGGTGATCGCCCTTTCGGAGGGTCGGGTGGCGTGCGACAGGGATCCGCGCGGCTTTCTTGAATGGGCCGCAGAGTCCGCGCCCGGGCTCGCCACCCCGGGCGCGCGTATGTTCGCGCGGGCAGGCCTGCGTCCGCCGCCCACGGGTGTCAAGCAGGCGCGCGCGGCGCTCAGGGGCGCCGGGCTGCTCCACGAAACGCGGGACCCGGCGGAGAACCCTCCGGTGGTGGCCGATACCCGCAGCCGCCCGCGCCCGCTCGCGGCCATGCGACGACGCTCGCGCGTGCAGCAGCCCGCGCTGGCACTGAAGGGTGTCTGGCATGAGATCACGCGCGGACCGACAGTCCTTCGCTCCGTCGACCTGAGTATCCAGGCGGGGAGAGCGTGGTGCTGATGGGCCGCAACGGTGCGGGAAAGTCCACGCTCCTGCGCCACGCCGCCGGCCTGCTCCAGCCCACTCGCGGCAGCGTTCAGAGCTCCGGCCGGGTCGCGCTGCTGCTGCAGAACCCGGGCGACTATTTCCTTCACGAGCGTGCCGATCAGGAGGTCTCAGAGGACGCTCTGAGGATGGTGGGCCTCGCGGGACTCGGCGCGCGCAACCCCCGTGACCTGTCCGGTGGCCAGCGCCAGCGACTCGCGCTGGCGATCGTGCTCGGCGGCTCCGAGCCCGCTTCGGTGCTCGCGCTCGACGAGCCCACCCGCGGGATGGACACGGCATCGAAGCGAAGGCTCGCGCGGTGGCTTCGTGCCCGCGCTGGAGAGGGGGCTGCCGTGGTGCTCGCGACGCACGACGCGGAGTTCGCAGCCGAGTTCGCCGACAGGGCCGTGCTGCTGGCGGACGGCCGCGTGATCGCAGACGGGCCAATCGAGCAGGTCCTCGCGGGAGGCCGGTACTTCGCGACCGAAACAGCACGGATCCTCGATGGCGCACGGGGTGTGCTGCGCCCGGAGCAGGGCGCCGATCTACTGCTCGCGCGCAGTGCGGGCGAGCAGTACGCGGCACCGCAGGGGGTTCGCTCGTGAGCTGGCAGCTGGTGTCCTTCGCGCTCGTCCTGCTGTCGCTCGGGTTCGCATTCTGGTGGTACGAGCGCTCGCGGCCGCCGGCGAAGCTGATCGCCGTGATAGCGACGCTCGCCACGCTGGCTGCGCTCGGACGGGACGCGTTCGTGGCGGTTCCCGACCTGAAGCCGATCACCGCGATCGTGCTGGTCAGTGGTATCGCGTTCGGCGCGGGTCCGGGGTTCGCGGTCGGTGCGATCTCCGCGCTCGCGTCGAACATCCTGCTCGGGCAGGGTCCGTGGACTCCGTGGCAGATGCTCGCATGGGGCCTGGTGGGCCTCATGGGAGCCGGGCTCGGCGCTGTCACGCGGCGGCGGATGTCGCCCCTCGCGATCGCTCTCTCATGCGCCGCTGCCGCCGAGGCCTTCAACCTCATCCTCGACCTCTACACGTGGACCGGTGCGGGAAACCACACCCTCGCCGCGTTCGGCGTGGTACTGGGCTCAGCCTTGGTCTTCGACCTCACCCACGTGATCGCGAGCTTCGCGTTCGGGCTCGCCTTCGGTGCTGCGCTGCTGCGCATGCTGCTGCGCGTGCGCTCCCGCCTGCAGGTCACCTGGGACCCCGTTCAGGCGGCACCCGACCGTGCGCCGCATCTGGGTGTGCCGGCCGGAACCCTGGCGGTGCTCGCGGCCGTCGCGGTGACGGGTGCGCTGGCCGCCGGGTCGGCTCCCGCCGCAAGGGCTGCCCAGGGGCTCTCCAGCCAGGTCTCCTACCTCGCCGCGGCGCAGGGCAGCGACGGGGGCTTCGGCGCCGCGCCCGGCGAGTCGAGCAGCGAGCTCTACTCGGCGTGGGCGGCGATAGGCCTAGCCGCCTCGGGCAGAGACCCGCTGACGGTGCGACGCGACGGACACACCGTGCTTGACGCGATTCGTGCGCAGGCGTCCACCCTGCAGGGCGCGGGCGACATCGAGCGCACGATTCTCGCGCTTCACGCATGCGGGGTGTCGACCCGGTCGCTGGGTGGCGTGAACCTCGTGTCGGAGCTGCTGAGCTCGCGCTCGGGCGACGGCTCCTTCTCGGATCTCGGCAACCTCACAGCATTTGGCGTCCTCGCACTGCGCGCCGCCGGTTACCCGGCCAGCGCTCCGGCCGTCCGGTCGGCCGTTCACTGGCTCGCATCCCAGCAGGAACCCGATGGGGGTTTCAGCTTCGCTGTCCGCGGCAGCGGCAGCGACGTCGACGACACGGCCGCCAGCGTGCAGGCCCTGGTCGCCGCCGGAGGCCGGTCGGGCTCGGACGTCAGGCGCGCCGTCACGTTCCTCACGCACTCACAGAACCTCGACGGCGGTTTTCCCGAGGAGGCCGGAGGCGCATCCAATGCCCAGTCGACCGCGTGGGCTGTCCAGGGGCTCGTCGCGGCTGGGCACGACGTCACCGGCCTCACGCACGACGGCAGCCGCTCGCCCCTGGCCTACCTGCGCAGCCTCGCCGAACCGGACGGCAGCGTGCGCTACTCGCGCACCGGGTCGCAGACTCCGGTCTGGGTGACCGCACAGGCCCTCACCGCTCTCGCGCTGAAGCCGTTTCCCGTAGGCCCGGTGGCGGCCCGCGCCGACGTGCCCCGGGCGGCCCGCAGCGCAGGCGTGAGCGCGGCCGCGCCGCGGGCGAGGGCCCATGCGGTGCGGCCCGGCGCCAGGCGCCCCGAGCGGGCCCCGGTCGCGCCATCGGTGTCCGCTGCGGTGGCGGTCGGCGCGGTCGTGGGGAGAACCGTCGAGCCGCTGATGCGCGGCCTTTCAGGCGCCCTTTAGCAACCCCCATACCCTGGAGGCATGGCCCAAGACGCGTTCACAGCCCCTGCGCCGCAGGCGATGCGCCGGCGTGCCGGCACGGCCGGCATCACGGCTCCGCTGCTGGCGGCGTTCGCGTGCGCGGTGTCGCTCGCACTCGTGTGGGTCATCGCGGAGCTTCTGCCGGCGGCCCGCGTCAGGGACGCTGCGGTGCTCGGCGACTTCATCCGCCTGAACACCCCCTCCTTCGAATCCGCAGGCATGTTCCTGCTGCATCTGCTGGAACCGCGGGTGTTCATCCTGTGGGCGGCAGTGATCGTCTCGGTCGCGCTCGCCCGCAGGCGCCCGGACCTCGCGATCGCCGCCGCGGTTGTCATGGGCCTCGCCCCGCTCACCTCCGAGACACTCAAGCCACTGCTCGCGCACCCGCACCTGAGCGCGGGGCCGGTGCTGATCGGCCCGGCCTCATGGCCGAGCGGTCACTCGACGGCCGCGATGACCCTCGTGCTGTGCGCGATCCTTGTATCTCCCGCCCGTCTGCGCCCGGTCGTGGTGCTTGTGGGGGGCATCTTCGCCGTCGCGGTGGCGGTGACCCTGCTGGTGCTCGCCTGGCACATGCCCAGCGATGTAGTGGGCGGTTTCCTGGTCGCAGGCCTCTGGGTCTCGCTTGCGGTCGCAGTGCTCCGCGCGGTTGACTGGCATCCGCGCGGGAGCGTGAACACCTAGCCGGAATCGTGTGAGCCGGGCTGCCACAGCGGCTCGGAGTGCTCGCCGCCGACATCGTTGACCGCCCGGCTGAGGATGAAGAGCAGGTCCGAGAGCCTGTTGAGGTAGCGGACGACCTCGGGGTTGACCTCATCGCCGACCGCGATCGTGCGGCGCTCCGCGCGGCGGCAGACGGTGCGGCAAACGTGCAGATGCGCGGCTGCGGGCGTGCCGCCCGGGATCACGAACGAACGCAGCGGCTCAAGTCCCGCGTTGACCTCATCGCACGCCCCCTCGAGCCACGTCGTGTAGTCAGGGCCAACCCGCAGACGCTGGCGCGCCTGCTCGGCCGTCTCGCCGGCGGGCGCGGGCACCGACAGGTCGGCGCCGACGTCGAGCAGATCGTTCTGGACACGCCGCAGCCATGCGGCGAAACGCTCCGGCAGGTCCGTGGCGCACAACGCGAGGCCGACCTGCGAATTGAGCTCGTCCACGGTCCCGTAAGCCTCAACCCGCGGATGCAGCTTGGAGACGCGGCTCATGTCCCCGAGGTGGGTCTCTCCGCCGTCGCCCAGCTTCGTGTAGATGCGCGTCAGGTTGACCGTCATCAGCCCCGAGTCTCGCACACCTGAGCACCCCGATCGGTGCCCGGCAAGCCGTCCGCCCGCGCGATCGGATACGTTCCTGCACCTCAGATGAGGATCGGAGTTCCGAAGGAGACTGCTGCGGGTGAGCACCGTGTCGCGCTCGTGCCCGAGGTCGTCACCAAGCTGAAGGCCAAGGGCCTTGACGTCGTGATCCAGGGCGGCGCAGGAGATGACGCTCTTCTAAGCGACGACGCGTTCCGGGACGCCGGCGCCGAGATCGGCGACGCACAGGCCGTCTGGAGCTCGGACATCGTGGTCACGATCGCCCCGCCCGACGCGCAGGAGATAGCGGGGCTCGGCAAGGGATCCATCCTGATCGGCTTCCTCGCGCCGCTGACGAGCCCTGAGACGACGCGTGCGCTCTCGGCGGCGGGTGCCACCGCCTTCGCGATGGAGGCGATCCCGAGGATCTCAAGGGCGCAGGCGATGGACGCCCTCTCCTCCCAGAGCAACGTGGCGGGATACCGTGCAGCCCTGCTCGGCGCCCAGGAGATGGGCCGCTTCTATCCGATGCTGATGACCGCTGCCGGGACGATCCCGCCCGCGAAGGTCCTTGTCCTCGGCGTCGGCGTCGCCGGCCTTCAGGCGCTGGCGACAGCCAAGCGCCTGGGTGCAAGGACAACCGGCTATGACGTTCGTCCCGAGGTTGCCGAGCAGGTGGAATCGCTCGGCGCCCAATGGCTCGACCTCGGCCTGGAGGCCAGTGGAGAGGGAGGCTACGCACGCGAGCTGACGGAGGAGGAGCGCGCGACGCAGCAGCAGGCGCTCACCGATGCGATCAAGGGCTTTGACGTGGTCATCACGACTGCGCTGGTGCCCGGGCGCCCGGCTCCACGCCTTGTGACGGCCGAGGCGGTTGAGGGCATGAAGCCGGGATCCGTGGTGATCGACCTCGCGGGGGAGGCGGGCGGCAACTGCGAGCTCACCGAGCCGGGCCAGACCGTCGTGCGCCATGAGGTGAAGATCGTCTCGCCGCTGAACCTGCCGGCGACGATGGCCGAGCACTCATCGCAGCTGTTCGCGCGCAACGTGCTTGCGCTGCTCGATCTGTTCGTCGGCGAGGACGGGTCGCTCAGCATGGACTTCGACGACGAGATCATCAAGGGCGCGTGCGTCGTCCGCGCCGGCGAGATCGTGCACCCAGGAGCAAAGGCGGCTGTGGAGAAATGATCCTTGCGAGCATCCTGACCACCAACCTCGCGATCCTCGTGCTGGCCGGATTCGTCGGCTTCGTGGTGATCTCGAAGGTGCCGAACACGCTCCACACACCGCTGATGTCCGGCACGAACGCGATCCACGGCATCGTCGTGCTCGGAGGCCTGCTGGTCGTCGGGCTGGCCGGCAACGACGCGTTCAACAAGGTCATCCTCGTGATCGCGATCGCGTTCGGAACGATCAACGTCGTCGGCGGGTTCCTGGTCACCGACCGGATGCTCGAGATGTTCAAGACGAAACCCAAGCCGGCGAACACCGACGAGAACGAGAAGGCCGGCAAATCGTGATTCAGCTGCCGCTCGCGACGTCATTCCTGCAGGACCAGAACTTCCTCGACGTCCTCTACATAATCGCGTTCGCCCTGTTCATCCAGGGTCTGCGCGGCCTCGCCGGACCGACGACCGCCGTGCGCGGCAACCGCATCGCGGCTGTCGGTATGGCGATCGCCGTGATCGCGACCCTCCTGAGCCCCAACGAGGGCAACTGGGGGCTGATCGTGATCGGCGTGGCGATCGGCACCGCGGTCGGTGTCCCCGCGGCGCGCAGGGTGAAGATGACCGCCATGCCGCAGATGGTCGCGCTGTTCAACGGCGTCGGCGGCGGCGCGGTGTTCCTGATCGCGTGGGCCGAGTTTCGCCGCCACGGGTCGACGTACGGTTCCCACACCGTCACGTTCGTCTCCGGCCTCGGCAGTCTCACGCTCCAGGGCGGAGGGGTGCCGACCTATGTGGCCATCTTCTCGGTGTTCGCGGCGATCGTCGGCTCGGTGTCCTTCTGGGGCTCGAACATCGCGTTCGGCAAGCTGCAGGAAATACTGCCCGGCCGCCCGATCACGCTGGGGCCGGCTCAGCAGTTCGTAAACCTCGTGCTGCTCCTGCTGGCGCTAGCCGCCGGCATCGACCTCGTCGCGGGCGCCCACTCCGAACTCATCTTCATAGGAATGCTGATCTGCGCCGCGCTGCTCGGCAACGCGGTCGTCCTGCCGATCGGCGGCGCGGACATGCCGGTCGTGATCTCGCTCCTGAACGCGTTCACGGGCCTCTCGGCGGCTGCCACCGGGATGGCGCTGGACAACACCGCGCTGATCGTCGCGGGGATGATCGTCGGCGCATCCGGAACGATCCTGACGAACCTCATGGCGACAGCGATGAACCGCTCGATCCCGTCGATCGTCGCGGGAGGCTTCGGCGGCGGAGGTGTCGTCGAGGGCGCCACCGGCGCGGGCGAGCATGCGGGCACGGTGCGCTCCACCAGCGCAGCGGACGCGGCGATCCAGCTCGCGTACGCAAGCCGTGTGGTGATCGTCCCCGGTTACGGGATGGCCGTCGCACAGGCGCAGCACGCCGTCCGCGAGCTCACGAAGGAGCTCGAGAAACGTGGGGTGGAAGTGTCCTACGCCATCCATCCCGTGGCGGGGCGGATGCCAGGGCACATGAACGTTCTGCTCGCCGAGGCCGACGTGCCGTACGACCAGCTGCGGGAGATGGACGACGCGAACCCGGAGTTTGCGAGGACCGACGTGTCCCTCGTCATCGGCGCCAACGACGTCACGAACCCGGCGGCGAAGAACACGCCTTCCTCGCCGATCTACGGGATGCCGATCCTCGAAGTTGCCGACAGCCGATCGGTGATCGTGATCAAGCGCTCGATGAACCCGGGTTTCGCCGGCATCGAAAACGAGCTGTACTACGACCCCAAGACCGCGATGTTGTTCGGGGACGCGAAGTCCGCTGTCAGCGAGATAACGGCGGAGCTCGGCCAGCTCTGAGCAGTCCCTCTGCGAAACTCGGCCCGTGATCGAGCGCAGCCAAGCCCTCGCGGCTCTGACACAGGAAGAATTCGACGTCGTCGTGGTCGGAGGCGGCATCACGGGCGCAGGCGTCGCGCTCGACGCTGCAGCGCGCGGGTACAGCGTCGCGCTGCTCGAGAGGGCGGACTACGCGTCGGGCACGTCGAGCCGGTCGAGCAAGCTGGTCCACGGCGGGCTGCGCTACCTGCAGAACTTCGACCTCGGGCTCGTGCGCGAGGCGCTGCTCGAGCGCAGGCTGATGGTCGCGCTCGCACCGCACCTCGTCCACCCGCTCCCGCTCGTCGTCGCGGCCTTCGACGGCGCGCACCCTGACCGGATGGTCGGCGTGGGGCTCAACCTGTACGACGTGATGTCGGTCGACCGCGAGCGTCTGCGCTCGCGCCGCTCGCGCCGTGGCCGCTCCCAGGGCGCTGCGGCAGGGTCCGCGCAGGAGGACGGCGCCCAGGCTCTGAACGGCGGCGAGGAGGAGTCCTGGAGCCCCGCCCGCCACCGCATGATCAGCGGCGAGGAGGTCATCGAGCTGCTTCCCGCGCTCGCCGGCCGGGAACCCACGAGCGGCTACCTGTTCTACGACTGCCAGACGGACGACGTGCGGCTCGTGCTGACGGTGCTCGGGGAGGCCGAGCGCTTCGGCGCGGTGTGCGCGAACCGCCTGGACGTCACCGGCGCTGCTCGAGCAGGACGGCCGCGCGTGCGGGGTCGCACGTTCGCGACGTCGAGAGCGGCGAGCTCTTTCACGTGCGCGCCGCGAACGTCATCAACGCGACCGGCGTATGGGCGGACGAGCTCAGGCCGCAGGAGCTCCACGACGAGGCGGAGCTGCCCTCGATCCGCCCGAGCCGCGGCACGCACATCACACTCAGCCATTCCGACCTCCCGCTCGTCGGCAGGCGCGATCGTCCCCGCCGGGTCCGGTCGCTCGATCTTCGCGCTCCCGTGGCTCGGCCACACGCTCGTGGGGACCACCGACAACGACTACGAGGGTCCCCTGGATCACGTCATGCCCGCCGACGATGACGTCGACTACCTGCTGCAGGCCGTCAACGCCTTCTTCGGCACGGAGCTGGAGCCGGAAGACCTGACGGGCGCGTTCGCGGGCGTCAGGCCGCTGATCGCCACCGGGGACCCGCGCAAGTCCGTCGACATCTCGCGCAAGGCCGAGCTCTATGAGACCTCATCGGGGATGATCACGATCACCGGCGGCAAGCTCACGACATGGCGGCGGATGGCGAAGATGACCGTCGACCGCCTCGTGGAGCGCGACGCGCGCGAGGCGCCTTGCCGTACGCAGGAGATCCCGCTCGGACAGGCCATCGCCCCCGAGGAGCTGCCGCGCGTGGAGGGCGTGCCGGAGGAGTCCTACCGTGCGCTGGCGGGCCGCTACGGCCACGGCGCGCACGACGTGCTCGCTCTCGCGGCAGACAGCGGGGAGCTCGGCGCAGCCGATCGTCCCCGGGCTACCCGACCTGCTCGCCGAGGCCGCGCTGGCCGCCCGCCGCGAGCAGGCCCGGAGCATCGGCGACGTGCTGCTCCGGCGCACCCGCCTCGGGCTGCTCGCCGCCCGCGAGCTGACATCGCCCGCCGGTGCGGAGCCGCCCGCGCCGGTCAGGCGGGTCGGGGACGTGCTCGCGCGCGAGCTCGGCTGGGATCCGCAGCGGCTCGGCCTCGAGCTCGAGCTGTTCGCGAACGAGGCCACGGAAGAGGGGATCGCAGGCCAGAACGACAGGGCTCCGTCCCCCGGCTCCCCGGATGGGCAGGACGGCGCCGGCGCGTGAGTGCGCGCGCCTACACGCTCAGTGCCGCGGGCAGGCGCCTGGAGCTCGGCACTCGGCCGTGGCTGATGGGGATCGTCAACGCTTCGCCGGACTCCTTCAGCGACGGCGGCCTGCACGTCGGCGCTCGAGGCCCAGCTGCAGCTCGCGCGGGATCTGCTGGCGGACGGGGCCGACATCCTCGACATCGGCGGCGAGTCGGCGTCGACCGGCCGCCCGGCCGTCGACGCCGAGCACGAGATCGAGCGGGTCGTCCCGCTCGTCGAGCGCGTCGCCGGCGAGCTCGGTGCGGTCGTCTCCGTCGACACCTACAAGCCGGCCGTCGCCAGCGCCGCGATCGCGGCGGGGGCGCAGCATCGTCAACGACGTCAGCGGCCTGCGCGACCCCGAGCTCGCCGACGTCTGCGCCCGCACCGGCGCCGCGCTCGTCCTGATGCACACGCGCGCCGCGCCGCGGGTGCGGCTGCAGGACCCAGACCTCTACGGCGACGTCACCGGCGAGGTGATCGCCTTCCTGCGCGACCGGGTCGCAGCTCGCGTCTCAGCGCGGCGTCGCCGCCGAGCAGCTGATCATCGACCCGGGCCCGGACTTCGCCAAGACGCCCGCGCAGACGATCCGGCTCTGCTCGCGAGCTCGACCGGCTGCACGAGCTCGGGCGGCCGCTCCTGCTGGCGATCTCGCGCAAGGACTTCATCGGCGCGCTCACCGGCCGCGCGCCGCGCGAGCGCGGCGCCGGCACGCTCGCCGCGCTCGCGCACGGCGTGCGACGCGGCGCGCACATCTTCCGCGTGCACGACGTCGCGGCCGCGGCCGACTTCCTGAAGGTTCGCGCGGCGCTGGAGGGCACCGAGGCCCCCGGCAGGGATCTCGCGCTGGGCGAGGAACTCCGCTACGACCGTGGCGCCCGGCGGGCGCTGAGGGCTCGTCCAGCGAGCCGCCGCGCTGTCCCCGGGCACCTCTCGCTAGGGTTCACTGAACACGGGTGCCCGCCGCTGCCAACGCGACGGGACGCCAACCGCCCTCCACAACGAAAGAAGGAACAGACATGGCAGTACTCGAGCGTTCCGAGCTGGAAGCGAGCCCGCTGGCCGACCTGCACGCGATCGCCGACGAGGTCGGCATCGACGGCTTCCGCCGCCTGCGCAAGGCCGACCTGATCAACGCGATCCTCGGCAGAGCCGCCCGCCGAGCCCGCGGAGAACGACACCGGCGGTGATGAGGAGCCCGCGAGGAGCCCGCGCACCGCCGCGCAGAACGCCGCGCTCCAGGCCGCAGCGCCCGGCCGAGGAGGCTGAGGAGGAGGCCGAGGAGGCCGGCGCCGCGGAGAGCGAGCGAACGGCGACGCGCCCGCGCCGCCGCAGCAGGCGCGGCTCCCGCAGCACACGCACGGCCGCGGCGCAGGGTTCCGCCGCCGCCCCGCGAGGCCGACAGCGCCGACGCGGAGGGCCGCGTGCGAGGGCGTCGTCGAGGTGCTCGGCAACGGCTCGGCCTTCCTGCGCGTCGACCCGCCCGAGCCCTCCGACGCAGGACGTCTACATCTCTGCCGCCCAGGTGCGCCGCTGCGAGCTCGTCTCGCGGCGACAGGGTCAGCGGCCCGGTGCGCACGCCGCGCCGCTCCGAGCGCTACCCGTCGCTGGTCCGCGATCGACACGATCAACGGCGCACCCGCCGACGAGCGTCTCCGACGGCGCGCGCTACGAGGACCTGCCGGTCGCGTGGCCCAGCGAGCGCATCGCGCTCGGCGCCGAGCGACCCGACGCTCGAGGCGATCGAGTGGCTGACGCCGCTCGGGCGGGGCTCGCGCGCCGTGATCGTCGGGAGCCGGCACACCGGCAAGAGCGAGACGCTCCGCGCGGCTGCTCGACGCTCTCGGCCGGCCGAGACGAGCTCGAGGTGTCGCTCGTGCTGATCGGCGTCGCGGCCCGAGGAGATCGCCGACTGGCAGGAGGGCCCGGTCGCGCCCGCGGCGGCCCTCAGCTTCGCCGCGTCCGCCGACTCCCAGAGCCAGGCGCTCGAGCGGGTGCTCGACGGCGCCAAGCGCGTCGCCGCACGCGGCGGCGACGCGCTCGTCCTGATCGACACGCTGGACGGCCTCGCCCCGCAGGCGGCGCGCAGGGCGCTCGCGGCGGCGCGCAACCTGCGCGAGGCGGGCTCGCTGACCGTGATCGCGACCGCCGCCGCGCCCGCTCGGCGGCGAGACGACCCTGATCGCCCTCGACGCCGCGCGACGAGCACCGGCGGCCAGCCGATCCTCGACCTCGCGCACAGCGGCACGCTGCGACCCGAGCTGCTCGTCGGCGAGGACGGCGCCGAGGCGATCGCCAAGGCGCGCGCCGCCGCGATCGAGTCCCGCTAGAGGGCTCTCAGCGGCGGTAGGCGACGCGGCCCCAGGAGGGCTCGGGGGCGAGCTCGATCGGTTCGCCCGCCTCCGCGAGTTCCGGGGTCGGCGGGCTGGATGTAGGTGAAGCTGCCGGTGTCCGCGTCGAAGCTGATGTCGAGCTCGCCCTCGTTGACGCGCTGGTCGAGCCAGGCGCCGCGGAAGACCAGCCGGCGCAGCCAGTGCACGAGCGAGCGCTCGGCCGGGCCGACGAGCTCGGGCCAGCAGTCGTTGACGTGCTCGCCGAGCGCCGAGGCCGGATCGGAGATCTCGCCGTTGACGGCGAGGTTGACGAGGTCTTCGAGCTCCTCCTCGCCGAGCCGTGCCGCCGACGAAGCCGAGCTTCAGCGCCGCCTGCTCGCAGCGCTCGGAGAAGTCGACCTCGTTGAAGGTGAAGCGGAGCTCGCCGTATTCGAGGACGAAGTGCTCGCCGGAGTCGTAGTTTTCGCGTCGTGCGGTTTCCATGAGCGTTGCCGGGAGCGTCGATCGGCCTCCCCGGTCGTCGGGATCATATGCCGGGTTCCTGCCTTGGCGCTGCCGATGAATGGGATTTTGCATCCGCCTGCCGCACGCCGCCGGTCGTAGCCTCCGGGCGGATGGCAAGACTCTCTGAGCGCGGCCTGCGCCGAGTCGGTCGGCACGTCCGGCATGTTCGCGACCGCCTACGGCAACGTCGGCTCGTCGATCTACTACGCGCTCGGGCTCGTCGCCGCCCACGCGCTCGGCCTCACGCCGCTCGTCTTCCTGTTCGCCGGCGGCCTGTTCGCGCTGACCGCGAAAACCTACGCCGAGGGCGCCTCGATGTTCCCCGAAGCCGGCGGCTCCTCGTCGTTCGCGCGCCACGCCTTCAACGACGTCGTCTCGTTCTTCGCCGGCTGGGCGCTGAGCCTGGACTACATCCTCACGATCGCGATCTCGGCGTTCTTCGTGCCGCACTACCTGAGCGCGTTCCCCGGGCTCGGCGCGCTGAAGCACAACCCCGACGACATCTTCGGCGGCCTGATCGTGGTCGTCCTGCTCGCCGTGCTGAACATCCGCGGGCTCGGCGAGTCGGCGAAGCTCAACCTCGTCCTCGCGATCCTCGACCTGTGCACGCAGGTCCTGCTCGTGGGCGCTCGGCGTCTTCCTCGTGCTCAACCCGCCCCTGCTGATCCACCAGGTCCACCTCGGCAAGCGCGCCGACGCTGGAGGGAACTGATCTTCGCGCTGTCCCTGGCGATGCTCGCCTATACGGGGATCGAGACGGTCGCGAACATGGCCGAGGAGTCCAAGGACCCCGGCAAGCAGGTCCCGAAGGCGGTCAACCTGGTCGTGCTCGCGGTGCTCGGCGTCTACGCCGGGCATCTCGATCGTCGCGCTCTCGGCGCTGCCGGTCATCCACCACGGCGTCGGCTACAGCCCCGAGCTCAAACAGACCTTCTCCCACCCGGCTACGCGACCGCGCTCGGCGGACTTCTTCGAAAACGACCCGGTGCTCGGGGTGATCTCACGCCTCGGGCTGCACGGCACCGTCCTGACAGTCGCGCGATTACTACGTCGGGATCCTCGCGGCGACGATCCTGTTCATCGCGACGAACGCCGGCATGATCGGCATCTCGCGCCTGTCGTGGTCGCTGGCCGAGCACCGCCAGCTGCCGCGGCTGTTCTCCCAGCTGCACTCCACGCTACCGCACGCCGTGGTTCACGCTCATCTTCTTCTCGGTTCTCGCGGGCGTGCTGATCCTGCTACGGCAACACCGAAGTGCTCGGCAACCTCTACTCGTTCGGCGCGATGCTCTCGTTCACGACGGCGCACGCCGCGATCGTCGCCCTGCGCGTCAAAGACCCCGACCGGGAGCGCCCCTACAAAGCCCCGTGGAACGTGCGGATCAAAGGCTCGCTGATCCCGATGACGGCGGTGATCGGCGGGATCGGCACCTTCGCCGCCTGGATCGCCGTGACGGTGCTGCACAGCGAGGCGCGGATCGTCGGCATCCCGTGGATGATCGTCGGGATGTGCCGGCTACTTCTACTACCGCAAAAAGCCAGGGCCTTGACCCGCGCAAGTCCTACCGGTCTGCCGCGGCCCGAGCGCCCGGCCGACTTCGAGGAGCTCGACTACCGCACGGCGCTCGTGCCGATCTTCGGCGACGACGTCAGCGCCGACGGCGCTGGCGAGCGCCGCCAAGCTGATCGGCGAGGACGGCGTCGTCTACGCGATCTTCGTGCTGCCCGTGCCCAGCCAGCTCTCGCTCGAGGCGGGTCTCGAGGAGGAGGAGGCGCAGGGGCGCTCGGTGCTCGAGAGCGCCCGCATCCAGGCAAGGCGCGCGGGGATCAAGATCCGCACGGGCCTGATCCGCACGCGCAACCCGGGCTCGGCGCTCGTCGAAGAAGCCGAACGCGTCGGCTCGGACGTCATCTACTGGTCGACGATCCACGCGCCGAGCGGCGAGCAGCGGATCGGCCCGACCGCGGCGTACCTGCTGAGCAAGCGGCCCTGCCGGGTGATCATCGAGACGCGAGAACCGCGTCGCCGACGCGCGAGGGCGCACCCGCGCCGGTGTAGGCGCCGCGGCGGGCTCGGGCGGTCTAGGTCGCCGAGCGCGAGCGCAGCGCCTCGGCGAGCTCGGGGTGGCGGAACTCGTAGCCGAGCACGAGCGCCTTGGCGGGCATCGACGCGCGCGCCGGTCGTGACGATCTCGGCCATTTCGCCGTAGAGCGCGCGCATCGCGAACGCCGGGCACGGGCAGCACGGCGGGCCGGTGCAGCACGCCGCCGAGGGCACTGTGAGAAGTCGCGGTTGGTGCAGGGCTCGGGCGCGGTCGCGTTGACCGGCCCGCTCCAGCGCTCGTCGTCGAGCGCGGCGATCATGATCCCGACGACGTCGCTCGGCGTGGATCCAGGAGATGTACTGGCGCCCGCCGGCGACGGGGCCCGCCGACGCCGAGCCTGAAGGGCGGCAGCATCTTCCCGAGCGCGCCGCCGGAGCCGTCGAGCACGACGCCGGTGCGGACCTGCACGACGCGCATGCCGAGCTCGCTCGGCGCGCGCGGCCTCGGCCTCCCAGGCGACGCAGACCTCGGCCAGGAAGTCGCTGCCGGGCGGGCGCCTCCTCGTCGAGCGGCTCTTCGCCGTGCGGGCCGTAGTAGCCGATCGCCGAGGAGCTGACGAGCACCCGCGGGCGCGCGCTCGGCGCCGCGCAGCCCGTCGACGAGGTTGGCGGTGCCCTGACGCGGGTCTCGCGGATCGCCCGCTTGGCCGCCGGCGTCCAGCGCTGCGCGACGTTCTCGCCGGCGAGATGGACGACCGCGTCGCGCCCGCAGAGCGCCTGCGCGGGGGCGGCTCGGCGAGCGGGTCCCAGCGCGATCGGCCTCGACATCGCCCAGCGAGCCTCGCCCGCGCGCGGCCGGGTCGCGCGTGAGCACCGTCACCTCGTCGCCGCGCCCTGCAGCGCGCGAACAAGCGCGGGCCGATCAGGCCGGTGGCCCCGGTGACGGTCACGCGCCGCGGCTCATGCCCGGCTCCCGCTCAAGCCACCCTCCCGTCGGGAGGCGCCACGGCCGTGAAGGAGCCTGTATCGCCGGCCGCGAAGCCGACCTCCTGGCCCGCGCGCGCTTCGCCGGGGCGCGCGCCTCCTCGGCCACCGCCTCCGCGACCGCCGGGGCGACGTCGCGGTTGAACACCGACGGGATGATGTAGTCCTCGCGCAGCTCGCCTCCGGCGACGATCGCTGCGATCGCGCGCGCGGCGGCCATCTTCATCGTCCTCGGTGATCGCGGGCGCGCGCACGTCGAGCGCGCCGCGGAAGATGCCCGGGAAGCACAGCACGTTGTTGATCTGGTTCGGATAGTCCGAGCGGCCGGTCGCCATGATCCGCACGTACGGCGCGGCCTCCTCCGGGTCGACCTCGGGGTTCGGGTTGGCCATCGCGAAGACCATCGCGTCCCGGTTCATGCGCGCGAGCGCCTCGGCCGGCAGCGCCCGCGCGCCGGAGACGCCGATCAGCAGGTCCATGCCGTCGATCACGTCGGCCGGCGCGCCGCCGCGGCAGTCGGGGTTCGTCGACTCCGCGAACCAGCGCTTGACGGGTTCATCGAGCCGTCGAGGTAGTCCTCGCGCTGCACGTGCAGCGGCGCCGCGCGAGTCGGCGCCGACGATTTGCGGACGCCGGCCGCGAGCAGGATCTTCGTCACGGCGATGCCGGCGGCGCCGAGGCCGATCACGAGCACGCTCAGGTCCGCGAGCCTGCGGTCCGGTCAGCTTGGCGGCGTTCAGCAGCGCGGCGAGCACGACGACGGCGGTGCCGTGCTGGTCGTCGTGGAAGACCGGGATGTCGAGCTGCTCCTTGAGCCGTTCCTCGATCTCGAAGCAGCGCGGCGCGGAGATGTCCTCGAGGTTGATGCCGCCGAAGGCGGGCGCGATCAGCTTGACGGTGTGGATGATCTCCTCGGTGTCGGTCGTGTCGAGGCAGATCGGGAAGGCGTCGACGCCGGCGAACTCCTTGAACAGGCAGCACTTGCCCTCCATCACGGGCATCGCGGCGCGCGGCCCGATGTTCGCCGAGGCCGAGCACGGCGGTGCCGTCGGAGACGACGGCGACGGTGTTGCGCTTGATCGTGTACTGGAAGGCCGTATCCGGGTCCTCGGCGATCGCCAGGCAGACGCGGGCGACGCCCGGCGTGTAGGCCATCGAGAGGTCGTCGCGCGTCTTCAGCGGGTGCTTGTTGCGCTGTTCGATCTTGCCGCCGACGTGGAGCTGGAAGGTCCGGTCGGTGGTGTCGATGACCTCTGCGCCGTCGATCGCGTCGATCGCGGCGAGGATCCGGTCCCAGTGCTCGCTGCCGGAGGCGTCGACGACGATGTCGCGCAGGCTCTGGCCCGCCGTCGGCCTCGACGACGTCGACAGCGCCGACCATCCCGCCGGCCTCTCCGATGGTGCTCGTGACGCGGCCGAGGATGCCTCCGGAATCGTCGCAGCTTGACGCGAATGGTCAGACGGTACTGCGCGCTCGGGGTTGCGCTCACGGCGTCACTGCTCCTCAATGGTTGGCGACGGGATGTTATGAGTTATCCGCCGGGAACACGTGTTCCTGCCTCGGGGGCTGGACGGGGGCCTACGAGGGCTGCGCCTCGTAGAGTGCGCTGTGATGGCGGTCAAGAGCTCAACGGGTCCCGGCGCGGCTGCAGAGCAGGCAGCCGCCGGCAGGCGGCTGTTCCTGATCGACGGTCCGAGCCTGGTCTACCGTGCGTTCTTCGCGCTGCCCGAGTCGATCGCGACCTCGACCGGCGTGCCCACCAACGCGATCTTCGGGTTCGCCTCGATGCTGGTGAAGATCATCACCGAGTACGGCGTCTGCCCGACGGTCGTGGCTTGGGACGCGGGAACCTCCGGCCGCAGCGAGCTGTTCCCGGAGTACAAGGCGCAGCGGCGCTCGCGCCCGGACCTGCTGAAGGCGCAGTGGCCCGCGATGGAACCGCTGGTCGAGGCGTTCGGCTACAGCAATGTCCGTGTCGAGGGCTACGAGGCGGACGACGTGATCGCGTCGCTCGCGGAGCGCGCGCTGCACGCGAGCCCGCCGGTGCAGGTGATGATCGTGACCGGTGACCGCGATGCCTTCCAGCTGATCGACGAGGCGGGGCTCGTCAAGGTGATGGCGACCGCGAGGGGCATCACCGACACCAAGATCTACGACCGCCAGGCCGTCATCGACCGGTACGGCATCCCGCCGGAGATGATCCCCGACTTCTACGGCCTGAAGGGCGACAGCTCGGACAACATCCCGGGCGTCCCCGGTATCGGCGACAAGACCGCGAGCGAGCTGATCCAGAGCTTCGGGTCGCTCGAGGAGGTCCTGGCCCACGTCGACGACATCAAGGGGCCAAAGCGCAAACAGAACCTGCTGGAGCACGCCGAGAACGCACGCCTGTCCAAGAGCCTTGCCACCGTGCAGCGCGACGTGGCCGTCGACTTCGACGTCGCGGCCGAGTCCGAGCGGGCGCCGGACCGTTCCCGCGTGAGGGAGGTCTTCCGCGAGTATGAGCTGCGCGACCCTCTGCGTCGCCTCGAGGAGGCGCTGTCGCGCGAGGACCTGGAGCCGGCGGCGGCCACCGCCGGCGAGCTCAGGTTGACGGCGCGGGCGCGGACGGGCTCCCCGGCGGACGTAGCCCATCTGGCCGGCCCGGAGTCCGAGCTGTGCGTCGTGGTTCACGCCAGCGAGCCTGCGGAGGGCGAGCTGTTCGCCGAAGGACCGGAATGGCGTTTCGCCGTCGCCGCGGACGGCGAGGTGCTCGCGGGCGAGTGCGGCGGGCCGAAGGAGGTGTCGCTCGCGTGCGGCGAGCGCCCCGTGCTGGCCCACGACGCGAAGTCTCTCGACGCGGTTCCGCAGAGGCTCGTGCACGACACCCTTCTCGGCGCCTACCTGCTCGAGCCCGCCCGGCGCGGGTACCCGTTCGCGGAGCTCTGCGAGGAGCGGGGCATCTACGCGGACCTGAAGGACCCCGTTGCCGGCGACGCCGTGATGCTCGGTGCCCTCGCCGACTGGCAGCGCGAGCAGATAGCCGAGCGGGGCCTCTCCTCGCTGATGGACGAGATCGAGCTGCCGCTCGTACCGGTTCTTCGCGAGATGGAGATCCTCGGCGTCAGGCTGAACCTCGAGCGCCTGGCCGAGATCACCGGCCGCGTGCACGCGGAGATCGACGAGCTGGAACGGGAGATCTTCACGATCTCCGGTGAGGAATTCCTGATCTCCTCACCGCAGCAGCTGGGGGAGATCCTGTTCGAGAAGCTCGGGCTCTCCCGCAAGCGGCGCGGAAAGACAGGGTATTCAACCGACGCGCGTGTCCTGCAGTCGATCCGTGGCGAGCACGAGATCGTGCCGAAGATCGAGCGCTGGCGCGAGCTCTCGACGCTGATCAAGACATACCTGGATGTGCTGCCGCAGCTCGTCGACGACCGCTCGCGGATCCACACGACGTTCCTGCAGGCCGTAGCGCAGACGGGGCGGCTCTCGAGCACCAACCCGAACATGCAGAACGTGCCGATCAGGACCCCGCTCGGGCGCGAGATACGGGGCTGCTTCGAGGCGGAGGAGGGGATGAGCCTGATCTCCGCCGACTACTCCCAGATCGAGCTTCGCGTGCTCGCGAACGCGGCGCATGAGGACGCGCTGATGGAGATCTTCGCTCGGGGCGAGGACGTGCACACCGCGACCGCCTCGCGTGTTTTCTCCGTCGAGCCTGCGGATATCGATCCCGGTATGCGCTCGAAGGCGAAGATGATCAACTACGGAATCGTCTACGGCCTCTCCGACTACGGTCTCGCGGACCGGCTGAACATCCCGAGGGAGGAGGCGAAAGCGTTCATCGACGCCTACCTCGAGCGGTTCCCGCGGGTGGCCTCCTTCATGGCCGAGACGATCGAGCAGGCAAAGGCCGACGGCGACGTGAGGACCCTGTGGGGCCGCCGGCGGCAGATACCCGAGCTGCGCGCCCGCAACTACCAGGTGCGCACCCAGGGGGAGCGGCTGGCGGTCAACACCGTGATCCAGGGCACCGCGGCGGACATCATCAAGCTCGCGATGGTCAGGTGCGCGCAGGCGCTGCGCGAGTCAGGCCTGCGCACCCGTCTGCTGCTGACGATCCACGACGAGCTGCTGTTCGAAGCGCCTCCCGAGGAGGTACCCGCGGCGCTGGAGCTGATCGAGCGGGAGATGGTCGGGGTGTGGGAGGGCCGCGAGCCGCCGATGGCGGTGGACATCGGCGTGGGAAGCACCTGGCTGGAGGCGAAGTGACACGCGGGCTCGCGGTCCTGCTCGCGGCCGCAGCGGGATGCTTCGTCGGCATGCAGGCGCCCGTCAACGCGCGGCTCGGCAGGCAGATCGGCAGCCTTCAGGCCGCGAGCGTCTCGTTCCTCGTGGGAACGGCGGCGCTGCTGATAATCGCCGGCGTCTCGAGCGGCGGGCTCGGCTCGCTCGCGCACACCACCAGGGCACCCTGGTGGGCGCTGATCGGCGGCCTGCTCGGCGCGTTCTACGTCACCGTGGCGATCGTGACGGTGCGCACCCTCGGCGTCAGCGGGCTCACCGCGACCGTGATCGCAGCGCAGCTGTCGATCGCCGTCGTGATCGACCGCTTCGGCCTGTTCGGCGTCTCAAAGGTGCAGATCAGCTCGACGCGGATCGCGGGCCTCGTGCTGCTCGTCGCGGGCGCGGTGCTCGTCGTGCGCCGCTGAGAATTCGGCTGCCCGCGCGCACACGCACACGGGGCTTGACGGGTCGGTTATTTTTGTGCAGGGAATCGTCCGTGCCGACGGTCTCGGAGCGAGGGGCCGGCAACCGGAGAGGGGATCCAAGAGCGCGGGAGGGGACATGCTTGCGAAGCGGTTCGGTGAGCAGGACGCGTCGCGGACGGCGGCGCTGCACGGCAGGCCCGCGCTGCGGTCCGCGCTGGTGGCCGGCGTGCTGGCGGTCGCCGTCGGAGCGGCGGCATATTCCGGCGTGCGAGCCGGGGATGAAGGCCGATCAAGCCCGCTGCCGCCAGCCCCGGTCCAGCATCGGTTCTCCCAGGCGCAGAGGCTGGGCCCCACATCGGCCGCGCTCGGCGCGCATGACCCCGCTTACAGGGCCACTGCAGACGACATGGTCCTGCGGGCGGAGAACCCCGCCCAGCACATGACGAGCAGCTTCACGCGCGCGGGCGTGTCGGTCAGCGCCCACGGGGTTGGCCTCACCATGCGCGTCGACGGCGTCGGCTACGGAGATTCGCTGACGGCGCTCGCCGCTGTCGCGCCGCGTGCCAGCGGGAACCGCGTGCTCTACGCGAGACCGGGCGTCAGCGAGTGGTATGAGAACGGGCCGCTCGGCCTCGAGCAGGGCTTCACGCTGACCCGCCCGCCCGCCGGGCGGGCGTCCGGGCCGCTGACCCTGTCGATCGGGCTCTCCGGGAGCTCCAGGTTCACGCTCGGTGGCGGCGGCCGCAGCCTCGCCGTCCAGGACGGCGGAGGCAGGGCGCTGACGTATTCAGGCCTCTCCGCGAGCGATGCGAGCGGGAAGCCGCTGGCGAGCTGGCTCGAACTGCGCGGCTCGCACCTGTGGCTGCGCGTGCGCGCCGCGGGAGCGCGCTTCCCGCTGCACATCGACCCGTTCGTCTCCGTCCACAAACTGGCGTGCCCGTACTGCTCGATGGTGTTGTCCGGCGACGGCTCCACCGTCCTGATCGGACTGCCCCAAGCAGAATCGGGCACCGGTTCGGTGACGGTCTATGTACACACCGCCGAAGGCTGGCAGCAGCAGGCGACGCTCACCGGCGCAGGAGAGGTGGGCGCGGCGCACTTCGGTGGCTGGGTGCGCCTCTCGGCTGATGGAAACACAGCGCTGGTGGCAGGCCTCTACAACAACGGTGCTCGCGGTGCCGTGTGGATATTCACGCGCTCCGCCGGCACCTGGACGCAGCAGGCCGAGCTGACCGGCGAAGGTGTCGAAAACGAACACTTCGGCGCCGGCGCCTCACTCGCCGGCGATGGTGAAACCGCCCTCATAAACGGGGCGGCAGACAAGCGTGCGTACGTGTTCCAGCGCGAAGGCGAAACGTGGACCGAGCAGGTTGCGCTCGAACCCGAACAGGGATCAGGCGACGTCGCGATCTCGGGAGACGGCGACACGGCCGTGATCGCCAACTCCAGCTACAAGGCCCCCAAACAGAGGAAGGCCTCGGGTCTGGTCTGGGTGTACACGCGCTCCGCGGGAATGTGGGTCCAGCAGGCCGAGCTCACCAGCGGCGAAACTGGAAGCACCGACTTCGGCGAAAGCGTCGCGCTCTCAGAAGACGGGAGCACCGTGCTCGCCGGCGGCCCCTACGGCAAGGGCCTTGCCGGGAAGGTCTGGGCATTCGGGCGGGCCGGCGAAACCTGGGTCAAGCAGGCGACCATCCCGAGCCCGCGGAAAAAAGCCAAGTTCGGAATAAGCCTCGCGCTGTCGGCGAACGGCGACACCGGGCTGATCGGGACCGAAGCGGTGATATTTCCCCCCGATGAAAGGGAACGGGCGCGGGAAAAGATCACTCCCCAGTACGCCTACGTCTACGTACGCGAAGGGGAAACCTGGACGCAGCATGAAGCGATCAACGGGCACATCCGCAAGGAAGCAGAACGTTTCGGCACCTCCGTCAGGCTCTCCGCTGAAGGCACCACCGCACTCGTGGAAGGAGAACAGAACTTCGAACCGGTGATCTGGTTCCTGGAAGAGAAACCGTAGCCGCGCCCATCGCCGGGGCGCTGCTCGGCGGTGCGGCGAGAGCTCAACTGTCCAGCGCGCCCGTGAAGCCCTCGCGCCAGGTCGGGTGCTCGGGCGTCCATCCGAGCGTCGTTCGCGCGAGGGAGTTGGAGGCTCCCTGCGCCTGTGTCATGGTGGCGACGCCGTACTCCCCCGCCACGATGCGCGCGAGGAACGCAGGCACGCGTCTCGGCCGGGGCGCTCCGATGGAGTCGGCGAGCGCGGGGAGCCAGCGCTCGACCTCGGCGGGCTCGTCGTCGACGATGTTGTAGACGCCGCGGTGTTCCCCCTCGAGCGCGCGCACCGTCGCGCCAGCGGCGTCCTCTGCGTGCACGAAGGACCACACGCCCTTTCCGGCGCCCACGATGGGCATCCGTCGCCGGGCGAGATCCTGCCCCATCGAGCCCTCACGCGAGATCGCCGTGCCGGCTCCGTACAGGTAGCCGTATCTGAGGACGGTGCCGTCCACTCCGAGCACCGCGCTCTCGAGGTCGGCAAGGGCTGCGGCGCTGCGTGCGAACGAGCGCATCCCACCGCGGGCCAGCGGGTCGGACTCCACGTGCACCGTTCCTGGGACCCCCGGTGCGTAGGCGAACGCGATGCTCTGCGCGATGACGATGCCCGCGCCGGCCTCGCGTGCCGCGTCGACGAGGATCCTCGTGCCCTGGCTGCGCAGGCGGTCGTTCAGCTCGAAGTCCCGCTCGACGCGCCGCGGGTTGATCCTCGCCGGTATCGCCGTCAGCTCGTGGATGACGGCGTCCGGCCGTGCAGCTGCGACAGCGCCCGAGACAACGGCGCCGTCAAGGGCGTCCGCGAGCACCGGCTCGGCGCCCATCGCGCCGAGCGCCGCCAGCTTGCCGGGGGAACGGGTCATCCCCGTAACGTGATGTCCGGCGGAGATCAGCATCGGCACGAGGCGGCTGCCGATCACGCCGGTGGCGCCTGCGAGGAAGACCCTCACCTGCCCGCCGTCCTTTCAACACCCACGCGGATGCTCATCTCTCACCCGCCGCCCCCGTCATAGGGGGCGCAGCATCGTCTGAGGCGACGCGCAGCAGCCACAGCAGCATCACCGTCGCGGCGGCCAGCGACAGGAAATCGAAATATCCGGTCCAGCGCGGATGGGCCGCGCCGATGTCAAGCAGGTGGTTCAGGGAATGCAGCGCGAACTGCATCGCGGCGAGCGCCAGCACCGGCACGCGCCATGCGGGACGCGAGGCCGCGAGCACCAGGCCGGCGCCGAGCGCCAGCTCGAACGTCGCGACGTCACGGGAGTAATGGGCGTTGAAGACGCCGAACGGGCCGATCGCGGTGAAGAAAGCATGCGGCGCAGCCGCCTGGAAGAGTCCGATCGCGAGCTCCAGCACACCGAACGCGACGAGCCCGGCGGTCAGCATCGACGTTCGTGCCGGTGACTGCGCGTCTGTGATCGCAGCTGTCATCAGGTGAAACGATATGGTCAAAGTGGTGCAGCGTAAAGGACCAATGCGGCGATGAATTTGGGTACCAATACGGGGCCGGAGCTTCTGCTCGAGATCGACCGGACCTCGCGGCTGACGCTACGCGGCCAGCTCGAGGCACGCCTGCGCGAGGCCGTCAGGTCCGGCAGGCTGGCGACCGGCACGCGGCTGCCGGCATCCCGCGCGCTGGCACACGACCTCGGTGTCTCCCGGCGGCTGATCGTGGACGTCTACGCGCAGCTGCTCGCCGAGGGATACCTGCGCACGCGGCCCGGAGGCGGCACGTTCGTCGCGGACGCCGGCGCCACCTCGCCGATTCCCGCGCCCGGGCCGCCGCCGGCGAGGCTGTCGCTGGATTTCTTCCCGGGGAACCCTGACCTGTCGGGGTTCCCGCGCGGACCATGGCTGCGCGCCCTGCGTGCCGTCGTGCGCGGCGCACCGGACAGAGCACTCGGCTACCCCGACCCGGCCGGCGCCCCCGAGCTGCGGCGCGCGCTCGCAGGGCACCTCGGGCGGGTGCGCGGGGTGGTCGCCGACCCGGAGTCGATCATCGTCTGTTCCGGGGCCGCGCAGGCGCTCGCTCTGATCGCGCGGGCCCTCGGCGGCGCCGGCATCGCGGTCGAGGACCCGTGCCTGCCGCAGCACAGGGCGATCCTCGCCGGCCAGGGGGCGCGGCTCGCAGCCCTCGGTGTAGACGGGGACGGCGCGCGCGTCCAGGACCTCGAGCGCGCAACCGGCGCGGGACGCCGGGTCAGCGCGGTCCTCGTGACCCCCGCACACCAGGCTCCGACCGGCGTCGCGCTGGCGCCCACCCGCCGCGCCCGGCTCCTGGCGTGGGCGACGCAGACGGGCGGCCTTGTGATCGAGGACGACTACGACGCCGAGTTCCGCTACGACCGCGCGCCGCTGGCGGCGATGCAGGGACTCGCGCCCGCCCAGGTCGCCTACCTCGGGACCGTCAGCAAGACACTCGCGCCGGCGCTCCGGATCGGCTGGATGGTCCTGCCGGCCGCTCTCAGGGACCGGGTCCTATCCCAGCGCGCCGTGACAGATCACGGCTGCCCGACGATCGACCAGCTCGCGCTCGCGCATCTGCTGGAGAGCGGCGAGTACGACAGGCACCTGCGCCAGGCCCGGCGCCGCTACCGCGCCCGCCGCGACGCGCTCGCAGGCGCGGTCGCCGAGCACCTGCCGGGCGCGACGGTCACGGGCCTCGCAGCTGGGCTTCACGCGCTCGTGCGCCTGAACCGCGACTTCGACGGCCCGGCGCTGATGCGCGCGGCGAGCAGGAGATCCGTCGGTGTGTATCCGCTCGGACTGTCCTACGCCGAGCCCCGGCCCGTGCACGACGGGCTGATCCTGGGCTACGCCAACCTGGCCGAGCCCGCCATCGCGGAGGGGATACGTCGGCTCTCCCTCGCGCTCGGCGAGATAGACCCGCCGCCCGACGCCACGAACGAGGGGTGGGCTATCGCCAGGTAGTGACCGAAGCTCCACGAGGTGAGCGCAGGGTGCTCCACCGCCCATGCGAGCGCGGTGACCGCACGGCTCGGCATCGCCTGGCCCACGCCGCGCTGGACGCCGAGCAGCCAGCGGTATTTCCGCTCGTGGCCGTCGGAGAAGCCACCGTAGGTCGCGAGCGCCTGCTCGCGGCTGCGGACGCCGTCGATCACGGCGCGCATCTCGCGGCCGCAGGCCAGGCCGAAGTAGATGGCGGTGCGGATCCCCTCGGCGGTCAGCGGCAGGCAGTGCCCGGCGGAGTCGCCCGCGAAGAAGACGCCGTCCTCGTCGGCGCGTCGCAGCTGGTGAGGGATCCAGTTGCCCTGGTAGCCGCTCGGGCTCGACGCCGAGGCTGCGGGCGAGCCGGACAGTCGGCTCCTTGACGTGATGCTCGGGCCAGAACGAGCCCGACGCCGACGCGGAGCTCATCGCCGGCCGGGAAGCTCCACGCAGTAGCCGGAGCGGACGTAGCGGGCGTCGATCCAGAGCTCCATGTCCTCGCCGCTGCCCGGGCGGATGGACCTCCAGGCCCCGCGAGAGCGCGGCGTTGGGCGGCTGGATCGGCGGCCCGTTGGACAGCACGCGCCGCCAGCCGAGCGCGTCGACGATCAGCGGCGCCGCAGATCGCCGCGGTCGGTGTGGACGGTGTCGTCCGCTTGCGGCCCGTGACCGTCGCGGTCTCGAACTCGGTCTCCGTCGCCCGGCCTGCTCCGCACATCAGCGCGCACAGCTCGCGGTAGTCGAACGTCGAGAACGGCCACGGCAGCCGCCAGCGCGCCGTGCGGTAAGGCGTGTGGACCACGAGCTCGTCGAACGTCTGGCGCTGGGAGCTCATCGAGGTCCATCGCGTCGAGCCAGAGGGTCGGCATCGCGCAGGCGGACGTCTGGCGCTCGCCGATCTCGTAGCGGTCGACCATCAGGACCCGCGCGCCCGAGCCGGCGAGCTCGCGTGCGACCGCCAGTCCGGCGAAGCTCGCGCCGCATATGAGCACGTCGCAGTCGCGCTCGAGGCGGGTGCTCGGTCGCCCCGCTTCGTCGCTCGCACCGGCATGTAGCGGGCAATGATACGGCTGCGCTAGGCTTCGGTCGGTGCAAACATTGATCGATAACCCCCAGGCCCGCGTCGTCGACGGGTCCAACGGCCTGCTGCTGGAAATCGACGGGCAGATCGTCCCCAACTACGACGCCACCTTCCGGGTCGATCGAGGAGGGCGAGGTCGTCACCGGCCACGTCGTCCGGATCGACAAGGACGAGGTCCTCGTCGACATCGGCTACAAGTCCGAGGGCGTCATCCCGGCCAACGAGCTTTCGATCCGCAAGTCGGTCGATCCCGACCGACGAGGTCCACCTCGGCGAGGAGGTCGACGCGATCGTCATGACGAAGGAGGATCAGGACGGGCGCCTGATCATGTCCAAGAAGCGCGCGCGCTTCGAGAAGGCGTGGCGCCGCATCGAAACGGCAGCCGAGTCCGGCGAGCCCGTCGAGGGCACGGTCATCGAGGTCGTCAAGGGCGGCCTGATCATCGACCTCGGCGTGCGCGGCTTCCTGCCGGCGTCGCTGGTCGACATCCGCCGCGTCCCGAACCTCGACGAGTACATGGGCACGAAGATCGAGACGAAGGTGATCGAGCTCAACCGCTCGCGCAACAACGTCGTGCTCTCGCGCCGCGCGGTGCTCGAGGAGGAGCGCAAGGAGGTCCGCCAGCAGATCCTCGACCGGCTCCAGCCCGGTCTCGTCGTCGAAGGCCAGATCTCGAACATCGTCGACTTCGGCGCGTTCGTCGACCTCGACGGGATCGACGGCCTGATCCACATCTCCGAGCTCTCCTGGTCGCACGTCAACCACCCGAGCGAGATCCTCGACGATCGGCGAGACGGTGAAGGTCAAGGTGCTCGACATCGACCGCGACCGCCAGCGGATCTCGCTCGGCCTGAAGCAGACCCAGGAGGACCCGTGGCAGCGGATCGTCGACACCTACAACGTCGGCGACGAGCTCGCCGGGCAAGGTCACGAAGGTCGTCACGTTCGGCGCGTTCGTCGAGATCCTCGACGGCGTCGAGGGGCTCGTGCACATCTCCGAGCTCGCGCCGCACCACGTCGAGAGCCCGCGCGAGATCGTCCACCCCGGCGACGAGATCCGCGTCAAGATCCTCGAGATCGACTCCGAGCGCCGGCGCCTGTCGCTCTCGGCCAAGCGCGTCGAGGACCAGATCCTGCCCGTCGCCCGGCCCGGCGAGCCCGCCGAGGAGCCCGGCGAGGGCGCCGAGCAGGCGAGCCGAGGCGGGTCCGCAGAGGCGGCTCCCGAGGCATCCGCGGCGGTCGTCCAGGAGGAGCACGGAGCAGAGCGCACCGGAGGCCGTGCAGGACGGCCGAGGCCGCCGAGCGTCGAGGCGCCGGCCCCCGCCGCCGAGGCACGCCGCGGAGCCCGCGGCGTCCGCCACAGCTGACGCCGAGCCCGCCGCCGCACCGGCCGAGCCGCAGGCCTGCCGAGCCCGCAGGCGGGCACCGGACAGCCCGGGCCGAGCCCGCCGAGCAGGCCTGACCGACACCGCTCGCCGGGTCGATGGCCGGAACGGTTCCGTTCGTCGGCCTCACCGGAGGCATCGGCGCGGGCAAGTCGACGGCGCTCGCAGCGCTCGAGCGGCTCGGCGCGGCGGTCATCTCGAGCGACGCGGTCGTGCATGAGCTCTACGGCGGCGATGAGCTGCGCGACGCGGTCGTCGAGCGCTGGGGCGCCGAGGTCGCGCCCGGCGGCGTGGTCGACCGCGCGGCGCTCGCCAGGCGCGCGTTCGCGACGCGATGAGGACCGGGAGTGGCTCGAGAGCCTGTCTGGCCGCTGGTGGGCGCGCGCGTCGCGGCGTGGCTGGAGCGGGCGCGCGCGATGCGAGCCGGCGCCCGCGCGCGGCGGTCGTCGAGGTCCCGCTGCTGTTCGAGGCGGGCCTGGAGGGCATCTACGACGCGACGATCGCCGTCGTCGCCGACGAGCCGCTGCGCGCGAGCGGGCCGCGGCACGCGGTCACGCGCTGGTCGACGAGCGCGCCGCGCGCCAGCTCACCCAGGCAGGAGAAGGCCGCGCGGGCGACGTACGTCGTGCACAACGACGGCACGGAGGAGGATCTGCGGCGCGAGCTGTCGGCGGTCCTTGACAAGCTAGGGGAGTGATCAGGACACGGTTCGGGCCTTCTCGCGGCGGTCGCGTCGCGCTGGTGTGCGCGGTGGCGCTCGTGTCCGTCGCTGCGGGAGCACGCGAGCAGCGCACGCTGCCGCTCGCGATACCGCGATCATCCGCGAACAGGCGGCCGAAAAGCACCTCGACCCGGCGCTGATCGCGGCCGTCATCTACGCGGAGAGCAAATTCGAACCGCGCCCATCCTCGCGCCGGGGCGCAGGGGCTGATGCAGCTGCTGCCGGCGACCGCCTACTACCTCGCGCACCTCTCCGGCGGGCGCGCGTTCACCGCGAGCGACCTCGCACGCCGCGCGTCAACGTCGCCTACGGCAGCTACTACCTGCGCTACCTGCTCGACCACTACGACGGCGACGAGATGCTGGCGGTCGCCGCCTACAACGGCGGCCTCGCGAACGTCGACGGCTGGGTCGCCCACGCCGACGCGGAAGGCCGCACGCTCACGATCGAAGAAATCCCCTTCCCGGAGACGCGCGAATACGTGCAGCGCGTCCTGAGCGCCCAGCAGAGTACCGGGCCCAGGACGCGCAGCAGCTCGGCATCGACTGACCTTCGGGGGGCCGCTGCGCGCGGGCTACTGTAGGTGGGACCGCCGCGCATGCCGGATTTCAAGCTCGACTCGGTCTTCACGCCGACCGCCGACCAGCCGAAGGCGATCGAGTCGCTCGCGGCGGGCATCCGCGCCGGCGAGCGCTTCCAGACGCTGCTCGGAGCGACGGGGACCGGCAAGACGATGACGATGGCGGGCGTGATCGAGGAGGTGCAGCGCCCGACGCTGGTGATCGCCCACAACAAGACGCTCGCCGCGCAGCTGTGCAACGAGTTCCGCACGTTCTTCCCGGAGAACGCGGTCGAGTACTTCGTCTCCTACTACGACTACTACCAGCCCGAGGCGTACGTCCCGAGCCGGGACCTGTACATCGAGAAGGACTCGGCGATCAACCAGGAGGTCGACCGCCTGCGCCACGCCGCGACGGCCGCGGTGTTCGCGCGCCGCGACGTGATCGTCGTCGCCTCGGTCTCCTGCATCTACGGCCTCGGCTCGCCCGAGACGTACGAGATGAACATGCAGATCCTCAAGCGGGGCGAGCAGATCGACCGCGACGAGCTGCTGCGCAAACTGGTCTCGATCCAGTACACGCGCAACGACACGGTGCTCTCGCGCGGCACCTTCAGGGTCAAGGGGGAGACCCTCGAGGTGTTTCCCGCATACGCCGAGACGCGCGTTCCGCGCGACGCTGTTCGGCGACGAGGTCGAGCGCCTGCAGGAGTTCGACCCGCTGACCGGCGAGCTGATCGCCGACGACCTCGAGCACGTCGCGATCTGGCCGGCGACGCACTACAACGTCAAGGAGGGCACGATCGAGGCGGCGGTGGCGGAGATCGGCCGCGAGCTGAACGAGCGCTGCGCGGAGCTCGAGGCCGAGGGCAAGCAGCTCGAGTCCCACCGGCTGCGCCAGCGCACGCAGTACGACATGGAGATGCTGCGCGAGGTCGGCTTCTGCTCGGGGATCGAGAACTACTCGCGGATCCTCGACGGGCGCGCAGCCGGGCGACCGGCCCGTACTGCCTGATCGACTACTTCCCCGAGGACTTCGTGTGCTTCATCGACGAGTCCCACCAGACGGTCCCGCAGATCGGCGGGATGTACCAGGGCGACCGCTCGCGCAAGCAGACGCTCGTCGACTACGGGTTCCGCCTGCCGAGCGCGATGGACAACCGGCCGCAGACGTTCGAGGAGTTCCTCTCGATCACGCCGCAGCTGGTGTTCGTCTCGGCGACCCCCGGCGAATACGAGCGCACCCGCTCGAGCCGTGTCGTCGAGCAGATCGTGCGCCCGACGGGGATCGTCGACCCGCGTGGTGGAGGTCCGCGAGACGCACAACCAGATCGACGACCTGATGAACGAGGTGCGGGTGAGGGTCGAGCGCGACGAGCGGGTGCTGGTGACGACGCTGACGAAGAAGATGAGCGAGGACCTCTCGCAGTACCTGCTGGAGATGGGGTTCAAGACGCGCTACCTGCACTCGGAGATCGACACGCTGGAACGGATCCAGATCATCCGCGACCTGCGGCTCGGCGAGTACGACGTGCTCGTCGGCGTGAACCTGCTGCGCGAGGGCCTCGACCTTCCCGAGGTCTCGCTGGTGGCGATCCTCGACGCCGACAAGGAGGGCTTCCTGCGCGGCGAGACCTCGCTGATCCAGACGATCGGGCGCGCCGCACGCAACGTGGACGGCACCGTGCTGATGTATGCGGACAAGGAGACCGCGCGCGATGCGCGCGGCGATCTCCGAGACCGATCGCGCGGCGGGAGATCCAGCTCGCCTACAACGAGCAGCACGGGATCACGGCGGCGACGATCGTGAAGGGCATCTCCGACATCGCCGAGTTCCTGCAGGCCGAGTCGAAGGTCCCGCGGGGGCGCTGCCAGGCGCACGGACGCAGACGCGCGGGGGAGCGAGATGCCGGCTCACGAGCTCGAGCGGATGCTCGGTCGAGCTCGAGGAGGAGATGATCGCGGCCGCGGACGAGCTGCGCTTCGAGTACGCCGCGCAGCTGCGCGACGAGCTGCGCGAGCTGCGCCGCGACCTCGCGCAGATCCGCTCGGAAGAGGCGCCCGCGGGCCTTGCCGCGGGCGGTGAGACTGACAGCGGCGGCATGGCCTAGTATGCCCGGCGTGGAGTTCGACCGGCAGGCAGTTGAGCGCCGAGACTTCCCGATCGCGCGCCGGGGATACGACCCGGCGGCGGTCGATGCGCACCTGCGCGCGCTGGCGCCGAGTTCGAAGCAGCTGCAGCGCCACGCGCTGAACGGCGGAGCCGACGTGTCGGTCGCGTCGACCGCCGGCGTCCAGGTGCAGAGCATCCTCGAGGCCGCCGAGGCGGCCGCCGCGGAAATCGAGCGTCAGGCCGTGGACGCCGCGAGGCAGGTCCGCGAGAGCGCCGACCGGGAAGCGGAGATGACACGCGAACAGGCGATCGAGCAGGCGCGCGCCCACGTCGCCGCGGTCTCCGCCGTCGCAGCCAGCCTGCTCGAGCGAGTCGGGTCGATGGACGGCGAGGTCAACTCCCTGATCGAGAGCCTGCGTGCGGGCGCCGGACGTCTAGCCGTCGACCTCTCAGCCGTCGAGGCCGGCATGGGCGAACTCTATGACGCCGCCTCGGGGCGCACCGCGCTGCAGGAGCCCGAGGGCGCCGGCTTCGCAGCCGAGCTGCAGGAGGCGATCGCTCCGCCGCCGGCACCCGCACCCGCGCCCGCCCCGGCGCCGCTGCCCGAATACGACGAGCAGCCGGCCGCCCAGGACGCGGGCGCTGCCGATGTCGACGGAGCCCGGCTGATCGCCCTGAACATGGCCCTCAACGGCGAGTCGCGGGCCGATACCGAGCGCTACCTGGCAGAGAACTTCCAGCTCCCGGACAGGACCAAGCTCGTCGACGAGGTGTATTCAGCGATCGACGGCTGAACCCGGGCGCGGGCGGCGCGACCGACCGTGAGCTGATGCCGACCGTCCGCGTCAACGACATCAAGATGTACTACGAGCAGTCAGGCTCAGGTCAGCCGCTCGTGCTCATCGCCGGTCTCGGGCTCGACGTCTGCGACTGCCGCAAACTGATCGAGGCGCTCGCCGCACACCACCGCGTGCTCGCGTTCGACAACCGCGGCGCCGGCCGAACAGACATGCCCGACGCTCCATACACGCTCGCGCAGATGTCCGACGACACAGCCGGGCTGATGCGGGCGCTGGACGTGGGGCCGGCCGATGTCGTGGGCATCTCGATGGGTGGACGCATCGCCCTGGAGCTCGCACTGAAAGACACGGGCCTGGTCAGGAGCCTGATCCTCGCCTCGACCTCCGCCCGCGTCAGCAGGCGCTGGCCGGTCCGGCTGCTCGGGCTGGTCTCGACGCTGCCAATGTTGCGAGGCCGCCATCCGCAGCCTCGCTACGCTCACCGGCGCCAGCGGGATGCCAGCACCGGCTACGACAGCACCGCCCGGCTCCCGCAGGTGAGCGTGCCGACACTCATCATGCACGGGCGCCGCGACCGCATCGCCCCGTACAGAGGCGCCGAACACCTGCGGGAGCACATCCGCGGGGCGACACTCGTTCCGCTGGATGGCGGCCATCTCTACCCGCTCGTGCACAGCGACGCGTTCGCGGGCCTGCTCGACACGTTCACCGCAGCCCTTTCAGGGCCGTGATCGCTGCCCACGCCCGGCACCCCTTACGAACATCTGTTCGCAGTCATAGAATGCTCGTCTAGATGGCAGCGGGCAACCAGATCGTCGTCTCGGGCGCACGGGAGCACAACCTGAAGGACATCTCGCTGGCGCTGCCGCGGGACGCCCTCGTCGTGATCACGGGGCTGTCGGGCTCGGGCAAGTCGAGCCTCGCGTTCGACACCATCTATGCCGAGGGGCAGCGCCGCTACGTCGAGTCGCTGTCGGCCTACGCGCGCCAGTTCCTCGGCCAGATGGACAAGCCGGACGTCGACTCGATCGAGGGCCTCTCGCCGGCGATCTCGATCGACCAGAAGACGACCTCGCGCAACCCCCGCTCGACGGTCGGCACGGTCACCGAGATCTATGACTACCTGCGGCTGCTGTGGTCGCGGGTCGGCAAGCCCCACTGCCCGATCTGCGGGCGCCCGATCGTCGGGCAGTCGGCCGAGCAGATCATCGACCAGGTGATGGAGCTCGCCGACGGGACGCGCTTCATGGTGCTGGCGCCGGTCGTGCGGGGACGCAAGGGCGAGTACGGCAAGCTGCTCGAGGAGCTGCGCGCCGACGGCTTCGCGCGCGTGAAGATCGACGACCGCGTGCGGATGCTCGAGGAGTCGATCGTGCTGGACAAGCGCTACAAGCACGACATCGCGGTCGTGGTCGACCGCCTGGTCATGCGCCACGACGTGCGCAAGCGGCTCGCCGACTCGATCGAGACGGCGGTCGGGCTGGCGGACGGGCTCGTCGAGATCGAGATCGTTCGCCGCCGGCTCTCAGCGCGCTGAGCAGGAGAGCGGCCCGGCCGCGAAGGGACGCGAAGGGAGCGAAGGGCACGCGGGCATCCGGCGGCCAGATCGTGCCGGGCGCCGAGCCCGAGCCGGGGACGGTGTTCACCTTCTCCGAGCGCTTCGCCTGCCCCGAGCACGGCCCGTCGCTGGTCGAGCTCGAGCCGCGGATCTTCTCGTTCAACTCGCCGCACGGCGCCTGCGAGCGCTGCACGGGGCTCGGCTCGCAGATGGAGATCGACCCGGAGCTCGTGGTCCCCGACCCGACGCTCTCGATCGCCGAGGGCGCGCTCGCGCCGTGGGCGGGCAGCGCCTCCAACTACTACGAGCAGATGACCGAGGCGATCGCCGAGCGCTACGGGATCGACCTGGACGCGCCATGGGAGGATCTCCCGGACGAGCAGCGCGAGCGTCTTCCTCGACGGCACCGGCGGCGAGCCGATCCAGGTCACCTACCGCAACCGCTACGGGCGCCGGCGCTCCTACGCGACGCGCTTCGAGGGGATCATCGCGAACCTCGAACGCCGCTACCGCGAGACCGACTCGGAGTACACACGCGAGAAGATCGAGGAGTTCATGTCGCTGCGCCCCTGCCCGGCCTGCGACGGCGCGCGGCTGCGGCCCGAGTCGCGGGCGGTGCTCGTGGCCGGCACGCGGATCGAGGACTTCTGCGCGCTCTCGGCGCGCCGGGCGCTGGAGTGGCTGGAGGAGGTCGAGCTCTCCGAGACCGACCGGCACGTCGCGCGGCTGATCCTGCGCGAGATCTCCGAGCGGCTGCAGTTCCTCGAGAACGTCGGGATCGGCTACCTCTCGATGGACCGGGCCGCCGCGACGCTCTCCGGGCGGCGAGGCGCAGCGCATCCGCCTCGCGACGCAGATCGGCTCCTCGCTGGTCGGCGTGCTCTACATCCTCGACGAGCCGTCGATCGGCCTGCACCAGCGCGACAACTCGAAGCTGATCGGGACGCTCGAGCGCCTGCGCGACCTCGGCAACACGGTGATCGTCGTCGAGCACGACGAGCAGACGATGCGCGCCGCCGACCACCTCGTCGACCTCGGCCCGGGGCCGGCGAGCACGGCGGCTGCGATCGTCGCGCAGGGCACCGCCGCGGAGGTGCAGCAGGTCAAGGAGTCGCTGACCGGCCAGTTCCTCTCCGGGGCACGCACGATCGAGGTGCCCGAGCCCGCCGCCGGACCCCGACGGGCTACATCGAGATCCTCGGCGCCACGCAGCACAACCTGCGGGACATCGACGTGCACGTCCCCGCTCGGGGTGCTGACCTGCGTGACGGGCGTCTCGGGCTCGGGCAAGTCGACGCTCGTCAACGACGTGCTCTACAAGGCGGTTGCCGACGCGCCTGCACCGCGCACGCCAGCGCGCCGGAGCCCACCGTGCGATAGCACGGTCTCGAGCAGCTCGACAAGATCATCGCGGTCGACCAGTCGCCGATCGGGCGCACGCCGCGCTCGAACCCGGCGACCTACACGGGCCTGTTCGACGTGATCCGCGACCTGTTCTCAAAGACGCAGGAGGCGCGGGCGCGGGGCTACAAGCCGGGCCGCTTCAGCTTCAACGTCAAGGGCGGGCGCTGCGAGGTCTGCCGCGGCGACGGGCAGATCAAGATCGAGATGCACTTCCTGCCGGACGTCTATGTGCCGTGCGAGCAGTGCCACGGCAAGCGCTACAACCGCGAGACGCTCGAGATCCGCTTCAAGGGCCGGAGATCGCCGACGTGCTGGACATGCCCGTCGAGGAGGCGCTCGAGTTCTTCGAGCACATCCCGAAGATCCGCCGCCGGCTTGAGACGCTCGACGCCGTCGGGCTCGGCTACGTGCGCCTCGGCCAGCCCGCGACGACGCTCTCCGGCGGCGAGGCCCAGCGGGTCAAGCTCGCGACCGAGCTCTCGAAGATCGCGACGGGGCGCACCCTCTACATCCTCGACGAGCCGACGACGGGCCTGCACTTCGCCGACGTGCAGCGCCTGCTCGAGGTGCTGCAGCGCCTGGTCGACGCCGGCAACAGCGTGGTCGTGATCGAGCACAACCTCGACGTGATCAAGTGCGCCGACCGGATCATCGACATGGGCCCGGAGGGCGGGGAGGAGGGCGGCCTGGCGATCGCCGTCGGCACGCCCGAGGAGGTCGCGGCCGAGCCGGCATCCCACACCGGCCGTTTCCTCGCCGAGCTGCTCACGCCCGCCGATGCGCCCGCGAAGCCGCCGCCGGCGCGCCGGCGGCGCGCGAAGGTCGCGGCCTAGCAGGTGGGCGAGCTCGCGCGCAAGGCGCAGCTGTGGGAGCGCAAGTGGCGCTGGTATGAGCGCAACACGCTGCCGTGGAACCGCGGCAGGATCCACTGGGAGCTGATGCGCCGGGAGGCGTTCGCCCGCTGGCCGGTGCACGGCAACGTGCTCGAGGCGCTGCAGGAGGGCCGCCTGGAGATCGGGGCGGGGGTGCTGCTCGAGCCCGGTGTGTGGATCACGGCGCCGGGCAGCGCGCGCGTTCGCATCGGCGCGGGCACGTTCCTGAACATGGGCGTGATGGTCGCCGCGCAGGAGCTGGTCGAGATCGGCGAGCACTGCATGCTCGCCAACGGCTGCTTCGTCTCGGACGCCAGCCATCGATACAGCGACCCGGAGCTGCCCGTCACCTGGCAGGGATTCGAGAGCAAGGGCCCGACGCGCATCGGCGACAACTGCTGGCTCGGAGCCCACGTCGTCGTCACCAGCGGCGTCACGATCGGCGAGCGCTGCGTGATCGGCGCGGGCAGCGTCGTCACGAGGGACATCGAGTCCCATTCGATCGCGGCGGGCGCCCCCGCGCGTGTGCTGCGCCGCATCGAGTACGTGTAGCCTGAGCTGATGGAACTCGCGGAGGCGATGACGTGCGCTCCCACGAGCAGGCGCTTCACAGCCGATCCGGTGCCGGCAGAGTCGCTGCACCGTGCGCTCGAGCTCGCGCGCTTCGCGCCGAGCGGCGGCAACCGCCAGGGCTGGAGGGTCGTCGTCGTGCGCGACCCCGCCCGCAGGCAGGCGATCGCAGAGCTCTACCTTCCGCACTGGCGGGCGTACACCGAGCAGACCGGTGCCGCGGCCGTGCTCGCCGACCCGTCGTCATTCGACGCGCGTGCGGTCCGGATGATCAGGGTAGCCGACGACTACGCGCGCTCACTCGCGGATGTCCCCGTTCACCTGGTGATCGGTGTCCAGCTGGGCGACCTCGCCGTGACCGACGCCGGGCTGGACCGTCAGAGCATCGTCGGCGGCGCGTCCGTCTACCCGTTCGTCCAGAACCTGCTGCTCGCTTTGCGGGGCGAGGAACTCGGTGCATCCATGACCACGCTGCTGGTTCCGGCCGAGGAGCAGGTCAAGGCGCTGCTGTCTATCCCGGATGACGTGGCGCTCGCGGCCCATGTCGGCGTCGGGCATCGTGCCGACCCGTGGCCGAAGTCGCTCTCGCGCCGGCCGGTCGCCGACTTCGCGTTCTCCGAGCGCTACGGCGAGCCGCTGCAGTAGGCCGTCCCGCAGCGCTCAGCCGGCCGAGGGCGCGCGCAGGTCCTCGCGCAGCTCCGCCAGCTCAGCCGGGTCGATCGAGTAGGTGTGCTCCGGACCGGGGTAGCGCCTGGAGCGCACGTCCTCCGCGTAGGCGGGAACGCCGTCGTTCATCTCCTGCTGCAGGTTCGCGTAGCGCTTGACGAACCGCGGGCCGAGGCCGTCGCGAATACCGAGCAGGTCGTGGAAGACGAGCACCTGGCCGTCCGTCGCCGGCCCGGCGCCGATGCCGATCACGGGGACCTCGATCAGCCCCATCAGCTCCTCGGTGACGGCGCTGGGGATCGCCTCGAACACAAGCGCGAAACAGCCCGCCTCCTGCAGCGCGAGCGCCTCGTCGGCGATCCGTGACGGCGGCGGCCGCCGTGCGCCCCTGGGCCTTCCAGCCGCCGAGCGCCGTCGAGGTCTGCGGTGTCAGGCCGACGTGGCCCATCACGGGGATGCCGGCGCCGATGATCGCGCGGGCACGGCGCACCGATGCCTCTCCGCCGCCCTCGAGCTTGACGACGTCGCAGCCGGCCTCCTTGACCATCCGCATCGCGGTCGTGATCGCCTGCTCGTCGGAGACCTCGTAGGAGCCGAACGGCAGGTCGCCGATCAGCAGGGGCGTGTGCAGGCCGCGCCGCACGGCGCGGGCGAGCACCAGCATGTCCTCGAGGACGACGGGCGTCGTGGCGTTGTAGCCGAGCACGGTCGTGGCGGCGGAGTCGCCGACGAGCACGAGATCGACGCCGCCGCCTCGGCGGCGCGCGCGCTCGGGTAGTCGTAGGCGGTGACCATCACGATCGGGTCCCCCAGCCGCTTCTTCTCCATGCAGCAGCGGCAGGGTCATCGGCAGGCGGCCGGGGTCCGACGGCGGCCTGCACTACGGGGGGATGGCTGGACATCGGGTTCCTCTCTGGCGGCCGGTTGACGCCCTCTCCTAGCGAGAGCAGGGTCGCCACCTCGCTCGTCGATGGTGATGATGCGGTTGGTGTTGGCCTCGACGTGGACGACGCGGGGCTCATAGCGCTCGAGCTCGGCCTGGTCGTACTGGGCGTAGGAGATGACGATGATCGTGTCGCCGCGGTGGACGAGCCGCGCGGCGGCGCCGTTGACGCACATCGCGCCCGTGCCGCGCTCGCCGGCGATCGTGTAGGTCTCGAAGCGGGCGCCGTTGTCGACGTCGACGACATGGACCTGCTCGTGCTCGAGGATGTCGGCGGCCTCGAGCAGATCCGGGTCGATCGTGATCGAGCCGACGTAATGCAGGTCGCTGTCGGTGACGCGTCGCGCGGTGGATCTTGGACTTCAGCATCACGCGCTGCATGCGAGCGACCTCCTCTCGAGGCTCGCCGGCGCGCCCGCGGACGCGCAGGCTCGAGGATGGCGTTGTCGATCAGGCGCACCGCGCCGACGCGGGCGGCGATCAGCAGCAGGGCGGGCCGCCCAGCTCGCTCAGCGGCTCGAGCGTCTCGGGGTCGACGAGCGCCACGTACTCCGGCTCCACGCCGGGGCGATCCATCGCCAGGCGCGCGGACGCCAGCACCCTGTCCGCCGAGCGCTCGCCCTTCGCCGCCAGCCGCGCGCCGCGCGCAGCCCCGCCACGAGCGCGAGGGCGCTGCTCGCGTTCGGCGGCGCCGAGCAGGGCGTTGCGACTGGACATCGCGAGCCCGTCGGCCTCACGCACGGTGGGCAGCACCCGGATCTCGCCCGGCAGGTTCAGGTCCGCCACCATGCGGCGGATCACGAGCACCTGCTGGGCGTCCTTCTGCCCGAAGTAGGCGGCATCCGGCATCGCCATGCAGAGCAGCTTGGTGACGACCGTGCACACGCCGCGGAAGTGCTCGGGTCCGCGGGCGGCGCCCTCCAGGCGCTCGCTCAGCCCGAGCACCTGCACGAAGCTCGAGAAGCCCGCCGGGTAGACCTCCTGCGCGTACGGCGCGAACAGGATGTCCGCACCCGCGTCGCGCGCGAGCCGCGTGTCGCGGATCTCCTCCCGCGGGTAGCGCTCGAGATCTGAGCGCTCGTTGAACTGCGCCGGGTTGACGAACAGCGAGACGACGACGACGTCGCACTCCCGGCGTGCCGCGCGGATCAGCGAGAGGTGGCCCTCGTGAAGCGCTCCCATCGTGGGCACCAGGCCGATCCTGGCCTGTGCGCGGCGCGGCCCCGCGAGATCTGCGCGCAGATCCGCGACTGTGCGCGCGATCCTCATGCGCGGCGGAGGGGACGGTTGATGGGGGTCATCGGTTCGGTCCAGTTCCTGGCGGATACCGGCGCGACTTGGGCGAAGAAGAGGTCTGCTCTCAACGGTCCACCCCGGGACATCCCGGTGGCGGCCTCTTTTTATGATACCGCGCGGCGAGCGCGAGAAACAGCGTCCCGCCCCGGGCCCCTCAGCTCACCACGCGTCTACCTGTGGGCGCTTCTTGCCGCCGCGCCCGCGCCATGAGCCGCCGGCGGGCTCGAACAGCGTGGCTATCCATTTCCTTGAGTCGGCGGGATCGATCACGTCATCGATCTCGCCATACGCGGCCATGTTGATGCCCTGACCCCGCTCGTAGGCAGCCGCGACGGTCTGCTCGTACAGGCGTTCGCGCTCCTGCGGGTCCTCGACAGCATCGAGCTCGCGCCTCATCCCGAGGCGCACCGCGCCCTCCAGTCCCATCGCGCCGAACTCGGACGTGGGCCACGCGACGGTGAACAGCGGGGCCTTGAAGCCGCCCCCCGCCATCGCCTGCGCGCCCAGGCCATACCCCTTGCGCAGGACGATCGTTCCCGTCGGCACCGTGACGTTCGCGCCGGTCAGGAACAGGCGGGCGAAGTGGCGCACCGTCGCCGTGCGCTCGGCGTCGGGCCCCACCATGAAGCCCGGGGTGTCGCAGAGGAACAGGACGGGGAGCTCGAACGCGTCGCACAGCTGCAGGAACCGCGCCGCCTTGTCCGCGGAGTCCGCGTCGATCGCTCCCCCGAGGTGTGAGGGGTCGTTCGCGATGACGCCGAGCGGCCGGCCGTCGACGCGCGCGAGAGCCGTCAGCATCCCGGCTCCGAAACCGTCGCGGAGCTCGAGCACGGAATCCTCGTCGAACAGCGTGTCGATCACCCGCCTGACCTGGTAGATCCGCTTGCGCTGCGCGGGGATCAACTCGCGCAGGAGACCCTGGTCGGGCACGGGTCCGGGCGCGAGCGCGCCGCGGAAATAGGACAGATACCGCTTCGCTGCAGCGACGGCGGCTCGCTCGTCTGCGACCCGCACGTCCACGACACCGTTCGCGTGCTGGACGTCGATCGGGCCGACATCGCCAGGAAGGTGTACGCCGAGGCCGCCGCCCTCGATCATCGCGGGGCCGCCCATCCCGATGCTCGAATCCTCCGTCGCTATCACCACATCGCAGCAGCCGAGCAGCGCCGCGTTGCCGGCGAAGCAGTAGCCGGAGGCGATCCCGATCAGGGGCACCCGTCCGCTCAGCCTCGCGAACAGCTCGAACGCGCGGCAGTCGAGCCCCGCCACGATCGGCATGTCCACGTCTCCGGGGCGTCCTCCGCCGCCCTCCGCGAAGAGGACCACCGGCAGGCCGCGGCGCTCGGCTATCTCGAACAGCCGGTCCTTCTTGAGATGGTTGCGCATGCCCTGGGTTCCCGCGAGCACCATGTAGTCGTAGGACATGGCGACACACGGAAGTCCGTCGATCTCGCCGATCCCTCCGACGAGGCCGTCCGCGGGGGTCCTGGAGATCAGCTCCTCGCGCGAGCGCCGGCGCTCCTGCGCTGCGAACAGCAGCGGGCCGTACTCGACGAAGCTGCCGTCGTCCACGAGGTCCGCGAGGTTCTCCCTCGCGGTCCGTTTACCTGTCGAGTGGCGTCGCTGCACCGCCTCCGGGCGTGAGGCGTCCAGACCGACCTCGTGTCGATCGCGCACGGCCTGCAGATCTGCGCGGGGCTCTCCCGCAGGGACCTCGGCCGCCTGCTGGAGCATCTGCTCGCCGTCGAGCGAGGGCTGGATCGTCATCAGCAGCTGGTCCTCGGCGACGGAGTCGCCGACCGCGACCTCGACGCTCCTGACGACCCCGGCGCTCTCGGCGAGCACCTCGTGCTCCATCTTCATCGCCTCCAGGACGACGAGCGCCTGGCCGGCGCCCCATACGCGCTCCCCGCCAGGGGCGATCTGAACGACGACCCCGGCGAACGGCGCCGTTATCGGGAGCTCTGCCGGGTCGCTCATTGCCAGATCATCGCCGAAGCACCCGGCGGCGCGCGGTGAGCATGGGGCCGCCGGCATCTCGTCGCCGGCTCACGCCCGCGGGCGGAGAGGAACTAGCATCAGTTGCGTGTCAGTGCGGGAGAGCGCGAGAGGAGCCTCCGAGCGGCGTGAGTCCCTGAAGGAGCTGTTCGCGCGCGCCCGCGTCTGCGAGCGGTGCCCCGAGCTGGCCTCGACGCGCAGGACGGTCGTGTTCGGCGCCGGCAACGCAGACGCTGAGCTCATGTTCATAGGCGAGGCTCCGGGCGCGAACGAGGATGAGCAGGGGGTGCCGTTCGTCGGCCGTGCGGGCAAACTGCTCGAGAGCTTGCTCGCGGAGATCGGGCTGAGCCGCGAGCGGGTGTTCATCGCGAACGTCCTGAAGTGCCGTCCGCCCGGCAACCGCGACCCGCAGCCGGTCGAGATCGAGAACTGCCGGGACTACCTCCTCGGCCAGGTCGACCTGATCGAGCCCGCTGTGATCTGCACGCTCGGCAACTTCTCAACCAAGCTGCTGCGGGGAGACCCGACCGGGATCACCAGGCTGCACGGACAGCCCGAGATCATCACGCTCGGAGCCAGGGCGGTGCGGCTCTACCCGATCTACCATCCGGCCGCCGCGCTCTACACCCCGCGGATGCTCCAGACACTCCGCGAGGACTTCTCGCGGCTGCCGGAGCTGCTCGAGCTGGGGGCTCCCGAGCAGCCGGAGATCCCGGCCCCCGAGCCGCCGCAGCAGGACAGCGGCGCGGCCGAGAAGCCTGCGCAGGGAAACCAGGATGACCAGCTCGGGCTGTTCTAGGAGCGCTGGACGGCAGGACCGACACTTCGGCATCCGTTTTTCCCTGCAAAAGGAGGGTTTTTGGGAGATGGGCCGAATATCGGCGTCCAGGACCCTCAAGTGGCGCACGGCTGCTGCCGATGAAGGTCCTGTCTCCATCCCTCCAGGAGTAACCGATCGGCCCGCGTCCCATTCTCCCGCGGGCCGATCACGTTTAACGGCCACCCCTGGCGCGCCGTGCGGGCCGTCAGGCTCTAGAGTCTCACGGTGACCGTGCGCAGCGTTGAAACGACCGGTCCCGGGGAGACAGAATCGCTCGGGGCAGAACTCGCAGGCCTCCTGCGGGACGGCGACGTGGTGCTCGTGAGGGGCGAGATGGGCGCGGGCAAGACGACACTCGTGCGCGGCGCTGCCAGAGCCCTCGGGGTCAGCGGGCCGGTCACGAGCCCCACATTCAGCATCGGCCACCGCTACCCGGCCCGCGATCTGACGGTCTCGCACCTCGATCTCTACAGGCTCGCGGGGATGCACGAGGAGGAGCCCGATCTGCTCGCCGACTACCTCGGGCCCGGCATGATCGCCTTCGTGGAGTGGCCCGTCGAGAGCGACAGGGAGCTCGCGCGGGCGCGTCTGACCGTGACCCTCAGCCACGCCGGTGGCGAGCACAGGCGTGTCGAGGTCGATGAGGGCGACCGCGAGGCTGCAACGCGATGATCACGCTGGCGATCGACACCGCGACCTCCTCCACCTCGGTGGCCCTGCGCCTCGCGGACGGTTCGACGCTGAGCGAGCGCGACGACCCTGCGCCGGGCGGGCACCCCGGTCACGCGACTCGGCTGCTGCCGATGGCCTCACAGCTCATGCAGGAGGCCGGGGTCGGGTGGGAAGCACTCGACCGCATCGCCGTCGGTGTGGGACCCGGGACCTTCACCGGCCTGCGCGTGGGCGTCGCGACGGCGCGCGGGCTCGCGCAGTCTCTGTCGGTCGGGCTGCTCGGCTTCTCGAGCCTCGCCGCGCTCGCGGGCGGCGCCACGCCGGAGGCCGAACGCGTGCTCGCCGTAATCGATGCGCGCCGCGGCGAGGTCTTCGCCTCGCTCTACGAGCGCGGACCCGAGGGGCGTCCGCGCGCGCTGGCGGCCCCCGTGGCCGTGGATCCCGCGGCGCTCGGCGCGGTCATCGGCGGCGATGGCGGGAGCGTGCTCGCGGTCGGCGACGGCGCGGTCAGGTACCGCGAGGATCTCGAGCGGACCGGAGCGCACGTACCGCCGCGGGAGAGCGCCCTGCACCTCGTGAGCGCAGCCTGCGGCTGCGAGCTCGCGATGGTCTTCCCGCAGGCCACCGACGAGCGCCTGGTGCCCGACTACGTGCGCAGGCCAGACGCCGAAATCGCGCTTGCGCAGGCCGCGGGAGGGCCGGGCCGATGAGCAGCCGCACAGGCGAGGGGGAGAGGGCCGGCAGCGTTCCCGGAGTGCAGGTCCGCCGGCTCGCGTATCCGGACCTGCCGCAGGTGATCGCAATCGAGCGGCGCGTGTTCCCGACGCCGTGGTCGCTCGCGATGTTCGTGCTCGAGCTCTCCAAGCAGTCCGGGATCTGCCTGGCCGCCGTATCCGAGGGCCGTCTGGTGGGGTATCTGATCTGCTCCCGCTACGACACCGTCTGGCACATCATGAACGTGGCGGTCGACCTCGATCATCAGCGCGGGGGCATAGCGTCCGCGCTCCTCGCAGAGCTCTATGCGCGGACCGACGATCCGCAGGCCCGCTTCACGCTCGAGGTTCGCCGGTCGAACGCCGTCGCGATTCACCTCTACGAGCGCGAAGGCTTCCGGGCCGCCGGTCTGCGCCGGCGCTACTACCAGGACAACGGCGAGGATGCGCTCGTGATGTGGCGAACCCCCTCGACGCTGGCCGGGTCCCTGGAGGACGTCCCGAACCCGAGCCCGCCATGAGCATCCTCGCCATCGAGAGCAGCTGCGACGACACCTGCGCGGCCGTGATCGAGCGCGACGGCCGGATGCTCTCGAACGTCATCTCCTCCCAGCACGCCCACGAGCGCTTCGGCGGCGTGGTCCCCGAGATCGCCTCCCGCCATCACCTCGAGCTCGTCAACGTCGTGGTCAGCACCGCCCTGGAGCAGGCGGGCTACGGGCTCGACGACGTGGAGCTCGTCGCTGCGACGCAGGGGCCGGGGCTGATCGGCGCGCTGCTCGTCGGACTGTCGACCGGGAAGGCGATCGCCGCCGCGCGCGAGCTTCCCTTCGCACCGGTCGACCACCTGCAGGGGCACGTCGCCGCGAACTTCCTTCAGCCCGAGTCGGGCTGCGGGGAGGCACTCGAGCCCCCGTTCCTATGCCTGATCGCAAGCGGTGGTCACACGCTCATCGCCCACGTCAGGGAGCGGGACGGATTCGACGTCCTCGGCCGCACGCTCGACGATGCTGCAGGCGAGGCATTCGACAAGGGCGCGCGCATGCTGGGCCTCGGATATCCGGGCGGCGCTGCGCTCGAGCGCCTCGCGCACGGGGGAGACCCCACCGCGTTCTCGTTCCCCGGCTCCACATCGGACTCCCGCAGAAACGGGCGCGGCGTGCGTCACAACGCATTCGCCCAGGGCCTGGACTTCTCCTTCGCGGGAGTGAAGACCGCTCTGCTGTATGCGCTTCGCGAGCTCTCACCCGAGCAGGCGGCGGAGCGGGCGCCCGACCTCGCCGCCTCGTATCAGCGGGCGATCGTCGACAGCCTCATCGCGCGCACCGAGAGGGCGCTGGAGCGCACCGGGGTGGAGCGCCTGGCGATCGGCGGCGGAGTGGCGGCCAACGGCGAGCTGCGCCGAAGGGTGACGGACCTCGGTGTCCCGGTACACGTACCGGACCGCGCGCTGTGCACCGATAACGCCGCGATGATCGCGAGCGCCGCGCGATTCGGCGCCCGTCTGGACTACCCCGACTATCTCTCGCTCGACGCCTATGCCACCGGCGAGAGGGCGCGATGAGGGTCATCACCGTCTACTCGAAGGAGGGCTGCCATCTCTGCGAGGACGCGATCGCGGGCCTGCAGGCGATGCGCGGGCAGCTCGAGTTCCAGATCGAGGAGCTCGACATCACGTCCGAGGATTCCCTGCATCGCGCGTATTTCGACCGGATTCCGGTGATCAGCCTCGAAGGCGAGGAGATCTGCGAATACTTTCTGCAGGAGGCGCTCGTGCGTGAGCGTCTAGAGTCACGCCGATGACGCAGGGACATTCAGGCGGCGGCGCGCTCCAGACCAGCTCCGGCGGCGTCGGCACGGCCGGTGAGCGCCTCTCGCTCGGGGTGGCGGCGCGCCTGTCCGATACCTGCAGGTGCTCACGCAGGCCAAGAAGATGGGCAAGGAGACGATCTCCTCCCAGGAGCTCTCGGACTACACGCACGTCAACTCGACCCAGATCCGGCGGGACCTCTCCGGTTTCGGCAAGTTCGGCAAGCGCGGCGTCGGCTACAACGTCGAGGCGCTCGTGTCCCAGATCCGCAAGATCCTGCAGGACCGCCGGCCAGCACAACATCGCGCTGATCGGCGCGGGACACCTCGGCAAGGCGATCGCCTCCTCGGAAATCTTCGCCGACCACGGTTTCCGGGTCGTCACGATCTTCGACAACGACGACTCGAAGGTGGGCACGCGCGTCGGCGCCCAGGTGGTGCGGCACATCGACGACCTGCGCCAGGTGGTGGAGGACGAGGACATCGTCGTCGGCGTGCTCGCGGTGCCCGGCGCAGGCCGCCCAGGGCCTGGCCGACGAGCTCGTCGCCGCTGGCGTGAAGATCATCTTCAACTACTCCGAGTCCCTGCTCGACGTGCCGCCCGAGGTCACGGTGCACACCTCCAGCCCCGCCGTCGATCTGCTCTACGCGCTGTACTTCTACCTGACCTGAGCAGCGCGGGCGAGCAGCCCCGGCCGCCGCCCGCACACCCGGAACACAGCAATTGGAACCACACAGCGAATGACCCTGGAACTCGATCAGGTGGCCGCGACATTCGCGCAGGCGACCGACTTCACCGTCGGGGTGGAGGAGGAGTTCGCGATCCTCGACCCGGGCACCCTGGACATGGAGCCCCGCTTCGAGTTCCTGCGCGCCGCCGCCGAAGGCGACCCGGTCCTGTTCGAGGCCATCGCCGGCGAGCTGATCTCCTCGGAGATCGAGATCATCTCCGGCGCCGGCAGGACCTGCACGACGCGCTCGCCCGCCAGCGTGAGCGCTGCCGGCGCCTGTTCGCGCTCGCCCAGTCCAACGGACTCGCGCTCGGCGCGACGGGCACCCACCCCTGGGCCGACTACCGGGAGCAGCCGATCATCGACACCGAGCACTACCGGCGGGTGGCGGAGGACCTGCGCTATGTCGCATGGCGCAACAACACGTTCAGCCTGCACGTGCACATGGGCGTCCGCGACATCGACCGGGCGATCCGCGTCTGCGACAGGCTCGGCCGGTGCTCCCGCTGCTGCTCGCGATATCCGCGAACTCCCCGTACCTCGACGGCCGCGACAGCGGGCTGCACTCCGCGCGCACGCAGAGCTTCACGAAGAGCTTTCCCCGATGCGGCGTTCCCGACGCGTTCGGCGGCTGGGAGGCGTACCGCGAGTACATCGAGTTCCTGGTGCGCGTGAACTCGATCGTCGAGTTCACGCAGGTCTGGTGGTCGGTGCGCCCGCATTTCAGCTTCGGAACGGTCGAGGTGCGCATCTGCGACGCGCAGGCGACCGCCCAGGAGTCCGACGCTCTGGCGGGCCTGATGGCGGCCTGCATCGCCCAGGCCGCCCGCGACACCGACGAAGGCGTGCCGTTCACGGACCCCGCGCCGCGCCTGATCGAGGAGAACATGTGGCGCGCGATCCGCTTCGGCATGGACGGCAAGCTCATCGATTTCGAGCTCGAGCGCGAGTACCCGGCCCGTGCGGCTCTGGAGCGGCTGATCGCTGTGGACGGCGCCGATGCGCGCCGAGCTCTCGATCGACCCTGTCTTCCCGGAGCTCAACGGCGCCCAGCGCCAGCGGCGCATGATCGACGCCGGTGCCACGCGCGAGGACGTCTACTCTGCAGTTGTGAACGAGACCAGAGAGAGCTATACAGCACAGGTGAACGCATGAGCACACAGGAGCCGGGAGGCCCGCAGCAGGAGCCGGGCGCGCAGGCCGAACCCACCGAAGAGGAGCTTCGCGCCGCATACGAGGCGGAGCTCAGCCGCATCACGGTGACCGACATGATCGCCCAGGCGCTCGTGTCGCTGCTGAACATCGGCGCATTCCGGCTGGCCCCCGCGGGCGCCACCGGTGAGCAGGGCGCCCCGCAGCGCGACCTCGACCAGGCGCGCGACGCGATCGACGCCGCAATGGGGCTGCTCGGGGTTCTCGAGCGCACGATCCCCCAGGACGTCAGGCCGCTCAGGGACGCCCTCTCGCAGCTGCAGATGGCCTATGCCCGCGAGGTGCAGGGCGCCCCCGGCCAGGAGCAGGAGCCGGGCGCGCCCGGACAGCCGCCCGCCGGCGAGGCGGGAGCTCCGCCCGCGAGCGCGCCGAACGCGCCCGCAGGCGCTGCGGAGGGTGCTCCAGGCCCCGCGCAGTCCAGCGGGCGTCTGTGGGTTCCCGGGCGCTGAGAGGCCCGTGCCCGCCTTTCGGGGGCGGGCACGATAGACTGCGCCCGCGTTTGCACCGGCACTGCGCTCATGCTGAGCGGTCCGGCCGTCAAACGTGCGCGCGACATATCCTCGCGCGGCACGCAAATCACACCGCGGAGGATTTCTCTTGAGCAGCTTTCTGACGAACCATGGGGTCGTCGTCGCCCTTGTTTGCGCGGCGTGCGCCGTTGCGTACGGCCTCGTGACCACGCGATCCCTGCTCGCGCTTTCGCCCGGCAATGAGCGCATGCAGGCGATATCGCTTGCCGTCCAGAAGGGCGCGCGCGCCTACCTGAACCGCCAGTACCTGACGATCGCGGTCGTCGGCTTCGTGCTGTTCTTCGCGCGATCCTCGGATCCAGAACATCGCGGTCGCCTGCGGGTTCCTGATCGGAGGCGTCCTCTCCGGGTCCGCCGGCTACATCGGCATGAACGTGTCGGTGCGCGCGAACGCCCGCGTCGCCGAGGCCGCCCGCGGCGGCGTCTCGCCGGCGCTGCAGGTCGCCTTCCGCGGCGGCGCGATCACGGGCCTGCTCGTCGTCGGGCTCGCTCTGCTCGGCGTCGCCGGCTACTACGGCCTGCTGACCGCGGTGTTCAACGACAGCGAGAAGACGGCCGTGGACGCCCTCATCGGACTCGGCTTCGGCGGATCGCTGATCTCGGTCTTCGCGAGGCTGGGCGGCGGGATCTTCACGAAGGCCGCCGACGTCGGCGCCGACCTCGTCGGAAAGGTCGAGGCCGGGATCCCCGAGGACGACCCCCGCAACCCGGCGACGATCGCCGACAACGTCGGGGACAACGTCGGGGACTGCGCCGGCATGGCCGCCGACCTGTTCGAGACCTACGCGGTCACGGCGGTCGCCGTCATGCTGCTCGGCGTCCTCACCTTCCACGAGGCCTCGCGCGTGGTGCTCTATCCGCTGGTCCTCGGCGGCGCCGCGATCATCGCGTCGATCATCGGGACCTTCGCGGTGCGCTCGAAGGCGGGCAACGTCGAGCGCGCGCTCTACCAGGGCCTGATCGTCTCCGGCGTGATCGCCGCCGCTGCCTTCGCCCCAATCACCTACTGGATGATGAACAACCTCACGTACATCACCACGAGCGGTTCGGTCAACACGCCGTCGTGGGGCAAGTTCTACCTCTGCGCCCTGATCGGCATCGCCGTGACCGCGTGCCTGTTCGTGATCACCGACTACTACACGTCCACCCGCTTCTCGCCGGTGAAGAAGACGGCCAAAGCATCGATCACCGGCCACGCCACGAACATCATCCAGGGCTTCGGGTCCGGGCTGCAGGCGACCGCGCTGCCGGCGATCGTGCTGGTCCTCGGGATCCTCGGAGCCTGGAAGCTCGCGGGTGGCGGCACGACGGGCATCTACGGCGTCGGCGTCGCGGTCATGGGGCAGCTCTCGCTGACCGGGCTGATCGTCGCATTGGACGCGTTCGGCCCGATCACCGACAACGCGGGCGGCATCGCCGAGATGGCCGACCTGCCTGAGGAGGTCCGCAACGTCACCGACCCGCTCGACGCGGTCGGGAACACGACGAAGGCCGTGACGAAGGGTTACGCCATCGGATCTGCCGTTATGGCCGCGGTGGTGCTGTTCGCCGGCTTCCGCCAGGAACTCGCGACCAAGCTCGGCCACGAAACCCTGTTCGCCATCAACGAACCGCCGGTCCTCATCGGCCTGCTGCTGGGCGGCCTGATGGTGTGCCTGTTCGCGTCGCTGTCGATGGAGGCCGTCGGGCGAGCCGGCGGCGCGGTCGTCGAGGAGGTCCGCCGCCAGTTCCGTGAGCACCCGGGGATCATGGAGGGCACCGAAGAGCCCGACTACGCGACCTGCGTCGACATCGTCACCCGGACCGCGCAGCGCGAGATGATCCTGCCGTCGCTGCTGCCGATCGCCCTCACGGTGATCGTCGGCCTGATCGACGTCCAGGCACTCGGCGGAATGCTCATCGGCGTCATCGTCGTCGGCTTCTTCTTCGCGGTGCTGATGACCGCCGGAGGCGGCGCCTGGGACAACGCAAAGAAGCTCATCGAGGACGGCGCCTACGGCGGCAAGGGCTCGGACGCCCACGCCGCGTCGGTGACGGGCGACACCGTCGGGGACCCGTTCAAGGACACGGCGGGCCCGGCGATCAACCCGATGATCAAGGTGGCCAACATCGTCGCCATCCTGATCATTCCGCTGATCACCTGAGTGGAGCCGCCGGTGGCGCGCGCATGCGCGATTTTGCTCATCAGGGGGGCTCCGGTGCAGCCCTCCTGATGCGTAAGCTCAATTGAGATGAACGGCCGACAGGCTCACCGGAGCGGCACGTTCGCGCTTTCCCTGCTGATGGCGGCGGTGGGGATCGCGCTGATGGTGCAGGCGGTCACCGGCGCCGGACTGCTCTCCCCGCGGCTCCTGCTCGGGCTGCTGTTCATCGCGGCGGGCGCGCTGCGGATCTACCTGGAGATAAGAAAAGGCAGGGACGCGTGAGCTCCGCAGGCGACGGACACGGCGGCGGTTCAGGCGAGTTCCACGACGGTCAGCCCGAGCACCATGAGCATCACGCGGCCGCCGAAATCGCCGCGCGCTCAAGGCACATAGCGCGCCGCAGCGTCGGCTCGCCCGTCCTGTTCACGGTCGTCTACTCCTCGCTCGCGAGCGCGATCTACTTCTCCCTCGGCGTGATCGCCGGGCACGCGCTCGGCCTCACCCCGGTCGTGTTCCTCGTCGCGGCGGGCATGTTCATGCTGACCGCGATGACATACGTCGAGGGCGCTTCCCTGCACCAGGACAGGGGAGGCTCGACAGTCTTCGCCCGGTATGCGTTCAACGAGCTCGTGAGCTTCATCGCGGGCTGGGCGATGCTGCTGGACTACGTGATCCTGATCGCGGTCACGGCGTTCACGGCGACGCAGTACCTGCGGACGTTCTGGAGCCCGCTGGGCCACCACGGTGAGGCGCTCGGGCTCGTCGCTCGCCTTCATCGCGCTGGTCGTCCTGGGCAACATCCGCGGCTTCAGCGGGCGACGCGCCCGGCGGTCGGCCTCCTCGTCGCCGGGGACCTCGCCCTGCAGACGTTCATCGTCGTCCTCGGGCTCGCGCTGTTCTTCAACCCGCACACCCTGGTGGACCCGATCCACCTCGGCACCTCGCCGACGTGGGCGAACCTCGTTTTCGCGCTCACGATCGCCGTCATCGCGTTCACCAGCCTCGAGTCCGCGTCCGGTCTCGCCGGCGAGGTGCGTATCGGCCGGCGCGGACTGAAGCGCATGGTCGCGGCAGCATGACCGCGACAGTGGGATTCCTCTACGTCGGCATCGCGCTCGTGGCCGTCACCGCGCTGCCCGTGAAGGACGGGCACACCGAACTCGCCGGCCGCTAGCTGACCGCCCCGATGATCGGGATCGTCGAGCAGGTCCATCCGCACTGGCTGGAGCAGACGCTGACCTACCTCGTCGCCGGGCTCGCGACGATAACCCTGCTCGCCGCTGCCAACTCGGCGATGCTCGGCCTCTCCCGCCTGGCCTACTCGCTGTCCACCAACCGCCAGATCCCGAGCGGACTCGGCCGACTGCACCCCGAGCGCTCGACGCCCTACGTGCTGATCATCCTCGCCGGGATCATCGCAGCGGGCCTCGTGGTCCCGCAGAACCTCGACTTCCTGATCGGCATCTACGCGTTCGGCGCGATGCTCGCATTCACGATCGCTCACCTCTCGGTCTGCCGCCTGCGCTACACCGAGCCCGACACGCGACCGTCCCTACAGGATCCCGCTGTCGATCCGCTTCCGCGGCGGGCAGCCTGCCGCTGCCGGCGGTGTTCGGCGCGCTCATCTCCGCGGTGGGCTGGGTGGCGCTGATGATCTACCACGAACCGGCCCGCTACGTCGGGCTCGGCTGGATGATCGCGGGGATCGTGCTGTACGTCGTCTACCGACGTGCGGATGAAACCTCGCTGCTTCGCCGCGTCACGGTCTCCCGCGGTCGTGCTGCGTCGGAGCCGGTCCGCGAGCGCGACTACGGCTCGGTGCTGGTGCCGCTGTTCGGTACAGACCTCGACGACGACATCGTGCAGACGGCGGCGCTGCTCGTCTCCGGCGAGCGACCGACGAGGCGGCGATCGACGACGGCGACGATCGAGGCGCTGTGGATCTTCGTGATCCCGATGTCGCTGCCGCTCGACGCGAGCCTGCCCGAAGCCCAGATCAAGCATGCCCGCAACGTGCTCGCGCGCGCGAAGGCCATCGGGGAGGAGTACACCGGGCGTCCAGGTCGCGACGGCGACGGTGCGCACGCGCCGCGCGGGCTTCGCGATCGTCGACGAGGCAAGGCGAAGGGGTGTGGAGGCGATCGTCCTCGGCGCCGAGGAACCCACCACCGTCCGCGGGGGCGCCAGGCTCGGCGGCCGCGGCGGCCCGCTCGACTCGTATGTCGGCGACGTCACCAAGTACGTCATCAGCAAGGCCAAGTGCCGTGTGATCGTGACCGCGCCCGCAGCGCGCGACTCGCCGGTCGAGCTCGCGCGGCGGGCGAATCGCACCGGTGCCCCGATCGTCTAATCTGGCCGAATGCCAAAACGAAGACTCCAATGTTCGTCCTGATCGTCGGCGCCGGACGCGTCGGATCTGCCGTGGCCAAGTCGGCTCTGGCAGCCGGGCATGAAGTCTCCGTGCTCGATGCAGACCCGCTCTCGCACGAGCGGCTGGACGCCGGCCAGAGCAAGAGCTGGGAGGACGCCGGCGGCCAGTTCACGGTCGGCACGGCGCTCGAGATCGGACGCGCTCGATCCAGGCCGGGATCGAGCGCGCCGATGTGCTTCATCGCCTCCACGGCGGGCGACAACACGAACCTCCTGATCGCCCAGATCGCCCAGAGAGCGTTTCGGTGTCGAGAAGACGATCGTCCGCGTGATGGATCCCGCGCGCGCAGACTGGTATCGCCAGCAGGGACTGCACACGATCTCGCCGACCAAGCACGCGATCGAGATGTTCGAGAACGCGCTCGCCCCGGAGGCGCCCTAGCCATGTATGCGATCATCGCAGGAGCCGGCAAGGTGGGGCGCAACCTCGCGCGCGAGCTGATCTCGAAGGACCACGAGGTCACGCTGATCGAGGCGAGCCGCGCCCGCTACCTCGCGCTCGAGGAGGAGTTCGAGCACGCGATCCAGTACGGCGACGCGACCGAGCTCTGGGTCCTCGAGCGGGCCGGGATGCAGCGCGCCGACCTGGCGATCGCCGTGTCACCGGCGACGACGAGGACAACGTGCTCTTCTGCCAGGTCGCCAAGGAGAAGTACCTCTGCGACCGCGTGATCGCGCGAGTCAACAACCCGCGCAACCACGAACACTTCCGCCTGCTCGGGATCCAGCCCGCCGTCTCGGCGACGGACCTGATCCTGCGCCTGATCGAGCACGAGGTGCCCCGCTACGGCTTCGTGCACCTGCTCGAGCTCGAAGAGGAGCGCCTTGAGATCATCGAGCTCGAGGTCACCCCCGACGCGTCGGTGGTCGGCAGCCGCATCTCGGAGATCCCGCTCCCGGACGGAAGCCTGGTCATCTCGGTCCTGCGCGACGGCGCCGGCTTCGTGCCGCGCCCCGACAGCGTGATCGAATCCGGCGATGAGGTGCTGATCGTCCTGGACACCGCGCTCGAGGACGACATCACGGCACTGTTCGCCCCGAATATCCGCCCAGCGACCGCCTGAAACCCCGGCAGCGGACGGGGAGGGGCCCCGCTGGGTACCCGTTGACTATCCTTGCTGGCACGATCCGGGATGGTGTAATTGGCAACACGCGACACTCTGGATGTCGAATTTGGGGTTCGAGTCCCTGTCCCGGAGCTAGAGAACGCCCGAGAAGTCGGGCGTTCTTGCGTTCCTGGGTGCCTCGGGCAAGGATTCGGGCCAGTGGGGTCCTCGGTCGGGCGACCTGCGAAGCCCCGGGCACGTGGCTCGCGGACGAACTCTCAGCAAACAAGCAGCGGACCGGGAGGGCGGCGGCGAGGCTATGTTCGCCCCCGCTGCGTGGGATGCCGGGAACGGGTCCCTGCGCGCACCTGAGCGCCGGGACGAGATCACCCCGTTCACCTGGTTGCTTCGGTTATCCCCTCAACTTCAACCGGCGTGTCGATGCCGTCTTCGGTGCTCGTCCCGTTCCCGAGCGAGCCGTACTGGTCGCTTCCGAGGCATTCCACATGGCCTGTCGGCAGCAGGACACAGGTGAAGTTCCCGCCCGTAGCGACCACCTCTGCGCCCGTGATGCCCGTCACTTCGACCGGCGTGTCCGAGAGTTCTCCAGACTCGCCGCTCCCGAGCTGTCCAGCGATGTTCCATCCCCAGCACTGGATGTTGCCGCCGGCGAGCAGTCCGCAGCCGTCTCCCGAGCCGGTTGCGAGCAGGGTCGCGCCGGTCAGACCCGTGACTTCGACGGGGACCTCTGAGAAGCCTCCCGTGGTGCCGTCCCCGAGCTCGCCCTGATGGTTGAAACCCCAGCAGTCGGCGTGGCCGTCGGGTTGCAGCGCACATGTCTGAAGACCTCCCGTGCTCACCTGCGTGGCAAAGGGGAGTCCTGTGACCGGCTTGGGCACAAGGGACTCCGTGGTGGTGCCGTCACCGAGCCCACCGAATTCGCTGAGTCCCCAGCACCGGACCTGGCCGCTGGCGAGCAGTGCGCATGCGGAGTCAGTGCCGACAGTCACTTCAGTCGCGTGCGGGACGTGCTTCACTTCAACCGGAACCTCGGACTTTTCAGTGCGGATCCCGTCACCGAGCTCCCCCTGTTGCGCGAGGCCCCAGCAGTCGATGTGGCCGGTTGAGAGAACCGCGCACGTGTCCAGGCCGCCTGCTGACAACTGTGTGGCGTCCGTGATGCCGTTCACTTCGACCGGAGTGTCCGAGTTGCTGCTGGTGCCATCTCCGAGCTGACCATATTCGTTCGCGCCCCAGCACTCCACGTGGCCGGTGGCCAGGAGCGCACAGCTCGTTTCGGCGCCCACGGACACCCCGGTGGCGTCCGAGATACCGGTGACGGGCACGGGCTTTGTGCTGCAAGGTCCCGCGACACAGTGTTCCGGGCCGCCTTTGGTGCCGTTGCCGAGCTGGCCAGAATCGTTGCCCCCCCAGCAGTCGACCCCTCCGGCCGAGAGAACCGCGCAGGCGTCAGACTCGCCGGCCGACAGGCCCTGCAGGTCCGCGGTGCCGATCGCCGCGATGGTCACGCGAATGGTGACGCTGGCCTTCGTTTTGGCCGATGCCGATGACGCGGTGAGGGTGAGTTTGTACGACGCCGTCCTCGGTGTGAGGTTCGCCGGCATGACGACAGCCTGGTCAAATTCGCCGCCTTCACACGGAGCGGTCACCGGAAGGCCCGCGACGGTCTTGTTGGACGACAGCGTGCACGACAGAGCACCTGAAACCGAAGCGGACACTGTGGTGCTGCCCCCCGACGCCACGCCCGCGGGTGCCGCGCTGAGACCTGAAATGACCGGTTTCAGCCCGGAAGCCGACGCAGGGACGGCGACCGCCCCGGCGCACGGAAACGACGCCAGGAGCAAGAACATCACCCTCGAGCGCCTGAGCCACACGGTCCCCCACACGACCCGCAGCGCAGCCGACAGCATCCCCACCCCTTCCGGTTCGCCTTGAGACTCCCGTTCCCAGCAGGAATCCTGGGCGAGGTTACCAAACTGGGACACGATCTGGCAATGCTCGAACGGCGAACACGCGCGGTCTCAGGACTGTGTCTTTCGAGTGCAATTGAGCCCCGCTCATGTCCTCGCGGCTCCTCGCTCGCTCGCCGTGGAGACCCGGAGCCTACGCCGCGCTCAGGCACGCAACGGCGCTATCGCTCCTGGTCAACGGGGCGCGCTCGCTGGAGGGTCCGACGCGTTCATCTCGAAGAGGGAGCGCACGTCCAAAGGGAGGGACAGCTCTATGACGATTCTGAGGCTCATCAGGGGACCGGCGAGCCGGGCCGACTACGACGCCGTTATCGAGGCGGTCAAACTCGCCACGCGACATCCGCTCGGGCTCATCATGCACGGCGCAACCGATATCGACGGGGGCATCCAGCTCGCGGAGGTCTGGGAGAACGAGGAATATGCCCGACGTTTCGACGAGGAGATCTTCCCGACCCTCAAGGAGCTAGGCACTCCGCGTGCGACCGAGGTGATGGTCTTTGAGCTGCATCAGCTGGTCACGCCGTAGCTCCGCGGCTGGACCTCTGCCGTGCACCTCGCGGTGTCCCGCGGATGGCCTGAGCGTCTAGGCCCTTTCCCCTGCGAGGCGTTCGGCGGCAGCACGGGCATCATCGACGTCGGCGGTCCTGAGGCGTGCGATCAAGCCTCCCACCCAGAGGAAGAGCCCATCCCTCGCGCTGTCGAAGGCGGCCGGCGCTGCCGGCCGGACGACCGTTCTGAACGACCACTGCAAACACGACCCCATTGCCGAGATCGCGGACCTCCTCGAGCTCGAACTCCAGCTCCTCGTACGTGTCAAACCACTCCTGGAGGAAGCTGCGAATGGTCGACCGCCCCTCGAACGGTCCCCCAACGCCCTCCCGTCGAAGGTCGCATCCTCGGCGAAGCTGCTGGCGACCGCGTCGAGATCACGGTGATTGGCAGCCTCAAACGCCCTGCCCACAAGCTCAACGAGGTCGGGGGTCGCGGCTTCCTCAGCCATCCTCTGCGCTCGTCCCGTTGCGAGGCGATCGGCGGCAGCTCTGGCCGCGTCGACGCTGGAGTAGTTGGAATCCGCACACCCACTCGTCAAGAGCTCCAGCCGTGAGCGCCTCGGTGGCCCGCCGAGCAAGGTCAACCAGGTCTCGGTTCGTGGGCACCTCGGCCATGTTGGGGAGTATCTCCGCTGAGGTCAAGGGGATCAGCGCCGATGACTGATCTTCGCCGGACGCGCGTGCTGGCTCTGGCGATCGTGGCGTCGTGCGCCGCAGCGTGCGGCTGGGCCGAGGCGGGGCCGGGACAGGTGTCCCTGCGCTGGTGCTCGGGGCATCTTATGGAGGGGATCCCTATGAAGCAAAGCCACGGGAACATTGGGCCTGCCGCTGACGGAAACCCCGGAAGCTCCATTCTCAGCGGAAGTTACGTGCGGCTCCTACGCGCCGCTGCTCTTCGCGGGGACCGTCATGCAGACGTATTCGGGTGGGTCGACGTGCGGCGATCCGATGGGTAGGACACCCGCGAGACCAGTGAAGAAGGCCAGCTTCAGCAGGTCGGCCGTCAGTTCTTCCGGTAACCCACCGCGAGGCACCCCGATCAGCGGCCGGCCCATCTCGTCCTTCTGCCGCGCCGCTGCGATCAGCCCGCCGCGGCGAGAGCATCAGCGCGCCGGATCGCGATGAGATCTCGCCGCTGACGCGGCTGTTCGCCTGTTCGGTTTCGTCCTGTCTACCGGCCTATCGACGCGGCGGCAGGGGCGAGCAGGGCGTCGATCTGGCCGATCGCCTCAGTCATCCCCTCCTGCATTCCCATGTCGAGCATGGTCTCCATCTGCTGCACGTCGGTGAACTGGGTGACAGCTGTCATCCGGGTGCCATCGTCAACGGCCTCGAACGTGACGCGGCCCGCCATCGGCTCCACGCCGGGAGTCGGCTCCCCGTCGTCCCCCGCAAGCCCGTTCGCGAACTCGAGCTTCCGCGGCCTGTCGATCGCGTCGATACGCCACCAGCCACGAGGCGTCTCGCCCGCGGGTCCGGTCATGAAGTACCGGGACTGCCCTCCGGGCGTGAATTCGTGGCGGGTGAACGTCGCCGGGAACGTCGGCGGACCCCACCAGCGCTCGAGCTTGCGCGGGTCCTCCCACACCTCCCAGACCTGATCAGGGCTCGCGTCGAACTGCGCGACCAGGGTCAGTGTCAACCCGTCCGGGTCCTTGATCGTGCTGATCACGGTCATTTCGTGCTCCCTTCCTCGCCCGCGAGTATGCCGGCGATCCGTGTGGCGCGCCCGACCCACAACTGCTCGTACGCATCGAGCAGTGCGACGGCTTTGCGCACCGTGGTCATGTGGCCGCGGACGATCTGCTCGCGGCCGCGCCGCTCCTTCGTCACCAGAGCGGCACGCTCGAGCACCGCGACGTGCTTCTGCACAGCGGTAAGGCTCATGTCGTAGTGCCGTGCGAGGGCCGAGACGGACTGCTCTTCGCGGATCGCACGCGCGAGTATGTCGCGTCGCGTTGCGGCTCCCAGCGCCTGGAAGACGCGGTCAGCGGAGTCGTCGACGAGCGGAACTACAACCATATGGTTGTAGGTTGACACGTTCCGCAGCCCGGCGCAACCCCCACTTTCGACCCGCCGCGTGCTGGCATTTCCGGCAGCCTCCCGGCTCCCCGCGACGTACGCTCCGTCCTCCGGAAGCGGCGGCTATGGGATATCCGGCCTGGCGCCGGTCCCGACGGCAGCCGGTTGGCAGACTGTCGAACGCCCAGCGCAACGCGAAACCAGGGCGCGGATCGGAGAGGATTGATGAAGGCAGTCCGTTTCAGTGAGTTCGGGGGCCCGGAGGTCCTCGAGATCGTCGACCTCCCCGATCCGCATCCGGGTCCCCGTCAGGTCCGGATCGCGGTGCGCGCGGCGGGAGTGAACCCGAGCGACTGGAAGAAGCGCAGGGGCTTGATGGGCGGGAAGCTGCCGCAGACGATCGGCCACGAGGCGGCTGGTGTCGTCGACGAGCTCGGCGAGGGCGTTGCGGACGTGGCGGTCGGCGACCGCGTATTCGGCCTGTCGTCCGAGGGGGCGGCCCAGGCCGAGCTCGCGGTGCTGTCCCACTATGCGCCGATCCCGCCGGCATTGGACTTCCCCACCGCCGCCGCGCTCCCCTCCGCCGTCGAGACGGCCACGCGCGCTCTTGACCAGCTCGGCGTCAGGAGCCGCAGCACGCTGCTCATCAACGGCGCCTCCGGAAGCGTCGGAGGTGCCGCGGTTCAGCTCGCCGTGTTGCGTGGTGCGCGCGTGATCGGTACCGCCAGTCCGGCCAACCACGGGTATCTTCGCTCGCTGGGGGCCGAGCCCGTCACCTACGGCGAGGGTCTCAGCGAGCGGGTTCGCGCACTCTCGCCCGACGGCGTCGATGTGGCGCTCGACCTCGCAGGGAGCGGCGTGCTGCCCGAGCTCATCGAGCTCGCGGGCGCCCCGGAGCAGGTTGTGACGCTCGCGGACTTCAGCGGCGCGCAGGCGCACGGGGTGGCGTTCAGCAGCGGCGACGCCGGCCGCGCAGTCCACGCGCTCTTCGAGATCGGCGACCTGGTCGAGTCCGGGCGCTTCTCGGTCCCGTTCGTGCAGGCCTTCCCGCTGGGAGAGGTCGCCGAGGCCCAGCGGGTGAGCGAGAGCGCTCATGTGCGCGGCAAGCTCGTGCTGGTTGTGGGCTGAGCCCAAGCCGGAACCGGACGGGCGGGAGGTCAGCCGGCGGTGCGATCTCGCCGGCGGCAGGTTCAGGCTCGGGGAGGTGACGAGCGAGCGATGGTGATGTACCAGTAGCCGCACGCGAGGCTCAGCGCCGCGATGAACAGGAAGAAGGCCGCCCATCCGTAGGCGGCGTAGGAGAGGCAGATGACGCCTGCGATGGTCGCGACACAGCCGCCGGCAAGACGCGTCAGCCCAATCGCACGGATGTGGCGGTACTCCCACGGGTTGATCACGCGCTGCATTCCGGAGCGCGGGGGATATGCCCACCACTCGCGGAGACCTCTCCGAGGGGCTTTGCCGTTGGCTGCGCTCACCGGGAGTCCCGTTCAGGCTCGCTCCATGAACCTCAGGTAGAAGGCGCCGAAAACCAGGACGATCCCGACGTTCGCCATCAGGCGCTCCCAGAAGCGGTTCCTGAAGAACAGGACATCCGCACCGACCACGACCGCCACCATTGCGAGCACGTAGAGCACGACGCCTGCCTGTCTTCCCATCACTCCACCCTACCGCCCGAGGACGGCCAAAGCCGACCCAGCCGGCACACGGCGTCATCCGCGAGAGCCCCATCAGTGAGGGCCGGTCCACCACCAAACGCGGCAGAGAGCGCAGGTGCGGCGGGGGGCCCGTCGGCACTCGCCCGCCCGTGCGCGAGGCAAAGTACGGATCGGTTCACTGCCCGGGAGGTCGATCCAACCAGTGATGCCCGCGTCAGCGAAATCGCCGTCCCGATCCTCGCCCTCCATCACCGCCCACGTGAGCGGCTGGGTGCGCAAACGATGGCCGCTCGTGGTCGCCGCGATCGCTGTCATGGGGCTCGGGATCACGCTGACGAGTGCCGGCGTCTGGCGCAGCCGTGTGAGCTCGCGTGACAGGACCGCATTCAACGTGACGGCGTCGGATGTGACGCAGACGCTGGGGACCCTGCTTCTGCGCGACGCGGACTTCGTGACCGCTGAGCGTGCGGTCCTGACGATGGAGCCACGCATGAGCGTCGAGCGCTTCGATCGCTGGTTCGTCGAACTTCAGGGAGAGCAGCAGCTCGCCGGCGGCCTCGGCGCCCTCGTCGTGGCGCGGGTGCCGGCGTCCGAACTGGTGGGCTTCGAGACCCGCAGGGATCTCGATCCGGCGTTTCGCGCGCTCGTGGGAGGCACTCCCGCGCCGATCGCCCAGCGTGGCGGGGAAGCACACTGCCTGCTCGCGGGCGGTGACGTGCCGGCGGGCCTCAGCAGGCCGGTGCTGCGGATCGTCCAGGGCGACTGGTGTCTGGCGAGCTCGCTCATCGGTGGGTCCGAGGGGCCCCTGCTGCAGGCGCAGACGGATACCGGGCAGCTCTTCCTCTCACCCGCGACTGGGCAGGGTGTGAACACGATCCTCTTCGAGGAGAGCTACTACAGCCAGGCTGTCTCGAGCCTGGTCACAGCCGCACAGCGGCGGGCTGCCTCCGCGGGATGGGTCCTGACGTCGTTCGACATCCCCGCGATCATGACGCTGGCGGCCGGCCAGCACCGGGGGCTGGAGGTTTCGCTCTACCACACCAATCCGGGCGCGGGCGCGCAGCTCATCGGACGCACCGGGAGGGCTCCGAGCGGAGCGCTCACGCACACCACGACACTGGACATCGGGGGAGTGTGGACCGTGGCGGTCTCCGGTCTGCCGGTCGCCGGCGGCCTGTCGGCGAACGCCGCGGGCCTGCTGCTCATACTCGTCGGACTCGTGGTGAGCGCCCTGGTGTGTGCGCTCGTGGTGGTCTTCGCCCGCTCGCGCGAGCGGGCGATGGGGCTGGTGGACGAGAAGACCGGGCAGCTGCGCCACCAGGCGCTGCACGACTCCCTGACGGGACTCCCGAACCGCGTCCTCGCTCTCGACCGCGCCCAGCAGATGCTCGCGCGCGCGCGCCGGCAGCACATTCCCATCGCCGCGCTGTACATCGACATCGACGGCTTCAAGCACGTGAACGACAGCTTCGGGCATGCCGCAGGGGACGAGCTGCTCCAGATGGTCGCCTCGAGGCTCCTCACCGTCGTCAGGGAGGGCGACACCGCGGCCCGCCTCGGCGGCGACGAGTTCGTCGTGCTCGTCGACGGCTCGACGCTCGATTCCGGAGCCGAGCTGGTGGCAGGACGCCTTCTCGCCGTCCTGCGGGAGCCCTATGACCTGACGACCAGCGGCGGGCGGCGCCTGACGATGTCGGCGAGCATCGGGATCGCCGTGGGCCCCCGCGCCGACGCGGACGAACTCCTCAGTGACGCGGACCTCGCGCTCTACACCGCGAAGAACAAGGGCCGCAACCAGTACGCGCTGTTCGCGCCGCGCATGCAGGTCGCCTCGCGCGAACGCCTGACGATGGAGATGGATCTCGCGGACGCGCTGCGCCGCCGTGAGCTCTCGATCGTCTACCAGCCGGTATTCGACCTGCGTTCGGAATGCGTCATCGGCATGGAGGCGCTGGTCCGCTGGGAGCATCCCGTCCGCGGTGTCCTGATGCCCGACGAGTTCATCCCTGTCGCGGAGACCAGCGGCGCGATCATCCCCATCGGCCGCTGGGTGCTGCACGAGGCCTGCCGGCAAGCAGCCGAGTGGCGAAACCACGGCCATGAGGTCGGCGTGGCGGTCAACGTCTCCGCCATGCAGCTCCGGAACGACGGGCTGCTCGAGGACGTTCGCGGCGCCCTGCGGCGCAGCGGCCTCGACGCGCAGTCGCTGACCCTCGAGATCACCGAGACGGCGCTCATGCGCGACGCCGACGATGCCGCGCAGCGACTGGCCAGGCTCAAGGCGCTGGGCCTGCGCATCGCGATCGACGACTTCGGAACCGGCTACAGCTCGATCGCGTATCTGCGCCGGTTCCCCGCGGACGCCCTCAAGCTCGACCGCTCGTTCATCGACGGCGACGTGAGCTCGCCCGTGGCGAACGCCCTGATCCACACGGTGGTGGAGCTCGGGAGGGCTCTGGGCATGCAGACGCTCGCGGAGGGGATCGAGGACGAGGAGCAGCTCGAGATGCTCCAGTCTCAGCACTGCGACCAGGGGCAGGGGTTCCTTCTCTGTCGCCCGCTGGACGCCGACGCCGTCGAACGCTTCCTCGCGCTGGACCCGCGCGCCGCGCTGGTCGCCGGCTCGCCCGTGCGTCGGTGAACCGCGAAGCATGCCGCCCCAAGTCGCCGCCAACGATGGTGCTGCGGCTTTCTACGGGCGCCGGAACGGGATCACCCGCCGATACCAACGGTAAGCGAACCCTCTGAGAGGCACCAGTGCGCCCCGAGCACCCACCAGTCGACCCCCTTCGTCCGCCAGCGGCGTCCCGCCGGCATGCCGGGCCGTGCCCGCGATGACGGCGCAGCGGCGCCATGTGGCGTTGATCACGGGCGTCGGCGGCCCTTCGGGGATAGCCGTCATGCGCGCGATCGCGGGCGAGAGCGTGATCACGCTCGCGGCCGACATCGACCCCAATGCCGCTGGTCTGTACCTCGTTGCGCCCGCTCAGCGCGCGATCGTCCAGCGCGGCGACAGCGCAGGCTTTGCCGCCTCGCTCCTGGAGCTGTGCATCCGCGAGCACGTCGACGTGCTGATCCCGACGGTGGACGAGGAGCTCCTGCCGCTCGCGCGCACGCGCGAGCACTTCGAGCGGGCGGGAGTGGCGATGGTCCTCGCGGGCGAGCGAACACTCGAGGTGTGCCTGGACAAGTGGCTGCTGCACCAGCGCTGCCGCGAGGTGGTGCGCGTGCCCGCATGCTGGCTGGCCGACGAGATCTTCGATCCCGGCGAGCCCGAGCTGCCGGTGATCGCAAAGCCGCGGCGAGGCAGCGGTTCGCGCGGCGTTGAGCTGCTTCGCACGCGCGAGCAGCTCGAGCGCGTGCCGCGTGACGCGACCCTGATCGTTCAGGAGCACCTTCCGGGGCAGGAGTATTCGCTGGACGTGCTCGCCGGCGCCGACGGCGTCGTGCGCGCCGTCGTGCCCCGTGAGCGGCTGAAGGTCGACTCGGGAGTGGCGGTCGCGGGACGCACCCTCCACGATGAGGGACTCCAGTCGCTCGCTCTCGCCGTGGCGGACGCGATCGAGCTCACGACCGTCGCGAACGTACAGGTCAAGCGCGCCGGCGACGGGACCCCGGCGCTGCTCGAGGTGAACCCGAGGTTCCCCGGCACGATGCCCCTGACGGTCGCGGCGGGCATCGACATGCCGTCGCTGGCGCTGGCCGAGGCGCTCGGCGACGCGCTGCCGCGAGAGCCCCTCCGGTTCACCGACGTGGCGATGGTGCGCTACCTGGAAGGGCAGGTCGTTCCTCTCGCCGAGCTCGCCGACACCGAGCTGAAGGCGCTCGAAACCGAGCGCCGGGCGCATGGCGCCGGTGAGATGGTCTCAGTCGCGCCGCTCCCGGGCGTGGCTGCGGGGAGCGCAGCACCATGAGTCCGCAGAGCACGCGCGTACTGCTGGTGGGGGACGAGGGAGCCTTCACAGGTGAGACCCGGAGCCTGCTCCAGGAGAACGCGGACGTCACGTGGGTCACGAGCGGGGAGCGGGCACTGGACCTGCTGCTGACCGGTGACTGGAACGTCCTCGTCACCGAGGTCGAGCTTCCCGGCCTGGGAGGGATCGAGGTGGTGCGCGCGAGCCGCTCGAGGGACCCCGAGCCGGTCGCGATCCTCCTCTGCGGTGACGAGCGGCTCGAGGACGCCGTCGAGGCGATGAGGGCCGGCGCAAGCGACTACCTCGCGCGGCCGGTGATGGCGAAGGAACTCGCCGAGAAGGTGTCCGCCGCCGCGGCGCTCGACGCCGAGCGCCGGCGCCGGCGCGCACCGAGCGAGCGCGTCCTGGCTATCGGGGCGCACCCTGACGACATCGAGATCGGGTGCGCGGGCGCGCTCCTGCGACACCGCGACGCTGGCCAGGCGATCACGCTCCTGACAATGTCCGCCGGCGAGGCCGGTGGGGACAGGGGCGTGCGCATCGCAGAGGCCGAGTGCGCGGCACGGCTGCTCTCGGCGCGCCTTTACATCCTGGACTTCGAGGACACCGAGATCGCGATGAACGACACGACCGTCAGCGCGATCTCCGACATCGTCGCGGCTGTCAGGCCCACGACCGTCTACACCCACAGCGCCCACGACCTGCACCAGGACCATCGCAGCGTGCATTTCGCCTCGCTGATCGCGGCACGGTCGGTTCCGTGTATCTACAGCTACCAGAGCCCGTCGGCGACGGTCGACTTCAGGCCGACCCGTTTCGTCTCGGTGGACGACGTGCTCGAGCGCAAGCTCGCGATGATCGAGCCATACCGCTCGCAGACGGAGATCCGCGGATACCTGGCCCCGGATCTGCTTCGCGCCACAGCACGCTACTGGGGGCGCTTTGCGAGCAGCGAGCACGCCGAGCCCCTCGAGGTGATCCGCGAGAGCGACCTTCCGGGTGAGAGGCCGGCCGCATCGACCGACCACGTGCTCACGCGTGGGGCGCCGGTCATCACAGCCCACATGTTGGGCGGCCGGCAGTGATCGAAGCCATTGACATCGTCCTGTTCGCGATGGTCATCTCGGGTGCCACGGTGGTCGTGGTCGGCTGCGTGCAGTACCTGCTTGCGTCGATCCATGTGCTCCGCCGGCCTTACGCACGCGTATCGGAGGTGTACCCGCGGGTGGCGATCGTGATTCCCGCCTGGAACGAGGGGGCGGTGATCGGGCGGACGATCGACACGCTGATGGCGATGCAGTACCCGAGCGACAGGCTCCGCGTCTACGTGGTCGACGACGGCAGCACCGACGAGACCCCGGAGATCATCGCCGAGCGATCCGAGCGCTGGCAGGGCGCCGTCGTCGACCTGCGCCGCGAGGAAGGCGGGCAGGGCAAGGCCGCGGCGATCAACTACGGCCTGACCCGCATCCAGGAGGACGACTGGTACGAAGCCGTCATGATCATCGACTCGGACGTGCTCCTCACGCCAACGGCGCTGCGGCGCATGTCCCGGCATCTCGCCGACCAGCTCGTCGGTGGCGTGACCGCATACATCAAGGAGGGCAGCCGGCCGGCCAACTACGTCAATCGCTTCGTCGGCTTCGAGTACATCACCGCGCAGGCAGCCGCTCGACGCGCCCAGAACACGATCGGCGCACAGGCCTGCCTTGCCGGCGGGGCCCAGCTGATACGACGCGAGGCGCTCGAGCGCCTCGGCGGGGAGCTGGACACCCTGACGCTCGCAGAGGACACGGTGACCACCTTCCGGATCCAGCTCGCGGGCTACCTCGTGCGGTTCGAGGGCAACGCGGTCGTGTGGGCCGAGGAGCCGGACACGATCACGGCGCTGTGGAAGCAGCGTGTCCGCTGGGCGCGGGGCAACACCCAGGTGACGTGGCGCTTTCGCAGGGTGTGGCTGCATCCGCTTCGCGTCGGAGGCCTCGGCGGCCCGACGTTCGCGTCGATCTGGGCGTCGGTGGTGTTCATGCCCGTGTTCATGCTGGCTGCGACGACGGGCCTGGTCGTGCTGTTCTTCACAGACCGCGCGATGTCGATCCAGGCGTTCCGCTTCCTGTGGGCGCTCACCGGCTGTGCCTTCATCTTCATCACCTGCTCGAGTCTGCTGATCGACCCCGAAACCGGCAGACGCTGCTGGCGCGAGGGGCTGTTCTTTCCCGGCGCGATCAACCTCACCCTGATAGTCGTCGGGCTGTTCGGGCCGATCTTCACCGCGCAGCTCGGCCCCCAGATCGACGCGCTCGGCCTGCGCTCCGGAGGGACGCTGGCGACATACCTTCTGCTCTTCGCAGACCTGTGGCTGACGTTCTCGATCCTCTGCGCCTACCTTCTCAAGCGCCTGGATGAGTCCGGGCACCTGCGCATGCTGGTGCAGCCACTTCTCTACATAGTCGGCTACGGCCCGCTGCTGTGTGCGATCACCGTCGGCGGCTACATCGCCGAGCTCAGCGGGTCCGAGCAGAAGTGGGAGAAGACCGAGAAGGTCGGCCGCGTCGAGGAGCAGCTGACGGTATGAGCCCGCCACCGCGTGACGGAGTTGAAGCGCGGCTGCTCGTGCGCCACCCGGACGAGGTGTGGTCGGACGAGTTCCGAGATGAGGTCCGGCGGGACCAGCGCTTCGAGGGCAGCCTGCTCAGGCGCGAGATCCTCGTGCTGCTGCTGATCGCGGGGATCATCCTCCTGCGAATCCTGGCCGGCTGAGGCCGCCCGTCTGATCTGCCCCGGCGCCGTCGGCGGCGCCGGTGAAAGCCCGCAACGTCCGGCTTGCGTGATGGAGTTCGCGCCCCGCGGGCGACGATGGGGCGCGCCCGGCCATCCGGAGGTCGCTGACGCGTGCTGTCGTCCATTCGCAGGCATCTGACGTACGCCAACGTCACCGCCACGCTCGCGCTCGTGTTCGCGATGAGCGGCGGAGCTCTGGCCGCCGGTCATTACCTGATCAACTCGACGCGGCAGATCAACCCGAAGGTGCTCAAGAGCCTGCGCGGACGCGCCGCCGCCGGACCACAGGGGCAGGCCGGCCACGAAGGCCCGGCAGGCAAAGAAGGCCAGGCAGGCAAAGAAGGCCAGGCAGGCAAGGAAGGCATCCAGGGACCGCCCGGCCCGGACACGGGAGCGGCAGGGGGAGACCTGACCGGCTCATATCCGTCGCCGACCCTCAGGGCGGGGGCGGTCACCCCATCGAAGCTCGGTGTGATCCCAGCGGCCCGCATCGGGCTCGCGCACAACGAGTCGATCAGCGAAAACGCGCAGTCGGCGGTTCAGTTCTCCGGCGGCGCGAGCGCGTGCATCTCGGGAGGATGCTTCGACAACGACGGGCTGTTCGACGGGGAAGCCTCACCGCAGGACTACGTCACGCTGAGAGCCCCGATCGCCGGCGTCTACCAGGTCGACGCCGGAGCGGAGTGGGAATCGAACGTGAACGGGCAGCGTTTCCTCGGGATCGCCGCGCCGGGGTGCTGTGACGCCGCGAGCTGGGTGAATGCGACCAACGGATGCCGACACCATCCAGACGGCGAGCGACCTGGTGAAACTCGCAGCCGGTGAACACGTGTACGCGATCGTGATCGAGAACGGCGTGGCCAACCTCGGCCTGGTCGACAGCCGCGGGACGTTCCTGGCGATGCACTGGGTCAGCCCGTAACGGGACGTGGATCGCCCGGCGGCGTCGTGGCAGCGGCTACGCCGCCGACTGCGTCGCCCAGTCGCGGTAGAGCGTGAAGTAGCGCCCCTGAGCCGCGATCAGTTCGTCGTGCGTCCCCTGCTCTGAGATCTGACCGTGCTCCAGCACCACGATCCAGCCGGCCTGGCGGATCGTGGAGAGCCTGTGCGCGATCACGATCGAGGTGCGGCCGTGCAGCAGGCGGCGCAGCGCGCTCTCGATCCGTCCCTCGGTGTGCAGGTCCACATTCGAGGTGGCCTCGTCGAGCACCAGGATGCGCGGGTCGGCTATCAGCGCTCGCGCAAACGCGATCAGCTGGCGCTGGCCGGCGGACAGCTGGCCGCCGCGCTCTCCCACCTCGGTGTCGTAGCCGCTGCCGAGCTCGGAGATGAAGTCGTCCGCTCCGACCGCGCGGGCCGCGGCCCGGATCTCCTGCTCGGTCGCGTCGGGCCTGCCGAACGAGATGTTCTCGCCGATCGTGCCCGAGAACAGGAACGCCTCCTGGGGCACGATTCCCATCTGCGAGCGCAGCGAGGAGCTCGAGATGTCCCTGAGGTCGTGGCCGTCGATCAGCACGCGCCCACCGGTGGGATCGTAGAAGCGCGCGACGAGCTTGGCCATCGTCGACTTGCCCGCTCCGGTCGCACCGACGAGCGCGACGGTCTGCCCCGGCGGCACACGCAGTGTCACGTGGTCCAGTGCAAGTGCCGGCGCCGTGCTCTCCTCTGAACCGCGCCGGCGCGCGTAGGCGAACGTCACGTCGTCGAACAGGATCTCGCCCTGGATGCGCGGAAGCTCCACCGCCCCCTCGCTGTCCTTCAGGTCAGCCTTCTCGTCGAGCAGCAGGAAGATCTTCTCGAGCGCTGCCATGCCCGACTGGTAGGTGGTGTAGAGCTGCGAGAGCTGCTGGACAGGGTCGAACAGGTTGGAGAGCGTGCCGATGAAGGCCACGACCGTCCCGACGGTGATCGCGCCTTCGATCGCCTGGTTGCCGCCGTACAGGACGATCCCGGCGATAGCGACGCCGGAGAGCATTTCGACCGCCGGGAAGTAGATCGCGTTCAGCCGAACCGTCACCATGTTCGCCTCGCGGTTGTCCTCGTTCAGCTCCGCGAAGCGGGCTTCGTGGAAGGGCTCCTGACCGAAGCTCCGGACGACCCGGATGCCCGACAGGGTCTCCTGCAGATATGCGGTGATGGAGCCGATCGTCTCGCGCGTGCGCCGGAACGCGCCGACGGAGACGAGCCTGAACCAGAGAGATGCGCCGAGCAGCAGGGGGAAGACGAGGAATGTGATCAGCGCCAGCTGGAGGTCGAGGAGGAAGAGGATCACGATCGAGCCGATCAGCGTCAGGCCCGACTGGAAGAGCGTCACGACGGAGTCGGTCACGAGCGAGTCCAGCGCCTCGACGTCGTTGGTCATGCGGGAGATCAGCACGCCGGCGGGGCGCGTCTCGTAGAAGCCGACCGGGAGCGACTGCAGGTGGGTGAAGATGCGCAGCCGCAGGTCAGCGAGCACGCGCTGGCCGACCCAGCCGACCAGATATGTCTGCGCGTAGGTCATGACCCACACGAGGAGCGCGGCGATGAGGAATGCAACGACGACGAGCACGAGCGTCCTGGTGTCGTGCTTCTCGATGCCGTCGTCGATCGCCACTTTCGCGAGCAGCGGAGGCGCGAGGGTGGCGCCCGTCCCGACGATGAGCGCCGCGAGCATGAGCGCAGAGCGCTTTCTGTACGGGCGAAGCAGCGCGAGCAGGCCACGCAGGTTGCGCCCGCGGCTGCCCTTCGACGCGCGCTCGCCGGTCCACTGCGTGCGGCCGAAGTGTCCGCCGCCGCCACCCGCTCCTCGTCCCACGCCCGGGCTCACAGGCCGCTCACCTCCGCGGTTCGCGTCTCACGTGTGAGAAAGACCTGGTCGGGCAGCCCCTTCTCGACGATTTCCGCGTAGAGCTCGGACTGCTCGAGCAGCTGCTCGTGGTTGCCGTGCGCGATCACGCGTCCGTGGTCGAGTACGACGATCTCGTCGGCGAGCGCGATCGTGGAGAGGCGGTGGGCGATTATGAAGGTGGTCCGGCCCTGCATCGCTTCGTCGAGCGCGAGCTTGATCTGGCGCTCGGTCGAGGAGTCCACCGAGGACGTGGCGTCGTCGAGTATCAGCACCCGCGGATCGGCCACGAGCGCGCGCGCGATCGCAAGACGCTGGCGCTGGCCGCCGGAAAGCGTCAGGCCGCGCTCGCCGACCTGTGTCTCATAGCCCTGCGGCAGGCGCTCGATGAACTCGTGCGCCTGGGCGCGCCGCGCGGCGCTCTCGACCTCCTCGCGGGTGGCCAGGGGCCGTGCATAAGCGATGTTCTCGGCGATCGACGCGGAGAACAGGAACGGGTCGTCGCTGACGACCGCCACGGCCGCACGGAGCGAGCCGACGTCGACCGCGCGCACATCCACGCCGTCGATCAGCACTGCGCCGTCGCTCACGTCATACAGCCTCGGGATGAGCGAGACCAGGCTCGTCTTGCCCGACCCTGTGGCACCCACGAGTGCGACGGTGCGTCCCGCGGGTACGTCGAGGTCCACGTCCTGCAGGACTGCGCGGGCGGTGCGCTGGACGGCCGTGCGGCCGTCGTGCGAGCGGCTGGCACCGAACTCGTCGGTGCCGTCGTAGCGCAGCGTCACGCCGCGGAACTCGACATGGCCGTTACCGGCGCCGAGCGGGGGAGCGCCGGGGGCGCTGGTCAGGCGAGGGGCACGGTCAAGCACCTGGAAGATGCGGGCGCCGGACGCGGTCGCCCGCTGAGCGAGTCCGAGCGTCACGCCGAGCGAGCGCATCGGGGCGATCAGCATGTTCAGGTAGAAGTAGAAGGCGGTGAACTGCCCGAGCGTGAGGTGCGCGTGGATGACGCTGCGGCCGCCGAGCAGCAGCACCGCGCCGAGTCCGAGCTGCGGCAGGAAGCCGATCATCGGGTTGTAGCGAGCCTCGAGCCGCGTTGCCACCATCGCCTGCGAGAAGACCCGCGAGACGCTCGTCCTGAAGCGCTCGAGCTGCAGCGGCTCGCGCGCGAAGGACTTCACGACGCGGACGCCCGAGATGTTCTCCTCGGCGTTGGCCGTGAGCTCGGCGATTCGCTGCTGCACCTCCTGGATCGCGGGCCTGGCCCGGCGTCCGTAGCGCTGGGAGATCACGACGACGAACGGGACGGGGGCCATCGCGATGAGCCCGAGGGCGGGGTTGATGATGATCATCGCGATCCCCGCGAGCACCAGGGTCAGCGCGGACTGCAGGATGAACACGAGCCCGTAGCCGAGGAAGAAGCGGACCGCCTGCAGGTCCACGGTGGCCCGCGACATCAGCTGGCCCGTCTGCTGGTGGTCGAAGAACCCGAGCTCCAGGGCCTGAAGCCGTGCATACATCTGCTCGCGCAGGTCGTACTCGATGCCCAGCGACACCCGCCCGGCGATCATGCGCCGCATGTACATCAGGCCCCAGCGGAGCAGGACGACGAGGAGGATCGCAAGCGCCAGCATCTCGAGTGTGTGGTGGTCCGCTGCCCGCGCCACAACATCGTGTTCCTTGGCGTGCTGCGCGCCCTTCTGGATGGAGTTCACCGCCTCGCCGGAGAGGTAGGGGAGGGCGACCGTCATGAGCATCGCCCCGCTCGCGAGGGCGCATGAGGCGATGACGCCGCGTCTGTACGGGCGCAGAAATCCGAGTAGGCGGTTGAACGTCCTCATAGTTGTCTACGCAACGAGTATCGCACGAGCCGCTTCGGCAATATCCCGATCGGGCCGCCCGTGGCAAGCTGACGTGGATGAGCACTCGTGAACATGCGCAGGATGCTCGCCCGCGCGGGGGCCTTTGCGACAGGTGTGAGCACCAGCACCTTGTCCGCAACACCCGCGGATCGACGTTCTCGCTCTGCAGGCTCTCGCGGGTCGACCCGGCATACCCGCGCTATCCAGCCCTTCCGGTGCTCGCGTGCGACGGGTTTCAGCTCCGTGCGACGCCCGCGGGTGGATGACCGGCACGCAGCCCTCAAGCTGCCGGCACGGCAGCGGCGTCTGTCTCCTGCGGTGAGGACGCACGCTCGTGGCTGGCAACGAAGTCGCGGCTGCGCACGAGCGCGAACGCCAGCGCCGAGCCGGCGAGCGCGACCAGTCCGGCGATGATCAGGATGGTCGTGAGCGCGTCGGTGAACCCGACGCGGTACGCGCTGGTGAGCGCTGCGAACGCGGCGGGGTGGACAGTCTTTGCGACGGCCGCCACTTCGCCGGACTGCAGCAGCGTGCCGAGCTGTCCATGTGCCGCGGAGACGATTTCACCGGCGTGCCCGCTGCGGGCGAGTGACGCCGTCGTGTGCTGTGTGACGCTGTGCTGGAAGATCGCGCCGAGACCCGCGATGCCCGTTGCGATACCGACCTGCCTGAACGTGCTGTTGATGCCCGACGCCATGCCGCTCCGTGTCGCCGGGACGACCCCGATGGCCGCCGAGGCGAGCGGCGGGTTGACCAGGCCGATTCCGGCACCAGCCAGGATGAACCCGGGAATGAGCGCCGTCCAGCTCGTGGTCGCGTCGACCGCGGTCATGCTGAACAGCCCGGCTCCGACGAGTGCCAGGCCGGTTCCGAGCAGCAGGCGCACCGGGACCCTCACGGTGAGACGGCCGGCGAACGGCGCGACTATGAACGAGAGCAGTGTGATCGGCAGAAAGCGCAGGCCCGCCTGCAACGGGCTGTAGCCGAGCACGTCCTGGATGTACAGGGTCAGGTACAGGAACATCGAGAAGATCGACGCTGAGATCGTGAAGGCGACGGCGTTCGCGCCCACGAAGGCCGGCCTGCGGAACAGGGAGAGGTCGAGCATCGGCCGCTCCTGTGCGAGCTCCGCCACCAGGAACAGCACTATCAGCACCACGGAGGCCGCGAGCATCGCGACGATCTGCGTCGAGCCCCAACCGGCGTCGTTGCCTCGGACGAGTGCGAAGACGAGCAGGAACAGCGACCCGGAGAAGGTGACCAGGCCGATCCAGTCCACGCGGGCGGCGTTCGGGTCCCGCGACTCCTGCACCCTCATCACCGTCAGGATGACCGCGCAGACGCCGATCGGCAGGTTCACGAAGAAGATCCACTCCCAGCCGATCGCCGACGTGATGATCCCGCCCACCAGCGGTCCGACCGCGACCGCCGCCCCGGTGACAGCTCCGAAGACCCCGAACGCGGTGCCTCGCTCACGGCCCTCGAAGGCCTGTGCGATCAACGCGAGCGATGTCGCGAACATCATGGCTCCGCCGACCCCCTGCACGCCTCGCGCGAGGTTGAGCATCAGCGGCGAGGAGGAGAGACCGCACACCACCGAGGAGGCGGTGAACACCACGAGACCGGCGGTGAACACACGCCTGCGCCCGAGCCGGTCTGCCGAGCGAGCCGGCGGTGAGCAGGAACGCCGCGAGCGTGAGCGAGTAGGCATCCACTACCCACTGCAGATCCTGGAAGCTCGAATGCAGCGATCGCTGGATGTCGGGCAGCGCGACGTTGACGACGGTGATGTCGAGGAGCAGCATGAAGATCGCTATCGAGACAGCGATCAGGGTCCACCACTTGCGCTCCAAGACAGCCTCCTCGTTGCTCTCCGGGGTTAACAGCCGCGCGATCGGGGCCGCGTCCTCAGCGCGGGCCCATGCGAGCTCCCCTGCCCGCACCCGCCGAGAACAGGGCGGTCATCGCGTGCCCACCGATACCTGCGCCCCACTATAGAAAGGGTGCCGCTCGGGTCCTCAGCCATCGTTCAGGTTGCTCGCGAGGAACGGGACGATCCGGTGCCAGAGCCTCGCGGCGGGCTCGGGTCGGTAGGTCGGGCGGTAGTCGGCGAAGAAGGCGTGGCCTGCGCCGTCGTAGATGTCGACCTGGACCGGGTGGCCGCTCTCGGATGCGCGCTCGCGGAGCTGCTCGCCGAGCGCGGGGGAGGGGTTGACGTCCTCCGCGCCCACCGCCGCCAGAAGCGGACACGACAGCCGCCCTGCCAGATCGAGCGGAGGCTCGGGCCTCGCGTCGGTCGAGATCTCCTCGGGCGTCGAGCGGTCGATGAAGCCCCCCCAGCAGTCGACGGCCGCATCGAGCGAACCGGTGGAGCATGCGAACAGGAGCGTGTACCGGCCGCCCATGCAGAACCCGATGCAGCCGACCTTCCCGCTGGCGTCCTCTCGTGCCCGCAGGAACTCTGCAGCTCCCGTCAGGTCCTCGACGACACGCCGGTCCGGGATCGAGAAGAGCCTGCTCATCATCGCCTGAACGTCATCCATCGGCGGTGGCCCGCCTTCGCGGGTGTACAGGTCCACGGCGAGCGTCACGTAGCCGAGCTGCGCGATGCGGCCCGCGACGTCGCGGATGTGATCGTTCAGGCCTCCGGCCTCGTGGATCACGATCATCCCCGGGAGCGTGCCGGCGGCCGCCGGCCGGACCAGGTACCCGTCGACCATGTCCGCCCCTGAGCCCGCGAAGCGCACGCTCTGCGCGTCAAGTCCGGCGGGCTCGGTGACCGCCCCGGCAACGCCCTCCGGGCTGAGGTTGACCAACGTCTTGCTCATGCGCTGCCTTCTCCCCTCATTCGTCGACCTTCGCGTGGACAGGTGTGGCGTGCTCCCTAGCCGCTTGCGGCGGTGGCGCCGATGTCGCTCTCGGCCGGCGCGTCCTCGTCCGGCTCGCGCAGGCGCCGGCGCACGCGCCGGCGCGTCTCGAGGAGCTCCTGCTCGAGTCTCGCGAGCTCAGCCGCGCGGTGTCTGACGAGGTCGAGCTGGCGTTCTATGTGTCCCAGCGCCTCGCCGAGGAGCTCACGCTCACGCTCGGCGTCCACATCCTCGCGGCGCAGCTGCTCGCGGACCTCAGCGCGCGCCTGCTCGGCCGTTAGCAGTGTCTTGAGCTCCTCGAGGGAGACACCGAGAAGGTGCTTCAGCCTCATCACCTCGCGCAGGCGATCGACCTCGGCGTGCGTGTAGAGCCTGTGCTGGCCGGCGGCACGCGCGGGCGCCTGAGGCAGCAGGCCGATCTCCTCGTAGTAGCGGATGGTCCTGGGCGTGGTGCCCGCGAGGCGCGCGACGTCCCCGATCCGCAGGCTCTCCTGCGTCTCGCCGTCCCGCGCGGGCACCTCGCTCGGAGCCTGCTGGGTGCTCATCGGGAGCCGGCCGAGACGGTCGAGGCGGGGGCGGGGGCGGGGGTCGTGGGGGAGGCATGCGTGGCGATCAGGGCCTCATCCTCAACCGAGACATGACTGGGGCGCATCAGGCAGACCACGGTTCCGAGCAGCGAAACCGCCGCAAGGCACCACAGCGCGGTGTGCATGTTGGAGATGAACGGGGCGAGCGCAGCGGACGAGAGCCCGGAGGCCAGCCCGGAGAAGACCGCGAACAGCGTCGCTTTCGGTACGGCGGACGTGATGATCGCCATCACGAACGCGATCGAGAGGATCGCACCCGTGTTCTGCAGCAGGGTTCTCGCCCCGGCGGCCACGCCGCGGCGCTTTGCGGGCACAGCGCCCATCATCGCGGCCGTGTTCGGGCTGTTGAACATCCCCGAGCCGACGCCGACGAGCAGGAGCCATAGTGCGCTCTGCCAGTACGGACTGTGGACCTGCAGCGTCGTCATCGCGGCGAGGCCGCACGCGCTGACGAACATCCCCACCGCCGCAAGCGCGCGGGACCCGTGGCGGTCGGCATACATCCCGGAGATCGGCGAGGCGACGAGCATCCCGACCGCAAGCGGCATCAGCATGATGCCCGCCGTGATCGGCGTGTGGCTCTGCGCACCCTGGTAGTAGAAGACGAACAGGAACATCAGCGCGAACCGCGCGAGCCCGTTGATGAACGCGGCGCCGCTCGAGGCAGCGAACAGCCGGTTGCGGAAGATCGTAAGGTCGAGCATCGGCGCGCGCGAGCGTTTCTCGATGACGATCCACAGGGGCAGCAGCACGGCGCCGGCGGCCAGGCCCACGATCACAAGCGTGTCGTTCCAACCGCTGAGCCCTCCCTTCGAGACGCCCAGCACCAGGCCCGTCAGCCCGACGACGAACGTCGTCGTCCCCAACACGTCAAAGCCACGGACGGTGTCCGCCTTCGCCAGCTCCCGGAGGATGAGCGCGCCCCAGGCTGCGCCGGCGAGCGCGAGCGGAACGTTGAACCAGAACACCCAATGCCAGGAGATCGCGACGAGCGCGCCGCCGAGCACGGGCCCGAGCACCAGCCCGATCGCCGCGACCATCGTGTTCGCTCCCATCGCCAGGCCGAGTTGCTCCTTCGGGAACGCATCGGTGACGAGTGCGGCGGCGTTCGCGAATATGAAGGCGGCACCTATGCCCTGAAGGATGCGCCAGAGGATCAGGACGGTCGCGTCGGCGGAGAAGCCGGCACCGAGCGAGGCGAGCGCGAACACGACGAATCCTCCGATATAGGCCCGCTTGCGCCCGAACAGGTCGCTGAGGCGGCCAGCGGTGAGCACCAGCACGGTCGCGGCGATCAGGTAGGCGAGGATCACCCAGACCAGCGCGAGCAGGCTCGCATGGAGCGAGCGCTCGAGGTCGGGCAGGGCGATGATCAGCGTGCCCGAGTTGGTCGCGGCGAGAAGCATCCCCAGGCTCGTGCATGAGAGTGCCCACCACTTGTAGTGCTCGTGGCCTGCCGCGACGCCGAAGCGCCTCGGGCGCTCCTGGCGGGGCGTGCCGCCTGCTTGGACTGTTGCCAAGTCGCATCGCCTCCGGGACGGTCGAAATCTGACGTGAACGTTAACATAAGAATAGCATCCGCGAAAAGTTGCAGCCGGTGCTAGAACATGGCCTATGTCCTCATCCGATCCCGAGGTCGTCAAGTCCGACGAGGAGTGGCGTGCACAGCTCACGCCCGAGCAGTACGAGGTTTTGCGCAAGGCCGGAACCGAGGCGCCCTTCAGCGGCGAGTACGTCTACAACAAGGAGTCCGGCGACTACATGTGCGCCGCATGCGGTTCGGTCCTGTTCACGGCCGACACCAAGTTCGACTCCGGCACCGGATGGCCGAGCTTCACCGAGCCCGCGGTTGCTGCGGCGGTCGAGCTGCGGCCGGATAACAGCCTCTTCATGCGTCGCACAGAGGTCATATGCCGCACCTGCGGCGGACACCTCGGCCACGTCTTCGACGACGGGCCCGGGCCGAACGGGCAGCGCTACTGCATCAACTCGCTCGCGCTGTCCTTCAAGCCCGATGAAACGACTTCGTCCGGCGACGCAGGCGAGTAGCGGCGGGGCCCTCGCGCCCCCCGTCCCGAGCAAGTAGCCTGGGCCGCGCATGATCATGCAGGACCAGTCACGCCGGCTCTCCGAGCCGCTCTCATGGGGCAGGCGCGAGCGCACGGCGGTCGCTGTCGTGCTTGCGTGCGCGCTGCTCGCGCTGATCGGACTCGGCGTCTACGCGCTCACCAGCGGGGCCAAGGCCCGCCGCGACTGCGTGCAGGTGACGTTCGCCAGCACGCTGGGTGCCGCCGAACTCCACGCCTGCGGAGCCCAGGCCAGGCGTGTGTGCGCCACGCCGTCCGCCTACCACAGCGTGGAACGGGAACTCAAGGTCGCGTGCGAACGTGCCGGGTTCCCATTTCGCACCGGCTGACCGGCAACCCGAGGGGCATCTAGACATCTGTCTAAAGCTCATGGCCAAGTGTTGGCCACGATGGCCCTACCGGCATGCGCGGCCTGCAGATTTCATAGCGGCACTGTCATTGGCCGGTGCCAGCGCATGGATCGCGCGGGCCCCGGCCATACCAACAACCGCAGGAAACGGAGGCACATGTCCTGGCTGGCATACCCAAGTTGGCTGAATCCCGGAGACAACGCTTGGCAGATGACTGCGGCGACGTTCGTGGGGCTGATGAGTCTCCCCGGTCTCGCGATCCTCTACGGCGGGGTCATGCAGAAGCGCTGGTCGGTCAACAGCATGATGCTCACATTCGTCGCATTCGCACTCGTGCTCGTCGCGTGGGTGCTGTGGGGCTTCAAGATGGGCTTCGGCTCGCCGATCGGCAAAGGCACGGGCTTCTTCGACTCCTTCTGGGGTAAGTCGGGGACCGTACTTTCCGCCGGGGCCGAGGAGGGTCAGGCGGTGATCCCATCCATTACGGAAGGACCACCGTTCCACTTCCCACTCTCGTCGCTCGTGTATTTCCAGTTCGTGTTCGCCGCGATCACGCCGATCCTGATGCTCGGATCGGTCCTCGGGCGCGTCAGCTTCAAGGCGTGGATCCCGTTCGTGCTGCTGTGGATCACGTTCGTGTACACGGTCAACGCATTCCTGATCTGGGGTGGTGGCTACTTCGCCCACCGCGGTGCCCTGGACTACTCGGGCGGTTACGTCATCCACCTCTCGGCCGGGATATCCGGCTTCGTGGCGGCTGCCGTGATCGGGCCACGACTACAACGAGACCGCGAGGTCGACGCCCCCAACAACCTGTTGATGGTTGCTGCGGGAGCCGGTCTGCTGTGGCTCGGATGGAACGGCTTCAACGGAGGGGACTCCTACTACGCAGGCGCCAACGCGTCAGCGGCGGTCCTGAACACCAACGTGTGCACCGCGGTCGCGATGCTCGTGTGGATCGCGTGGGACTACATCTTCCGTGACAAGCCGTCGCTTATCGGATCGGTGAACGGAATGATCACCGGCCTGGTTGCGATCACACCAGCGGCTGGGTTCGTGAACGGATGGGGGGCGATCGCGATCGGCATCATCTGTTCGACGATCGTCTGGATGGCCATCAGGTTCCTGAGCCGAGCTCCCGTCTTCCGAAGCGTGGACGACACGCTGGGGGTGATCTATACACACGGAATCGCAGGGCTCTGCGGTGGATTGCTTGTCGGGGTGTTCGCGGAACCAAAGATCATCGAGTACATCGGGATCGGCGGTGCGAGCAGTCTGCCGGGTATCTCCGGAGTGGTGCACGGCAGCTGGAAACTGCTGCGCTGGCAGGCCGAGACAGGTCTGTTCGTGATTGTCTTCAGCGGAGTCATGACGTTCATCCTGCTGAAGATCGTGTCGATCTTCGTACCCCTGCGCCTCACAGACGAGGAGCTGGAGATCGGCGACCACGCAATCCACGGCAACGAGGTCTACCCGTCGGACGTGCCGACGCTCGGTGGGCCGCACTCATCGGACTGGAAGCCCGGTGGGGCGACCCTGCCCGCGGGGGCGGGTGCGTAGTAGGGCACGCGTAGCAATCCCGTAATGGGCGCGCCCGCGGAGGGCGCGCCCGCTACGGGCGCAACAACGGTGGGGAACATCGGGCGGCCGCACGGGGGTGTGGCCGCCCGATTGCGCTCAAGGGGCGTTCTCCTTCAGGACCCGGAACCACAGGTCCGTGATGTCGCCGGACTCAGCGAGCGCGGTGCGCTCCAGCTTCACGGGTGTGCTCGGCCGGCCCTCGAACAGGCGAACGCCCTCGCCGAGGAGCACCGGCGCCAGATGGACGACGATCTCGTCGATCAACCCCTCGTCGATCGCCGCCCGCGCAACCGTCGCTCCGATCACGACGACGTTCCTTCCGTCGGCCGCGGCGAGCGCGATCTCCACGGCGCGGGGAAGCTCGTCGGAGAGGAACGTCACCGACGGGTCCTCGGGCGCGGCCGGCGGCTCGTGGGTGATCACGAACCGGGGGCCATCCCACGCCTCGCCACCCGTCTCTGACACCGCGGCGAGCTGCTCCTCGCGCCTGCCGACGTAGTAGCTGCGCCGCCCGATCAGCAGCGCGCCGGTGGTTCGCAGAACCTCCTCTACCGCCTCGTTCGGACCGGTGTAGTCGAACACCCAGTCCATCGAGTCCCCGGGGCCCGCGATGAAGCCGTCGAGCGACATCGTGACGTGCCAGATCACAGATCCCGTCTGCTCCGTGTCCTCGTGCGCCATCAGTCAGTCCTTCTCTCCGGTGCTGAGGTCCGGAGTGCCGCGTTGCAGGTCAAATGCAGTGATAGCCGATGACCGGATGTGCCGGGCGGGGAGGGGACGCCTGGCAGCCGCGCAGCTCACGGTGATCAGCCAGCTGCGCGCGGCCGGTGCAGCTGAGCCGGCTGACGGCTCAGTCTTGCGCCAGGGGCTCTATCGCGCCTGGCCTGTGGGTGTTGACGATGCCGGACTCCTCGGATCCCGACTGCGACAGCGCGATCCGGGCCACGCGACCAACGAGCAGGCCGCCGATCGACTTCAGGTCCCCGCCCGTCTCCTCGAGTTCCTCCTCGCTGATGCCCCACGCGTAGAGGTTGAGGATCGCGTCTCGATTCTCTCCGCCCTCGCTGAAGTCGTAGGTCTCGGGACAGACCTTGCTGTTATCCCCGCCTACAACGATGCAGAGCGGGCGGATCGACAGCCCGTCCTCCGCGACCTCGACCGTCTCGATGCGCAGCGTGTACTCGCCCGCGTCGAGCAGCACCACGGGCTCCTCTTCAAAGCGTTCCAGCTGCTCCCTGTCCAAGGCGGACTCCTGACTCGGTTGGCGTTGCACGACGTGGCCAAGCGGCCTCGACACCCTACCGGGTCGACCATGTCTCAGCCCGGATCTGACGCCCTCCATCCTTCCGTCTGCACACACGCTTTCGCGCGCGCCGGACCGGGGCGGTGCGGCTCACGGGCTCCAGAGCGACAGGCGCAGCGGCGCGGATCCGCTGTACCAGGCCACGGCGGCGGCACGCCCGAACGGGGCAGCGGCGGCTACCCCGGAAGCTGCGGGTGCCGGCTGATCGGCACCGCCACCGGGCGCAGGCCTGATGAACAGCCTGTTCGCCAGGGAGCCCGAGCCCGGGGCTCCCTCGAGCACCGCATCGCCACCTCCGTCGGAGGCGATGGCGATGAGCGCGCCGGGTCCCCGGTCTGTCGCGCCGACCAGGCCGTTGGCGCCCAGCTGGACGCTGAACGGTTCCGGGACGCCATCGACCGCATACACAGCCCAGCTGACCGTGCCGCCGCCGGCAACCGCGGCGGCGCTGTCAGAGATCGCCATGGTGCTGCTCGAGGTCAGCGCGCGGGACCCCGTGAACGTGCCGCCTCGCAGACGGCTCACGAACACTGGGCCGGGCGTGCTGCCGACCGCCTCGTCATACGAGCACGCTCCCGCCACCCAGGACGCAAGGCCCCGGCCGGCGCCGTCGACGGCAAGGTTCATAGCCAGTGCCGGTCCCGGTGTGAGCATGACGGCCCGGCTGAACCGGTGACTGTAGCCCGGCGCGATGAGCACGCGCCCGGAGCAGTGGCTGTACATGTATGCGGTCCCGCCAGCATCGAACTGGGGGAAGGCTCCCAGCGCCGCATCGTGAACCACCTGCGCCGCGCCGAAGCCCCGCCCCAGGGACCGCCACGCGACGGTGACTCCCGGTCGTGCGGACCACCGGCAGGCCGAGGACACACAGGCATTCCACGCCGCGAGGACCGCTCCGCTGGGCGCAAGCGCCAGCTGCGGGTACTCGAAGAAGGGATCCAGGCCGATGAAACGCCCGATCGCCCTCGACGGCGACCAGCGTCCGGCCAAAGGGCCGTAAGCGGCGCGAACCGTCTCAAGTTCCGATGCGGCGGGACTGTAGCCCCACGCCACCGTGACCGAGGCGCCACCGATCACGACCGACAGGTGCATCGTCGGGTTGACCCTTCCGGACCACAGCGTCCGGGTGACGAGCGCTCCACCGGCGATCCGGACGGCGACATGCACCGAGGACAGCGGGAAGCAGCCTTGCCTGGTCGGTGACGACGAGCAGCGGCGCCCCCGTGATGCCGCCGGCCAGCCTCCAACGCTCTCCCACGCCACCGCACCGTCCCCGCGCGAATCAACAGCGACGGCGGTGTTCGCATACGAGGAGTAGTGCGCGAATGAAAGTACACGCGGAGCCGACCAGCCTGCCAACGCAGCGCTCGGAAACACCAGGAGCGCCGCCGCAACTGCAGACACAGCCACGAACCGTCCCATCCCTCCACCATAGGCGCCGCGCAGCCGCGGTTGCTCCGGAAAAACCCGCAGCAACGCGCGGAGATGTGCGGCAACGGTGCTCACCTGATCACCGTGCAGCGACCGTCGAGGGAGCTAGCTCCTGCCGGCGAACGCCTCAGATATCCGGGCTGCCAGCAACTCCCGCACGAGCGGCTCCGGGAGCGGCGCGTCCACCGCGAAGTGCAGCGATCCCTTCGTCTTTGTGTAGCCCTCGGTCTGCCTGCCGAGACGCGCGATCACGGAGCCGCTGTGTGGGAGGTAGCTCGGATGGTTCTTGAAGGCCGCGAAACCCGCGATCGTCTTGCCGCGGAGCCTGAACGCCGGCAGGCCGTACGAGAGTCCCTGCTCCGCATCAGGGACGATCGCGGCGATCGTGTCGCGAAGCCCGGCGAGCGTCACGCGCCTTGTCGCATCGAGCGCGTCGAGGTAGCTGTCGATCTCGGCGGCGGACACGGCGCCATTCTCAGCAGCGGACATACGGCTGTCAACGCCCCGCGGTGGTGCTGGCCGTTTCCTACGGGTGAAGGGACGGGATGTGCAGTGCGCAGCCAGCCGCTGGCGGCGCCGCCGATTCGCCGGCCTCGGTGAGGTTCTCGTGTCAGGGACGGTGAGAGATCCGGTGGTTGGCTCGGCATCGTCTTCGAGGACCGCGGCGCCACGAGCTGAAGGAAGCGCTCGGGAGCGCCAGTTGCACGCCGTCGCCGCCCGACGCCGCGTGGTAGCTTCTCGGCGTGAAATTGTCGCCCACGGGAACGTGGACGGTCACCGTGCGAACGAGCCGCGAGCGGTGGATTGGCCTTGAAGCATCTTGTCGGCGCTGCATCGGCGCTCGTGCCAGGCTACGTGTACGAGTGCTCCTACACCAGGATGTCCTGCGCCTTGGAAGATGGTCCACCGTCGAGCCCGGTGGCCGGCGTGCTGCGCCGCGGCGAGCAGCACCGCTGACCTCCAGCGGTGCCACGGCAATACGCCCGAACACGTCGCCCGGCGAGTAGACCCGGAACATGCACTCCCGTCCCGCCCGTGTGGTCAGACGGCGCGCGAAGTGGCCGCCCGTCACGACGAGCATCGAGTCGCCGGGTCGCCGTCGTGTAGTCGACGTCCCCGCGGCAGAACGAGCGCCGGCGCGCGCTCTCCAAAACTCCGCGGGCGACCGCGGGATCGATTCCTTTCAACAGAGGCGGTAGTTGCATGGCCGGAGGATAGTGGCACGCAGGCGCCCTCGCCCGCGGCGCGAGGCCCGGTCGACGGCGCCGGCGGCTACCGGGTGTCGCTGGAGGTTCCGGGCGAGACGGTGGACGCGGGCACGCCGGTGCCGATCGGGCAGCTGACGCCCGTGCCGCCGAGCCCGCAGTAGCCGCCCGGGTTCTTGGCGAGGTACTGCTGGTGGTAGCTCCTCGGCGTAGTAGAACGCGCCGGCTCGGCGACCTCGGTCGTGATCTCTCCGTGCCCGGCCGCCGTGAGCACGCGCTGGTAGGCGGTCAGCGACGCGCTGCGCCTCGTCGCGCTGCCTCTCGCCATGCCAGAGGATCGCCGAGCGGTATTGCGTGCCGACGTCGTTGCCCTGGCGCATTCCCTGCGTCGGGTCGTGGCCCTCCCAGAAGAGCCTGCAGCATCTCCGCGTAGGAGGTCTTCGACGTGTGAAGGCGACGAGCACCGCCTCGGTGTGGCCGGTGCGGCCGCTGCAGACCTCCTCGTAGGTGGGGTTCGGCGTGAAGCCGCCCGCGTATCCGACAGCCGTCGTGTAGACGCCGTCGGCCTGCCAGAACATCCTCTCCGCTCCCCAGAAGCAGCCCATCCCGAAGACGGCGCTCTCGCACCCCTCCGGGAACGGTCCGCTTCAGTGGCGTGCCGAGCACGTCGTGCCGGTCTGGGATCTGCGATCGCCTGCTCGCGGCCCGGGAGCGCCTGCGCGGCGATCCACCATCTCCGCTTGGTTCCTACCGACGAAGCGCATGGTGCAGGCTGCTGATGAGACCAAGCGAGCCCGGACCGCGCTGCTCAGCGCAGGTTGACGGCGAAGAAGTCGCGGTCGTCGGTTCGAGGTAGCGCGTGGCGGGGCGTTCCATGCCGGCGAGCAGGTTGCTCGGGTTCCAGTGCGTCCGGGCTCGCCGTACGTGATGAAGCTCGTCCAGTAGGGTTGATGTCGAGCTCCATCGCGCGCACCGCGCCGGCCCGGATCAGCGCCTTGGCGAGGCTGCCGACGGTCTGGTCTTCGCCGGCGGCGTAGATCAGGTTCCCGTGTGCGTCGACGCCGACCGCCGAGCGCCAGACCAGCACGGCGTTGCCGACGCGTCGCGCCCCATTCCGCCGGTGTTTCGATGTTCGGCGCTGCTTTGCCTTCTCGACTATCAGCGGGAGGTTCTGGCGGGCGAACGAGACGCCTGCGGGCACGGTCGGGCCGTACGTCCAGTTGATCATGTCAACGCGGCCGTCGGTGTAGCCGACGATCGTTCGCCAGCCCGTCGTGCATCGGCGCGTACGTGTGGCCGTTCACTGCGATACCCGCCGTCGGAGTCGACGAGCTTGAAGCCGCTGTTGAAGGTCGCGAGCAGGTGCTGCGCGTGCCCAGGGGGCACCTCCATCGGCCCGCGCGCGGGAGTTCGACCGACGGCTCCAGGCGGCCTGGGTTCAGCGCGAGCTTCGTTCGCTTTGTGTTGATCCAGGCCAGCCCGCCACGACACGCGGGTATTCGGGCTGGTCGCGGATGGTCGTGAGCAGCACCGGCGGCTTCGCTTGCGAGTCTCCGGCCGGGTTGCGTGCCAGACGCCCTCGCCCGGCGAGCGCCGGCGTGCAGGAGCGGCGGATGCGCGGCGGGCGATATGCGGAGCTCGGCGTCGCCGAAGCCGGCGACGCCGTACGCCGACCTTCGGCAGCGCTCGCAGCGTCGGCGCCGCCCTTGCTCGGCGCCGTGAGCGAGTAGTACGACGGACTCGACCTTGGCGACGATCCCGGCGGCGCCGTTTTCGCGCAGCCACTCGACGGCACGGATGTTGAACGCCGTGTTGGTCGGTTCTGTCGCCATCGCGATGAACGATATTCGCGACTGGGATCAGCGCGATGACAGCGGCGACGAGGGCCATCCGGCGGAGCCGCGCCATCTTCGTCGGCTCGCTTCCGGGTGCGCCACGTCGTGGCGAGGGGCCCGAGCCGTGGCGGCTGAGCGATGCGGACTCCATACGCTCAGGACTGTACCCACCCGGTAGCGAGGCCCCTGCCGGTTACGGGGTAAACATGGAGGGATTCTCACCGCAGGCCGTGAGAACAATCTCACCGCCTGAAGGTGTGTAATCGGCCTGGATCCAGGGCTTTCTGTGGAATCCTTGTCCCGGTCCCGCGGCCGTCCTCATCAGTGAACGGTCGCCCGGACGAGGTTCAAGCCATCAGTCGAACAGAAGCCATATCGACCGCTGATCACGAGCCCGTCGCCAACGACGGCGTGGCTGGGGCTGTTCACCCGCTCGAACAGCGCCGGCGCGCCCGGCGCGCACATCCTCGGCCGCGGCTCTGCTGCGAGCCTGCCGCCCGCGCCAGTGGGCGAAGAACGTGCTCGTCCTCGCCGCTCCGTGCGCCGCCGGTGTCATCTACCAGCCGCTCGTCGCAGCCCAGGTCGCAGGCGCATTCCTCGTGATGTGCCTCGTCTCGAGCGCGACATACCTCGTGAACGACGTGCGTGACGTCGACCAGGACCGACTGCATCCCCGCAAGCGCTGTCGCCCGATCGCCGCCGGCGAACTGTCGGCCGGCGCCGCCATGTGGGCAGCGGCGGCGCTCGCGCTAGCCGGAATCGCGCTCGGCGTCGCCATCACGCCGGGCCTCGGCGTGCTTGCGTGCGGCTACCTCGCGCTGACCGCCTGCTACTCGCTCTGGCTGCGGCGCATAGTGATCCTCGACATGCTCGCGATCGCAGCCGGCTTCGTCCTGCGCGCTCTGGCGGGCGGCGTCGCCAGCGACATCTACCTCTCGCGCTAGTTCGTGATCGTCACCGGCGTTGTGCCGATCTACCTCGTCGCGGCCAAGCGCTATGCGGAGCTTCGCGAGAGCAGCGGGTCGGCTCCGGTCCGAGCGACCCTTCGCCGCTATTCGCCCGCCGGCCTTCGGGCGACGCTTCTCGGGGCCGCGGCGCCTGGCGGTCGTCGCCTACTTCGGCATGGGCGTTCACCCGCCCCTCACACGTCGTCTGGTATGCCTCTCGATCGTGCCGTTCCTGCTGTGGCTCGGTCGGTATGCCGCGTTGATCGGCGCCGGAGCCGGGCGAGGCGCCTGAGGAACTGATCCTGCGCGACCGCACGCTGCTCGGCCTGAGCGTCGCCTGGAGCATGCTCTTCATCGGGCGGCGTCTATGTCGGGCAGTGACCCGGCGCACGGCGCGCAACAGGGCGCCGAGCGTGAGCTGAGCGGCTGGGGAAGGATCGGAGCGAGCCGCGCGGCGGTGGCGCGTCCCGCAACGTGGAGCAGGCCGCCGCCGCGATCGCGGATGGCGTCAGGGCAGGGCGCGCGATCATCGCCCGCGGCGCCGGCCGAAGCTACGGGGATGCCGCACAGAGCAACGGCGGGTCTCGTGCTCGACATGACCGGCATGGACGGATCATCGCCGTCGACCAGGAGCCATGACCGTGACCGCGCAGGCCGGAGCGACGCTCGCGGCGCTGATGACGCGCCTGTCTGCGCACGACATGACGCTGCCCGTCGTGCCCGGAACCAGGTACGTCACCCTCGCCGGCGCCATCGCCAGCGACATACACGGCAAGAACCACCATCGCGACGGTGCGTTCGCGCGACATGTCCAGGCGATCACGCTGCTCACGGCCGCGGGCGAGGTGCTCGAGCTGAGCGCCGAGCAGCACGGCGAGCTGTTCTTCTGCGACCCTCGGAGGGATGGGTCTGACCGGCGTGATCATCCAGGCGACGATCCGTGCCGAGCGGCTCTCAAGCGCATGGGTCGCCGAGGACCTCGACCGCACCAACGGCCTCGAGCAGACCCTTGAGCTGGTCGGGAGCGAGGAGCCGCGGCGCTACTCGGTTGCATGGCTCGACATGCTCGCCGACGGTCCGCGCATGGGCAGGGCGATCGTCAGCCGAGCCGACCCCATGCCTGCCGACGCGCACCCCGCCGAGGTCCGCTCCGGGCGCTTCGGGTCATGCGAGCTACCCCGGTCCCTTCTCCGCGCCCCGGCGCTCCAGATTCCGCGCCGTGTCCCCGGCGGGGTGCTGTGTCCAAGCCTCGTGCGGGCTTTCAACGCTGCCAGATGGCGTGCCAGCCCGCGCTCCGAGCGCGGGCGCCCGCTGGAGGTGACTCCCTACTTCTTCCCGCTGGACGGTGTCGGCGCTTGGAACAGGCTCTACGGCCCGGACGGGTTCATCCAATACCAGTTCGTGCTTCCGACAGGCGAGGTGCGCGCTCTGCGTCGGTGCTTCCAGGTGCTCCGCAAGCTGCCGGTCTGCCTCGCGGTGTTCAAGCGATTCGGCCCGCGCTTTGGGGGGCCGCTGTCCTTTCCGATCGAGGGATGGACGCTCGCGGTCGACATTCCCGGCGCCGCACCCGGCCTGCGCGCCAGCCTGGACCGGCTGGACGACGTGGTCGCGCAGGCAGGCGGGCGGGTCTACCTGAGCAAGGACATCCGGCTTCACCGCGACCATCTGCGGACGATGTACCCAGAACTGGAGAACTTCCGGACCCAACAGACCGGCGTAGACCCTGATGGTGTAGTGCGCTCGGACCTCGGGACCCGTCTCGGGCTGTGCGGGGAGGCGCTTTGAGCGGCGCTGGCACAACCCGGGCCGGGCGCCGCGTCCTGGTTCTCGGGGGCACGTCGGAGATAGCGCTGGCGATCGTGCGAGAGCTGCAGAGCCGCCTGCCGCGGCAGGTGATGCTCGCCGGACGTGACGCCGCGGGACTTGAGCGGGCCGCCGAGGAACTGCGGGCGGCAGGGTGCTCGCCCGTGTACACGGGCACCATCGATGCCCTGCACACCGCCGAGCACGCGGGGGAGATCGCTGCCGCGTTTGACCGGCTCGCAGGAGCGGACATCGTGATCCTGGCGGTCGGGGTGCTCGGGGAGCGCGGAGGGCTTCCGTCCGACATCGCGGCGGCGGTCGAGCTGCTGCAGGCGAACACCGTCGGCGCGGGCTCAATGCTGCTGCACTCGGCCGATCGCCTTCGTCGCGACGGCGGCGGATCAGATCGTCGTGCTCTCCTCGGTCGCCGCCGAGCGCCCGCGGCGCGCAAACGCCGTCTACGGCGCATCGAAGGCGGGCCTTCGACTCCCTCGCGCAGGGGCTCGGAGACGAGCTGCGCGGAAGATGGCGTTCGGATACTCGTCGTGCGTCCCGGGTTCGTGAAGACGAGGATGACCGAAGGTCTCGACCCGGCGCCGCTTGCGACCACGCCGGAGGGCGTCGCGCGCGTCACGGTGCAAGCGCTGGACGGCGTCGCGCCGACGGTATGGGCACCTGCGGCGCTCCGATGGGTCATGCTGGTGCTGCGGCTGCTTCCGCGCCCGATATTCAGGAGACTCAAGCAATGAGCGGAGCCCGGCCATCGGTTAGAGAACCTCGAGAGCGACTCGAAGGCCGCCCTCGACGTGAGCGCCCACCCGTTCGCCGCACCGCAGAGCGCGCGCGTTCGCGCGAGCAGCTGCTGCGGCTTGATGTGGCGATAGGCGTGCTCGCGGCGATCGTCCTGCTGGTCCTCTCACCGGGACTGGCGGTCACGGGTTTCATAGCTCTGGTTCTGCTGCTGGTGGTGTTCGGCTCGATCGCCCTCGAGCGCCGCCGCAGGATGCGCGCACAGGCCCGCGAGCGCGAGCGCAGGGAAAGGCTTGCCGCGAGGGAGAGGGCAACTCGTTGAGCGGCGGACCTCCCATCCGCTATGAGGTGAAGGACAGGGTGGCGCGCCTCACGCTTGACAGGCCGGAGCGCGGCAACGGGATCACGAAAGACCTCGTCGGCGAGCTCGTCGCGTGCGTGGAGCGGGCGGACCTCGATCCCGCAGTCCACGTTCTGCTTCTGTCCGGTGAGGGGTCCGGCTTCTGTGGTGGGTATGACCTCGTGGACAGCGCAGAGGGTATGGGTGCCGCGGCGGCCGCCGGCAGGTCCGCCGTGACCGGCTCACCGGTTGATCCCGCTGTCGTCGCCGCGAATCACGACCCGTCCGCGACCTGGGATCCGATGGTCGATTACGCGATGATGAGCCGCAACGTGGAGGCGTTCATGAGCCTCTTCCGGTGCGGCAAGCCGGTGGTCTGCATGGTCCACGGCTTCTGTGTCGCGGGTGGGACCGACATGGCGCTCTGCTCGGATCTGCTCGTGATCGCCGAGGACGCGAAGATCGGCTACCCGCCCGCGCGGGTGTGGGGCTCGCCGACTACCGCACTCTGGGCGCACCGCGTGGGAGTGCAGCGCGCCAAGCGCCTGCTCTTCACCGGCGATTCCCTCTCGGGTAGCGAGGCCCTGGAGTGGGGGCTCGCGATCGAGGCTCCCGCACCCGAGATGCTCGTGGAGCGCACCGAGATCCTGCTCGAGCGGATCGCGAGGGTTCCGATCAACCAGCTCGCGATGATGAAGCTGCTCGTCAACCAGACCCTTTACGCACAGGGGCTGCACGCGACGCAGGTGCTCGGGACCGTCTTCGACGGGATCACGCGGCACACCGCCGAGGGCTACGCCTTCCAGCAACGGGCCGCGGAGGCCGGCTTTCGTCAGGCGGTGAGAGAGCGCGACGAGCCGTTCGGTGACGCCGGCTCCTCGACGTTCAAGGGCTGACCCGGGCAGTCCCTGTGGACGCCCGCCGCCGGGGCCGGGTAGAATGCTTCGACCTTGCGGATGTAGCTCAGCTGGCTAGAGCGTCGCCTTGCCATGGCGAAGGTCGAGGGTTCGAATCCCTTCATCCGCTTCACAGAAAAGTCCTGCAAACGAGCTGTTTTTAGCGAGCGGGACAATTGGACAAAGTGGCGGTTTAGGGGCGTGGGTACCAGGGTTGGGTACCAGACAGACCGGCTTTTGCAGCGCGCGGTCGGCCCGCATGTAGGTGATTGGCCGTGGATGCGACAGATGTTGCCGCGCTCTTCCCGGGAGGATCTGTGGGCCGTTCGACTCCAGGAACAGGCGCTACTCGCCCGTTCGCTGGTGGTTCTCGCCGAACCGCGGTGCCGGCACCTGCCTTGGGGTGCCGGCTCGCTGTGGTCATTGCCTCAAGTGCAACCTTGATGGGCGCTCGCTGCTGCTCCGGCAAAGAGGGGAGGCGCGGTCGCGTTGCCGCCGAGGCTGCCACCCCTGAGTGCCCGTGCGGCGTCGCGGGTACCGCGGACGCTCGCACTGGAGGCACTTCGGCCGGCTCGTCGGCTGGAACCGCTCGGGGCGCCAGTCGACACGACGGAGCCGGGCGCGGACTGGGTCACGGATACAGGTTCCCGGGGTGGGGCCCGTCCCCACTGGGTGGGTGGCCTTGTTTGTTGCTTGACCTCACCCCCCCAACGTAGGTGTGGTGAGGTCAAGAAAAAAACAAGGAGTGGTGGTGGGGACGGGGGAGGAGGGAGGAAGAAGGAAGGAAGAGAGGGAAGAGAAGGAAGTTGAAAAGAATGAAAGAGAGAAATGGAGGACGGAAGAGAGAGAGAAGAGAGGAAGGGAAGATAGAGAGGGGGAAGTGAAAGCGTTGAGGGATGGTCAGCAGAAGCCGGCGGGTTTGACGGTGGTTGGCAGGTTGAGGTGTAGCTGGGTGATTGGTGGGGGGTCTGGGCCGGGCTGAGGGCGACGTTGGGGAACAAGTGTCGTTCGAGGCAGGGAGGCTGGCTTGCAGACCGAGAGGGATGCGCTGATCGTGGATTGGGTTGGGCGTCTCGGCGCGGCTGGTGCGGAGCACGTGATGCACCGGTTCGTGATGGGACGCAGCTGGGCATATACGCGGCTGCGACGGCAGATCGAGCTCGGCGCGCTGGAGGAGCGCAGGGTGCTCTACCGCCAGCCGGGGCTGTATGTCGCCACAGCGGACGGGCTGCGCGGCCAAGGCCTGGCTCGTCTGGGTGTGTATCGGGTGAGCCCCGGTGGGTTTGTTCATGCGCGTGAAGTTGCGGCAGCGGCGGCTGCGCTGCATTTCGTGCTCCCGGGGTTCGTGGTGCTCGCCGAGCGGGAGCTGCGGCTGGTTGAGAGCGACGAGGGCAAGCTGCTCGGGTCGGTCAAGGTTGGCGAGCTCGCGGGCGGCGTGCCGGCTCTGCATCGCCCTGACCTGGTCGTGGTTGGAGAGGGGAGGACGCTGGCGGTCGAGGTTGAGCTGTCGGTGAAGGCGCCGAAGAGGCTGCAACGGATCTGTAACGCCTATGCCAGGGCGCGGCACGTCGACCACGTGTACTACCTGGCTGAGGCGGCGCCGGCGCGTGCCGTGGCGAGGGCGGTCGCGGAGACGCGCGCCGCGAGCAGGATCACGGTCCTGGCTCTGGGTGACGTCGCGTCGGTCGGCCGGCTCGAGACGGGAGAGCGGGCCGCCCGTGTCTAGCCCGCAAGCGAGCACGTTCTTGGAAGGTGGCGGTGCCTCGCCGCATGGCAGTGAACAGGGCTTCTTTGCGACGGTCGGGCACGGCCTTGAATCTGGCGCCCTGGCGCTGGGTGTGGCCGTCATTCTGGGGTGGCTGCTCGCGCGCGCACTGCGCCGGGCGGGGCTGGCGTGGACTTGGGCGTTGCTCGGCCTGCCGGCCGGCTACCTGGCGGGTGGTCTTCTGGTGGGTCGCTGGCCGATCTGGATCGTGTCGGTGATCGCGGTCGTGAAGGGCTCGCGCCTTCACGACGCGGATGTGGCGGCCGGCGGCGAGAGCGCGGAGCTCGCGCGCTCGCGCGACGGCGTGGGCGCGCTGCTCAGCTCCTGGGGCCTTGTGCGCCTCAATAGACGCGAGGGGTGGATCAGCAACGGCCGACTCACCGTCGGGCGCACATCCAGGACGGGCCGCGCACGGATTCCGATCGGCGATGACTCGGGCAAGCACACGCTCGTCGTCGGCGCGACCGGTTCTGGCAAGACCGTCAGCCAGGCGTGGATCGCGGGACGCATGATCGACCACGGCCACGGCGCGGTCGTGGTCGACCCTAAGGGTGATGAGCTGCTGCGCACCGAGCTCCGCCAGGCAGCGGCTCGCCGAGACGCCCCGTTCATTGAATGGACGCCTGAAGGCCCTGTCGCCTACAACCCCTACGCCCGCGGGTCGGCGAGCGAGATCGCAGACAAGGCGCTCTCGGGCGAGGTGTTCACCGAGCCGCACTACCTGCGCCAGGCACAACGGTTCCTCGGGCACACGGTCCGTGCGATGCAGGACGCGAATGTTCCGGTGACGCCGCTTTCGCTGATGGAGCACATGGACCCGGCGCAGTTGGAGGCGACCACACGCGAGCTGCCCAACGCGGAGCGGGCGGCCCAGACACAGAAATACCTGGACGAGCTCACTGACCGTCAGAAGCGGGACCTCGCCGGCATCAGGGACCGGCTGTCGATCCTCGCCGAGTCAGACATCCAGCAATGGCTCGGAAGCCCGAACGGCGGCGCGGGCCTTGACATCCAGCAGGCCGTGGCGGACCGGGCCGTCGTGTACCTCCGCCTTGAGTCAGACCTTCGGCCGCTGCTCTCGCAGATCCTCGCAGCCGCGATCATCAGCGACCTGACCACCATCTCCGCCCGCCAGCAGCAGACGCCGGTCCCGACGCTGGTGATGATCGACGAGTTCGCGGCAGTCGCAGCCGCTCACATCTCAAAGCTGTTCGGCAAAGCACGCACCGCCGGGTTCAGCCTGCTGCTCGGCACCCAGGAGTTCGCCGACCTGCAGACAGTCGGCGAGGCACTCAAAGAGCAGACGATCGGGAACCTCGCCGCGCTGATCGCCCACCGCCAGAACGTCCCCGAGTCAGCGGAGCTGATCGCCAAGATGTCCGGCACCCAGCAGGTCTGGATACCGACCGAACAGACCGAGGCCGGCTGGCTCGGCACACGCCACTCCGGGAAAGGCAGCCGAAAGCGCGGCGAGGAGTTCCGTGTCCACCCAAACCAGATCAAGCAGCTGAAGACCGGCCAGGCCGTCGTGCTCACACCCGGCGCCGGCAACCCGAGGATCGCGAGCATGCTGCACCCCGGGGAGACAGCGCGATGAGCTTGCCGCCACGCGACCCCGACCGCAGGCCGCTGACTGCCGCCGACGTGATGACAGCAGGCGAGGTTGCCCGCCTGATGCGCGTACCCCAGTCAACCGTCGAGCACTGGGCCCGCGTAGGCGTCATCCCATCCAGGAAGGTCGGCCGGCGCCGCCTCTACATCCGGCCGAGCATCGAGGCGCTGCTACTGGACGAAAGCTCCGTCGACTAGGTCTGAGGGGCCGGGTGACACCCTGGAAGCCAGGTTGACGCACCAACGCGAGCCGCTCTCAAGCGCGACCCGCGTGCTGGTGGCAGCAAAGCGAGTTAGCCTTTGTTACAAGCCCGCTCTGCGACAGGGTCCCGGGCTCGGACTACGGGCTGGTGGCCCGGCGCGGCGACCCACGGCTCGTAGCCGAGGTCCCTTACGTGTGAGTCCGCGAGAAGCCGGTCGAAGAACACGGCGAGGACCGTTCCGTCGCCGGCTGCCGACGGCGCGAGGATGCCCTCCAGTCCGAGGTTGTGGGCGCAGTCCCCGATCTCCTGTGTCTGGCCAATGGCGTCGGCCACGAGGCTCGCCTCCGGCACGCGGAGGGCATCGACGGTAGCTGCCTGGCGTAGATCGAGTACCGCGGTGAGCGTCACGTCGTACGTGTACATCCGGCGTGGCAGGAAGTCGCGAGGCGAACGGCCCTGACGTTCGGCCAGGCGGTAGAACTCGCGGATCGTTGTCTCGCGGTCGAGCGCCAGGTAGAGCGTGGGGAAGCTCTCGGGTGGATTCCAGCGGCCGCCAAATGTGCGGGCTCCCGATCCTGAGAGCGGGTTGCGATCCTGTGCGAGATGCCGAAATGCCGTGCCTCGGTACGCGGCCGGTTCGACAGCTTCGATCCGCCGGAGGAGATGTCGGTTGATCACTCGCGCCTAGACGAAGACGCCCTCGGACATGGCGTCTATGGCGCCGAGCACGCGCCGGAACTCTCCTGTGCGGAGCAGGTCCACCGGCTTGTGATCGTCGAGGCTCCTGTTGGGGGTGAACAGCCAGTCGTGCGCCGGTTCGGGCTGCAGCACGCCGGACAGCCTCTCGAGGACTGCGATCAGCTCGAGCAGTCGCTCGCGGGCGTCCGGCCGCGGTGCGGTCTGGCGCGAGAGCCAGCGCGAGACGGTGCGCGGGTTGGCCTCGAGCATCCGCGCGAGCTCTGCCTGATCCAGCTCGATCTGGCCGGTGGCCCTACCGAGACGCTCCGCTAGATCAGCCAATGTCATGCCCCTTTTCTGTCGCCATGTATGTCGCCTATTATGACAGGTAAGGTGGCCCGAGCTCATCGCGTCGAAGGCCGATCCGCTAGCCGGGCCGGGGCACACCGTCAACAGCGGGCAGTGCAGGCTCGAACGCTCGGGTGAAGACAGCGGCCTCTTCGGACGCGGGCTTGGCGTGGAGGTAGCGGCTCGTTGTGGCCAGCTGGCTGTGCCCCATCGCGGCCTGGATGGTGACGAGGTCGACGCCGGCAGCCGCCAGGAGCGAGCCGTATGTGTGCCGGAGGTCGTGAAAGCGCAGTGGACGCAGGCCGGCCGCATCCCGCGCGCGCTTGAAGCGGCGGCGGAGCGCCGAGCCGTCGAGCCCGCGACCGAGCTCGTTCACGAACACGAGCTCGCCCGAACCGATGAAGTCATCGCGACGGCTCAGGCGATCGAGCGCCGCCGCGGCCTGGTCGGGGAGGGGCACGCGTCGCAGGCGCCCGCTCTTCGTGCCGCTTTCGACGCCGGCCGACATCGCCCGCGAGATCGTGAGGGCGTGTCCCGTGAAGTCGACGTCCCGCCAGCGGAGCGCGAGCAACTCGCCCATCCTGAGTCCCGCGTAGGCGGCGACGCGAACGATCTCGCCGTCCTGGCCGCCCATCTGCCGCGCGAGCGCCTCCAGCTCCTCGGGCGAGTAGTAGAGAAGCGAGGAACGCTGCGGCTCCCGGCGCTTGTCGGCGCCGGAAGCCGGATTCGACGGGAGCCTGAACGTCGTTTCCCGCATGCCGTACGCGAATACCGCCGAGACCCGCGCCCGGTACTTGTTCACGGTGCTCGCTGAGGCGCCGGTAGCAGCGATCCGTGCGAGCACGCTCTCCACGTCGCGTGCGGTGATCTCATCGGCGGGCCGGTCTCCGAGCGCCTGCAGAATGTGTCCGCGCGTCGTGCCCGTGCCTCTCGCGTAGTCCACGCCGGGCTCGCCGAGGACGCTGCGGTGGTCGCGGAGTGTCGCCGGCTTGGCGCCGCGCACGCGCTCGAGCCACTCGAGGTAGGCAGATGCCACATCGCGGAACGTCGGATGCTCCGACCGCTCAGGGGCAGCGCTGCGCTGGGCCTCGTCGAACCCTGCGACGTACTCGGCGACGATCCCGGCCGCGCGCACATGTGCACGGCGCGCGTCGTACGCGCCGGCCGGTACCCGGCCGCGTCGCGGAACCCACTCGCCGACCGCGTCCGGGCGCTCGAGCCACGCCGGCCCGATCCGGCGCTTGACCTGCCGTCCGGCGTAGCGGAACTTGGCCTCGAAGAATGGGCGCCCGGAGGACTCGCGGACGATCACGGCCGCGGGCGAAATTGCTTCACTCGAGATGGGTACCACCGTGGGTACCATATCAGCGCGGGTACCGGATTGGGTACCAAACCAGCGTGAATCTAGCTCTATAAGTAGGGTGTGGGCCTTGCGTACTCGCCGAGTTTACGCCGGTCAGGGGGCATGCGTCGCCTTGCCATGGCGAAGGTCGAGGGTTCGAATCCCTTCATCCGCTTCACCGGAAAGTCCTGCAAACGAGCTGTCTTTAGCGAGCGGGACGATTGGACGAAATGGCGGTCCAGGGGCATGGGTACCAGGGGTGGGAACCAGACAGACCGGCTCTTGCAGCGCGCGGTCGTCCCGCATGTAGGTGATTCGCCCGTGGATGAGACAGATGTTGCCGCCCGCTAGCCGGGCCGGGGCACACCATCAACAGCGTGCGGGCTCGAACGCTCGCGTGAAGACAGCGGCCTCTTCAGACGCGGACCTGGCATGGAGGTAGCGGCTGGTGGTGGCCAGCTGGCTGTGCCCCATCGCGGCCTGGATGGTGACGAGGTCGACGCCGGCAGCGGCCAGCAGCGAGCCGTATGTGTGCCGGAGGTCGTGAAAGCGCAGTGGACGCAGGCCGGCCGCATCCCGCGCGCGCTTGAAGCGGCGGCGGAGCGCCGAGGCCGCGCCCGAGCCCGGGTCGAGCCCGGATGCGACCGCTGCAACGATCGCCTGAGAGCCGTCGCCGCCGGCCATTGCGAGCCCATCTGATGAGGCTGACGCGGCGTCTCTCACGAGCTCCTCGACGTCAGCTCCCGGGGCCGAGTTCGGCCGGGCCCGATCCCGGCCGACGGCGACTCATACAATCGCTGCTGCGTGAGCGATGATGAGGTTGATCCCGCTGATCGTCCGCCGCAGGCACGACGGCGCTGGCTGAACGACGCGGAAAACATCGACGCGGCGCTCTACAGGGCGGTCGCGAGCACGCCGACGCCGGCTCTGGACCGGGTGATGCGCGGCGTCTCACGCGCAGCGGACCACTCGAAACTGTCGATGGCAGCCGCCGCGGCGCTCGCCGTCACCGGAGGGCCAACAGGCCGCCGCGCGGCCGCGTTCGGTCTCGTGTCCGTGGGTCTCACGTCGGCTGTCGTCAACATGCTCGCCAAGCCACTCAGCAGCCGGCGGCGCCCGGACAGGGCGGCCGAACGCGTCGCGATCGCCCGGCAGGTGAGGATGCCGGCCTCGACGTCGTTCCCATCCGGCCACTCCGCGGCCGCGTTCGCGTTCGCCACCGGCGTCGGGCATGTGATGCCGCGTGCCGCGGTGCCTTTCAGGGCGCTCGCGGCGCTCGTGGCGTATTCCCGAGTGCACACGGGCGTCCATTATCCCGGCGACACGATCGGCGGGGCCCTGATCGGAACGCTGCTCGCCCAGATCGCCACCCACGAGCTCGAGCGCCGTCGAGCGCCCGGCTCGACGGCGCTTCCCGGAGTCCAGGGTGCTCGGGTACGCTGAGACTCGCGATGTCGAGCCCAGTCGATAAGCCATGAGCGACGCCGTCAGCCTGCTGGTGGGCAGCCCGGTCACGTGTCATGAGGGCGCGTGCGGAGAGCTGGTGCGCGTGGTCGTCGACCCGGTGGCGCGCACCGTCACCCACATCGTCGTGGAGCCCCGGCACGGGCAGGGGCAAGGACGTCTGGTGCCCGTCGACCTCATCGACGAGGGCGCCAGCGGAATCCGTCTGCGCTGCAGCACAGACGAGTTCGACCACCTCGAATACGCCGAGGAGACGCACTTCGTCTCGGCGGCGGGCCAGGATCTGGGCTACGGGGAGGGAGAGGTACTGGCGTGGCCCTACTACTACGGAATGGGCGCAGAAACCGGGGGCGCCGGCATTGGACCGGCTCCGCGAAGCTACTTTGCATCGCGGGTGCCCGCGGGCGACGTCGAGGTGCGCCGAGGAGAACCGGTTCACGCGAGCGACGGTGAGATCGGGCGCGTGCAGGGTCTGGTCGTGAGCCCGGGCGATCATCACGTCACTCATGTCCTGCTCGAGGAGGGCCACCTCTGGGGTAAGAAGGCGCTCGCCATCCCCATCGCATGCGTGAAGGAGGTGGCCGCTGATGGCGTGCGGATCACGCTCACGAAGGACCAGGTCAGAGATCTACCGTCGGTGGACTACCGCCGGCCGAGCTGACCGGTGCGTTCGCGCCGCCGGCGCGAGGCGTGCGGGCGATCTTCGCAACCGCTGAGGGATGATCAACATGGGAGTCGCCGCAGCGCATGCGGCGAGGTCGGGATGACCGGCGGAATATTCGAACGACCCACCTGAAGGAGGAGCCGGTATGGAGAACGACACGATCGTGGCACCGGATGACAGCCGGGCGCAATGAGCGCTCTGGCTCTCATCACTGGGGCATCCTCCGGAATCGGACGCGCGTTCGCCTTGCGCCTCGGCGCCGAGGGCTACGACATCGTCGCCGTCGGACGTCGCCGCGAGCGCCTCGATGAGCTCGTGGGGGCGCTCCCCGATGTCGAGGTGAGCCCACTCGTTGCGGACCTCGGCACCGACGCCGGTGTGCGGAGCGTCGCCGGCGTGTGCGCGGACCGCGGGCCCGCACTACTGGTCAACAACGCCGGTGTAGCGCACTACATGCCGTTCGTCGAGCTCCCGGCCGAGAAGGCGAGCGAGCTCCTCCACGTGAAGGTTCTGGCTCCCACGATGCTGGCACGCTCCGCTGCACCCGCAATGGTGGCGCGAGGAGAGGGCACGATCATCAACGTGTCCGGGATGCTCGCCTTCAGCGGGCCGGCGTCACTTGAGCAGCTGCCCCTTCGTCGGGCCGTGTACACCGCGACGCTCGCGCACATCGTCGCGCTGTCGCAGGCGCTGCACGCGGAGCTGGGAGCAGATGGTGTGCGCGTGCAGGCGCTGTGCCCCGGCGTCGTCGCGACAGAGTTCCACGAGCGTCAGGGACTCGACCTCAGTGCGGTGCCACGGATGTCAGCGGACGATGTCGTGAGCGCCAGCCTGCGCGGCCTCGAGCTCGGCGAGGTCGTGTGTGCCCCGGGGTTGAGAACTCGGCGCTGCTCGACGAGGTGTCCAGAGCCGACCTCGCCGCGTTCGGGGCCCAGGCGCCTCAGCTCGCCGCGCGCTACCGAGCCAGCTGACCGCGCGCGCCGGGGACCCTGTCGGAGTCCCGTTGTTGCCCGGCCGGTGTGCGGCCGGCCGGGCAACGGGAATCTCGGCGCGGGCCGTCTACAGCCCGTCGGGGTGGCGCACGACGAATCCCGCGGTGGAGGTCATGCTGTCGCCCAGCGGTTAGCCTGTTTCTGCAAGCGCGACCGTGTCGAAGCGTTTGCCGTCGACGACCATCCACGCGTGTTCCGAGTTGGCGTAGATCGTGATGTACTTGCCCGGGTCCGGCTTCACCGTATGACTCGAGGCCCGTGGAGTCCTCGGGCGAGCTGAGCAGCCCGCCGCCGTGAAGCGCGTAGGAGACCGAACCCGAGCAGTCATAGCCGTAGGACTCGAACGAGCCGTGGCCGCCGCCCCAGACGTAGGGTCGCGTGGCGATTTCGTCGCCCGCTGCGATGACACGTGCCACGACGCCCGATTCTTCGCCGGAGCCGCCGCCCGCCGTGGACTGGTGGCCCCGAGCTCTGCCCGACGAGCGCGGAGCGCAGGCGGGCGTGAGCGTTGGCTCGCCGCTGGATGCCGAGTACCGCCCAGGTCGCGGGTCCGACGACGCCGTCCACTTCCAGGCCGTGACGGGCCTGAAGGCGACGCACCGCGGACTCGGTGTCGGGGCCGAATTCGCCGTCGACCGGCTCGCGCAGCGCCGACTGGAGTCGTTCGACCGCTCCACCGCCCGACGGCGCGGCCGAGGTGTCGGACACGTTTGCCCTGGTCCCCGCTGTGGTCGAGGTCGAGGTCGTGGCCGAGCCCTGCCCGACGAGGGCAGAGGCCGGCGGGGTCAGTGTCGGCTCGTAGTTGACGCCGATCATGGCCCACGTTGCGGGTCCTACGACACCGTCGACCGTAGTCCGTGACGCGCCTGCAGGCGGCGCACCGCAGCCTCCGTCTCGGGGCCGAATTCCCCGTCAGCGGTCAGGTGCAGAGCCTTCTGCAGCTCCGCCACGGGTCCGGCTCCCGAGGTGTTCGCGCCAGCCGGGGCACCGGAGCCCGACGAGGCGTGCGCGACGGGTGCGGCGGCTGCTTTGGCCGACGTGACCGCTGCGACCGCGGAGGCGGGGGGGACCAGGGTTTCCTGGTTGCTCACCCCGATCGCCTTCCACGTCTCCGGCCCGACGATCCCGTCGACCGTAAGGCCGTGGCGGGCCTGCAGACGACGGACGGCCGCCTCCGTCACCGGGCCGAAGTCACCGTCGGCGGTGAGGTGGAGTGCCGACTGCAGCTGGGCGACGGCGCCTGCGGGCGTGCCTTCGGAGGGTGCTGAGGATTCGGTGCCCGTGATCGGCGACGCCGTGAAGCTCGAGGCGAACGCGCGTCCGCCGCCGTTCCCGCGCAGCGCGGCCGATGTCAGCGGGCCCACTATGCCGTCGACGCTCAGGCCGTGGGCGCTCTGGAAGCTGCGCACCGCCGCTTCCGTTTCAGGACCGAAGATCCCGTCCACCTTGATCCCGCCGAGTGCCTGCTGCAGGAGCGTGACCTGCCGCCCCTCGCTGCCGACCGAGCTCACGATGCTGTGTTCGGTCGTCGTCGTCGGGGCCGGCCGCAGACGCGGGTCGCGGATTCCTGTCCGCTGGCCACGGCCGCCGTCGGGCCGACTGTGAGCGCGGCGAGAGCGCCGAGCGACACGCTCTTCGCCCTCGACCGCGGAGGCGCGAACCGCAGCTGAGCTGCGCGCCGGCGGGCGCGGGAGCGACCGAGTGAGAGCTCCCATGCCGCACGTCGGCGAGGTCGCGGGCGCGTGCCGCGCGGCCGTCCGCGGACGAGCAATGCCGAGGATGCCGGGTGCGCACCGACGTTCCGTGAGCGTGTGCCGGCCGAGCGGTGCACGGCGAGCGCGCGAGCGCTCCAGAGATTCACTCCAGTGATCGACGAACAGCAAGATCACGCGGGGATCCCGACATGGGGGGCGTCCTTTCTAATTCCGTTGCTTGGCGCCTACGGGGTTAGCTGTCGGGCTCGCGTAAACTACTACGCTACGCCACAAGATGTGGCGATTCGCCCCCGCAGCCTCTCGGCTGCAATGGGTCCCCCGCTCCCAGATCCCTTGAGATCCGGAACTCGGCACGAACGGGAGGCAAAGTAACAGATCCCTCTGCAATTTGTGTCACAGGGGAAGGACTGCAAGGATTCTTGCCGACGTTGCAATCTGCGGATACCCGGCGGAGGCTGCGCGGATCGCCAGACACGGTGATAACTTCGCGGTGTGCGCAAGCGGGAATAGATCTCCGTCTGCTCGCGGCGTTGGCTGCGCTCGTCGTGGCCACGGGCGTGATAGCGCTGGTGGCGGTCGGAGGCAAAGCCGGCACCACACCGAAGAACACGCATGCCCTCAGACGCCGAATTCGAGGCCGCCGGCCTGCTCACCCCGGTGACGGCCGCCCCGCCGCTCGCGCTGCGCAACTACCTCGGCCAGGAGGTCAACATCGACTCCTACAGGGGCAAGGCGGTGCTCGTTACCTTCCTGTACACGCACTGCCCGGATGTCTGCCCGCTCATCACGTCCAACCTGCGTGTCGCGCAGAACCTCATGGGCGCCACGGGGATGGCCAAGACCCAGATCATCGCGGTCTCTGTCGACCCGCGCGGGGACACCAAAGAAGCGATCGCCGCGTTCCTCGCGCGTCACGAAATGACCGGCAGGATGCAGTACCTCGTGGGATCCGCCAAAGAACTCGGTGCCGTGTGGAAGGCGTGGGGCGTCGGCTCCGAACGCGACGCGGAAAACCCGACGTTCATCAACCACACCGGACTCGTCTACGGCGTCACGGGGTCGGGCAAGCGGCTCACGATCTACGCGGCCGACTTCAAGCCCAGCGAAATCGCACACGACGTGCCGCTGCTCGCAGCGCGCTGAGGAACTGACGTGTCTGGTCGCCGGGTGATCACCTGGACGCTGCTGGCGCTCGCCGTGATCGCGCTCGCCGTGTTCGGGCTCTCCTCGAAGAGCTCGCCTCCCGGAGGCAGGCGCGCACCCGCACTGCCACACGAACAGCTCGTCGGCACCCCCGCGACGCTCTCGTCACTGATCGCCGGCGCCGGTGGGCACCCGGTCGCCGTGCTCTTCTGGGCGAGCTGGTGCGGGCCCTGCAACAAAGAGGCACCGGAAATACAGCGCTTTGCGGCAAGCGCGGCGGGGCGCGGACGGATCGTGGGCATCGACTGGAGCGACTCGCTCGGCGGCGCCCGCTCGTTCGTGCGCCACTACGGATGGACGTTCACGAACCTCAGGGACGCCGAAGGCATGGTCGGCAACGAATACAGCATGACCGACCTTCCCACCACGTTCATAGTCAACGGCCACGAACGGATCGCTGCGGTCCTGAGGGGCCCCCAGACGCAGTCCTCGCTGCGCGAAGCCCTCGCGAAGGCAGACGCCTGAGCTGCAACCTGCCCCGCCGGTGCGGACCCGGCGGTGCCTACCAGGCCTCGTGGGTTGGGCGCCCGCCCTCGCCCGGCCCGGTGCCCGTCCCGGATGTCGACCTGCGGCGCCTCACGAACCACACGAACCAGATACCGGCCAGAATCAACACCACCAGGGCCGCGATTGCGCCGACCGGCGTGCCGGATTCACCCTCGGGCACCCAGAAGAGTTCGCCGGATACGTCCCCGGCTGTGGAGCCGACGCTGATCGGCACCTTCCAGTTGAAGATCTTCGTGCGCTTGCTCTGGTCCTTGACCTCCGGCGGGACGACGGGGGACATCCAGTGGATCCGGTGATCGTGCCATTCCAGCCGGCCCGTTCGGTCCACCACGGTCCACTGGGGCTGCGCGTGCGCGGTCGCGTACGGCGGCACGGTGACGTTCGCGTAGAAAGCCTGGTTGAGGTAGTAGGCGGGGGAGTGCGTGTTCACACGCACGGTGCCGTCGGCGAGAACCTGCGCGTACGGTTCGCCTTCGTACCCGTAGACGGTGATCGTCTTGCCGGTGTGGTTGATCAGTTCCAGGCGGTCTGCGAACTGCAGCACCTGGATGTTCAGCCCGGCGATGCTCGGGCTGACCCCGGTTATGTACGAGCGGTAGTGGTAGCTGCTCCCCTGGTCGGTGATCGGGCTGCCGGTCTCCTTCACCGGGTTGGGTTCATAGCCTTCCGCGTGCGCGATCGCCGCAAGCGCGAGAAGGACCGTGCTGAGCAGCGCGAGCACGCTCCCGGTCAGCCGGAGTTGTGCCCGTGGGGGGCTCGGCAGCCGGGTGAGGGGCTCGCGCGGATTGCGGCGGCGCATGCGGCGACAGCTTACGCGAGGATTCGCCCGCGGACGCCGGCCGCGAGGGCAGGCCGAGGTGTGGCGGCGGGTGGTGCCACCACACAGCCGCACTCGCTGATAACTTGCCTCGATATGGGGGATCGTGGCAAAAGGTGCAAGGTGCGACGTTGCTCCCACGCGACGAGGCCGCGCGTGCGGCTGCTGATGCGGGGCGCAGCGGGGCGATTGTGATGAAGGCATCTCATCTCCGCTACCTCGTGACCGTCGCCGATGAGGGGCAGATCACCCGCGCGGCAGCCAAGCTGAACGTGGCACAGCCCGCTCTCTCCCAGGCGATCTCGAGCCTTGAGTCGGAAGTCGGCTTTCCCCTGCTCGAGCGCCACCCACGGGGTGTGAGCCTCACCCCGGCGGGCGCCCTGCTGGTTGACAAGGCGCGGGAGGCCCTCGACGCCGAAGCGGAAGCGATCCAGACCGCGCGGTCTCTTGCGCGGTCCGCCGAGGGCGCAATCGCGTTCGGCTTCGTCGGCGCGCCCCCGGGGCTGGACAGCCCGGGGCCGCTCGCAGCGTTCTCGCAGCTGCGCCCGGACATCGATATGCGCTACCGCGAGCTTCCGTTCCCAGGCTCCTCGACTTCCTCGTGGATCTCAGAGGTCGACGTCGCGGTCTGCCACCTGCCGCCCGAGGACGAGGGTGTCTGGACGCTCCCGCTGCGGGTGGAGCCGCGGGTGCTGCTCGCTCAGAACCGCCATCCACTGGCCGGGCGCCCCGAGCTGAGCGTCGCGGAGGCGATCGACGAGACGTTCGTGGGCTTCCATCCGAACGTGGATCCGGCGTGGGCGGGCTTCTGGAGCCTTGACGACCACCGGGGAGGGCCTCCCGCAGAGGTGACGCCCGATCAGGCAACGGGACCGCAGGAGGTCCTCGCGGCGCTCTCGACGCGCGGGGCGGTGACACTCGTTCCGGCGTCGGTGGCGGGCGTGATCGTGAACGTCCTGACGGGCATCGCCGCCATACCGCTCACCGATGCGGACCCGGCGACGATCGCGCTCGTGGGTCACGGCGACTCGCGCAACCCACTCGTCGACGCGTTCACGCAGTTCGTCCAGGAGGCGCTTGCCGCCCCCCGCCGCAACGGCAACGTCCGGTGAGGATCGTGAGCGCCGGCACGCCACTGATGCCCGCCGCTCACACGAGGCGGGCGCGGGCTGATGGGACCACCTGAGCTCCCCGGTGTCCGGCACGAGTATGTGAGCGCGGGCTCGCTGCGCACACATGTCGCGCTCGCCGGGCCCGAGGAGGGGCCCGCAATGCTGCTGGTGCACGGATGGCCGCAGAACTGGTGGGCATGGCGGCGCGTGATCCCCGCGCTCTCCGGGGACTTCAGGGTCATCGCACCGGATCTTCGCGGCCACGGCTGGACCGAGGCGACAGAACACGGGTATCAGAAGCAGCAGCTGGCCGAAGACCTGCTCGCCCTCCTTGACGAGCTCGGGGTCGAGCGCGCGACATGGGTGGGCCACGACTGGGGTGGATGGAGCGGCCTGCTCGCCGCCCTCCAGGCGCCCGAGCGCATAGAGCGCATGCTCGCGCTCTGCATCCCGCACCTGTGGACCGCCCCCGACCCGCGTCTGGTCGCGACGCTCATGAGCTACCAGGTCCCGCTCGCGTTGCCGCTGGTCGGTCGACGCGTCTGCAGGCCCATGTCACGGATGCTCCTGCAGTCCGGTCGCGGGGGAGAGAGGCTCGCAGGTGCGGACGTTGCGATCTTCACCGAGCGCATACCGCCGAACACCAGCGTCGCGATGTACAGGACGCTGCTGACGCGCGAGATGGTCCCGGTCGCGCGGGGGCGCTTTGCCGACGCCACCCTGACGGTGCCGACGACGCTCATCGTCGGCGCGGACGATCCGGTCACCAGAGGCATCGGTGCCGGCCCCGTCGAGGGCCAGCACCAGCTGACCGTGAGGGTCATCGACGGCGTCGCCCACTGGATCCCCGAACAGCGCTCGCAGGCGGTCATCGACTGGGTCGCGGGCCATTGACATCAGCAGTGAACACCGACGCCCCCGTGTCAGAGCCGCTGGTACCGTGGCGATGATGGCGGCCTTCGGCGGTACTCACGGCTACGAGCACGCAGGTGGCGACGGGATGCTCGGCCGCGGCGGAGCTCGGGTCTGATGGCGATCAGGTCGACACACCTGCACTATTTCGTGGCGGTTGCTGAGGAGGGCCAGATCACGCGTGCCGCAGCGAAGCTCCATGTCGCCCAGCCCGCCCTCTCTCAGGCGATCGCATCGCTCGAGTCCGAACTGGGCTTTGCGGTGTTCGAGAGACATGCGCGCGGAGTGAACCTCACGCCGGCCGGGGAGACGTTCCTCGTAAAGGCACGGGAGGCGCTCGGTGCTGAAATGGATGCGGCTCAGACCGCGCAGTGGCTCTCGCGCACCGCCAACGGAACGATCGAGTTCGGATTCGTCGGGGCGCCGCCCGGTCTCGACAGCCCCGGCTTCCTCGGCAGGTTCTCAAAGGCCCACCCGGAGATAGACGTCCGTTACCGCGAGCTGGGCTTCCCGGGGCCGTCCACGAGCGCCTGGCTGGCCGAGGTTGATCTCGTTGCCACGCATACGCCCCCGGCCGACGAGGAAGTCTGGACCCAGTTCGTTCGGACAGATCCCCGTGTGCTCCTAGCCCCCGCGGGTCATCCGCTCGCGGAGCGCAGCCATCTCACCGTGGGCGATGTCCTCGACGAGACCTTCATCGGCTACAACCCGTCGGTTGACATGAAGTGGGCGGGTTTCTGGAGCCTGGATGACCATCGCGGAGGACCGCCCGCTCATCTCACCCCCGACGAGGCATCCGTGCCGCAGGAGGTTCTTGCCGCGCTCGCGGTGCGAAGCGCCGTCACGACGGTGCCGGCGTCCTCCGCGGCGGTCCTCGTGAACGTGCTCGTGGGCATCGCCGCGGTACCCCTCGTCGATGCGGACCCCGCGACTTTCGTGCTCGCCGGACGCAGCGACCGGATCAATCCGCTCGTGAGCAGCTTCCGTGAGTTCTCATCGCAGGAAGGCTCCGGGGAGCCGCAGCCCGCCGATGCCGAGCGGCCCGGCCTCGGACCCGCCGGCTCGGGCGCGTAGAGGGCACATGCACCGCGTCTCGCGCCGCGGCCGGGCCTGGACAGCATGCGCGATCCTCGGCCTCGCGTTCGCCGCATCGCTCCCCGCCCATGCCAGAGCGCGGACGAGGATCGTGGACTCGGACCCGTGACACAGGCCGTTGCGCGCGCCATCGAGTACTGGGGCGCCACACCGGGCGCCGGAAGGGTGCTCGTCCTCTCCGGCGCGCCCGCGGAAACCCCGGCAGCGGGCGAGAACTGGCACGGCCGGGCAAACGAAGCCGCGGCGATGTGGACGACGTGGGGCACACCCGACGGCGTGAACAGCTTCAACGCCCCCCGGCCGGCTTCGCCGACTGTGTCGTGCACCTGAACGGCGGCGTGTGGCCGACCTGGCTCGCGGACGACAAGCGCTTCCCCGTCTTCTGCAAGCAGTTCGTGCACGAGTTCGGCCACCTCGACGGGCGCCCGGACATCGGGGCCCTCGCAGGGACCGTCGAGTCCGAACGACCCGACCTCGCGCGTGTGCCTGTCAGTGAACGCTACCGGCTGGTCCACGGGCACAGGATCTACCGCGGGCGGCCGGCCAGCTCGCGAGCTACCCGTGTCAGGCGAGCGCACCGCCGCAGGCTGTAGCCCCGCCCGGCGATCGAGTGCAGCTGCTGCCGGCCGGGTGCCGCGGGCGGGGTGGTCCGACGCAAAGAATGCGTAGATTGCTCTGCATGGGACCGGAGCCCATTCACCCCGCGTGCCTCGGCGGCTTCCCCCCGCGGGGTGCTCGTGCACTTTAAGCGCGGACAGCTGCGTTACTTCGTGACGGTCGCGGAAGAGGGACAGATCACCCGCGCGGCTGAGAAGCTTCACATCGCGCAGCCCGCGCTCTCGCAGGCGATCGCGAGCCTCGAGTCCGAGCTCGGCGTCCGGCTGTTCGACCGCGTCGCCCGCGGGGTGACCCTCACCCGATCGGGAGAATTGCTCCTCGAGAAGGCGCGGCTCGCGGTTAACGCATCGCACGAGGCGGCCCTCACCGCAGAGGCGCTCGCAAGGGCCGTTCAGGGCACCATCACCTTCGGTTATGCCGGTCTGCCGCCATGGCAGATCAACCCTGAACTCACGGAAGCGTTCGCCCAGGCATGCCCGGACGTCGCCGTGAGCACGAAGGAACTGCCGTTCCCCTTCGCCCCGGCATCGTCGTGGCTCGCGGACGTGGACGTGGTGATGGTCAGCCCGCTGACAGACGACCCCGGCGTATGGTCCCTGCCGCTTCGCGCCGACCCCCGTGTGGCGCTCATGGCCAGCGGGCACCCGCTCGCGAAGCGTCGTCAGATCGTCGCCGCCGACGTGCTGGATGAGACCTTTATCGCACTGGACACGTCAGTGGACCCGGTGTGGGCGGGGTTCTGGAGCCTTGACGATCTCCGGGGCGCGCCGCCCCAGCACCTCACCGGACGGCCGTCATCCAACCCCCAGGAACGGTTTGCGATGATCGCGGCCGGGCACGGCCTCACGATCTCCTCGGATGCCCACGCGGCGATCATCGAGCGGATCCTCCCCGGGGTCGTGTCGGTACCCGTCGTCGATGCCCAGCCGATCCCGCTGTCCCTGGTCGGAAGGGAGGATCGTCTGAACCCGCTGGTCGAGGCACTCCGTGCCGTCGCCCTTGAACTCTCCGAAGCTGCCGCCGAGGATGCGCTGCGGGCGATCACCCCCGACGCCGCGGAGAATGGGACCGGCCCCGCGCCAGACGCATATTAGGCAGTGGACCTGGTGGGAGTCGAACCCACCCCGCTGGGGCTAAAGACCCGCTTGGTGCCTACCCGGCCAGGTCCAGGGAGGCGGTGATGTTCGCCGTCCTTCGGTTTCCGGACTGGCGAGAACATACTGCCCGGATCGCGATCCGGGCAGTGCGGAAGCGCCGAGCCACTGCAGCAAGCGCGCCGGCTTCGCCGACAGGCGAGGCGGGAGGCTCGAGAGCGCCCCGTCGGCTGTCTGGAAACGCATGATGCGTCCAGCACGAGGATCCGCGGAACCGAAGTCACCACTAAGCCTCGCCCTGCGATGTTGTTCCGCGCCGTCGCGGCGCGCGTCCGGCAGGCTGGCTGAGCTTCTCAGCGGCAGGTGCCGCCGGTATCGGCAGCGTCACGGGCCCTTTCGCGCGGACGGTCGCCTCGTCGCCGTGATGGACGATCTGAAGCGTGGTACCTCGCAGCATTGAGTAGGTCGCCTGCTCGTGACCGACCTCGACCAACAACCCGTGGCCGCGTACGCAGAGCCGGAATGCGAGCCTGGTCAGTGCCTGGGGTAAACGCGGGGCGAAGCTCAGGATCCCGTCGTGATCACGCATCCCGCCGAAGCCCGCGACGGCGCCGATCCACGTCCCCGCCAGCGATGCTATGTGCAGGCCGTCGCGGGCGTTGTGCTCGATGTCGTCGAGATCGATGAGCGCGGCCTCACCGAAGTAGTCGTAGGCCAGCTCGAGATGGCCGACCTCCGCTGCGATGACAGCCTGGGTGCACGCCGACAGCGAGGAGTCGCGGACTGTCAGCTTCTCGTAGTAGGCGAAGTCGCGCGCCTTCTGCTCGTAGCTGAAGGCATCGCCGCGCAGATGCAGCGCCAGCACGAGATCGGCCTGCTTCACGACCTGCTTGCGATAGAGATCGAAGTAAGGGAAGTGCAGGAACAGCGGATACTGCTCGGTGCTGGTCGCGGCGAAGTCCCAGACCTCGCGTTCGGTGTAGGACTGGGCCTGCGCATGGACTCCCCGCTGCTCGTCGAAGGGAATAAGCATCGCGTGGGCGGCGTCGCGCCAGCTCGCCGCCTCCTCCTCGTCGACGCCCAGCTCGGCGGCGCGCTGCGGGTGGCGCTGAGCAGCGTCGAACGCGGCACGCAGGTTTCGCTCGGCCATCAGGTTCGTGTACACGTTGTTGTCTGCGATCGCGCTGTACTCGTCGGGTCCGGTCACCCCGTCGATCCGGAAGCTGCCGGCATCGTCGTGATGCCCGAGCGAGCGCCACAGGCGGGCCGTTTCAACGAGCAGCTCAAGGCCGTCGGTGTCCGCGAACTCCTCATCGCCGCTGGCCGCCTGATACCGCAGGACCGCGTCGGCGATGTCCGCGTTGACGTGAAACGCTGCCGTGCCCGCGGGCCAGTAGCCCGAACACTCCTGCCCGCGGATCGTGCGCCACGCGAACGCGGCACCGTTCAGGCCGAGGGCGCCGGCGCGCTCTTGCGCGAGCTCGAGGGTGTCCCGCCGCCAGCGCAAGGCATCGCGCGCGGCTGTCGGAACCGTGTAGGTCAGCAGCGGCAGAACAAACGTCTCCGTATCCCAGAACGCGTGCCCGTCGTATCCCGGCCCGGTTAGACCCTTGGCGGCGATCGCTCGCCGCTCCGCCCTCGCGCCCGCCTGGAGCGTGTGGAACAGGCTGAAGCGGACCGCCTGCTGCAGTTCGGCGTCGCCGTCGATCTCGACGTCGGCGCGCTCCCAGAAGTCGTCCAGGTATTCACGCTGCTCGGCGACCAGCCCATCCCACCCCCGATGGCGCGCCCCGGCCAGCGCCGCGGCGACCTGGTCGCGGATTGCAGGCTGCGAGCGCTCGGCAGACCACCCGTACGCAAGGAACTTCACCAGGCGAAGCGGCTTTCCTGGCGCGAGGTCCGCGGTCACGAGCAGGCGACCGATGTCCTCCAAGCTCTCCGCCCTGGTCTCTACGTGTGGCGGGCCCTCGATGATGTGATCCATCGCGGCGGCCATCGTCAGTCCGCTTGAATGGGTCGAGTGCTCCAGCAGCACGCGTGTATCCCAGTCCCCGAAGTAAACCGAGCGCAGTGGCGAAGCAAGTGCCGCGGTGGCACGGGGATCGCTCTCGGTGGCCGGCAGCTTCTCGTTGGCGACCAGCTCGGATTGCACCACGACCGGCGTGGCCCCTTCGGTTGCCTCGACCTCGTAGCAAATCGCCGCGACCGCACGCTGCGTGAGCGACACGAGGCGCGTCGATGAGATCCGGATCGCGCGGCCCGTCGGCGACACCCACTCAAGCTTGCGTCGCAGGACGCCGGCGCGAAGATCGAGCATGCGTTCGTGGCTGCGCACTTCGCCATAGCGGATGTCGAGGGGCTCGTCTTCCACCAGCACCCGGATGAGCTTTCCGTTGGTCACGTTGATGACCGTCTCCCCGGCCTCGGGGAAGCCGTAGCCCGCCTCTGCGTAGGGCAGCGGCCGCACCTCGTGGAAGCCGCCCAGGTAGGTGCCCGGCAAGCCCGCCGGCTCGCCCTCATCGAGGTTCCCGCGCAGCCCTATGTGTCCATTGCCCAACGCGAAGATCGACTCCGTCTGTGAGAGCCTGTCCAGTTGAAGTTCGGTTTCGTGTACCGACCACGGCTCGACCACGAATGCGGGGTGGTTGATCACGAGAGCTCCAGCAGCTCGGCGAGGTCGCTCACGACGACGTCGGCGCCATGTGTCCGCAGGGCCTGCGCCTGCCCGACCCGGTCGACGCCCACCACGCAGCCGAAGCGACCCGCTCGCCCGGCTTCGACGCCCGCCAGCGCGTCCTCGAAGACAGCCGCCCGAGCGGGCTCGACAGCCAACGCGCGCGCACCCGCGAGATACGTGTCGGGCGCGGGCTTGCCGTTCAGATGCTCGCGCTCGGCGACCACCCCGTCGATGACCTCCTCGAACAGGTCAGCGATGCCGGCAGCGACGAGCACATCACGGCAGTTCTCGCTCGACGACACGACCGCCCGGCCCAGCCCCGCCTCGCGGACAGCCTTCACGTAGAGGACCGAGCCGTCATAGGGCCGCACGCCCTGCTCGTGGATCAGTCGCAGCACGATCTCGTTCTTGCGACTGCCGAGGCCGTGGATCGTCTCGGCGCCGGGCGGGTCGCCGGGGTCACCCTCCGGTAGGTGTATCGCGCGCGAGGCCAGCAGGGACCGCACGCCGTCAGAGCGGGGCTTGCCGTCGACGTATTCGTCGTAGTCGCGGACCGCGTCGAAAGGGACAAACTTGTCGCCCGTCTGCTCGGCGTGGCTGCGCAGATAGTCGTCGAACATCTGCTTCCACGCTGCAGCGTGCACCCTGGCCGTCTGTGTCAGCACACCATCGAGATCGAACAGGCACGCCGTGACGCCAGGCGGCAGACCGAGCACCGGCCGCAGATGATCAGCCGCGTGCCGCGTGCGCGCACTCGTCTTGTCCTTCCTCGCTCTGTCTTGGTCGTTGGTGCTCACGGAGTCGAGGCCAACCGGCCCAATCGCCGCCACCTGACTGACATGTTCGCCGGACCTGGCCCAGTGCCACTGGTGGGTGACGCCAAGCAGAACGATGACGCCACCCGGAGATGCGCTTGCAGCTTATCGCCGTCGAAGCGATCGCCGGCACCGACGCTGGAGGACCCTGGAAATGAAGGTGTCCACCCGGTTCTCGGGGCGCCATCAGCCCTGCGCCGCCGGGCAGTTTCACTGTGATCATGGGGGGGGGGTAGCTCCAGTCGATTCCCCCGGGGAGAACCGACACGAAGATGGCTCGGTCCGGCTCGCGGTTTCGACCCTCCACGGGAGCTCCTCGGCGGGTTGGTGAATGGGCGCGCTATTGCCCGCCCAGCGCCGTTTGTCGCCCCGCGGTGTCAGGAGTCGTAAGAGGAGGGTGCTGACTGAGGGGTGCGCTTATTCCACCCGTGGAACGACGAGAAGTCGCCCGCATCCCATGCCTCGCGCAGCCCCGGCCTGCTCAGGTTCCAGTCAGGGCGGATCTCGCTGGTCACGGTCCGCAGGTCGTGCCAGAGATCCTCGAAGGAGGGACGCCCCCAGAACCAGTAGCCGTTGTAGATGCTGTGGATGACCAGCCCCGGCTGAAGCACGAGGGTATGGGGGATCATCGGGTCGTGCTCGGGGTCGGTGTACTCCTGGATCTGCAGGTCCTTCTGGACGGTCCGGTCCGGATCGGAGAGGAAGGGCCACTGGGCGCCGATCGACGCGCGGAACTCCTGGCTCGAGTGATGGGTGTCGGTCGAGATCGTCGCGATCTTCGTGTAGGCGACCGCGATCTTGGGGTAGTTGGCGGCGAGCTCGAGGTGCTGCTGGTGCTCCTTGGGGCAGTAGTTCCCGCGCGCGAGCGTGAGGATCAGGGGGTCATCACCCTGTATTTCGCTGAGCTTGCGGGGGGTGCTCTCGTGGTCGGGGAGTTCGTAGTCGGGAAAGGCGCCGCCGGGGGTGATGTCGCTGCGCATGCTCTGCTCCTGTCTGTCGTTGGGCAGTGACGACCACGATTGCTCCGGTCCCGTCCGATCGCACCTGTCCCAACGAGTCCGGCCCGGTCCGCGGCGTGGGGTGGACCGATGCTCACCCGGTCGCGACGGAAGCCGTTCGGGTCTACATTGAGCGTAGTCAACCGGCGCCGCGAGCGCCAGAAAAGAGGCCATGCCGATGAGCGCTCATACGCCGGTGTGCGAGCTGCTGGGGATCGAATATCCGATCGTCGAGGCGCCGGTGGCCGTGGATCCTCGCTTGCCCGCCGCCGTCTCAAATGCCGGTGCTCTCGGCAGCATGGGGCTGTCATGGTCCGACGACGCCGGAGACCCGGTTCGCGCGGCGGCAGCACTCACCGACCGACCGTTTGCGGGCAACTTCGTTCTCAACACCGATCAGCGCCGTCGCGTCGATCAGTCGCTCGCCGCCGGCCTGCGGATCGTGTCGTTCATCTGGGGCGATCCCGACCGGTATGTCGGGCCGGTGCACGAAGCCGGAGGGCTGGTGATGCACACGGTCGGGAGTGCCGAGGAAGCACGACGCGCGGTCGGATGTGGAGTGGACATCGTCGTCGCTCAGGGCTGGGAGGCCGGCGGGCACGTCTGGGGTGGCGTGGCAACGCTCCCGCTGGTGCCGGCCGTGGTCGACGCGGTGGCGCCGGTGCCGGTCATCGCAGCCGGGGGCATCGGCGATGCTCGAGGGGTCGCGGCGGTGCTCGCCCTCGGCGCGCAGGCCGCCTTGCTGGGCACGCGGTTCCTGTTGGCCGACGAGATGCCGATCCACGAGGAGTATCGGCGCCGCCTGATCGAAGCGAGGGAGACCGATGCCGAGTGGTACCCCGACCTTTATGACGTGGGATGGCCGGACTCCCCGCACCGCGCCATCCACAACTCGACCGCCGAGATGTGGGAGGCCGCGGGCCGGCCGCCACTGGGAAGCCGACCGGGAGAAGGGCCGATTGCGCAGTTCGCTTCAGGCGAATCCATCCTTCGCTATTCCCCCGCGCCTCCGATGGCCGGAACGACGGGTGAGATCGAGGCGCTGTCGCTGTGGGCCGGACAGAGCGTTGCGCTCGCCAGGCGCTCGCAGCCCGCCGCGGAGATCGTGGCCGAACTCGTCTCCCGCCTGTAGCGCCCGCCCGGGTCACGGGTTCGCCCGCGGCGACGTGCATCGACGCGCGCACCTCCTCGTGGCCGTCGTCGCCTCTGCGTCAGCCCGCCTTTGAAGGTCCCGCGCCGACTGTCTTGGACGTTGCCGCGATCTCGCCGTTGAGCGCCTTCAGCGCGGCGACGAAGATCTCCGAGAACGTCGGGAACGGCTGGATAGTGTCGGTGAGCAGGTCAAGCGCGATGTGGGCCCTGATCGCGAGCGTCGCCTGCTGCAGCCACTCACCCGCCTCGGGGCCGAGCGCGTAGGCGCCGGTGAGCCGCTCGCCGTCGCTGAGCAGCGTCAGGAAGCCGTTGCTGTCGGCGTACGCCCGCGTGTAGGTCGCGGTCTTCGCCACCTCCGACAGCGGGACCGTGGCGCTGAACTGGCCGGCTGAGGCACCCACCGCCGCTGCTTGCGGGTCCGTGTAGACGACCCGGGGAACCGCCTCATAGTTGGCCTTTCGTGGCTCGCCGAGTATGTTCGCGGCGACCACCTCGCCCTCGTACTTGCCGACGTGCGTCAGCGGCCACTTTCCGTTTACGTCGCCGATCGCCCATACGTTCGCCGCCGCCCGCAGATGCTCGTCCACTGGAACTCCGTGGGGGTCCGCCTCGATGCCGACGGTCTCCAGGCCGAGCCCGAGCACTCGCGGACGCCGGCCGGTGGCGACGAGCAGCTTCTCGCCGCGCAGCTCGCGTCCGTCGTCGATCTCGACGATGTAATCCTCGCCCTCGCGTCGTGCCGCACTCGCGCTCGCGGAGAGGACGAGCTCGATGCCCTCCCCGCGCAGGACCTCGCCGAGCGCCTCACCCAGCGGCGCGGGCTCCCGCCCGAGTAGGTGCTCGGCCATGTCGATCACCGCCACCTCGCCGCCGAGCCGACGAACTGCCTGCGCCATCTCCACGCCGACCGGGCCGCCACCGAGGATCAACAGACGGCGGGGAACGGCCTTCATGGAGGTCACCTCACGGTTGCTCCAAATGCCGTCCAGATCGCGCAGGCCGGGCACGGGCGGCACGACCGGGTCGGCGCCGTTGGCGAGGACCACGTGCTTTGTGGTGTGGCGCACGCCGTCGACCTCAACGACCCCCGGTCCCGCGAGCCGCCCGCTGCCGCGCAGCAGCTCGATTCCGTGATCGGAAAGAAAGCGCTCCTGGCCGGCGTCGGAGTAGTCGGAGACCATGAAGTCACGCCAGCCCAGCGCCGCCTGCACATCGACGTCCGCGGTTGCGGCGGCCTCGCGCGCCCCGTGGACCGCCTCGCCCGGCCGCAGGAGCGTCTTGGAGGGGATGCAAGCCCAGTAGGAGCACTCCCCGCCCACGAGCTCGCGCTCCACGACAGCCACCCGCAGAGCACCCTCCGCAAGCGCGTTCGCACAGTGCTCGCCCGGCGAGCCGCCCCCGAGCACGATCACGTCATAGTCGCTGCTCATGCCGGCAGCTCCTCGCGATCCGGCGGACGCATCGCGATCTCCCGGAGCAGCCGACCGCTGTCATGCGGATCGCTCACCGTCGCGAGCCTGGACTCGCCGGCCTGGACGCTGTTCATGTCGTCTCCACGCTCCTGTCGGGTCGCGCATAGCCTTCCTCTCATCCGAGCAGAAGTCAAGACCCCCAGCCCTGCGTGCGGGGAGTCAGGCAACGCTGAAGCGAGCCCACGGCCGGGGGCGCGAGGCACCCGCACGACTCTGACCGATGCCAGAATCCGAAACCGACCCACAGATGCCAACATGAGCGGCATGGCCTTGACAGGTCAGCTTTCAGATCGCCGCCTCAGGAACGCCTACCGTCTTCAGGCGACCCTCAGCGCGCCGCTGGATCTCGGTCCGGTCGCGCAGGGCCACCGGCAAACCGTGACCGGGGCCGGCGGGAGGTTCACCGGTCCCGAGCCCAATGGCAGGCTGCTCCCATGAACTCCGCGCCCGAGCCCAGCGACGGGAAGGTCGCGATCATCACCGGCGCCTCACAGGGGATCGGCGCAGGACTCACGAGCGCATACCGCGAGCTCGGGTACATCGTGATCGCGACAGCGCGATCGGCCGAGCCCTCCGCGGATTCCGGCATCGTGACCGTCTCAGGGGACATCGCCGACCCCGACACGGCGCAGCGTGTCGTCGGCGAGGCGATCACTCGTTACGGCCGGATCGACACATTGATCAACAACGCCGGAATCTACATAGGCAAGCCCTTCACGGACTACACCCTCGAGGACTTCAACGCCCTGGTCGCCGTCAATCTCGCAGGCTTCTTCCACATCACGACACGCACGATCGAACACATGCTCGAGCATGGCGGCGGGCACATCGTGAACGTCTCTACGACGCTCGTGGAGTACGCGGAAAGCGGGACGCCAGCCGCACTGCAAGCCCTCACCAAGGGGGGGCTGGTTGCGGCCACCAGATCGCTCGCGATCGAGTATGCCTCGCGCGGCCTGCGGGTGAACGCTGTTTCTCTGGGTGTGATCAAGACGCACGAGGACAGCTCGTACGCAGGTATGGGTGGGCTGCACCCACTCGGTCGGGTGGGCGAGATCGATGATGTGGTCGGTGGGGTCCTATATCTCGAGTCGGCGCCCTTCGTGACTGGAGAGATATTGCACATCGACGGCGGACAAAGTGCAGGACATTGACCGTGGCGTAATTACCTAGTCGATTCCAACGACGGAGGTCAGCATGAGCAGCACCGACGATCAGATGGTCATGGCTCATTTCATCGTCTCCGATGATGTGGAGCGTTCCCGCCGCTTCTACACCGAGGTACTCGGCGGCAGGGTGGTCTTCTCCGGGGAGCCAACCTACGTCGCGTTATCCAACGGCTTTATCGTCATCAATCGGGGCGGAGCCCCGACCGACGACAAGCCCTCGGTCACCCTGCAAACGCCGCGTGAACCCGATCGTGTCAGCAGCTTCCTCAACATCCGGGTCAAAGACATCGAGGCGGTGTACACCGAATGGAGCGCCCGTGGCGCTCAATTCCTGACACCGCCGAAGCATCACCAGTACGAGATCCGCTGTTACGTCCGCGATCCCGACGGCCATCTGATCGAGGTGGGTCAAACCACCGACCCTGACGGGGACTGGATACCTCCTCAGTGGCTGTCCACCGCGCCCGGCGAGGCGTCATGACGACCGCGGTCATCGGCACCGGGACGCTCGGATCGACCATCGCTCGGCTGCTGGTATCAGGCGGCGAGACCCTGCGACTCTCGAGCGCCGACAATGAGTCGGCACGAGCGCTGGCCGCAGAGGTCGGTCCAGCAGCGGTCGCCGCCGGCGATAACCACGATGCGTTGCATGGCGCCGACTCTGTCATCCTCGCGCTGCGCTTCACCGCGCTGAAGGGCGTCATAGACGAGATCGCCGACGGGCTAGCCGACATGCTCGTGGTCGTTCCGAGCAACCCGGTCGGCATCGACGCCCACGGTGACGTCTCACGTCTTCTGCCACAGGGGCAAGCCTCCGGCGAGGTCGTCGCCGGATGGTTACCGGCGGGGGCGCGCTTTGCGATGGCGTTTGGGACGATGTCGGCCGATCTACTCGAGTCCTCCAGCAACCGGTCACCGGAGCCAGCGGTCCTCTTCTATGTGACCGACGACGACCGTGCCGGCGAGGAAGTCGAGCGGTTGATCCGAACAGCCGGCTTTGAGCCGGTGAAGGCCGGCGGGATCGAACAGTCGGGTCGACTCGAGGTGGGCGGGGAGCTCCACGACCTAGTAGCCGGGCCTACAGAGGCACGATCGCTGACCGGCTAGGGCTGATCGCTGCGCGGCCCCGGCCCGAGGCCTCTCGTCGGCCCTCGCCCACACGGGCTCGAGGACGCCGACCGCCGCTCATCGCTTCACTCCCACGTCGGTCCCCTCGGTGTAGCGGATCGCCTCTCCCTCGACCGGGCTCACCAGGAACTGCTCGCGCTCGCCGCGATCCCAGGCCTCGCGCAGCCCCGGCGTGCCCAGGTCGAAGTCGGGGCGAGACCTGCGCATGACCTCGCGCAGGTCGCGGTGCAGCTCCTCGACCGTCGGACGCCCCCAGTACCAGTAGCCGTTGTAGATCGCGGAGATCTCCAGCCCGGGGGCAAGCACGAACGTGTGCGGGACCATCGGGTCGTGGACCGGGTCCGTGTACTCGACGATGTCGAGATCGGCCCGCACCGTCCGCTCCGGGTCTGAGAGGAACGGGAACTGAGCGCCGACGCTATCGCGGAACTCGTTGATCTCGAGTTGGTTGTCCGTCGAGATCACGGCTACGCGGGTATACCCGACCCGGAAGTCGAGGTATGCGTCAACCAGGCGGTTAAGAAAACGATGCTCCTTCGGGTCAAACCCGCCGCGCGAGAGGTGCAGCACCATCGGGTTCGATCCCTGCAGGTCCGACAGACGGCGCTGAACGCCGTCGTGGTCGGGCAGCTCATAGTCGGGAAGGCGTGCCCCGACCTGAATGTCGCCGCGCATGATTGGCCTCCAATCGAATTCAGCTGAAGTTAGGCACGGGCCGCTCCCGCAGGATATGACCGCGAGGCGGCGTGCCGCGACTCCCGGGTCTGCGATGCGCGTGAGACGGGCACCTCCGTCCTCAACGATGCGCAACTTGGCCCAGCGGCGCCACGACCGCCGTCGCCCTGTGGGCTACCAGCCCTCGGTGACTTGGATGATCGTCTTTCCGGAAGCACGCGGGGCGTCGGGCCCGAACGCGGTGGGCGCTTCGGCCAGCGGTCGCACGGCCCCGACATTGGGAGTCAATCGTCCGTCGCGCAGCCACTCGGCGAGCTCGGTCAGCTGGGAGCGATCTGCCTCCACGACGAAGAAGATGGCCCGTCCGTTCTCGGGCTGGATCGTGGGTGGTTCGATCGTGGTGACGAGCGTGCCGCCGGCGTGTACGAGCGCGGTCGAGCGCTTGAGGATGTCGCCGCCGATCACGTCGAGCACCACGTCGGCCTCGCCGGCGTCCTCCACAGGGTCGTTCTCCAAGTCCACGAACTCGTCGACGCCAAGGCTGAGCGCACGGTCTCTGTCGGCGGCCCTGCCAGTTCCGACCACGCGGGCCCCTGCATGACGGGCCAGCTGCACGGCGATCGAGCCGACGCCGCCCGCGGCACCGTGGATCAGCGAGGTCTGCCCGACGCCGAGGTGGGCATGGTCGAACAGCGCCTGCCATGCCGTCAGGCCGGAGATCACCGCACCGGCGGCGACGGTGTGGTCGACGCCGGACGGCAGCGGTGCAAGGTTGCGTGCCTCGATCGCCACGTACTCCGCCAGCGTGCCGTCGCGGGTCCAGTCGGCCAGCCCGAACACTCGCTGGCCGACGGTCAGACCGGTGGTCCCGTAGCCCAGTTCCGTGACGACACCCGACACCTCGTGCCCGGGGACACTCGGCGTCCGGTCCCGGCCGGCACGATCGACCCAGGTTCCCGCCCACGCCAGCTCCCCAGGGGTGAACCCCGCGGCATGGACGCGCACGATGACGTCGTTCTCGGAGGCGTGCGGGTGCGGAAGATCCGTCAGGGACAGCCCAGCCACACCAGCGTCACGGTCACGGGCGACGATGGCTTTCATGGCATTCTCCTCTCTGATGGTGGAGATTCCGGGCGGGGGACGGTGTGCCGGCCGGCTTCCTCCGTCCGAGCGACGACGCGGGTGACGCCGCTGTTGCTCGTGGCGACGTCTCGTCGCTCCTCAATTGGACTCGAGTAGGCGCTTCGCCTCGGCGAGCGCATCGTAGAGGCTGTGGGCGCTAACCGAGACTGCGCGGCCATCATCGCTCGGCTCGATCGTCAACACCAGCTCGCCGTCCTCGAGACGGGTGAAGCCGAACAGCTGGCCGCCGAGCCAGAACTCGGCGGTGCCGTGGTCGGCCTCCTCAAGGCTTACGACTCGAACGTCGATCTCACGCATGGCGTCCTCTGGAGAGACGGTGACAGATATCGCTCGAGCCCGCACGCACGAGCACCAGTCCTATATGGAACGCTCGGACGCGCGGCTTCGGCACCCGCGGTATCTTGTCGAGAACCCGAACGGCGCGGTTGCGCTTCATGACCGACACGCGAACGCCTTGCGGCGAACTGATCGAACTCTGGTCGCAGCGAAACCATCTGCGCTGCCGGCAACAGCCAACCGACCGCCGCATAGCTCCGTCCACCTAAGTACGCGATGGGCCGTTTGCTCCGCTTGATCGCCGTATCCACGCTTCCCGCGCTAGCCCTCGGGGCGTGTGGGTCGTCAGGCAAACACGCGACCGGCCCAAGCTCCCGAAACGGCAGTCCGATCAATGCGGTCGCCAAGCACCACTCCGGCACCGTGCTTTACGTCGGCCGATGGCCCGGACTTCACCACATGTACCGCACGATCCAGGCCGCAGTGGATGCGGCGCACCCCGGTAGCCTCATCATGATCGCGGCCGGTGACTACCACGAGAGCCCCGACTCCGCTGTCGGCCTCCGAGTCACGACTCCCGACATCGTGATCGAGGGCGCCCAACGCAACACGGTGATCCTCGACGGGACGAAGCCGGATGCGCCGTCACCGTGCGACCCCGAGCCTCGCTTCCAGGACTTCGGCCCCGCGATCCGTCAAGCAAACGGGGTGCTGGTCAACGGCCGCAACGGGATCGTCATCGACCGGGCCAGCGACGTGACTATCGAGAACCTGACGGTATGCAACTTCGTGGGGACCGGCAGAGCGAACCAGTTCGGCAACGAGCTGTGGTTCAACGGAGGCGCAGGAACAGGAAAGACTGACCTCGGGGCCTATCGCGTCGAGAACGTGACCGCGACGTCGACCTACATCCCGCCGGCGGCAAATTCCCAACACGGGCCATGGCTTTCGATGGCTGCCTATACCGGCACCTTGACTTAAACGCCGCCGGCCCAGGCGAGATCACCGACAGCTTCGCGTCGAACATGGCCGATTCGGGGTTCCACATCGCCGCGTGCCCGGACTGCCATGCCGCGTTCGACCACGACACCGCGATCCACAACGTGATCGGCTTCTCGGCTACTGACGCAGGCGGACGCCTCACCCTGGCGAACTCGCTCTTTGAGCACAACGGGGCCGGCATTAATCTCGCATCGGAGAACAACGAGGATGCCCCGCCGCCACAAGACGGTGCCTGCCCGTCGGGCATGTCCGGCCCGCAGCCGATCGCTCCCGGCATCTGCACCGTGGTCGAACACAACACGGTGAAGGCGGACAACAACGCCGACGTATCCCCCGAAGCGGCCGAGGTGCTCCTCGGTGCCGGCATCGACCTCGCTGGCGCGAAGCACGACCTCATCTTCAACAACGACGTCTCCGACCAGGGCTCTTACGGCATCGTCACGACGATCTACGTGAACACCGGCTCGGTCGGCCTCCCGAATGCCGACTGCCAGGAGGGGCACGGACTCCCTGCTGACGAGTGCTTCTACAGCGCCTCCGGCAACGTGATCGCGGATAACACCCTGCAGCACGACGGTCTGTTCGCGAACCCGACGAACGGCGACCTCGCCGACGCCACGGTGGCCGAGCCTGCGCCGAACTGCTTCCGGAGCAACATCGATCCCGCCGGCCGACTGACCGCCGCCCGCACCGTCTGCAGCCAGCCGGGAGGTGCGCAGCCTCGCACGGCGACACCTTCTTCGGCGTGCTAGGCGTCAGTGGCGTGGCCGCTCGCGCGTTTGGCGACTGTCACGGAGGCAACGGAAACGCAGTCCTGAGCCCACTAGCCGCGCTCAGTCATCTTCTCCACATGTCGTTCGACGCTTCGGCAGTCCGGAACAGAGGGCCATTCTATCCGTCACCGGGGCACTACGTCGCTCCCCGGCCGGGCCCAATCATCACTCCGCAGCCATGACAAGACTCCGAACTCCCTGAGAGCTGCCCAGCAGCGCGAAGCCCGCCCAACCCGCACGGCTCTCGCTGTCGCGCCAAGAGTTCTTTCCGAGAGGACCGCTTGGGACGATGATCGGTAGTTCGGCCTGCGGAACCTTCGGGGTGCTGGATTTGTCGGCCCGCTTGGCGCGTACGACCCTAGAGGCGACGACCGGAATCGAACCGGTGTAGACGGCTTTGCAGGCCGCTGCGTAGCCACTCCGCCACGTCGCCAGGTGGAGGTCCAGAGTAGCGGCCCGTTGATAGGCTTGGGTTCTTCCCAGGGCGATTAGCTCAGCTGGGAGAGCGCCGCCTCGACAAGGCGGAGGTCACTGGTTCGAGCCCAGTATCGCCCATTGCTGAGACACCGAAGTGGCCCGACTCCAACCCGGCGGCCCGGGCTGTGGACGTCACCGGTGGCGACCCGGCCGCGTCAGTGAGCCCTGGAGCGCCTAGGGCTGAGGTGATGCCTACGGCTCTCTCGGCAGCAGGCGGTGTCCGTCGACGACTGCGGTGGCGAGGTCGATGAGCTTGCGGTTGTCGATCCGCGACGCTCTCTGAGCATCTCGAAGGCGCTCGTCTCGTCGATGCCGTGGCGCTCCATCAGGATGCCCTTGGCGCGCTCGATCAGCGCGCGGCGGCCGAACGCGCCCTGCAGGTCCTGGTACTCGGCGAATCGCCGGAGCACGATTTCGATCGCGCTCTGCCAGTCCTCGACGTCGGCGTCGCTGATGTGGGCGAACACCCCTCGCTTGGAGGCCTCGCTGATGAACTCGGGGTCGCGGGCGTGGAGCAGGACGATCACGGGGCAGGCAGCTTCGCGGACGATCTTGTCGATCAATTCGAGCGCGTGCTCAGAGCTCTCGCCGAGCCCGACGAGGGCGACATCGGGGCGCTCTCTGGCGGTCGCCGGGCCGACGTCCTGCACATCGATCTCGCGCGCGATCACCTCGTGGCCGAGGCCTACGACGATCGGAGCGACGAGCGCCAGTCGGTCCTTGCGCTCATTGGCGATCAGGACGCGCAGGTGCTTGGTTTCGCGGGAGCTCATTGATGCACAGCCGGTCTGGCGGACCAGTCGATGCTGTTAGAGTACGGCTTGTTCCGCCTCAATCCTCGGCGGAGGGCAGTTCCGGCTCCGACATTTGGCCGGCGCAAAGCGTTTGACCCAGTTGGTCAACGTCTCGATCGCCAGCGTCAGGAGCCCCTTCATGGCGAACCCCGCCGAAGCAGCACCACAGCCCGCCTGCGAGCGGCCATCGTGACCGCCGTCTTCGTGGTCATAGGCGTTGCGTTCGTAGCGCTGGTCATGCTTTCGCAGTCGGTGCGGATCCTCAAGCAGTACGAGCGCGCCGTGATCTTCCACCTGGGCAAGGTCCGTGACGGCGCACGCGGCCCGGGCATGATCTTCTTCGCCCCGTTCATCAACCAGGTTCACCGGGTCTCCCTGCGGATCGTCACGATGCCGATCCAGTCGCAGGGGATCATCACCCGCGACAACGTCAGCGTCGATGTTTCGGCCGTTGCCTACTACCGCGTGGCCGACCCGGTCCGGTCGGTCGTCGCGATCGAGGACGTCGAAGCCGCGATCAACCAGATCGCCCAGACCACGCTTGCGGGCCGTCGTCGGACGTCACACGCTGGATGAGACGCTCTCCGAGACCGACAAGATCAACGGCAACATCCGCGAGATCCTTGACGTCCAGACCGAGGAGTGGGGGATCAAGGTCACCACGGTCGAGCTCAAGGACATCCAGCTGCCGGACTCGATGAAGCGCGCGATGGCACGCCAGGCCGAAGCCGAGCGCGAGAAGCGAGCCAAGATCATCGCCGCGGAGGGCGAGGCACTGGCCGCCGGCGAGCTGGCTCGAGCCTCCGACGTGATGATGGAGCACCCCCTGGCGCTACAGCTTCGCAACCTGCAGACGCTCGTCGAGATCGCCGTCGACAAGAACTCCACAGTCGTCTTCCCGGCCCCGCTGATGAGCACGATCCAAGAGCTCGGCGCCTTTCTCAAACGAGAGGCTGTGGCCGCCGGCGGCCTCCCCACGGCGCCGGAATTGACGCCGACCGCGTCAAACGGCTCGACGGCGATCGAGTAGCGGTCGCCGATGCTCGTCCTTGACCGTCCGATGGCTAGAGCGGCACCCACCGCCATCGACGAGCGCGCCGCGTTTCCCCCAGCGCGGCCGCGGGGCGCCACCTGCCCGCTCTGCACCGGTGCAGAGCGGGCAGGGTGGCACTCCCCTCGAGGGCACGCCGCGAAACGCGAAATCCATAGTCGCCACAGCTCACCGTCCCCCATCGATAGGAGCCGTTCTCATGCGCCGCACCGTCTTTGACGTTCTCACCAGCGCTGTCGGCCTGGTCCTCGTGGTCGTGCTCCTGATTGCAGGTGGACTGCTGATGTGGGGCTCCAGCTACATCAACAACAACGTCCACAACCAGCTCGCTCAGCAGCAGATCTTCTTCCCGCCCAAGGCCGCCTTCGCGAACGCCAAGGCCGGCACCGAGATCACCCCCGCGATGATCCCGTCGGTCTCGAAGTACGCAGGTCAGCAACTCCTCACCGGCCCACAGGCCGAGGCCTACGCCGACCACTTCATCGCGATCCATCTCTCTGAGATGCCCTACGGGGGGATCTACTCAAAGATCAGCACGGCCGCCCGGGCGGAACCGACAAACACCAAGCTGGCGGCGCTGGAGACGACCTCCTTTCAGGGAACGACGCTCCGCGGACTGCTGCTGGAGGCTTATGGCTTCTCGAAGATCGGCACGATCATGTTGATCGGCGCGATCGCGTCGTTCGTCCTCGCCCTGGTGATGCTCGGGTTCGTCCTTCTCGGCTTCCGCCACGCCGCGTTTGACGCCCGCCGAGGAGGAGCTGCACCTGCACGAGCCGAGCGCCGAGCTTGCCGGTGCGTCCGCATGAGACTCCGGAGGGATCTGGGCCCACTGCGCGACTTTCCGCGAGAGATCGGAGATCATCATGAAGGCGCTCGTCTACCACGGCCCAGGCCAGCGCGGCTGGGATGACGTACCCGATCCGGCGATCATCGATCCGACCGACATCGTCGTGCGGATAGACACCTCGACGATCTGCGGCTCGGATCTGCACATCCTCAAGGGCGACGTGCCCGAGACGCCACCCGGCACGGTCCTCGGCCATGAGGCCGTCGGAACGGTCGAGGAGATCGGTGCCGGCGTCAGCACGGTGGCGGTCGGCGACCGAGTGCTCCTTTCATGCATCAGCGCGTGTGGGCGTTGCCGCTACTGCAAGGAAGCCCGTTACGGGCAGTGCCTCGGCGGGGGCGGCTGGATCTTCGGCCACCTGATAGACGGCCTGCAGGCCGAATATGCCCGTGTGCCGTTTGCAGACAATTCAGTCTTCAAGGTGCCCGAGAGACTCACCGACGAGCAGGTGCTGTTCCTCGCCGACATCCTGCCCACGGCATATGAGGTTGGAGTGCTGAACGCCAAGATCTCACCCGGCGATGTCGTGGCGATCATCGGCGCCGGGCCCATCGGCCTCGCCGCGATGCTGACCGCCCAGCTGTACACGCCGGGGCGAATCGTGGCGATCGATCTCGCCGACAGCCGCCTGGAGAGCGCGGAGCGGTTTGGTGCCGACCTGACCATCAACAACGGCCGCGAGGACGCCCTTACGCAGATCATGGACCTCACAGGCGGGCTCGGCGCCGACGTTGCGCTCGAGGCAGTGGGCATATCCGCCACGTTCGAGCTGGCCTGCGAACTGATCCGTCCCGGAGGGCGCGTGGCGAACATCGGCGTACACGGCCATCCCGCCACCCTTCACCTCGAGAAGCTGTGGACCCGCGATGTCACCATCACCACAGGACTGGTAGACACCAACACGATTCCCCGGCTGATGAAGCTCGTCGCCGACGGCCGCCTGGACCCAACCGTGTTCGCCACGCACCGCTTCGCGCTCGAGGACACGATGAGCGCGTATGACACATTCGCCGACGCGTCGAAGACTGCCGCACTGAAGGTCGTGCTCGCAGGAAGCGAGGTCCACGGCGACTCGGAGCCGGTCATCGCGGCAAGCGTGCCGACATGAGAGTGCCGACGTCCTCCGGCGGTTGTGCGGCTCGGTCCGCCCATGTGCAGCCGCCCCGTCGCTCTCCAGCCATCGCCGAAGCCCCCATCGACGCCAACGTTTCGAGCCCTCTGGCCAGGGGCTATGGCTCATCGTCGCTCGAAAGGAGCAGTCATGCCGGTGAGCGAGCTTGAAGCGCAACGTGCTGCGAGGATCCCGCCGGCGACTGGCAGGGCGCGAGACTTCAGCCTCGACTCGCCCAGCGACGGCAGGCTGACGCCGACCGAAGAATGGTCGAGGCGAGTGCGGCGGGTGGGCGGTCTGATCCAGGTCGCCTTTGCGGCGCTCTGGCTCGTGCGCGGGAGCCTGGTGATCGGCGGCGGCGTGTCAGATGTGCTGATGGTGGTGTCCGGCGTCGCGGTGATCAGTGTCTTGTACTACGCGATCAGAGTCACGGCGGGAACCGCTCCGCGACCGAAGAGCATGGAGGGTAAGCGCATCGAGCGGGACATCACCGTCGCAACCGTGATCGAGCTCGCGGCGGCGTTTGCACTCCCGGTGCTCGTCACCGCTGCCGGCCACTCCGACTGGGTCCTGCCGTCGATCGCGATCACGATCGGCCCGCTGCTTCTGTATCTCGACCGCCGCGTGCACATCCCCCGCTACCGGCCCGTTGGATGGCTGTTGACCATAGGCCCCGTGATCCTCGTTGCCACGATGTCAGGCACGCCGCTGGTCGCCACCACGGGCATCGCATCCGGGGTGCTCCTGCTCGGCACCGCCGCTGCCGGCTTCCATGACCTCGCGGGAGTGCAAAGCCGAGCCAAACAAGCCGCGAGCAGCAAGGCCGGCAGTGCGACAGAGGGCGCACGGCCGTGAGCGAGGATCCAGTCCATGTGGTGTTCGGTGCCGGTCAGGTCGGGCGTGCGCTCAGCGCCCGTTTGGCCGCGCTGGGCCTCGGGGTGCGGACCGTATCCCGGCACCGCCCGTCAGCGCTCGTTGATGGGGTCGACTGGCGGGCCGCCGATGCGTCTGACCCAGAGGCCGCCACCGACGCAGCCGAGGGGGCGGCGGTCATCTACCAGTGCCTGAACGCGCCTTACACGACGTGGCCGGAGCGCTTCCCCCCACTTCAGCGAGGGGTGCTTAGCGCCGCCGAACGCCACGGGTGCACTGCTGGTGAGCCTTGAGAACGTGTACGGCTACGGCCCAACCGGGGGCCAGCCGATGACCGAGGATCTCCCGCTGGCCGCGACGACCGTCAAGGGCCGAGCGCGGGCGGCGATCATGGAAAATGGGCGAGAGGAGGACCGATCACGTGAAGCGCAGACGACACACGCCGGAGCAGATCGTCAGGAAGCTCAGAGAGGCCGACAGGATGCTGGGCGAGGGCATCAAGACCCCGGAGGTCTGCAAGGCCCTGGAAGTGTCCGAGGCGACCTATCACCGGTGGCGAGCGCAATACGGCGGGATGAAGGCCGACGATGTGAAGCGTTTGAAGGAGCTCGAGCGGAGAACTCGCAGCTGAAGCGGCTGGTCGCGGACAAGACGAGAACCTGGCGCTCAGGGAGATCTCGAAGGGAAACTGGTGAGCCCGTCGCGTCGACGCTCGGCGGTCCTGATGCTTCAGGCCGGCTGGGTGTCTCGGAGCGCCGGGCGTGCCAGATCGCTGGTCAGCATCGCTCGACAGCGCCGCGAGCCTGTTCTCGCGGAGGACGACGCGGCGCTGCGGCGCGTGTTCGCCGGCTCTCGCGCAAGCGACCGCGGTGGCTGTTCGCCGCGCCCATACCGCGCTGCTCGACGAGGGCTGGCAGATCAACCGCAAGCGGGTGCAGCGCGTTTGGCGCGAGGAGGGCCTGCGGGTCCCGCAGCGCCGCCGAAAGCGCCAGCGCCTGGGGCACTCCACGGTTCCCGCGGCCCGGTTGCGGGCGGAGCGCCCTGACCATGTGTGGGCGTTTGACTTCCAGTTCGATCAGACCGCCGACGGGCACATCCTGAAGCTGCTGCACATCGTTGACGAGTTCACCCGCGAGGCTCTGGAGATCAAGTGCGCTCGGCGAATCGACGCAGACGCGACCGTCAAGGTCCTGGAATCGCTGAGTGCCTCCCGTGGGCGAGCACCGGAGTTCGTCCGCTGCGACAACGGGCCGGAGATGACCGCGAACGCCCTGAAGGACTGGTGCCGCTTCGCCGGCACCAGCAGCAGCTGCATCGACCCCGGCAGCGCTTGGCAGAACCCCTACGTCGAGTCCTTCGGCAGCAGGGTCCGCGACAAGCTGCTCGCCGTCGAGCAGTTCTCCTGCCTAGCCAAGGCCAAGGTGCTCATCGAGGACTACCGCCAGGACTACAACGAGCACCGGCCCCACTCAGCGCTCGGCATGAAAACACCCGCCCGGTTCGCCCGCGCCTGGAGGGCCCAGCGCGGCCGCGCGCCGCCTCGCTGCGATCGCCCTACGGGCTCACTCCGCGAGACGGCGCCACCCCTACCCTTCAACTACACCAACACCCACCGACCACATACTGACCCAGGCAACTTCTCGCCGCCGCCGAGGCCGGTCGTGTGCGTATCGCGATTGGCAGGGCGTCTGACTTCTTCGGTTCCGGCGTTACCGAATCAACGCTCGGCGAGCGCGTCTTTGCCAACGCCCTGGCCGGGAAGCGTGCCGACTTCCTCGGCAACCCCGACCTGCCGCACACCTACAGCTACGTCCCGGACATCGCGGCCGGACTGGCGACCCTCGGCACGGACGAGCGGGCAGCCGGAGGCGTGTGGCACCTGCCGGGTCCGGAGACCGTGACCACTCGTGAGGTCCTCGCGCTGATCGCCGGGGAGGTCGGACACCCGGTCGCGGTTCGCACGATGCCCAAGCTCCTCGTCCGCGCGCTCGGCCTGGTCAACCCGATGATGCGGGGCCTCGCCGAGATGGCGTATGAGTTCGAGGAACCATTCGTGCTCGATACCTCCAAGTACCAGTCAACATTCGGCGAGGCCGGCACACCCCTCGCGGGTGCGATCGCCGCGACCGTCGCGTGGTACCGCGGTATGGACGCCAACTCCGACCCTTCTTCAGTCCCAGAGGCAGGTGGATCGCGTGCACGGCCGTCTCCCGGGACGGCGAGCACGCCGGATGGCGGCGCTCCGTAGACAGGGCCGCGCCCGATCGGCTCAGGTTCGACGCTTGGAGTCTGGCGCTGCGGTCAGGGTCGGTCCGCGAGACGGTATCGACCCCGAGCAACGCGCACGAACCTGGGGGAGGGGCCGTGGACGTTGCCGGCGAGCGTCGCCTTAACGGACGCCCTCCGCACCCTTTAGCCGAGGAACGCCTCGATCTGCTCGTGCACTTCGCCCGCCTGCATGGGTGCGCCCTCCTCGCCTAGTACCTCCGAGATGGCGTTGATAATCCGCCCCTGCCGTGGATGAGCGGCGCCGACGGCTTGCCGGGGAGCGTCGGGAGCGCAAGGTCGACCGTGCTCGCGATCCGATCGGGACCCGCGGGATGCCCCGTTCAGCAAACCCTCCAGAGGCGCTGGAGGGTTGGAGTGGTGTCCACTAAGGTCCATTCGTTGTCGTCGTGACAACGATCCTCCTGCAGACGGGCCTGTTCCGATGTCCGGTCGCTCGAGCTCATCGAGCTAGACGGCGTCGATTGAGGGTCGTCGGGAGGTCTCGCTGAGTGGCGGTGGAGAGGCTTTCGGCCGCTATCGATTCGAGGCGAAAGCACGAGCATGGGTACCCATCGCCGAGACGCTCGCCCCCCGTCCGTTGCGCTAGCCAGCGCGGCCGATGGGTCAGACGCCTGCTTCGCTCGAAAAGCACAACCCCGCAGAGGTGGTGGCCCATGCCCGCAGGCTCAGGCCACCACCTCGGGTTGTCAAACCCGGCGGCCCGACCGCGAGGGTCGGGTCGCCTGCGGGTCCTTAGTGAGATTCGTTTACGGGATCGCTGCGTAGTTGATGGCGGTCTTGTTTTCATCGCCTCCGAAGATCGAGGCGTCCAGCCCTTCTTCCCCAGGCCTTAGGTCTGAGAAGACTTCGTTCTTGTAGCCGCCGCCGATCCAGGCATCTTCGCCGCGGGCGGTGTTGCTTTCGCCGCCGCTGACCGAGGCTTCGTGGCCGCTGGCGGTGTTGTAGTAGCCGCCGCTGACCGAGGCTACTGGTCCGCTGGCGGTGTTGTTCGAGCCGCCGCTGACCGAGGCTACTGGTCCGCTGGCGGCGTTGGACTGGCCGCCGCTGACCGAGGCCAATTCGCTGCTGGCGGTGTTGTTGTAGCCGCCGCTGACCGAGGCTGATGCTCCGCTGGCGGTGTTGTGTTCTCCGCCGGTCACGGTCGCGAACGGCGCTTTGATGTTGTTGTGAGTGCCCATCACCATCCCGCCGAAGCTGGTGAATTCCTGCGCGTTGCCTCCAAGAGCGAGGTTGTGTGAACCTGTTTGTGCGTACGGTTCTTCGTCGTATCCGATCACGAGGTTGCCGGCCCCGTTCGTGGTCGCGGTGTTGCCTTCCCCGTTGACGATCTGCACGTTCACCCCGGAGAACTGAATCGTGGGTTTTCCGCCGATGCCTTTTTCTTCGTATTTGATGTGTTGAAGCAGCGCGAGCAGCTTCTGCTGTTCGGATTCTTCGGCTGGTAGCGCGATACGCGCGTATTTGACTTTGGCGGTCGGCGCGGGGCATTTGCCTTCGACGCCACCGGACTTCGCGGTGCCCGCTTTTTCGGCAAGGCACAGATAGATCGGCGCCGCCGACGCAACGCCAGCCAAAGCCAGGCATCCCGACCGCCATACACGCCACTACCGCCACGCCCCAAAGGGCCTTGAACGCTCTCATCGCCATCCCCCTGTAATCATTAGGGGGCTGACGAAGATGACGGCGCTGCCCCCGTAATAGCGCCGCACGGAGGGTAACCGGTCGCGCCTACCCCGGTCCAGCGGAACCAGCGCGTTTCACAAGCGGTTTACGGCCAGTACTTTCATCGGCCCGAGGGCCGATGACTCCTCTGTCATCGCCGAAACAGAGGAGGCGAGCGCGTCGGGAGATCAGTCCGACGCTACCGCCAAGGACGAGTTGCGAAAGCCCGGCTCGACAGCGCCGAGACTGCCGCTTCCCCATGGCAAAGCAGTCGTCTCGCGTCCGCAGGGAGAGGCGCCTGGTTCTCGTCCGGAGCAGGCACGAAGCCTGGTACAGGCAACACGCTCGCATACGCCCCGAGAGCGCTCGTCAGCGGCCCTTCAAAAGGAGCGAGCGCGCTCCCCGGCTAGGCTGCGGCCGTGCCCTTCACACTGAGGAACCTCAGGACGGACGTGGTAGACGTCGGGGCCAGGTTCGACGGCGCACCGGACTTGGAGTTTCGCTCAGCGACGGACGCGCTCGAGCCTCAGCAGTCCGGCCTCGAGCTACCAGCGCGTCCCGCCCGGCTATCGCTTCCCGTTCGGCCACACGCACAGTCAGCAGGAGGAGGTGTACGTGGTCGTGCGGGGGAGCGGGCGGATGAAGCTCGACGACGAGATCGTCGAGCTCAAGGAGTGGGACGCCGTGCGCGTCCCACCCGGTACGTGGCGAGGCTATGAGGCCGGGCCGGAGGGCCTCGAGATCCTCGTCTTCGGTGCGCCCAGTCTTGGCGATTCCCAGCGCGAAGACGTCGAGGGCCAGCGCGGCTGGTGGGCGGACTAGCGTCCTCGGTGGATGGATCTCGGCGGATGCGGCCTTCCGTTGCCGACTGCTACTTTTCCGCGCGACCGAGCGTCGCAGCGGGAGGGGACGTGACGCTCGCAAGGGAGGAGAAGCAGCGGTCTCGCCGTCGGGTAGCTCACTCCTGCCTTCGCCGCGAAGCGAGCATCTCGCCCGTCGGTTCAGTGCGGGTTCGGAGGAGGCGGGACGCCGTAGCGTCCTCGGGCTACGCGCGCAAATCTGGGCGCCGGGCCCTTGAGGTTGCCTGCGAGCGTTGCCTTGACGGACGACCAGATCACGGGTTCGCCGAGGAGCGTCTCGACGTGGCGTGCACTCCAGCCTGCATCGGGTGGCGCTCGTTGGTCAGCACCTGCGAGATGGCGTCGATGATCCGTCCCTGCCGAGGATGCGCGGTGCCCAGCGCCCCGCCCGGAGCTCCAATCGCGCACTCTCGACCCTGTCTGGAACGGGCTTTGGCATCCCTGGACGGCCCATTCAGCAAAGCCTCCAGTGGTGCTCGAGGGTTGGAGTGGTGTCCACCAAGGTCCATTGGTAACAGGGGTAAGTCGCCGCACTCCAACCCTCTACCGCGAGCGCCGCGTGCGGGCGGGCGATTGGCCCTACGCCGGCTGAGCCGCGCGCCGTCGCGAACACGACGAGGCAGTAGGCGCTCGCTGGACGGGGAGCGCCTACCGTGGTCAGCGGCCGATTGCGCGGCCTACGCGGTCGCCTGGCGTTCGTGTCGCGCCTGAGTCCCGGGCCGGTTCGGGCTCGACTCCCTGCTGATCGACGTGGTGACCCTTCGCGCAGGTGAGGGCGCCGGTGACGGGGGCGCCGCAGCCGCGCGTGCTTCAGGGTCACCGGCGCGAGTCCTTCGTTTCGATGCTTGTCGCCCCATTCGCCGAGCGCAACCAGAACGGGGAACAGATCCGAGCCCGCAGCGGTGAGCTTGTACTCATGACGCAACCGCTCGCCCGGCGGCTGGTCGGGGATGCGCTCGAGGATTCCATGTTCGACCAGAACGTCGAGTCCGTCTGCTGAGGACCGCCTTGGAGATCCCGAGGCGCATAGCGCAGATGCTCGAAGCGCGTCACCCCATAGAAGCTTGCTTCGCGCAGGATCAGCAGCGACCAGCGGTCACCTACGAAGTCGAGTGTGCGGGCGATGCTGCATCGCCCGGGCTCCATCAGTGCCCCAAGTTCCTCGCCAACCATGTGAAGATCGTACCAGATCTGCGTTCGCTTGACAGACCTAGAGTGTGGTGCTAGGTTGGCCGCGTTCGAAAACAGACGCAGCTATCGAGGAGAGGCTGACATGACATCGAGAAGGCTTCAACTGACCCTCGCGACGCTGTGTCTATGTGCGTTCGCGGTCAACGTCGACACGACGCTCGTGAACGTCGCGTTGCCGCGCCTGGCAACCGAACTGGGGGCGAGCACTAGGCAGCTGCAGTGGATCGTCGATGCGTACACGCTCGTGTTCGCAGCGTTGGTCCTGTCGGCGGGGAGCCTGAGCGACCGCTTCGGCCGCCGCGGGGCCCTGATCATCGGCCTTGTGATCTACGGGGCAGCGAATGGTCTGGCGGCGCTGACGACGAGCTCGGGGGCGTTGATCGCGACCCGGGCGTTGATGGGAGTTGGCGCGGCGGTGATCTTCCCGACGACGCTGTCGATCATCAGCAACGTCTTTACCGACCGCAAGGAGCGCGCGAAGGCGATCGGGCTCTGGGGCGCTGCGACGGGGCGGCGGTCGCGTTCGGGCCGATAATCGGCGGCGCGCTGCTCGAATCGTTCACTTGGCAGGCGACTTTCATCGCGAAGGTCCCCCTCGCGCTGGCGGCCATCGCGATGGTGGTGAGGGTCGTGCCGACATCGCGCGACCCGCAGGCGCCTCGACTCGATCTCCCTGGGTTCGCTCTCTCGACCGCAGGCGTCGGATTTATCGTGTTCGCGATCATCGAAGCGCCGAGCGCCGGCTGGTCCTCCACTCAGACTATTGCGCTCGGTGCGGCAAGCGCGGCCCTCCTGGCGGTCTTCGTCGCGTGGGAGCAGCGGGTCGCCGAGCCGATGCTGAACCTGCGGCTGTTCAGGAACCCGCGTTTCTCCGGCGCGTCGCTTTCGATAACCGTCGCGTTCTTCAGCCTCGCCGGGTTCATCTTCCTGATCGTCCAGTACATGCAGGTGATCAAAGGCTGGACCCCTCTGGAGACCGGCGTGCGCACGCTGCCCGTCGCGGTCGCGGTCGGTGTGTCCTCGGTGCTTGGAACGGAGATTGCCGTCCGGCGGGGAAGCAAGGTAATCGTGACCCTCGGGCTGCTGTGCATGGCTGCCGCGCTCGGCTGGGTGGCGCTCGCGCAGACGGTCTCCACGAGCTACCTGGTTATCGCGGGCCAGATGCTGTTCCTCGGCGCCGGGATGGGCCTGACCAGCGCGCCGGCGACGGAGTCGATCATGGGGTCGGTGAGCATCGCAAAGGCCGGGGTTGGCTCTGCACTGAACGACATGTCCCGGGAGCTAGGCAGCACGCTGGGCGTCGCCGTCGTCGGCAGCCTGTTCGCGTCCGCATACGCGGCCGAGCTCGCGACACGAGCGGCGGGCACGCTTCCGTCGGCGGCGCTCGCGCACGCGAAGGAATCGGTCGGCGCCGCCTACGAGACCGTCCACAGCCTCACCGCCGGCGGAGCCGGTCAGTCCGCGCTGGAGCTAAAGCATGTGGCCTCGATCGGGTTCATCAACGGCCTCAGCACGGGCTGCTTCGTCGTCGCGGGGATCTGCATAGCCGGCGCAGTCGTTTGTGCGGTGGTACTCCCGGCACAGCCGACAGAGATCCCCGACGAGTCATTGGAGAGCCACAGGACCGCACCAGCAGTCGCGGAGCTCGCGGGCGGGCCCGCGCGGGCGTAGTCGAGCGCGCACCCGCATCAAGCAAGCAACACCAAGCTGCGGAGTGAACCGCGGCGCAAACACAAGACGGAGGTCAGAGCATGAATGCCAGTCAAAGCCCAGGCGCAGAACGGCAATACGCCACAGGTCTCGCCCGCCAGAACATCGAAGCTGCGCTCGTCAGAGTCGGCAAGAACCCAGCCCAACTAGATCCCGCAGACCTGCTGATGATGGAGGACTTCCACTCGCTGGGGCGCTTGGCCACGGCGGGCCTCGTAAAGCTCGCAGAAGTGACAGCCGAGGATCGCGTGCTGGACGCGGGCACCGGAATCGGGGGCACCGCACGGATGCTCGCCCACGAGATCGGCTGCACCGTGACCGCCATCGACCTGACCCAGGAGTACTGCGAGACCGCCACGTGGCTCAACGAGTCGACCGGTCTCGCGGGCCGGATCGCGGTGCTCCATGCCGACGTCACCGAGCTGCCGTTCGAGGACCGGTCCTTCGACGTCGTGATCAGCCAGCACGTTCAGATGAACGTTGCCGACAAGCCACGGTTGTACGCGGAAGCACACCGTGTGCTGGCGCCAGGCGGTCGCCTGGCGCTGTGGGACATCACCGCCGGGCCCGAGCACCCGATCGTGTTCCCCGTGCCGTGGGCCGACACCCCCGAGCTCAGCCACCTGGTCACGCCCGAGGCGCTGCGCGAGATCACCGAGTCGGCGGGTTTCGACGTCGCGGTCTGGAACGACCTCACCGAGCCGGCCGCGGAGGCGATGACGCAGATCGTCAGCGGCGAGCTCCCTCCACTCGGCATCCAAGTCTTCGTGCCCGAGATACGGACGAAGGGCAGGAACATCGCCGTCAACTTCGCCGAGAACCGGGCACGCGTCATACAGGCCGTGCTCGTCGCGAGGGCAAGCTCATGACGGTCGCAGCGCCTGATACAAGGACTGTTCAGGTGTCCGTCAAAGGTGTTCGCTCGCCGGTCCTGCAAGCAGGCGACAGCGCGGCAACCGAGGCAGTGCTCATGGTGCACGGCAACCCCGGGCCGCAACGGACTGGAACTTCGCGCTCCCGTCGATGTCGAAATTCGCGCGGGTCGTTGCACCCGACATGCCCGGCTACGGCTCAGCGGACCGCCCACGCGACCTGCCCTACACGGTCCAGGGACACGCGAACCATCTCGCGGGGATCGTCCCGCAGCTTGGCCTCGAGCGCGTACATCTCGCGCTCCACGACCTCGGCGGTGTCTGGGGGCTGCAGCGGGCGCTCGATCATCCAGACGCATTCGCGAGCGTCGCGCTGATCAACACCGGGGTCGCACCCGACTACCGCTGGCACAAGTACGGAAAAGTCTGGAGGACACCTGTAATCGGAGAGATGTTCCAGCTCACGAGTACTCGGACGGCACTCCGGATAGTCCTGAACCACGACAACCCCAAGCTGTTCCCGAGAGAGTTCACCGACGGGGTCTACGAGTACGCAGACTGGGGCTTCAAGCGCGCGGTCCTCAAGTGCTATCGCGCCACCTACCTCGCCGAATGGTCGGCGCGGAGCATCCCGAGGCTCCTCGAGCTCGCTCGGCCCGCGCTGGTGATCTGGGGGGAGGACGACACGTTTCTACCGCTCGCACTCGCCCAGCGTCAGCGCGACGCCTTCCCTTTCCCAGAGATTGTTGCCATACCCGGGGCCGGGCACTGGCCCTTCATCGACGACCCGGAATCAGTCCGTCAACCCCTCGTCACATTCTTGAGAGAACAGGAAAACGAGCCCGCGGTATACGAGCCTGCGACGTCAACCGAGGCGCCTAGGAACACGTACGCCCGAAATGCGCTGTCCCTCCTCGTAGCTGCTCACGGCGGCATTCTCCACGCACGTGGGAGTGGCTCCGTCCTATCGGTGGGTCGGGGGCGGCGGGACCGAGTACCGACCGCGTTCGATACGCACGAATCTTGGCGTCGGTCCGCCGAGGTTGCCAGCAAGCATGCCCTTGACCGAGCACCAGCGGACGGGCTCGCCCAGGAGCTTCTCGACTTGCCCGTGGACCTCGCGCGCACGCAGTGGTTCTCCGGCAACTGCCAGTACTCTGGCTATCGCGTCGATTATCCTCCCTTGTCGAGGATGCTCGGCACCGACCGGCAGCGAAGGGGCTGTTCGAGCCCTCATTTCGACGGTTTCGACTACAGGGATGCCTCGTTGCGGGTAGGCACGCACACCGTCAAACAAACCCTCCAGTGGTGCCGGAGGGTTGGAGTGGTGTCCACTAAGGTCCATCACCGCGCGGTAACGGGTGCACCGCGGTCTTGGGGGTCCGTAGCACGGCGCCGGTGTCCGGCGACCGGTCGAGAGCGAGGCAGGAGGCGGTGGAGAGGCCATCCGTGCCTCGTCCACCACCATGAGGACCGCCAGCGGGGAGTCCCTCGGCTCGCCCACGTTGCGGTTCCGATGACTCAAACCCGGTCGCGGGCAGATGGTTGCGGTGCCCCCGCGGTTCAATGCGCGAACCCCGTAGACAGACGCGAGGATGAGGCCGCCTGAACCGGGGGAAGTCCAGTTTGATGAAGACCGTTGTGGTTCGTTTCCCACCTCCAGGCTCAGTGAACCTGGCTGGAAAGGATCGCCTTGTTCAGCGACCTCGCGCATATCGCGCATGACGGAACCTCGGCCGAGAAACCGACTGACACGAGCACCTTCGGCCCCTTCGGCTTCAAGGCTCCGTAGGCGTAAACGTCAATCGCCTCCCAAGTCGGCTCACCGTTGCACAGCGGTGGACCCTGCTCAGGGAGCGGCTGGTCTGGCGAGCTGCACGGCGGCAGATTTGCGCTGTCGACCACGTCGTACACGCTGAAGGCAGCCGCTCCGCCGATCGTGAAGGACGTGAAGACCTTTCCCTGCTTCGTCGCTGACTTGCTGAAGGCCTGCTTGGCTAGTTCGAACACACTTTTCGGTGTGGCCTCGACCGAGACTGCCAGATATGTCGCGTAATGGCCTTCGGAGGCGTGCGTGTACGTGCACGCGCTTCCCTGCTCGCCCTGATACGTGAGTGAGCTCACGTGGATCAGTCCCGCCATCTTGGCGAGCGAAAAGTGCGTGCAGTTGGGGACCTTTGCGGGCTTGCTGGCCGGCTTGGGACTGGCCGCCAGCGCGGGCTTCGCCAACGCGATTGCCAGCACCATGGACAAGACGCCGAAGGCGGCGCCAATGCTCGCCTGGAACGAACTGAGCGGCAGATGCGAGCGCATCCCGGTTGAGGATACTCCTCGCTAGGGCAGCCGGCAAGCGCGTGCGAGTCGATCGACGCGTGGGCGACTGCCATGAATCGCCCGCGGGATGAGATCCGGGCCGAACGCGACAGGCTCGTGCCGCTTGGCGGCAAGATGGGCACCGCCTGGGACGTGGCCTACGCCAGCCTGTTCCTGCACTCCAACGAGGCCGGCTTCATCACGGGCGCGGTGCTGCCCGTGGACGGCGGTCAGCTGACGCGCATAGGGGGGTAGGAGAGAGCCGAACGCCTCGTGAGGCCTCCGTACCGCCGGCACCCCACCTCGCGGTCCCGGCCGTGGTCCCTGAGTGAGCACATCCCAGAGCACCTGAGAGCATCTCAGAGTCCGTCACCCGCCTGGGATCAGATCAGAGCAGGCCCGGGTCGTGGTTCGAGCCCAGTATCGCCCATCACCGGTCTCGCGTATGCAATGCCAGTCTGGTGGTCACTGCAGCTGCGCTGCAGACGCGCGTCTAGGCCGCCGACTGGGTTTCGAGGAGAGCGGTCGCACGAGTGTGGATCGCGCCGAAGCCGTGTTCGCGCGCAAGCTCGAGTGCACGCTTGGCGAGCTCGCGTCCACGGGCTGCATCACCGCGTGCCGCGAGCGCCTCGGCCCAACCGATCTGGCCTCGGGCTGCCCACAGCAGTAGGCCATTGTCCTCCTGAAACCGGGATGCAAACGAGAGGTGCTGGTCGGCAAGCTGGTTCTCGCCCACTACGGCGCAGAGAAGTCCCAGCCACATGCGCGTGTGCCCGTAGCCGGTGACGCTGTTCCACACAATCTGTTCCGAGTATGGCTCCATCAGTTCGCACAAGATCGACGCGATCCCCCGGCTGCTCGTCATGGCCGCTGCCTCCGCGTAGCTTGTCAGCGCGCTCAACTTGGCTGGTCCCGGCTGGACATGCTCGAAGCGGTCGCGTGCGGCCTCCTCGAGCATCGCCCGCGCCTCGCTCTCGCGATGCAACCAGCAGAGTTGCGCGGCGAGCGCGGCACGCCATGCAGCGATTGCGGGGTAGGCGGCTACGCTCTGTTCGAGCATCTCGATGACCTCTGCCCCTCGGCCTTCGTAGAAGCGGACGGCCGCGAGCTGGCCGCCGTACACGAGTACTGCATCTGGGTCGCCGGAATGTTGGCCAATGTTGAAGGCACGCTCGGCCAGCCCCTCAGCGGCCGCTAGGTTGCCGCGCATGATCTCCCACGTAGCGGCGGTCCATGTCGCGATCCACTCCAGCATGGGCTGCCCCAGCTCGGCGGCGATCAGCTGCTTTTGCTGAAGCGCGGCCTCGGCTCGAGCGAGATCGGCTCCTTCGATGTGGACATTCTGCTCGATGTCGCGCGCCCAGAATTGAAGCGCCGGATCAGCCAGGGTCGCCGCGCACGACGAAAACTCATCGGAGAGAGCGATCCGCTGCTCGAGCGTCTCCGCAGACCAAAGCCCGTAGGACGCGCGCTGAAGGACCTCTGCGAGCGAACGCAGGTCGCCGGCGCCGCGAGCGAGAACGATCGCCTCGTCGCTCAGTGATCGTCTCTGCGTGAAGTCTGGTCCCCAGGTCAGTTCGACCGCCTTTAAGGCGAGCAGGCGCGCGCGGCGCGCTGGTCTCGGAGGGTCGTCGAGTTCGATCCCGCGTTCGATTGCCGCAAGCCTCTGTTCATCGATCTCGCCCATCACGCTTTGCAGGACACGGCTGTTCGCCAAAGCTGCTGTTGCGGCAAGCTCAGCGTCGTTCAGCTTGGACGCCAATCCGGCGGCTTGAAGCAAGGTTTCGCGGTAGTCGGCGTCACCAGTTTGGCGCTGGGCCTCACCGAGGCCGATGAGGGCCTGGCACCGCTCCAGCGTCTCGGTGCCATTGGTCAGCTCGAGTGCGTCGGTGAATAGCTTCAGTGCCTCGGCGGGAGCGAGGCGCTCGAGCGCTTGTTCTCCTGCTTTCAGCGTGTAGTTGGCTGCCTTGGCTTTGTCTACCGACACAGCCGCCAGGCGCCAGTGAAGCGCCAGCTCAGCCAGGTGCTCACCGGGGTCGGCTCCGTAGCGGTGCTCGAGTGCAATGGCGACCCGTTGGTGCATTCGTGCGCGACGGGTTGCGCCTAGACCTTCGTAGAGCGTCTGGTTGACGAGCGCGTGAGCGAACCTGAAATGCCCGACCTGGTCGTCGGATTCCGCCAGCAGCGACGCGGCGACAGCTGCCTCGAGTAGGTCAAGAAGATGAGCCTCCGGCACATCGACGATCGCCGACAGCAGCTCAAGCTCAAAGGCTCGGCCGATCACGGCTGCAAGGGTCAACGCCTCTCGTGCCCCATCGCCGAGGCGGTCCACGCGGCGCTCGATCACCTCGCGAACGCTCTCTGGCAGCGCGATCTCCCCGGAGCGGTCGACGGTCCACCGCCCGCTGGCCTCGTCGAATACCAGCCCTCCTGACTCGCTTAGGCCGAGCAGGATCTCGCCGACGAAGAACGGGTTGCCCTCGGTCTCGCTCGCGATTTGGGCCGCCAGATCGAGGCCGTCGTCATCGAGCTCGTGCCCGGCGACGGCCGCCATGATCTGTGACACGTCATCAACGCCGAGTCCGCGTAGCGCTATCCGCGGTAGTCCCTCGAGTCGACGCAGGTCCGCCAGGGCGGCGGTCAGCGGGTGATCCTTGCCCAGGTCGGAGTCTCGATATGTGGCAATCACCTCGAAGGCGCCGCGCTCGAGCGTCCGCATCAGATGCTTCAGGAGTCCCAGAGACTGCGTGTCAACCCAGTGCAGATCGTCGAGCACCGCACACAGGGGGACGCTCTGAGATACCTGCTCGATCAGCCCGACGACGGCTGAGAACAGCAGATAGCGCTCGGTCTCGGGATCAGAGAGCTGCGGGGCGGGCAGCTCGGGGACGCGCTCCGCTAGGTTGCGTGCCACGCGGGCCAACTCGCCGCCGTGCCGTCTGACATGCGCATCGAGCAGGTCCTTGGGGGCGTGCGCGACGAGCTGCGAGCAGACTGCGATCCACGGCTCATATGGAACCGCTAGCTCCTCCGAGCTTGAGCCCCAGCACACTGCGAACCCCTCGGCGTGCGCCTGGTGGGCTGCATAGCTCGCGAGCCTGGTCTTGCCGATCCCCGGCTCGCCGCAGAGCAGAACCAGCTGGTGCGCTCCATCGCGAGCCAGCGCCCTCGCTTCCTCCAGAACCTCTCGCTCGTGAACCCGTCCCACATAGGGCACGGGCGGCACGGAGCGCAGCATGGGCGGCAACGGCCAGCGACTCGCGGCGGCCCCGGTCTCCTCGTCCAGCGGGGCCCACGCCACGGTGAAAGCCGCCATTGGTTCCGGGAAGCCCTTCAGCTCGAGCTCACCAGCGGATTGCATCTGGACACCCTCGATGCGGCCGGCGAGCATCTTCACGGTGCCCGAGACAAGAATCCCGTCGGTGGACGCCTGTGCGCACAATCGCGCGGCCTCGATCGAAGGCATCCCGAAGTAGTCACCGTCCTTGACAGTCGACTCACCGGCACCGATCCCGATGCGCACGTGCAGCTTCTGCTCTGCGTCACGGTAGCGGCGCTCAAGACGCTGATGTATCGATACCGAACACCGCACCGCCGCCGAGGCCGAGCCAAACGCGACCATCAACCCGTCGCCCGTGTTCTTCACCTCCTGACCACCACAGGCGGCGACAGCATCGCGCAGGAGGCCGAAATGCTCTTCACGGAGCTCATCCGCGCGCACTGGACCCACAGAAGTCGCGAGCCGGGTCGAGCCGACCAGATCGGTCAGCAGGATCGTCGCAAGTTCAACGGTCTCCACCACCAGTACCCCCCAACGCGGTAAGTACTTACCACTCTAACCCTAAGGAACGTCCTCAGCACGCAAACTGGCAAGTGCTCCTGGGCGCCAACGTCGTAGGCAAGTCAAGGCGTGGCGGGCCAGGGGCGCGCGGGGGAGGAGCGTTGTGTACTTACAACGTAAGCAGCGCTCGCGGCCAGCTATACCCGTGTTGCACGCGTGGTCCAGCAAACCCTCCAGTGGTGCTAGAGGGTTGGAGTGGTGTCCACTAAGGTCCCTGAAAGCCCTGCAAATCGTCGTGTTTAGCGGCTCTTGGTCTAGCGGTCGCGCCCCGCCGCATGGTATCCTTACTCCACCAGTCGAGTAAGGAGAGGCAGTATGGATGCATCGGCGCGGGTCACTTCGAAGGGCCAAGTCACGATCCCTAAGTCGGTTCGGGATGCGTTGGGGCTTGATGAGGGCGACGAGATCGTGTTTCGCGTCGAGCAGACACGGGCGCTCGTCGCGAAGACCGCTGATTTTATCGAGATGGCTGGGGCGGTCACCGTCCCGTCGGCCAGGCGTGGAACGCCTTGGGATGAGGTGCTTCGCCAGACCAGGCGCGCACGGTCGGAGAAGCTCAGCTGAGAGCGTTCCTAGACACGGACGTTCTGATTCGCCACCTCACCGCGGATCCGCCGGACATGGCCTCCCGCGCTACGGCGGCGTTGGCTGGTGCCGAGCAGCTGTTCCTTTCGGACCTCGTCCTGGCAGAGTGCGTGTACGTTCTGGAGTCCTACTACGAGGTCGGGCGCACGCGTGTGGCCGAAGTGATGCGTGCGGCCATCGCTCTGCCGTCAGTAGCCGTGCTCGACTCTCAGACCCTGCTGCGATCACTCGAGGTCTACGAGACAGAGCGCCTTGACTTTGCCGACGCATATCTCGTGGCGTGCGCCGAGGCGACCGGGGTTGGCACGATCCTCTCATTCGACCGCTCGATCGACCGGGTCAAGACCGTCTCTCGCATCGATCCGTAGGCGGGCGTGTCGTGCGTGTGCCGCCCGGCTTGATGGCGGGCTCGCAATGCCGCGCGCGAGGGGAAGTCGGCCGAGCGCTCCTCGAGGCGAGCATTCGCGATAACTAATTTCCGGCCGCGGGACATCCTCGACGCTACGCTTGACATCGGTGGCTCGAGCGCTTGGCATCAACCACGTGGCGATCGAGGTCGGGGAGATCGATCAGGCGCTCGACTGGTACGGGCGCATCGTAGACTTCGAGCTTCGGGGCCGAGTGGGGGACCAGATGGCGTTCATCGACATGGGCGATCAGTTCATCGCAGTCATCGCGGGGCGCTCGCAGGCGGCCGATGGAGCCCGTCACTTCGGGCTCGTCGTCGACGACATGGAGGAGGTGCGGGCAGCGCTCCAGCGCGAGGACGTCACCGTGGCCCCTTCAGGCAGTGTTGACTTCACCGATCCTTGGGGCAACCACATACAGGTCGTCGACTATCGCGACATCCAGTTCGAGAAGACGCCCGCCGTGCTGCGTGGGATGGGAGCCGGCGCTATCGACAAGAGCCCCAGCGCTCTGGCCGAGCTACGCGCCAAGGGACTTGCCGGATAGAGCCGTTCTTGGGCACCGATTGCGGAACGTTGACTCGATCCCGCCGTGTCGCAACCCGGGCGTACCGGGCGGTGCCAGATGCGGGTGCGCCTCGTGGGTCAGCCGCTCGGTCCTTCCTCGCGGCCGAGCAGGTCGCCTGTCTGCTTTAGCGACGCGGAGAACTCGCGGTGGTGCTTGCTTCCGAGCAGGACCTCGAGGCGCTGATCGAAGGCCTTCTCTCGAGCGGTTCCTTCCTGGTCGGCCGCGTGGCCGCCCTGGTGACGTGGAGGAGCGACGCCGCGGCGGGGGCCGAGGCGTCGCTCGATCTACACGAGCTTCTCCAGCCGCGCAACGGTCTGGCTGATCGATTGCTGGGTGACCGGGAGCTGCCGCGAGATCCCGGCGACGGTGTTCCGGGCTGTGTCGCGACGGTGTCGAGCAGTCCGAGTGACGGGAGCGTCAGCGGGGTATCGGTAAGGCCGGCCAGTCGCCCCGGCGTTGCGCTCGAAATCCCAAGGCACCGATTTGAGAGAACCTCAGAGCCCCACATTTACTCGACCTTTGCTCAAACCGGGTTCGGGCTGTTGTTTCGAGCCCGGTATCGCCCATGCCGATTCGCCATTTGGCCGTGGTCGCGTGTGGTGTCGCGGTCTCTGCTTTCGGTTGAATCCCCTCAGGGAGCCGTGATCCGGCACTTGCTGCCGGGGGCGTTGCTGAGGCGTTTGTCGAGCGTGACGAGGGTCAGGTCGGTCGTTTCGGCGAGCGCTACGTAGGCGGCGTCGTAGATGGAGAGGTTGTGACGGAGTTCCCAGGCGCGTGCGGCCAAGAGTTCGTATGGCCACAGCTCGATAGGGAGGTCCAGGAGGTCAGCGTGTGCCTGGGCTGCCTGGTCTGCGCTGATCTTGCCTGCGAGCTCGTGCCTGCGTATGACGTTCGCCGTCTCGTAAGTGATGAGAGCGGGCGCGAGGATCTCCTGGGCGTTGATCGCGCGCGTAACCCACTGGCCGTCGGGTCCGCTGTCGAGTAGCAGTGCGGCGACCGCCGACGCGTCGCAGACGACGTTTGCGCTCACCGTCGGTCTGCGTCGCGGGCAGCGAGGATCGACTCAGCGTCTACCGTCGCGCCGGTCACCGCAACGCGAGCGCGGGCGCGGGCAATCACATCGCCGACGGGTGGGCGCGTGGCGGAATCGATCAGCATGCTGCGCAGGTACTCCTGGAGAGACTGGTGAGCCCTGGCCGCGCGCGCGGCCAGCTCGTCCCGCACGTTGTCGGGGACGTCTCGAATCGTCACCGCTACTGGCATGCAGCTATTCTAGCAGCACTGCAGGCGTCAGGCTCGCGGCATCGACGGCGACCGCATCAGGGTGCCGCATTCCGTGGTCCCGCACGTGGTCCCCGAGTGAGCGAACTCCAGGGCACCCCAGAGCACCTCACGTACGCCGCAGAGCAGCATGGGGCACGGCGGGAAAGTCGGGGGAGACGTGAGGAGCCAGAAAGGGCGATTCTGAAGGTGTTTTGTGCCTTTACATGCCTTTCGCGGCCCGTCACTCCCTACCTTGGACCGCTTCGACAAGGCGGAGGTCACTGGTTCGAGCCGAGTATCGCCCATCCCAGGTGAGGGTCGGGTGAATCTACGGCAGGAGCTCGAAAGCCGGTAGATGTCGCGGTACGACGGCCGCGAAGTGGCGCCGGTCTAGCGTTACGACGACCGTGGCGTCGAGTCGCTCGGCAAGGGCGATCACCGATGCGTCGGTTGCGCCGAGAGGGAAGTCTGAGTACGTGTCGACGAGCTCTGCCATCCGCGTGAAGTCCTCTCGGCTTGGGCCCTCCACATCCAGGCGGCCGACTCCAGCGAGGAATCTACTCTCAGCGCGTGCTCCGAGCCTTCGGCCGACGAAGTAGCTTGCCTCGGCGACCACCAACGCGGGAACGACAAGGCGTAGGTCGTTGCGTGACAGCGTCGCGACCGACGCGCCGTGGTCCTGGTCGTCGGAGTCGGTCGCGGCGTACAGCGGTCCAGCGTCAACTACGGCGAGGCTTGTCATCCCACTCTTGCTCGAGCAGCGACTCCATGTCGCGTGCTGTGCTGCTGTGGCCGCTTCGGCCGATTGCCGCAAAGGTCAGATCGCGCGGTTGGCCGGCGGCCAGGCCGAGGTGCTCAGCCAATGCTTCGCGGGTGATCTCAGAAGCCGAGCTGCGCCGACGCTGCACCTCACGGTCGAGGGCACTCGCGAGATCGTCCGTCAGAGAGATTGTGGTGCGCTTCATACGTGCATACTAGGACCTCTACGGATTAGACGGCGGCGATGCTCATGCGGCCATGTCAGGGAAGGGGAGTGATCGGCTCGGGCGGCCTGCCGGACACGATGCGGTCCCAGTCGGCGTTGAGCTCCCCACGGTGCATGTTGGCCCATCCTCTGACGAGATCGAGAGCGGTCGACGGGAGTACGCCCACGAGGACGCTCACGTCATCGATCGCGATGACGGCCGCAGCCGGCGTCGCAACGACCCGGGTAACACGGCCGGCCACCTTGGTCCCCTGTCCCGGATCGCCTCCGCAACGGATGCTGCTCCCAGCAGTCAACACCGAGCAAGGGGGCACCGACATGACGACCAGCACCACCCACTACAGCCAGCAGAACCGGGACGGACAGCAGGGCGAAGGAACGAAGTGCGAGAGCGACCAGCGCGCCCCGCGTGGCACGCGCGACGTCGTTTCCGCCGGAGCGGCAGTGGTACTCGCAGCGGTCGTGCTGTTTGCGGTCGTGAGCAGCGGGTTCGGCTCGACCGGCACGAGCAGCAAGCCGACCGCCGTGCCCGGCCAGGTGAGCGTGTCGGTCACGGCGCCCACGAGCAACAGCGTGATCGCCTCAGACCGCGTCCTCGTGCGGGGCACAGTGGTTCCTGCCAACGCCGATGTCGAGATCCAGGGCAAGCCCGCCGCCGTCGGCGACGGCGTCTTCACGGGGACGGCGACGCTCCACGGGGGCAAGACGACGATCGACGTCGTGGGCAGCTACCCGGGTTCCGCGCCTGGGGCGACGAGCGTCGTGATTGCGCGCCAGTCCACGAACCAGCAGCCGGCCACGACGCGCGTGCTCCCCGCGAGCCCTGCGGAGATTGTCGGTTCGAGCGCCAGCGACTCGGGCATCTATGCCGGCAGGGGAACGACGAGCTGCGGGGGCGACCTGTCCGTGGGTCCGAGCACCTCGTGCCCGTTCGCTGAAGCCGTTCGCAACGCGTACGAGAGCCATGGCCCGGGTCTGGTGGAGGCCTACAGCCCCGTCACGAATCAGACATACGAGATGAACTGCTCCGCGGGCTCCGATGTGGTGTGCACGGGCGGCAACGACGCGTCGGTGAGCTTCCCCGCATCCGAAGCCGCCGGCTACTCTCCTGCACAGCCCGAATACAGCAGCCCCTCCTCGGAGACCTCCTCGGGCGGGACCAGCTGCGGCGGTAACCTTTCGGTCGGCCCGAACACAACATGCGCGTTCGCCGAGAACGTCCGCGCGGCCTACGAGAGCCAGGGACCCGGCACCGTGACCGCGTACAGCCCGGTGACGCACGGGACGTACTCGATGACCTGCACGAGCGGCTCCCCGGTCGCGTGCACGGGCGGGAACGACGCCTCGGTGTACTTCCCGTGAACACGGCACAGTTCACTCAGCAAGCTGAACCAGCGGCGCCCGCGGTTCCCTCAGGGGCCGCGGGCGCGGGCACTCTGGCCGGAAGGTCGTGCGTCTGTCATCCTTCGGCGACCATGTCCGATCTCGGGGGGATCGTGGAGCGAGGACCTGCCGCGCAGGCGGGCGGGCGCATGGTCGACAACGATGGCGACCCGCTGGCTCCCCATTCGCACTCACCGGCAGAGCTCAAACAGCTTCTCGAGGCCGAACGGCGCGGAGACCCCTTCCTCGCCATGCGCGACGGAGACGGGCGCCTGGTGATCTTCGCGCCGGGTAGGGGTGGTCGCACACGCACAGTCGGACGCAGGCCGGAGATGGACCTCTCGATCGGCTGGGATCCGGAGGTCTCGGGCGTCCACGCCGAGCTGCAGGGCCTCGGCGGCGAATGGACGATCGTCGATGACGGTCTCTCGACGAACGGCACGTACGTCAACGGGCAGCGCGCGGGTGGCCGCCAACGCCTGCGCGACGGCGACCGCATCAGGATAGGCCGCACGGTCCTCGCCTACCGTGCCGGCGGCGCGGCCGAGCTGCAGGCGACCCGCACCGCTGGGGACGCGGCATCGGCGCAGCCGCTCACCGATACGCAGAGGCGGGTGCTGATCGCGCTGTGCCGCCCGATCCACGAGCGCGGCAGCTTCGCCGCGCCGGCTTCCAACCAGCAGATCGCCGACGAGGTCTACCTCAGCGTGGACGCCGTGAAGATGCACCTGAGCCGGCTGTTCGCGGCATTCGAGCTGTCCGAGATACCCCAGAACCAGAAGCGTGCACGGCTCGCCGAGTGTGTGCTGCAGTACGGCGTCATCTCCGAGCGAGACCTGCGCTGAGAGACCTGCGCTGAGCGGCTATTCGGAGATCACGGTCGGTGCCGGCGCGGCCTGCTCATGCTCGGCCGGGGCCGCTGCCGTACCCGCCCGGTTCGTGGTCGGCTCGGGTGCGCCCGCGCGAAGCTCGACGCCGAGGGCAAGTTCGAGGGCCTGCGCGAGCTCGCCGGCGTCGCGGAAGCGCTCAGCCGGGTCCTTTGCCATGCCACGCGCGATCACCCGGTCGACCTCGCCTGGTACGCCCGGCCGTAGGCTGCTCGTGGCCGGCGGCGGAGCGTTGACGTGCGCCCAGAGCAGCGCAGCGTCGTTCTCGCGCGGGAACGGCACCTCGCCTGTGAGGCAGTGGTGCATTACGCCGGCGAGGGCGTACACGTCGACGGCGCTGCTCGACGTCTCGCCGCGTACCTGCTCCGGCGCAAGGTAGTCGAGCGTTCCCACCCAGCGTCCTGCCACCGTGAAGTCTGAGCCGGAGCCGATGTGCTTGGCGACGCCGAAGTCGGTGAGGTAGACGTGTTCGGGCACGTCGCGCGTGAGAAGCACGTTCGCCGGCTTGACGTCGCGATGCACCAGTCCGTGGGCGTGGGCGGCGTCGAGGGCGGCTGCGAGCTGGCTCGCCACACGGCACGTCCGCACCGGGTCGAGCGGCCCGTCGCGCGCGAGCGCGCGAGCGAGGTCAGTGCCGTCGACGAGCCGCATCGAGATGAACAGCAGGCCGTCGTCTTCGCCCGCCTCGTAGACCGGGATCACGTTGACGTGCTCGATCGAGGCTGCCAGCTGCGACTCGAGCTTGAAGCGCGCGCGAAACTCCGGATCCTCGGCGCGCTCGGCGGCGATCAGCTTCAGCGCCACCGCGCGGTCGAGCGAGAGCTGCCTCGCGTGATACACGACGCCCATCCCTCCGCGGGCTATCGGCTCCTCGATGCGATAGCCGGCGATGATCGCCGTCGGCTCAATGGGGCGATGCCCGGATGGCCTCAGAACCTCCTCCACGAAGCCGGAGTCGGCGGCGAACGCCTCGCGCAGCCGGCGCGTCTCCCGGCGCTCGGCCCACAGCCCGACCAGCACCGCTCCGCCGCTCGCCAGCAGCAGCGATGCGGCGGGGTCGCTGTAGTCGAGGATCGTGCCCGAGTTGAACGCGAGCTGTGCGGCTATGCTCCAGCCGATCAGCAGGCAGATTCCCGCCGCGGCGATCCCCAGCGTCCCGAGCCACAGGCCGGCGAGGCACACGAGCAGCGCGAGCAGGACGATCGTCAGCACGGTCGCCGCCTCGGATGCGTCGCGAAGCGGCAGGCCGTGGAGAACGCTGGCAGCGGCGTTGGCGATGATCTCGGAGCCCGGCATCGGTACGCCGCCTCCGACGGGCACGGGGTGCGTGTCACCCAACGAGGACCCGGTCGGGCCTATGATCGCGACCTTGCCGGCAACGAGCGCGCGCGGGAAGCGGCCTTCGTAGACGCTCGAATAGTGGAGCGATCTGACGGTGTCCGCCGGCCCTGAGTAGTCGATGGGGACGCGCGCCCGGGCCCCTCCGAACAGTGACGGCGGGATCGGGTGCCCGCTGTCGGCTTCGGCGATCACCACGCCCGCGGTGCGCAGCCCGAGGATCGAGTACTGCATCGAGCGCACCACGCTGTCGGATTCGGCACGGAACTGGTTGTCGGCGGCGCGTGCTCGAACTTCCCTGACCATTTCTTCCCCACCCAGCAGTCCTGTTTCTCCGGTTCGGCCGTTCACGAGGTGGGTCAACAGGACGACCGGCGCCGCGTTTTCGATCGCGTTGAGCAGCTGTGCGTCGCCGGCGCGTTCGTGTTCGATTTCGAGGTCCAGGACGATCACCTTCGCGCCCGCCCGGTGCAGGTTTTCGATGACTCGCGCCGTGTAGGCGCGGGGAGGCGGGAAGTGGGTATTCAGATGCAGTGCCCCGAACCGCTCGTAGGTGGCGTCGTCGATCCCGACCACAATGAAGCCGGAGGTCTCCGCAGCGCGCGCGCCGCGAACGTCGAAGCGGGTGTCGACCGTCTGCTGCTCAGCGCTGCGGAGCAGGTTCGTGCGGTACGCGGCGTAACCGAGCCCGGCCGAGAGCAGCCCGACCGCGAACAGCAGTGCGAACCTCTGCCAGTTGCAACTCCCCAACCGCACCCTGCCCGAGCCCCCCAATCGCGAGACGAGCCGCCTACCGCGCGCCAGCCTCGATCGCCTCTTCGCCCCACAAGGTACCGGGCCGTGGGTAACGGACCGCAACACCGTTGGCGGCTTTGATCAGGCTGGCTCCCGCGCGATGGTCGGTCAGGAAATCGAGATCGGAATAAGGAGGACGTCATGCAGACCGAGGATCGCGACCGGTTGCCCGAAGCGAGCGAAGGCTCTAAGCTCCCGCCGACGGCGAATGCGGCGCCGCGCAGCGGAGCTCGAGAGGGGGGATTGGCGGTGCGGATCGTGCGTCGGGTACCTCGTACCCTGGGCGTTCTAGCTTTGATGGCGCTCCTGCTCGCCAGTATCGCGACGCCGTCCCCGGCGATGGCGCCTGCGGCGCTGTCTACGGTTGCACCTGAGCAGGCGCAGAGCGCGGCAGTCTGCACCGAGCAGCGGGTTGCGCTCGGCGGCGGCACCGAAGTCTTCTACGCGTTCACGCTTCACCGCGTCTCCTGCACGAAGGCTCACGCTCTCATCAGCGGCTACACGCATCGCGCCATGACCGGCCAGGGGTGCTCGGGACGCGGGACGATGTGCGGGTACGAGATCGCCGGAGGCTGGTGGTGCTCGCTGCCCGGCTACTCGGGCGCACCCGTCGACGCGGGGTGCTGCCAGAACGGCGGGAAACCGTATGGGAGCTGCGCGCGCAGGGGTGCGAGCTTCACGGTGAGCGAGACCTCGCCTCCGGCCGACTGGCACGCGGTTCTGCATCTTCCCGTCTTCGAGCTGCCCGACCGGAGCGTCTCCTGCGGGTCGTACTCCGGTCCGACGCATGGCTACACGAGTTGCTCGATATCGACGAAGGACCAGTTCGGGGTTCCGGCAGCATGGATGGAAGCCCCTCGCGTGAGGATCTGCACGCAACGCGAAGAACTCGTGCAGCCAGAAGGCGAAGGCAGCGCCTGTCCGACGATGGATCTGCAGCGGACAGTGATCCTCGCGTACGGACTGGCAAACGAAGTGGGCGGGATCCGCTGCGTGTCGGCACCTGAAGGGATGACCTGCACTTTCAGCGCGGGCGTAGAAGCCGGCAAGGGGTTCCGCATCAACGCCTCCGAAGTCGTGCAGCTCGGCTGAGAGGCAGAACGATGCGAACAGCTCATCGGATCGTCGCCACGCTGGCGCTCGCGGCGCTCGCGGCGGCAGCAGGAGCGAGCCTGCATGCGACAGGCATCGCGAACGCAGAGGCCACCGCCAGGTCGTGCTCGACTCTGACGGTGAACGCCGGTCGCTACGGAGGCGTCAAAGCAGTCCGGGTGGCGACCATCGGCCGGCTGTCGTGCGGTGAAGCGCTACACCTCGCAAAGATCTACTACGGCAAGCTGGCGGCGAGCCGCTGCGGGCCGGTGAACAACTTCTGCGACCTGACCCTCCGGGGAGGCTGGTCGTGCTCGATGTTCTTTGCGACGGAGTCCAAAGAAGCCGGCGGAGCGAGCGCCGGGTGCGCCAGGGCATCGAACGGGGCCAAGGTGCGGTTCTACGCAGCCGCCGCGCACGGAGCGGCTACGGTAGCGGCGCATGCCGCCGATGCGAGCTGGACGGTCGTGCCGACCCCTGCCGCCCCCGGTGCCGTCGACAGCTTGCTGACGAGCGTCTCCTGCGTGTCGGCGAGTGCATGCGTGGCCGTAGGCAACAGCGACGACGCTCAACCGACGTTGGACAGTCCCCAGCCTCAGAATCCGGGTTCGTTCTCTGAGTACTGGAATGGGGTCTCGTGGGGCGTCGTGCCGATCGCGCCCGCGGGCCCAAACCTCGTCCTGCGCGCGGTGGCATGCGCGTCGCCGACGTTCTGCGCAGCGGTGGGCCACACCGAAGCACGGGCGGGGTATGTCGCTGGACAACGCGCTTTGCTTGAGACGTGGGATGGAGCGGCATGGCGCCTGCAGCCGCGCCCCGCCACGGAACTGGCGAGCTCGGTGCTCAGCGGAGTCGCCTGCCCGTCGAGCACGTACTGCGTCGCCGTGGGCCGCCAGGAGAATGACGACACGTCGGGGCTCGACTTCCGTCAACACCTCCTCCTCGACGTCTGGAATGGGGCGCGCTGGAGTGTGCAGAGAATGCCTCGCGCGGCGCCGTGGCAGGGGGAAGAACTCCAAGGCGTCTCCTGCGCCTCAGGGGCTTGCATGGCGGTTGGCAGCTACAACGCGAACCCCGGGCCGGGCATCGAGGAAGGCCAGCCGCTCGCCGAGCGTTGGGACGGGAGGCGCTGGACGGTCCAACGCCTGTCCGACCGCAAGCTCTACTTCCCAGAACTCACGAGTGTGTCGTGCGTGTCACGCTCGTTCTGCCTCGCTGCGGGGAGGTACGCGACCTCCCAGAACGTCACTGCAGCCGGACCGTTCGCCGCGCGATGGAACGGCAAGCACTGGACCGAGGCAAGGGCTGGACTACCCCAGTACGCCCCGCTCTACAGCGTCTCCTGCGTCACGACCTCCTTCTGCCTCGCAGCCGGGCAGTACAACTCACAGCTCTTGCCGAAAGAAGGCTCGAGCGCAACATTGATCGAGGCCTGGAACGGGTCCCGGTGGGACAGAAGCGCGACCCCTGCCGTCCCCAACCCCACTCTGCCTGAACTATTCTCCTACCAGGCGGACAATCCAGGCCTTACGGGGATCTCCTGCCTCGCTTCGGTGGGTTGCACGGCGGTGGGAGCCCAGGGAGCCGGTGGCCTGAACAGCGCTCCCCTCGCGCAGAGCTCCGCGGGAGCACCGGCCGCGGTCGCAGAAGCCCCGGCGGTGCCGGGGCCGGTGCTGGGCCGCAGCGCCGACGTGAGGACTGTGGCGGGATCGGTATCCGTGCAGCTCGCAGGCACACACACGTTCGTGCCGTTGACGTCCCTCTCGCGCGTGCCCCTTGGCACGATCGTAGATACGACCAACGGGACGGTGCAGCTCACCTCGGCCGCCGACGCCCATGGGCACACGCAGACGGGCCAGTTCTACGGCGGCGCGTTTCGGCTCGAGCAGAAGCGTGTGCGGGGGCAGGGCGGTCAAACCGTGGAGGTGACCGCGCTGAGGCTCATGGGCGGCGCGTCGACGGAATGCGCGGCGGCGGCAGCAAGATCGGCCAAGACGAGGAGGCGTGGGCGCGCGAAACTGTGGGGTAGAAGCAAGGCCGGCAACTTCACCTCGGAAACAAGCGACGTGACGGCCGGCCGCAACGGCGATCCAACGTGGCTGACCGAAGAAACCTGCTCCGGCACACTCGTGAAGGTCACCCAGGGCGCCGTCTCGGTCGAGAACCTCCACACCCGCAAGAGCGTGGTCGTCAGGGCCGGGCACAGCCTGTTCACCCCATCGCACGCCAGCGGCTCGCCGCCGAGCTCGCCAACCCCGGCTCCGTGGTCGGCACTTGGGGGCGCTGTGGAGTGCGGTGTGACCGGGGGTCTACCGCCCGAGCTCCTGTGCCAGTCTCAGACGGGCGCGATCCCGGCGCGGCCCGACCCCGCTTCCGAAGGCGATCCGGGCGTGGTCCTAAGGGCGACGGGCCAGCCGATTCTCACGGGCCTCAGCGAATGGGAGCCGTGGCCGTGGCTGGGGTCCGGGCCGCTGCCCTTCACGCCGCTCGCGGCGGGCTCGATCTGGAGATCCATCGTCACATGCAGCGTCGCTGAAACCAGCGTTCGCTGCAGCAACGCGAGCGGGAACGGCTTCACGATCAGCAAGGGTTCGTACATCCCGTTTTGAGACGGGTGTCTCTGAGCAGATCCGGTGCTCAGCCGGTAACAGTGCTCTAGACCCTGGTCGTGCCCACCTGTCCGTGGTTCCGGTGGATGCTGAACACCACCGAACCGCGAACTCGAGGAGATCAAGAAGATGCGCAGCAAGCTTTCGCACGACCACCACAGTGAGATCGGCCGGACTCACCCCCGCGTGCGCACGCCGCGAGACACGCAGTTGCCAGGCCTACGGAGCTCGACGGCGTGCAGACCGGCGCTGATTCGCGGCGCACTCATGGTGATGGCCGTGATCGCGATAGTCGCGGTACCGGCGAGCGCCAGCGCGAGCGGCGTATCCAGCACGGCCGCGTCGGTCCGCCCGGCCTCCGTGTTCATCGTGCCGTCCGCAAGCCGCTGTGTCACGGGCGGCCGGCTGACGCTCGACATCCGCGAGCCCCACGGGGTCTCGTTCAAGAGCGTCGCCATCCGGGTCGACGGCAGGGTATTCATGACGCTGCGGCGTCTGCGGACGATTACGGGCGTCACGCTGCACGGCCTTCCCGGAGGCTCCTTCACCCTCTCCGTCAGCGCGAACGAGCACAACGGTCGCACGGTGAGGTTCACAGTGGCCTACCGCAGCTGTTCTGCCATCCCCAATCCCTGCGGATGCGTGCCCAGGCCGCCCGTTCCCACGCCGCGTGCTCCGACCCCGCCTGCTCCCGCACCCGGGCCATTCACTCCTGCCCCGGGTGCCTATACCGCCGGTGTCAACTGGATGACGTTCTACGTCTCGCCGGATAGCGGCGCGGTGCAGGACGTGAAGGTCAACACGAGCGTCTCCTGCTCGAGCGGGGGCAGCTTAGGGGTCACGTTCATCCTCAGGCAAGCCCCGATCGAGTCCAGCTCCTCGGGGTCTGGCTTCTCGGGAACTGAAGAAGAATCGGCGATCGTCGAGGGCCGGCCCGCGGAGATCACCTACAGCTTCGAAGGGCACTTCGAAGAAGCCACGAAGGCGTCGGGGACGTTCCGGGAGAATGTGGCCTTCGAGGACGGAAGCCACGAGACGTGCACGACCGACAACCAGCCGTTCAACGTAACCATCGAAAGTGAGGGCAGCCAGGCGGCGGAACCCCCACGGCCGGGTTCCTATGCTGCCGGTGTCAACTGGATGACGTTCTACGTCTCACCCGCTAGCAGCGCGGTGCAGGACGTGACGGTCAACACGAGCGTCTCCTGCTCGAGCGGGGGCAGCTTAGGGGTTACGTTCATCCTCAGGCAAGCCCCGATCGAGTCCAGCTCCTCGGGGTCTGACTTCTCGGGAACTGAAGAAGAATCGGCGATCATCGGGGGGCGCCCAGCGGAGATCACGTACATCCTGGAGGGGCACTTCCACGGGTTCGACGCCGGCGGAGCCCAGCGCGCCGCAGGGACGTTCCGTGAGGACGTGGCCTTCGAGGATGGGAGCCACGAGACATGCACGACCGACAACCAGCCGTTCGATGTGACCATCGAACGTGAGGGAAGCCAGGCGGCGGAACCCCCGCTTGCGGGCACCTACGCCGCCGGTGTCAACTGGATGTCGTTCAACGTCTCGCCCGGAGGCGAAAAGGTGGAGAGCGTCAGAGTCAATACCGCCGTGGATTGTTCGACGGGTGGCAGCGAAGGTCGCGTGTTCCTGCTCAAGGAAGCGCCGATCGAGACGGACTCCTCGGGCTCGCGCTTCTCCGGAACGGAAAAGGAATCGGCGTTGATCGGAGGCAAGTCTGTCGAGATCACATACACGATCGAAGGACACTTCCACGGCTTCACGGTCGGTGGCAAGCAGCGCGCCGCCGGCACGTTCCGTGAGGACGTCGCCTACGAGGACGGCAGCGACGAGACCTGCACAACCAACGCCCAGCCCTTCACGGTGAACTGACCCGCGCTGGCTGTTGGGGGGGGAGCGCGGCGCTCATCGGTCGCCGCGCTCCTCGCGGCGCCTCGCGGGATCTGCCCGCGGCGCAGCGAACCGGCTAGGACGCCTCCGGTGCGCGCTGCGCGCTCACGAGGTCGCCGCGAGGTGCATACACGAGCCGAACCGCGTGATGTGAAGTGCCGCGGGAGCAGCTCGTCCCGCGTGTGGGACCACAAGATCTACACGGATCCGGACACCTGCACCCAGAGTTACACAGCATCGAGGGCAGGGTGCTTCAGACGGTCCGCTCACACTGGAGAGGACGGGTCGCGACAGCTTCTACGCGGCTGCGGTCATGGGACGGTGAGAGCAGGCGTGCCCTAGCTCACGGGGCAGCCTCCGCCGGCCGCCAGCAGGCGCCGATAAATCTGCATGTCGGCGTGTTTGAAGTCTTCATGGGTCTGCGTGCGGAGAGCTGGCACATCCTCCCGGTGGTATGGGCTCGACAAGCTCTCGTTGTGTCCGATGACGTTCTTGATGGCGATGTGGTATTTGCACCGCAACCAGCGGACAAGCCGCAGGCTTGCCGCCATCTGGGCGCGATCGGAAAGCACTTCTTGGTCGCTGTAGCCGACGTGCTCGATCCCTATCGCGGTCCAGTTGAGTCCGACTGTGTGGCGACACATGATGTCGAGCGGAACGAGCTGGTGGATCCCGCCGCCTTTGTCGATCACGAAGTGAGCGCACGTGTTGGGAAGCTCATGCAACTCAGGATCTGGGGTATCCGCGGCGAACGTGTTGTACGTTGCTTGAAACGAGGGTGTGACCGTATAGTGGATGACAATCACGTGCGGGTGCGTGAGCTTGTACGTGGGACGCATGAAACTGCCGTAGTGCCTCTGGACGTAGGCGACCATCTGCGCCTTGCGTTCAGGCCCAAAGGGAATGGGGTCCCAGATGATTCTCGGCATCGCCGGCGGCGGAACCGCGGCTGGCGACTTGGAAGGCACCAGACCTGGCGGTGCGGCCGAACCGGTCTGCACAGGGACCGACTCGGCTGGCACTGGACTCGTTGCAGCGTTCGGTGCTATCACCGTTACGGTTGACGTGTTCCCCGATCCGCAAGCCGTTGCGCACAACGTGCTTGCTGCCGCCAGGACCAGCAGCATCGAGCGAGGGGAGAGGCGACAGAGCACCTGCGGCGTGCCCTATTCGGCCGTCGGGCAGGCACCCGGTTCGGAGTGCGATTGCGGCGCGAGGTGGCTCGCGAGCCACTGTGCAGTACGTGTGAGGGTTTCGGTGCCCGCTCCGAATGTCGGGGCTCTCGTGACGATCGCCACCGCGACTCCATCTGGGGAGCTGGGATCAATGATCCCGGACTGGCGCACCAGGTAACCGCCGCCCTCTGGCCCCCATCCGCCCTTGAATGCCACCGAGGTGAATCCGGCGGATCCGAGACCCCAGCTCTCGCTTGGCTCGATGTTCTCCATGAGTCCGAGCACTTCCTGGGTCTTGTTTGCTGGCAGCAGACAGCCAAGAGCCAGGGCACGATAGAACTTCGCAGCCTCCAGTGGGCTCCACTCTGTCTGCCCGAACGTAGTGACAGCCCCAGCGGGCGGTTCCCCTTCGGCCACGACGGTGTCTGTGTCGCCGCCGAGGCGTAGGACTGTGTCCATGTAGTGACTCGCGCCGGTGAGCCCACCCTTCAGCTGCTTGAGGTCGCCGAAAAGGTCCAGTATGGATTGGTTGTCCGATTCCGTGATCGCAGCGTGTGCCTCGCTCGACTCGGTTCCCGTGAGGCCTTCGCTTCCGCGGGCTTTCAAGAGCGATACAAGGACCGGCACCTTCGTGGTGCTCCACCCGTGCGCTGCTTCTTGGCTGCCCGCGGTTTGGGTGGCATCGCTGCCTAGTGCCGCGACCGCTACGCCCACGTCGGCAGGCATTGATGATGCGGCGTCAGGAGTGAGCAGGGAACCTGACCCAGAGTCTGCGGCGTGATGGCTGCTGGCGTGGTGTCTTGCCTTCGTCGCTGCCAGCTGGGCTTCGATGGTCTTTTGGGCGGGGGCCCCTTGAGCGGCCGGGTATTCCTGGTGTGTGGTCACGTGAGATGCGGCCGGAGTACTCGCGACTCGCACGACGACGACGTGATGAACCTGCTGCTGATGATTCAGCACGAACACAGCGGCGCCCACCGCGCACAGCACGACAGCGGCCACCACGACAGCGATCACACGGCGACGCTTGACTTGTGATCGGCGTCGCTCCTCAAGGTAGTCCCGCGAGTAGGTCATCGACGCCTCAAGGTTAGCTGCGGCCGGAGTCGGCATAGCCAGGTCGGTGAGGACATGGAGGCGGTGCGCGACCTGTGATCGCTTCGGCCCAGAGGCGGTGCGCCGATCGTCTCTGGGCGTTCGCGTTCACACGCGGCCAGCTCCCTGCGCAGACCTCTCTGGGCGTGTCACTGGGCGAAGTACACGCTGGCGCCGATGCCCCCTGTGCAGACGACCTGCAACCCGTGGGTAACGCACGTCATTTCGTAATCTTTGTTGGTCACCGGGCTGTATGCCATGACGGTTTCCGACGCTCCGGTGTCCCTGTAGGCCGATCGCACGGCTTCCGCGAACACACACGTCGTGTTGGGGCCGACCGCAAGACCTCCGCCGCAGGAGGTCTGGCCCGATTCGCTCGTGCCGGAGGCCCCTGCAATGGCCGGCGTTGCTTTGCTTGGTTTCGCCCCGCCGGAACCGCCCGAGCCGCTCGACTGCTGGACGACCACGACACTGGTTGAACCCGGTGTCGCGCCCGGAGCGCTTCCGATCACGTCGACGGTGGTCTTACCGCCGTGGAGTGTCGCCGTCCCCGTAAACACACCGTTGCCGACGGCGGCTGGCTGGCCCTGTATCTGAACCGTCGCGTTGGCCGGGCTAACGGTCCCGCGCACGACGACGCTGGTCCCCGCGATAACGCTGCCGCTCGTGGGCGAGGTCACGACGACGGTGACGACGCCGGAATCGACCGTGCTCGTGCTCGTTGTTGAAGAGCCGCAGCCCGCGATCACGAGCGCGAGCAACCCAACGACAACGCACGCGGCGATCCTCATACGTGGCCCCCCGGCGTTCGGCATCGCGCGAAGGTACCACAACGCACTCCCCTAGTGAAACGTCGTAGCAGCACACCTTCGTCGCATCATCGTGGTATGCCGGCTAAAGGATGCGGGGGTCGACCTAGCCTCGATTCGTCATCAAGGTGATTTCTCACGACGTCGTGGGTGAGGTTGCCGACTGGTGGCTTAAGGCCGCCGGCGGATTGCGTGCCGGCGGAGCTGCGAGGGTGATCTTGCCCCCGGCCGCTCCTCGGAGCCTGTTTTTCGGCAGCGTCAGGCCGCAGGGCGGGCCGGTGCTTGGCGTGGGTGTTCGGCGAGCCGGGTCAGCTGTAGGCCGGGAGTGCCCGCAGGCGCTTGAACGCACGGAGGATCGCGTCGGCCCAGGGCCAGTCGGCGGGCAGATGAAGGGTGCTCCGGCGGGCGTGGTGGGTGATCTGCCCGGCGACGTGAAGGATGCGGTAGCGCAGCCGCTTCGGTTCGCTTGCCGCGTGCTGGCCGTCGAGTAGCAGCTGCTGGGCCCACGCCATGATGTCGTGGGCTGTGAGCGTGAGCTCAAGCCACGCGGCATTCGCCTGGAATGCGTGGAACGGGAGGTGTCCGGCGCCGGTCGCCTTCAGCGTCTTGACGCGATCCTCGACTTCTGCGTGAGAGCGGTGAAGGGCCTCAAGGGCAGCGATGTCGTGGCCGTCCTGGTCTGAGATGACACATTGGAAGCGATGCCCGTCTGTGTCTGAGAAGGTGAGCTGGGCGCCGGGGTGCGGGCGCTCGCGGCGGCAGATCAGTCGTGTCCCTGAGGGCCATGAGGACAGGTCGATGAGGTCGGTGAGCTCAGCGACCCACGCTCCGTCGCGTGGCTCACCGTCCTGGTTGACCGCAGGCTCCCATGCGCTCTCGTCGAGCTCGAGGATCTGCTCGCGGACGGTGCTGTTGATCGGGTAGCCGAGCGAGAAGCGGATCCTCGTCTCCCGGCATGCATCCGCGAAGTCGTGGCTCGCACCGGCCGAGTCCGAGCGGGCGAGGATCTCTCCGTCAAGGGCGCTCTCAGGGAGCTGCTCGAGCGCGAGTTCGAGCACTCGCAGATGATCGGCGGCGTTGTTCGCGCCGGCGTTCCCGGGGCGAAGGACTCCCGCCAGCACCTCCCGGCCACAGCTCGCGATCAGCGGGTTGAAGCCGAACCCGCCCTTGTAGTGCCCGGCGGCAAGCTCCTTCTCGGAATGAATGCTGATCGGGGTCGCGTCGAAGTCGAGGATCACCCGCTCAGGGGATGCCCCGGCCTTCCACGCCCGTTCGCGGGCGAGAGCGCGTGCTTGACGAACGCGGTCGATCTCCTCCTCGCCGATCGAGAGCAGCACGCGTCTTGCCGTGGCAACCGAGGCGATGTTCCCGAACAGCGCGCCCTGGCCTGCCAGCACAGCGAGGTCTGAGACGCAGCTTCCGCCGTCCGCGGCCATCACCGCGAGGTCACACAGAACCCGTCCCGGATCATGAGCCGAGCGACGCTCCCGCGTCCCTGCCAGAGCACCGGAAAGGCCGTCCGTGAGCCCCAGGCGCTGGGCGGTGAGCGCCAGCAGCGCGGTTCCCGCCCGGGACGAGAGGCCGCTGCCGTCCGCGACCACATCTACCGTTCTGAAAGACGTACTTCTCGTCACCTTCAAGGTGAACCTCCTGGACGGGTGGATTGGGCTTCGCAAACGCAATCCTGCCCGTCCAGGCGGACGATTTAGTGCTCTCGCGCCGGCGTGCCTGCGGGCGCTACTGACGATTCAGGGCTAGTAGGTCGCTGCGGTGGACGGCACGAGGCCATGCCTAGCTCGTCGTAGGTTCCACGCACCCATTCGCAGGCGTAGTTCGGAGATGAGCCCTCCTGACGACGGCCTGATGCGGGTTACCTCGCACTTGTGCATGGACGCGCGGTTTTCGGCAGCGACTTGCCCTATGTGAGTGCTGGTCGGAGATCGTAGGATCATCGGCATGTGGGCGGTGAAACGCGATCGCGGGCCTCGGCTGGCATGACCGCCGCCAGACCGTGCGGTGACATCGCGCCTCGCGGGTAGACTTTCGCCGCGATGTCCCCGGACCACCAGTCCGACCGGTTTGCTCGTCGCCGGATTGTTGAGCGCCGCCGGGTTCGGAGTCGGCGCCTGGGTGCGCTGCTCATCACCGGCGGCTTGTTGCTGGTGGCGGTCGCGTCCTTCAGTGCGGTTGCCTTGGGCGGCGAGGGGGATCATGCAGTCTTGACGACTGCCGCCGCGGTCTCATCCGGCACGCAGGGTGTGGAGTCGACCGCGCCGAGGGTGAACTCCGGTACGCGGGTCACGGTCGCTGCGGTGGGCGACACGATGATGGGCTCGCCGCAGTTTGGGCTTCCGCCTTCGAACGGGCGGCATCTGTTCTCGCACGCGGACCAGTATCTGACTGCGGACGTCTCGATCGTCGATGTGGAGGGGACGCTGACTGACGCGGCGCAGTCCAAGTGTGGGTCCTCGTCGTCGGAGTGTTTTGCGTTCACGACCCCGCCGAGCTATGCGGCGAATCTGACCGCGGCGGGCTTCAACGTCGCCAATCTTGCGAATAACCACAGTTTTGATGCGGGACCAATCGGTCTCACCGACACGCAGTCCGCGCTCGAGGCCGTGCATCTGCCAGCCACCGGACTGCCGGGGCAGGTCGCGATCCTGCACGTCGGCAAGGTGGCGGTCGCGGTCCTCGGGTTCGCGCCGTACACATGGTGCGCGAACTCGCTTGATCTGTCCGCGGTCCGGGCGTTGGTGGCGCAGGCACGTCGTGAGGCGAACGTGGTGGTCGTTTACTTCCACGCCGGCGCCCAGGGGGCGCAAGAGATCCATGTCGCTCCGGGGCCCGAATCGGTGTTCGGGGACCCGCAGGGCGATATCCGAGTGCTCGCCCACACCTTCGTCGACGCCGGCGCCGACATGGTGATCGGAACGGGTCCGCACGTGCTGCGCGGGGTCGAGTTCTACAAGGGCAAGATGATCGACTACAGCCTGGGGAACTTCCTGGGCTATCGCGGCTTCGGGCTCGGCGGGAACCTCTCGACCAGCGCTGTGCTGCAGGCGACGATCACCGCGGGCGGCAAGTTCGTCACCGCGCGCCTGCGCCCCGTCGAGCTCGACGGCGACGGAGTGCCCTCTCCGGGCGGGTACGGCGTCTCCCTGGTCAAGACAGTGTCGCGCGAGGATTTCGGCGCCAGCGCGGCCCGAATCTCAGCAACCGGCGTGATCGCACCCCCGACGGCCTGAACTGACCCGAGCGCCCACCAGACGCGTCAACGACGAGCTGGGTCAAGGCGTCGCAGCTGTGGCTGGGGACCGATGGCCCACCAGCGTTCCACCGGGGACAACGGTCGAAAACCCGCTTAGCACTCGCTGCTGCCTCGCTCGGGCGCGGCGGCTAACAACTGGTACTCGTCGTGTATGTTGACGCCGTGAAAGTGACTCGCACACGGACCGTCGTTGTGGCCGCTCTCGCTGTGCTCGGCGTTAGCGCGGCAACCGCCACGGCGACCGTTGCTTCGCGCGCCTCCGCGGCCGCCTATGCATCGCGGTCCATCGAGGTCAGTGTCCGCGGCACCGTCGGTAGCCTCAGGCTCGGAGCGTCAACCGAAACACAGATCACCTCGGCGCTCGGACCACCCGAAGCCACGGGCTACGGCAGTTTCGGCGCACCGGAAACCCCAGACTACGATGGGCTTGGCTACGAATGTTCGCCGACGGAAGGGCGAGGACTACGGCCCGCGGGGGCGGAAGGTCCACCTTACTGTCACACCATTTACTACATCGACTCGGCTAACGGGGTTCTCGGTGGGCTATGGACGACGTCTTCCCGCTACGAGACGGTGCGCGGGACGCGTGTCGGCATGAGCGAGCACACAGCGTCCACGCGCGAGCAGAAGCACGCCACCGTGGGCTGTGAGTCAGGGATCACGGAGAGTGGAAGCCGCGCCACCATTTACCTGAACATCGAGGGCGGGCGGGTCACGGAGCCGCCGCATCCCAATTCCGAAGCGTACCGGCTCGCCGGTGGCCGCGTGACGGAACTCCTTGTTGAAACGCGTCGCGGAGCGCCTGTCGGCCTGCTCTTTTGCTGACGTTGTGATGGTGACCATCCGAGCCAGAGACTTTGCTGGGATCGCCACCGTGATAGGCGCGACGTTGGCAATGCCCGTCTCGGCGTCGCCCGCTGCCGCCGCCCACGTCGGTGCACCTGGGAGGCTCCGCCCCGGCAGCATCGTTCGCGTCCAGATCGGCGGCTACCCGCCAGGTAGTCGCGTGAGGGTTCAGCTAGCAACCCGACGCTCGCTCCACGATAACTGCTGCGTCTCTCTCACCTACCCGAGCGAGCACGCTCCCGGCGTGTTCGTAAACCAAGACGGCTCTGCAACGATCCGCTGGCGGGTACCGGTGTTCTACGCGCGGTGCGTCTCCAGCATCTGCTCGTCGCCGGAATATGAACGCTTCAGACTTGGGGAATCGGTCCTCGTCGATGTGTCCACAACCGACGACACTGTGTTCGCGTACTCAACCGACCGCATCACGTAGAGCGAATCACCAGCTCGGGGGTACATGAGCCGTCGCGGACTCTCCGAGGAGCGGTGTCCCCGCCGGCTCCAACCACGCGTCGTGATCAGAGCACGCAGAGCTCCACGCCGGTGATTTCCCCAGCAACAGTGCCTCACGCCCAAGTAGACGTCGACGATGTCCCCGTCACGCGACGGCGACCTGGCTCTTGATGGCTACGTTGCGATCGTCAGGTTGACGTTGGTGGCCGGCGCATCGGTGGACTGGGGCTTGGCCGACTGGTGGGTCAAGCCGCGTAGAACGGGCAGCGCACAAGCTGGCAGCTATTTCTGACCGATCAGGCCGTCTCCCAGCAACTGTCGCGGGCCGTCGCGGCGCGGTCAGAGGTCCTGCTGGTAGGTGTGGACGACGACTTCCCGGTGCCGGCGGCACGTGACGCGAGCGTCGACCTCCGTCGGGATCGACTGGCGGACTTCGCTGCAGCTGAACCCGAGTACACCGCTCGTGCAGCGCCCAGCCGCGCCGTGACGCAGGCGGCAGTGATAGAAGGCGAGCGTGACTTGTCGGCCGGTGGCGCAACTCGTGTTGGTCACGGTCAGCGACGAAAAGTATCCGGTGCCCGGATACTTCGGTGCCGAGCAGCTGCCGCTAGCGTGGGCGACGAGGCTCGCTGCGCCAGATCCTCCGGCCATCATCAGCGCGAGCGTGAGCGCTGCCATGCAGGAAACGAGTAGCGGGGACGTGAACGGCCGGGTGAGCGTGGTCATCTGTCTCCGATCGAGTAACGGTGCCCTTGACTCTAACGACGCGCCAGGCTGTATGCGCCGCGCCGTGCCGCAGCGGCGCTCGCCTGCGGCGATGGGCCCTGTCAGTACGTGTAGTTGCGCCCGATCGCCTGGAGCACGGTGCCCGCCAGCAGGCTCGACCCCGCTTCGTTCAGATGGATGCCGTCTGCCTGGCGAACAAGCGTGGGCTTCCCTTTGACGGTCATGGAGTCGCGGTATTCAAAGCCGGGCGTGAAGATCGGCACGGTGTCGATGATCTGCACCTGCGAGACCCACGGCTGGGCAGCGACGGTGATCGCTGCGTTCACGACGCGGGCGATCTTTCGCCGTTCCGGGTCGCGGGGTGCAGGCAGCGTGAGCCAGTAGACGTGCGCCACACCGTCCTGGCGATAGGTGTTCATGATCTGCCGCACGCGGTCCGCGTAGATGGCCGCCCAGCTCGAGCTGCAGCACGCGACTTCCTTGCCTTCGGGCCCGGTCATCGGGAAGCCGTCGTTGGCGCCGATGAACACGACGATCGCTTCGGGATGGTCGCTCTTGACCTGGTGGGCCGAGAGCGTCCCCCAGTTCACGACGAACGTTGTGGAGATCCCTGTCCCTATGTGTGGTTCCTGGATGACGTGCACGCCCTTCGGGATCAGGACTTCGGCCAGGTCGTTGTCCAGAGGCTCTGACATCGAGTCTCCGGTCACCAGGAGCGTGTGCAGTGGTACGCGAGCCGGCTCTGCTTCGCCCAGCGTGGCCGGTTCAAAGGCGGCAGGTGTGACGGGAGGGACGGCTCCCGAGGCGGCGAGTGTCTTGGGGTTGGCGAAGCCGCCGGGCCCTGAGAGGTTCGGTTCCGGGTTGAGCCAGCTCGTCGCTGCGGTCGAGATGCCCACGAACGGCAGCTTGCGCGCCACCCAGTTGCTCGGGCGGCCGACGCCGAGGACGATGTCGCGGCCGATACCGGGGTTCATCTCTTCGCCGGCCTTTCGGATCGACGGCCCTGCCGTGAGGATCAGGATGATCGCCGCGACCGCGATCGCGATGACCCCTTCGCGGGCGCGGAAGCGCCTGAGTCCCGCCCGGTCGAAGCGATTCATGTAGTTGTCTTCGCGAGGCTCAGCCATGTCTAGAAGCGGAAGTAGATGAAGGGGGGAACCCCCTGGCTCGGCACGGTCGCCGCAACGAACGCGATCACGACCGCGAGGCCGACTCCGAGCAGGAGCGGGCGGGTGGACTCTATACGCACCTGTAGTCGTTCTACCCAGTCGGGGGGCAGCAGTTGCAGGCCGACGACCAGGACGATCATGGCCAGGACGGGGATCGTCCACAACGTCGGTGCGGTGAAGACCGTCAGCCTCGACATCAGGGCCCCGAAGTCGGCGAGGCTCTGGGCCCGGAACAGGACCCAGCCGAACACGATGAGATTGAACGTCACAAACCAGCGCAGCCATCCCGGAAGGGCCACCCTGCCTCCCCACGCATGCTCGGCCACCAGGCCCAGCCCGTTGAACGTCCCCCACAGGACGAAGGTCCACGCGGCGCCGTGCCACAAACCGCCCAGCACCATCGTGATCATGAGGTTGCGGTAGGTCATCAGCCGGCCCTTGCGGTTGCCGCCGAGCGGTATGTAGAGGTCGTCCCGCAGGAAGCGCGAGAGCGTCATGTGCCAACGGCGCCAGAAGTCGCGGAACCCGGTCGACCGGTACGGGCTGCGGAAGTTCTGCGGGAAGACGTAGCCGAGCAGCAGCGCGAGACCGATCGCGATGTCCGTGTACCCCGAGAAGTCGCAGTAGATCTCGGCGGCAAAGCCGTATGCGGCGAGGATAACGTCGGGCGCACCGTAGGCGTGCGGGACGGCGAAGACCGGTTCCACGAGTTCCCGCGCGAGGTAGTCGGCGATAACGACCTTCTTCACCAGCCCGAACGCGACGAGCGCGAGCCCGGAGCTGACCGCGACACGGTTGGGGTCCCGCGGGCGTTTGAGCTGGGGCAGGAACTCGCGGGCGCGCACGATCGGGCCGGCGATGAGGTGCGGGAAGAACGACAGGTACACGGCGAAGTCGATGCTGCTGGCGGGCTCGACGTGGCCGCGTTTGACATCCACGACATAGGAGATCGCCTGAAAGGTGAAGAAGCTGATGCCGACCGGCAGAGCGATCGTCAGCAGCGGCAGCCCGGGGGACAGGCCGAGGCTTCCGAGAGCGTCCGCCCACTGCTGGACGAAGAACGAGTAGTACTTGAAGACGCCGAGCAGCCCGAGATCGAATCCGACGGCGATGGTAACGATGAGCTTGCGCCTGCGCTCGGTGTCAGCGCGGTGCACCATGACGGCCGCGAGCTGGTTGGCGACCGTCACGGCGGCGAGGAGGAATATGAACCTCCATCCCGCGGATGCGTAGAACACGTAGCTCGCGAACAGGATGAAGGGCTTCCAGGCCTTGGGTTTCGGCATCAGCCACCACGAGATGGCTAATACGATCGGGAAGAAGATCGCGAATTGGACGGTGGGGAACAGCACTCGATCGCCGGCCTATGGTCAGTGCCAGCGAGTCATCAGTTGGTCCACGGCCTTGAGCAGAAATGGCCCGAGTGTCGTTGAGAAGACCTCTGAGAGGTGCTGGAAGTCCTTGTATGCGAGTGCGCCGCCGACGACCGGGTAGCAGAGCCTCGAGTCGCAGATGAACGACGTCAGGTCGATGACGCTGACCCGGCCGGTATGCACCTCCGAGGCCGCGATCACGGCAGGATCCGGTTCGAGCGCCTGATCACGCGGCACCGCACACGCCGTGCCGGGGTGGGGGCGCCTGGATTCCACCTGGGCTTCCACGCACGGCAGCGTGCTTCCGCGCATCCGCGGCGTGTCCCTGATCACGACGATGTGCTTCACCGAAGGAGGCAGTGCCTCCCAGGCCTTGATGTAGCCGGCGACGTCCGCGGCGCGCGTTCCGGGACCCTGGGGGACCGAGAGCTGGGACTCGGAGACGAAGACCGTCGTGATCTGAGGCTGCGAGCGCAGCCAGTCGACAACGTCCCGCAGCATCATTCGCCGGCAGTACTTCCGCGCCTGGCCGGTGATTGTCAGCGGGCCGGCCGAGAACGGGCACCCGGACTGCGTTACGGAAGCGGCCTGCCATCCCTTCGCCTGCGCCACCACCTCCAGGGCCGCGCGCCAGTGCTGCGCATGACTGTCCCCGAGCAGCGCAACCGTCGCAGTCGCAGCCGCCGGCGGCACACCGAACGCGCAGACTTCGGCGATGTCGAGCTTCTCGACTACCGTGCATGGTGCGTTCGGTGTGATCTGGGCTTCGCCCGGCACCGGAATCACCGCGGACGATAGGGCGGGGTTGTGACACGGGTTGACGGTGTCCATCGCGCTCGCGCCGAAGCATGCGAGGCTTCCCTCGCGGTCGACGTCCACGACGGGACTCCATCCGCCACCGGCAGCGGCCGGACCGGTCGAGCTGGTGACGCCGCCGTTCAGGTCGACCGCCACGCATCGTGTGGCGGCGCACGAGACCGAGTCCAGGGGGCTCGTCTCGTCCACGCGGGTGGAATGCCAGGCCTGGGCGCCGCCTGCGGGGCTGGTCGAGACGAGGATTTTCCCGTGCTCGTCGACCGCTGCACACAGCGACGGCGAGGCGCACGAGACCGCGCCGAGGAGGCCCGCGCCATCAGCCGGGCTCGCCGTCCAGGCGCTCGAGCCGCCGGCGGGGTCGGTCGAGCTCACGATGTCACCCGAGCTGTCCACGGCCACACAGAGCGACTGCGAGGGGCATGAGATACCCGACAGGAAGGCACCGGTGAGCCGGCCCGGGAACGAACCCAGGGAACCCAGTATGCCTTCCAGGGAGAAGACCTGCCAAGCGGCCGGACCGCCCGTCGGGTTCGCGGACACGACGGCGTCGCCCGCCAGGTCGACCGCCGTGCACAGAGACGCCGACGCGCACGAAACGCCGGACAGGTAGTTGGCACCGTCCACGTTGATCGTGACCCACGCCGGCGCCGAGCCACCCGGGTCGGTGGACTCGACGACGTTCCCGCGGTTGTCGACTGCGACGCAGAGAGCCGTGGACGGGCAGGACACACTCGTGAGGAAGTCGCTGGGGTACACGGCCGTCAGGTCGCTCGTGGCGTCGTCGGCATGCCTGACGGTCCACTTCGGCGCGCGGGCGCTCGGCTGCCTTGACACTATGACGTCGCCCGCGGCGTCAGTCGCCACGCAGAGCCTCGCCGAGGGGCATGACACGCTCGTGAGGTCCTCGATGCCGTCCACGTTCGCCGCACTCCAGGAGTGCCCCGAGGCGGGATCGGTCGAGGTGAGGGCGTTGCCGTCGTGGTCCACGGCGACGCAGAAGGCCGCCGAGGTACAGGAGACCGCGTGAAGATTCGCGGGATCGCCGTAGGCCGGCTGCACGTGGATGAGCGGCGGTGAGAGCTCGGGAACCTGGGCACCAGCCCGGCCGGGGCTGCCGAAGAGAGCCAGCGCGGCGAACAGGACGGCTATGAGGGCGTACCCGCGCCCGCGAGAAGGACCGGCTGCTAGCCCAGGGCGGCGCGCGTGCATGGCGGTCAGGTCTCTATCTGGTCCGGTGCTAGCTGGCTACTCAGCTGGGTACCAGCCCGGCTGCCACCCTTGTCGATTGCCGACCCTACCAAAGACGCTGGGGCCGCGATGCGGCGTTTCGGGACCCTCTGCGCCGCCCGCAGGTGCGCCCGGCGCCGGTGCAGACGGCCCCTGTCCGGCCTCGGAGCGAAGGCGCGGGAGACCCGCCGACGACAGGGAACGCAGGGCGCGGGAGCGCCCGGCGCGGGGAGACCCGGGTGTCCGGCCCGGGACGGACACCCCCCGGATGAGCCTCCTGCTAGCCTCGCGCGAAATGTGGGGTCGAGCGCCGGCTGGCCGGCGCGCGAGAACAGGGGGGTCGATCGGCATGTCAAGCTGCGCGCCTGTGCTGAAGAGCAGCGCATCCCGAGCCGTCGCGCGCCCGGTCGCGCTGTGCGTGCTCCTCGCGAGCCTGCTGGCGCTCCTGCATCCAGGGGTCGTGTACGCGATCACCGCGAGCCCGGTGGAGGACGGGTCCACCTTCCTGCCCGCTCCCGGCCAGGGCCTGAACTCCGGGTTCGGGGAGTCCGTTGCGCTCGCTGCCAACGGTGAAAGTGCGCTTATCGGCAGCCCCGGCCAAGGCGCGGGCTCTGCCGTGATCTTCACGCATTCGGGTAACTGGTGGGCGCAGAGAGATCCGCAGCTGACACCGGCCGGGGCGAGCGGTGAAGCGGCGTTCGGGTCGAGCGTCACGCTCACACCGGATGCCGACCTCGCGCTCGTCGGCGGGCCGCGCGACGACGCCGGCATCGGCGCCGTTTGGGTCTTCGCCCGCTCAGGCGAGGCGTGGAGTCAGCAGGCGCCCAAGCTCGCTCCGCGTGATGCGCTTGGGAGCGCCGGCTTCGGTACGAGCGTGGCGGTGTCGAGCAATGGCCGCATAGCACTGGTCGGCGGCCCGCACGATGACGGCGGGACCGGGGCGGCGTGGGTGTTCAGGCGGTCCGGGTCGGCCTGGACCGAGGACCTGAAGCTTGTGCCCAGGGAAGATGACGGGAGCGCCGAATTCGGCTCCAGTGTCGCCCTGTCATCCGACGGCTCCACCCTGCTTGTGGGCGGGCCGGGGGAGGGAGCCGGCTCCGGAGCCGTGTGGGTGTTCAGGCGCGCGGGCGCGAGCTGGAGCCAGTCCGGCGCGAAAGTCGTGCCCCCGAAGCAGAGCTCCGGCGCACGGTTCGGCGCGAGCGTGGCGCTCTCCTCGGCGGGTACCGCAATGCTCGTTGGTGAACCCGGCGCTGCTCCCGGCGGCGCAGCATGGGGGCTTGCACGTGTGGCCGGGACGTGGGCTGCCCAGGGCCCGAGGCTGATCGGGCCGCAGGCCTCGATCGCTGGCCGGTTCGGCACGAGCGTGAGCCTGGATGCCAGCGGACGGGTCGCGCTGGTTGGAACGCCGACCACGGCGGGCAGCGGGAACGCGGTCCTGTTCACGCTCCACGGGTCGGCCTGGATACGGCCGGGTGCGCCGCTGGGGCAGGGCGCCGTCGGAGGGTCGTTCGGCACGTCCGTGGCGCTGGCCGCGACCGACGACGCTGTCCTCGCGGGCGGGCCCGGAGACATCGGCGAAGGCCAGGCGAGGCTCGTTCAGCTCGGCACGACCACCCCGGCGCCGTGGTGCTTCGGCGCCGCGGCAAGGGACCCCGAGCATCCCTGCAGCAACCCGCACACGGCGCTCATGGTCACGCCGTCCCCGGCGGGCCTTGCAAGCTCGCCGAATGCCGCGTGCGTTCTCGTCGGGGGCGACGGCATCATCAACAGCTGTGCCTTCGGTGTTCCTGCGGCGGCTTCCGCCGCGACCGTTGCGCTGATCGGGGACAGCCATGTGATCCACTGGCGGGCCGCGCTCGAGGTGGTTGCGCAGTCCAGGCACTGGGAGGGCCTTTCGTCGGTCCGCTCAGGATGCCCGTTCGAGGATGCCACCAGCGGGCTTCCCGAACCGTTGCGCGCCGAATGCGACGCGCGCAACAGGGCGATCCCCCGGTGGCTCGCACACCACCCCGCCATCCACACGGTGTTCACGGCGGAGCACGCCGGAGGGGACGTAGCGACTGCTCGGAGCGCGTTCGCGTCCGAGGTGGCCGGCTACGTCGACGCGTGGCGTGCGTTGCCGCGTTCGGTCACCCACATCGTCGTGATACGCGACAACCCGCAGATCCTGCCGAACACGATCGGCTGCGTGCAGCACGCGATCGAAGCGCATCGGCCGGCCGGCAGCGCGTGTGCGGTTCCGAGGAGCCAGGCGCTCGGACAGGATCCCGCTGCGGCGGCCGCCGCCGAGCTGCACTCACGGCGGGTTCAGGTCGTCGACCTCACCCCGTTCTTCTGCGACAGCCGTCTCTGTTACCCCGTGATCGGCGGTGTCCTGGCCTATCGGGACGCCAATCACCTGACATCCAGATACGCAACGTCGCTTGGACCGTATCTGCAGCGAGAACTCGACCGGCTGATGGCCACCTGGCGAGTACACGCAACACCCGTCAGCAAGAACTGAGACGTTTCGGCTCACGGGTCTGACCACCCGGGACACACATTGTCATGCCGCCGGCGCTCGAGAGAGCTCTCATCGTGACGTCGTGCTGATCTCCAGCCGGAGGCTTTGCATCGGGGTCGACGCCAGGGCAGGCTCAGGAGGCTCCTCGGCCCCTGGACTTTGCCAGCCACACGCCGGCGAGCGCCACAAGTGCGACGGCGACTCCAATGGCCCAAGGGAGCAACGAACGGCCTCCAGGTGAGCGGTCTGCCGCGAGCACAGGGCTCTGATTGGTCGGGGCAGGGGCGGCGGCAGTTTGCACAGTCACCGCGGCTCTCCTAATGGGCTTGGGCTTGGGCTTGGGCCTGGGCTTGGGCTTCGGCTGCACGCGGTGAGGAACGCTCGAGTGGTGTTGCGGTGGTGGCGCGATCGTTTCGGGCTGGCCGTTCGGTTCCTGCGGTTCGCTGGCTTCGCGGGAGGACGGGGCAGCGTACGGGAGCGTGCTCGCCACCATCTGCGCGAAGCCTTCGATCCCGGCTGTGCCGCCCAGGTGAACGCCGTCGGGGGCGAGCCATTCCGGGTGTTCGCGTGCGAGGACGTCCCAGTCGAGCAGCAGGATCCGCCCCGGGTTGGCGGCGGCCGCGGTGCGGATGATTTCCGGAGTCGAGGCGACGACGCTGCCGTGGGGCGTGACGAGCGCAAGGATCCGGCTGGGACCGAGCAGCGTGAGCACACGATCGATCTGCTGGGGCGTGACTTCTCCGTTCGTGCCGAGAGCCAGAACCACCAGGTGCGGCAGCCTTTCGCCCCGGGCTTCGAGCATCGCGACTCCCTGGCTCATCTGTCGGCAGACCATTCCATCGGCTTCAAAGCCATCGCGAGCCAGGAGCGGCACCGCATCGGCCAGCACCGAGTCACCAATCGCCAGCGGCGGACCTCCGGGCACGCTGCTCTGGGCCGGTGCCTGGTGGAACTCTTCGCCACACCCCGCCGCTGCGGTGCCCGGCCGCCACAGCGCGGCGAGCAACAAAGCAGAGCCGACGACGGCGAGCAGAACCGGTCGCGCCGTTGAACGCATCGACCTTGATCTTGACAGAGGGCGCGGCGCGCGCTCACGCCGAGTCTGCTGTGATCGAGCCGCCGTCCGGCGGCAGTTGGAGCGCACTCCGCGCCTGGACGAGAAAGCCGTGAATCCACAACTGCTCTTAACGCGGCGGGGTCGGGTGTCCTGACCCAGTAGATTCTCAGACTTCACTAGGGCTCACAAAGAGGGGGGATGCAGTGTCGATTCAGTTCCCTGCGGGACCGGCTGCAGTTTCCGGACGGAAGTCGGTGGTCATGCTTGCTGCCCTTCTCGGACTGGTCCTGCTCGCCCCGTCGCGGGCAGCCGATGCCCTCACGCGCGCGAACAAGGTTTCGTCGCAACCTTGCGCCGTGCCGGCTCCCGCTCCCGCTGCCGCACCGTCAGGGCTGACCCTGTCGGGCTCACTTCCTCTTACAGGCTGCATACAACTCGCGGTCTCCGGCGCGGTCGCGACACCCGTCACGATCACGGAACTGGTCGCGGGCGAACCGGCTTCGGTGCCCGTCGCGACGGTGGTGCCGCAGAATGGAGCGGGCGCCCTGGCTGCTGGCCTGCCGTGGTCATGCTCACGCACCAGCCGGACCTTTCAGGCGACTGAGACCGCGCCGGACGGCAGCCAGCAGACGTCGACCGTGACAGTGAAGACGCCGAACTGCGCTGGTCGCCTTACGGTGAGCATCCCTGCCACGCGCCTGCATCGCGGCTATCCGCTGCTTCTTGCTGTGCGCGATCGCTGGCACCTTGGTGGTCTCACTGTCCGTGTCTGCCAGCCGGGTATCCCGAGGGGGGCGTGTCCAGCCCTCCTGTTGAAGCCGGGCCGGGTGGCGAGCGTGCTGCGGATTCGGCTGCTCCGAGCGGGCACCCCGGTGCTCACGATCTACGACGAATACCAGCGAATCCGCCGCCGCCTGCGCGTGTTCGATTCTGTGCCCCTACTGCTCGCCACGGGCGACTCGGAGATGCAGGTCCTCGACGAACTGATCGGCTCGGATCTGGGGGGCAGGGACGGTGTCCGCGTCGTAGGCGATGCCAAACAGAGCACCGCGATCTCCTCGCCGTTCTTCTTTAACTGGCCAGCTCATGCGGTTGCCCAGGTCAACGACACGCACCCGGACATAGTCGCAATGTTCCTGGGCGGCAACGAGGGCTTTCGCCTCGGGAACGCAGAATGCTGCGCTGCGGACTGGTCCCGCGAATACGCCAACCGCGTCGCGGGCATGATGCGCGTGTATCTGCAGGGGGGAGCCGCGGCCGTCTACTGGTTCCTGATACCGACTCCGCGCTCGGAACCGTTTGTCAGGGTCATGCGCGCGGTCAACTGGGGCATCGAGATGGCGGCCGCGCGGTTCAAGCACGGGGTTCACGTGTTCGACTTGAGGCAGGTGTTCTCGCCCGGCGGTCGCTACCTGTCGAGCATGGGATACGGCCGCTCGACGATCACGGTGCACGAGTCAGACGGCTTCCACCTCTCCGCCTCAGCAGACGTGATCGTGGCCCACATGTTCGTCGCTCGCCTGCGCAGGGACGGCCTGATCCCTTGATTTCCGACGCGTCACCAGGAGTCGGCAGGGCCCCTGGCTTACGGGGCCGTCCCGTCGGACGTCAGGTGAACTGCGAGTAGGTGTAGCTGACGCGCTTGCTGCCGCTCGTGCAGGAGACGCTGCTGTAGAACTCGCTCGGGATCGATGGGCCGCGCCGCTCCCGGCAGCGAAAGCCCGCAACCGACGAGTTGCACGTGGCCTTAACGCTCCCGTGTCGGAGCTGGCAGTTGTGGTAGGCGCGAACGACCGCCAGGCCGGTTGCGCAGCCGGCTCCGCTGACGCTCAGCGAGGTCAGGTACGTGGGCCCGAGGTGCTCGCCGCCCTGGGGGATCGAGCAGCCGCCTGCAATCACCGCGGTGGGCGAGCCAGCGGCGGAAGCGGAGGTGATGCCGGCTGCCACAGATACGAGCAGGGCTGCAATCAGCTGGTGACGTCGCACAGGACTTGATAATTGCACATGCGGCGCCGCCAGGAGACCGGTGGTCTCGTGAGACGGTCCTGGCCGGCCGCCCGAGTCCGGTGCCCGGGGGCGCGACAGGTGGAAGGTCCGCCTGGGCCTGTGGCGGTCGCGCGGGAAGCCCGCTCGCGAGAGTGCAGACCTCCGGTACTGCAAGGCAGCTCCCTCGTGAGGGCTAGGCCCTCCGCCGCGCGTGCTGCGCCGTCATCCGTGCGCAGGGCACTGTCAGCGCGTCCCGTTAGCGATCACGAAATGCGAAGAGACTGTCCTTGCCCGGTTCGGACCGAAATCCGCGAGCCTGAGAATGGCAAGCAGACGACCGGTCAGCGCGAGCTCGCCGAGGATGTGCCGGCCGAGCACGAAGCGGACGATCTCGCTGCTCTGAGGTGCGAGCGCAAAACAGTTGGTGGCGATCACGGGCCGGGTGCCTTCGTTGAGTCTCAGTGTGGCCTGCACGAGGGCAGGGAGCGCCTGCGTGTTGCTGAGTCTGAGTGCGACGCTGTGGGCTCCGATGAGCGGCAGCGTGCCATGCGAGGGGTGCACCGTCACGCTGCCGCCGGGCACTGGTGTCTGCGCCGGCATGGGTTTGCATCTTGCGACCTTGAGTGATTGCGGCGGGGTGGCAAGCACCAGCGCGCTGCCCAGAAAGCGCCCAAAGGCCGCGGCCCCTGGAAGGGTGAGGTGGAGACCGTCAGGCTGGAACCACTCGGCGTGGCCCGCGCTATATGCGATCCAGTCGAGCACCACCACACGTCCGGGGTAACGCCGAGCCTCGCTCCGTATCAGGCTCGTGTCGCTGCCTGGCACGTGGCCGGGATCGAGGTGCGTAACGACGGCGAGCACGCGTCCGGGCCCGAGGATGGCGACGGCTCGATCGATGTCACCGGGGGTAACCTGGCCGTTAGCGCCGAGAGCTATGACCACGAGCTTGGGGAGTGTGCCCGAACGCCTGCGTTCTTCAAGCAGTGACAGTGCCTCTGGGTACTGTCTACATCCTCGCGCGTTGCCGTCGAATCCCTCCTGCGAGAGCTCTGGCAGCGACAGGAGCATGGTCGAGTCGCCCAAGGCCAGCGGTGGCGGAGAGGCCTCATGCCAGTTGTGCGTACCGACGCTCTCAACACCCCCGCACCCCGCCGCGGCGGCAGTGCCCGCACCGTGTACCGGCGCGGGCCACCCGAGCGCCATGCCGGCGATCACCATGGCGGAGCAGCCGACACCCGCGACCGCGACGCGGACGTACGGGATGAGCCTCGACCGCGTCCCTGGGCGGCAGCCTGGGCCAGAGGTCGGAATCTCGCACCGGGTCATGGGCAGCGGGCTCCCCTCATGCACACTCACCGAACGTTTCGATCGTGTGCCGCGATCCGGCCGCGATCGAACTGATCCTGTGCGCGGCGAGGGAGAATTCGAGCGTAAATGTCCGGGTGCCGATTCGCTCGTCGCTGAACACCCGTTCCTGCGGGCCTCCCAGCGAACCTGAGCGGCCCTGACGCAGCATCCCGCGATACTGTCGGCGCAGCCGGGCCACGCTGTCCCCGACCCGGACGCCGCGGGTGGTCGCAATCGCGCTCGAATACGCGAGCGCGTATTCGAGGCGGCCGCCGAACGCCACGAGCTCGAGGCCCGTTCCGAGACCCTGGATACGCCATTCGCTGCAACCATTGATCCCTGGAACCGATGTCACGGGGAGGTCGGCGGCCGCGGTGCCCTCCGCAAGGGTCATCCCGAAGCGGATCGGTCCGATGCCCGAGGGAGACAGCGCGGCCAGCCGCGCCGAAGCGACTCCGGCGCCGGTTGTGACGAGCGTCCGCGGCGCACCGAACCCCGATGCGGGCGCCAATGCGATACCCGCCGCACAGACCGCGAGCGCCCCAGTCGCGAGCCTCATCACACGAGGACGTGGGAAGAAATGGGCAAAGTAACTCGTAACATAGTCCCGGAGGCGTGCGCCACGCGAACGCAGCGCCGCCGCCGTCAGTGTCCTACGGCCACAATCGCCAGGGTGATCGTTAGTACGACGCCCTGGTGGAACGCCACCAGGATGCCCGGGTTCTTCGGCTTGAGGTTGACTGCGTGGAACAGCAGGAAGCCGACCGCCATCTGCGCGACCGCGGCATAGAACGCAACGGGGTATTTCGGCATCAGGGCTCCCAATGTGCCCACCACCGCGAGCGCGGAAAACAGGTGCACGATCATGACCAGCTGCGGAGTGCGACGCGGCCAGTAAAAGGCTTCGATGGGCTTGCCGAAGCCTCGTTGGCCGGTGGTCATGCCGCCCAGGAACACCGTCAGCAGCAGCGCATGGAGCGCGTATGTGCTGTTGAGATACGACCAGAAATCCACCCCGGGGACGTACAGGGTGCTCAGGAAGCAGAGAAACACGCCATAGGCGAGGAGGCCGTGGACGCCATGGACGACGGAGGGAAGCCGGCCGGCGAGCACATGGAGCGTCCCGATACCCAGCAGCGCGGTCAGCACGATCAACGCCAGGCCGCTGATCGTCGCGGAGCCCGGAGCCAGGATCACCAGCACGACGGCGATCGTTCCTACGAGCGTGGCCACGATCCGGTGCGCCGCCTCCGGATCGCCCTCGATCAAGAGCACGAGGATGTTGCGCGTGTAGGGCCAGCGCGTGCCGAGCGAGAGTCCGAAGCCGAAGCCCTCGACGAGGCTGCCGAGCAGGATCAGGATCGCGGCGAGCATCGTCTCGGTGAGATAGAGGCCGTCGACCACGGCCCCCTTACCCGAAGCCGAGGTCGTGAGGCCGCGCACGATGCCGGCGATGACTGCGGCCGCGATGAGAGCGGTGATGAGGAGCCTCACCAGCCGAACCGTGGTCGTCATCTCGCCCTCCACCACAGACGACGTGGGCGTGGGGGGGAGATCAGCGTTGCTGGTCGTCGCCTCGGAAATGTCAGGGGTCGGCATGTCCACGCGCCAGAAGCTTCGCAGAGCCGCTGGTTGAGCTGCGGTGACGGTCGTAGCTATCGCCGATACGTTTCGGCGGTCCGTTCCCGCTGCTCCGCTGATTGGGGCACCCCGATGCCGTCCGTTGCTCTGATCTGTTGGCGCGACCCCTGGCATCCTGCGAGGGACGGGGACGTGCACAAGCGACCAGCCCCTCGCCGGGCCTACATCGCATATCGAAACCGGGCCTTCGACCGTCAGGTTCAAGCCAGCCACAGCTCCGGACCAACTACCTATGGCCGCGTCGCCATAGTGAAAAGGTTTACCTTCGTCCCCCAAAGCTATATCGGAAATTAACCTGTAACCACGGTTGACTCGTGCCGCCTGTGGTGGTACTTGTGGTCGTGGTGGCCGGGGGGTCACTATCAGAGGGCACGAACGCCACATGCTTCCGGAGAGGGCGTCTCGCCCGGAAATAGCCGGGGTGCGTGAGATCACTATGGCACGGCTCACGTCGTCGTATCTGTACGCGGTCGGCACCACATGACGTTAAGGAGAAACGCATGCGATTTTCCACAACGGTATTAAACGTGCGACGCATCGTCGTCGGCATCTGCGCTGTCACCGCCCTCGCGGCCACAGCGGTCGTCGCCTCACTAACCACGGCTTCCGCTTCGCCGGTTGCGCATAAGGCCACGGCCGTGGCGCCGTCCATCATCACCGGCATCCAGGTCGAAGGTTACCCGCTGCCAGCAGTACCGACGATAACTGTCACGGGTTCAGGCTTCGGCGAAGCACCCAAAAAAGGGATCTCGCCCAACAAGCTCGAAAACTGCGGCACCGGCAACACCGGTACCGACTACGGTCCGAGCGCCGTCTGGGCGAACAACGCCTCGACAGAAGACGGTCTTTACGGAACTACACGTTGGGGAGGATACGTAACTAAGAAGTGGGGAGACTGCAGCGGCGTTAACATCGTCAGCTGGACCAGCTCCAGGGTCGTCTTCACTGTCGGGTCCCGGTACGCAAGAGACGGTGTGTCCATTAAATCGGGGAACACCATATGCGCGATGATCAAGGCAGGACTCGGTTGTAAGGTCGTCCCGTGAGTCGTAGCTGCCTGTCACCGCCGGCCGTGGCGCGAGCGGCATCGTGACGTCGAGCGGTGCTGAACTGGTGGCCCGTGTCTACAGGCACGGGCCACGCCGGCCGCGGGCTACCCCGCCGGCGGTTGCGTCGCGCGAGCCCAGGGCTGGGCTGAGGGCGAGCGGACGCTGGCGAGCGGTCGGGGTGTTGTTGGGCGCGGCCGATGCCTCGTCGGCCGCGCTGCGGTTTCAAGGAGGCGGATGCTCTGCGGTGCGCGTCTGGTGTGCGGTACCAGAGATGCGACCGGCGGCATGCACGCGGATTTCACACAGTGCCCCAGTTGGCGGAAACGCGCACCGGGGTTTGTTCACGCAAAGACGAGGGAGGTCGCGAAATGAGACCGATTGTGGTCCTGAGAGCCGTCGCGGTGGCGGGCTTTATCGCTGGAGGTTCGATGGTGCTGGTTCCGGGCGCTGCGCTTGCCACGCCGTTGAAGGTGTGTGTGCCGGAAAAGGAAAACTCACCCATCAAGACACCTAAAGCCGCGGCGTGCCCCGCGAAATACAAACTGACCGAACTCGGCGGCGAAGGCGCCAAAGGCGAAAGAGGCGAAAAAGGCGAAAGGGGCGAAAGAGGGGAATCGGGCTCCGAACTCACGAAAGCCGAACAGGACGCGCTGAAGGCGATCCTGCCCTGCGTCACTTACATTGCGTCGGGTATTGACGGCAAGCCGACGGTTCAGTTTCACGCTTGCAACGTGCAAATCGTCAGCGGGGCCACCTACGAGGAAGAAGCCAACGGCGCCGGCAACCTCGTGATCGGCCTTGACGAAAAACCGGGCACGCAGACAGGGTCGAACAACCTCGTGGTCGGCAGCCAGCAGAACTACACCTCGTGGGGCGCGATCCTGGGCGGAAATGCGAACACGGCCTCTGGGCCATATAGCGCAGTGCTCGGGGTAGATAACACCGCGAGCGGCGTCGACGCGACCGCCACCGGTGGAGGATTCAACAGGGCTACAGAACTCGGCGCCTCTGTGCAGGGAGGTTCGGGCAACGAAGCCTCCGGAGGCTACTCCTCAATCAGCGGCGGTTTCGAAGGATGGGCGAAAGGCGAATGGGCGTCGGTAAGCGGGGGCTGGGAGCCCTTTGCATCCGGGAAGTACAGCGCGGTTGGCGGTGGCGATCACACTCAGGTGCTCACCGAGTACGGGTTCGGCGATTAGAAACCAGACGTGCGCTGGCGAGTGGAGGCTCGTGGCTCGCTGCACGGGCCACCACTCGGCCAGCTACCCGGCCGCCAGCAGACCTGGCCTCGGAACTGGTTCGCGAGAATGACGGCGGTCCTGACGTCCAGCCGTAGACGAGCGGGTCGAGGTTCGGACATTTGGAGCGTGGCGGGGAGGGCCGCAGGTCTTCTCCCCTGCCCGCCATGCCAGCCGGCACCAGCAGGAGACGTGTTACGTCCGGTGTCACGTCGGCGACACGGGTTACACGGACCGGCCGGCGAGGAAGCTAGGCGGTGTCCCAGAGCTGCGCGGCTTGCAGGCGCCGTTGCTCGGCACTGAGGTCCTGCGCCTCGGCGAGCGCGGCCGCGTAGTCGTCGTGAAGCCTTGAGTAAAGCGACATGGCCTCGAGCATCTCATCTGACCACGCCGGTTTGTGGGAGCGATTGGGATGCCAGCGGCCTCGGTGTCCGAACGGGTCTCCGCGCGTGAAGCCGCTCAGGCTGACGTGGTGGTGCTCGAACAGGGAGGCGACGTCTCCGAGAACGCCGTCAAGGCGGCCCTCCACAAGCGATGGAGCCGACCGCTCAGTTCCGGGACCTGCTGCGCTCACCTCGAATCGGGCCCATGGCTCCCGTTCGCTGGAAATCGGGGTCGTGCGGGTCTGTCTGGGGCTTGAGGTGAGGCCAGTCGTCGCTGCGGTCGTCGACGAGCCGACGTTGGACATGGGTGCGGGCACTCGCAATCAGGCCGGCCGCGTCCTCCTTGACGGCCCTGAGGTCCTCTGCGCTCAGCGCGATGACCGCAGCTGGAACCTCCTCGATGGTTTCGGCGATCGACTCCTCCCAGAAGGCGGCAACCCACGGCGCGGTGTGATCGAGCCAGACGTTGAGCGTGTCGGCCATCCTGGCCAGGATCCGCTCGGGCTCCTGCTTCTGCGAGGCGTCGGAGTCGAGAATCAGCGTGGCACTGTCCGGCGCGCCAGACGACGACTCGGAGTGCTCGGGCCCTCGCGGCTTGCTCCTGAACGTCCGTCTGATCGGCATGCACTCAGGCTAGGCCAGTATCCGCGGCAGGCGTTACCGAGACGTTACCGGCGCCGCCATCGGGTGCGGGTTAGTAACCGTGTCGCATGTCGGCGGCCGCTCGACGCCGTGGCTAGAGCGGCTCGGCTCGGACCGGCGCGAGCGTCAGGCGGCGGCGCAGCCGCTGCAGATCGGTGTCATCCAGGCCGTTCGCCAGCAGCCATGCGGCGGATCCTCCGTGACGGGCATCCACGAGCTGGAGGACGCGCTCCATCGTTCCGGGCACCGGCGCGTGCTGGTGTGGGTCGTCGATCCTGAGCTCATCTCGGTACAGCGACGAGCCGGCCAGGCGAGCGACGATCGCTTCGATGCGGTCCGCGCTGGCCAGGTAGTCCGCCACGATTGTCTCTCGGTTTATTCCCGCAGCGTCGAGCGCGAGTGCGACGACGACACCTGTGCGGTCCTTGCCGGCTGCGCAGTGGATGAGGACGGCGCCATCGGAGCGGGCGATCGCGCGCACCGCGCCAACGATGGAATCCGGCCGGCGGCCCAGGTAGTTCATGTATGTCCGCACGACGGGCTGCTCGTCCAGAGCCGTGCTCTCATCGTGGGACCACCACTGCCTCACCGAGACGGTGTCGAGGCCGGACTGCGCACCCGAGTCGGGGTAGAGCGAGCGGAGCTCGACGCGTACCCCAGGTTCGGCCGCGAGCGGCCCCGGACCCTCGAACCTCACCTCCATATCGGTGCGCAGGTCGATCACCACCTCCATCTCGTGCTCGTCCACGAGCCGGCGGATGTCCCGCGCGCTCAGCGACTGCAGGTTGTCCGCTCGCAGCAGCACCCCGGGCACGACGGCCCTCGCGTTCGCCAGGCCGTCCAGCGCGAGCCACCGCGGACTGTGTTCCCTCGCGCCCATCGTTGCATCGTGGCACGACTCGCACCTCGTTCTGAGACCGAGGTGTTACCGCAAGCACGGCCGGGCAGATTGGCCAGCCAGCCGATCAGAGCCGCTCGGTGACCTCTCTCGGATCCTCATGCTCGGCGCTCTGGGCGGTGGTTCGGCTGCTGGTCGAGCGTCCGAGGCGAGTGACCTCGTCGTCCATGAGCGGCAGGAGCTGCCGGACCTCTCGTCTGCCCTGAAGCTCTGCGAGCCTTGAGGTCAGGACCGGCTTGAGCCAGCGCAGCACTTCGACCCATCCTGGGACGTTCACGCGAGCGGATCGTCTTTCGATGCCCCGCGCGAAGGCTTCGGCGCACGTCTCGACGGAGGTTGTGCTCCCGAGCGGGCCCGGGAGCCGGCTGAGCAGCTGCCGGAAGGCTTCCAGGTCCTGCTTCGCGTCTTTCACCATCGAGGTGTCGACCCAGGACATGTGCGCGCTGCCGACCGCGACCCCCTGGTGGCCGACCTCGAGGCGCAGCGCGTTGGCGAAGTGCTCGGCCCCCGCCTTGCTCGCGTTGTAGGCCGCGAGCCCCGGGGCCGGCGCGTATGCGGCCTCAGAGGAGACAACCAGGACGTAGCCCCTGCGCTGCACGATCTGGGGAAGCGCTGCGCGGACCGTGTGAAAGACGCCGGTCACGTTGATGTCGATGAGACGCCGGAAGATCGCTGGGTCGACCGTCGCGACCGATCCATAGCTGGCGATGCCCGCGTTGGCGACCACGACATCGATCCCGCCGAAGCGCTCCACGCCGTGGGCAACCGCGGCCTGCATGTCGGCGAGGTCGGTCACGTCGCCGATGACCGATGTCGCGCTCGCGCTTCCGAGACGCTCGACGATCTCGCGCAGCGGGTCGGCTTCGAGGTCGACGAGCACGACCTTCGCTCCCCGCTCGACGAGCTGAGTGGCCGTCGCGGCGCCGACGCCGCGCGCTCCGCCGGTGATGAACACAACCTTGCCGCGCACGCTGCTCATAGGTATCGCCATCCTGCCGTCGACGCTCCAGGGGCACCCGGACCATCAACCGGGGCTCGCGCAGAACCTCGGCTGCGCGACGCGGTGAGCATAGGCCGCTGGCTGCGGAGACGCAAGCCTCACGGAAGGCGCCGGGCTGCCCAGGCGGCCTTCTCAGCCGCGACCGTGCGCTGCCGATGGGGTATACCCGTCCGGTGGGCTCCCCTGACCCCGAACCGCCCGATCGCCTCTTGCCGCAGAGAACTCGGGAGAAGTACTTCGCCTATGGGGCCAACATGTCCCCGGAGCTCATGCGCGAGCTTTGCCCCGCAGCCGAGTGTCTCGGCCCGGTGCGCCTGGCTGGCTACCGGCTCGCCTTCACGCGCCGCTCGGTGCGGAGCGGCACCGGGGTCGCGGATGTGCTGCCCGATCCCCGCGGTGAGACATGGGGGGTCCTCTACGACCTCGATCAACCCGATCGTCGCACGCTCGACGCGAAAGAGGGACTCGGCTGGGCGTATGAGCAACTGGCTGTCACCGTCGTGGACAGCAGCGGGGAGGAACACAATGCGGTCACCTACACGGTCAGGCGCAAGGAGCAGCGCGAGATCGAGCCGTCCGCCGTCTACATCGACGAGATGGTTCGGGCAGCAAGGGCTAGGGGATTGCCGGCTGCGTACCTTGAGCGGCTCGAGGCGCTCTCCGCGCGATGGCCAGGCCCGCCACTGTGACCCGAACTCGTGCGTGAACCGACACCCGTGCGATGGGCCGCGAAAACGCGAGCGTCCTAGAGGAAGTCGTTACCAGTGAGGACGTACAGGAACGGGACGAATGGGACGATCACGGCGACGCCCCACGCGAGCCTCGCTATGAACCCGATGTGGCGGCGGCTGAAGATCAGGTTGATCCAGATCAACACGACCGCGACAGGGTGGAGAATGCAGAGCAGGAGCTCGATCAGTTTCTTCATCGCGCCGCCAGCGTAGCCGACAGGCCCGCGAGCGGGCACCTGCGCTTCGTGTCGACCGGGGGGCGCGAGCCAATCCACACCAGCTTGATGCAATGATCGCGGTGACGGGCGCAACCGGCGCTATCGGCAGGCGAGCGGTTCCCCGCAGCGTCGAGCGCGGCGCCTAGTCGCTCGCGACCCGGCGCGCCGACCGCCCCAGCGCGCTTCTACGGCAGGCAACGGTGAGGCACGTAGCGCCGCAGGGAATCGTTCCGCCCGGACCGCAGCTGGAGCCTCGCTCCAGGTGCTCCGCCGTCGGCGCCGCGCCCCGAGGCGCGAATTGCAGCAGATGGGAATCTTCCGCCGGACATGACGGTTGACGGTGCCGCTGGGACCGTGGTATACAGATCCCGCCCAATCAGACACGGACACCGGGGGGATGCCGTGAAGTCGTCGTTGCGAGGTGCTCACGCCGTGCGGACGGGGTGGTTTGGCGATGCGTCGCACACCGCAGGCGGCACGCCATCGCGTGTGCGGGCGCTGCTGTTCGTGAGCTTGGCCGTGCTTGTTCTTGCCGGGGTGAGAAGCACGAATGCACGGGCAGAAGAAGCAACGGCCCGGCTGACCGAACAACAGCGTCAGGAACTTCTCTACGCGACGGTTGTGGTGGGCGGCCTGTCCGCCCCGGAAGCCCCAGAAACAGCTGAACCGCTGCCGCACGGCGAAGGGACCATGAGGCTGCTCGAGACCGAGCTCATCGTGAAACTCAACGAACCTGTGCTCCTCTCGGATGCCCAGGCCGAAGAAGTTCAGACCCTCTTTGCGTCGGTGCACCAGGCCAACAGCGGCGAAAGCCTCTCCGCTGCAATCGAGGATCTCGACGGCTTGGTTCAGGAGCTCGACTTGGGGGGTAGAGAACTCACTCCGATCAAGCACAAGCTCCAGCTCGCCAGCAAATCACTTGGCCGCCAGCTACTCGAAGAAGTTCAGCACGCGGCGCCGCCGATAAGGTCGCTGCCGGCCACCGCGACCGGCCTTGAACCGTTCGCGACGACCCATCTGTGGTGGGGAAACGATCCGGCCGCGGGCACGGACCCCTACACCGCCACACGCGCCGCGTTCCATCTGAGCGAAGGGCATGCCAAGCTCGAAGGGCTCCTGGCCAGTGTGACCGGCCAGCACGACACGAGCATCTCAGGGCTTCTGAAGAAAATCCCGACCGGCGCAGTGGGAGGGATCCTCTCTGGCCTGGCGGGCAAACTGGCCGGCGGTCAGCCGGTGTCAGCCGGCACTCTCAAGAGCGACGGCGAAGCAAGTGCGACGCTGGTCGTCGCTGCCGCCAAAGAAGCTGCAAAGGACTGGGAGGAAGGGGTCAGCCGCGCCGCGCTCAAACCGGTTGCGGAAAAGATCGCGGTGTTGACCGAGACCCGTAGCTTCTCGGCGCTCGTCGCGGGCGCGGCGGGATTCAGCAGACTCGAGGTCGCAGCATCGCTGGCGGCATCGAAGCTCGCCCAAACAACCGCGGACATCGCCTCGGAGGCGGTCTCCAGCCTGGCGAGCCTCGCAGATCCCGTTCTCGCGGTTCAGCTGCTCAGCAACGCACCTGCCGTGATCACGCAGATAGTCAACCTGCTCGACGACGAACCCAGCCCGGAAGCACAGATCCTCGAACAGCTTAAGCACATCGAGGAAATGATCAAAGAACTGAGCAACCAGGTGAGTGCCGGCCTCGCGGGGGTAGACGAACGGCTCGCAGTGCTGAACCAGGAACTCCGGGTGGTAGCGACCAATGTCGAAACGATCGAAAAACAGGCGAGCGAACTGGGCAAAGCGGACGTCGAAATCGGCGAAAAAATCGATCGTCTGGAAAGCGCGGTCTTCACGTCGGCGGCGACGAGCGAGAGCAGCACCTTCAACGAGGAACTTCTCAACAACCTGCGCTACGGAGAAAGACATCCTGGTGCCCATCTCGAAAAAGAATCGTTCAACCACGCGGAAGGGGCGTTCCTGAACCGTGCGGTCTCCGAAGCGTTCTCGGAAAACTTCGAGCCGCTGAGTCTTGAACCGGGCGCTCCCGGCACCGGAACCAACCTCGACGGGTCGCTCGCCTGGCTGGCCGCCTGGTCCAACCACAACAAATGGGGTGAAGGCGTTGTCCTCGACGGACAACTCTTCAACCCAGCTCTCTGGGCCGAAGGGGCGGAGGCGTACAGCGACCTGTTCCTGGAAAACCCCGGCCTTGAATGGACGAACGACGAGAAAGAACAGATACCGGCCTACGGAGAAGCGCAGGAAGACAGGCTCAGGCAGCTGAGGGAGCAGGGGGAAGGTCTGGTGTCGGAACTCGGCAAGATCTCTCAACACACGACGCCGTATGCCCCGACCACGGTCGAATTCCTGCCGGGAAGCACAACCACGATCCAGACTGGCAGCAACGTTCTCGACCACGCGGTGGCCAACTATCTCACCGGCAATGACATCCTGAGCGTGGCCCTGACCAACGAAGAGGACGCCTTCCTGTCCAAACAGGACAACGGAGGCACACAGGACGGGAACTGCAAAGAATGCAAACTCGGGGTTCAGCAGTCGACCGAGACGCCGGCATCAGCACAGATAGAACCGTGGGGCAACGCGGAACAGACCCCCAACCAGGACCTGACGCCGATGGAGCCAGAGTCGACAGGTCAGGAGCCCGAAGAAGGCAACGTCAAGACCGTCGGGGATATCAACGCATGCACAACCGGACAGGAAGAAGAAGGCGTAAGGGCGCCAAGATTCTCACGAGGCGACTTCGAAGAGCCCACCGCCATCCAACCGGGACGCCTCGCCCTCGACAAGGAAGTGGACTGGGGCGGCAGCAGGCGCGCCAACCCGCTGCTGACACCACCCCTGCCGAACGCGCTCGAGAACGCATGGCACCTCGGACTAGGTCGCCTGACCGCTTGCTATGTCGCCGACAGCGCCGCACCAGACAGCCCCCCGTACGAACGCTTCTTCCAGTATCAGATCGACTACAACTGGTACGACAATCAGAGTGCCTCAGAACACTTCCTCTACTCGATCGGCCTGCAGGAACCGGCCGGGCCGGCAGACAAGTGTTTCATCGAAGACGGTGACGCGCGACTGCAGGCGCTGTGGACGAAACAGACGGCGGAAGGTCACGGCTGCAGCGCCAGTCATTCGTCCTACTACGAGGAAGATCTGGCCGCCGAGCTCGCAACCCTCGGTCCGGAAGGCCTCAAACAGCGAAACGCCGAAGGTAACTTCACAATCCTGGGTAGCCCCGCGGGCGGCGGTGAAGCCGCGAATTGGAAAGGGTGGTGGGACAGCGTTGGCTATCGGTATCTCGACGAGTTCATAGAACCGCCCGACTATGACGTGGCGGTCGCCTCTAAGGTGGCAGCGGAACTCAAAGCCCTGCAGTCCGGGATCGCAAAATGGCTGGTCAAAGAGCTCAGCACCACCGGGGAACTCTACACCGCAAGGAACAATCTCGACAAGGCATACGGAGTGCTCACCGACTTCATCGACCTGGCCCTCCCGGTGTCGGCGGCGAACGACTCGTCACTGGGTGCTGCAATCCAACAGCTCTTGGAGGAATCGCGAATCGAACATGCGCTGGAAGGGGGCGCAAACCCGGGAACAGTAGTCGGGATCAACGTGCTCCGAGCGCTGGGGCTGGGCCGCCTGCTCTCCGAAGACCTCGCGGCCGATAACGGCACGCTGCAGGTCGACGACCCAAACCAACTGGTCCCGACTACCGACGCACGACTGGCCCTGACCGAATTCGTCCTACATGCGCCAGCACACGTTACCACCCCGGAAACGCCCAACATCACCATCACCGCACCGGTGGAAGGCGGCGAATACGAACAGTACAGCAACGAAGACGGAGATCTCGCGAGCTTCTCCTGCAGTGACCCTGGGGGTGGCGCCATAGAAAGCTGTGACGGAACCGAGGCGAACGGCACCTACTTCACGTTCCAGGAACCGGGCACCCACGAATTCACCGTCACGGCACACGGGGAAGACGGCGGCGTCTCGCATCGGACCGTCAAATTCACGGTCGCCGCATACAAGCGCCCGACGATCATCACGAGAGCACCGCGACCGGGAAGCGAATACTACGCAGGCGAAAATGTGGGGCCGGCGGAATTTGAATGCAAGGCCGTTCCAGGCGACACACTGGCCGAGTGCTACGCCGACTACCACCCAGTTCCCTGGATCGAACACCTCGCCGACCCCGGCGAATACCTCGTCAGCGGCGAAGTAGGCATGCATCTTTTCGAAGTGTTTGCGGAAGATCAGGGCGAAGGTTGCGTCGAGTGCGGCCGAAACAACTACGTGGCGATTCCCTACAACGTCGTGCCCGCACAGCCCCCGAACATCACCCTACGATCGCCGACAGAAGGGGAAGTCATCTCGCAGGGGGCGAGCATGAAGGCGCAGTTCGAATGCGCCATGCCTCTCGCGACCGCGCGACTTCAGCCAGGCGCCGAGGGCTGCGAAGGAACGACGGCGAATGGCGCGGCGTTGGACACCTCCGTGCCCGGTAGGCACGAAGTGACCGTGACGGCCCGCGGCGAAGACGGGCTCTCCGCCACCAAGTCGGTTGCGTACGTGGTGCAGGCGCTGGCGCCCGTCGTGTCAGGGGTTGCGCCGCACAGTGGCGTTACCGGTGGCGGGACCACTGTGAAGATCAGCGGCAGCGGCTTCCGAGAAGTCGAAAGCGTCACGTTCGGCCTGACGCCGGCAAGTGGGTTCGAAGTGCTTTCGGAATCGACGATCGAGGCGACAGCGCCTCCGGGCGTCCCGGGTGCGGTTGATGTGGCGGTCACGACGCCGGGTGGCACCAGCGCGTTTGGGACACAGGACCGGTTCACGTACTTCATTCCTCGCGGGGCGCCGGAGGACCTGCCGGAAGTTGGGCGATGCATCAAGTTGAAGTCCGCGACCGGGGTGTTCGCAAATGCAGGGTGCACCACGCGCAGCGAAGCCGAAGACTCGGGCCTGTACGAATGGGAGCCGGGGCCCGGCGTCCAGCCCTCGTTCCTCTTCAGGAACCACGGCGCTGCGCTCACGGCCGTCGGCAAAGGCAGGGTGACGTGTGCAGAGAACACGTACGAGGGCGAATTCGTGGGCTCGAAGACGATTGAGCTCAGCCTGTCGCTCAGTGGTTGTGAACCGGTCAGCCACCTCGGGATCAAATGCGAGAGCGCCGGGGCCGCTGCGGGCGAAGTGAACACGAGCAACCTGGAAGGGCATCTCGGTTTCATCAAGGACGGCGCGCACCCGACCGTTGGGTTCGTGCTGACACCCGCGGGTGGTGCATCGAGCCTCGCCACCATGCATTGCGGCGAAGAGCCGATCACGATAACCGGCGGATTCATCGGGGCGTACAGCGCCGTGAACCGGATGCAGTCGCAGTTCACGGTCGCGTTTGCCGGCGACCATGGCAGGCAGGTCCCGCAAGCGCTGGAAGGCGGATCGGACGAGCTGCTCGAAATGGCGCTGGGCGAAGGACCTCCCGAATCGGTTGCGTTCTTGGCGAAGAGACAAGGCGACCAACCGCGAATGGCTTGAGATCAAAGCCTCCCCGTAGGAGCGCGGCACGTCGCTCGCACGCCTGCCGGGACGGCGGTGGCGGACCGCAGAGCTTCGCGGGAGCCGTAGCGCGGCGGTGGACCGGGGGCCGGCGCAGGGAGTCGGCGCAAGCCGTCGGCCGAGGCGGCCGCGAGATCCGCTGCTTCCTGGTGAGGGCGCTAACCCCTTGCGCTCGGGGGAGAGAGCGGCTGCTCCCGCTCGGAGCGGTAGATGTCGATGAGCGACTGCAGCAGCTTCCAGCCTATGACCCCGTTGGCCTCCACGAGCGGGCGGAAGTCCCAGAAGGTGACCCCCGAGCAGACCAGGTCGGTCGATGCCGTGACGGTCGCGGTGCGTATCCCGGCGTCGATGAGCGCCATCTCGCCAAAGTAGTCCCCGGCTCGCAGGACCCTCTGCTCGACCCTGTCGACCGAGACGGTCGCCTCTCCCGAGTCGATCACGAAGAACGCGGCGGCCCCCGACCCCTGCTGGATGACGGTCTCACCCTCCGAGAACCGCCTCTCCTTGAAAACGCTCGCGACCCGCCCGAGCTCCTCCTCGCTGAGGTCTGCAAAGAGCGGGACGCGCCCGAGCGCGGCGACTGTCGCGGCGTTCACCGGCGTACCTCCGCCACCGGTGAGTCTGCCGGCGGCCGGCGGATCGTCATGCTCCGGCCCTGGTCACTGCGCGGCACTGCAGCAGGTACAGCGTGCCGTCCGCGAACGCCCACTCGATGTCGCGCCCGGGCCGTAGACGCGCTCGCAGCGCGCGGCGAGCGCGTTCATCTCGGCAAGCTGGCCATCGTCGAGACAGAGTCGTTCGACGAGATCGGCGGGTACTGCCTCCTCGACGGTGCCGCCCTGCGCGAGCGAGCGGAACGCGACGTCCTTGCGCCCCGCCGTGCGCTCGAGCACCTCTCCGTCCCTGCTCGACGCGGTAATGGTCGGGGATGACTCGCCCGGCCACCACGGCCTCGCCGAGCCCCGAGGCTCGCCTCGATCACCCTCTCGTCGGCACCTGTCACCGGGATTCTGGGTGAACATGACCCCAGCCGCCTGCGGGATCGACGAGCAGCCTGTACCACGACGCCGACGCTCGGACGCGTGAACAGCCCCACACGCTGGCGATAGGTGATCGCGGAGTCCGAGTTCGCCGACCACCACACGTCGCTGATCGCCGATGTGAGCTCGTCGTGCCCGACGGACGTTGAGCAGCGTGAGGTGCTGGCCGGCGAAGCTCGCGTCCGCGCCGTCCTCGTCGACCGCCGACGAGCGGACCGCGAGCGGGCCGTCCAGCGGGCCGACCGAGCTCGGTCGACCTGCCCGATCGCATCCTCGTCGCCGGCGGCCACGGCATCCACCACCGCGCCCGCGAGTGCGACGCCGGGGGGCACGGGCAGTCCGTCCCTGCAGCGCCTGCCCGAGCCCCACCGCCTTTGAGCCGAACAGCGCCGTGTCGTGCGCCTCCGGCAGCGTGACGACTCCGCTCACCCGAGCACCGTCACCTCTCCGCTCTCGCCGTCCACCCGCACGCGGGTCCCGTCGGCGATGAGCGCTCGTCGCCTCGCGTGTGCCCACGACGCCGGGTATCCCGTACTCGCGCGCGACGATGGCCGAATGCGACAGGAGTCCGCCGCTGTCGGTCACGATCGCACCGAGCAGGGGCAGCAGGATGTTGAAGGCCTCGCTCGTCGACTCGGTCACCAGGACGTCGCCCTTCACGATCCGGTCGAACTCGCCGGGGCCCGTCACGCGGCGCGCCGGCCCCTCGTAGACGCCGCGGCTCGCCGCGAGCCCGCGCAGGACGCTGACTCTTCGTCTGCTCCTCGGAGCTGCCGAACATTTCACCCATCGCGATGCCCATCGCCCGCATCACACGTGCCGCGCCGGGCGGCAGTCCGGAGGGATCCGGCGGGGGAGACGGCGGGTCGCCGAGGAACGCGGGCGCCTCCTTGGCGCTGTGGGTCGCGCGGTACTGCGCTCGACCGGCAAGCTCGCCGGCGTCGGGCGTCTCGCCGCCCGACAGCAGCGCGCGCATCTCGTCGACGGTCGCGTCCATGATATGCGCCGGCGTCTGCGATGCGTCCGGCGGCAGCGAGCCGGCGGCCGGCCGCCAGCGCGGCGCGCCGCATCAGACCGGAGGCCCAGATGTCGCTGAAGACGCCCCGCTCGTCGCGGAGCCTGTACATCAGCCGTGCCTCGCCGAGGAGCTCGTCGAACTCGTCCTGGTGCTCCTCGGCGACCTTGCCGCGCACTCCGCGAGATCAGCTCATCGACGTTCGATCCGCCCGGCGGGGCGCCCATCGGCGGCGATGCGGATGGCCCTGAGCAGAGACATCCGGCAGCTCGAGCGCGCATGGCTCGGAGATGTCGAACCCGTCGAGCAGGCGCTAGCCGACGAGGTCGAGGTAGGCGCCGACCGCCGCGCCGGCGTCGCCGTCGAGCGCGCGCAGCTCGTCGAGCACGCCGCGCGGGGTCGTCGTCGGACTCCAGGAGCTCGCGGGCGCGCGGGTCCGCGGCGACGGCGCCGATCGAGCTGCTCGAGCTCGAGCGAGGCGCCCGCGGACACCGGTGCCGCGCCCCGCAGCAGGCCGAGCAGCTCGGCGCTGGGCAAGCCCGGTCCAGTCGACGACGTGGGCGAGGAAATCCCCGGTTGGGATCATCGCCGCCGCAGTGAAGCGCATGTGCTGGGTGATCATCGCCGCGTGGTGCTCATGGCAGCGCGCCAGGTAGTCGCCCAGGTCCTCGTCGTCGAGCGCATCGGGGTCGACTGACTGGATCGCGCGGTGCGCGGCGACGGAGGCTGGCTTGACGGTCTCGTCCCATTCGCGCAGCTGCTCCCGCCAGAGCTTGCCCTCGAATACCTCCTCGGCACGTTGGAGTCGCGCGGGGATGTCCTCCGGGGCCGCGGGCCGCATCATCGTGTAGGAGAAGCCATTCGGGTAGGCCGTGTCGAGGGTGTCGATCAGCATCCCGTAGAAGCGCGTGAAATCGGCGAAGCCACGCCTGAAGGGCGCCGGGTGCGTCTCGGCCCAGTAGCGCGTCACCGGCCGGGGAAAGTGCACCGCGTCGAGTTTCCAGCACCCCGGCCCGGGAGCATCGAACCGCAGGTCGGTCGTCGTCTCTGCCTGGCTCATTGAACGCCCCTCCACTCTCGGTGTCGACATCGCGGGAAACCCCCGCACGCATTGTCATTCCTACCGCATCGTGTCAGCCGCGTCGACCCCGGGGCAGCATCGGGCTCGCCGGGACGGCGGGTACGCTGGGCGCCGTGAAGCACCTGCACGGAACTGCGCACGCTGCTGTGCCGACACCGGCCGACGATTGCTTCGCGCTGCTCGCCGCGCTCGAGGCCTACCCGACGTGGTATCCGGATGTCGTGAGGGACGTGACCGTGGTCGATCGCGGCGATGACGGTGGGGTGCGAAGAGCGCAGGCGGCCCTGCACCTCGCGTATGGCCCGGTGTCCAGGGACCTCGACCTGCTCCTCGCTGTGCGCGTCGACAGACCCCAGTCCGTCCAGCTGACACACGTTCCACGCGGTGCCTCCAGCGGAGCCTCGTTCGACGCCACGTGGTGGCTGGATGATGACGCCGGGACCAAGATGCGGCTCGAGCTGGACGCAACCATGCCGGTCCCGCGACTGGTGCCGCTTGGGCGCGTCGGCGATGCGTTCGCGGACGGCTTCATGCAGGCGGCGGTCAGAGAGCTGGGACGGCGCGACTCCTGACAGGTGGACGGTGACTCCCTGACGCACAGGAGAGCGAGTCGATGTACCCTTGAAAGCACTAGTGCAGAGGGGAATGCGGAGGCGCACCCACGGGAGACTGGGCGTGCCCTCGTAAAAGGCCATTCTAAGGAGGGATGCGGAACATGAAACGCTCATTGGCGCCGGTGCTGGCGGTCGCCGCAATCGCGCTCGCGGCGACACCAGCGCTCGCGCGCAAGGCCGTGACGCCGAACCCGCACAAGTTCACTGGCAGCGAAAGCGTCGAACCTCGCTTCACCGGCGAAACGCAGGAATTCGCCCTGAAGCCGTTCACGATCACCTGCGAAAAGGCGAAGTCGTCAAGCTCGGGTGTCACGCCGACGTTCCCGTCGAAAACGCTGACGGCCGTGATCAAGTACTCCAGCTGTGAAGCGTCGGCGACGCTGGACAAAGCGGAATATGAACTGACGGCCAAGTTCAAAACGCCGGTCACGCTGAACTACCACGCGAACGGAGCAGTCGAAATCGGCTCCGGCGGCACGGTCAAAGAAGGAAAACTCGAAGGCGCCGGTGCAATCGAAATCGGGCTCAAGGGCGCCGTCAAGTGCACGATCTCGATCCCCGCGGGCACATATCCCGCCGGTGAGCTGAAGAAACCGGAATCGGAATTCGAAGCCGCCACCTTCACGAATCAGGAAGAAACCATCGAAAAGGGCAAGACGTCGGTCGTCGTGAAGAAGCTGGAAATCAGCAACGCGCTGACCAAAGTGCCGTACGCGCTCGAAGGCGAATTCTGTGAAGCGCTGCCGAAAACGGAATACCGCGCCGGCACCTACACGGGCTCGCTGGTCGCCTCGATCAAGAAGGGCGACATCGGCTGGGAATAGCCACGCATCGGTGTGCGTAGCGTGTGGGGGCGGTCATCGGACCGCCCCCACCGCTTTTGGCGACCGATCTCCTCGCGCCGGATGGTCAGCTCGTCTCGGCAGGCCCCCGCCCGTCGCTGTTGCCCGGCGCCAGCATCGGGGCGATCGCCAGGGCGACCCGCAGCCCGAGCGTGTCGTCCTGCACACTGTGCCCGAGTATCTCCTCCGCCTGCCTGATCCTGTAGCTGACGGTGTTCTCGTGGATGCCGAGCCGCCGCGCCGCCCGGATCCGACTGCACTGCTCGCCGAGGTACGCCTCGAGGGTGGCGGCCAGCCTGCGGGACTTCTCGTCGTCCGAGGAGAGCCGCCCGAGCTTGTGTGCGGCGAACGCACGGGCCTGTTCGATGTCTGTGGAGACGGTCGCCTGGAGTGCCACCTCGCCGTACCGCGTGATGCCCCAGGCGGGCCGTCCCTCGAGCCGCGCCACGCGCCTGGCGTGCACCGCCTGCTCGTGGCTGGCCCGGAAGCCGGCGACACCCCGTGCGGGCTCCCCGAGCGCCATGCGCACCGCCGGGGTCGCCCCCCGGCCGGGCTGCAGAGAGTCCAGCGCGTCCGCAGCGGGCGCCCTGGCGTGCGACAGCCAGGCCCACGTGACAAGGAGCCCACTGGGCTGTATGAGCAGCGCGCCGGCCCCGCTGGCCTCGGCTAGCGCCCTCACCGCACTGTCGAGCACGGATAGGGCATCGCCCCCGCCATCCGAGGGCTCGACCCATGCGATGACGGCGAGATGCTCTCGATCAAGCTCGTAGCGGAGCCGCTGCCCCGCACCGACGGCATCGATCTCGCGGCCTGCGAGTATCTCCGTGATCGTGTCCGTGCGCACCGCCGCGGCGCTACGCAGCCAGCGTTCTCGCTCGAGCGCATATCCGACCTCGCTGGCCGTCGACAGCGCGTCAGCGATCGCGAACATCCACGTGGAGGCGAGCGCGGACGCCGCCGCGAGCTCGTCCCGGTCCTCGACGTGCTCGCGCAGCCAGGCGGATGCCCACCGCGACACCTCGGCGTGTCCGAGGCGCACTCCTCGCACCAGTGAGGCGAGCGATATTCCGCTGTGCAGGCTCTCCAGGCCGTATGCGGCCGCCACCGCGGGGAGCTCGATCGTCGTGGGGTCGCCGCCGCCCTCGATGATGCCGGCTCCCAGAGTGATGTTCGCCTCCGTCGCTGCGCGGTTTCGCTCGATGCTCCCCTCGACCTCGAACAGCTGCGGGAACGTCTGCGACATTCCGGCGGCGATCTCCGCCGACATGCGCGGCGCCGATGCCCTCATGTCGCGCGACATCGGCTGCAGGATCTCCCGCCAGATCCGCAGTGAGTTCTCATCCTGAAGGGCCGGATAGGCGGGCTCCATGCCGCAGAACCTAACAGTGGCCTGGAGACCGGTGCGCCGGCGGGTATGTATCGGGTTGGCACGATAGGGTCGCCGCCCGGTGGATGCCGGGCCGCAAACCAAGGCACTGAATTGTCGCAACACGACAATCGGCCGTGATCCGGATGTGCGACCACGCCAAGAACTGGTATGCGCGATCGAGTATCTTCGCTCGCCAGGGATTGGGCTGCGCGTCACGGAGGGTTAGATGGATCGCTTGGGATATGGGCGGACCCGGGGGAGGGGGACCTCGGCTGCAGGATGCAGGCGGCTGCTCCACTCGCTCCGCAGGGGACCCCTGCTCGCGCTCGCGTCGAGCGTCGCCGTTGTGATCGCCGCAGCCGCGCCGACGCTCGCGGAGGCCGTGACGCTATCGCCGATGCCAGGTACCCCGGACGCGTCGCCGACGACGCAGATCAGCATTCTCGGGACCTCTCCATCGAATATCGCGTCCGTCAGCGTGAGCGGCTCGCTGAGCGGCCTGCACGCCGGGCAGCTCGAGGCCTACAGCAACGGTCAGGGAGCGAGCTTCGTCCTGAACACGCCGCTCACGGAAGGGGAGGAAGTCAGGGCGGTCGTCGAGCTCGGTGAAGGTGCGGTCATCGAAGACTCCTTCGACGTAGCGCACCTCAGCGAACCGTCCCCCCGGATCGAAGCGCCGGGGGAAAAGCCCGAAGACCAAGAACACTTCGTGTCGGAGCCCAGCCTGCGCCCTCCGAAGGTCAAAGTCAACGTCGCGGATCCCTCCCTCAAGGGCGACATCTTCCTCGACCCGCTGCCATCGCCGATCATCCACGTCGGAAACAAACTGCTCGAATTCGAACCGGTCGGCCCCAACGGGCTGATGATCCTGAACCCCGAAGGCAAGCTCCTTTGGTGGAAACAGTTCCCCCACGGCTACGTCGGGTCCAACCTCGAGCTCACGAGTTATGAAGGCCAGCCGGCGCTCGCGTGGTGGCAGGGAACTGCGACCGAAGCGGCCTACGGCAAAGGCGAAGGGGTGATCGCGAACACCTCCTACGAACCGATCGCCTACATCAGGGCCGGCAACGGCTATGAAGCGGACATCCACGAGCTCAACATCACCCCGCAGGGCACGGCGTTCGTCGAGGCCTACGGATCGGTGTGCCTGCCGGTGTGCTCGCCCTCGCAGCCGCCGGTGCTCGACTCGGTGATCCAGGAGATCGACATCCACACGGGCCTGGTGATGTGGGAGTGGCACGCGCTCGGCCACGTCCCCCTGAGCGACACCGAAGTGGAAGCGGCCGATGGTGTCTTCGACCCGTATCACGTGAACTCGATCCAGCCGCTGCCGGAAAACAGGATCCTCATCTCGCTGCGGGACACGTCCGCCATCTACGACGTGGACCTGGGCTCGGGCTCGATCCTGTGGACGCTCGGAGGCAAGGACAGCAGCTTCGCGATGAAACCTGCCACGCGTTTCTACTTCCAGCACGACGCCCGCCTGCAGGGCTCCAAGCTGACACTGTTCGACGATGAGGCCGGACCACCCGTCCACGGTCTCTCCAGGGGTCTGGTGCTCACCCTCAGCTTCGCCAAGAAACGAGCCCTGCTCTCGCACCAGTACCTGAGGACGCCCGCGACCGTCGCCGTCGCGGAGGGCAGTGCACAGCAGCTGCCGGAAGGCAACTTCATGGTCGGCTTCGGAGCGACACCCTACTTCTCGGAGTTCAGCAGGCGGGGCGCGGGCGGCAAGCGTGGCCAGATGATCTTCGACGCGGAACTGCCGAAGGGCGATGGAACCTACCGCGTCTTCCGATTCCCGTGGACCGGCACACCGAAGACCCTTCCGGCCATCGCAGCCGAACGCGAATCGATCAACGACGTTGACGTCTACGCGAGCTGGAATGGGGCCACCGACGTGTCGAGCTGGGAAGTCCTCGCGGGCGAAGACGCACAATCGCTCACCCCGGTGGCCAGCGCGCCCTGGAACGGCTTTGAGACCAAGATCAGTGTCCCCACGACCGAAAGCACATTCGAGGTCAGGGCACTCGACAGCAAAGGAAGGGTGCTGGCGACCTCCGGGCCCGTCAGCGCACCCTAGAGCTCGCATCACAGACATAAGCCGGCGGCCCGTGTGCCGCCGGTGGGGAGGCATGGCAGCGAGAGGCCGTTCGCGGACCTCGCGATGCCAGATTTCAACCGGACAACAGGAGAGACCATGAAGAGAGTCAGGATCGTGGGGCTGTGCATCACGGCGGTGCTCGCAATCAGCGCGGTCGCAGCAGGCAGCGCTGCAGCGGCCGAGCCCGAATACCTCACGTGCGCCAAAGCTGCGAAGGTCGGCAAAACGTACACCGGCAAATACACCGACAAGCACTGCGCTGAAGTCAACGCCAAAGGCGAAGGCAAATACGAACGCACCGCGCTCAAAGGGCCCGACAAGTTCAAGAGCAAGAGCGGCGCGACGAACCTCTACCTGTACGAACCGGCGACGCATACGCTGAAGCTCAAGGTCGTGTGCAAGAAGGACAAGGACGAAGGCGAAATCTTCAACAGCCGGGAAGCAAAGCTGCGGATCACCTATGAAGAATGCGAACCGCAGGAAACCGTGCTCACCGGCAAGTGCACGACGAACGGCCAGACGAAGGCGGGCACCGTCGTGACCGAACCGCTGATCTCAAAGCTCGTTTGGGTCAACGAAGCCGAAACGGAACCAGGCGTCGACGTCCAGGCCGAAACGCCGGGCGGGCCGATCGAGAAGATGGTCTGTGTCGGAGCCGAGAACGCCGAACTGCTCGGGTCGATGGTGGGCAAAATCGGCCCTGTCAATTCGGCATCAAAGACCCAGACGCTGACGTTCAACGCGAGTGCGACCACCGGTGAACCAGAATTCTTCGGAACCTGGGAAGGCGCAGCATTCAGCCCGGGGACGCTCACGGCAGAACTGGCCGGAGTCGCGAACTACAAAGGTGTGCCCGTAGGGTTGTCGAGCATTGAGCCCCAGAAAGGAAAAGAAGTGATCGTGAGCAGCTGAGTCCGGACGACGGCGGCCCCTCGCAGAGGCCGCTGTCACTGGATGCAGGTGGTGGGTGCGGGGCGTGTCCCGCACCCACCGCTGTGAGGCGTCGCCCGCGGGCCGCGCCCCGGCCGTCGCCGCCGGGAACGCAACGTGAAACGGCAAAAGGAGGAGCACGGATGAGCGCGAGAAGATGGATCACAGCACTGGTGATGATGTGCCTCGCGCTCGCATACGCCTCCGCGAACGCGAGCGCCGCAGACTTCGAACAGGAACGCCAGGAAGCGTTCAAGCTCGGAGTGCAGGCCTACATCTACGGTCAGCCCCTGCTCGACACCGAACGGGTGTACGACTCGACCACGAGCGTGACGGTGGCCGACCACATCGGCGACGCTCCGGTGAACCAGTTCTCGCACTTCGTGAAGCTCGCGACCGAAAAGGAGGGTGTCGTCGTCGCGCCGAACGCGGACACGCTCTACTCGATCGCGTGGCTGAAGCTCAACCGGCAGCCGATGGTGCTGCACGTGCCGGAAACCGAAGCGGGCCGCCTGAACGTCGTGGAGATGCTCTCGCCGTACACAGAGAACTTCGCGAACATCGGCCAGGGTACCTCCGGGATGCTCGCCCCAGGGAGCTACGTGGTCGCGGGGCCCGGAGAGCTCGAAGGACAGCAGGAAACAGAGGGCCTGAAGATAATACGCTCGCCCTACGACCGCGTCTGGCTGATCGCCCGCACGCTCGTGGAGGGCAGCGAAGACGTGCCCAACGCTCTGGCCGTCCAGGAAGCAACGAAGATCGTTCCTCTCAGCAGGTGGGCGCGCCAGGGCCTGAACTACAAGGCTGCTGAACCGCGGAAGATCATCACGACGCCGACCATCCACACGATCCCCGGCACCAAGCTGGGCGAACCGCGCCTGAGGTACTGGGCGGCGCTCGGTCGAGCGCTCGCCAGGTTCACGCCGCCGGACGCGGACACGCCGCTGCTCGAACAGCTCGCCACGGTGAACATCGGCCCCGGCAAAGCCCCGAAGGCGAGCAACAGCGGCAAGGGGACGCTCCTGGGACTCGAGGAAGCCGTGGAAGCGGGCCCCCTCGAACTCGAGAGAGCACTCAAAGCCCAGTTCGAAGCGGGCTTCGAAGCGCACAACGGCTGGCTGGTGGCCGGGCTCGGCCACTACGGGACCGACTACCTCGAGCGGGCGCTGGCCGACAAGACCGGGCTGGGCGCCCCGACCCCGAACCTGTCGATCTACCCGCTGGCGCTGACCGAACGGCATGGCGTGAAACTCACGGGCGCCAACCGCTACGTGGCTCACTTTCCCGCGAGCGACTTTCCCGTGCCTGTCACGGGGTTCTGGTCGATGACGATGTACGAAGTGAACGGGTTCTTCGTCGCGAACCCACTCAACCGCTTCACGCTGGGGAACCGCTCGGACCTGCACTTCAACGCCGACGGGTCACTCGACGTCTATCTTCAGGCGGCGGAGCCCGCGAATGAAGTCGAGCGCGAAAACTGGCTCCCCGCGCCGGCCGGGGAATTCGAGCTCATCATGCGGCTCTACGGCGTCTACGAAGAAGACATACCCGGGGTCTTGGAAGGCGGGCCCACGCACTGGCAGCCGCCGACGATCCTGCCGTGTCTGGCAAACGGCGAGACCGCCGCTGGATGGGCCTGCGCCGAATAGGGCGCGGGGTTCACCGGGCCCATCCGAACCAGACGGATAACCTCCCGTAAAAAGGGGAGCGAATGGATCACGAGGCGATCAGGAATGCCGAGATGAGAGTCGCCGAGGTGCAATCCGCCCTCGACGAGGCCCAGCGTGTCCTGCAGGCCGCTGAGCGGGCTCAGGAGACGGCAGAACGCAGCGCCCAGGTCATGCGCAAGGTCGCGGTCGCCGCCACCGGTGCTCTGGTGCTCGCGTCCGTCATCCTCGTCGCGCGGCGAAGGCGTGGGAGGAAGCCCTCGTCGTCGATGGGAGGATGAGAAGCAGGCGCCCGCGACGCTTCCCGACCGTGCGCCACCGGTGCCGCACGCGGCGGCGCGCCGGTGCAGAGAACGGGCTGCGGAGAATGCCGGTCCGCACCGCGCGCGTCAGCGGCGCCCGGTGCGAGCTGGGCGCTGAGCCCCGTGCAATCGCGTCAGTGTTTTTCCACCACACGCGCGGCGGAACTACCACGATGATCGGCCCCCCGCGCGGGCGTTAGCTTCCGAAAGGACGGTCGCTTCCCCTCGACTGTCAGCAGAGCGCGAAGTACCCGCGTCACCGGTTCGTTCATGTGCCCGAGCCGGTGCCATCGCGGACCGCCCCCGAACCCCTCGGGCTTCTCCCCCATCGGAGTCCGTGGGGTGGGGGCTGCCCGCCGTCGTCCTATCGCCCGCGCCCTAGAACTTTCGGCCAGTCGCGGGCGCGATCAAGGCCGGGCAAGCGAGGCTCCTACCGCCCTGCCAGAGAATGACAGGGTTGTCCGCCTGTGGGGACACGACATGCGGCAGCCTTCACAGCGGGCACGGTGGCCGTCCCCGCACGGAGTCATATCGGGGACGGCCACCCCTCGGGCCAGACTGGCTTCCGGGCGCCGCGGGGACCATCCCGGCTCGGCGCCGCGGCGCGTGTCGCCGGTTAAGATCCTCAGGTGCAGCGCAGCACGTCATCCTGGGCCGGGAGGGCCGTGCTTGCGGGCGCGGCGGCGTTCCTGCTCGCAGCACTGGCCCTATGCGCGCAGCCGAGCGATCAGGCGCTTGCCGCCGGGGGCGCATATATCCGCGTCAACCAGGTCGGCTACCCGACGACGGCACCCAAGCGCGCATATCTGCTCTCGCCGCGCGTCGAGAGCGGCGCCGCCTTCTCGGTGGTGCAGGTGCCCGACGGTGCCACCGTGTTCACAGGGACCATCGGCGGCTCGCTGGGCTCATGGAGCAGGCGTTACGGCCATGTCTACGCACTGGACTTCGACGCCGTGCAGAGCCCCGGCACGTATGTGCTCACGTTGGCGGGTCGCTCTCCCGCGACCTCACCGGCCTTTGCGATCGAGCCCGGGGCCGTGCTCTACGAATCACCGCTCTCGAACGGGCTGTCGTTCTACGAGAACGAGCGCGACGGACCCGAATTCATCCCGTCCACGCTGCGCTCGGCGCCCGCGCACCTGAACGACGAGAGCGCCCCGACATACCTCACGCCGGCCGTGAACGCCGAAGGGGAATTCAAGGGAGAACTGACGAGCCTCGGCACCAGCATCGACGCGTCAGGGGGCTGGTGGGATGCCGGCGACTACCTGAAGTTCGTGGAGACGACGAGCTACGCCGTGGACCTTCAGCTCATCGGCGTGCGCGACTTCCCCGCGCAGATGGGGGCCCTGTCGGCGCATTCGAACTTCACCGAAGAGGCACGGTTCGGCGTCGAATGGCTGCTGCGCATGTGGAACGACGAGACCCGCACGCTCTACTACCAGGTGGGTATCGGAGAGGGCAACGCCGACACCGCCGGCGATCATGACATCTGGCGGCTACCCCAGGCGGACGACACGTATGGCGGAGTGGATCCTCTGTACCGCTTCATCCGCCACAGGCCGGTCTTCCGCGCCGGGCCACCGGGCGCGCCAGTCAGCCCGAACCTCGCCGGGCGCGACGCCGCCGCGTTCGCGCTCTGCTTTCAGGTCTTCAATCGGACGCTCCCGGGCCTGGCCGCGCGCTGCCTGCTCGCGGGCGAGCACATCTTCGAACTGGCCGACACGAACCCGCAGGGGCACCTGCTGACGACAGTGCCGTACGGCTTCTACCCCGAGACGCAATGGCGAGATGATCTCGAGCTCGGCGCCACTGAGCTCGCGATCGCGCTGTCCTCCTCGGGGTCCCTGCCGGAAGGCCTTCCTCACGGGCAGCCGCTCTACTATCTCGAACAGGCCGCCGTGTGGGCCAGGGAATACATCGCCAGTTCCGGCAGCTCGGACGAATCGCTCAACCTCTATGACGTCAGCGGACTCGCGGACTTCGAGCTCGTGCGCGCGCTTCGGGGCGCCGGCGAGCAGGCGGGGCTGGCGGTCTCCGAAGCGCAGCTGCTCGCGGGCCTGCGGGAGGAGCTGGACGCGGCGGTGACCCAGTCGGCCCGTGACCCGTTCGGGTTCGGCTTTCCGTGGGACTCGGCGGACACGGCCTCCCACGGCGACGGCCTTTCGGTGATGGCCTCTGAGTACGAAGACCTGACCGGCGACGAGACGTATCGCGCGTTCGCCGCGCGCTGGCTTGGCAATGTGCTGGGTGCGAACGCCTGGGGCTCGTCGTTCATCATCGGGGACGGCACGACGTTCCCCGACTGTCCGCAACATCAGGTCGCGAACATCGTCGGCTCACTCGATGGCTCGGCGCCCGTGCTAGCCGGGGCGGTCGTGGAGGGCCCGGCCGGCGAAGCGAGCAGCGGAAGGCTCGCCGGCATGAGGGCCTGTCCCTCGAGGCGCACCAACGCGTTCGCGCGCTTTGACACCAGGGCGATCTACAGGGACAACGTTCAGTCGTACACGAACACCGAGCCCGCGATCGACCTGACCGCGTCCTCGCTGCTGGCGTTCTCCTGGCAGAGCGGCCGGCCGGCTGCGCTCGGTGAGGGCCTGAGCTCGATGACAGGGCTCCTCTCGCCGCCGGTGGGATGAGCCCGGTGGCGTGGCGGCCCGATATTTCCCGTGTGCGCGGGTGAAGTCAAGTCGCCGCGGCGCCGGACCTGCCAACCTCCCGGCATGCTGACCGACCTCGTCCTGCGCGGCGCCTCGATCGGTGAGGTCGCCGAACGCGCCTCGGAGGTCGAGCGCAATGGCTTTGACACCGTCGGGGTGACGGAGACGAGCGGGAACCCGTTTCTCGCAGCAGCGGAGGCCGCGAGGGGTACCACGCGGATTCGGGTGGCGACCGCTATCGCCCTCGCATTTACGCGTTCGCCGATGGACGTCGCATACACCGCCTGGGACCTGCAGGCGCTTTCCGGCGGGCGCTTTGCGCTCGGACTCGGCTCGCAGGTCCGCGCCCACGTGGAGCGGCGCTACAGCGCGACCTGGTCGCAGCCGGCGGCGCGGATGCGCGAGTACATCCTCGCGCTCGCAGCGATCTGGGACGCCTGGGAATCAGGTGGGGACCTGGATTTCCGCAGCGAGTTCTATTCGCACACGCTGATGCCGCCGAACTTCCGCCCGCCCCCGACGGGCCACCCGCGTCCTCCCGTGCTCCTGGCAGCGGTGCGCGAACGGATGACACAGGTCGCGGGCGAGGTCGCCGACGGGTTCCTGGGACACGCGTTCTGCAGCGAGGACGTGCTGCGAGAGGTCACGCTCCCGGCACTCGAGCGGGGCCTTGAGCAGTCGGGTCGCACCCGCGGGGAGCTGGAGGTGACCGCCTCGGTGTTCGTCGCGATGTCCGATGAGGAGTGGGAGGCCTGCCGCCGCCGGGTCGCCTTCTACGGGTCGACGCCCGGTTACCGGCATGTGCTCGACCATCACGGGCTCGGGGCGCTGCACGAGGCTCTGCACCTGCTGTCCAGATCCGGTGGCTGGGAGCGGATGCCGGCACTCGTCGACGACGACGTGCTCGGCCTGTTCGCGGTTCGCGGCGAGGATCCCGTGGCCGTCGCGGCAGCGGTCCGGGATCGCGTGGACGGCGTAGCGGACCGGGTGGGTCTGGTGACGGAGGTGACGGCTCCCGCCGCGCTGGCCCCGGTTGCGGCGGCCCTCCGGTTCAGCTGAGGCTCTCGCGGCGGCTCAGGCGAGCTCGAGCAGACGGGCTGTGCTCGCAAGGGCGTCAAGGTGCGCGTCCACCCCGGAGAGCCCGGCACCCATCGTGTTCACCGCGAGATGCGTGGCGCCGGCCTCACGCCACGCCTGCGCACGCTCCACGAGGTCCTGCTCGTCGCCTCGCCAGTCGACACGGCCCTGCATCTCGATCGATGCGGGGTCGCGGCCGGCTGACAGCGCGGCCCGGCCGATCGTCTGCAGTGCCGCATCGAGCTTCGGGCCGGGCTGAACGAGCGGCAGCCAACCGTCGGCCAGGCGCCCCATGCGCTCCAGTGCGCGTTCGGACATGCCCCCGAACCAGATCGGTATCGGCCTCTGTATCGGCAGCGGCGCGAGTCCCGCCCCGGTCACGGTGTCAAAGCGTCCCTTGAAGGTCACAGACCTCTCGGTCCATAGCCTGCGAAGCAGCTCGACCTGCTCTTCGACCCTGCTGCCGCGGAGCGAGAAGTCCTCACCGAGCGCCTCGTACTCGACGGGATTCCAGCCGATGCCCACACCCACGCGGAGCCTGCCCGCCGTAAGCAGATCCACCTCGGCGGCCTGCTTGGCAACCAGGACGGTCTGTCGCTGGGGCAGGATTACGATGCTGGTGAGCAGTTCCAGCGAGGTGCAGGCAGCGAGGTACCCGAAGAGGACGAACGGCTCATGGAACTGGGTGTCGATGTCATACGGGCCATTCCAGTTCTCGTGCACCTGCGGGTCCGCACCGACGACATGGTCATATACGGCCAGGTGTGAGAAGCCGAGCTGCTCGACGCCCTGGCCGTAGGCGCGGATCGCCGATGCGTCCGGGCCTATCTCGGTCTGTGGGAGGACTGCGCCGATTCTCATGTCGATGCGGCCTTTCGCCGGGTTGGAAGCGGGCACGCGTCAGCGCGCGAGTGCGGCGCAGACGGCGAGCGTGTAGATGCGGCGGAGTTCCGCAAACCGTGCGCTGTCGACCGATGGCGTGATCTGGGCGTTCACCGATACCACGGTTGAGCGTGCGCCATCGGGGGTGGCGGCCACGAACTGCGTGTAGCCCGCGGTGTTTCCCGTGTGCCCGTAGACGGTCCCGCAACTGGTCCGGTAGCGGAAGATCCCGAGCCCCGCCGCGTTCTGCCCGGGGCCGGGCGGCTCCGAGCTCCCCGCAACGAACGTCAGCTGCGCCGCGCGGGTCGCCGTGTCGATGCCGGCGCCGCCGGCGTATGCCCGTATGAACCGGTTCGCATCGAATGGGGTCGACAGGATGCCGCCGGACGCCCATGTCCAGCCGGCGGCGAACAGTTCGGAGATGTCCTCGGGGGGCTCGGACGGCCTGACTTCATACCCATGCACCAGCGGAGGAGGGATCCGCTCGTCGCTCGGCAGGCTCGTTCGATCCAGGCCCATCGGTGTGAAAACCCGCTGCGCGAGTTCGGCTGCGTAGCTGCGGCCGGTCGCGGCTTCGATCATCAGCCCGATCACGATGTTGTCGGAGTTCGAATACCGGAATCGTGTCCCGGGCGTGAACTGAAGCTCGTCGTCGCGCACGTATGACAGGAGGGCTTCCGGCGGCGGCGCGCTCAGCAGCGATTTCCTCAGGTCCGCTATGAACGCTTCGCTTTTGCTGAAATCGGGGATCCCGCTTGTGTGCTGCAGCAGCTCACGAAGCGTGATGCTCGACCAGTTCGCCGGTAGCGCCGGCAGCCACCGTCCGATCGTGTCGGTGAGGTGCAGTGTGCCCGCTGAGACGAGGGAGAGCGCGACAGCGCCGCTGAAAGCCTTTGACACGCTCGCCATACGCATGTTGTCCTCGCCGCGGATCGGCGCCCCGCCGGCGACGTCCGCGACCCCGGACGTGTGCAGCGTCCCGTGCCGGCCCCGCTGCACCACGACCGCGATTCCGGGCGGGCCGCCGGCATGATCGACGAGCGAGCTCACCGCACGTTCCAGTGCCCTTTCGGACAGGACGGCTGCCCCGGCAGACGCGCCGCTGGCGAGCGCCGGCCGGCCGGCGAGAGCGGCCAGCGACGCGGCGACCATCATCGCCGCCGCCGACCGTGTCCCGAGCGTTGAGATCAAGCGGTTCATCGCACCTGCAGCGATACTAGTGCGCATCACACCGCGCGCGCATGTCGGGTTCAGTCTCCGCTCAGCACGGGCCCTTCAGCGTGAACGATGGAAGCGACGTTTCTTCGAAGTTGAGCGCGGGCGTGATCCGCAGATACAGGTGTGCGCCGCGCTTGCAGAGCGGCTCGCTCACCGTGGCGAGCGCGGATCCCTGCGAGCCGGCTCCGGAATGGATGTCGCTGCACGAATAGGACCTTGAGCCGGTGCGTTCGCACCCGAACGCGTAGCTCGGGTCGTACAGGTAGTGCAGCGTGCGGTTGGCCTGCACCGTGAAGCCGGTTACGTCTTCCCCTCCGCATGCGAATGAGATGCTCACCTTCCCGGGCCGCACGCGCCGGGCCCTGCCCTGGCAGGTCGGCGAGGCCGCCGTGCGGGCGTGTGCGCGCGCCCGTTGCGTTGTCGCTCCGGAGCTCACGCCCACGCCGAGCTGAGCGGACGCGAGGGCACCGGCGAGGACAGCCGCAGCCAGCCGCGGATTGCGAAAGGTGGTCAGTGCAAGGGCGCCGATCGGGTAAGGGTAGACGGCGCGGGCGACCGCACGCATCCGGGGTCGGCCGTGCCCGTCACACATAATGCCCCGGTGACCCGAACTGGTGCCATTTGGAGCCGGTCTGCGCTGTGGGTGCTCTGGCCGCTGCTGCCGGCGGTGCTGCTGGCGGGCTGCGGCGAATCGGTTCCCGCGGCGACCGCGCCGGCTGCGCACGTCGCCCCATCTGCGTCTGCGCACACCCTGTCCGCGACCGCCGATCCCCCGGTGAAGGCACGGGAACCCTCTTTGACGACGTCCGACCCTTCGCATCCCGTCCCGCCGGCTCACCCCGTACCGGCGGCGTTCCGGCCGGCGCCCGGGGCACCGTCCGATGCCGAAGTCCGCGGTGAGCTCGCGCAGATGGACGCAATCCAGCGCAAGGAACACCAGCAGGCGCTGAGCGCCGCCGCGGCTGACCTCGCGGGTCTCCTGCCGTGGTCGATGGAGCCCAAGTCCGGTGTCCGGGTGAGCGTGGCGTCCGTCTTCACGGACTATGGGCTCGGGCTTGCGTGCGGTGGCGTTCTGGGCCGTGATGAGCTCGGCGTCGCACACAAGACCGCGCCGTGCGGCACGCTGATCACCTTCACCTACGGCGGCCGGAGCGTCACCGTTCCCGTCATCGACCGCGGCCCGTACGTCGCCGGGCGGGAGTGGGATCTGACGGGCGCTACCGCCGCCGCGCTGCGGTTCCCGGGCCTCGGGCCGATCCAGTGGTCGCTCGCGGGCTGAGCCCGCCGCCCTGCGACAGCGCGGCGCGGTCGGGCTACTGCTCGCCGGCGCCGGTGTCCATCGGGAGCCCGAGATCGGTGAACGCGCGGGCGCGATCCCAGTAGAAGATGAGGCGCACGACCTTTCCGCCGCGCACACGGAAGAGGTTCGCGCGCAGAAGCTCGGTCTCGGGCTCGGCGTCGTCCGCGGTGGAGGTCCAGCGGGTGAGGACGAGGACGCGTTCCTCGTCGATGTCGTGGTAGCGCTCGGCCTGAGCCCTTATCGGGCCGGTGCTACCGAGAATCTCCTCGACGGCCTCGGACATGGCATCGAGCCCCGTCCACGCCCCGGCGCCTTCGCCGCCGAAGCGAGCCCACTCGATTGCCGGGTCCGCCCACTCCGCCGTACGGCTGAAGTCGCCCCGCTCCCAGTCCGCATACACAGACTGCACCAGCTCGAGGTTCTCGGAGGGCATCTTGCGATTGTCGCACGCATCGCCGGCGGGGGCGCACCGGGCGGCTAGCGCCCTGCCGGTTGCCTCGCGTCCGGGCGAGCGCGATAATGCCGAGGATGCGCAACCCCGCGTCCATCAGAGCATCGGACAGCGAGCGCGAGCACGCCGTCTCGGTCCTGCGCCGCCATTACGCCGAGGGTCGGCTGAGCGCACCGGAGCTCGAGCAGCGAGCCACGCGCGCGTACACCTCGCGGCGACGCGGAGAGCTCGCCGCCGTCCTCATCGACCTGCCGCTATCGCGCAGCGGGCGCTGGACGCGTGAGGGGCTCGCGCGGGGCGCCGGGCGGATCCACCGGTTTCTCCTGCGCGGCCATGCCGCCACATACGCGTGCATAAACGCGATGCTGGCGGGGATCTGGGTGCTCACGGGGGAGGGGGCGTTCTGGCCCGCGTTGTACCTGGTTCCCAGCACGGCGCTGCTCGCCTGGCACTGGGCGGGGGGGCGCATGATCTCGCGGGCGTTCGCGAGATCCCAGGTTCGCTCCAGGACGGGCTAGGCGCCGGCGAACCGATGCGCCCGCGAGCGCATCAGCCGCCGAGGACTTCCTCTGCAGCCTTCGTGTACGCGCCCTTGGGCTGCAGTTCGTGCTGCATGACCCCGAAATAGGACTCCCGTTCGGTGCTGGTGCCCGACGGCGACTGGTCGCGTGCCTGGTAGATGAGGAACAGCCCGAGTCGCTTGCCGAGGAGCTGACGCATTTCCGCGAGCACCGAGCGGAGCGTTTCGGCTGCCTGCTGATAGGTCATGCAGGGCGTGTAGCCATAGTTTTCGCTGAGGCAGCGGCCGTTGTCGGTGGACACGCCCCACTCGGTGATGTCTATCGGGATGCTCGAGGGCGCACCGTGGCTCGCGGTCTGCTTGATGATGTTTTCCAGCTTCAGTTTCCATTCGGTGCCGTACGGGTGGCTGACCCATCCCGCGACATACTTTCCGAGATTGGGGACGGCGGAGAACATTTCCTTCATCCAGTCGCCGGTCCAGTCTTCCGAGACGGCGAGCATCCCGACGTTCATGCCCGCCGCGGAGATCGCCTGCGCTGCTTCCTTGACGAGCACGGCGTAATCCCTGGCGCGTTGCATGTACGACGGCTCTCCCGCGCCGTCCCCATATTGATACCCGCCGGAAGTCTCGTTGCCGAACTCGATCGTCTGGATTGCGAGCGCCCCGTCAGAGCGCCCCTTCCAGAATGTGCCGCCCGGCCCGTAGGCCTTCGCCCAGCTGGCCAGGTCTTTCGCTTCCGCGGCGGTCGGGATCCTGCCGTCGAACGATGCGAGGGGAGCAACACGGACGCCGAGAGCCGCGTAGCCCGCGATCGTGGGCTTCAGCTCCGATGTCGTCCATTCGATCGGGAAGTTGACCCGCACGACCTTCGCGCCGAGCGTCGCGACGGCCTGCTCGTCGAGCTGGCCGTTGTAGATCCAGCCCGCGTTGATGCCAGGCTGGAAGGCGGGGAAGGAGATGGCGACAGGGGCCGACCATGCGCCCCCTTCCACGTTTGCACGCACGCTGTAACTAACGGTCGCGCCCTGCACCACCGGGGGGCTGAAGGAGGTTTCGCTGACCACGGATTCCGTTTCGGCCTGTCCCGGCACGCGCGAGGCGACGACGTAGGATCCGGCGCCGGCGATCGCATTCCAGCTCAGCAGGTCTCCCGTGGCGCTCACCGCAGGTCCTGCGGGGCCGGGGGGCGGCGTCGAGGTCGGGGATTCCGAGCCTGATCCGGGGACGCTCGGAAGGACGGGGGCCGGTGAGGCTTCGGGGGCCGGCGGGGCAGTGGGAGCCGACACACGTGCGGGTGCCGCCGCGCCGGTGGGCACGCCCACCGGCTTGGTGACGCTCGTGTGCGGGCGGGCATGGGCGCGTCGGCGGTGCTTCCTGCGGCTCCTGTGGGTCTTGTGCGAGGAGCGCGCCTTCTTGCGCTCGGGGCGGCGCGGCTGCACCGCGGCGCGCGCATCTGCATGCCGACCGCGTGCCGACGCGGCACTTGGGCGGCTGCCCGCGAGGACGCGGGCGCTCGCCCAGGCAGGAAGCAGGCACGCAAGCAGAAGCATGACCCCGACGGTCTTGACGGAGCGGGCGATCGCGGTGCGGCCTGTGTCCCCGGAGCGTTTGGTGGGGTCGACGCTCGCCGCATCCCCACTCGTCACGGCTATCACGACCCCACCGTACCGGTTCTCGCATGCCGCGTGTAGCCCTCTTGTGAACCCGCGGTGCGGTGCGCGCAGAGGGTCGTTTGATCTATCCCTGACACCCCCTCAGCGCGTTCGTGCGGTTTGCAGCGGCGCTCCATGGGTGCGCTTTCGGCGCGGCTGGGCGAGGGCATTAGTGCTGGGCGACGGTGTTGCGTGCGCTCGGACTCAGCGGCGCGCAGGGTTCCTGCGGGTGTGAGGTCGGGGTCGGTCCCGGACAGGGATGGTTGGCCGGCCTTGTTCCAGCGTGACGACGAGCGGAGGTCCGCCGGGCATGTGCGCGGCAACGACCGCTATCGGTCTGCGTCCGGGCCGGGGTTCGCCGCCGTGCAGGTAGCGGGCGATCGCCTGATACGGCGCGGCGCCCAGCTCGTATGTGGAGTTCAGCCTCGGCGCCGCCGCCGGGTCGAGCACGCGAATCCCCCGGCTGCGCAGGGAGAACGCGGCCGCGGTGCGGAAGTCGAACGCAGCGGTGTCGGGCGCGCCGAGCAGCAGAACCGTTCGGACCGAGGGCCCGAGCGCCGAGTACAGACGCATGTCGACCGTGCCTATCGGCCGGTAAGACCATTCGTCCTGGCCCGCGGGCTGGGCGCCGGCGGCAGCAGCGCCTGCCGCGAGCACGACGGCGACCGCCGCGCACGAAGCCAGCGCTCCCGCGCGACCGCGGTGCGCCGGCGTTCGCGTGGCGACGGGGCCGTCGCCGGCCGGCGGCGCAGCCGCCGCGAGCGGCCCTGCTCGCCCGGCGAACCCCCTGATCACGGCGCGCGCCAGCCTCACCGCGGCGAACCCGACCATCAGCCAGACCCACATGCCCGCCTGTGACCCCCACCACATGGTGTAGCCGAGCGTGCTGGCGATCGACGGCCTCAGCGGCGTCGAGGCTGCGACGGCGCCGAGCGCGAGGCAGCAGGACAAGCCGATCGCCGCGCCCGCGGCGATATCGGCCGCGCCTGCGATGAGACCGGCGAGCAGCGCGAGCAGGAGCGCTGCGAGCAGCACAACCGTTGACACGACGGCGACAGACCCCGGTGGGGTGAGCACTTCCGCGAAGCGTTCAAAAGGCTGTGCTGGAACCCTGAGCCACCACGGGACTATGCCGACGGCTCGAACGACCGCGTGCCAGCCGACAGCCGCGCCCTGCTTGGGATCATGGGCCTCGGCGGCCCGCGCGAGGAGCGTCAGATTCCCGGGTGGGTGCTGGAACTCGTCGATGACGGGCGCGGCCCAGCAGGCGGCGATTACCAGCAGCGCGGCCACGGCCCACGGCCAGATCCGTGGCGGGCGGGCCCGAACGGACGGCTCGCCGCTCGGCGCCCCGCCCGGCGCCCCGCCCGGCTCCTCGCCGCTCCTGAGCCGCCGGCGCGGGCGGCCTGCGCCGCACCCGCCAGACGAGCAGGCCCAACAACCCGATCGCGACGGCGCCTGCGGTCGGGGCGAGGAACGTGAGCTCGCTCTGCACGACGAAGCTCGCCACGAGGGCGGTGAGCACGAGAAGCCTGTATTCGCCGCACGCCAGCGACCAGCTCAGGAACAGCACCAGCGTGAACGGATAAAGGCCCGCGGAGGGGTTCCAGATGTCGTACAGCGTCTCGGGCGACCACGATCGGCTGAGGAGGATGAGCGCGAGCGCTGACGCGATCATCATCGGGACGCCTGCGCGGCGCCGCGCCAGGGCTACCGCGCGATCGTTGCGAGCGTGTTGACGGCCCCCATGACGATCGCGAGGCTCGCGGGCGCGCCCACGCGTGCCGGGATCGCGAGCAGCCAGTAGAGAAGGGGGCCGGGGCTGTGTGTGATCGCGCCCGACACGAGCGAGGACGCTGAGTACTGCCCCACCAGTGGGGTGTGCGCTGTGAACACTTCGTAGGCGCGCAGCGCGATGATCGCGCGGTCACCGGCGGGCTGCACGCCTGCGTCAACGGCATGGACCGTGGACACGATCACCGGCAGGGACGCGCCGAGCCCGGCCGCAAGGGTCGTGGGCTTCACGAACCGCACACCGTGCGCATGCGGGCGGGCCGGCTGCGACGCCGGTACACATGCCCGGCGCGAAGGAACACCGCAGTCGGCGACGAACGCCTCCCCAACCCCGGCGTCCGCGCCGCAAAGCGACTATACTTGCTAGGGCAATCATTATGGGCGACACGCTGAAGACACCCAAGAGCTCCTGTTCCTACATCGTCGGCGAGGATGGGCTCTCGCGATGGTCGGAGATGCATGCCGATGCGTGGGTCGGGCTTCTTGAGACCACCAAGAGGCTGACACGCGATCTGGACGCCGAGCTCGAGAGCGCCCACGGGATCGGCCTCAGCGGACTGGAGCTGCTGGGCCGCCTGGCCTCCGCCCCGGAGCGCAGGCTGCAGCTCTCCGTCCTGGCGGGGGAGGCCAACCTCAGCCTGAGCCGCGTCTCGCGAGTGGTCGACAGCTTCGAGCGGCGCGGGCTCGTGGAGCGCCGACAGTGCCCGAGGGACGCGCGCTCGGTGGAAGCACAGCTCACCGAGGCGGGCCTGACACTCGCACGCGAGGCCCAGGCTACGCACTTCGCGTCGGTCCAGCGCCGCTTCTTCGCGGAGCTCGATCCCGACGAGATCGCGACGCTCGCGGTGGTGTTCGCACGGTTCGCTCCGCGAGCGGCAAGCTCCTGCGACGCCGACCGCAGCGCCGTCGTCTAGGCGTGCCCCCGGGACGGCGACGGAGGCACCCCTCGCATGTGGGGTGGTGGCGATCACTCCGCGCTCTCCACGGCTGAGCCGGAGGGTCTAAAAGAGCGCAGCGGCGAGATGCCGTCGCGTCTCGCGCGCGAGTGGATGCTCAGGGCCGAGCACGTCCAGCTCGCCCACGATCACGCGGCGCACATCATCGCGCTGCTCGCCGGCGGCGGGCAGCAGCGCGGTGAGCGCCTGCAGGCCGGCCGCGCTGTCCCCCGCGTCGAGGGCTGCGAACGCCTCGGTGTAGCGGGCGTCCTCACGGAGTCGCAGACGGGCCGCCACGCCGTCGGCCTGGAAGCTGCCCGTGACGTTCTCGAGGACCGCCAGCGCCCGCTCATACTCGCCGTGCGCGCTCAGCAGATGCGCGAGGGGGATCGCGGCGTCCGGTCGCCCCGGCTCGAGCTCCAGCGCGCGTTCGAGCTCGGCCTGGCCGCCCTCCTCGATCAGGGCGTCGACCTCGGACGGCAGGAGGGCATCGAAGAACCGCTCGACTGCCGCCTGGGGCTGGACACCCACGAACTCGTCGACGACTCCGCCGCCGACGAACGCCTTCACCGCCGGGATACCCCTGATTTCGAACCGCCGTGAGAGGTCCGGGTTCGCGTCGGTGTCGAGCTTGGCGAGAACGACCTGACCCTCGCGGGCGCGTGCCGCCTGCTCCAGCAGCGGCCCGAGCGATCGGCACGGCGCGCACCACTCGGCCCAGAAGTCGACCACCACCGGTGTCTGTTGCGAGCGGTCGAGGACCTCGCGCTCGAAGTCCGCCTCGCTGACGTCGATCACGGTCACGAGAGCATCTCGCGGGCGCGCGCGCGGGCAGCGACGAGCAGGCTCGTGCGCCGTGCGAGGGCTGTGCCGCGGGTCGCGGGTGCGCCCTGAACCCACCAGCCGCTCCGGCCGAGGGGTGTGCCCGCGGTCAACTCGAAGTCCGATCGGCCCGCACAGGTCGAGATCGCCGCATCCTGGTCGGCCACGGGAACCATCACGCTGCCCACGCGAGTCATGGACGACATCTGCTCTCCTCTCCACGGGTTTCCCGGGAAGTGTATGCCGGGCACGGCGCGTTGTGTCCTAGTCTGCTCTCATGACCGTCAGCGTGCCACCGGGATTCGGTCGCGTGTATTCGAGGTCGCCGGCAGCGAGCGGGAGCGGCCGCCTGATGTGCGGGGAGGTGCACGGCGGCCCATGAGCTCCGTCGACGAGCCAGAGGAGGTGCCGCTGCTCGATGTCTCCGAGATCGCCGAGCTCGCGCGGTACGGGACCGAGCGCTCCGTGCAGCCCGGCGAACTGCTCTTCAAGGCGGGTGACTCCTCATACGACCTGATCGTGATCCTCGAGGGCGAGGCCGAGATCCTGCGCGAGGACGGAACCGAGGACATGGTCATCACCCGGACGCGTGCGGGCGGGTTCGTCGGTGAGCTGAACCTGCTGACGGGCCAGCGCCGGTATCTCACATGCCGTGTGACGCGTGAGGGGCGCGTCCTCGTCGTCGCGCAGGCGGACCTTCGCAGGATCATGAGCGTGCGCCCGGCGCTCGCGGAAAAGATCTTCAAGGAGCTCGTCTCACGACGCGAGTTCCTGCGCGCAGGGGAGGGAGCGCGGGCGATCAGGATCATCGGGTCCAGGTACTCGCCGGAGGCTATGAGCCTGCGGACATTCGCCGAGCATTCCCGCGTCCCGCATACGTGGGTCGATGTCGAGCAGGACGACGGCGCGGCCGAGATGCTCTCGGCGATGGGCCTCGGCCCGACGGACACCCCGGTCGTCATCACCCCCAATGAGACACTCCGGCGACCCTCGCCGGCGGAGTTCGCCGACCGGCTCGGCCTCACCTACCGTCCCACGCCGGGGTATATCTTCGACCTGGTCGTGGTCGGCAGCGGGCCGGCAGGCCTCGCAGCCGCCGTCTACGGCGCCTCGGAGGGGCTGCGCACCGTGTCACTGGACGCGCTCAATATCGGTGGCCAGGCGGGCGCGAGCTCGCGGATCGAGAATTACACCGGGTTCCCGAACGGCATCTCCGGCTCGGACCTCACCGCGAGGGCGGCCGTGCAGGCGATGCGGCTCGGGGCGAGGTTGAACGCGCCGTGCGAGGTGGTCGGCCTGCGCGCCGAGACGGGCTTTCACGCCGTCACCCTCAGCGACGGAAGCGAGATCCCGACGCGAGCGGTGATCGTCGCCTCGGGCGCACGCTACCGGCGCCTTCCCGTTGACGGACTCGAGCGCTTCGAGGGCGCGGGTGTCTACTACGCCGCAACCGACCTTGAGGCGCGGGTCTGCGACGGTTCCTCGGTGCTCGTCGTGGGCGGCGGCAACTCCGCGGGACAGGCGGCCATCTACCTCTCGCAGCACAATTGCAGCGTCACGATCGCGATCCGCCGCGGCGATCTGCAGAGCACGATGTCGAGCTACCTGATCGATCGAATACGGGCGAGCGCGGGGATCGAGCTGGTGACGGGCGTCGAAGTCGACGCGCTCGCGGGGCGCGAGCACCTGGAGCGCGCGACGCTGAGGGACACGTCCACGGGAGCGCGGCGGGAGCTGGACTGCTCGGGCCTGTTCTGCTTCATCGGCGCGAGCCCGGCAACCTCGTGGCTCGGGCCGGACGTGCTGCTCGACGAGGACGGGTTCGTGCTGACCGACCGCCAGCTGCCCGTCGGCGAGGTCAACGGCTCCGCCGGGCGGCTCCCGTTCGAGACGTCCAGTCCAGGCGTCTTCGCGGCCGGTGACGTTCGCAGAGGGTCGATGAAGCGCGTCGCCGCGGCGGTGGGGGAGGGCTCCAGCGCCGTTCGCTCGGTGCACGAGCGCCTGGCAAACGACGCATGAGCAGGCCGCCGGCCCCGCGGCCTTCTCGAATGCGGGTGCGAGAAAGTGCGGATGACGAGGAGGGCGGCTGCGCCTATCGTCGACGGCGTGGGTGAGGTGCACGAGCGAGATGGCCCCGAGGCTCCCGGCGACGTGAGCCGCGAGCGGGTGAAGATCCCGCGCGCCGACGATGACGATTACACGCAGGCCGCGGCGTCGGCACGTCGAGCTTTCCTGAGCCGGCGGACGGGTGCGGCGCTGGAGAATCTGGCCCACTACAGCGTCGATCCCGCGACTCTGCCCGGGAACATCGAGCACTTCACGGGTGTAGCCCAGGTCCCCGTGGGGATCGCGGGCCCGCTGCTGGTTGACGGCGAGCACGCCCGGGGGGAGTTCTATGTGCCGCTCGCGACCACGGAGGGCACACTCGTCGCGAGCTACAACCGCGGCATGAAGGTGCTCCGAGACGCGGGCGGGGTCAAGACGACGATCCTCGAGGATTCAATGCAGCGTGCGCCCGCGTTCGTGTTCGAGAGCGCCCGCGAGGCCCGCGACTTCGGCCGGTGGCTCACGGCGCACCTGCCGGAGATCAAACGCGCCGCTGAGCAGACAACGCGCGTGGGTCGGCTGCGGGGGATCGAGCAGTATTCCGCGAGCCGGATCCTCTTCACCCGCTTTGACTACACGACCGGTGACGCAGCGGGGCAGAACCTCACCGGCAAGGCGACGGCGGCGGCGTGCGCGTGGATCACATCGCACCACGCCGGCATCACCGACTTCTACCTCGAGTCGAACTTCGCCACCGACAAGAAGAGCTCGCAGGTGAACATCCTGCACACGCGGGGCAAGCGGGTCGTCGCAGAGGTCACGCTGCCCGCCGGCGTGATCGCCGAGCACCTGCGCACCACTGGAGAGCGGATGTTCCGGGGCCGGCAGGTCTCGAATCTCGGCGGGTTCATGTCCGGTGTCAACAACAACGGGCTCCACTCGGCCAACGGGATCGCCGCGCTGTTCATCGCAACGGGTCAGGACGCCGCGAACGTAGCCGAGTCCTGCGCCGCGCTCGCGTTCAGCGAGCTTCAACCGAACGGCGACTACTACTACTCGATCACGATTCCCTCGCTGATCATCGCGAGCTACGGAGGCGGCACGGGCCTTGCGACGCAGCGCGAGTGCCTGGAACTGCTCGGCTGCTACGGAGAGGGGAAGGTGCGCAAGCTCGCGGAGATCGTCGCTGCGACCGTGCTGTGCGGCGAGATCTCGCTGGGCTCGGCGATCATCTCGCAGGAGTGGGTCCGGGCCCACGACATGCTGGGTCGCAACCGTCCGTAGCCGCTACAGGAACGCGTGGTGTGACTCATGGTTACACGATGGGTCATACTCGTGGTACGCTTTCTCGATGCCGCGCACCCTCAACTCCCGCGGGCCGTCGGTGCGAGAACGGCGCAGAGCCCGAGAGCGCTCGATCGTCAAGGCCACACGCGCGCTGTTCGACCGCCGCGCACGCCGGGACGCGCAGGTCGAGGAGATCGCGCGCGCCGCCGGCATCAGCAAGGCGCTGGTCTATCGCGCGTTCGACTCAAAGCAGGAGATCTTCCTGCTGACACTCACCGATTACCTCGCGGAGCTCAGACGGAGAAGCGACGAGCTGCCCGAGATGCGCGACCGCATCGTCGAGCTGCGGTCCATCTGCGAGATATACGCGGACTTCTGCCTCGAGTACCCGGCGTTCCTGGACTGTGCTCTCGCGCTGATGCAGCGAGACGCCGCCGACCTGCGCGAGCAGGTTTCGGGAACGGCCTGGCTGCGGCTCGGGAGTGCGCTGGCTTCCAACGTCGGCCGGCTCGCACGGGTGCTGCAGGCGGGTGCGCAGGACGGTGTGTTCACCGTCGATGACCCGGATCTGGCTGCCAACAGGCTTTGCGTCCAGCTGCTCGGCTCCATGCACCTCGCGCGGTCCGGTGCGGGCGTCCGTGAGTCCGCTCCGGGCGTCGCCGATGTCTTCGAGATCGACCCGGCGCACGTGCGCGAGCGCTCGGTCGGCGACGCGCTCGCGCTCGCAGGGGTAAGCGCGGCGGCATGAGCACGGCCGCTGTGAGCCACGTGAAGCTGCACGGGCGAGAGGTCGCCTATGTGCAGGCCGGGAGCGGCCCGGTGCTGCTGCTGATCCACGGCATGGCCGGCACGCTTGAGAACTGGCGGTCGGTCGTCGAGCCGCTCGCGCGGCACCACACCGTTCTCGCCCCCGACCTTCCCGGGCACGGCTCCTCCGAGCCGGGCGGAGGGGACTACTCGCTCGGCTCCCTCGCCTCTGGTCTGCGCGATCTGCTCGTGGCACTCGGACACGAGCGGGCGACCCTCGTCGGGCACTCGCTCGGCGGCGGGATCGCGATGCAGTTCGCCTACCAGTTCCCGGAGATGACAGAACGCCTGGTCCTGGTATCCAGCGGCGGGCTGGGCCCCGAGGTCAGCCCGGTGCTCCGCGCCGCGGCGCTGCCCGGTGCCGACCTGTTCATCGCCGCGACCGCAGGGCCGGGGCGCGCGGCCGGATCGGTCATCGGGCGCGGCTCTGAGCGTGATCGGGCTCAGGCCCAGCGCCGACGTCGCCGAGGTCGCGCGCGGCTACGCGTCCCTCGCCGACCCGGACCGCCGCTCGGCGTTCCTTGCGACGCTTCGATCGGTCGTCGGGACCGGCGGCCAGCGCGTGCACGCAGGGGACAGGCTCTACCTCGCCGATGGAGTGCCCGTCCTGATCATCTGGGGCCGGCGCGACCCGATCATCCCCGCCGGCCACGGAGAGCACGCACACGAGATGATCGCAGGCAGCAGACTGGAGATCTTCGAGGGTGTCGGCCACCTTCCACAGCTCGAGGCGCCGGCTCTGTTCGTTGCCGCGCTCGAGCGATTCATGCAGGAGACGCATCCCGCCGGCGTCGATTCTGCGGCATGGCGCGCCCGGCTCGCGGCCAACAGCGCACGCTAGCCCCCCGGCGCGCCCACGGCTAGAGTGTCGGCCGATGCCCGACCCGGACCCGACGCCGACGCGATCGCGCGAGCCACTGATCCTGAGCGCCTCCGCGCGCGACGTGCGTGCCCTCTACCGCAAGCATTTCGCCGATCGGCGCAAGGAGCGTCAGCTGCTCTCCACGGCATCGTTCTTCGTGACCTTCGCCACCGTGCGAGGCATCACCCACGCGATCCGTGCGGAACGCGGCCCGTTCCGGAACATCACCCCCGGCGGTCGCCACATCCACCACATGACATTCGGTATCACCGGGCTGCTGACGGTCGGGTATCTGTGGATGCTGGAGGTCGGGATCGACGAGCAGCGCCGCGCGTCCCGCTGGACCTCGATCGCTTACGGCAGCGGTGCCGCGCTGACGCTCGACGAGTTCGCTCTCTGGCTCAACCTCGCCGACGACTACTGGACGAGCCAGGGCCGCGAGAGCATCGACGCCGTCGTGATGTTCGGCTCGCTCCTGAGCCTGAGCGTCCTCGGCAAGGGCTTCCTGCAGGAGCTCATCGGGCGGCGTCCCGCGAGCACCCCGCCGAGCGCCTGACAGCACGGGCCCACGGTGGGTGCGGCGTGAGCCGCCACGCAGTGTCCTAGCATCTGCCGCGGTGTGCGCGGTCTGCGCCTCACCGTCCAATCGGCGCCGACCCGGAGGTCCAGAAGTGTCCGTGGCTCGCGGAGCACGCCTGTCGCTCATCGCATCGCTCGCCGTGTTGCTCGCAGCCGCTGCGGCACAGGCGGCACCGCGCCGGACCGCCCCGCGGGTGGTGACATGCTCGGGGTCGGCCGCGTCCCCCGGCGTCCTCGCCGGCGCCTACGCCCACGATGTCCACATCAGCGGTACCTGCGACGTCGACGCGGGCAGGGTGACGGTCCACGGGGAACTGGTCGTGCTGCGCGGCGCGACGCTCCTCGCCGCATATGCGGTCAATGATCGCTCCCACGCGGGCACATCCGATCTCACGGTCGACGGAAGCCTGCATGTGGAAGAGGGAGCGACAGCGATCCTCGGCTGCGAGCCGGGCCACCTCGTATGCCTGGATGACCCGAACCAGGGCTCCCCGACGCTCTCGAGCGAGGTGCGGATCGACGGCAGTCTGCGCGCAACGGGGGCGGAGGGCGTGGTCGTCCACAACACGGTGGTGCTGGGAAGCGTCACGCAGACCGGCGGCGGGGGAGGCCCCGCGTGCCAGCAGACCGGGATCTTCACGAAGCTGCAGAACCCCGTCTACAGCGACTATGAGGACATGACGATCGGGAGGAACCTGACGGTCAGCGGTCTCTCCTCATGCTGGCTGGGCCTCGCCCGCCTGAGGGTCGGCGGGAGCGTCGCCGTTACGCAGGACCAGCTCGCGGATCCGGACGCGATCGAGATCCTCTCCAACAGGATCGCGGGAAACCTCGCCTGCGCTCAGGACAGCCATGTCTGGGACAGCTCGGACGTATACAGCTCGATCTTTCCGCGGGTCGATGATCCCAACACCGTGCGCGGCCGCCGTTACGGGCAGTGCGTGCTCGTGAGCCCCACCGCCGAAGGCGCCGGCCTCGGGCCGGGTCCCTTCTGAGGGCCCCGCCGCGGCCTCGCTCAGCGCGCGCTGAGCCGCCGGAGGTATTCCTCCGCGGCTGCGCGCGACTCGGGGTCGTGCAGCGCCGTGAGCAGCGCGTCGGCGTCATTCCAGGCGCCGTCGGTGGATGCCATGTCCTGGCTTGCGGCGTTGACCGCGCGCTTGGTGGCGTTCAGGGTCAGTGAGGACTTGCGGGCAAGCTGCGCGGCGAGGTCCTCGACGCCGGACTTGAGCTCGCTCTCGGGCAGGACGCGGTTCAGGAAGCCGAGCGCCCTCGCCTCCTCGGCTGTGAAGGCTCTGCACGTCAGGACGAGCTCCTTCGTCATCGCGGGGCCTATCTCGCGCACCAGGCGCGGGATGCCGCCCCATGCGAGCGGGATGCCGAGGTCGACCTCGGGGATTGAGAAGCGGGCGCTGTCGGAAGCGATGCGAAGATCGCAGGCGCCCGCGAGCACCACGCCGCCGCCCACGCAGTGGCCCTGGATGCGGGCGATCGTTATCGCCCGCATCGACTCGATCGCCTCGGCCATGAGACGGCCCGCGTCCGCGGCCTCGCGCTGCTCGGACGCGGGCACGCCGGCGTCCGCGAAGACGGCGACGTCGGCGCCGGCGCTGAACGCGCGGCCCGCGCCTGCGACGACCACGACCTTCACCTGCGGCCGCTCGTCAAACCAGCTCGCTGCGCCTGCGAGCTCGCGCAGCGTCCGGCTGCTCAGCGGATTGAGCTTCTCCGGCCGGTTGAGGGTTATCGCGCCGACGGCACCGGACTCGCTCACCTCGATCGTGGTGAAGGACATGCTGCACCGTACCGTCTGGCGCGGTCCCGTCGGCGCGGCGGCGTCTAGCGGGCCTGCAGGTCCAACGCCGCCGAGTTGATGCAGTAGCGCTGGCCGGTCGGCCCGGGGCCGTCGTCGAAGACGTGTCCCAGATGCGAGTCGCAGCGCCGGCAGATCACCTCGGTACGCCGCATGAACAGACCATTGTCTGCTCGCAGCTCGATCGCGTCGCTGATCGCGGGCTCGGTGAAGCTCGGCCATCCCGTGCCCGAGTCGAACTTTGCGTCCGAGCTGAAGAGCTCGTTGCCGCACGCGGCACAGCGATACATGCCGTCCTTCTCACAGAACGCGTACTCGCCGCTGAACGCCCGCTCGGTGCCTTTGCGGCGCATGATCTCGTACTGCGCGGGAGTCAGCTGCTCACGCCACTGCTGCTCGGTCATTGTCCTTGTGTCCATCTCGTCTCTCCGATCTGTTGTGGTGTTCGCTCAGCGCACCGTCAGTGCACAGGCTGCGCGGCCGCTCTTCTCGAGGTAACGCTGGTGGTAGTCCTCCGCGCGGTAGAAGGCTGCGGCGGGGACGACCTCGGTGACGATCTGCCTGCGGTGCCTGGACTGCTCGCGCTCGAGGCAGGAGCGGGCGGCGGACTCCTGCTCCGGTGAGTGGAAGAAGATCGCCGACCGGTACTGGTCGCCGATGTCAAGACCCTGACGGTTGCGGGTCGTGGGGTTGTGCACGGCCCAGAAAGCGTCAAGGAGCGCCTGGTAGCTCACGAGGTCCGGGTCGAACCAGACCTCGACGGCCTCGGCGTGCCCGGTTCCGTGGCCGCAGACCTGCTCATAAGTCGGGTGGGCGACGTGGCCGCCCGTGTAACCCACGGACGTCTGAAGGACGCCGTCGATCTCGCGGAATGCCGCCTCCACACCCCAGAAGCAGCCTGCTGCGAACGTGGCTCGCTCTGCGCCGTCCGGCCCGTCGCCGGGGAACGGTGGTGCGGGCACGTTGGGTGCGGCGTCTGTGGGGCTTGGGCGTCTGGCTCTGAAGATCACTTTGGTCCTTTCGCTCGAACCCGCGCCGGTCCGGCGCGGAGGTCCAAATTGCTGTCAATGTTCTGTCTCGCGAGCGGGTTTTTCGTTACGTCCCGTGCCGGGCATCCGGCGGCCTGCCGTGCCCCCTATGATCCGCGCGGTGTGCCCCGCTGCGCTCGACGATGAGCTGACCCTTCCCTGCGGGCTCGTGCTCGCCAACCGGCTCGGGCGAGCCGCCATGACCGAGGGCATCTCCGGGCCGCGCAACGACCCGAACGAGCGGCACGCGCGCCTGTACCGCGCGGCCGCCGCGGGCGGCGCGGGCCTGGTGATCACGGGCAACGTGATGGTCGACAGAGGGCACCTCGAGCGGGCGCGCAACGTCGTCATAGACGCCGCCACCGACGAGCTCGCGCTTCGGCGGTGGGCCGACAGCGCGCGTGCCACGCCGACGCTCGTGCAGATCTCCCATCCCGGCCGGCAGACCAGCCGGGTGGTGCAGCCCCATCCGCTCGCGCCCTCCGGCGGGCCCGCGGTGGCTCTCGCGGGTGGTTATGGCAGGCCCCGTGAACTGACCCCGGCTGAGATCGCAGGCATACGCGACCGGTTCATCGCTGTCGGTGAGCGCGTCGTCGCCGCCGGGTTCGCCGGCGTGGAGGTCCACGCCGCGCACGGCTACCTGCTCAGCAGCTTCCTGGACCCTGCACAGAACCGCCGCAGCGATCGGTACGGCTCGACACTCGACGGTCGCGCACGCCTTCTCCTCGAAATCGTCACTGAGCTGCGCTCGGTGCTTCCCGCGGGCGCGGCGATCGCGGTGAAGCTCGACGCGCGGGACGGCGCCGACGCAGAGCTCGCGCGTCTCGCCTCGATGCTCGAGTCCGCCGGTGCCGACCTGCTCGAGATCTCCGGCGGCAACTACGAATCCCCGGCGATGGTCGGCCTGGATGCGCAGGGGCGGGACCTGCACAGCGAGCACGAGTCGCCCTTCTGGAACAGCGCGGCGGCTGCGAGCGCAGCAACGGATGTGCCCGTGATGCTCACCGGCGGATTCCGCACGCGTGCCGAGGTCGACTCGGCGTTGTCACTCGACGTCTGTGCGATGGTCGGTGTGGGCCGGCCCCTTGCCGTGAGGCCGGCGCTCGCGGGCGGCTTCATCCGGGGCTGGGTGGACGTCCTCGAACGCCCCGCGCCGCGGCTGAAGGCGCCGGCGCCCGTCATGAGCGTGCTCGCACCCGCCGCGGGGGCCGGCTGGTACAGGGTCCAGCTCGCCCGCACGGCCGACGGCCGGCCGCCGCTCCTGCACCTCCCTGCGCTCGTGGCGGCGCTGGACTACTCGCTCGCCGACATGGGCCAGGCGCTGAGAGCGCGCCGCAGCCGCACAAGGCTCGCCGCGTGGGCGGCGCAGCACGGGCAGCGCGAAAATCCGGCGTTAGACCTCGACGAAACGCAGCTCGAAACGGCCGATCACGATGACGTCGCCGCTGGTGAGGTCGGCGTGCTCGACGCGCCGGCCGTTGACGAAGGTCCCGTTCAGGCTCCTGTCGTCGAGGATGCGGGCGCCTGAGCCGCGGGGCACGATGATCGCATGGCGCCTTGAGACCGAGTTCTCGTCGAGGTGCAGGTCTGCGCTCAGGCCGCGACCGACGTGCAGCGGGTTCTCGCCGAGCGGTATCAGGAGAGAGCGATCGGGGCCCTGAACCTGGATGTAGCGTCCCGGCTCGCCCGGCTCGACGGACATCGCGCGGCCGAGGTCACGGCTGCTGACGCACGAAATGGGGTCAAAGCGCTCGGTGGGCGCATCGGCTGAGGGGACGACGGGCGCTGGGGGTGCGATGGTCGTGGCGGTCATCGTGGCTCCTTGTCTGCGTGCCTCTTGATGGAGGGGCTGCCTATCAGAGTGCCTGCCGCTGCTTAGAAGATCCTAATCGGGTCGTAAGAGTCTGCGAATTGTTTGACGGGTCCAATCCAGGCCACACTGTTATCCGTGTGCCCGCCGGCGAAACGCGGGGCGGCGCATCGGGGCGCCTGAAGCCTGTTTACTGCAGTGGTGGCAACAGAATTTGCATCGCCGGCGCCTGCGCCGTTCGCAGCGCCGCTTCCCAGGCCGACGGGGATAGCTGTGAGGCTGGCACGCACACTGGCAGCGCTCGGGCTGATGCTCGCGTTCTCGGCGCCCGTCGCGCGCGCACAGCCCCCGGTCCGGGTGGACGTGCAGATCAACACGCAGGACCCCGGTCCTGCTGTTCCGCACGGCTTCCTCGGCCTTTCCTTCGAGGCATCGGCGCTCGGCAAGATCTCGCGCTTCGCACACCACGGCGACCTCGTGGGCCTCCTGCGCTCGATCGGACCCGGCGTCCTGCGTTTCGGAGGGATCACCTCGGACGAGAACGCCGCCTGGACCGATGCCCGCACACCCCTTCCGCCATGGGCATCGGTCGCGATCACCGGCGCCGAGATGCGCGAGATCGGCGCGCTCGCAAAGCGCAGCGACTGGCGCGTGCTCCTCACCGTCGGGCTGGCCCATTACGAACCGGAGGCCGCTGCGCGCGAGGTTGCGGCCGCCAGCCGAGCACTCGGCACGCACCTCGAGGCTGTCGAGATCGGCAACGAGGCTGACGCGTATGCCCAGCACGGCCTGCGCGCGCTGCCCTGGGTCGCGGAGGCCTATGAGGAACAGGTCAGCGCCTACCGCGAAGCCATCGACGCGCTGACGCCGAACGTCCCGATCGCCGGTCCCGACACCTCCGGCTCGGGGATCTTCAAGGAATGGGGCGAAGCGGAGGTACTCGCCCAGCGGCCAGGCCTCGCGCTGCTGACCGGCCACCACTATCCGCTCGGATGCGCGCAGAGACCAGCGCCGACCATCACCGAGCTCCTGAGCCCCGGCGTCCACGGCCTCGAGGTGCACTCCCTCGGCACGTACATGCAGATCGCCCAGGCCAGCGGCGTCCCGTTCCGGATCGACGAGTCAGGCTCCGTCTCGTGCGGTGGCCTGCCGGGGGTCAGCGATACGTTCGCCGCAACGCTCTGGGCGACGGGCTACATCGCGCAGGCCATGAGCGCCGGCGTCGCCGGGATCAACCTCGAGGGCAACCCGACCAACTGCGTGGGATACACGCCGGTCTGCGCGACCGACGCACGGGCGCTCGAGTCAGGCGCGCTCCGCGCCGAGCCGGCCTGGTACGCGCTGCTGCTCACCAGGAGCCTCATCGGCGAGCACCCGCTCCCCGTGGGCGTCACCTCTGCGCAATCCCCGAACCTGCTCGCCGAGCCGTTCGAGGGACCCGGGCGCTCCATCCAGGTCGTCCTCGTCAACGACGAACCGCGGGGCTCGGCTCCACTCGATGTCAGGGTCGACGTCGGCGCCGGCCACTCCTCCGCTCGCGTGCTGCGCCTGACAGCGCCCTCCCTGAGCGCGACGGGCGGGGTTCGGCTCGGAGGCAGGCAGGTCGCACCGGACGGCTCGTGGAGCGCGCCGCCGGGCGGCGGACCGAGAGTCCCGATCCGCTCGGGCGTGATCACGCTGAAGCTCGCCCCCGCCAGTGCGGCGCTGCTCAGCGCGGGCCCCGCACGCCGGCACTGAGACGGGCCGCGTCCGGGCCGGCGCATGTCGCCTCGCCGTCCCGCACAGCCGCTGGTCAGTCGCTGCGGCGCTCCTGGCGACGGTCCCTGATCATCCTTGAGCCGACCGTGTCGCCGATGGCAGTCGTGATCCAGATGATCAGCGCCGCGGGCACGTATGCCTTCGCTCCGTGAATCGACAGCCCGCTCACGATCAGGGCGACGATCACAAGCGAGACGATCGTCGCCAGCAGCGCCAGCAGCCCGGCGAGCGCGATCGATGGCTGGCGCACGAGCACACGCAGCGCCATCACCTGGACCACGAGGTGAACGAGCCAGAAGATGAGCGTCGACTCGACCAGAGCGCTGGCGCTGATCGAGAAGGAGCTCACGACGGCGGCTGAGAGCAGCAGGCCCGCCGCGATACCGACGAGAGATGTGCCCAGGCGTATTCCCCAGCGTGTCAGCATCGGCCGTCCCCGCCGCGCATGGGGTGGGTGCCCCCGCCGCTCACGCGCTCGCCCTCGAAAGGCGCTCGGTGAGGGCGCGAGGCAGCCGGGCCGCGAGTCCCTGGGGCTCCAGCGACGTTCTGCGCCGGCATTGGCTGAGAGCGTGCGCGTAGCGCCAGAAGTCGACCTGCATCGTGTGGCGACCGGAGCGCACGTAACGCCTTGACATCGCTGCCTGGTCGGCGGCTATCCAGCGGCGGATCTCAGGCTCGGGTGCGAGCAAGCACGCACCCGTGATCAGATCGCCGACCCATTCGGACTGCATCTCCATCAGCGGGATGTTCGAGCCGACGGTCTGCACGAAACCTATGAAGAAGACGTTCGGAAGCTCGGGTGTCAGCACCCGCTGGTAGAGGGGCATCGCGTTGCCCGCGGGGTCATACACATCGGCGTCGAAGAACGGCAGCGACACCCTGTAGCCCGTCGCGTACACGAGCACATCCACGTGTGCTGAGGTGCCGTCGACAAAGTGCACGCTCTCGCCGTCGAAGCGTTCGATGTTCGGCTTCATCTCGATGTCGCCGTGGCCAACACGGTCGAGCAGGTCCGAGGACACGGTCGGGTGTGCCGAGAGCAGGCGGTGGTCGGGCTTGGGAAGCCCGCGGTGCTCGGGGCGGCCCGCGCTGAGGCGCACCATGAGCTCATACATCCTGCGCTCCAACGGAAACGGGAGATAAGCGCTGAGCGGGGATCCGAACTGGTCTATCGGCCTGCCGAACGCATACTTGGGCAGTACGTGGACGCCGTGGCGGGTTGCGAGCAGGACGCGATCGGCGAGCTTGGCTGCATCGCACGCGACGTCCATGCCTGAGTTGCCGACGCCGAGGACGAGCACGTCCTTCTCAGCGAACACCTCCGGCTCGAGGTAGTCGTGGGCGTGAAACCATGTCCCTGTGAAGTGGCCCGGGAAGTCCGGGATGTGTGGTTCGCTGTGGTGCCCGTTGGCGACGAGGAGGTACCGGTAGGTGCGGGTCCCCGCGGGCGTCGTGACAGACCATCCGCCGGAGCCTGGTCTGCCGGGCCCAGGGAGCGGCTCGACGTGCTCCACGGGCGTGTTGAACGTGATGCGCTCGGTGAGGCCGAAGCGGTCGGCGAAATCCTGGAAGTAGGTCGCCATCAGCCGGTGGGAGGGGTAGTCCGGCCACTGCGCGGGCATCGGGTAGGACGGATATTGCGTCAGTGGGCGTGAGCTGTTCAGGTGCAGCGTCTGATAGGCCGCCGCGCCACCGTTGTCGTTGTCGATGCGCCACAGGCCGCCGACCATCGATCCCTTCTCGAACCAGTCGAAGTCGATGTCCCTGTCCACGAGAGCCTTCGCGGCGGCCAGGCCGGAGGGGCCCGCGCCGATCACGCATGCCTGCGCGTCGAACCCGCCGTCCGCCTCGCTGCCCGTGTCCGGTGTGCTCACGAATGCCCTCTCATCACCGGGGCAGTATGACCGGATCGACGGTTCGCAGGCGCTCGCGGTCCCCCGAGCCCGCGGGAGCCAGGGCGCGCGCGGCGATTCGCGGCGCCGCGGCGAGGGTACTGCAGCGGTATCAAGCCTCTCGCCTTCACACCACGCAACGGCAGACTCCAGTGCGCCGGCAGCTCCGCGGCCGCGGAGCTGCCGGCAACCAAAGGAGCGTCGCGATGAGCACAGGAACGATCGTCGCCCTCGCAGTCGCCGTCGTGCTGCTGGTCATGCTTCTCGCGCTGCTCGCGCGGGCCGCCGGTCAGCGCAGACTCCAGCGCAGGCGCGACGCCGCGGGTGAACTGCGGCAGGAAGCGCGCTCGGCTGAGGTCGACGCGCAGGACGCCCGCGCCGCTGCAGCCGAACAGGCCGCCCGAGCCGGGAGGGTCCGCGCGGAAGCCGATGAGAAGGCGGCTCACGCACGCCGCAACGAGATCGCGGCCCAGGAACGGGCAGACATCGCGGTGCGCACCACCGAGGCCGCGCGCGAGACGCACGACCGCGCCCGCGCGATCGACCCTGACGCGAGCGACACCGGCGAGGACGAAGCGATCTCGATGAACGACGGGCGTGCCTGAGACGCAGGTGGGCGGGGCCGTCACCAGGCGGGGACGAAGGTAACGCTCTCCGGCCTGCGGTCCTACGCGGCGGCGAGCGCCGCGTAGGAGAGCTTGTGCGCGCGGTCCTTGCGCTCGATTCCGTACGCGGAGTTCGAGCCGTAGTCGACGTATCCGAAGATGTCGACCATCGCGACGTAGCCGGTGCCCTGCGCCCAGTGGATGAAGCTCGTGATGTTCTGCGCCTGCTGGGCTTCGGTCCATTGCTGGGAGTCCCCGGTGGACGGTTGCCCGACCGCGGTGGGCCATCCCACCTCGGTGATGTACACGGGCTTGCCGGAGAGGGCGTGCGCTTCTTCGACCGAGCTGCGGTCTCCGAGAGCCCCGCCGCTTTCGCCGTTCGCGCCACCGTACGGGTGCACCGTCACGCCGTCGCAGTACGCGAGGCCGCCGAGCGCGGCCCACCCGAGCCCGAACGGATGGTTCGGGGCGTCCCAGCTCGCCAGGACCAGCGGGCGGACCGCGGGCGCGAAATTCGCGGCGAGTGCTTCGTGGACCGCCTTCAGGAGGTTCGTGTAGGCGGCGTAGTCGGTCGGATCCGTCCACGCCCAAGACCCGCCGGGCTCGTTGAGCACCTCGACGAACCGGCCGCCGAGGTCCTGCCTGCCCTGCCAGAAGCTGCCGCCCGCGCCGTAGCGCTTGAACACCGCGACGACTTCGCCGGCATAGGTTGCGGGGTTGATCTTGCCGATCGTGCCGCTGGTGCCGAAGAGCCATGTGTCGACGCGAACGCCTGCCGCTGCAGCGGCGCCCACTTCGGTGTCGTTCGCGAACCTCGATTCAAGACGTACGTCCTTGACCGCCCCGGACACGTCGGGCCACGCCGACGGTCCCCAGCCCCCGGCATTCAGCCCCACGATCATTTCCGCGGGTGGCGGGGGCTCGGATCGTTCAACTTCCGGGTAGGCGATCGACACCGCGTTCGACCAGGTCCCGGCACCGGTGGCCCTCACGCGGTAGGTGACGGTCAGCCCCGGCTGCGCCGGGGGGGTCGCGGAGCGACCGCTGAGGGTCTGCACCCTGTTCGCTTCCCCGCTCCGCGAGAGCAGACGGTAGGTGGACTGGCCCTGGACGGCCGTCCACGTCAGGCGGTGCCCGTGCGCGCTGAGTTCGGGCGCCGTGCCGCGCGCCAGACTCGCGGCGGGCAGCAGAATGATCGCGGCGACCGCGAAGAGCGTCGTGCCCAGAGCGCGAAGGCTGGGGCCACCCCTCGAGCCCACCTGCGCCCGCTGCGCGGCCCGCGTCGCGGGCCGTTGCTTGTCGCGCTCCTCCAACAGCGAAGTTCGAGGATACCCGTCGAGATGAGTAGTTTTGTGAAGATTTGTCGGGCGCTGGACATGGCCCTACCTGACCGCGCCGGCGAGCAGCCCGTCGAGCACGGTCGTTCGCGCCTGCACCCAGTCAAGAAGGCGCTCGCAATCCTCCGGCCCGGTGTCCGTCTGCGCAAAGGGCGGGGGCGAGGCGAACGCGTCGGCCGCCTCCGGCAGGCACGCATCGAGCAGTGCGTGCTGCAGCACCCGTGACCATCTCGCGGCGGCGCCCGTCAGGTCGACGAGCGCCATGCGGATCGCGAAGCGCCCGAGCCCGCGCGAGTCCGTGGGCAACAGCCGCTGCTGTCTGTTGATCGCGTGGATCAACCGCCGCCCGCGCAGCGTCTCCTGTTCGAGCCAGGCGCGGAACTCGGGTGTGAGCTGCTGTTCGGCGGACATGTCTGCGCCGGATGCCGGCCGGCGTTGCGGCCGGGCACCCAACAACAACTTAGACCCCCTGCGACATGGGCGCGGGGAGGCGGGCCCGGCCGCGTCCACGTCCATAGACTGCTCCGGATGAGCCCCCCCGAAGGACGGGCGCCGCACCCGAAGGGCGGGGACCCGAACGTCAAGACGATCCGCCTCTCGCTCACACCCGGCGAGTGGCGCAAGCTGCGCCTGTGGGCGGCGACGCAGGACTCCAGCATGAACCAGCTCGTTCGCGACATCGTCCGGCGCGAGCTCGAGCACCGGCCCGGCCAGGGCTTCTGAGATGGCTCCGGAACGCGGGCCGTGGGGCGACGAGAGCGAGGTCGTCCGCGCGGCGGGTGAATGGGCGGCACGGAGGGTCGTGCGCCCCACCCAGTCCAAGACGACCGCGCGCCCGGCCGAGGAGCTCGCCGCCGCGGCCGGCGCCACGATCACGGCGGGCGGGATCGGGGGCGAGCAGGCGCTCCGGGTGTTCGGCGAGATCCTCGAGCCGGCCACGCGTTCCCAGGATGACCCCATGAACCTCGCGTACATACCGGCCGCTCCCACCAGGGCAGCCGTCGCGTTCGATCTTGTAACGAGCGCCGCGAACGTGTTCGCGGGCACATGGGAGGCCGGCGCCGGTGCGATCTTCGCCGAGAACCAGGCGCTCGGCTGGATCCTGGAGCTCCTGCGCTGGCCGCCCGGCGCCGGGGGATGCTTCGTGGCAGGCGGAACCGCGGGCAACCTTTCCGCGCTCGCGGCGGCGCGGCACCGCGCCCACAAACGGCGGGGAGCGCGCCCCGCCGACGGCTGGCGGCTCGCGTGCACCGCCGACGCGCACTCCTCGATCCGGGCGGCCGCGAGGGTGCTCGACGTGGGCATCCTCGAGGTCCCGGAGGACGCAGCGGGCCATCTCACCGGGAGCGCGCTGGCCGCAGCGCTCGCGGACGAACCCGACGACGTGTTCGCGGTCGTAGCTTCTGCCGGCACGACCAACGCCGGTCTCGTGGACGACATCGCCGGGGTCGCGCGCGTATGTGGCGAGAGCGGGCTCTGGCTGCACGTGGACGGCGCCTACGGCGGCGCCGCGCTCGCCGCACCGAGCGCGCGCGGACTGTTCGCCGGCGTCGAGCTCGCGGACAGCTTCGTGGTCGACCCCCACAAGTGGCTGTTCGCGCCCTACGACTGCTGTGCGCTGCTGTACCGCGACCCGGAGCTCGCGCGTGCCGCCCACTCGCAGTCGGCGAGCTATCTGGAGCAGATCGACCGCGGGGCGGACAACCCCGCGGATCTCGCCATCCACCTCTCGAGGCGTGCCCGCGGCCTGCCCTTCTGGTTCAGCCTCGCGACGCACGGCACCGACCGCTACGTCGCCGCTATCGAGCGGACGCTGGCCGTCACCCGCGAGGTCGCCGACGCGATAACGCGCTCAGATCACCTGCGCCTGGTCTGCGAGCCCGAGCTGTCAGTGCTCCTGTTCGAGCGCCCCGGCTGGGATGAGCAGGACTACGCGCGCTGGTCGGGCGAGATGGCGAGGGACGGCGTGATCCTCTGCCTCAGCACCACATGGAAAGGGCGCACCGTACTGCGGCTCGTGTTCGTCAACCCCGAGACGCGTCCCGAGCTCGTGATCGAGGTCCTGCAGAGCCTCCGTTGAGACTCTCCCGCCCGGCCGCCGCGTCCGGGCCCGGCTCCGCGGGCGGGTGCCCGGCATCCGGTGCAGCGCGGGAGGGCAGAAGCGCAAAAGCCAGAACGGCGCCTGTCAGCGCCACCACGGCTGAGACGAGGAGGCCGAGATCCATCCCGCTGATGAACGCAGGCCGCGCGAGGGCGGCCAGGAGCTCACCGGACACGCCGCCTATCTCCCTCGCCACCGTGAGCGCGCCCCCGAGCGAACCGAGGATCGCTTCGCGGACGGCGTGGGGTATGTGGTAAGCGGCGATCGCCGAACCAACCCTGCTCTGGTATCGCGTGGAGAGCAGGCTGCCGACGACGGCGACCCCCAGCGCCCCCCCGACCTGCATGAACGCGCCGTTGGTCGCGGATCCGACGCCGGTGTGCCCGGACGGGAGCGAGCCCATCACCGACCCGGTGGCCGCCGGCAGCACCATGCCCGCACCGGCGCCGAGAAGCACCATCCCCGTCACCGCAGTCCCGAAGGTGGTGGCGATCGTCGAGCCCGACAGCTGCCAGAGGCCGGCCGCCGCGATGAGCATCCCGGCGGTCACGGTGAGCTTGGAGCCGAAACGGCGGACGAGCAGGCCCGACAGGGGGGAGACCAGCGCGATCGCTCCAGCGGCGGGCAGCACGCGGACACCCGCCTGCAGAGCCGTGTATCCGAGCTGGAACTGCAGGAACTGCGTGAGCACGAACAGCGCGCCGTAGAGGCCGAAGGCGAGCAGCCCATTGCTGAGGATCGCGGCGGAGAACCGGCGCGACGCGAAGAACCGCAGGTTGAGCATCGGGTTCGAGCTGGTGCGCTCCCAGGCGACGAACCCCACGAGTATCGCGATGCCGCCGATGCCGGCGCCGAGCACGAGCGCCGATGACCAGCCGTGGACGGGCGCTTCGATGATCGCCCACAGCAGCAGTCCGAGTCCCGTGATCGAGAGAAGCGAACCGAGCGTGTCCAGGCCTCCCGCGCGGGGGTTGCGCGAGTCGGGAACCAGCGGGAGCGCGAGGACAGCGCCGAGAAGAGCCACGGGGACGTTGATGAGGAACACCGAACCCCACCAGAAATGCGCCAGCAGCAGTCCACCCACGATCGGGCCGAGCGCGAGGCCCGCCCCGCTTGTGCCCGACCAGAATCCCAGGGCGCGCTGTCGCTCGCCGGCATCGACGAACATCGCAGTGATGATCGCCAGCGTCGAGGGCATGATCAGCGCCGCCCCGATGCCCATGCTCGCACGCGCCGCGATCAGCATCCCGACGGAGCCCGAGAACGCGGCCCACGTCGAGCCGGCCGCGAATGCCAGGAGGCCCGCCATGAATGTCCGCTTGCGCCCGACGCGGTCGGCGAGGCTGCCCGCGACGAGCATCAGGCCGCCGAACACGAGCGCGTACGCGTCCACGATCCACTGGAGCTCGCTCGTCGTGGCATGCAACTTGCGCACCAGCGTCGGCAGCACGACGTTCAGGACCGTGTTGTCGAGGGAGACGATCAGCAGCGGTACGCAGAGCACCGCGAGCGCCATCCAACGGCGCGAGCCCTCGATGCCCGCCGGGCCCCCGTCGCCGGGCGGCGCGTCGCGGGAATCGTCAGTCTCTGTCGGCGCCGCGGGCCCTGCCATCGGCAGGATACTTACGCGCCGGCCCACCCCAGTCGTCGGTATAAACACACACGCCGACGGCGCCACAGGTGCAGTCGGCGTGTGTGCAGAACACTGCCGCCGGCACGCGGCTATGAACGGACGGTGAGGGTGCCTTCCATGCCGGCCATGCGGTGTCCAGGCACCGAGCAGAAGAACTTGTAGGTGCCCGCCGGCAGTTCAAGCGACAGTTCCTTCGAGCCGCCTTTGAACGTAGGAGTCGCCCCGAGGACCTTGCCCGCGGAGGATTCGATCGTCACGTTGTGTTCCAGCGGCGATGTGTTCGTGAAGTCGATGATCACCTTTCCCGCGTGGGCGGTGAGCGCCTTCTTGTCATACGAGAGTTCGCCGGTCGGGTTCGCTTCGAGCGTCACCTTCCGTGCCGCCGCCGTCGACCCCGCGGGCGTCGTGACCACCGGCGTCGTGGTGCTCAGTCCCTGGGTGGCCGACGTTTTCACGGAGCTCGTCGTGCTCGATGAGCTCCCGCATCCAGCGAGTGCCGCGAGAGCCGCGAGTGCTGCCGGCAGCAACACAGCATGCCGCCGCCAGCGTCTGGCCGGAATTTCACCCACGATCGTCATTCTGCGCCTCCGTTGTCGGTGCCATCGCCGCCGGCCCGGTTCCGGCTCCCCAGCGAAGGCACCCGTTCAGGGGCGCACGAACGTATCGGGGTCGGGTCCGGTTCGCCGGCCGGAATCGAGCCCGTCGATCGCACTGACCTCGGCGTCGGTGAGCTCGAAGCTGAACACATCGTAGTTCTCCGCAATGCGCGCCGGCGTCACGGACTTCGGGATCACCACGTTGCCGATCTGCAGGTGCCAGCGGATCACGACCTGGCCGGGCGTGCGCTCGTGCTCGCGCGCGATCTGCAGGATCACCGGATCGTCGAGGACGGCGCCCTGTGCGAGCGGGCTCCACGCCTCGGTGAGGATCCCGAGATCCTCATGCTCCCGTCGCAGACGGTGCTGCTGGAAGTATGGGTGCAGCTCGATCTGGTTTATCGCAGGCACCTCGCCCGTCTCCTGCACGATGCGCCCGAGGTGGGCCGGCTGGAAGTTCGAGACGCCGATGGACGTGATCAGGCCCTGGTCCCGAAGGTCGATGAAGGCCCTCCAGGTCTCCACGTACAGGTCATGGGCCGGAACGGGCCAGTGGATGAGATAGAGGTCGACACGGTCGAGCTCAAGGCGCTGCAGGCTGGCGTGCAGCGCCCGCGTGGCCCTGTCGTAGCCCTGGTCGTCGTTGAAGCACTTCGTCGTGATGAACACATCGCCGCGCTCGAGGCCGCTCGCCCGCAGCGCGGCGCCGACGCCGGCCTCGTTGCGGTATGCGGCAGCGGTGTCGATGTGGCGGTAGCCCGCATCGAGCGCCCGCTGCACCGCCGCCTGTGTCTCGGCGGGCGGAACCTGGAAGACGCCGAAGCCGAGCTGGGGGATGCTCGCCCCGCCGCGCATCTGAAGCCGCGGCACCTGGCCGGTCTGAGGTGTCACCCGAAGTTCATTCCCTCGTCGAGGGCTGGCTAAACGGGGTGGGCGAATACAGCGCCGACGTGTCCAGATCGGACACGCTCGAGCGGGCCGTCAAGCCGAGCGCGGTGTCGATATCCGCTCGAAGGACATCCAGCATGTGCCGCACGCCGTCCTGTCCTCCCGCAGCGACCGCCCACGCCCACGCGCGCCCCACAAGCACCGCCCTGGCGCCGAGCGCCATCAGCTTGACCGCGTCAAGGCCGTTGCGCACGCCGCCGTCGGCGAGCACCTCGACCTCGTCGCCGATCGCGTCCACGACAGCTGGAAGCGCGAGCGCTGTCGAGGGGACCGAGTCGAGCTGGCGGCCGCCGTGGTTGGACACGATCACCCCGTCGACGCCCACGTCGGCCGCCCGTCGCGCATCCTCGGGGTCCAGCACACCCTTGACCACGAGCTTGCCGTCCCAGTTGCTTCGCACCCACGCGATGTCCTCCCAGGTCACGCTCGGGTCGAACTGGGCGTCCACCCATGACCTGAAGTCCGCGGGGCTGCTCGCCCCGGGCACAGCCTTCTCGAGGTTTCCGAACGTGAGCGGCTTGCCCGCACGCGGGACGTCGGCGATCCAGGCGGGATGCGAGATCAGGTCCAGGCCCCGGCGGATCTTCGCCCATGTACCAGGATCGCCGACGACCGCGTTGCGGGTGTCGCGGTGACGGGCGCCGACCACCGCGAGGTCGACGGTGAGTACCAGCACGGGCGACCCCACCGCGCGGGCGCGGGCCATCAGGTCCTCCGCGTAGCTGCGGTCGCGCATCACGTACAGCTGGAACCACGGCGGCGAGCTTGTCGCGCGCGCGACCTCCTCGATGCTGCAGATCGACAGGGTCGACTCCACGAACGCCGTGCCGGCTGCCTGGGCAGCGCGCGCGGCCTGCACCTCCGCGCGCCCTGCGAACATCCCCCCCAGACCGACCGGGGCGAGGATGACGGGCAGCGCGAGCTTCTGGCCGAGCACCTCGCATGCCTGCACTCGCGTGGAGACGTCGCGCATCACGATCTGGCGCAGCAGGATGCGCTGCAGATCGCCGACGTTCGCGCGCATCGTCGACTCTTCGTAGGCGCCGCCGTCGATGTAGTCGAAGAGCTGGCGGGGGAGCCTGCGGCGTGCGCGCTCGCGGTAGTCGAGTACGGTGGCCGGGGCGACGTCCAATGGCCGGTCGGCGGCGAAGCGCATCCCGTAAACGTAACCGAGTGAGCTCGTCGCGGCGAGCGCGCCCCGCTCGGAGCCTCTAGGGTTACCGGCGAGGTTGACCGGGCCGACTGCGGCAGCGAGGGGGAGTCATGCGAAGGCGCGTCCTGATTGCGATGTGTGTGATGTGTGCGGTGCTGTGCACGGCCGCCGCGTCGGCGTCGGCGGCCACGGTCCTGCAGCTCACGAGCAGCGAAGGGACACTGCCCGCCGGAGCACAGCTCAGCGTCCTGAGCGGCAAGGTGCTGCAGACACCGCAAGGAACAGTCGAATGCCCGACGAGCATCCTCGTCGGGACGCTCGCGGCCAACGACGCCGCGAAGGACAAGGTCACCATCGCCTCGGGTGCGTACACCGGGCCGAACGGCGTGGTGTGCAGCACAAGCACGTCACTCGGGTCGGTTGAAATTGCCGCGGGCGGGCTGCCCTGGACGCAGGAATTCACCAAGACCGGCAAGGCACAGCTGAAGGGAAGCGGGAAGCTGCGCCTGACGATCACCGTCCCGGCGCTCCTGTCGATGCGGTGCACCTATGAAGCGGCGAAGCTGGCGGAGACGTTCACGCTGGCGGCAGGTGAAACACCGGCGCCGCTGCTGCTCACGCTCGCGCAGCAGGAGTTCGTGCTCGGTCCCGGCAGCGGCGCGCTTTGCCCCGGCACGATCAGCGCCGGGGGGCAGGCGGTCGCCGTCGCCGCCTATGGGCCCGGCGGGGCGCTCGCTCCCGTCAGCATCGCCAGGCTCCGCTCCGCGCGTTAGGCCGAGCCGTCTTGGGCTGGTCTTCCCCCGTGGGCAAACACGCCGCGATCAGGGCCCTTCGACGCCTCGCCGGTGCGGGCGTACCGGCGGCCGTCTGCATCTCTCTGGTCGCGGCCGCGCCGATGCCGGCGGCCGCCGGCGCGCCGGAGCCCGGCTACAGCGGCGACCCGCCGCTGTACGGCGTGACGATCGACCGCATCCCACGGATGAAGCCACTGCTCAGTGCGCTCGCCGCGCTGCCCGAGCGCCCCACCGCGAGGGTCTACTTCGATGTCGGCGAGCCGGCCTCCTACTATGCCTCGCCGGTCGCTGAAATCAGCCGCGTCGGGACCGTGATGGGTGAGCTGCTCGACTCCTCCGACGAGAAGCGGATAGGCGTCGCTGCATTCCAGGAACGCGTCGAGTCATACATCTCGCAGCTCGGCTCGTCCGTCGGCATCTGGGAGGTGGGAAACGAGGTCAACGGCAACTGGACCGGCAGCTATCCGGACGTCGCGGCAAAGCTCACCGAGGCCTATGAAGACGTGGCCGCGGCAGGGGGCCGCACAGCTCTGACGCTGTACGCCAACAACTTCGGGCCCGCGCACTGCGGAGACGGGGAATCCGAGCTCACACCGGTGCAGTTCACGAACTCGTATGTGCCGAGCCGTGTGGCGCAGGGGCTCAACTATGTGTTCCTGTCCTACTACCCGACGCAGTGCGGTGGCATAGAGCCTTCCTCCGCGCAGGTCGCTGAAGCGATGCTCGCCCTGCACGCGCTGTACCCGAACGCGGCGCTGGGCTTCGGCGAGGTCGGGCTGCCGCGTCACGCCACGCGCCGCACGCTCGCCCAGGCCGGGCAGATCATGTCGTGGGCCTATTCGCTGGCGCCCGGCCTTCCCTACTACGTCGGCGGCTACTTCTGGTGGTACGCCGTCCAGGACGCGCTGTCCCCGAAGTCGCCGCTGGCCGCCGGCCTCACAGGTGCGTTCGCCGCCGAGTCCGAAGCGCTGGCCGCAGGACCCTAGCCCGCGGCGCCGGCTGGGATGAGCGACTCGACTTCCGCGCGCCTGCGGTCGCTGAGGACGGGCCAGCCCGACTGGTAGCCGAAGACGTCGGTGAGGGTCGCGGAGCCGTAACGCTCCGATACGACCTCGATGTGCTCGGGCCCGACGAGACCGGGGTGCGTCGCTCCGCACGAGCGAGCCAGCGCGAGCGTCTCCGCCCGCAGCGCAGAGAGATAGCTGGCGACGTGGCTCGACTTGAGCTGGGGATCAAGGCCATGCATCAGCCAGCGCGACTGGGTCGCCACCCCGGATGGGCAGCGGCCCGTGTGGCACCGCAGAGCCTGGATGCAGCCGATCGAGATCATCGCCTCCCGCCCGACGCCGACCATGTCGCACCCGAGAGCGAACGCGAAGAGCGCCGCATCCGGAAAACCAAGACGCCCGGCTCCGATGAACACCACATCCTCTGCGAGGCCGGCCTCGGCGAACTTCGAGTACACGCGCGAGAATCCGATCTTGAACGGAAGCGCGACATGGTCGGAGAACGCGAGTGGCGCCGCCCCGGTACCGCCCTCACCGCCGTCGATGTTGATGTAGTCAGGGCCGCCTCCGGTGCTCACCATTCGCTCGGCGAGCCGCTGCCAGAAGACTCTCTCGCCGACGGCCGACTTGATCCCGACGGGAAGGCCGGTGTCCTGCGCGATCATCTCGATGAACTCGACCAGGCCGTCGACGTCCGAGAAGGCGGAGTGCATCGGCGGGCTGACGCAGTCAACCCCCGCGGGAACCCCGCGGATCGCCGCGATCTCCGGGGAGACCTTCGCGGCCGGCAGCAGCCCGCCGAGACCGGGCTTGGCGCCCTGCGAGAGCTTGATCTCGATCGCACGGACCGGTGCCTGCTCGATGCGCCGCCGCAGCTCGTCGAGGCTGAAGCGCCCTCGCTCGTCGCGACACCCGAAGTACCCGGTGCCGATCTGAAAGACCAGCTCGCCACCCTCGCAGTGGGCGTCGGCGAGACCGCCCTCGCCCGTGTTCTGCAGTGCTCCGGCGAGCATCGCACCGCGGTTCAGGGCGCGAATCGCCGGCGGGGACAGGGCGCCGTAGCTCATGCCGGAGACATTCACGATCGACGCCGGACGAAACGCGCCGGGGCGGGCGTGCGCAGCACCGAGGACCTTGCCCGCGGGGACGGAGAAGAGCGGCGCGGTCCCGTTCCCCCCGTCGGCGGGGGCACGCGCCGGGAACGGCGAGTGCTTGATGATCAGCAGACTCTCGACTGACTCCATCTCGTCGTCCGTGCCGAACGCGAACACATTGGGCCGGCCCTCCGCCGACGCGGTTATCCACTGCCGCTGGTCGCGCGAGAACGGCCGCTCCTCGTTGTTGGAGGTGACGATGTACTGGCGCAGCTCCGGCCCGAACGCCTCGAGCAGGTAGCGCAGGTGCCCGACGATCGGGAAGTTGCGCAGGATCGCCCGGTCGCGCTGCAGCAGGTCGTACCCGACCACGCCGGCCACAGCGGCCGCGAGGGCGCGGGGTCCGAGCCTCACGGCTTGCTCACGATCGACACAACGTGGAAGCCTAGACCCCGTGACGGTGAAAGCCCGCGCTGCCCGCAAGGCCCCCCGCCCGCCGTCCCGCCGGCCGGGCGCGGCGGCTGAATCGAACATGCGTCCAGATCTTGCGTCGGGCTGCCAAGTCCTGCGGCAGAAGGTTCGATGTCGGCGGAGCGCACCGCAATGCAATGTGGAGCGCGATGGGGAACAGATCGCAATGACCGAAAGCGACAGCGCACACACACCCGAGCACAACGGCGACGCCGGCCCTATTGACGGGCCCGCATCTCCGGTGCCCGCAGACCCGCAGCCGCAAGCGGCACCAGAGACCACCGTCACGGCACCGTCACAGGCCGGCGCACAGCCGGCGGCTCCCGCCGGTGGGGCGCAGGACGCAGCAACCGGTTCGCGAACGGTGCTGTGGGCGCTTGCCGGGACCCTGCTGGCCGTCATCGGCATCCTCGCCTCGATCCTCGGCGCACGCTCGATCGCGCACTCGAACGCGTCGAAGGCGAGCTCGAGCTTCCGCCAGACCTCGGCGGCGATCGCATCGTCGCTCACGCTGGGGGTACAGCACGAGGAAGACCTGACACTCAGCGCAGGCGCCTTCTTCGCGTCCAACCCTCACGCGACCCCCGCGCAGGTCGCGGCGTGGGCGAAGGCGGTCCGGGCGCTGCACCGCTACCCCGAGCTGCAGCGCCTGAACATGATCAGTCTGGTCCGGGAGCCCGAACTGGCCGCCTTCGAGGCCAGGCTGACGGGTACGCCGGCGAGCGCCGGCGCGCCGCACCTGAGCGTGGTGCCGGCCACCGACCACCACTACTACTGCCTCTCGGCCGCAGAAGTCCCGCCTGCCGCGGCCGGCGCGTCCGCCTCGGCGTTCGACTACTGCGCACAGGGCCCCGAACTCCTTCTCGCCCGCGACACCGGCAAGCCCTACTACCCGCCCGTCACCGCCGGCCACAGCTCGCTGCTGCTGTACACCCCCGTCTACTACGGCGGCACGACACCGTCCTCGCTCGCCGGTCGCCGCGCCGCATCCGCAGGCTGGCTGCGCGAGTCGCTCGCGCCCACGCTCGTCCTGCAGCGCGCGCTGCGCGGTCACCCCGAAGACGCGCTCCGTCTCACTCACAGCACCGACTCCGGCTCGGTCACCTTCGCAGCCGGCACGCCCGGACCGGGCGCTCAGAGCCGCACGATCGCGCTGGGTGACGGGTGGACACTCGAGAGCTTCGGTCCCGCGGCCGCCCCCGGGGTCTTCGGCGACGCCGGCGCCCTTGCCCTCCTGGTCACAGGTGTGCTGCTGAGCTTGCTCGCGGGCCTTCTGCTCTTCATGCTCGGCACACGGGGACCACGGCCGCCCGCCACCGAGCGGGTGCGCGCCCCGGAGCCAGCGCGGACCCCAAGCGAAGAGCTGTATGACCCGCTGACCGGGCTCCCCAACCGTGCTCTCATGCTCGACCGCGCTGATCGCATGCTCGCAAGGGCGAGCCGGCAGTCCGGGATGCTCGTCGGCGCGCTGTTCATCGACATCGACTGGTTCAAGGACGTCACGGACAGGCTCGGCCAGGACGCCGGGGACCAGATGCTGAAGGTCGTCGCCGAACGACTCGAGGCCGTCATTCGAACGCACGACACCGTCGGGCGGCTCGGGGGAGACGAATTCGTGGTTCTCGTGGAGTCCGCCGCACGCGGGGCAAGGCTGGACTCGCTCGCCCGCCGTGTCATCGAGGCGCTCCACAAGCCCGTGGAGATCGAGGGCTTCGGCCCCAGCGTTTCGCTCACCGCGAGCATCGGGGTCGCGTTCGGGCGCTACAACACCCCCGGTGACCTGCTGCGCGACGCCCGCACAGCGCTGATCGCGGCGAAGGCCGCCGGGAAGGACCGGTACACGGTCTTCAACGCGAACATGCGCTCGGTCGTCGAGGGCCGCGGCGAGATGGAGATCGAGCTGAACAACGCGCTCGCAGCTGGACAGTTCTTCCTGCTGTACGAGCCGGTGCGCGACCTGACCACGGGCAACGTCGTGGGCATGGAGGCGGACATCCGCTGGCGTCACCCGTCACAGGGCGTTCTCGCCCCCGTGGACTTCATCCCGCTGGCGGAGGAAACCGGGCTGATAATCCCGATCGGGCGCTGGGTGCTCGAGGAGGGGTGCGCGCGCGCCGCCGCGCTCAACCTCGCGGGCCCGCCCGTCACCGTGTCCGTCAAGGTCTCGCCGAGCCAGCTCAACCGCGACGGTTTCGTGACAGACGTCCGGAGGGCGCTGCAGCTGTCGGGCATCGAGCCCTCGCTGCTCACGGTCGAGGTCGCGGAGACCACCGTCATGCGCGACATCGGTGCAGCGGCCGACCGTCTCAGGGAAATCAAGGACCTCGGCGTTCGCGTGGCGATCGACGACTTCGGCGGCAGCGGTTACGCGTACCACTCGGACCTGCGCCGCCTGCCCCTGGACTTCCTGAAGGTGGACCGCAGCTCGCTCGCCGCGACAGACGACGAGGACTACCGAAGCTGGCTGCTCGAGGCGATCCTGATCGTCGGCCGGGACCTGTCCCTCGGCGTGATCGCGACTGGCATCGCGACCTCCGAGCAGGTGGACACGCTCGCGGCGATGGGCTGCGCGATGGCCCAAGGTCCCTTCATCGGCGAGCCGGTGCCGGTGGACGAGGTGGCGAAGCTCATCGAGGCGGGGATGCCGGCGCCGCCTGCCCACATCACGCCGCCCGTTCAGAGCTGAGGTGACGCCGGCGCGTCAGCCCGGCAAATCCTGTGCGATGCGCGCCGCGATGTAGATCAGGGCGCCCGCTCCGAGCATCCGCCTGAACCAGTTATCGCCGTTGCGCGCCTCCTCATACGCCCAGACCGTGAGCGCGACATAGAACACGCCGCGGCACGCGCTGTGGGCCCATCCGGAGGTGAATCGTCCCGCGCCCGCAGCCACCAGCGCGAGGATCAGCGGCGGATTGGGGAACTGGGCGACGGGGAAGCTCTCGGGCCACTGCCACCGCGCGACGCGCTGCATCGAGGCTGGCACGCGGACCTCCACCGTCAGCCGTAACGGTGGTAGGCGGCCACCCAGTCCGATGCGATCAGCAGCTGCGCGCGCGAGAGGCTCATCGAGCCGTCGCACACCAGCCGGTTCAGCGCACGCTCCAGATGATCCTTCGGGTTCAGGTAGTAGCCCGACGGCTGTGAATAGTCCGGCTCCGGCCATAGGTTGCGCGGGTCGTTCACGGCGCCGCCGAGCTCCAGGGGCACGAGGTGGTCGTACTCGTAGCGCCCGGCCCTGCCACCATCGCCGTAGGCTTCCATGCTGGCGAACTTCTCCGGCTCGGTCACGGACTCGGGGGGACGCACAGTGGACGTCCATCCGCTCACGCAGATGGTCGAGCCGATCGTCGACTGCCTCACGGCGGGGTCCAGGGCGCCCGGCGTGCAGCGCGCGTCGGGCAGGGCATAAAGGCCGCTCCCGCGCGCATGACAGCTGCTGGGGGCGTCCTGGCGCTGGACCGCGCGCGAGCTCGCGTTGGAGTACGGCAGAGGCCCGGTCCCCGCCAGCGCAGCCGCGGCGCAGGCGAGCGCGGACACCGGCACGAACGCCGCCGTGAAGCGGATGTTCCTGAGAAGGCGCAAGGCAACCGAGTCTACGGTCCTGCGGCGACGGCGCCCGAAAGGCTCCGCGCCTGGACCTCAGCGCGCCGGCAGCCGGGTCGGGTCAGGGAGCCTGCGCGGGCGTTCGCTGCCCGCGCGGGGAGCCGCGCCGTTCACGGACGCGCCGACGCGGGCGCGAGGCCCGCGGGACGGCGCACGGCGGGGGTCGGGAGGAGAGTTCGTGGTCGCCGCAGGCCGCGGCCCGGCACAGGCCGAGGGCCAGCAGGGCCGGCACGGCACATGCCGCTGCGAGGAGGGCCAGGATCATCGGAGGGGAGGCTGATGGTTCATGGGAGGTCCGCCGTCCATGCGGACGCTACCGGCGGTGCGGCGCATAGCAGCGCGAGCTTGGCCGCGATCTCTCGGTGGCCAACTACCGATCGGTGCTCAGCGGAAAGCTCACGGCTCCCGCCGGCGCGGCCGTCAGGGGATCCGGGTGGTGGGATCTGTCGCCGAGAGCTGGTCGGGGTCGTTGATCTCGACCCCCGACGGTGGATCGACGTGGCCCGCGAGCAGTGGGTCGGCTGTGTCGAGCATCCAGGCATGCAGGCGCTCGCGCATCTGCTCGAGAACCTCCGCATGCGCCGGGTCCTGAGCCAGGTTTCTCGCCTCGTTCGGGTCGAAGATGACGTCGTAGAGCTGCTCTTTGGGTATCTCGTGCTCGGCCCAGCCGTAGCTGAGCAGCAGATCCTTGCTCGGCCCGTCGTCTGTGTTGGGGAGCACCGGTGTCCTGCGCTCGCCCCACCGACGTATGTACTTGTGTCGTCTGGTGCGCACGGCCCTCTGAGGCTCGTAGGCCGCATGCCAGGTGGAGCCCGCGAAGATCTCCTCGCGGACCTCGGGCGCATCGTCCTGCAGCAGCGGCAGCAGCGAGACGCCTTCCAGGAACGGCGGGCGCTCCACGCCGATGTACTCGCAGATCGTCGGGAAGATGTCGATGTGCGAGACGAGCGCGTCCTTGACGCGGCCGCCGTTGAACGGCGCGGGGCCGCGCATGATCAGCATCACACCGAGGCCCCTGTCGAACAGCGTCGCCTTCGCTCCGGGGAACGGCATCCCGTGGTCCGTCGTGAAGATGATCAGCGTGTTGTTGGCCATCCCCGACGCGTCGAGGGCGTTCAGCACCATGCCGACGCCGTGGTCGAGCGAGCGCGCGCTGGCCTTGAAGGCCGCCATGTCAGCCCTCACCTCCGGTGTGTCCGGCAGGTTCGCCGGCGGCTTGGAGTACTGCACGTCGCGCAGCGACCCCGGCGCAAGGAATTCCCGGTGCGTCTCGAAGAAGCCGACCGACAGGAAGAGCGGGCTGTCGTGCTCGCGCGCGAGCACCTCCATGGCGCGCGGAGCGACCGCGTCGACGTGGGTCGTCGGGATCTTCATCACCTCGTCGTAGCCGATCGCCTCGGGCTCCTTCGAGATGTGCTGCTCGCCGATCAGCACCGAGTGGTAGCCGGCGGCACGCAGGGTGTGCACGACGTGATGGTGGTAGTTGCGAAGCGACCAGCCGCGGTGGGCGAGACCGAGCATCCCGTTCGTCTGCCCGTACTGGCCGGTCAGCAGGCAGGCGCGACTGGCGGAGCACGTGGGGGCCGCGCAGTAGGCCTCGCGAAAGAGCACGCCCTGATCCGCGAGCGCCTGCACGTTGGGCATCGGTATCTGCTCGCCGTAGGGCTGCGCGAACCTGCCGGTGTCATGGGAATGCAGGTAGAGGATGTTCGGACGTCGGTCGGTCACTGTATTCTCACTAACCCAATGCGGTTTCACCGGATGCCGGCGTCATGACATCGCCGATGCTGTCGTACCTCGTTTGCGCTACGCCGCGAAGCGGCAGCACTCTACTCTGCCACGAGCTCGACCGGACAGGCGTCGCCGGGCACCCCGAGGAGTACTTCGAGGCGCTGCGCAAGTCCGGGCTCCCGCGCCGGCCCCACGAGTACTTCGACCCCGAGCGCCACGCGAACATCGTCGAGCGGCTTGCATTCCGGGAGATGCCCGACGGCGCCGCCAGCCCGAGCCCGCTCTGGCACCCCGAGACCTACGGCGAGTATCTGGCGTGGGCGCTGGAGGAGGGGACGACCCCGAACGGCGTGTTCGGCGCCAAGCTGATGTGGGGCTACCTCGGCGACTTCGCCGAACTGCTGCGCGGGATCGAGGGCATGTCCGAGAGGACGCTGCCGGACCTGCTCGCTCGCTCCTTCCCGGGTCTGCGCTACATCCAGATCACGCGCCAGGACAAGGTCCGCCAGGCCGTGTCGCTGTGGAAGGCGGTGCAGACGCAGGCGTGGAAGCACGACCCCGCCAGCGACTCGAGCAACGGGGTGCAACCCGTCTTCTCCTTCCGGGCGATCAACTACCTGGTGCGGCTGCTGACCGCCCACGACGCCTCGTGGGACGCCTACTTCCTGGGCCTCGGCTATGAGCCGCTCAAGATCACCTATGAGGAGCTCGCCGAGAGCACCGACGGTGTCATCAGGCGGGTGCTCGAACACCTCGGTATCCCCGAGCCTGACGATTTCGAGGTCCGGGCGCCGACCCTCAAGGTGCAGGCCGACGAGGTGTCCGAGGAATGGGTACGCCGCGTGCACGAGCATCTGGAAGCGCTCGAGGCTCCCGTCTAGCCTCATCACGGTGCCCGGCGGCCACGCCTAAGCTTGGGCCTGCCGGGATGCGCTGCTTGCACGTGCAATCATTGTCCCATGGGCGTGATCGCAGTGACCGAGTACACCGACTGTGGGTGTCCGTGGGCGTACTCCGCGAGCCCCGCGATGGCGGTGCTGCGCTGGCGCTACTCAGACCAGCTGAAGTGGCGGATCGTCACGATCGGCCTCGCCGAGGATCCTCAGATCTACATCGATCGCGGGTATACGACCACGCGTGCAGCACTCGGCTCGCTAGCCTTCCGCCGCTTCGGGATGCCGTTCCTGACCGAACCGCGAGCACGGGTGCTCGCTACCTCGCCGGCCTGCAGGACGATCGTGGCGACGCGCCTGCTGGCCCCGCCGCGCGAGCGCGAGGTGCTGCGAGCGCTGCAGCTCGCATGGTTCAACACGCCGCTCCTGCTCGACGAGCCCAGCGATCTGCGTGTCGTCCTTGAGGGAATCGAGGGCCTCGACGCCGACGCGATCATCGACGCGATCGACGCGCCTGAGACCGTCGCCCAATACGAGGCCGACAAGACCGAGACGCGCAAAGCCGAGGGCGGCCCGACGCACTTCCAGGGAAAGGCACGCCAGACCGACGGCCCTGTGCGCTACTCAGCGCCATCGCTTGTCTTCGAGCACGAGGACGGTCGTCGACTGGAGGCCGGTGGCTTTCAGACGATCGAGGCCTACGACGTCCTGGTCGCGAACCTCGACCCAACGCTCGAGCGGCGCTCGCCGGCGGAGGATGCGCTGGATGCCCTGAGGGCGTTCCCCAACGGGCTCGTGACCCAGGAGGTCGCGGCGATCATGGCTCAGAACAACATGCCCGTCGACCGCGAGCATGCCGAGCAGCAGCTGATCGAGCATCTCGGGGCAGGCGAGGTTCACCGCACCGCGATCGGCGACGGCGCTCTCTGGCACATCGCCTGAGCCGGCCGGCAGGTAGCCTGCGCTGCGATGTCGGTCACCGTAAAGCTCCCTGACGGCAAGGCGCTCGAGCTCGACGACGGCGCGACCGGCGCGGACGCCGCCGCGGCGATCGGCCCCGGCCTCGCGAGAGCGGCGCTCGCCGTCGAGATCTCAGAGCCAGCGCTCGGGATCGACGGTGAGGTGCGCGATTTGGCACGCCCGCTGCCCGACGGGGCAGGCGTCTCGATCGTCACAAAGCGCAGCCCGAACGCGCTCGAGCTGATTCGCCACGACACCGCCCACGTGCTCGCGGCCGCGGTGATGGAACTGTATGAGGGCGTGAAGATCTCGATCGGACCGCCGATCGCCGACGGTTTCTACTACGACTTCGAGTTCCCCGCCGGCACGACGATCTCCGAGGCGGACTTCCCGGCGATCGAAGAGCGCATGCGCGAGCACATCAAGGCCGCGGAGGCGTTCGAGCGCGAGGACGTGACGGTCACGCAGGCCCGCGAGAGGTTCCTCGCCGAGGGCCAGGACTACAAGGTCGAGCTGATCGACGACCTCGCCGCCGGCGCCGATCCGCAAAAGCCCCTGGAGACCGTTTCGCTCTACACGAACGGCCCCTTCACCGACCTGTGCCGCGGCCCGCATGCCCCGAGCACCGCGACTGTCGGCGCCTTCAAGCTCAACTCGGTGGCCGGCGCCTACTGGAGGGGGGATTCGAGCAGGACGATGCTCACGCGCATCTACGGCACCGCCTTCTTCAGCAAGGCCGAGCTCGAGGAGCACCTCGAGCGCCTCGAGCAGGCCAGGGCACGCGACCATCGCAAGCTCGGGCGGGAGCTCGGGCTGTTCACGTTCTCCGACGTCTCCCCGGGGGCGGCGTTCTGGCTGCCTGCGGGAACGGGCATCTTCAACGCGCTCGTGAGGCTCTCACGCCAGATGGGCGCCGAGCGCGGCTACAGCGAGGTCAAGACGCCGCAGATCTTCGACGCGGAGCTCTGGAAGACGTCCGGGCACTGGGGCAAGTACCGGGAGAACATGTTCACGGTCAAGGTCGAGGACCGCGAGATGGGGGTCAAGCCGATGAACTGCCCCGGCCACGCGCACCTCTACGCGAGCACGCGGCACTCCTACCGCGATCTACCCGTCCGCTACTTCGAGCCGGGTCTGCTGCACCGCAACGAGCCGTCCGGCGTGCTGCACGGCCTGCTGCGGGTGCGGCACTTCGCTCAGGACGACGCGCACATCTTCTGCACCGAGGAGCAGGTGCAGGACGAGGTCAGGGGATGCCTGCAGATGGCCTTCGCGACATACGCGATGTTCGACTTCGATGTCAGGCTGGAGCTCTCCACACGCCCCGAGCAGCGCGTCGGCACCGACGAGATGTGGGACCGCGCCGAGCTCAAGCTGACCCGCACACTCGACGAGCTCGGTCTCTCATACGAGCTGAACCCCGGCGACGGCGCCTTTTACGGGCCGAAGATCGACATGCACATGACCGATTCGCTCGGACGCTCGTGGCAGTTAGGGACGGTGCAGCTGGACTACTCGATGCCGGAGCGCTTCGAGCTGACCTACACCGGCGCGGACAACCAGGAGCACCGCCCAGTGATGATCCACCGCGCGATGTTCGGCTCCTACGAGCGCTTCATCGGCATCATGCTCGAGCACTACGCCGGCGAGCTGCCGCTCTGGCTCGCACCCGTGCAGGCCATCGTGCTCACGGTGTCCGACCGTTTCGCCGAGTACGCAACGTCGGTGCGCGACGAGCTCAGCGGCGAGGACACCCGTATCGAGCTCGACGACCGCAGCGAGTCGATCGGCCGCAAGATCCGGGAGGCGGAGCTGCGCAAGATCCCGTACATGCTGATCGTCGGGGACCGCGAGGAGGGCGCCCGTGAGGTGTCGGTGCGCGAGCATCACGGCGGAGATCTCGGGAGCATGCCCATTGCGGCTTTCGCCGAACGCCTCGCCGGGGAGCTATACTCGACGACATTGAAGCCCGGCAATTCCTCACAGAGCCACGCGTAACGTCAGCTTGACGCCAGGCGACCACAGCTAGTGCCGGTTCCCCGCAGGTTCGACCGGCGCCCGCCCGAGCGGGACACGACAAGGATCAACGAGCGCATCCGTGTGCCCGAGGTCCGGCTCATCGACGACCAGGGCCAGCAGGTCGGCGTGCTCAAGACGCCCGACGCGCTCGCGTTCGCCCAGGAACGCGAACTCGACCTCGTCGAGGTCGCCCCTGAGGCCAGGCCCCCGGTCTGCAGGGTGCTCGACTACTCCAAGTACAAGTACGAGCAGGCCCAGAAGCTCAAGCAGGCCCGCAAGCACCAGCAGCAGATAACCGTGCGCGAGATCAAGTTCCGCCCGAAGATCGCCGAGCACGACTACGACACCAAGAAGCACCATGTGGAGCGCTTCCTGCGCCACAAGGACAAGGTGAAGGTCACGATCATGTTCCGCGGCCGCGAGGTCACGCACCCCGAGCGCGGCACCGCGATCCTCGACCGGCTCGCGGAGGAGCTCTCCGAGGTCGGCGTCGTCGAGCAGCGCCCGATGCAGGAAGGGCGCAACATGACGATGATGATGGCGCCCTCCAAAGCGGTCCTGGCAGGCCGCCTCGGCGCGGAGGACGGCGAGATCGAGCTTGACGCGGACGCTGTCGCAGCAGGCGCCACGGACGGCGCGCCGCCGCCCGAGCAGAGCACTTCCGTCGACGCTGAGCCCCCTGTGCAGAGCGATGGGGATGCACCGGCCGGCGCCTCCGAGGCGTCAACCGAGGCCGCGGCTGAGCCGGCGTCGAACGGCGACGGGCAGCTGCAGCCGAGCACCGCCGATGACGGTGGCGCCGCGGCCGCCGGCTCGACCGTGTCATAATCGCCGTTCAGCCATGCCCAAGATGAAGACCCACTCCGGCGCGAAGAAGCGCTTCAAAGTCACCGCCAAGGGGAAGGTGCGCGGACGCCACCCGTTCACGAGCCACATCCTTGAGAAGAAGTCGCCGAAAAAGAAGCGTGCCCTCGGCGGCCCGAAGATCATGCACGAGGACGACGTTCCGCGGATCAAGCGGATGCTCGGGGTGGGCAGCAAGTGACGCGCGTAAAGAGGTCAGTCCACGCCCGCAAGAAGCGCCGCTCGACGCTCGAGCAGACGAAGGGCTTCCGCGGCGAGGCGAAATCGAATTACAAGCGCGCCAAGGAGGCCTTGATCAAGGCCGACACCTATGCCTACCGCGACAGGCGCAACCGCAAGCGTGACTTCCGCAGGCTCTGGATCACGCGCATCAACGCCGCCGCGCGCATCAACGGCATGAGCTATTCGCAGTTCATGCACGGCCTTTCCCTGGCCGGCATCGAGCTGGACCGCAAGGTCCTCGCGGACATCGCGGTCCGCGACGCCGACACCTTCCGACGTTTCGCCGAGGTCGCCCGAGAGGCGTCGGCTGCCTGACTTCGCGTACCGGCAACCGACTCGACAGCCTCGCGGGCGTCGCTCCTGAAAAGGACGGCGCCCTTTCTTTTTCCCGTACACCGCCATCAGGAACCCGGACAGGAACACCAGACGTGAGTGAGATCGCATCCCAGCAGAACCCGAGGTTGAAGGCCGTGCGCCGGCTCCACAGCAAGCGCGAGCGCGCACGCCGCGGCGTGTTCCTCGCCGAGGGTGAGGACCTGCTCGCAGCTGCCACGCGGGCCGGCCGGCCACCGCTCGAGGGCTATCGCCTCGCCGGCTGCGGGCTCGGAGGCGAGGACTTCCACGACGTGCACCGGGACGCTCTCGCGAGCGCCTCCACGCTCGGCTCGAGCACGCGGGTGCTCGCGGTGTACGAGCAGCGCTGGGGTCCCGCCGTGGGGCCGCTGTGCGTCTACCTCCACGGGGTCACCGACCCGGGAAACGTCGGGACGGTGCTTCGTTCCGCGGCGGCCTTTGGAGCCTCGTGTGTCGCGCTCGGCCCCGGCTGCGCGGATCCGCATGGCCCGAAGGCGGTCCGCGCGAGTATGGGCGCGATCTTTGAGGTGCCGCTCGCGAGGGTCTCCAGCGCGGCGGAGCTGCCGGGGGAGCTCATCGCCCTGGCCGCCGGTGAGGGCGATGAGCTGGCCGGCCCCGCGGACCTGTCTGCGAGCGCTCTGACGCTGCTCGTGGGCTCCGAGCGCCACGGTCTGCCCGCCGAGGTCCTCGCCGCCTGCGACAGGGTCGCGCACATCCCGATCGCGACCGAGTCGCTCAATGCTGCGATGGCCACAACGGTGGCTCTCTACGAGATGACCCGCCGACCATCTAGGGTCCGCTCGTCATGATCGACCGGATAACAGAGCTCAGCGAGCAGGCGCAGGGCGAGATCGCCGCCGCCTCGACCAGCGAGGCGCTGCAGGAGCTGCGCGTGCGCTACCTCGGCCGCAAGGCCGAGCTGCCGCAGATGCTGCGTGGCGTGGCAGAGCTACCCCCCGAGCAGCGCGGCGCCGTGGGCAAGGCCGCCAACCAGGCGCGACAGGCACTCGAGGCGCTGATCGATGCGCGCGCCGGCGAGCTCTCCGCCGACGAGCTCGAGGCGAGTCTGCGTGGGGACACCGTCGACGTCACCCTCCCCGGGGCGCCGCCGCAGCCGATCGGGCGCCTGCACGTGCTGACCGCCACGACGCGCGAGCTCGAAGACATCTTCCTCGGTCTCGGCTTCACGGTCATGGAGGGACCCGAGATCGAGAGCGTGCACTACAACTTCGACGCACTCAACCACAGCCCCACGCACCCTGCGCGCGCCCGAACCGACACCTTCTATGTGTCGCCCGAGGAGGTACTGCGCACGCACACCTCGCCGATGCAGGTCCGCGCGATGGAGGCTCACCCGCCGCCGCTCTACGTGGTGATACCGGGCCGCGTCTACCGCCCGGACTCCGACGCGACGCACACCCCGCAGTTCCACCAGATCGAGGGGCTCGCGGTCGACGAGGACATCACGCTCGCGGACCTCAAGGGCACGCTCCTGGAGTTCGCGCGCGCTGTCTTCGGCGACGAGCGCGACGTCAGGCTCAGGCCCCACTTCTTCCCGTTCACCGAGCCCAGCGTCGAGGTGGACGTCTCGTGCTTTCACTGTGGAGGACAGGGCTTCCTGAAGGATGGCGCCCGCTGCTACCTGTGCAAGGGAGAGGGCTGGCTCGAGGTCCTCGGGGCGGGCGAGGTGGACCCGAACGTCTACGAGCACGTGCCGAGGACCGATGCGAACGCGCCCGGCTATGACCCCGAGAAGGTCCAGGGGTTCGCGTGGGGGCTCGGAGTCGAGCGGATCGCGATGCTCCGGCACGGGATCCCCGACCTGCGCCTGTACTACGAGAACGACCTGCGCTTCCTGGAGCAGTTCGGATGAGGGTGCCGCTGCCGTGGCTGCGCGAATACTGCGATCCGCCGCTGGACGCGCGAGCGATCGAGGAGCGCCTGACGATGACCGGGACGAAGGTCGAGGCGATCCACTCCCACGGTGTCCCGAGCTCCGAGAACTTCGTCGTCGGCCTCGTGCTGAGCGCGCAGGCGCACCCCGATGCAGACCGCCTGAGGGTGTGCTCGGTCGACCTCGGCCTGCAGGAGCCCGCGTGCATAGTCTGCGGTGCTCCGAACGTCGCGGCGGGCCAGAGCGTCGCGGTCGCGCGTCCCGGCGCGGTGATGCCGGACGGCACGAAGCTGGGCAAGGCCAAGCTCCGCGGGATCGTCTCCGAAGGCATGATCCTCAGCGAGAGCGAGCTTGAGATCGGACCGGGCGGCGAGGGCATCCTCGTCCTCGACGAGATCGACGGCACGCCAGCCCCCGGAACGGCGCTCGCGGACGTTCTCGCCATCTCGATGGAGGTGCTCGAGCTGGAGATCACCCCCAACCGGCCGGACTGCCTCGGCGTCTACGGGGTCGCCCGCGAGCTGCACGCCGCCACGGGAGCCATGCTCGCAGCCGAGCCCTGGGCGACGGACCCCGGATCGGCGGGACCGGTGGACGGTGTGCACGTCGACGTGCAGTGCCCGGAGTTGTGCCCCCGCTTCACCGCGAGGGTGCTGCAGGACGTCACGATCGGCCAGTCGCCCGCATGGCTGAAGGCCCGCCTGACCGCGGCCGGCCAGAGGCCGATCAACAACGTCGTGGACATCACCAACTACGTGATGCTCCTGACCGGGCAGCCGCTGCACGCATTCGACCTCGACCGGGTCGCAGGATCTGCGCTCACGGTGCGGCGTGCAGGCGACGGCGAGCAGGTCCAGACCCTCGACGGCCAGACGCGCACGCTCGACGGCGAGATGGTGGTGATCGACGACGCCCAGGGGCCGACATCGATCGCGGGGCTGATGGGCGGAGCGAGATCCGAGGTAGAGCCGCAGACCACGCGCGTGCTGCTCGAGGTTGCGACGTGGAACGGCCCGAACATCCACCGGACATCATGGGCGCTCGGGCTGCGCAGCGAGGCATCAGGGCGCTTCGAGAAGGGACTCGCACCAGAGCAGTGCATGCACGCCCAGGCGCTCGCATGCCGCCTGATGGTCGACCTGTGCGGCGCGAGCATCGCGGCGGGCACCATCGACGTCGGAGGGGTGCCGCCCGCCGGGGAGCCGATACTCCTGCGCGAGGAGCGGGTCAACGCGATCCTCGGCGTGCCCGTCGCCTCATCGCGCCAGAGCGAGATCCTCCGCGCGCTCGACTTCCAGGTCCAGGCGGTCGAGGGGGGGCTGAGCGTGAGCGTGCCCGCCGTGCGCCGCCAGGACGTCACGCGCGAGGTCGACCTGATCGAGGAGGTCGCCCGGATCGACGGGCTCGAGCGTCTGCCCGCCACGCTCCCCGCGAGAAGGGGCGCCGCCGGACGGCTCACCCACGCCCAGCGGGTCAGGCGCGCCGCCGAGGACGCGCTGGTCGGGCGCGGCCTGCACGAGGTCGTCGGGTGGAGCTTCGCCGACCCCGAGCTGCTCGACAGGCTCCGGCTCCCCGCGGACCACGACATGCGCAAGGTCGTGACGCTGGAAAACCCGCTCTCGGACGGGCAGTCGATCATGCGGCCCACGCTGCTCGGCTCCCTCATGGACGCCGCGCGCCACAACGTCGCCCGCAACGGCCCCGACATCGCGCTGTTCGAGTCCGGGACCGTCTACCGGGCCGTGCCGGACGGCCCCGGCGCCGACGAACACCACGGGCTCGCCGCCGTGCTCTCCGGCGCGCTCGCGCCGGTGTCCTGGAGCGGGCAGAGCCCGCGCGCCGACTTCTTCGCCGCCAAGGCGCTTCTCGAAGCGCTGCTCGGGCGCTTTGACGTCCCCTTCACGCTCGAACCCCGCCCGTGGCCGTTCCTGCACCCGGGGCGCAGCGCCGCAATCCTCACGGGGACGCACACGCTGGGGTTCATCGGCGAGGTTCATCCCCTCGTCGCCGGCGCATGGGACCTTGACCGGACAGCTGCCTTCGCGGTCGATCTCGGCCTCCTGGCGCGCTGCGCCCAGCAGACAGCAACCTTCCGGGGCTTCGGCGCGTTCCCGTCGCTGCGTCAGGACCTGGCGGTGACGCTCCCGTCCGACGTGCCCGCCCAGGCGGTCATCGACCACGCCCGCGCAGCAGCGGGCGAGATGCTCACCGACGTGCGGATCTTCGACGTGTACACGGGAGCACAGGTGGGGGAGGGACGTCGCTCCCTGGCGCTCGCGCTGACATTCAGCTCGCAGGAGCAGACGCTCACCGACCAGGACATAGCTCCGCTGCGCGAGCGCATCGTCAGCGCCCTCTCGGGCCTCGGGGGCGAGCTCCGTGGCTAGCATGAGCAGCCAGCCGCGCGAACAGGGAGCACCCGCCGTCGCCGTCGCCGGCGCAACAGGATTCGCGGGAGCTCTCGCCGCCCACCTGCTCTGGCGCCATCCCGGCTTCGACCTCGTCGCCGTCACCGGGCGCTCGGAGGTCGGCCGTCCGCTGGAGGACCTCTATCCCCGCTACCGCGTGCCACTTCAGATCCAGGAGCTCGACCCGCGCGAACTCGCCGGCATCGACGCCGCGGTCGTCGCCTACCCGCACGCGGCGGCGGCCCCCGCTGTAAGCGTGCTGCGCGAAGGCGGGGTGCGGGTCGTCGATCTTAGCGCCGACTTTCGCCTGCGCTCGCTCGAGAGCTACCGGCACTGGTACGGAGAGCACCCGCACCCGGAGATGTTGCCCGAAGCGGTGTACGGGCTAACCGAGCTGCACCGGCAGGAGATCCAGGCGGCGCAGCTCGTCGCGAACCCCGGCTGCTACCCGACCGCATCGCTGCTCGCACTCGCACCGCTCGCGCGTGCCGGGGTCATCGCGGACGTCGTCATAGACGCAAAGCAGGGGATATCGGGAGCCGGGCCGGGCGTTCGACGAGAGCACGCACCTGTCGATGGCCGGCGAGAACATCGTGCCCTACAAGGTCGCCGCCCACAGGCACACACCCGAGATCGAGGAGCAGCTCGCGCTGCTGGGCGCCGATGTCAAGGTCCAGTTCCAGGCGCACCTGGTGCCGCTGGACCAGGGGGAGATGGCGAGCTGCTACGTCACCACGACCCGCCCCGTGGGAGAGCCCGAGCTCGCCGACCTCTTCTACGACGCCTATCGGAACGAGCCGTTCGTCGAGGTCGTGGGCGCGCCGCCCGGTGTCCGCGAGGTGCGCGAGACCAACTTCTGCCGTGTCTTCGCCGCCGCGGACGGCCACACGGGCAAGGTGCTGGTGTTCTCCGCGATCGACAACCTCTGGAAGGGCACGTCCTCGCAGGCCGTCCAGAACCTCAACCTGATGTTCTCGAAGCCCGAGACCGGGGGGCTGGCGTGAGCTCGGCCGAGGGTTCCGCGCAGCCGTTCTTCACCTCGCGCTGGGTGCCGGCGCCGGCGCACGTCACGGACCTCGGACCCGGCGCAGGTCTCCCGGCGGGGTTCCGGGCCGCCGGAGTGCCCGCGGGCCTGAAGCCGAGCGGCAGACCCGATGTGGGCCTGCTGATCTGCGACTCGCCCGCCCCGGTCAGCGCGGCGCGCTTCACATCCAGCGGCACACCCGCAGCACCGGTGCTCGTGACCCGCGAGCGCTGCCGCCTGGACCGCCTGCGGGTGGTGCTCGTCAACTCCGGCTGCGCGAACGCCGCCACGGGCCGACGCGGGATCGAAGATGCCGCCAAGACACAGGGCGCCGCCGCAGCCGCGGCCGGAGCCGACCCCGCCGAGGTCGCGCTCGCCTCCACGGGCGCGATCAGCCACATGCTGCCAGTCGAGAACGTGATCAAGGGAATCCTGCAGGCACGGGCCGGCCTCGGCGCCGACGGCGACAGCGCCTTCCAGCAGGCGATCCAGACCACCGATGCGTTCGAGAAGCGGGCCTGCCTGCAGGTCGAGCTCCCATCCGGCACGGTCCGGCTGAACGCCCAGTGCAAGGGCGCAGGGATGATCTCCCCGCGCTTCGCCACGATGCTGTGCTTCGTTCAGAGCGACGCCGAGCTCTCAGCAGAGACCGCGGACCTGCTGCTCGGCGTCTGCGTGCAGCGCTCCTTCGACCGCGCGTCCGTCGACGGGCAGCTCTCCACCAACGACACCGCGATCCTGATGTGCTCGGGCGCCTCCGGGGTGCACGTGGCCCCCGAGAGCGAGGATGAGCTCCTCTTCGGCCAGGCGCTCGACGCGCTGCTGCGCGAGCTCGCGATCAAGATGGTCGCCGACGGCGAGGGCGCTGCGAGGATCGCCAGGGTGACCGTCAGCGGCGGCCATCTGCCCAACGCGGAGGCGGCTGCGCGCGCCGTCGCCAACTCCCCGCTGGTGAAGGCGGCGCTGCACGGCGGCGACCCCAACTGGGGGCGGATAGTGCAGGCTGTGGGCGCGGCGCTGCCGGGAACATCGCCGCTGCCCGTCGACATCTCGATCGAGGGGACCCAGGTGTGCTCCGCGGGAGCCGCGATCCCCTACGACGAGCAGGCGCTCGCGGCCGCGGTCGCCCGGCGCGAGGTCGAGTACGAGATCGTGCTTCCGGGCGAGGGCGCCGAGACAGAGGTCTTCTTCTCGGACCTGTCGCACGAGTACGTGCGCATCAACGCCGAGTACACGACATGAGCGGGGGAGGCGCGCCGTGCGCGACGTAGGAACACTTCTCGAGGCGCTCCCCTACATACGGGAGTTCCACGGCAAGACCGTGGTGATCAAGTACGGCGGTGCGGCGATGGAGGATGAGGCTCTGCGCGAGGAGTTCGCGCGGGACGTCGTGCTGCTGAAGTACGTCGGGCTGAACCCGATCGTGGTGCACGGCGGCGGACCGGAGATAACGAGCTACATGGAGCGCCTCGGACTGCCGGTGCGCTTCGTCGACGGGCTGCGCGTGTCCGACGAGGACACGGTCGAGGTCGCGAAGATGGTGCTGGTCGGCAAGGTCAACAAGGAGATCGTGCTGCGCCTCAGCCGCCACGGTCAGCCCGCCGTCGGCCTGTGCGGTGACGACGGCACCCTGTTCCGGGTGGCCCGCCGCTCCGCTCCCGGCGGCCAGGACATCGGCTTCGTCGGGCGCATCGAACGGGTCAACGTGGGCGTCATCGAGCACATCGCCAGCGACTACATACCGGTGATCGCCTCCGTCGGCGCCGACCGCGAGGGCAACTCGTACAACATCAACGCGGACGAGGCCGCCGGTGCCGTGGCGGGCGCGCTTGGCGCACACAAGGTCGTGTTCCTCACCGACGTCCCAGGCTGGCTGGCGGACGCCGAGGACCCGGAGAGCCTCATCGGCCAGGCCACGGTGGAGCAGGTGCGCCGCGCCCTCGCGGACCTGCAGGGAGGAATGAGGCCCAAGCTCGAGGCCTGCGTCCAGGCAATCGACGACGGTGTCGGGGCCGCCCACATCCTCGACGGGCGCCTAGGGCATTCGCTGCTGCTCGAGCTGTTCACCGACGCCGGGATCGGAACGAAGATCGAGGCGGCGATGTGAGCCTCGCCGACCTGCAGCGGATCGAGCGGGAGAGCGTGATCGGCTCCTACGCGCGGATGCCGGTCGAGTTCGTGCGCGGGGCGGGCGCCAGGCTGTGGGACGCCGAGGGCAACGAGTACCTGGACTTCCTGTGCGGCATCTCGGTGACGAACCTCGGGCACTGCCATCCCCGTGTGGTGAACGCGGTGCGCGAGCAGACCGGGGTGCTGATGCACGTCAGCAACCTCTTCTACACCGAGCCGGCGATGCTCCTGGCCGAGCGGCTCGCGGGTTCGAGCCTCGGCGGGAAGGTGTTCTTCTGCAACTCGGGCGCCGAGGCCAATGAGGCCGCGATCAAGCTCGCCCGCCGCGCACGCCCCGGCGGCGACATCCTCGTCGTCCACGGCGCGTTCCACGGCCGCACCTACGGCGCCCTGTCTGCCACCCCGCAGGAGTCAAAGCAGGCGCCGTTCGCGCCGCTCGTGCCCGGGTTCCTGGCGATCGCCCCGCACGCCGGCGCGATCGACGCCGCGGTCAACGCGAACACCGCCGCCGTCCTGCTCGAGCCGATCCAGGGTGAGGGCGGCGTGCACGAGCTGCCGGCCGAGACCCTGCACGCCGCACGCAGGGCATGCGACGAGCACGGAGCCGCCCTGATCTTCGACGAAGTGCAGTGCGGGATGGGGCGCACGGGCACGCTGTGGGCGTATGAGCAGACCGGAGTTGTTCCCGATGCGATGACAACCGCTAAGGCTCTGGGGGGTGGTCTGCCGATAGGAGCACTTGTGACCGGTGAACGCCTCGCAGACATCCTGAAGCCAGGGGACCACGGCTCGACGTTCGCCGGCGGCCCGGTGGTCGCCTCGGCCGCGCTTGCCGCGCTCGAGCTGAGCAGCGAGCCCGCGCTGCTCGAGAACGTGCGCGAGCAGGGCGAGCTCCTGACCGAGGGGCTCGCGTCGCTGCCCGGTGTCACAGAGGTCCGCGGTCGCGGCCTGATGCTCGCGTGCGAGCTGTCGGTCAGTGCCCCGGAGGTCGCCCGGCGGGCCCTGCTCGAGCAGCGCCTGGTCGTCAACGCGACGGGGCCCAGCACCCTTCGTCTGCTCCCACCGCTCAACATCGATCGAACAGACGTCCAGGAGGCACTCGAGCGCCTCTCGGGCGCTCTGAGGTGACCCATGCGCAGGATTTCCTCCACCACGCTCGCAGCGCTCGTCTGCGCTCTCCTGCTCACCGGGGCGCTCACGGGCGCACCGGCTGCGTCCGCGAAGATGATCCCGCTGATCGTCGGCGGCCAGAAAGCCGAAATCAAGAACTTCCCGTGGCAGGTCTACGTCCTGGTCGTCGAAGGATCCACCGGCGTCAGCTGCGGTGGATCGATCATCGACCCGCTGCACATCCTCACCGCGGCCCACTGCGTGACGCACGAGGGCACGACCTCCCAGTACCCGGCGAACGAGATCACGGTGCTCGCCGGCGCCAGCGACGTGAGCGAATACCTTGAAAAAGGGCAGGTCCCGCCCGGAGCGCAGGTGGAGGGTGTGTCCGCGGTCAGGACGCACCCCGGACTACTCGCCGCTCCCGAACATCCGCGATGACGTTGCGGTGCTGACCCTGGCCAAACCGCTGACCATCCTCTCGACCGACAACACCGCCGAGATCGCGCTCGTCGGGTCAGGTGCCACACCCGCACCGGAAACCACCCTGAGCCTCAGCGGCTACGGCAAACAGAACGGCCTGGAAGACGGGAGCGCGGGGTCCGAACCAGACGGATTTCTCTACTCGACGACCCTGACGGCGATCTCGAGCGACGCGTGCCGCAACGCCGTCGGTGTCAACTCCGCCGTCCTTCTGTGCGCCGTGTCCCAGAGCTCATCTGCCTGCCAGGGCGACAGCGGAGGACCGCTCACCGAGGGCTCGCCCGCCGTCGAGGTGGGACTTGTCGACTTCGGCGCCAAGGGCTGCCCGGTCAATTCGGTCAACGTGTTCACCAACATCGCCGCCCCCGAGATCCGCGATTTCATCGAAGGCGACGAAGCACCGCCGCTGGCCGTCAGGACCACCGCGCCGCCGGCGCTCAGGGCGCTCGGCGCGGCCCCGGTCGACTACAGCCCCCTGACCTGCGAACCCGGCACATGGACCGGCGCGGCCGCGTTCACCTACACGTTCCAGACGGAAGGCACCTCGCCACAGGTGCTGCAGAGCGGACCCAGCGACATCTTCGTGCCGGTGAGCGGCGCCATCGGCTACCAGCTCGTGTGCGTGGTGCAGGCCAGCAACCCGGGTGGCGTCAGCACGACGCGCAGCGCCGCGTCATCGCCGGTGACGCTCGACACCGCCGCCCCCGCGGCTCACATCTCAGGCCGGCCGGCGTGCCACCTGCAGGAATGCAAGCTTCAGATCATCGCGAGCGACCCGAACGCGGATGCGGTCACGGTGGCAGCAACGGCGAGCTACAAGGCCAGCGTCAGGTGCACGGTCGTGCGTCGCCACCGGCGGGTCAAGAGCACATGCAGGCGCACGAAGAGCACTCCGATGACGCTGGACGTCACGGGCTCCGGCACATACACCGCGTCGGTCGCCAGGCTCCCGTATGGAGAGCCGGTCCGGTTCGCGGTGCTCGCGACGGACGCTGCGGGCCTCACCCAGCACGGCGCCTCGGCGGCGAGCATGACGCTCAGGGCACCCCGGAGGAGCAGCAAGAAGCACTAGGGTCTGGGGTCGATGACCCCGGATGACGCAACAGCCTTCCCGCGCACCGCGAGCTACGAGGCGGACCCCGCGCACGTCAGCCGCGTGCTGCTGCTCTACTCCGGCGGCCTCGACACGAGCGTGATGCTCAAGTGGATCCGGGACCACTACGGCGCAGAGGTGGTCTGCCTGACGGTCAACCTCGGCCAGCCCGGCGAGGACTACGAGGTGATCAGGGGAAAGGCGCTGGCGCTCGGGGCCGTCGACTGCCACGTCGTCGACGCCCGCGAGGAGTTCGCCCGCGAGTACCTCGCGCCCGCGATCCGCGCGAACGCCCTGTATGGCGGCGGCTATCCGCTGTTCACCGCGCTCGGGCGCCCGCTGATCGCGAAGCTCGCCGTCGAGCACGCGCGCGCGAGCGGACTGCGACACGATCGCCCACGGCTGCACCGGGCAAGGGCAACGACCAGGTCCGGATCGAGGCGACGATCGCGACGCTCGCACCCGAGCTCAAGGTGATCGCACCCGTGCGCTCATGGCAGATGGGACGCGAGGAGGAGATCGCCTACGCCCGCGAGCACGGCATCCCCGTCAAGGGCGGGACGGAGGCCGCGCCGTACTCGATCGACGACAACCTCTGGGGACGCTCCTCGGAGGGACGCTGGATCGAGGACCTCGACCACGCTCCCGAGGACGACGTCTTCCAGCTCGTGACGCGCCCCGAGGAGGCCCCCGATGAGGCGCAGGAGATCGACGCTCACTTTCGAGCGAGGGCATCCCCGTCGCGCTCGACGGCGCGCGCGCTCGGCCTCGTGGACCTGATCGAAGAGGTCGCCGGTGATCGGCGCGCGCCACGGCGTCGGCATCGTCGACCACATCGAGGACCGGATCGTCGGGCTGAAGGTGCGCGACATCTACGAGGTCCCCGCCGCGGCGATCATCCTGCCCGCGCATCAGGAGCTCGAGCGGCTCGTGTGCACGATCCACCAGAACCAGTTCAAGCCGGGCCTGGACCGCCAGTGGGCCTACCTCGTCTACGCCGGGCTGTGGTGGGAGCCGCTGCGCGGCGACCTCGACGCCTACATGGAGCGGGTCAACGAGCGGGTCACCGGGACGATCGGCATGAAGCTCTACAAGGGCCAGCGCGCGCGTGATCACGCGCTCCTCGCCGAACGCCGTCTACGACGCCGCACTGGCCTCGTTCTCGGAGTCCGGCGGACTGTTCACCCAGACCGCCTCGCCGGGCTTCATCGAGCTGTGGTCGCTGCAGTCGCGGATGGCCTGGCGGCTGCGCAACGAGTAGTTGCCGAGCCGTCTCGGCAGCTGGGCGTACCGTCCGGGCCAACGTGATGGCAGAGGGACATGATACGCCCGGCGGGTTCCCGGGCAGCGGGCCAGAGGGGCAAGGGCGCAGGGGAGAGAGCGATCTGTTCGCCGAACGCCGCGCGCGGCGTGCCGCGGAGAGCGGCGAGGCGGCGCTCACCCGTCGCGCCGAGGCCGCCGAAGCGACCGTGCAGACGCTCGAAAGCCACGTGCGAGCCTGCAGCAGCGCCTGCAGGAGGCGGAGCAGGAGAGCCGCCGGCTGTGCGAGCATCCTCGAGGCCGAGCGCGAGGAGGCCGGGGAGCGAGAGCACGAGCTGCGCCGTGTCAAGCAGCGCGAGTACGCCGAGCAGCAGCTGAGGATCGAGGCCGAGGACCGCCTTGCCGCGGTCGAGCGCGAGAGCCGCGCTGGAGTCCGAACGCGTCGAGCCGCCGCCTGCAGGACCAGGAGCGAGGTCGCGCGAGATCGCCGAGCGCCTGGAGGCCGTGCAGCGTCAGCTCGTGACGGCCGAGCAGGAGCCGCAGCCGAGCGGGCGCGCATCAGCGCTCGGACGAGGAGCTCGGGGGTCGCGTGAGGGAGCTCGAGCGGCGCACCGCCGAGATCGAGGCCGGCCTGCGATATGAGCGCGCGGCGCGCGAGCGGGCTGAGAGCGAGCTGAGGAGCATCCGCGAGGGCAACCGCCACGCGGCGGTGGTCGTTGGACAGGTCCGGTCAATACTCGAGCGCCTGGCCGCCGGATGCAGCGCGTTCAGGCGGCCGAGCGGCCTGCTCCACCGCCCGAGCCCACGCGGCCGCAGGCGCCCGTCCCGCGGGCGCCGCTCGCGCCGCCTGTCGCAGGCCCACGGGACGCAGGAACGCGGGCGCGGAGATGGCCCAGGCCCTCGCGGCTGCCGTCGAGCGCCTTCGCGCGCGCGCCGAGAGCACGCCGCAGGAGGCGCCCGCGCGCCGAGCCGGCGAGCCCGCGCCAGGCCGCCCAGGTCCCGGCCGGCGCCCGCCGCCGAGGATGCCTCCTCACGGGCGACGGCGGCCGCTCGAGGAGGCACTGCGCCCAGCCCGCGGCGCCCGCGGAGAGCCGCAAGCCCACAAGCACAGCATGTCGCTGATCGGGCGCCTGCGCTTAGCTCGTAAACAGCGACGCGGCGCGCCTGAGCTCCGCCGACCCGGCGCCTAGCATCCCAGTGCCCGTGAGCTCGCCATCCTGCGCACACCTGCACGTCCACTCCGAGTACTCGCTGCTCGACGGCGCGTGCAAGATCGACGCGCCTCGCGGAGCGCGCGGCGGCGTTCGGCCAGCCGGCGCTCGGGCTCACCGATCACGGCGTGATGAACGGCGCCGTCGAGCTCTACAAGGCCTGTGCGCGAGCACGGCATCAAGCCGATCATCGGCTGCGAGATCTACCTCGTCGACGACCACACAGCGACGGGACCGGGCAAGGTCGAGCGCAACCACCTGACGCTGCTGGCGGCGAACGACGACGGGCTACCGGAACCTCGTGAAGCTCTCCTCCGCCGGGTTCCTGGAGGGGCTGCAGCGCGGCAAGCCGAACGTGGACCTCGCGCAGGTCGAGCGGCATTCCGAGGGGCGTGATCGCGCTCACCGGCTGCCTGGCCTCGCGCTTCTGCCAGCGTCTGATCGACGATCGCGATCGATGACGCGCGCGCGCACGCCGACGAGCTGCTGAGCGGTCTTCGGCCCGCGAGAACGTCTACTTCGAGGTCCAGAAGAACGGCCTCGCCGCGCAGGACAAGTGCAACGAGGGGATCGTCCGGATCGCGCGCGAGATCGGGCGGCGAGCTCGTCGGCACCGGCGACGTCCACTACCTGCGCCGCGAGGACTACGACCACCACACGGCGCTGCTGTGCGTGCAGACCAAGAGCACGATCGCCGCGCCGAAGCTGACATTCGAGACGAACGAGTTCTACCTGCGCGACAGCGACGAGATGACGGCGGCGTTCGCGGAGTGGCCGGAGGCGATCGCGAGCACGCTGGAGATCGCCGAGCGCTGCTCGCGTCGAGCTCGAGCTCGGCAAGCAGCTGATCCCGAGCTTCGCGACGCCCGACGGCAGCGACGAGCGCGACTACCTGCGGGCGCGCGTGCGCGAGGGCCTGCGCCTGCGCTACGGCGACCCGCCGCCGGCGGAGGCGCTCGAGCGGATGGAGATGGAGCTCGGCGGTGATCGACAGGATGGGCTTCAACGCCTACTTCCTGATCGTCTGGGACTTCGTCAACTTCGCCAAGGAGAGCGGGATCGCCGGTCGGCCCCGGCCGCGGCTCGGCCGCCGGCTCGATCGTCGCCTACTGCCTGCGCGATCACCGACGTCGACCCGCTCCGCTACGACCTGCTGTTCGAGCGCTTCCTGAACCCCGAGCGCGTGTCGATGCCGGACATCGACATCGACTTCTCGGTGCGCGGCCGCGAGCGCGTGATGCGCTACGTGACCGAGAAGTACGGCCGCGACTCCGTCGCGCAGATCGTCACGTTCGGCAAGATGTTCCCGCGCGCGGCGACGCGCGACGCGGCGCGCGTGCTCGGCTTCGACTACGGCGCTGGGCGACCGCCTCGCGAAGCTGATCCCCGACCCGATCATGGGCCGCGCGCCCTCGCTTCGAGGACTGCCTGAGCCCGGCCAGCCGCTGCGCAAGGCATGCGACGAGGACCGGCGAGGCGCGTCGGATCATCGACGTCGCGCGCGGCCTCGAGGGCATCGTGCGCAACTCCTCGATCCACGCCGCCGCCGTCGTGATCGCCGACCGGCCGCTGACGGAGATCGTGCCGCTGCAGCTCGCCGACGCGGGAGACCGACGAGAACGGCGATCGCGTCTTCCGCACGGTCACGCAGTTCTCGATGAAGCCGATCGAGGAGATCGGCCTGCTGAAGATGGACTTCCTCGGCCTGCGCAACCTCGACGTGATCGAGGACGCGCTGGACATCATCGAGCGCTCGACGCGGCGCGCGCCCGGACATGACGACGCTCCCGCTGGACGACGCCACGACCTACGAGATGCTCGCCCGCGGCGACTCGATCGGCGTGTTCCAGTTCGAGTCCGAGGGCATGCGCGAGGCGCTCAAGAAGGTGCGCCCGGACGAGTTCAACGACCTCGTCGCGCTCGGCGCCCTCTACCGCCCGGGCGCGATGGACCAGATCCCGACCTACGCCCGCGGCAAGCACGACCCCGCAGTCGATCGCCTACCCGGACGAGCGGCTGCGGCCGATCCTCGAGTCGACGAAGGGCGTGATCCTCTATCAGGAGCAGGCGATGCAGATCTCCAAGGAGCTGGCGGGCTTCTCCGGGGCGAAGGCGGACGACCTGCGCAAGGCGATCGGCAAGAAGAACCGCGAGGCGATGGCCGCGCTGAAGCCGGAGTTCGTCGAGGGCGCGCGGGCGTCGGGCACGAGCGACGAGGTGATCGAGTTCCTCTGGCAGACGAACGAAAAGTCGGCCGACTACTCGTTCAACAAGTCCCACGCCGCCTGCTACGGGCTGATCTCCTACCGCACCGCGTGGCTGAAGGCGAACTACCCGGCCGAGTACATGGCCGCGCTGATCTCCTCGGTGATGTCGACCAAGGACAAGGTTCCGTTCTTCGTCGCGCGCTGCGAGGAGATGGGCATCGAGATCCTGCCGCCCGACGTCAACCTCTCCGACCACGAGTTCATCGTCGTCGACGGCAACATCCGCTTCGGCCTGGATGCCGTCAAGGGCGTCGGCTACCAGGCGGTCGAGGCGATCAAGCGCGCGCGCGAGGAGGGCGGCGAGTTCACCGTCGCTGTGGGACTTCTGCGAGCGCGTCGACAACCGCGCGGTCAACAAGAAGGCGATCGAGGCGCTGATCAAGTGCGGCGCCTTCGGCTCGACCGGCGCCACCCGCAAGGGCATGCTGCGGTGCTCGAGCAGGCCCAGGCCGCGGGCCAGAAGGCCCAGCAGGACGCGCTAGATCGGCCAGGGCTCGATCTTCGACCTGCGCGACGGACGAGCCGGCAGGCGCGGAGCCGCACCGGCGGGCCGGCGCCGGGCCTCGCGCCGCCCGCGTGCACCCGCCGATCCCGGCGAGGAGTTCGAGCAGCGCCGAGCTGCTCGCGGCCGAGAAGGAGGCGATCGGCCTGTTCATCTCCGCGCATCCGCTGAAGCCGCTGCGCGAGGCGCTGCGCGCACGCACCGACTGCCCGGTCTCGGCGTGCTCGCCGATCGCAAGGACAAGGACTGGGTGACGGTCGGCGGGATCATCAGCGAGGCCAAGCGGATCCGCACCAGCAACGGCGACCCGATGATGTTCGCCACGCTCGACGACCTCGAGGGCTCGGTCGAGGTGCTCATCTTCGGCAAGGCTCTGGCAGAGCACGAGGCGGCGCTGGCCGTCGACGCGGTCGTGCTCGTCCGCGGCCGCGTCGACCACAAGGAGGCCGGCAAGACCTGCGTCGTCGTGCAGAACGTCGAGCGTTTCGACCCGACCGAGGAGGAGATCGAGCAGGCCGGCGGGCCGAGGCCGCCGCGCCGCGCCGCGAGCACGCTCGCCCAGCCCCTGCACCTGCGCGTCGACGCGCCAGCCTCTCCGGCGACCGCGATCGATGACCTCAAGCAGACGATCGAGGACTTCCCGGGCCCGGCCGAGGTGCTGATCGACATCGACACCAGCGACGGCACGCGCGCCTGCGGCTCGGCGAGGAGTACCGCGTCCAGCACACCCCGACGCTCAGAGCCGAGCTCGAGCACGCCCTCGCGCCGCCGGCCGTCGCGCGGCGCCGGTTAGCGCCTGCGCGCCGCGAGCCCGCGCTCGCGCAGGCCGCATCGCCAGCTCGACTTCCGCGCGCGAGGCGCCCTTCTCGGTTCTCGCCGGGCGTCTCGAGCACGCACGGCAGCTCCTGAACGCCGGGCGCGGACAGGAAGGCCACGCAGCCCTCCTCGCCGAGCTCGCCCTCGCCGATGTTCGCGTGCCGGTCGCGGTTGGAGCCGAGCGGCGTCTGGGAGTCGTTCAGGTGCAGTGAGCCCACGCGCCCCCTGCCGATCTTCGCGCCGACTCAGACAGGACGCCGTCGACGCCGCGCCGCGTGCGGATGTCATAGCCGGAGGCGAACAGGTGGCAGGAGTCCAGGCACGAACCCGATCCTGCGGTCGCCGCCGCATGCATCGAGCAGGCCTGCGAGCTCGTCGAAGGACCGCCCCAGCGTCCCGCCCGCGCCGGCGGTGTTCTCGAGGTGCAGCGGGCAGCCCTCGCTCTCGGCCAGCGCCTCGCGATGCACTCGCCCGCACGCGCGATCGCCGCCGCGGGGTCCGTCTTCTTCGCCGACCCGGGGTGCAGCACGACGCCGGCCGCGCCGATCTGCTGCCCGGCGCGCAGGGAGTTGGTGAGAGACGCGAGCGATTTGGCGCGGATATCGGGGTCCTCGCTGGCGCAGTTCAGCAGGTAGACGGCGTGGATCAGGACCGCATCGATCGGACTTTCGTCCATCGCCCTCCGGAAGGCAGCGACGTCCTGATCGGCGTATGTGCTCGCCCTCCACATGCGGGGCGACTGGTTGAAGATCTGGATCGACCGGCAACCCCGCTCGACGCCCCTCTCGACCGCCCGGCGCAGACCGCCCGCGGGCGAGACGTGGGCTCCGATCAGCATCGCCGCGGATTATGAAGGCTGAAGCGCGCGCGCGGGCATCCACGGCACCCGCGGCAGATACGAGAGGGACCCCGGCGGCTGCTGCCCGCCGGGGTCCCTTCGCGCTGCTGAACTTCAGATCACGTCAGACGCTAACCGGCCTCACAGCACCGATTCAGGCGACTTGATCGTGAATTCGGTCGTGTATGTCGTGTACGGCGCCGACGTCAGGCTCGCTTCGATCAGGCTGTTTCCGCTCGCGCACGATGCGCTGCCGAACAGCACGACGAACGCGTTGCCGCTGTTGTCGAGCTGAACCGTCTCGGCTTCGCTGTTGTCACCGAGGAACGACTCGTCCGGCCCGTACCACGTCGCGTACGGGAACACGCCACAGCGGTCGTACAGCTGTTCCGCCGTTATGTCGACGTACTTCTCGGCGAAGACGGACGGGAACTCCACCTCGACGATTGTTGCAACGCTGCTCGTGATGTCGTCCTCGATCTGGCTTGACGGGAGCGTCGTGACGCCCGGTGCCGTCGAGTGGGGCGGCAGCACGGCGAACGACGTCGTGAACGTTTCGTACGGCGCCGCTTCCAGGTGCGCGGTGATCAGGCTTTCGCCGCTCGCGCAGCTCGGTCCCCCGAACAGCGCCACCGTCGCGTTGCCGGCGTCGTCGAGCTGGATTCCGCCGATGCTCGAGCCTTTGATGTCCTCACGCTTGACGCTGCGCTTGGCCTCGCCTTCGATATCGATTTCTTCCTGCGGTGCGGGTATCCAGCTGATGCCGCCCTCGCACCGGCTGTTGAGCTCCGTCGCGCTCAATTTGATGTATTGCTCCCCGTAAACGGACTGGCAGTGGACTTCGACGATGTCAGCCACGCTGCCAGCCTGGCCAAACTCGCCCTGGTCCACAAACGACGGCTGCGACACCACCACACACGTTGGATCTTCCTCTCCAGCCGACTTCTTCTTTGGGGCCTTGTGCGCAAGCGCCGTCCCGCTCATCGCAAGAATGCCGATGAGAAGAACTGCAAGACCCGCGAAGAGATTCCTCCGCTCCATGACTTCCTCCAGTGACTTGGTTGCGTGCGGCCGTGCTCCGGAGAAGCCCCAGGGCACGGACCGAGACTGCATGCGCGAACATAACCGCTGGAGCACCCGATTTCTGTGATTTCCCGCACTTCCGACCATTTACTACCCGTGACCCCACCCACCCCTTCGGGTGGCGACGCCGGCCGTGAACCGGCCCCTCCGGCGCTCCATCGCGCCTCCCTCTGGCGGTCGAGCAGGGGTAACGGTTCCCCCGCGCAACCTTCAGCTGCGCCGCCGGTTTGCTGGGTAGGCCTCACACGCCGCACGGCGCGCGAACACGGATTCGCGCAGTCCGGCGCCGGCGTGGGGCGAAACCTGGCAGTGGTCCACCGGAACCCCGTGATGGGGGAGACGCCGCGGGGGTCAGCCGAAAGACCGGGAGTGCCGAAGTGACCAGCCCACAGGACTTGACCGACATCAGCCTCACCGAGCCCGAGGCCGTCGCCCTGACCCATGCCGTCGAACTGCTGCGCGCCGTGTGCGTCGAGGCCGACATCGACGTCAGCGGCTCCGCGCTCGAGCGCGCCCAGGAAAAGCTGCAGCACGCGGTGGAATCGCAGCAGGGCAGCGCGGACCAGGAGAGCGAGTGGCAGGCGACGCGAACCGTCGATCCGATCGCGGACGCAGCGGTTCGTGTGGTCGCGACCCAGGAGTGACGTCCCGCGGCCGGGGCTGGGGCCCGTGTCGATTACCCTGCATGCGTGCCGGGAACGTCAAGGTCGCTGATCACGCGGGCAGGCGTCGACGCAAGGCGCATGACAGCGATGCACTCACCAACCACGACAACGACCGGCCGCTCGCCCGATCCGGTGCCCCTGGCGCACGCCGCGCGCACCGGCAGGGCACGGGCGTGAGCCGATGAGGGTCCGTTTCGCGCCATCGCCCACCGGAGCGCTGCACATAGGCGGCGCGCGCACGGCGCTGTTCAACTGGCTGCTCGCACGCCATGAGGGAGGCGAGCTCGTGCTGCGGATCGAGGACACCGACCGCGAGCGCTCGACCCCCGAGAACATCGAGCAGATCCTCGACGCCCTGCGCTGGCTCGAACTCGACTGGGACGAGGGCCCGATCCTGCAGACCGACCGCTCGCAGCGCCACACGCAGGCGCTGCAGGCGCTGCTGGACTGCCGGTCACGCGTACCGCTCGAGTGCGACGGCAGAGGACGTCCAGGCATACAAGCTCGAGCACGGCGCCGAGCAGCGGTTCCGCGGCGCAGCCCGAGGCCGAGGGTGCGGTGCGCCTGCGGGTGCCCGCCGAGGGAGCGACGGTGGTGCACGACGTCATCCGCGGCGACACGCGCTTCGAGCACGTGCACATGGACGACCCCGTGATCGCCCGCGCCGACGGCTCGGTCCTCTACAACTTCGCGGTCGCGATCGACGACCTCGACTCAGGGATCACGCACGTCGTCCGCGGCGAGGACCACGTCTCCAACACGCCCAAGCAGCTGCTCGTCCTGGAGGCCGCGCGGGAGGTCGGGCTGGGCTCCGGTGGCCGCCGCCCGTCTACGCGCATCTGCCCCTGCTGCACGGCCCGGACGGCAAGAAGCTCTCAAAGCGCCACGGCGCCGCATCGGTGCAGGAGCTCCGCGACGCCGGCTACCTGCCTGAGGCTGTCCGCAACTACCTGGCGCTGCTCGGTTGGGGAGCCGGCGACGATGCGACCGTCCTGTCCACGGATGAGCTCGTGAAACGCTTCACGCTCGAGCGTGTCAGCCGCAACCCCGCTCGGTTCGACGAGGTCAAGCTGCGCTGGCTGAACGGCATGTACATACGGGACCTGCCGGTTCCCGACCTCGCGGCGCGCCTGGAAGCGTTCACCGGCCGCGAGGACCTCGAGCAGCTCGCGCGCATCAGCCAGGAGAAGATCCACACGCTCGCCGACTTCATGGACCTATCCGGGGCGCTCCTGGACGGACCCGCGGATGACCCGAAGGCGCGCGAGCGCTGGCTGGGGGATCAGGGCATCTCGGCTCTGAGGGATGTTCGCGAGGCCCTGGCGGCGAGTCCCGGCTTCCAGGAGGCCGATGTCGAGCAGGCCCTCGAGCGCGTCGTCTCCCAGCGCGCGGTCAAGCCGCGCGAGGTCTACCAGCCGCTGCGCGTCGCGCTCACCGGCGCCACCGTCTCGCCGGGGATCTTCGAGAGCGTTGCGCTGCTCGGTCGCGAGGAGACACTTCGCCGCGTGGACCGGGCGATCGCCGGAAATTGACCTCACGGAACGCTCAACATCTTCAGGGCGGGTGCCGATAAGGGCGTATAGAGATACACGGAGGGGAAATCCGTATCCCAAGGAAGGGGTTCGATGTAATGCAGTCCAAGCCGCCCGGCACCAAGCTGACTACTGTGAAGACTTCAAAGGCGGGTGCCGCCACGCGCAGGCCCGCCAGCGCCTCCTCCGGTGTCCGTTCAGCGGGCGCGGGGCGCGCGGGTGCCGCAGCCGCTCTCGCAACGAACCCCTCGGACGTGCCTGCCGAGCGCCGCAAGAACACGGCCCCCGGCGGCCGGCGCCAGCCCGCCGGCGAGCGCCACCAGAATGAGGGTCACGGCCGCCGCCTGACGATGGCCTTCGAAGCGCTCGAGGCATTCCCGGCCCTCGCCGAGTCCAGGGACCGCCTGCTCTCGGTGATCTCAAAGGACCACGTTGCGACCGCGGACGTCGTCGCCGCCGTGGAGTCCGATGTGGCGCTGATCATCGCCGTGCTCCGCCTCGCGAACCGTTCGCCCCAGGGCAACGGCCACGTCGAGACCGTCGTCGGAGCAGTCGAGTGCCTGAGCCCGCAGACCGTGCACGCGCTCGCGACCCGCGTACGGACATTCGACTTCTTCGAGCGCGCCAGCGTCTGGGACGCCGCACCCGAGCGCTTCCGCCTTCACGCGCTGGCCACCCAGCATGCCGCGGACCGGATCGCGGCTGAGGTCGGCTATGAGAACCGCGACAGGCTCACCGTCACGAGCCTCCTGCACGACGTCGGCAAGCTGGTCCTCCTCCACGCATATCCCGGCTACCCGTCACAGGTGCACCGGGGGGCGCGTACACCAGAGGAGCGCATCCACCAGGAGCGCCGCGAGCTCGGGGTGGATCACGCGCTCGTGGGCGGGGTCCTGGTCCGCAGGTGGGGGCTTCCGGCAGCGGTCGCGACGCCGATCGAGCGCCACCACAACCCTGACGCCGACGGCGAGGCAGCATTCATCCGCCTCGCGGACATGCTCGCCCACTACTCAAATGGCGGAAAGGTCTCCCCGTCGGAGATGCTCAGCACGGCAAGGACGGTCGGGCTCGGGCCCGTCGAGCTTCGGACCGTGATGTACGAGCTCCCGAGCTCCGGCGCACAGCGCCAGCGCCACGTCGACCCGTGCCCGCTCTCAGGCCGCGAGCTCGGCGTGCTGCAGAGGCTCGCCGAAGGCAAGGTCTACAAGCAGATCGCCCACGAGCTGACTCTCTCCACCAGCACGGTGCGAACCCACCTCCACAACATCTACGGCAAGCTCGGCGCGGTCGACCGCGCGCAGGCCGTCCTCATCGCCACAGAGCGCGGCTGGCTGTAGCTGCAGCTGCAACGAGCCCGCGGTCCGCGGGCTGTGGGCAATACGATCGGTGCAGCGCGCAATCGGCGCGCGAGAACCGACATGATCTCGATCACAAGCAAGTCGCCCTATGCAGTGCTCGCGCTCGCCGAGCTCGGACGCGCCACGGGTCCCGAGCCGGTGCCGATCGGCGAACTGGCGCGCAGGCGCGGGGTTCCCGTGCAGTTCCTCGAGCAGCTGTTCGCGGTGCTTCGCCGCGCCGGCGTCGTCAGCTCCCAGCGCGGCGTCAAGGGCGGCTACCGCTTCGCGCGCGATCCCTCCACGGTGACCGTCCTTGAGATAGTGGAGATCCTCGACGGCCCGCTCGGCAGGGATTCCCAGGGTGTCTTCGCCGATGCCGCCGAGGCCGCCAGGAACGTGCTCGCGCAGACCACGATCGCCGACGTGATCGAGCGCGAGATCCGCGAAGCCGGCGCGAGCATGTACCACATTTAGGAAGCGCCGCCCCGAAGAGCCAATAGGTCGAGGTTCTCCGACATTGCTCGCCGAGTATCTCGCGTCCGGAAGGTCAGCGGAGAGACGTGGCCCGATGACTGACCTGCACCGCGCCCGTGCGGAACTGCGCGAGTTCTCGAACGCGATCGGGATTGGCACTTTCATTGGCACTCGCCGAGCGTGTTTGGCTCTGACACGGCGATTCAGCGCAGATGTGCAGACGCACCACAAATAGAACGGGCCATTGGTGGAGCCTGAGGCGGCTCGACAAAGCCGAGACGGCTCCCCCGATGGTCCCCGGCTCCCTGGGGACGTTCCAGGCGCCTGAGCGCCCCGGCGCCGCTCACAGGGAGGCCGACGGCCGGCTCGCTGCCGGCCGCGCAGTCCCCGCCAGCTCGCGCGCACGGCCAGCCAGGTGCGCGACACCGAGCCTGTCGTACTCCGCCGCGGCGCGGTTCAGCGACGCGCAGGCCTCTGTTGGGTCCTGCTCGAGCATCCGCTGGCCGCGCAGCAGTTCGCACCGGGCGGCGTCCAGCGGCCGGTGCAGTGCCTGCCAGGCTTCGCGGGCATCCTGCAGGTCGCTGGCGCACTGAGGGAGCGTTCCCGCGATCCCGCCGGCTTCTGCAGCTGCAGCTCTGCCCGCCGGGTAGGGAACGCGTGCCGCGAGCTCCTGGGCTGCGCCGGCCGCCTCGCTGGCCTGCTCGCTGCGGCCGGCCAGCCGGTGCACCAGGGCACGCGCCGAGTTCGCCTGTATCGACTGTGCGATCAGCCCTGCGCGGTCGCAGACCTCCAGTGCCTGTGCGAGCGCTGCGTCGGCGCCGTCCAGGTCGCCCTGGTCGCGGAGCGTGTTCGAGAGGCCGTACAGGGCGTCGAAGCTGACCTCCGACCAGCCGATCTGATCGGCGAGCTCCTGCGCCCGCCGATATGAGGTCGCGGAGTCGTCCCAGTGGGCGGTGCGCCAGTGCAGCCTGCCGCGCACGGCGTACGTCAGGCACAGCTTTCCGATCAGTCCCTCGCGCTCGGCGAGCTGTGCGCTCGCGTCACTGCAGCGGATCACCTCGTCCCAGTCGGCGGCATAGATGGCGAGCTGGGCCATTGCCGCGTGAAGCTCGATCTCCGCAGGTACGTCGCCGACGAGCTGCGCAAGATCAAGGGCCTCGCCATATGAGTCGCGGGCGCTGGCGTAGTCGCCGTCGGAGCTCTCGAAGTGGTGCCCCAGGGCGGTGAGTGCGAGGACGGTCTCGTGAGAGTCGGAGTCGCGGGCCAGTTCCACCGCCCTCTCGAGGTTCTCGCGGGCCTTGACGGTGTCCCCGATACGACCGAAGACCCTGCCGAAGATGCCGTGCGCGCGGCTCGCTGCACGGATCTCGCCGAGGCGCTCGGCGAGCCGCAGCGCCTTCTCGGAGGCATAGATGGCGAGCATGTTGTCGCCCGTCTGCATGTACAGCCAGGCGGCCTCCTCGTAGAGGCGCACGAGAGTGAGCGAGGGCTCTCCGTCCTTGATCAGGTTGATGCCCAGCTGGTGGTGCTCTATCGCGCGCCTGCGATCGCCGCGGTGGGCCAGGCCGGCACCGATCTTGCGGTGAAGCTCGGCCACATGCTCGAGCTCCCCGCGCGAGGAATGGAACTCGAGCGCCTGCTCCCAAACCTCGATCGCTGCGTCCACGCGCCCGAGGCGCAGTGCGACATCCCCGCGCTTCTCGAGCAGGCGCGCGCTGGTCTCGGGATCGTCGTCTGTGAGCTCGAACGCGTCCGCGTAGCTGGAGAACGCTCCGGCGTTGGAGTGCACGGCCGTCGCCGCATCCCCGGCTGCCTCCAGGAAGTGGCCCGCCCTGCTTCGGTAGAGGCTCAGCTGGGCGTCGGGGATCCCGAGCTCTCCGCCGAGCGCGGCAGCCGTCGAATAGTGCTCTGCGAGCAGAGCGACGACCTCCTCGACGCGCTCACCGGCACGCTCCTCTATGAAGCCCGCGACCTCGAAGTGCTTGCGTGCGCGCACTGCCTTCGGCAGCATCTCGTAGGCCGCGTCGCGGATCAGGGCGTGCTTGAACGCGAGCTCGGCCTGGTCCGCGAGGGTGCCGCCGTCGCCGGCGACGACGATGTCCTTCTCGCGCAGGATGCGAAGCGCCTCGGCCAGATCGCCCCCCTCGGCCTCGGCGACCGGAACGAGTGCGTCCTGGGCGAACGTGCGGCCGATGACGGACGCGTGTGCGAGCAGGCGGCGCTGGAACGGCTCGAGCGAGTCAAGGCGCGCGGCCAGCAGCGCCTGAACGGTCGCCGGGAGATCCTCCACCTTGGCGCTCTCCTGCTCGCCCAGCCGCCGGACCATCTCCTCAGCGAACAGCGGGTTGCCGCCGGCACGGGCCGCGACCGCCGCCGCCACCGGGTCGCTCGAGCCGGCGTCCTTCAGCAACGACGCAACGAGCTCGAGGCTCTCACCTTCCCCGAGCGGCTCCAGGAACGCGGTCGTCGCGTTTCGTCGCACGTGACCCCAGCCCTCGCGGCGCTCGAGCAGCTGTTCGCGCGCGAGGCATATCTGCAGGACCGGAGCGCGCACCCACTGCAGCAGGTACTCGATCAGGTCGAGCATCCCGTCGTCAGCCCAGTGGATGTCCTCCCAGACGAGCACCAGCGGACGCTCGTGCGCCATACCCTCGACGCACGAGCGGACCGCTGCGAAGAAGAGTTCGCGCGCCTGCGTGGGATCCTCCTCGGCCGGGACGCCCCCGTCCGGAGCCTCGATGCCGAGCAGGCGCCCGATGACTGCAACCCGCGCGGCGGTCGACCGCGGCTCGCCTCCCGGCTCGGCCAGCAGCGCGCCGATCCGCTCGGAGAGCTTGGCCCACGCGAGCGCAGGCGGGTCGGTCTCGATGATCTCGCACTCGGCGCGGATCACCTCCCCGAGCGGCCAGTAGACAAGGTTCGACCCGTACGGCAGGCAGCGCCCGCGCCGCACCACCTCGCCCGAGAGCTCTGACTCGAACTGGCGCAGCAGACGGGACTTGCCGACGCCCGGTTCGCCGATCATGGTGACCATATGGGCCGCACCGGTGCTGCCGACGCGCTCAAACGACGCGTGCATCTGGGCGAGCTCGCCGGCTCGACCGACGAACGGTGCCTGCGCGGCGTTCGCCGGGGACAGCTCAGCGTGGATGCTCTCGCGCCCATCCAGGGCCTCCCACGCCCGCACGGGCTCGCGCTTGCCCTTCAGCGTCAACGCCTCCGGGACGGCGGCGTAGCGGACGGCGTCGCGCGTGGCACGGTAGGTCTCCTCGCCGACCGTCACGCTCCCCGGCCTCGCTGCTGCCTGGAGCCTCGCTGCGACGTTCACGGCGTCGCCGATCACCGTGTAGCCATCGCCGACGTTGCCGGCCAGCACCTCGCCGGTGTTCACACCCACGCACAGCTCGAACGTCACGCCCCACTGGGCGGCAAGGGGCTCGTTGATCTCGACCATCGCGGCCTGCATCCCCAGGCTCGCGCGCACGGCACGCACCGCGTCATCGCCGTGCGCGACCGGGGCGCCGAAGATCGCCATCACGTTGTCGCCGATGAACTTGTCCACATGGCCGCCGTACCTGAGCACCTCCTCGCCGAGCCGCCCGAGGATGCGCTCCAGCTGACGCTTCACCGACTCCGGATCGAGTTGCTCGGCGATCGCCGTGTAACCGGAGAGGTCGGCAAACACGACGGTGACGGTCCGTCGCTCATCGAGCGATCGGGTGTCCGGCGACGCCAAATCCACCGGTTCGGCGGGGAGCGCGGGCTCGGAGGGGGGATCGGCGATCCCGTCCACCGCTGCGCCGCACGCCATGCAGAAGCGCGCTCCGTCCGGTGTGGGCTCGCCACACGAGGCACAGCGACGCTCGAGCGCCGCGCCACATGACATGCAGAACCGCGCCGCGACTGGGTTCTCGGCATCACATGTCGTGCATCTCGGCATCCGGCGAGTATCACCGATCGCGCGCAAGCAGAAAAGGACTGACATCAGACTTCACCCTCTGGCGCCCGGACTTTGAGGTGGGACAGGCGCGAGCCGGTGGGAGAGCCGGCGCCTTGCGGATACCGCGCCTGATGATCTCCACGTTCACCTGCGACACCGCCTAGCCCTCCCGGCCCACGAACGCGAGGGCCTCATCACGCGAGGCGGCAGAGACTTCTCACCCGCGAAGTGTTCGCGGCTCGCCGAACGGCACGCGCCGGCGCGTGCTCCCGCAGCCCTCTGCATTCGCGCTGCTGAACCGGCCGGCAACACGTGGTGTGCGGGACGCCGGGTGCCTCTTCTGCGCGTGCCGCGAGTGCTGTCGGCCCTACAGCTCGTTCTGCTCGAGGGGCACGAGCAGCGTGTTCACCACGGGACCTTCGTGATGAATGTGTGCCGCCGGTGCATCCGCCTGCCGGCGCGCCGCCTGGACGTCCTGCTTCGTCGAGGCGACGTATGCGACGAGAACGATGAACACAGAGAGCGTGATCGCGCTGACGGTCCCGTCTCCGAGTCCGAGGCCCGTGATCGCGTGTGGCTTGCTGAACCAGTCCGCGAACGACGCTCCGAGCGGCCGGGTGATGATGTACGCGAACCAGAACGCGAAGATCGGGTTCATGTTGAAGCGCCACCAGCCCACCGCCGGGATCGCGATGATCGAGGCGAACAGCACTATCGATCCGAAGAAGCCGAGGTTCAGCGAGGTGGCTGTGAGATCGCCCGCAGCGGTTCCGAGCGCGAACGTGGCCAGCACGGCCGCCCAGTAGAAGCCCTCACGGCGCCGCGTGTTGATGGTGTGAATCGAGAGCGTGCCCTCGCTCCTGTACCAGAGCAGGAAGACACCGGCGACTACGGCCGCGAACAACGGCGTGGTGACCGAGTACGGGATGCTCGCGCCGTCGTGCACTCCGTCGGCGGCCATCGTGCCGAAGATCGCGACCATCATCACCGCGAACCAGTAGACGGCGGCACGGTATTCGCGGGTGCGCATCTGCAGCCTGAGCGCGAACCAGAGGCCGAAGAGGCCTGTGGCGCCTGCGAGGGGAACATTGACGCTGCCCATGAAATCTGACATCGCCTCGCCCATCCCGGTCGTGAGCAGCTTCAGCACCCAGAACATCAGGGCGATCTCGGGCACCTTTGCCGCGAGGGGCTCCAGTCTGTTGGTGCGCCGCGCGCGGATACTCGCCATCAACTCCTCTTTCGTCTCGTTGGCCGCGTGGACGATCGCCGTGCGGCCGAACCGGCGACAGTCGGAGCGGCGAAAGTTACGGGGGCTCTCTTTCGCGGACCTAAATCGGCACACGGCACAGGGCGCCTTGCGCGCCGCTCAGGCGCGGCGGTGAGATACTTCCCGCTAGAAGGCGACGGGATGAGCCACCTTTCGCGCAGGGAACGCAACAACGGGAGCCTCGATGAGCGATAAGCATGTCTTCATCTACGTCGCGACCTACGGCGACCTCGCCGACGCGCGAGCCGACTACGCGGCCCTGCAGGACCTTCACGAGAGCAGGGTCGTGGAGTCCTATGACGTCGCGGTGGTCTCGAAGGACGCCGACGGCAAGGTCCACGTTCACAAGCACGAGAAGCCGACGCAGCGCGGCGCATGGGGCGGCGTCCTGGTGGGCGCACTCGTCGGGGTCCTGCTCCCTCCGGCGCTCGTGGGAGCGGTCGCGGTCGGCGGCGTCGCGGCCGTGGGAGGCCTCGCAGGGGGCCTCGGTGGGCATCTGCTCGAGGGCTTCTCGCGCGGCGACGCCAGAGAGCTGGGCGACATGCTCGCCGCCGGGCAGGCTGCGCTGATCGTGATCGGCGACTCGAGCGCGCAGAAGGAGTTCGACAAGGCGCTCACGCGTGCCGAGAGGTCGGTCGAGAAGCAGATCGTCGCCGACCACGCCCAGCTCAAGCGCGAGCTCGAGCAGGCCGAGCAGCAGGTCACCTCCGACTAGCTGGCGCGCGGCATGCGCGAACAGCCGCCGGGAGCCGATTAGAACGGGGCAGCGCGGGTAAGGCCCCCGCATGGGGTCTCTGACGCTGACGGCCGCGAGCTTCATCCTCACTCTCATCGTGGCCTACGTCGCAGCGATGGTGCTGCTGATCCTCCGCGGCTAGCGATCCTGGAAGTTCGCGTTTCACGCGCAGCAGGCTGAACCGGCGTGCCAGCCGCGTCGGCTCTCGATGAACGGCGGTTAGGCCGTGCCGACCACGCACGGCGATGCATGTATCACCGGGCGATCGGTCCAAGCCCGTCGATGCCCGCGGCGCGAGGGCGAAGCCCCGATGTATTGTCGTGGCATGGGGCGAATCCCGATCAACATTTCCGAACTGGTGGGGGAGACCCCGCTGATCGGGCTGCCCCGCCTGCTGGACGGAACGACGGCCGCCGGGAACGGCGTCGAGCTCTTCGGGAAGATAGAGGCGCTCAACCCGGGCGGCAGCGTGAAGGACCGGATCGGCGTCGCGATGATCGAGGCCGCAGAGAACGAGGGCATGATCGAGCCGGGGCGCACGACGATCGTCGAGGCGACCAGCGGCAACACGGGCATCGCGCTCGCTTTCATATGCGCCGCGAAGGGCTATGACCTCGTGCTCACCCTGCCCCAGGGCATGAGCCGGGAGCGCGAGAGGCTGCTCAGGCTCTACGGGGCTCGTGTGGACATAACAGAGTCGATGGGAGGCATGGGGGAGGCCGTTGCGGCGGCACGCGCGATGGCCAGCCACGCGGACGTGTTCCTGCCGGACCAGTTCTCGAACCCGGCGAACCCGCAGGCGCACCGGAGCACGACCGGCCCGGAGATCGCAAGAGCCCTCGAGGACCGCGTGGATGTCCTGGTTGCCGGTGTCGGGACCGGGGGCACCATCACGGGTGTCGGGGAGTACCTGCGCGAACGCGTCGGCGACGGCGTGCAGATCATCGCCGTGGAGCCTGCCGGCTCGCCCGTGCTGTCCGGAGGTCAGCCGGGACCGCACCGGATACAGGGAATGGGGGCGGGGTTCATACCGCCAGTGCTGAACCGCGAGATCATCGACGAGGTGATCGCGGTCACCGACGACGACGCGATCGAGACGGCGTGGTCATGCGCGAAACGGGCCGGCGTCCTCGCGGGCATCTCCTGCGGAGCCGCGCTGTTCGCCGCCCTCCGGGTGGCGGAGCGGCCCGAGTCGGCGGGCAAGCGCATCGTGGTGATCATGCCGGACTCCGGCGAGCGCTACGTCTCGCAGGCCTTCTTCGCGCCGTAGCGGCAATCCCCGCAGGGCGAGGGGCGACACGGCCGCTACCCTTGTTGCCATGCCCGGTTTCGACGCGTTCGCACGGGTGGTGAAGGAGGTTCGCCGCGATGTCCTCGCGGCACGCGATCGCGATCCCGCGGCCCGCGGCGTCACGCAACTCGAGATCCTCGCGACCTGGCCGGGGATCCACGCGCTTCTCGCATACCGCGTCGCGCACGCGCTTCTGGCCGCGAGGGTGCCGTTCCTGCCGAGAGCCATCTCGATGGTCACCCGCGCCGTCACCGGGATCGAGATCCACCCCGCCGCACGGATCGGGCAGGGCCTGTTCATCGATCACGGCACCGGAGTGGTTGTCGGTGAGACAGCCGACATAGGCGACAACGTCACCCTGTACCAGGGCGTCACCCTCGGAGGCACCGGCTTCGCGACGGGCAAGCGTCACCCCACCGTCCAGGACAACGTCACGATCGGCTCCGGCGCGAAGCTGCTCGGCCCGATCACGATCGGGCACGGGGCGAAGATCGGAGCGAACACCGTCGTGATCACCGATGTCCCGCCCAACTCGACGGTGGTCGGCAACCCCGGCCACCCCGTCCGCATCGACGGCAGGCGAGTCGAGGGCCCCGATGCCGACTGGATCCACCTGCCGGATCCGATCGCGGAGGCGATCCAGGCGCTCTCCAGCCGCATAGCCGAACAGGAACGGCTGATAGCAGAGCTCTCCGGCGAGCCGAAAGCACCGGCCGAGGTCCGGCCCCTGCGGACCGTCAGGGGACCCAACCCCGCCGGGGGTTGAGCCCGCGACCGCGCACGTCGCAGCCGGGTCCTCCGGACTCGCATCTATCCTGCAGGCAATGGCCGAAAACCCTCATGCCGAGCGGATCCAGGAGCTCCTGGAGGGGCTCAACGAGCCCCAGCGCGAGGCGGTCACGCACGGTGAGGGGCCGCTCCTGATCCTCGCGGGTGCGGGGAGCGGCAAGACCCGCGTGCTGGCGCACAGGATCGCCTACCTGATCTACACCGACCAGGCTCAGGCCGGGGAGATCCTCGCGATCACGTTCACCAACAAGGCGGCGAAGGAGATGCGCGAGCGCGTGGAGCTCCTCCTGGGCCGCGGCACCCGCGGCATGTGGCTGATGACCTTCCACGCCGCCTGTGCGCGGATCCTGCGTGCAGAGGCCGACCGCCTCGGCTACACGCGCCAGTTCACGATCTACGACCAGGCGGACGCCCGTCGCCTGGCCAAGCGCTCCGCGGACGCGGTCGGCGTCGACCCCAAGCGGTTCACGCCTGCGGCGATCCACAACCAGATCTCGGCGGCCAAGAACAGGCTGTGCGACGCGGCGTCCTTCCGGGAGGCCGCCGGCTCGCAGTTCGACGAGATGGTCGCCGACGTCTACGACATCTACGAGCGGGACATGCACCGCATGAACGCGATGGACTTCGACGACCTCCTGTTCAGGACCGTGAACCTGATGGAGCTCTTCGAGGACGTGCGAACGCGCTATGCGAGCGCGTTCCGTCACGTGCTGGTCGATGAGTACCAGGACACCAACCACGCGCAGTACCGCCTACTGCAACTGCTCGTGGGCGGCGGGCGTGCTCCCGTTCACCCGGCGCCCGCGATCGTCGGGCACCGCAACCTCGCGGTGGTCGGCGACGACGCACAATCCATCTACAGCTTCAGGGGAGCGGATGTGCGCAACATCCTCGACTTCCAGGACGACTTCCCCGACGCGCGGGTCGTCAAGCTTGAGCAGAACTACCGCTCCACCGAGACGATCCTTTCGGCTGCGAACGCCGTCATCGCCAACAACCGAGGAGGCATCGCGAAGCGGCTGTGGAGCGAGCTCGGCCAGGGCGATCAGATCCAGCTGCGCGCGCTCGAGGACGAGCACGCCGAGGCGCGGTACATCGTCGGGGAGATCGAGCGGCAGGTGGACGAGGGCGCCTCGCGGTCGGAGATCGCGGTGCTCTACAGGACCAACGCGATGTCGCGGGTCATCGAGGACACCCTCGTTCGCAGGGAGATCGCATACCAGGTGATCGGAGGCACGAAGTTCTATGAGCGTGCCGAGATCAAGGACGCGATCGCCTACCTGCAGCTGATCGCCAACCCGTTCGACGTCGTCAGCTTCACGCGCGTCGCCAACTCGCCGCGGCGTGGGATCGGGCAGACGTCGCTGGCTCGCGTGACAGCTCACGCGAGCTCGATCGGCAGCTCGGTGTGGGATGTCGCGAGCGAACCCGACGCGATCCCCGGACTCGGTTCGGCCGCGGTGAAGGCGCTGGGGCGGTTCATGGGCACGATGGCTGACCTGCGGGACCTCGCCGGGACACCGCCCGGTGCCCCCGATGAGCACGGGGAGCCCGTCTCCGCCGAGCCGGGAGCTCCGATCGCCGAGCTGATCGAGGCCGTCCTCTCCCAGTCCGGCTATGTCCAGGCGCTGGAGGCGGACCGGACGATCGAGGCGCAGGGGCGGCTCGAGAACCTCGAGCAGCTCGTCGAGGTGGGGAGGGAGTTCGATGAGGTCGCGGCCGAGGGGGAGGACACACTCGAGGTCTTCCTTCAGCAGATCGCGCTCGTCGCCGACGCGGACACCCGCACCGACGACGAGGGCCTCGTGACGCTCATGACCCTCCACAACGCGAAGGGCCTTGAGTATCCGACGGTGTTCATCGTCGGCTGCGAGGAGGGTGTCTTCCCACACTCGCGCGCCATCGACGAAGGCGGCCTCGAGGAGGAGAGGCGCCTGTTCTACGTCGGGATCACAAGGGCGATGCGGCGCCTGCACCTCACCTATGCACGCCGGCGTGCGCTGTTCGGCGCCCAGACATTCGGCATGCGCAGCCGGTTCCTCGACGAGATCCCCTCGGACCTGCTCGAGGAGCCACGGGAGCAGCTGTTCCGTGCGGCGTCGATGGCCTCCGCGGCGCGGCCGTCGGGCGCCACGGCCACCCTGCCGCGCGCGGGCACCGGCCAGCGGACATGGACCCAGAGCACCGCAGGCGAGAGCCTGCCCGCGGCTGCGCAGTTCCGTCTCGGCGAGGATATCGTGCACGCCGCGTTCGGAGATGGGGTGGTCACCGGCGTCGAGCCCGGGGGAGTGATCGTGGTGCGCTTCGCGGACGATGGTTCCGAGCGCAAGCTGATGGCCGAGTACGCACCGGTCTCCCGCCGCTGACCCGCCGACGGGACCCCCACCGCCCGAGCGCATAGCATCTGTTGCGTGAGCGCGAGGATCATCGACGGCAAGGCGATCGCCGCGCGTGTGCGGGCGGACGTCGCGGTACACGTCCAGGTATTCACCGAGAGGGTCGGGCGCCCGCCCGGCCTCGCGACCGTCCTGGTCGGGGATGACCCCGCGTCGGCGGTCTACGTCGGCGGCAAGCAGAGGGCATGCCGCGAGGTCGGCATGGTGCCGTTCGACCGCAGGCTCCCCGCCGATGCCTCCGCCGAGCAGGTCGCGGATGAGCTCGAAAGCCTGAACGCCGACGAGGCTGTGAGCGGCGTGCTGCTGCAGCTGCCGCTCCCCGACCATCTCGACGGGCCCTCGCTGACGTCGCTGATCAGCCCCGACAAGGATGTCGACGGCCTCACGCCGGTCAACGCAGGACTTCTATCCCTGGGGCGTCCCGGGCTCAGGCCGTGCACGCCGTGCGGTGTCATGGAGCTGCTGGGCGACACCGGCGTCACCCTCGAGGGAGCGGAAGCGGTGGTCGTCGGGCGATCGAACCTGTTCGGAAAGCCGATGGCACAGCTGCTGCTCGGGGAGAACGCGACGGTCACCGTCTGCCATTCGAGGACCCGCGACCTGCGCGAGGTGTGCGCCCGCGCCGACGTCCTCATCGCTGCGGTCGGCCGGGCGCGCCTGATCGGAGGGGACTTCATCAAGCCGGGAGCCGTGGTCATCGATGTCGGGATGAACCGGCTGACACCCGAGGAGGCCGGCAACAAGAGCGGTCTCGTCGGCGACGTCGACTACGCCGCCGCGGTGGAGGTCGCCTCTGCGATCACACCCGTCCCGGGAGGGGTCGGCCCCATGACGATCGCGTTCCTGCTGCGAAACGCGCTTCAGGCCGCGAGCTACCACGCGGAGCTCGCGAGCATGTTCGCCGACCTGAGGGGCGGCGAGGCCACATGAGCTTGCGCCGCCTGCGAGCGGGCGAGTATGTGGCGGTCGTCGGCTGCGTGTGCGTCGTGCTCTCGCTGCTGCTCCCGGCCTACCACAGCCCGATCGGCAACCTCGATGCCTGGCAGACGTTCGGCCCCGCCGTCGCGCTCACCCTCGCTGCGCTGTTCGCGGGGCTCGCGATGATCGTCAGCGCGATGACCGAGCGCTCACCGGCGCTGCCGATCGCGACCGCGGTGTGGTGTGTCCCGGTGTCGCTGATCGCCGTGATCGCCGCGGTCGTGCGTGTGCTCGAGCGCCCCGACAACGCGAGCTCGGTCGCCGCCGGAGCGTGGCTGGAGCTCGTTGGCACCTGCGTGATCCTGATGGGAGCGTGGCTGTCCATGCGCGACGAACGCACGTCGCTCTACAGCCCCGCGACGCCCGAGCCGCGCCCCAGGCCCTAGCCCCGCCGCAGGCGGGCGAGGGTCCCCGGCGGGTGCCACGTAGAATGCGCGGGACCGTGATCGACCGCGAAGAGGTACTCCACGTCGCCCGCCTCGCCCGGCTCGAGCTCTCCGATGAGGAGATCGAGCCGATGGCACGCGAGCTGTCGGCCGTGATCGAGCACATCGCGCGGATCGGAGAGCTCGACCTCGCGGACGTCCCGCCGACGTCCCACGTCGTCGAGGTCACCGGTGCGCTCCGCTCCGACGAGCCGCAGCCGTCCCTTCCCCGTGAGGTGGTCCTCGCACAGGCTCCAGCCGTGAGCGACGAGGGTTTCCTCGTCCCAAGCCCGCAGGCATGAGCGACGCGGGGATCCTCGAGCTGTCCGCGCGGGCCGCGGCGGCCGCGATCGACGCGGGCTCACTCTCCGCCGGCGAGCTGTTCGACGCGTACCGGGCCCGTGCCGCCGAGGACCGCTCCGCCGGCGAGCAGGGTCTGAACTGCTTCACATGGGTCGCGCCGGACGGGCAGGCGCCGACGGGCCAAGGCGAGCTGGCGGGAGTCCCGCTGGCGGTCAAGGACCTCTTCTGCACCGAGGGCGTCCCGAGCCAGTCAGGGTCGCGGATCCTCGAGGGATACCTGCCGCCGTACACCGCGACCGCCGTGCAGAAGCTCACCGACGCAGGAGCGTCGCTGCTCGCGAAGACCAACCAGGACGAGTTCGCGATGGGCTCCTCGAACGAGAACTCCGCATTCGGGCCCGTCCGCAACCCCTGGGACCGCGAGCGCGTGCCCGGCGGATCCTCGGGCGGCAGCGCGGCGGCGGTGGCGGGCGCTCTTGCGCCATGGGCGCTCGGGACCGACACCGGCGGATCGATCCGCCAGCCCGCCGCGATGTGCGGGATCGTCGGGCTCAAGCCGACGTATGGCTCGGTGTCCCGCTACGGGATGATCGCGTTCGCGTCCTCCCTCGATCAGGCGGGCCCGCTCACACGCGATGTGGCGGACGCAGCCCTCATGCTCGCCCACATGAGCGGGCGCGACCCGCGCGATGCGACGTCCCTGCAGATCCCAGCGGCGATTGCGCTGCCGAGCGCGGAAAGCCTTCGCGGGGTCCGGCTCGGGGTCCCCGGGGAGCTCACAGGGGAGGGCATCGAAGAGGGGGTCCTCACGTCCTTCCGCGCCGCCCTTGAGCTTGCGCGGGGGCTCGGTGCTGAGATCACCGAGGTGGCCCTGCCGCACGCTCCGCACGCGCTCTCGGCCTATTACGTGCTCGCCCCCGCCGAGGCGTCCTCGAACCTCGCCCGCTTCGACGGCGTCCGCTACGGGATGAGGGCACAGGGCGCGCAGGACCTGCTGGAGATGTACACACGCACTCGCCACGACGGTTTCGGCCCGGAGGTCAAGCGACGGATCATGCTGGGCACGTACGCGCTCTCCTCCGGGTACTACGACGCCTACTACGGCCGTGCCCAGAGGGTGCGCACGAAGATCTCCGAGGATTTCGCGGCGGCATTCGAGCAGGTCGACTTCATTCTCACGCCGACCGCGCCGACTGTCGCGTTCAGGCTCGGAGAGAAGACCGGCGACCCGCTCGCGATGTACCTGAACGACTACTGCACGGTGCCGATGTCGCTCGCAGGGATCCCCGCGATCTCGATCCCGTCGGGGCTAAGCGACGGGCTTCCCGTCGGCCTTCAGATCGCCGGGCCCGCGTTCAGCGAGAACGGTCTGCTCGACACCGCGCACGCGCTCGAGCTCGCGATCGGCTTCGACGGCGGAGCGCCCCGTGTCTGAGCCGGCCGGAGCGCTCGAGCCCGTCATCGGACTGGAGATACACGTCCAGCTCGCGACGGCGACGAAGATGTTCTGCGGTTGCGAGCTGTCCTTCGGAGAGCCCCCCAACACGCGCACGTGCCCGGTCTGCCTCGGACTTCCCGGAAGCCTGCCGGTGGCGAACGCGCGTGCCGTGCACTTCGGGCTGATGATCGGTCTGGCGCTCGGCTCAGAGCTCGCGCCAAGGTCGATCTTCCACCGCAAGAACTACTTCTATCCCGACCTGCCGAAGGGCTACCAGATATCCCAGTACGACGAGCCGCTGTGCAACGGCGGCCGGCTGGGGGACGTCAGGATCCACCGTGTCCACCTCGAGGAGGACGCCGCCAAGCTGATCCACGTCGGCGCGAGCGGCCGCATCCACGGATCGGACGCGAGCATCGTCGACTTCAACCGCGGCGGCACGCCGCTCGCGGAGATCGTGACCGAGCCCGACCTGCGCTCGGCCGAGGAGTCCGGGCAGTGGCTGCGCCTGCTGCGGAGCACGCTGAGGCAGCTCGGGGTCAGCGACGTGAACATGGAGGAGGGGTCGCTGCGCTGCGACGCCAACATCTCGCTGCGCCCCGCCGGCTCAGACGGACTCGGTGTCAAGACGGAGCTCAAGAACATGAACTCCTTCCGTTTCATCGAACGCGGGATCCGAGCAGAGATCGAGCGCCAGCAGCGGATCCTCACCGGCGGCGGGCAGGTCACGCAGGAGACGCTGCACTTCGATCCCGCAAGCGGTGCGATCACGTCGCTGCGCTCGAAGGAGGAGGCCCATGACTACCGGTACTTCCCGGAGCCCGACCTCGTCCCGGTCGCGATCGACCAGCAGATGCTGGATGCCGCCGGCGCCGCGATGTCCGAGCTGCCCGCCGACCGGGCACGCCGCCTGGCAGAGCAGCATTCGCTGAGCCGCGACAGCGCCGAGATGCTCGCCTTCCGGCCCGAGCTGGGCGACTACTTCGAGACGGCGATCGCGGTCGCCGCGGACCCTCCCGCTCCGCCGCAGGCACTCGCCAACTGGATCTCGGGTGAGCTCGCGGGAAGGCTGGAGGACGGGCAGTCGCCCGCGGACTCGCGGGTCTCACCCGAGGCAATCGCGGCACTGGTCGCGATGGTCGACTCCAAGCAGGTGAGTGTCGGCGCCGGCCGGCAGGTGCTCGAGAGGCTCATTGCCGAGGGAGGCGACCCTGCGCAGATCGTCGCCTCCGAGGGGCTGGCTGCGATGGGCTCAGGCGACGAGCTCGCCGCGATCGTCGCCGCTGCGCTGGCGGCCAACGCCGACGCGGCGGAGCGTGTGCGCGCAGGCAACGCGAAGGCGATCGGCCCGATCGTGGGTCATGTGATGCGGGAGACGAAGGGCCGTGCGGACGGGACAGAGGTCTCCAGGCTGATCAACGAGCAGCTGGGGATCTGAGCGGGGCCGTCTTACATCTGACGGACGGCCGCGTCCACATTTTGGACTGCAGGCCAATTGAAAACAGGGCCCGCTGCGCAAACATGCTGACCATGAACCGTTCGGCAGCCAAATCCAACCTCACATCTTCTCGGCGGTTCATCCTGCTGCCCGAGGAGACGGCGGCCGGGGTGCCTCATGGGCCTCGTGTTCGTCGTTACAGCCTCACGAGCATCGCCAGGACGGCCGGCATCCAGGGCGCCGGCCGCGCCGACGGTGATGCCGCGAGCGCGGGCGTCCGCGGCATCGGACGTCCGGGTCACATGTAGCTCTAAACCCCTGAAGTGACAGAGCCGGCTTCCCTCAGCCGGCGAAAGCGGGGACTGCGGCCGGGCAGGGGTAGTACTTCCTTCCCGGCCGCGTCGCCGCTAAGCTGGGAACACGATGAGCGACCCCAACGCAGGCAGCTCGAGGTCGGTCGGCCGCACCGTGGTCGCCGCGCTGGTGCTCCTGGTGGCCGGATGGCTGCTCCTCTCAGTGATCGGCCACGTGCTGTCGTTCCTGTTCGGCACGGTCCTGCTGGTCGTCGCCGTGGTGGCCGTCCTGTGGGCGCTCACCGTGATCCTCTGATCAGGGGCCGCAATGGCATACGTCATCATCGCCATCTGCTTCGGTCTGGCGGGAGGCATCGTCGGGAAGATCAAGGGCAGCTCGTTCCTCCTGTGGTTCCTCATCTCCGCGGCCGTCCCGTTCTTCGGTCTCATGGCGGCGATCGCATACCGCTTCGAGCGTGACGAGCTCAGGCGCCAGTGCCCCAAGTGCGGTCGCGTGACGAAGATCTACGACGCTGTGTGCACCCGCTGCGGCGCCGAGCTCGAGTTCCCGGATGTCGCGATCGCGCCGGAGTCCTGGGAGAGCACCCCCGCCATTCATCCGCACTGAACGTACCGGCCTTGTTCGGATGCCCTAACCGGGCCGTTCGCCTACGCTTGCGCTTGCCATGAGCGCGAAAGCGGATAGGTCACGGGCGCCCGCGCCCGGCGAAAGCTTCCTGGAACGCAGGATCCACAGGTCCGGCTTCAGGGACGAGCGCGATTTCGTGCTGCGTGTCGTGCAGCCCGCGCTCGTCGGGATGATCGACGGGACCGTCTCCTCGATCGCACCGATCTTCGCGGCCGCGGTCTCCTCGGACTCCCACACCGCGCTGCTGGTCGGCTTCGCCACCGCGCTGGGAGCGGGGGTGAGCATGGGCTGGTCGGAGGCGCTCTCGGACACGGGAGAGCTGACCGGTCGCGGGTCGGCGCTGGTGCGGGGCTCGATCACCGGCGGGATGACGACCCTCGGCGGCATCTTTCACACCCTCCCGTTCCTGATAGCCAACGTGCATACCGCCCTGATCGTCGCCGGGGTGGTAGTGGGCATCGAGCTGATCGTGATCGCGTGGATCCGCAAACGCTTCCTGGAGGTCTCGATGCGCTCGTCGCTGCTGGTCGTGACCGTCGGCGGGGTGATCGCGCTCGCGATCGGCGTCGGTCTCGGCTCGGCGTGATCACGCCGCAAAACCGCTGTTACACTGGGGTTTTACCCTGGATGCAGGAAAGGAGGTCGGCGATATGCGGGCTGTCGATGCCCTGATGGAGTGTCTGAAGGCGGAGGGCGTTGACGTCGTCTTCGGCCTGCCCGGCGGGGCCAACCTCCCGACCTACGACGCGTTCGTCGACGGCGGAATCCGCCACATCCTCGTCAGGCACGAGGCCGGGGGCGGACACGCCGCCGAGGGCTACGCGAAGGCGACCGGGAAAGTGGGTGTCGTCGTTCGCCACCAGCGGCCCCGGTGCGACGAACCTGATCACGCCGATCTGCGACGCGATGATGGACTCCGTTCCCGTCGTGTTCATCACCGGGCAGGTGCGGACCGAGCTGCTGGGAACCGACGGCTTCCAGGAGGCAGACACGATCGGGATCACGATGCCCGTGGTCAAGCACTCGTTCATGATCCAGAACCCTCAGGAGATCCCGCGTGCGATCCACGAGGCCTTCTACGTAGCCCGCACGGGACGCCCCGGTCCGGTCCTCGTGGACATACCGATGGACCTCTCGCGCGCGGAGATCGACTATGAGCCCGTCACCGACGTCAGGCTCCCCGGCTACCAGCCGAAAGTCGAGGGCAACCAGAAGCAGATCCGCCAGGCCGCGAAGGCGCTCGCCGCCGCCCAGCGACCCGTCATCTACGCCGGCGGAGGGGTCGTCAACGCGAACGGCGCCCGCGAGCTGACGGAGTTTGCGACCTCCGACCGTTTCCCGGTGACGTGCACGCTGATGGGCCTCGGGGCCTTCCCGGCCCCGCACCCGCAGTGGCTCGGGATGCTCGGCATGCACGGGACGCGCGCCGCCAACTACGCGATGGACGAGGCCGACCTGATCTGCGCCGTCGGAGCCCGCTTCGACGACCGCATAACAGGGAAGCTCTCGGAGTTCGCGCCGCGGGCGAAGTTCATCCACATCGACGTGGACCCTGCGGAGATCTCCAAGAACGTGCCCGCGCACATCCCGATCGTGGGTGACGCGCGCGCCGTGCTCGCCAAGCTCGTCGTGGAGTACCGCGAGCTCGGCGCCGACCCCGCGCGCCTGGACGCCTGGTGGGCGCGAATCGAGGGATGGAAAACCAAGCACCCGCTCGGGTGGGAGGAAAGCACCGACCACGAGATCAAGCCGCAGTACATGATCCGCGCCCTGTATGAGGCGACGGGCGGCGAGGCGATCGTCACCAGCGACGTCGGCCAGCACCAGATGTGGACCGCCCAGTACTACGACTTCCCCGAGCCGCGGCGGTGGATCAACTCCGGCGGCCTCGGCACGATGGGCTTCGGCCTGCCCGCCGCGATGGGCGCCGCCGTCGGGTGCCCCGACCGGGTGGTCGTGCTGCGTCGCCGGCGACGGCTCGGTCCAGATGAACGCGCAGGAGCTGGCGACCTGCGCGCAGAACGAGATCCCGATCAAGGTGTTCATCATGAACAACGGCTACCTCGGGATGGTCCGCCAGTGGCAGGAGCTGTTCTGGGACGGCCGCTACAGCCATGTGGACATGGGCGAGTTCCCCGACTTCGTCAAGCTCGCCGAGGCCTACGGGGTCACCGGGATCCGCCTGGAGGACAAGACGACGCTCGTAGAGGACATGAAGCGACGCGCTCGCGATCGAGGGGCCGGTGCTCGTCGACGTCCGCGTCACACGCGAGGAGAACACCTATCCCGATGATCCCGGCAGGGTCACGCCGCACGGGAGATGGTCGGATGAGCGGCTCGAAGGAGCTCGCATGGGTGAGCCAGGCACGAAGGAGCCGCTGAGCCTCGAGGAGCTGCAGGCCGCCGACGAGCATGCGCACCGGGCGCAAGCACGTCCTGTCGATCCTCGTCGAAAACAAGTCCGGTGTCCTGACGCGGATCGCCGGCCTGTTCGCCAGGCGCGGCTTCAACATCGACACGCTCACCGTCGGTCCCGACCGAGGACGCGCAGGTCTCGCGCGTCACGCTCACCGTCGACGGCGCGCATCCACCCGATCGACCAGGTGACCAAGCAGCTTCACAAGCTCGTCAACGTGCTGAAGATCCGTGACCTCGAGCCCGCCGACACGGTCGCGCGCGAGCTCGCGCTGTTCAAGGTCACCGCAGACGGTGTCCAGCGCGGCGAGCTGCTGCAGATCGCAGAGATCTTCCGGGGCAAGGTCGTCGACGTCACCAAGCGGGCGATCATCATCGAGATCACCGGCACGACCGACAAGATCGCACGCCTTCGAGACGATGGTGCGCCCGTTCGGGCTGATCGAGATGATGCGCACGGGCGAGATCGCGATCTCGCGAGGGCGCAGCGAGACCTAGGGGTTTGCAGACCGAGCGCGCACGCTCGCGGTTCTCGCTCCCGGCACAGGACCGGGCGCGAGCTCCTCGACAGGCTGCACCTCGCTGTGCGCGCGCGCCCGCGCGGACGGCGAGCAGACCCTCGCGGCGATCTCGCTGCCGGCTCGATCCGGCGGTCGACCCGTCCGAGGTCGTCTGCGGCTCGCGCCGGGCCGGCGAGCGGTGGTTCCTGTTCGAGCAGCCCGACCGCGGATCGTGGGCGCTCGCGGGGCGCGGGCGAGGCGGTGAGCCTGAGCCGCCGAGGGCCCCGGGCGCTTCTCCTCGGTCGCCGCGACCTGGCGTGCCATGTGCGCCCGTGCCGTCTACGACCCGGCCGACGAGCCGGGCGGGGGGGACCGCTGTCGCGGTGGGAGGCTTCGCCTTCGCGCCCGACGGTGGCGGTGCGCCGCACTGGAGGGGCTTCGAGCCGGCGTCCCTGACGGTCCCCGAGCTCACGCTGGTGCGTGCGCGGCGCGGCGGCGAGCTGTCTGTGCGGATGGCGATAGCGGTCCTCGCGAGTCCGGACGACCTGCCCGAGGAGCTGCTGGCGGGCGTCGAGCGCAGGCTGAGCGAGCTCAGCGCAGGCGCCGCTGCCGATGCTCGACCCGGCGCCCACCGGGCGTTTCCAGGTGCGCGAGCACGATGCCCCCCGAGCATTACGAGCAGGCCGTGGGACGCGCGAGGGAGATGATCGCCGCGGGGGAGCTCGAGAAGATCGTTCTCGCTCGCGAAGTCCAGATCCACGCGCCGTCGGACTACGATCCTGCCGCGCTGTTCGGCGTGCTGCGCGAGGAGTTCCCGTCCTGTTTCGTCTTCTGTGCCGGACGCGGGGACGCCGCGCTGATAGCCGCCAGCCCCGAGTTGCTGGTCAGGCGCGAGGGCCAGCGCGTGAGCACGATCGCGCTCGCCGGGTCCACCAGGCGCAGCGCGGACCCCGCCGTGGACGACCATCTCGGCGAGCAGCTGCTGCGGGACGCGAGCTACCGGGAGGAGCATGCGATAGTCGCTCGCGGATCGAGCGCACGCTTCGGCCCCACTCGGTCTGGGTCGACCGCCGCTCCGGAGCCCGAGCTGGTCGAGGATGGCCAACATCCAGCATCTCGGCACACCCATACGCGCGCAGCTCGCCGCCCCGATGGACGCGCTCGAGCTCGCCGGTCTGATGCACCCGACCCCCGCTGTCGGCGGTGAGCCGCTCGCGCAGGCAGCGCCGCTGATCCCCGCGCTGGAGGGTCTTGACCGCGGCTGGTATGCCGGCCCGGTCGGGCTGGACCGACGCCTCCGGCGACGGGGAGTTCTGTGTCGCCCTGCGCTGCGCGCTGCTGCGCGGCAACGTCGCCCGCTGCTACGCCGGCAACGGGATCGTGCGCGACTCCGATCCGGCGAGCGAGCTGGCCGAGACGGAGATCAAGCTGCAGGCCCTGCTGCCGCTGCTGAGCGGCTGAGCGCCTGTGCGACCGACCGCCCAGATCCGTGCGTGGAGCGCGACGTTCTCCGCGCGTGCGCAGCGCACCTCGATGATGCTCGAGCCGGGTCGCTCGAGCTCGCTGCTCGAGCGCCGCAGCGGAGCTCGGGGACCCCGCGGGGGAGATGGTGGGAGAGGCCGTAGAGCGAGGCGGCGCCGGCGAAGTCAAGGCCCGTGGGCGTGAGAACGTGGCGTGAGTAGATGTCCTGCCCGCTCTCCGCCGAGGCGTCGGGTGCGAGCGCGCGCCCGGCACGGGAAACCGGCAGGAAGTCGAAGATCCCGCCGCCGCTCGTTCTGCAGCAGCACGATCGTCAGCTACAGATCGAGGCGGCGCGCCGCGAGCAGGCCGCCGATGTCGTGCGCGAGCGCGACATCCCCGATCAGCAGCACGACCGGCCCCTCGTCTGCGGCGGCGGCGCCGAAAGCCGAGGAGACGGTGCCGTCGATCCCGTTGGCGCCGCGGTTGCAAAGCACCCGCGGCGGGCGCTCGCGCACGGGCCAGAAGCTCTCGATGTCGCGCACCGGCATCGAGGAGGCCACGAACAGCGTCGCCTCCGCAGGCAGACCCCGCCGAGCTCTACGGCGACGGCGGGCTCGGACAGGCCCGAACGCTCGATCTCCCCGGTGATCGCCCGCGCAGCCGCCCGATCCGCAGCCGCGCCAGCGCTCTGCCCAGCCGGCCTCACAGCGGCTCTCCAAACCGTCCGAGAGTTCGGCGAGAGCACCCGCAGGCTCGAGCTCGAACACGGCGCCGAGAACGCAGTCGGGGTCCTGCCAGGACCCTCGCAGTCCACCGCCACCTGCTGGCTGTCAAGAGCCGGCCAGCCAGCCACGCAGGGGCTTTGAGACCGGCAGGTCGCCGACCCTCACCACCAGGTCGGGCGCGGCCGCGGCCGCGAACGCGGGGTCGCGCAGCAGCGCGTCGTAGTGAGCGACCGCATCCGGGCCGCTGCGTGCCCCCGACAGCGGGTCGGCCAGCAGCGGCCAGCCCGCGGCTCGCGCCAGCCGCGCAGCGGCGTCCCCGAGCGGGGTCTCACGCTCGTGGCGTCCCGCGACGATGACGCCCCGGCGCGAGGAGCGACGAGCTCGCGCAGCCGTGTCGGCCGCGGAACCGCCCGCCGGCGGCGAGGCGCAGCGCGTGACGATAGGGCCGGCCTGCCGGCCTGGCGGTCGGGTCGACGCGCGTCCTCGACGATCCCCGACCAGCGGCTCGCGGAGAGGGAAGTTCAGGTGCACCGCGCCGGGCCGCCCCTGAGCGCGGTCCAGTATGCGCGGCATGCGAGCGTGCGGATCCAGCGCAGCTCGCGCACGGCCCGCGTCGTGGACGGCCGACCTCGAAGAACCACTTCGCGGCGCCCGCCGAACATCTTGAGCTGGTCGATCGCCTGCCCGGCGCCGTTCTCGCGCAGCTCGGCCGGGCGGTCGGCGGTCAGCACGATCAGGGGCACGCGCGCCTCGCGCGCCTCGATCACGGCCGGAGCGAGCTCGCGCGGCCGCTGTCCCGGAGGTGCAGGTGACCGCCACGGGCAGCCCCGAGGCCTTGGCCAGGCCGAGCGCGAAGAAGCCCGCGCAGCGCTCGTCGATGTGGGAGTAGCAGCGCAGCCGGCTCGTCGCCGGCGAGCGTCAGGACGAGCGGCGCGCTGCGCGACCCCGGCGAGGTGCACGCCGCCCGCATCCCGCAGCGCGCGAGCTCGTCGACGAACGCCCGCAGGAGCAGGTAGGTGTCGGTGGCCGGAGCCATAGGATCGGCGGTCGTGCCCGAGAACCTCGTCCTCCTCCACGGCTTCGGCGGCACCCACCGCGCCTGGGACGGCGTGACGGCGCTGCTGGACCTGAACGGTACCTGCCGCTCGCGCTCGACCTCCCCGGGCACGGCGCTGGCCGCCGATGCCCAGCGGCCGATCACCTTCGCGGGCTGCGTCGATCACGTGCTCGAGCTCGCCCCCGAGCGCTTCGTGCTGTGCGGCTACTCGCTGGGCGGGCGCATCGCGCTGCACATCGCGCTTGCCGGCACCCGAGCGCGTCTCGCGCCTGGTGATCGTCTCCGCGAACCCGGGCATCGAGGACGCGGGCGAGCGCGCAGCGCAGCGCGCGCCGAGCCGACCGCCGCCTGGCCGACGAGCTCGAGGACGCGACCCCTTCGAGGAGTTCATCGAGCGCTGGCGCACGCAGCCGCTGTTCGCGCAGGACCCGCCCGGCGTCGGCGCGCTGGCGCGCGAGGACCAGCGCCGCAACCGCCCCGAGGCGCTGGCCGCCGTGCTGCGCGGCATCGGAACCGGCGAGATGGAGCCGCTGTGGGACGGCTCGGCCGAGCTCGAGATGCCCGTCAGCGTGATCGCCGGCGAGCGCGACGTCAAGTTCGCCGACATCGGGAGCTCGCATGGTGGCCGAGATCTCCCGGCGGCCGCGACGTCGATCCTCGCGGCGGGCGGCCACGGCCTGCCGCTCGAGAACCCGCAGCGCGTCGCGCGGGGCTAGAAGCCCCCGACGCCTAGCGCCGGCGGCCCGAGTCGGCACCGCGATCGCTCCCGCCAGCGACGGGCGAGCGGGTCCGCGATCCCGTCGAACAGGTCGAGCGTCGCCAGGCCGCAGGGCGGGACGGGGCCGCGCGAGGCGAGCGCCGCCGCGGCGTGCAGCGCCGCCGCGATGCCCAGCGGGCCGTCGAGCGTCGAGGCCAGGTAGACCTCGGCGCCGGTGGAGCGCACCAGCGCAGCCGCCGCGACCAGCCCGCCGATCCCGCCGCAGCGCGAGATCTTCAGGCACACCGCGTCGGCGACGCCCGCCGCCGAGCGCACCGGGCTCGGCCGCGGTCTCGTCGATCGCGATCCGCACGGCCACGCGCTCGCGCACCGCGCGGACCGTCGCGCAGCCCGTGCGTAGGCTCCTCGACAAGCTCGAGGCCCGCGGGCGCGAGCGCGTCGATGCTCCGCACCGCCTCCTCGACGCCCCACGCGCCGTTGGCGTCCAGGCGCAGCGCCGCGTGCGGCCCGGCCGCGGCGCGCACCGCCGCGAGCCGGCCCGCGTCGTCGCCGACGCCGACCTTCAGCTTCAGGCACGTGAACCCTCGCCGCACCGCCCTCGCGGCCTGCTCGGCCGCCCGGCGCGGTCGGTCGCCGACAGCGTCGCGTTGACCGGGACCGACGGCCGGCCGGGCTCGTCGGTCGAGCAAGCGCTGCCACCGGCCTGCCCGCCCGCTGCGCCCGGCGCGGTCCCAGAGCGCGATGTCGATCGCCGCCAGCGCCTGCGGCACATCGTGCGTGCGCCGGCAAGCCTCCAGCAGCGCGGCGCCGCTCTCGCCCTCGTCGGCGCGCGAGGACCGGGCGGTAGCTCTCCAGCGCCGCGAGCGACGCGCTCGATGCGCGACGCCGTCGTAGGGCTCGCAGGGGCGCCGCCTCGCCGAGGCCCTGCACGCCGTCGCCGTCGGTCAGCGTCGACGATGCAGCAGCTCGCGCTCGGCGACGGTCCCGTAGGCGGCTCGCAGCGGCGCTCGCAGCGCGAGCGTCGCGGCGCTGCAGCTCGAGCTTCAACTCGCGATCCCGCCGCTGGCCAGGATGCCGGCCGAGAACAGCAGGCAGAAGACGAGCTGCAGCGCCGCCGGTCCCTGCGAGCGCGCCGTTCAGGGCCGGCCCGTCGGTGCGCTCGCGCACGACACGGACGAGCTCCACCGCGAGCGGCACGGCGAGCCACGGCAAGCAGCAGCCAGGCGGTCATCGAGCCGAACGCCCACGGCAGCGGGGCCGTCAGGAACGCGAGCGCGACCATCGCCGCGTAGAGCGCGCGGGTGCGCTCGCGCCCGAGGCGAACGGCGAGCGTGCGCTTGCCGGCGCGGCGGTCGGTCTCGAGGTCGCGGACGTTGTTGACGACCAGGATCGCGCTGGCCAGCAGGCCGACCGGCACCGCGCAGACGAACGCCTGCCAGGGCAGTTCCTGGACCTGCACGAAGTAGGAGCCGGCGACGGCGACGATCCCGAAGAACAGGAACACGAACAGCTCGCCGAGCCCCTCATATCCGTACGGTCGCGGGCCGCCCGTGTAGAGGACGCCGGCGAGGATCGATGCGGCGCCGACGGCCAGCAGCTCCCGCCCGGCGACAGCGACCAGGTAGGCGCCGCAGAGCACCGCAAGCCCGAACGTCACGTAGGTCGCGATCAGCACCTGGCTCGGCGGCACGAGCCCGCCGGCGGTGACCCGGACCGGCCCGAGCCGGTCCTCGGTGTCGGCGCCCCGGCGCGCATCGGAGTAGTCGTTCGAGAGGTTCGTGCCCACCTGGATGAACACGCCGCCGAGCAGCGCCGCGACGAATGCGAGCGGGTGGAAGTGGCCTGCGCCGAGCGCGAGCGAGGTGCCGACCAGGACCGGCGCGACGGCGGCCGGCAGCGTGCGCACGCGCGCAGCCATGACCCAGATGCGCACGGCGCCCACGCTAGGCCCGCTTGGGGAAACGCGAGAAATCCGGCGGTGCGCTTCTCCCGGTAGGCGTCGCGCCCCTCCTGCGCCTCCTCGCTGCCGTAGAAGAGCAAGTTGGTGTCGTGCGCGAGCTGCTGGATGCCGGACAGGCCATCCTCGGCGGCGTTGAAGCTCGCCTTCAGAAGCCGCAGCGCGAACGGCGAGAGCGCCAGCATCTCCCTGCACCAGCCGACGGTCTCCTGTCTCGAGGCGCTCAAGCGGGACGACGGTGTTGACCATGCCCATCTCGAGCGCCTCCTGCGCCGAGTACTGCCGGCACAGGAACCAGATCTCCTTTGCCTTCTTGGGCCCGACGAGGTTCGCGAGCAGGCCCGCCCCGAAGCCCCCGTCGAATGATCCGACCTTCGGCCCGACCTGGCCGAAGCGGGCGTTGTCCGCCGCGATCGTCAGGTCGCATACGAGGTGCAGCACATGGCCGCCTCCGATCGCGTACCCGGCGACCATCGCCACGACCGGCTTGGGCAGGCGCCGGATCTGTATGTGCAGGTCGGTGACGTGAAAGCGCCCCACGCCGGCCGCTGCCCGCGTCGTCGTCGTTCAGGTACCCCGAGTCCCCGCGCACACGCTGGTCGCCGCCGGAGCAGAATGCGTCAGGCCCCTCGCCGGTGAGGACCACCACCCCGATGCGAGTGTCCTCGCGCGCGTGTTCGAGCGCCCGCGAGATCTCGATGATGGTGCGCGGGCGGAACGCGTTGCGCACCTCCGGCCGGTCGATCGTGATCTTCGCGATCCCCTCGTCCTCGCCGGCCGATCGCTCGTAACGGATGTCGGTGAAATCCGTCGCGGCGGTGTCGAATGCGGGTATCCAGTTAGTGCTCACCGCGCGAAGGCTACCCTGACCGGCCCAAAAACCGCCCGCCGTTCCGGCGCAAGCAGCCAGCCGCCGTGGCCGCCCTCTTCGCGCCCATTCGGGTGGCCGACGCGGCTGGCGATCATCGTGCAGGTGGTCTTTGGCAGAGCGTCCGCCGAAAACGCAGTCGCGGAGGACGGCAGTGGCGCGAGCCAACCAGGACTCGGCCGCCAGACGCGAACACATAAGCGCCTGACCGTCCCGCTCCGATTCACACTCCACCGCGCTCGAAGGCGGGTCCTTGTCGCGGAGCGAACCTACCGGATCAGTCGTCCAGGATCCGGGCCACCTGCAGCAAGTGTCGCCGGGGAGCCCCGCCGTCCGGCAGAATCGAGCACGGCAGAGACCGTCATTTGGTTCTCCTTCAATCGCACGACTGATAGTGAGGTCGCTCTATCAGCGCACGCTGGTGCGTGGTTCGCACACGGTGGACCCGAATCACCTGTCAGCCGCGACGCAGGTGTGCGCGGATGAGCTCGGCGAGCTGCTCAGGGGTCGTACCGGCGCTCAAGCCGAGGATCCATGCCGCCAGCGCGGGGTCCGATGCCTCGACGTGCAAGCCATTGACCTCCAGGAACGTGAGCATCGCGACCAGGGCGAGGCGCTTGTTGGCATCGGCGAACGTCTGGCTCTCGGCAATCCCGTGGGCGAGTGCTGCGGCTTGCAGCGCGAGGTCGGCATCCTCATGGAGCGCGTAGTTTCGGGGCCGGCCGAGCGCGCTTTCAAGACCGGGGCGATCGCGAAGCTGATTGGCAGCCTGTTCGGTGGTGCCGCCTATGACCGCGGCGTAGAGCTCCAGCGCGTCGGCGAAGTCGAGATAGGGCGGCTCGCTCTCGCCCGCCCGTGGATCCACCGCTGCTCTACCGCTCCCTGCGCTCGTCGTCAGGATCGTGCTCGGCGAGGATCTTCAGTGCCTCGGAGTGCTCACCGACCACACGCCGCCCGATGTCACGGATCCGATCGCGCAGCTGGTCGGTGGGCATGATCCGCAGCTCACCGCTGTCGAGCTCCTCAATCAACACAGGCGTGCCTGGTGCGAAACCGCGCGCCTCGAGCTCGCGCGGGATCGAGACCACGTTGCTGTTGCCGACGCGACGAACCTTGACGATCTTCATCGGCCCAGTATACACACGGATATCCAAGGTGGTCTAGTGCCGGATTGCCTACGCTAAGCGAGCGTACGGGGGGCAGCTCTATGGGCGCCTGCAACTCGTCCCAGGCGGTCGTGTGCTCGGTCCGGTGTGGACGCTCGCTAAGTGCTGAAAAGCAGCCGTGCGGTGAACCGTGCCGTCTTAGGCACGGCCACCAGGCTTCGGTTAGTTGAGCGCGACTGCCGACCCGGTGAAGGTCTCACATCGAACGCGGCGCCTGATTGCCCCGTCAGGCGGCCCGCCCGCAGACCGTCGACTACGGGTCCAGTCCCACGGCTTCGAGGGCTTCGCGACGGCGGGCGTAGCCAACAGAGCGAACCATCTTGCCATCGTGAAACCAGACGACGCTCATCAGCCGAAGCGAGACGGGTACTCCGGATCGAGCGCCATGACCTACGAGGCGAACTCGGGCCACCAGGTAATCATCGCCGACTGCGACGATCTCCTCGGCCTCGTAGCGTGCGTCCTCGTCCAAGCCGCCGCACGTATCGACGATCCATTTGCGCGCGCCCTGTACACCCACGTAGCTGTGGTCGGTAATGGACGTGGAGATGTTTTGGCTCCGGAAACCGGGCGCGGGCAGTTCGTCGGCCAACTCGTCCGATCTGCGCGCGCGTTGATGGCAGCGTTGCCGCGTTCCCAGATCTACACGTTCTCCGACATCGCCTACCCACGTTCCTCGGCGAGGCGTTCGGCGGCAGCACGAGCCTCATCAATGTCGGCGTGGACGATGACTCGGACGACCAAGCCCTGCGCCCAGACGACCGTGTAACCCAATCGTTCCTGAACCATCCGCTCGCTACCCGCCGGGCGACCGTCAAGACGGTGCGCGGCAAACATCACGCCGTTGCCCAGGTCGCGCGCTTCGACAACGGTATTGGTGCCTTCCTGAAAGTTTCCCCACCATTCTTCAAGGAAGCCGCGGACCGTCGCCGCACCCTCAAAGGTTCCGGCCCGCGACTCCCACACGACATCAGGGTCGAAGATGCTCACCGCCCGGTCGACCGCGTCGATATCACTGGGGCTTGTAACGGCGGCTGCCCTCCGCCATCGCTCCACGAAGTCGGGGTACGTGGACTCCTCAGCCATGACTGAAGTATCCCCGCTGCCGCGTCGAGGTGAGAGCGCGGCGGACCTCCGAAGTCGGTCGACCGTATCTGTGGACCCGCTTGCCATCTTGGCGCCGCGGGCGCGCGGCTGGATGGGCGCTCGCTCGCGCAGGGAGGGCCAGTGTCGAGCTCGAGGACGGCCCGATGACATACGAGGAGGTCGAGCGCCGGCTGACAGACGCCCGCATTGTGATGGGTGCGCTTGTGTCGAACCGCCGCCGACCTCGGCCTCGGGCTACTCGTTGAGGCCCACAGCTTTGAGCGCCTCGGCGTGATCGAAGAACCACTCGATCCGAGATATCCGACCGTCGCGGATCGAATGGACGAGGACAGGCTCTGGGTCAGATCTACGCCGCTGGCAAGGCCGATTCCACCCCATTCGCCGCGATGCACAACGCGACCATCACCGGCTTCGAGAAGCTCCAACGTGGAGAACCGAGCCGTGCCCTCGACCCACGCCATCGCGATCCCTTCCAACCACGGCCTCACGGCGTCAGATCCGCGCATCAGCGTGGACTCGGGAAAAGACTTATCGGGAAGGAACTCCATGTCGGGCGTAAAGATGTCGAGCAGCCCGTCGACATCGCCACGGTGGTAAGCGTCGAATCTAAACGCCCTGCGGCTCGTCCTGGCCGAGTTGTTCTGCAGCGTCGAGATCGTGCCCGACGTCGACGGCGATGGGTTCCTGCTCTTGCCTAGGTTGCACGCGGGCAGGCTGAGCGATGGGGTTTGGGACTTTGAGGGCGCGGGGCGGCCGGTGGAGCTGCCGGTGCCCGCACCAATGGGCCGGACACCCTAGCCTGTGCGGCATGCTCGTCGAGCAATGGCTGCCCCGTGCCGCCCGGATGCACCCCGATCTTCCCGCTGTGCAGAGCCCCGCCGGGGACCTCTCGTATGCGGATCTCGCGGACGGCGCTCGCGGCGGCGCAGGCATCCTCGCCGAGCAGGGCGCGGGTCCCGGCACTCGTGTGGCGCTCGCGTTGCACGCCGGGCCGACGTTCGCCGTGGCGCTGCACTCATGCATGTCGATCGGAGCGGTATGTGTGCCTCTCGACATGCGCCTGTCCGAGCGTGAGAGGGACGCGCTGGCAGCGAAATGCGATCTCGTGATCGACGAGCCCCTGCAGGGCAGCCGCGGTCACGACGCGCCCGCGGGCACCCATGACCTCGACGCCGTGGCGCTGATCATCCACACCTCGGGGACCAGCTCCGAGCCTCGGCCGGTGGAGCTCACGTACGGAAACCTGCTTTGGAGCGCCCTCGGCTCCGCTGTCGCACTCGGCCTCGACGCGCGCGAGCGATGGCTGTGCGCGCTGCCGCTCTCACATGTCGGAGGCCTGTCGATACTCATCCGCTCGGCGATCTACGCGAGCACCGCCGTCGTGCACGAGCGCTTTGAGGCGGACCGGGTGCTGCACTCGCTCGAGCGAGAGGATGTGACGCTCGTGAGCCTCGTCGCGACAACCCTCGCCCGGCTGCTCGATGCGGGGCTGAAGGACCCTCCCAGGCTCCGCTGCGCGCTAACCGGAGGCGGGCCGGTGCCCGCGGCATTGGTAGAGAGAGCACGGCGCGCGGGCGTCCCTGTCTCGCTCACCTACGGCCTCACCGAGAGCTGCTCGCAGGTGACGACCACTCCGGTCGCCCAGATCTCCGCCGCCGGACCCGGCGCGGGGCCGGCGCTGTTCTGCACGACCGTGCGCCTGGCGCCGGACGATGAGATCCTCGTTCGCGGCCCCACGGTCTCCCCGGGGGCTCGAGCGGCGGACGGATGGCTTCACACCGGCGACCTCGGGAGCCTCGACGAGCGTGGATGCCTCCACGTCACCGGACGCAAGGCGGACACGATCGTGAGCGGCGGCGAGAACGTCGCCCCGGCGGAGGTCGAGGCGGTCCTCGAGGCCCACCCCGGAGTGCTCGAGGCGGCCGTGCTCGGGGTCCCGGACCCGCAGTGGGGCGAGGCAGTCATCGCGATCGTGGTCCCGCGGGCGGGCCACCGGCCCGCGGAGGGCGAGCTGCGCGAGCACTGCGCGCTGTCGCTCGCCCCATACAAGGTCCCGAAGGCGATCACGGTACGCGACGAGCCGCTGCCGCGAACACGTTCGGGCAAGCTTCTGCGCAGAGCCCTTGCATGAGCTTCGACCCCGGCGCATACCGCCAGCAGAGCCTGCAGGGTTGGGAAGAGGCAGCCGCCGGCTGGGTCCGCCGGCACGAGCTCACGAGCACGTTCGCGGCCCCGGTGTCGCACTGGATGGTCCACGCGATCTCCCCGCAGCCCGGGCAACGCGTGCTCGAGCTCGCAGCCGGGCTCGGGGAGAGCTCGATGCTCGCCGCCGAGCTCGTCGCTCCGATGGGCGGGGTGATCATCTCCGACCAGGCCGAGGCGATGCTCGACGGGGCCAGGGATCTGGCTCGACGCATGGGTGTTCCCAACGCCGAGTTCCAGATCCTTAATGCCGAATGGATCGACCTGCCGCTCGCCAGTGTCGACGCCGTGATGTGCCGCTGGGGCTACATGCTGATGGCGGACCCAGCGGCCGCGCTGGCCGAGACAAGACGCGTGCTGCGTCCCGGCGGTACCGTCGCCCTCGCCGTTTGGGCGGGGATCGCCAGCAACCCGTGGGCGCTCCTGCCCGCGCAGGAGCTCATCGCGCGCTCCCTGGCCCCTCAGCCGGACCCGGACGCGGCATGGAGACCGGGCCCGTTCGCCCTCGGGGACGCCGACACGCTGCGCGAGCTCCTGCACGACGCGGGCTTCTCGGACGTCACCGTCGAGTCGATCGAGCTCGTCAGGCGCCACCCCGGCTTCGAGGAGCTGTGGGAGACGACCCTGGACCTGTCCCGCGGCTTCCACGATGCGGTCCTCTCGCGCCCGGAGCAGGAGATCGAGGAGATCAAGCGCTCGCTGGCCGAGCGCTTTGCCCCCCACACCGAACCCGACGGCTCACTCGCGATCCCGGCTTCGACGCTCGTGGCGTCAGCCGGCGCCTGAGCCCCACCGGCGCACTCCCCGCCCGAGGCGCCGGTCCGCCGCCGGGCCCGAGTTTGGATAGCCTGCCGAGCATGATCTACGACGACGACGCAGACCTCACGCTCCTCGACGGCAAGACCGTCGCGATAATCGGCTACGGCTCGCAGGGCCACGCCCACGCCCTCAACCTCAAGGACTCCGGCGTCAAAGTCGTCGTCGGTCTGCGCGAGAGCTCCTCCTCGGTGGCCGACGCCCGCGCGCACGGACTGGAGGTCCTGCCGGTCGTCGAGGCGGCCAGCCGCGGAGACCTCGTGATGATGCTCGTCCCAGACGAGCTCCACCACGACGTGTGGGAGAACGAGGTCCGCGACGGCATCTCAGAGGGAAACATGCTGCTGTTCGGCCACGGCTTCTCGATTCACTACGGGGAGATCGATCCGCCCCCCGGCGTCGACGTGGCGATGGTCGCCCCGAAGGGACCCGGGCACCTCGTCAGGCGGCAGTTCACAGAAGGCAGCGGCGTCCCCGGCCTGATCGCGGTCGCCCAGGACGCGACGGGCAACGCCCGCGCACTCGCGCTCGCATACGCGAAGGGCATCGGCTGCACACGCGGCGGGGTCATCGAGACGACGTTCAAGGACGAGACGGAGACCGACCTGTTCGGCGAGCAGGCTGTGCTTTGTGGAGGCGCCTCCGAGCTGGTGCAGGCAGGCTTCGAGACGCTCGTGAATGCCGGGTACGACCCCGAGATGGCGTACTTCGAGTGTCTGCACGAGCTCAAGCTGATCGTCGACCTCATGCACGAGAAGGGTCTCGCCGGCATGCGCTTCTCGATCTCCAACACGGCCGAGTACGGCGACTACACCCGCGGCAAGCGGGTCATCACCGAGCAGACACGCGAGAACATGCGCGAGATCCTCAAGGAGATCCAGTCCGGGGACTTCGCCCGCGAGTGGATCGCCGAGAACCGTGCCGGGCAGGAGAACTTCAAGCGCATGCGCGCGGAGCAGGCCGACACGCAGGTCGAGCACGTCGGCAGTGAGCTTCGGTCGCACATGGACTGGATCAAGCCGGCGTTCTGACCGGTTCGACCGTGCTCGCCTACCTCTTCTGGCACCGCCCGCGAGAGGGAGCCGACGTCGAGCGCTACGAGCAGGCACAGCTCGCGTTTCACCGCTCGCTCGCCCGCAGCGCCCCCGCAGGGATGCGCGGGTCGACGATCTCGAGGGTCGACAGCCTCCCGTACGGCGATCAGCAGGCAGCCGGCCCCGCATACGAGGACTGGTATCTGCTCGAGGACTTCGCCGCGCTCGGCGTGCTCGGAGAGGCAGCGGTCGGCCGCGGGCACCGCACCGCACACGACCACGCCGCGAGCTCCTTCGGCACAGGCGCCGCCGGTCTGTACGGGTTGATCGAGGGCGAGTCCGTGGACCGGGAGATCCGGTCCGCGACGGTCGCGGTGTGGGTGGCGCGCCCGGTGGGCTCGAACCCCGGAACGTGCGCGGAGCTGCTCGGCGACGGGAGCGAGCCGGGGCACGCGAGCGTGTGGAGGCGACAGCTCGTGCTCGGCGCCGCCCCCGAGTTCTGCGTGCTCGCCGACGAGGTCCCGACCGGGGTTGCACCCGAGCGCCTGCCCGCAGGGTGGCAGGCTCGGACGATCCGCCGGGAAGCGCTCCTCGATGGCTGAGATGGTCACGGCGGGCGAGGTGCGGGACGGCGCGTTCAGGCGCCAGCAGAGCGTCTTCCGGGACTGGGTGGGGGTCGATTCGCGCTCCGGGCGCGCCAGCGAGTTCCCCGCCGAGCCGGGCCGCTACCACCTGTATGTCTCACTCGCGTGCCCGTGGTGTCATCGCACCGCGATCCTGCGAGAGCTCGCCGCGCTCACCGACGCCGTCCCGGTCTCCTATGTGGCGCCGTTCCGGGACGAGCGCGGGTGGGCGTTCACGGGCGAGAGCTTCAGCGACGGCCCCGGCGGCACCTATGTCGACGCCGTCAACGGCTGGGAGTTCATGAGCGAGGCCTACCAGCTGAGCGACCCCGCATTCGCGGGCCGGGTATCCGTCCCGGTGCTGTGGGACACCCGGTCGGGGCGGATCGTGAACAACGAGTCCTCCGACATCATCCGGATGATGGCCGAGGAGGATTCCCTCGGTGGCCTGGGCCGCGGCGGCGAGCTCGACCACTATCCCGAGCCGCTGCGCGCCGAGATCGACGAGATCAACGCGCGCGTCTACGAAACCGTCAACAACGGCGTATACCGAGCGGGGTTCGCACGCACCCAGGCCGCATACGAGCTCGCGTTCGGGGAACTCTTCGAGAGCCTGGACTGGCTCGAGGGGATCCTCGCCGAGCGCCGCTACCTGCTCGGCGACCGGATCACCGAGGCGGACTGGCGACTGCATCCGACGCTCGCGAGGTTCGACGAGGTCTACAACCTTCACTTCCGCTGCAACCGGCGGCGGGTCGTCGACTATCCGAACCTGTGGGGGTACGCACGCGAGCTGCACCAGTGGCCGGGCGTGGCGCGGACACTCGCGATGGAGCAGATCAAGCGCCACTACTACACCACCCACGACGAGCTGAATCCCAAGCGGATAATCCCCGTCGGCCCCGGTTACGACTGGGACGAGCCGCACGGCCGCGGACGCTGAGCGGCCCGCCCGGCCGCGGCGCGCCCGGCGGCCAGGGTTCGCTAAACTCGCGCTGGTCGCCGCGACTGGCGCTCGGGTGGATCTAACCACCGGGGAGCGGCGGACCGAACCACACAGCCGCGCGCCTGGGCACCCCTCAGATCACCGACGACTCACGCCCGGTCAGGCAGAGCGAGGAGCCCCACATGACTACAAGCCAGGTTGCAGCGAACACCGCACCGGCCATCCCCGATGAGCTGAAGCCCGCCGACGGGCGCTTCGGATGCGGCCCGTCGAAGGTTCGTCCCGAGGCACTGCAGCACCTCGGCCAGGCCGGCGCGGCCATCATGGGCACCTCCCACAGGCAGAAGCCGGTCAAGTCGCTCGTGGGTGAGATTCGCGCGGGGCTGAGTTCGCTGTTCTCCCTCCCCGACGGCTACGAGGTGGCGCTCGGCAACGGCGGAGCGACAGCGTTCTGGGACGCCGCAGCGTTCGGCCTGATCAGAGACCGCTCGCTGCATCTGGCCTTCGGCGAGTTCTCGCAGAAGTTCGCGACGGTCGCGAAGGGGGCACCGTTCCTCGGGGACCCCGTCGTCGTGGCCGCCGACCCGGGCGACGCACCAGACGCAACCTCTGTCGGCGTGGCGGCCGTCGAGGCCGGCGCCGACGTGATCGCGTGGGCCCACAACGAGACCTCCACGGGCGTGATGGTCCCCGTCGTGCGCCCGGCCGGCGCGGGCGACGCGCTGATCGCGATCGACGCCACCTCCGGTGCCGGCGGGCTGCCCGTCGACGTCGCGCAGGCGGACGCCTACTACTTCGCGCCGCAGAAGAGCTTCGCTGCCGACGGCGGCCTGTGGCTCGCGCTGCTGAGCCCCGCAGCCCAGGAGCGGATAGCCGCCCTTCACGCATCCGAGCGCTGGATCCCCGAGTTTCTGTCACTGAACACGGCGCTCGAGAACTCGACGAAGGACCAGACCTACAACACCCCAGCGCTCGCGACGCTGTTCCTGCTCAACGACCAGATCACCTGGATGCTCGAGAACGGTGGCCTTGACTGGTGCGTGCAGCGGACCACCGCGTCCTCGAGGCATCTCTACGACTGGGCGCAGGCCTCGCCCTACGCCACGCCCTTCGTCGCCGACCCCGCCAAGCGCTCCCTCGTCGTCGGCACGATCGACTTCGATGACTCGGTCGACGCGAGCGCCATCGCGAGCACCCTGCGGGCGAACGGCATCGTCGACGTCGAGCCGTACCGCAAGCTCGGGCGAAACCAGCTCAGGGTGGGGATGTTCCCAGCCGTGGATACCGGCGATGTCCAGGCGCTGACCGCCTGCATCGACTGGGTCGTCGAGAGGATGGGAGCATGAGCGCCGGCGCGAACGGGACCCCGGCCGAGCGGCCCAGGGTGCTCGTCAAGGAGAAGATCGGCGCATCAGGTGTCTCGCTGCTCGAGGAGCACTTCGACGTCGACCTCGGAGTCGACTGGAGCGAGGAGGAGTTCGACCAGCGGATCGGCGATTACGACGGGATCGTCATCCGCTCGGCGACGAAGATGACCGCGGAGGTCATCGAGCGCGCCACGAGACTGAAGGCGATAGGCCGCGCCGGCGTCGGCGTGGACAACGTCGACGTCCCCGCTGCGACCAGGCGCGGGATCGTCGTCGCGAACGCGCCCGAGTCGAACGTCGTGACCGCCGCCGAGCACACGATGGCGCTGCTGCTCGCGCTCGCCCGCAACATCCCTCAGGCCTACGCGTCGCTGACGTCCGGCAAGTGGGAGCGCTCCAAATTCTCCGGGGTCGAGCTCTACGAGAAGACGCTCGGGATCCTCGGCTTCGGACGCATCGGGCAGCTCGTCGCGCAGCGCGCGCGGGGCTTCGGGATGCACGTCGTCGCGTTCGACCCGTTCGTCAGCGCCGAGCGCTACAGGGACCTCGGCGTCGAGAAGGCCGACAGCCCGGATGAGCTTTACGCACAGGCCGACTTCCTCACGATTCACCTCCCGAAGACCCCCGAGACCGAAGGCTTCCTGAACGCCGAGGCGTTCGCGAAGATGCGCGACGGAGTGCGCGTGCTCAACGTCGCGCGCGGCGGGCTGATCGACGACGACGCACTGATCGCCGCGCTCGACTCCGGCAAGGTCGCAGGTGCCGCGATCGACGTCTTCAAGAGCGAGCCCACGACAGAGTCGCCCCTGTTCGCCTACCCGAACGTGGTCGTGACCCCGCACCTCGGTGCCTCCACCGCCGAGGCCACCGACCGCGCCGGCTACCAGAGCGCCGAGCAGGTCGTCGCGGCCCTGACCGGCGGTGTCGTGTCCACCGCGGTGAACATCCCCGCGATCGGCGCCGAGGACATGGACATGCTCGGGCCGTTCCTTCCGCTGGCGACACAGCTCGGCAAGCTCGCGATGGCGCTCGCCGAGGGCAGCTCGGTGGAGCGCATCGAGGCGGCGTTCCTCGGCCGAATCGCCGAGTTCGACACCCGGCTGCTCGGTCTGGCGGTGATCGTGGGCGCGCTCCAGGGACGTACCGAGGAGCAGGTGAACCTCGTGAATGCCCCGACAATGGCCCAGCAGCGCGGAATCGTCTTCGAGGAGAAGGCGGTCTCCGAGGCGCAGGACTTCAACGAGCTGATCCGCGTCACAGTCGTGGCGGGCGGCGAGCGCGTCGCTGTCGCGGGCACCGGGATCGGCCCGAGCCAGGTCCCGCACCTCGTCGAGGTCCAGGGGCGCCGGCTCACGATCGAGCTCGAGCCCCACGTGACGGTGTTCCGCTACGAGGACCTGCCCGGCATGATCGGCCGCGTGGGGACGATCTTCGGCGGGCATGGCATCAACATCTCATCCGCCGCGGTCGGGCACACAGCGAACGGCGGCGGGGAGCGCCTGGCTGCGATGGTCGTCACGACCGATGCGGCCGTGCCCGACGAGGTCCTGCAGGATATCCTCGCCTCGGACGGCTTCGTGAACGGCTGGTCCGTGGACCTCGGCTGATCGGTTAGGCTGGCCGCTGATGAAGGCGGTCGTCATCACAGCGCATGGGGGGCCCGAGGTCCTGCGGGTCGAGGAGCGCCCAGATCCCGTCGCGCGAGCGGGCCACGTGCGCATAGACGTGGCAGCGGCAGGTGTCAACTTCGCCGACATGATGGCCCGCATGGGCGTATACCCGGACGCTCCGAATCCGCCGTGCGTCGTCGGCTACGAGGTCGCCGGGACGATCCTCGACGTCGGTGACGGCGTGCAGGGACTCCAGCCGGGGCAGCGCGTGTTCGCCGGCACGCAGTTCGGCGGCTACGCCTCGCAGGTCGCGGTACCAGCCGGCGACGTGGTCCCGCTGCCGGAGAGCCTCAGCTTCGAGCAGGGCGCGGCGGTCCCAGTGAACTACGCGACCGCATGGGCCGGCCTCGTGGGATACGGAGGGCTGCGTCCGGGCGAGCGCGTGCTTATCCACTCGGCGGGCGGCGGCGTCGGGATCGCCGCGACGCAGATAGCCAAGCGCTGGGGGTCAGAGGTCTACGGAACGGCATCGCCGGGCAAGCACGCCCGGATCACCGAGCTCGGCGTAGACCACGCGCTCGACTACACCCGCCCTGGCTGGGAGCGAGGGCTCCCCAAGTTCGACGTGATCATGGACGCCGTCGGCGGCAGGAGCTTCCGGCGCAGCTACGGCCTGCTGCGGCCGGGAGGGCGCCTGGTGGCATACGGCGCCTCATCGGTGGTATCCGGGGAGAAGCGCAACATTCCCGCGGCGCTGCGTGCCGTCGCGAGCATGCCCCGCTTCAACCTCGTCAAGCAGATGAGCGAATCCAAGTCGGTGATCGGACTGAACATGCTCACCCTCTGGAAGGATCGCGGGACGCTCGAGCCGTGGGTCGAGCCGCTGAGCGAGCTGCTGGCGGACGGGACGATCGCGCCGGTGGTCGCCGGCTCGTTCAGCTTCGCCGAGGCAGGCGCCGCGCAGACCATGATCCTCGAGCGCCGCAACACTGGCAAGGTCGTCCTGACACCCTGAGCAAGGGTCGCGTGCCGGTGCTACCCTGCGCGTTAGCACATGTCGTTTCAGATCTCGCTTCTCTCGCTTCTCCTGCTCCCCCCTCGGGGGGAATAGTGCGTGGCGGCCGCGTAGCCGCAAAACCAGCAGAGAGGAAGCCAAAGCGAGATAGAGAAGGAGTAACGACGACATGACCGAGAACCATCAGAGAAGCGACGCGGATCGCGTCCTGATCTTCGATACCACGCTGCGCGACGGCGAGCAGTCGCCGGGCATCTCATTGAACAGGCAGGAAAAGCTCGAGATCGCACAGCAGCTCGCCAGGCTGGGCGTCGACGTGATCGAGGCCGGCTTTCCGATCACCTCACCAGGGGATTTCGAGTCCGTGCAGGCGATCGCGCAGGGCGTCGAAGGACCCGTCATCTGCGGCCTGGCACGCACCAGCAAGCAGGACATCGACGCCGCATGGGACGCCGTGAAGGACTCCGAGCGGCCACGGATCCACACGTTCATCGCTACGAGCGACATCCACATCGAGCGCAAGCTGCAGACGACCCGCGAGGACGTCAAGGGCCAGGTGCGCGCGGCGGTCTCGCAGGCCCGCGCGCTCTGCGAGGACGTCGAGTTCTCCCCCGAGGACGGCTCGCGCTCGGACGTGCAGTACATGGCCGAGGTGATCCAGATCGCCCTCGACGAGGGCGCCACCACGATCAACGTGCCGGACACCGTCGGATACACGATGCCCGACGAGTACGCCGCGATGTTCACCGAGCTCTACCGGCTCGTGCCCGGGCTGCGTGACGTCGTCGTCTCCGTCCACTGCCACGACGACCTCGGCCTGGCGGTCGCCAACTCGCTGGCGGGCCTGCAGGCCGGGGCGAGGCAGGTCGAGTGTGCGATCAACGGCATCGGCGAGCGTGCCGGCAACGCGTCGCTCGAGGAGATCGCGATGCTGCTGCACACCCGCGAGTCCAGCATCGGGCTGTGGACCGGGATCGAAACGCGGGAGATCGCGCGCACGAGCCGGCTGGTCTCCCGCCTGACCGGCTATCCGGTGCAGCCGAACAAGGCGATCGTCGGACGCAACGCGTTCGCTCACGAGGCCGGCATCCACCAGGACGGGGTGCTGAAGGAGCGCACCACCTACGAGATCATGGACGCCACCACCGTGGGCCTGAGCAGCAACTCGCTCGTCCTCGGAAAGCACTCCGGCAGGCACGCCCTGCGCCAGGCACTGGAGGAGATGGGCTTCCAGATCGACGGGCAGATGCTGAACACCGCGTTCAAGCGCTTCAAGGAGATCGCCGACCGCAAGAAGAGCGTCACCGCGATGGATCTCGAGGCCCTCGTCACCGACGAGCTGCGCAGCGAGGACACGCACGGCTTCGTCCTGGACTGGTTCGAAGTCGAGGCATCCTCGCGTGAGCCCCGCAGGCCGGCGCACGCCCGCGTATCCGTGACGCTCCCGGACGGGAACACCGCGGCGGGATCGTTCATGGGAGACGGCCCGATAGACGCCGTGCTCGGCGCCATCGACGCCGCGACCGGCGTCGGCGCGCGGCTCAGCGACTTCAAGATCGGCGCCGTCACCGAGGGGCAGGACGCGCTCGGCGAGGTCGCGGTGGTCGTCGAGGTCGCCGGGGCGACGGGCGCCGGCCAGGGTGTCTCCACGGACATCATCGAGGCAGCGGCGCGGGCATATGTGCGCGCGCTGTCGGTCGCGGTCGAGCGCGCCAGACGCGAGGAGCAGGACGTGTCCGAGACGCTCGCGACACCGACGCCCTGAGCGCCGTCATGCACGACGATCATGCGAGCCGGGTGCGCGACGCGTTCACCGCGCAGGCGGCCGCGTTCGAGGATTCCGCGCACAACGAGCCGTTCACCACCGGCGCGGCGTGGATGCTCGACGCGTTGCCGTGCCGGCCGCAGGACATGGTGCTCGACGTGGCCGCGGGCACCGCTCTCGCCGCGCGGTCGCTGGCGGGCAGGGTGCGGAGCGTCATAGCCCTCGACGCCACGGCCGCGATGCTCACCCAGGGACACGAGTCCGCGTTGCGCGAGGGGGCGCGGAACATCGTGTTCATGGAGGGGGATGCTGAGGCGCTGCCCTTCATGGACGCGTCGTTCGACATCGTCCTCTCCCGCTTCGCCCTGCACCACATGCTCCATCCGCAGGCCGCGATCGCGGAGATGATCAGGTGCACGAGACCGGGGGGCACACTCGCGCTCGCCGACATGGTCGCCGACGAGGATCACGCCGCCGCCGCACGTCAGGAGGAGATCGAGCGTGTGCGGGACCCGTCGCACACGCGTGTCCTCACGCTCGCAGAGCTGAGCGCTCAGTTCGAGGTGCTCGGAGTGCGCGTGGTGTCCGTGGAGCACAGGTACGTCGAACGCGACGCGGGGCCCTGGCTCGAGCACGCACACGCCGGGCCCGAGCACGCCCGGAGGGTTCGTGAGATCCTCGAGCGCCCGAGCTCCGACTGTCCGGCCCGGGCCACGCAGGAACGCTGCGTTTCCGCCAGCGCTGGGCGTCGCTGATCGGCACGCGCGGCTGACGCCGCGGCTGACGCCAAGACCCAGGCGTCCGTGATAGCATACGGCCGTATGCCGACTGCGGAGAGAGCCGACAGGACCGCCCGCGCGCACGCCCGCTCGCATCCGGCGCCCGCGGACGAGCTCGCCCCCACCGTGATCGGCGCGCGGGTGAAGGCCCTGCGCGAGGCGTCCGGTCTTTCACTGCGCGACCTCGCCGAGCGCAGCGGGGTGAGCGCACCGATGCTCTCGCAGGTCGAGCGGGGGGAGACGAGCCCCACCCTCACCGTTGCGGCCCGGATCGCATCGGGCCTTGACCTGCGCCTATCGCAGTTCCTTCGCCTGGACGAGAGCGGGTCGGTCACGATCACCGGCCGCGCACAGCGCCGCGCGGGCGGAAGCGCACGCCGGGGGCACCGCTTCGAGGTCCTCACCTCATCTCAGCCCGGCCAGCGCGCCGAGCTCTCGCGGCACACGCTCGCAGCCGGAGCAGCGACCGGTGCGGCCGACGACCCGCCGATGCACGAGCCCGGCAGCCGAGAGACGGCGCTGGTCGAGGCCGGGTCGCTCGTGCTCGTGTGCGACGGCCTCAGACACGAGCTCACCGAGGGCGACTGCGTGACGTTCGACGCAGACCTGCCCCATCATTTCGAGAACCCGTCCGACGGCGAGGCAGTCTTCCTCGCCGTCGTGTCGGCCGGGCTGCGGCGCAGCTAGGACGCCGCCGTCACAGACAACGAGAAGAGGTGACCAGGATGCCAACGACGCTGTTCGACAAGATCTGGGAGGCGCACGAGGTTCAGCCCGGCCTGCTCTACATCGACCTGCACCTCGTGCACGAGGTGACGAGCCCGCAGGCGTTCGACGGTCTGCGCCTGGCGGGGCGCACGGTGCGTCGCCCCGACCGCACGCTCGCGACAGCGGACCACAACACGCCGACCGACGGAACGCCCGTCGCTGCGAGGATCAAGGACGAGCTCTCGCGCGTGCAGGTCCAGACGCTCGAGCGCAACTGCGCCGAGTTCGGCGTCCCGGTCTACTCGCTCGGCTCAGATCGACAGGGGATCGTGCACGTGATCGGACCTGAGCTGGGCGTCACCCAGCCGGGGATGAGCATCGTCTGTGGCGACTCGCACACATCCACGCACGGCGCCTTCGGCTCACTCGCCTTCGGGATCGGCACCAGCGAGGTGGAGCACGTCCTCGCCACACAGTGCATGGTCCAGCACAAGCCCCGCTCCATGCGCGTGCGCTACGAGGGAGAGCTCGGCTTCGGCGTCACAGCCAAGGACCTGATCCTCGCGACGCTCGGCCAGGTCGGCGTCGGCGGACTCACCGGCCACGTGGTCGAGTACGCCGGCCCCGCGATCGAGGCGCTCTCGATGGAGGGCCGGATGACGGTGTGCAACATGACGATCGAGGGTGGCGGGCGAGCGGGCATGATCGCCCCAGACGAGACCACCTTCAGATGGTTCACCGAGACAGAGCGACCCGGTGCGCCGCGCGGCGAGGAGCTCGAGAAGGCGATCGAGCGCTGGCGCGAGCTGCGCACCGACGAGGGTGCCGTGTTCGACGCCGAGGTGATTGTCGACGCATCCGCGATCTCGCCTCAGGTGACGTGGGGCACCAACCCCGGGATGGTGCGGCCCGTCACGGAGCGGGTCCCGTCACCGGATGACTTCCAGGCACCCGCCGACCGCGAGGAGGCCGAACGAGCGCTGCACTACATGGACCTGCAGGCCGGAACGCCAATCGAGCAGATCGCGGTGGACCGCGTGTTCATCGGCTCCTGCACGAACTCGCGCATCGGGGACCTTCGCGCGGCCGCCGAGGTGATCGCCGGGCGCACCGTCGCAGACACCGTCAGCGCGATGGTGGTCCCCGGCTCCCAGCAGGTCAAGGCACAGGCGGAGGCGGAGGGCCTGGACAAGGTCTTCCGCGACGCCGGCTTCGACTGGCGTGTCGCGGGATGCTCGATGTGTCTCGGAATGAACCCGGACACACTCGCTCCCGGCGAGCGCTGCGCCTCGACGTCGAACCGGAACTTCGAGGGGCGCCAGGGCAGGGGAGGGCGCACCCACCTCGTATCCCCGCAGATGGCCGCCGCGGCGGCCATAGCAGGCCATTTTGTCGATATCCGCGAGTGGGCCTAGGAGGTCGCCGTGCAGCCGATAGAGATCATCAGCGGGCCAGTCAGCCATCTCGACCGCTCGAATGTGGACACCGACCAGATCATGCCCAAGCAGTTCCTGAAGCGCGTCGAGCGCACCGGGTTCGGCGAGTTCCTCTTCTACGACTGGGCGAAGGAGCCTGGCTGGGACCTGCCGGCCAACCCGATCCTCGTGGCCGGCGAGAACTTCGGCTGTGGCTCATCCCGCGAGCACGCCCCGTGGGGACTGCAGGACTACGGCTTCCAGGCGATCGTGGCACCGAGCTTCGCCGACATCTTCTACTCGAACTGCACGAAGATCGGGCTGCTGCCGATCGCACTCGACGAGGAGTACTGCCAGGCACTCGCCAGAGCCGGCGAGGGCCAGGTCGACCTTCGCGCGCAGGAGATCCGCTACCCAGACGCGTCCGGCGAGATCATCGCGGTCCCGTTCGCGATCGACAGCGAGATCAGGCGCCGGCTGCTCGAGGGCCTGGACGACATAGGCGTGACGCTGGGCCAGGAGGCCTCGATCTCCAGCTACGAGCTCGAGCGCGAGCGCCGGGGCCCGGTGACAACGGCGCTGTGACCGCAGGGGCGCTCAGCGAACAGGAAGGACGGCGACTGGGGGAGGAGTGGGTGGCCGCCTGGAACGCCCACGACCTCGACGCGATCATGGGCCTGTACGCACCGGACATCACCTTCCAGACCCCGACGGCGATCAGCTCGCTCGGTATCCCCGACGGGCGGATCAACGGTGCAGCGATGCTCCGCGAGCACTTCGCGCGGGGCCTTGAGCGCCTGCCCGATCTGCGCTTCGACCTCGAGCAGGTCTATGTGGGTGTCCGGTCGATCGCGATCACCTACCGGTGGGCCGACGGAACGCCCGTGGCCGAGCTGCACGAGTACGACCAGGACACGCTGATAGAGCGGGTCCAGGCCCTCTACGTGGGGCTCTCCTGGTAGCGTCGCGCGGCATGGCACACCTAATCGCAACCCTCCCCGGAGACGGGATCGGCCCCGAGATCATGGCTCCGACGCTCGAGCTGCTGGGCAAGCTCGGCGACTTCGAGTTCCAGGAGCACCTCTTCGGCGGCGCGAGCATCGACGCAAACGGGACCGCCCTCACCGACGAGGTCCTGCAGGCCTGCCGCGCCAGCGACGCGGTCCTGCTCGCGGCGGTCGGCGGCCCGAAGTGGGACAGCACCGACCCCGCCAAACCGAGGCCCGAGCAGGGCCTGCTCGGTCTGCGCAAGGGCCTCGGGCTGTACGCGAATCTGAGGCCCGTCAAGCCCCTCCCAGCGCTCTACGACGCCTCGCCGCTGCGTCGCGAGCGCATCGAGGGCACCGACCTGCTCGTAGTGCGCGAGCTGACGGGCGGCATCTACTTCGGCGAGAAGACTCGCACCGCCGACCAGCGCATCGGACCTCTGCACCTACACGACCGCCGAGATCGAGCGGATCGCGCGCACCGCGTTCGGGGCCGCGCGCGCGAAGGTCTCACGAGCGTCGACAAGGCGAACGTGCTCGAGACATCACGGCTGTGGCGAGAGGTCGTCAGCGAGCTGCATTCGCGCGAGTTCCCCCACATCGAGCTCGAGCACGTCCTCGTCGACAACGCCGCGATGCAGCTCGTCTCGGCGCCGCGGCACTTCGACATGATCCTCACCGAGAACATGTTCGGCGACATCCTCTCCGACGAGGCCGCGATGATCACCGGCTCCATCGGGATGCTGCCCGAGCGCGTCGCTGAGCGGAGACGGGCCGGGCATGTTCGAGCCCGTCCACGGCTCCGCGCCCGATATCGCGGGCACAGGGGTCGCCAACCCGCTGGCGATGTTCCTCTCGGCCGCGATGCTGCTCCGGCACGGGCTCGGGTTGGAAAGCGAGGCGGCGGCTGTAGAATCCGCTGTGGAGCGCGCGCTTGCAGGGGGCCTGCGGACGCCCGACCTGGGCGGCAGTGACGGGCACCGAGCAGGCGACCCGGGCAGTGCTCGAGAACCTCGAATAGGAGTGCCATGAACGTGGAGCCGACCGACCTCATCTGGATGAACGGAGACTTCGTCGCCTGGGAGGACGCGAAGGTCCACGTCCTGACGCACGGCCTGCACTACGGGACGGGCGTCTTCGAGGGCGTGCGCTGCTACGACACCGAGCTCGGCCCCGCCGTGTTCCGCAACGCCGAGCATGTCGAGCGCCTGCTGCGCTCCGCCGAGCTCTACTACATGCCGGTGCCGTACTCCGCCGAGGAGCTGCGCGCGGCGACCCTCGAGCTGGTCGCGCGAAACGGCCTTCGCTCCTGCTACATCCGCCCGATCATCAACCGCGGATACGGCCAGATGGGTCTGAACCCGCTCGACGCACCCGTCGAAGTGACGATCGCCTGCTGGGAGTGGGGCTCCTACCTCGGCGAGGAGGGCAAGCGAAAGGGCATCAGGGCGAAGGTCTCCTCATGGAGGCGCATCAGCTCACGAGTCACTGATCCCGCACGCGAAGGCCTCCGGCCAGTACCTCAACAGCGTGCTCGCGAAGGTCGAGTCGGTGAAGGGCGGCTACGACGAGGCGATCCTGCTCGACGACCAGGGCTACGTCTGCGAGGGCACCGGCGAGAACATCTACCTCGTGCGCGACGGCGAGATCATCACCCCCGGGCAGCACAACTCGATCCTCGACGGCATCGCAAGGCGGTCGATCATCCAGATCGCACGCGACCTCGGATACCCGGTCTCCGAGCGCAGCGTCGCGCGGGCGGAGATGTACCTCGCAGACGAGATGTTCCTCTCCGGCACTGCCGCCGAGCTCGTACCGGTCCGCGAGGTCGACGACCACCAGATCGGCAGCGGCGGGCCCGGCGAGATCACGAAGGTCCTTCAGGACGCATTCGACGCGGCGCTGCACGGGCGCACCGAGCGCTACCGCGAGTGGCTCGACGTCGTCCCGGCGGCCGAGCCCAAACCGGCCGCCGGCGAGTCGGCTGCGCCGAGCGCGCAGACCACCGCAGCAGGCTAGGGGCCGCCGTGAGCGACATACAGCTATACGACGCGACCCTCCGCGACGGGATGGGCGGTGGCGGGCTGACCCTCACCGCGGAGGAGAAGATTCGTGTCGTCAGGGCGCTCGATGCCCTCGGCGTGCACATGGTCGAGGCCGGCTTCCCGGCCAGCAACCCGAAGGAACAGGAGCTCTTCGGGCTCCTCGAGCGCGAGCGGCTCACCGCCTCGCAGATGGTCGCATTCGGCATGACACGCAGGCGCGAGGTGACCGCCGCACAGGACGAGGGTCTGCGGACCCTCGCCGACTGCTTCGCGCCGGTTTGCACCATCGTCGGCAAGGCCTCGGTGCTGCACGTCGAGAAGGTCGTGCGCGTCTCGCGCGAGGAGAACCTGCGCATGATCGCCGAGTCAGTCGCCTTCCTCGCCGACGCCGGCAAGCGCGTGCTGCTCGACGCCGAGCACTTCTTCGACGGCTTCGCCGCAGACCCCGGCTACGCGCTGGACTGCCTGCGCGCCGCCTCGGACGCCGGAGCCGAGCGGCTCGTTCTGTGCGACACCAACGGCGGCTCGCTGCCGCCGCAGATCCGGACCGCGCTCGCCGTCGTCGCAGAAGCTCTGCCGGGTGCGGCGCTCGGGATCCACACGCACAACGACTCAGGCTGCGCGCGTCGCCAACACGCTCACAGCCGTCGAAGCCGGCGCGACGCAGGTCCAGGGCACCGTCAACGGCATCGGCGAGCGCACGGGCAACGCCAACCTCGTGACGATCATCGCCGACCTGCAGCTGAAGATGGGCTGCGAGGTCATCACGCCCGAGCAGCTCGGCACACCTCACCGAGACCGCCCACCTCGTGGATGAGCTCCTGAACCGCTCGCCCAACCCCGCGCAGCCCTACGTCGGAAAGCACGCGTTCGCCCACAAGGCCGGGCTGCACGCCGCCGGGATCCGGGCGGACTCGCAGCACCTTCGAGCACATCGACCCGCGCTGTCGTGGGCAACGACAGGGACGTGCTGGTCTCAGAGCTCTCCGGCCGGGGCACCGTCGTCGAGAAGGCCGGGCAGGCCGGGCATCGAGGGCGACGAGGACTTCGCCCAGCGGGTCGTCGACCGCGTGAAGGAGCTCGAGCACGACGGGTTCCAGTTCGAGGCGGCGGACGGCTCGTTCGAGCTGCTGATGCGCAAGGAGGCGGGCGAGTACGAGCCGCTCTTCAGGCTCGAGTCCTGGCGCGTGATCGTCGAGAAGCGGATCGACGGAAAGGTCGAGACCGAAGCCGTCGTGAAGATATGGGTCGACGGCGAGCGATATGTGCGCAGCGCCGAGGGCAACGGGCCGGTGCACGCGCTCGACGAGGCACTGCGCTCGGCGATAGGCGAGATCTACCCGCACCTGCGAGACATCGAGCTCGTGAACTTCAAGGTGCGCATACTCGACGAGCGAAGGGCACGGACGCCGTCACACGCGTGCTGATCGACGCCTCCGACGGGCAGGACGTATGGGGCTCGATCGGGGTCTCGGAGAACCTGATCGCGGCATCCTGGGATGCGCTCGTGGACTCGCTCGAGTACGGGATGCAGCCCGGTGGGCGCCGCTCCCGCGGAGCCGGCGTCTCATCGCCGGGCAGCACGCAGTGACACTTCAGGGCCTGGAGAGCATCCCGCTCGCACGCCCGGTCCTCGGCGAGGCAGAGGAGCAGCGCGGTGCTCGAGGTGCTGCGCTCCGGTCACCTGTCGCTCGGGCCGCGGCTCGAGGAGCTTCGAGCTGCATTCGCACAGCAGATCGGGAGCCGCGCTCGCCAGCGCCGTGAGCAGCGGAACGGCGGGGCTCCACCTCGCGCTGCGCGCCGTCGGCGTGAGCGACGGCGATGAGGTCATCACCAGCCCCTTCTCGTTCGTCGCCTCCGCAAACGCCGCGATCTACGAGCGCGCACGGCCGGTGTTCGCCGACATCGACCCCGTCACGCTCAACCTCGATCCCGAGCGCGGCGCAGGCGGCAGTGGGCGAGCGCACGCGTGCGATCCTGCCCGTCCACATCTTCGGCTACCCCGCCGACCTGCCCGCGTTCGAGGCGGATCGCCGCGCGCCACGGCCTCGAGATCGTCGAGGATGCATGCGAGGCGCTTGGCGCTCGTCCACGCGGACGGCACGCGTGTCGGAGCCCGTGGGCACCCAGCCGTCTTCGGCTTCTACGCCAACAAGCAGATCACCACCGGCGAGGGCGGCATGATCACGCTCGCCGGGCCGGAGCGCAAGAGCCGGATCGACTCCGAGCGCAACCAGGGCCGGGCACCGGACATGGGGTGGCTCGACCACGACAGGCTCGGCTTCAACTACCGCCTGTCGGACATCGCGTGCGCGGTCGGACTCGCGCAGCTCCAGCGGCTGGCCGCGATGCTCGCGGGCGCGCGAGCGCGTCGCCGGCCTCTACCGCCAGGCGCTCGCCGACGCGAAGGCCTGAGCCTGCCATGCCCGGACCACGGCGGTGACCGGCGCGGATGGTTCGTGTTCGTCGTGCAGCTGCCCGCAGGCGTCGACCGCGACGACACCATCCGAGAGCTCGCCGCCGCCGGGATACAGAGCAAGCCCTACCTGCCGGCCATCCACCTGATGAGCTTCTACCGCGAGCGCTTCGGCCACCGCGAGGGCGAGTTCCCCGTCTGCGAGGACGTCGCCGCACGCTCGCTCGCACTCCCGTTCTTCCCGGAGATGAGCGAGGGCCAGGTCGACCGGGTGTGCGAGCGAGCTCGCTGGCCGCCGTCCGCGCCTGAGCGGGCGCGCCGGGCCGCGGACGTAAACTGGAGCGCCTTGTCACGCTTCCACGAGCCCCAGCACCCCGACTTCCAGCGCCTGAACGCGTCGATCGACTTCGACCGGCGCCTGTGGCCGCAGGACCTCGCCCAGTCGCGTGCGCACGCGCGCGATGCTCGCCGACCGGGAGATCATCACGACCGAGGATCGCGACGCCCTGCTCGCGGGCCTCGACGAGGTCGAGCGGGAGCTCCGCGAGGGCGTGTTCCCGTTCCGGCGCCGACGACGAGGACATCCACATGGCGGTCGAGCGGCGGCTGACCGAGATCGCCGGCCCGGTCGGCGGCGGCTGCACACGGCGCGCTCGCGCAACGACCAGGTGGTGACCGACCTCGCGATGTACACGCGCGAGCGCGCCGCGCAGGCTCAGCGGGACGATCAGCGGCGCTGATGGCGGTCCTGCTGGCGCGCGCGGAGGAGCACCTCGACTGGCCGATGCCCGGCTACACCCACCTGCAGCGCGCACAGCCGGTATACCTCAGCCATCATCTGCTCGCCTACTTCTGGATGCTCGCACGCGACCGCGACGCGCTTCGCCTTCGCCGAGCACGAGGCGGGCGCCTGCCGCTCGGCGCAGGCGCCCTCGCGGGCGTCAACTTCGACACCGACCGCCGGCAGGTCGCGGACGGAGCTCGGCTTCCGCGGAGGTCGCACCGAACTCGATCGACGCCGTCTCGGGGAGGGACTTCATCCTCGACTACCTCGGCGCCGCCGCGACCTGCGCCACCCACCTCTCGCGGCTCGGCGCCGAGCTCGTGCTGTGGTCGAGCGCCGAGTTCGGCTTCTGCGAGCTGCCGGACGCGTGGAGCTCGGGCTCCTCGATCATGCCCCAGAAGAAGAACCCCGACGCGGCCGAGCTGCTGCGCGCGAAGGCGCCGCGCGTCGTCGGGCACCTGGCGGCCTTCACGGCGTGCATCCACGCGCTGCCGCTGACCTACAACAAGGACCTGCAGGAGGACAAGGAGCATCTGTTCGACGCAGTCGACACGCTCGAGCTGTCGCTCGCGGCCGCGCGCGCGGCATGATCGAGGGCGTCCGCTTCCACCGCGACCGCATGCGCGAAGCCGCCTCTGACGAGCTGATCGCGGCGACCGACGTCGCCGACCTGCTCGTTCGCCTCGGGGTTCCCATTCCGCGAGGCCCACGGCGTCGTCGCCGGCCTCGTGCGCAGCGCGCTCGACGGCGGCAAGCCCCTCTCCGAGCTCTCGGCCGAGGAGCTCGCGGCCCGCAGAGCGCCGTCTCTGGCCGAGCACGACGATCGAGTTCCATCGAGGTGCTCGCGCAGAGCTCCTGGCTCGAGTCGAAGGTCTCCGAGGGCGGGACCGTCGCTGGCGCGCGTGGTCGCGAGCAGCTCGCGCTCGCGCGCGCCGAGCCGGTGCTCGATGTTGGCCGCTGCTCCGCGCTGACTTCTACGGCGCCCCGTGCTGGAGGTCGCGCGGGACGCTGATCGGCTGCACGGTCGAGCACGCAGGGCGCGCGCGGCGTGATCGTCGAGACCGAGGCCTACCACGAGAGCGAGCCCGCATGCCACGCCTTCGCCGGGCTCACACCGCGCACGCGCACGCTGTTCGGGCCCCCGGGCCGCGCCTACGTCTACCGCTCCTACGGCGTCCACGCGCTGCTGAACGCGGTCTGCGAGCCCGAGGGCGTAGGCGCCGGCAGTCCTGATCAGGGCGCTCGCGCCCGTCGACCGGCATCGAGGAGATGCGCGCGTCCGCCGCGCGCGCCGCTGGCGTCGGACGCCGGCCGGCGCGCGATGCACGAGCTCTGCTCCGGCCCGGGCAAGCTGACCCAGGCACTGGGCGATCGCAGCTCGAGCGAGAACGGCGGCGCGCTCACGCGACGGCCCGATCCGGATCTCGCACGCCCGGGCGAGTGGCGGGACGCGCGCGTCGTCGCCGGCCCGCGGGTCGGGATCACCCAGGCCGTCGGAGCTGCCGTGGCGCTTCTGCGTCGCGGGCGCCGCACGTCTCACGGCCCGCGCCCACCGGTCGCAGGCAGGCCCGTCAGCCGCCGGGGCTGACGCCGCCGGTCGGCAGACGGGCGAGGAGGAGCGGCTGGCGGGCTCGTGCTCGGGGCGGGCGTCGCCGGCGCTTGCCTGCGCGGGAGCCGGGGTGGCGGGGGCGGCTGGCGTGTGTCGGGCCTCTCGGGTGCCCGCGCCGGCGCTCGAGCCAGGCTTCACCGCCCGCGCCGGTCTTGCCGCTCGAGGGCGTGGTGCTCTGGCCGGTCGGACGCGAGCCGGTCGAGGTTCGGCTGCGCCGAGTTCCGCCGTGCCGGTGGCCGACGTCGCCGATGAGGCCAGGAGCTGCCCGTGCGCAGCGCCGCCTGTTCGGCTCGTTCCTGGTCGAGCTGCATGGCGGAGACCATGAAGTCGTGCCAGATGAGTGCCGGGAAGGTCCCGCCGAGCACCGGGCCGCCGTCGAAGTCCGTGGTCATCGGGACGAGCTTGTTCGGGTATCCGACCCACACGGCGACGGTGTACTTGCTGTCCCAGCCGACGAACCAGGCGTCGCCGTAGTTGGACGTCGTGCCCGTCTTGCCCGCCGCGAACTGGCCGATCGCCGCGGCGTTGCCGGTGCCGTACTGGAGCACCGTCTTCGAGCATCGAGGTCTCCGTTTCGGCGACCTCGGACGGAGGAGCACCGGCTTGGTTTCGACGCTGGTTGACGTCCCGCTGCGAGCCGTCGGGGAGCGTCCCGCTGCCGGCGTTCGACTTCCTGGATGCCCACCGGGGCCCAGTCTTCGGCCAGCGAGCCGCTGACGCGCCGGCCGCCGTGGGCGATCGTCTCATAGGCATGCGCCATGTCGAGCGGCGTCACGCCCGACGGTGAGGCCGCCGATCGTCATGGCGGGTTCGTCGAGATCGGTGTCGTGATGCCCATGCGGTGGGCCAGCGTCGGCGATCTTCCGCGTGCCGACCTGCAGGCCCACTTCGGCGAAGACCGAGTTGTCCGAGTACGCGGTCGCGCTCGTCAGCGTGCGTCTCGCCGGCGTAGGCGCCTTCGTCGTTGTGCACGAGCGAAACTTCCAGGCCGTGTTCGCCGTGGTGACGATAGAAGATCTTCTCCTTGGACGTCCACACCGAGTCGGGGGAGATGCCCTCCTCGAGCGCAGCCGCGAGGTCGAACGCCTTGAAGGACGACCCCGGCTGGCGCTCGCCCTCGGTGGCGATGTTGAAGGGCGTTTCGGCGTAGCTTCGCCCGCCGACCATCGCCCTGCACCTCGCCGGTCGAGTTTTCGATCGCGACCATCGAGGCGGTCGGGCCTGCAGGGTTGGCGAGGTAGCCGCTGATCGCCTGTTCGGCGGCCCTCTGCAGCCCGAGGTCGAGCGTCGTCTTGATCCGCAGACCGCCGTCGAACGCGCGCGGCGCGCCGTAGCGTTCGACCACCTGCTGCTGGACCCAGCTCGTGAAGTAGCCGACGTCGACGCCTTCGACGGTTTGCTCCTGCGGCGCCTGGACGGTTCCGGGCGCGGGCAGGGCCTGGCGAACGCTCTCTTCGTACATGGGCCGGGTGATGTAGCCCTGCTGGTACATCTGGTCGAGCACCACGTCGCGCCGGTCCTTGGCCGCCTCCGGGTGCGTCGACCGGGTCATACTCGGTCGGCGAGCTGGATGATGCCCGCCAGCAGCGCCGCCTCCCACGGCTCCAGCTCTGTCGACGCAGAGCTTGTGGCTGGGGGTGCCGCAGCCGAGATGGTTGACTTCGTGGCCGAAGTAGGTCTGAGCGGCGGACTCGATCCCGTAGGCGCCGTTGCCGAAGTAGATCGTGTTCAGATAGGCCGTGAGGATCTTTTCCTTCGACCACTTGTGCGAGAGCTGGTAGGCGAGCGCCGCCTCCCGGAGCTTCTCGAAGATCGTCCGGTGCGACTGGGCCTGCAGCGCGTTCTTGATGAACTGCTGCTCGATCGTCGAGGCGCCCTGAAGCGTGCCTTTGTGCTCGATGTCCTGGCAACGAGCGCGCGGAGGATGCCGCGGATGTCGACGCCGCTGTTGGTCTCAAAGCGCTTGTCCTCGATCGAGATCACCGCCTCTTTGACGATCCGCGGGATCTGCTCCGGGGTCACGATCACGCGGTTCTGCTGGCTGAGCACGCCGAGCGCGCGCCCGTGATCGTCCAGCAGGATCGAGCTTTCGGCGTTCTTGTAGAGCGAGAACTTGGTCAGCGAGGGCAGATCGGAGGCGATCGAGACGAACACGCCGAAGACGAAGGAGATCAGGCCGAGGAACGAGAACCGCGAGGAGGATCGCGAGGAAGCGCAGCCTCTTCAGGCGCGGCTTGGCGACGGGCTGGATGTCAGGGCGATCGGGCTCGCTCATCGTCAGCTTCGGAGACGCTCCTCCGGCGCATGGGACGAGGACTCGGTCTCGGATCGCGCGTCCGCCGGGCACGAAGAGGCCGGCGACGGGCACGGTGGGACAGGGCCCACGGAGCGCGAGAGTCTAGCATTGGCCCGCGATGCCGAACGCCACCGCCGCCGACGTCCAGCTCGCCGCGCGGCTGGCCCGCAACGCGGTCGACAGCCTCCCGGAGGGGGCGCTCGCGGAGAAGCTGGCGATCGCCGCGCGCGGAGGCTCGCCCGCTGCGGGTCAAGCTCGGCATCGACCCGACCGCGCCGGACATCCATCTCGGCCACGCGGTCGTGCTGGGCAAGCTGCGGGAGTTCCAGGACGAGGGCCACCGGGTCGTGCTGATCGTCGGCGACTTCACCGCGCGCGTCGGCGATCCGTCGGGCCGCTCGACCCTGCGCCCGATCCTCTCGCGACGGCGGAGATCGAGGCGAACGCGGAGACCTTCCAAGCACAGGCCCTCGCGATCCTCGACGCCGACCCGCAGCTGCTCGAGGTGCGCCGCAACAGCGAGTGGCTGGACATGGCGATGGCCGAGCTGCTGGCGCTGCTGCGCGACGACGACGGTCGCCCAGCTGCTCGAGCGCGACGACTTCGCCAAGCGCTTCTCAGCGCACGAGCCGATCTCGATGCTCGAGCTCCTCTACCCGCTGCTGCAGGGCTATGACTCGGTGGCGGTCGACGCGGACGTCGAGCTCGGCGGCACCGACCAGAAGTTCAACCTGCTGCTCGGGCGCGACATCCAGCGCGCCTACGGCCAGCCGCGAGCAGGCGATCCTGACGATGCCGATCCTCGTCGGCATCGACGGACACCGCAAGATGTCCAAGTCGCTCGGCAACCAGATCGGCGTGACCGATGCGCCGGAGGAGATGTTCGGCAAGACGATGTCGCATCCCCGACGAGGCGATGGACGAGTTCTACCGGCTGCTGCTCGCCGCGGATGCCGCCGGCCCGCGGGCGCCCGCCCGATGGAGCGCAAGCGGGCGCTCGCGCGCGGCGCTCGTCTCCTGCTCTGCGACTCGCCGGCAGGCCGCCGCCGGCGAGCGGCACTTCGACCGCGTGGTCGTCGACACAGCAGGCGCCGGAGGAGATCCCGGAGGCGCGCTTCGGCCCGTGCGAGGGCGTGCGTCCACCTGCCGGCGCTGATCGCCGAGGAGTTCGGGGTCTCGCGCTCGGAGGCGCGGCGCCTGATCGACAGGGCGGCGTGACGCTCGGCGAGGAGCCGCTCGGCGCGGCGAGCACGACGTCCCCGCCGAGCGCGCTGGACGGCCAGGTGCTGAAGGTCGGGCAAGCGGCGCTTCCGGCGGCTGCGGCTGCGTGACCGCACGGCGGCTGATCGCGCTATACTCCCCGGTCGGCCCGCAGAGCGCCCATGGGCGCGGGTCTGATCGGTCTCCTCCAGAAGGAAGCCCTTTCAGGAGGCACGACGGTCTTTGAAAACTCAACAGCATGCGCATCTACGATCGACTTCGGATCGTGGTGTGCGTCCAGGTTCGACCCGCCGCCGGGCGCGCTTCGTGCGTCCCCTTAGGCGGTCAAGAGTCAAGTAGAGAAGTACCCCGTCATGGTTCGGGACCACGGTGTATGGGTTCCGGCCGCCGGGAGCTTCACGGGCGTTTTCGCTCGGGTGGCGACCGGCAACGCCATGACAGCTTTTCGTGAAGTTCTTCACGGAGAGTTTGATCCTGGCTCAGGACGAACGCTGGCGGCGTGCTTAACACATGCAAGTGGAGCGACGAACCAGGGCTTGCCCTGGGGCAGAGCCGCGAACGGGTGAGTAACACGTGGGTTACCTGCCTCGATGACCGGGACAACCCGAGGAAACTCGGGCTAATACCGGATGTGCCCGCAAGGGGAAAGGAAGCTTCGGCCTCCGCATCGAGATGGGCCCGCGGCCCATTAGCTTGTTGGTGAGGTAACGGCTCACCAAGGCTTCGATGGGTAGCTGGTCTGAGAGGACGATCAGCCACACTGGGACTGAGACACGGCCCAGACTCCTACGGGAGGCAGCAGTGGGGAATCTTGCGCAATGCGCGAAAGCGTGACGCAGCAACGCCGCGTGGGGGAAGAAGGCTTTCGGGTTGTAAACCCCTTTCAGTTGGGACGAAGCTTCGCCGGTGAACAGCCGGCCGGAGTGACGGTACCTTCACAAGAAGCACCGGCTAACTACGTGCCAGCAGCCGCGGTAATACGTAGGGTGCAAGCGTTGTCCGGAATTATTGGGCGTAAAGAGCGTGTAGGCGGCCCGATTAGTCCGCTGTGAAAGTCCAGGGCTCAACCCTGGAATGCCGGTGGATACTGTCGGGCTAGAGTCCGGAAGGGGCGAGTGGAATTCCTGGTGTAGCGGTGAAATGCGCAGATATCAGGAGGAACACCAATGGCGAAGGCAGCTCGCTGGGACGTGACTGACGCTGAGACGCGAAAGCGTGGGGAGCAAACAGGATTAGATACCCTGGTAGTCCACGCTGTAAACGATGGCAACTAGATGTGGGGGGTGTCGACTCCCCCCGTGTCGAAGCTAACGCATTAAGTTGCCCGCCTGGGGAGTACGGCCGCAAGGCTAAAACTCAAAGGAATTGACGGGGGCCCGCACAAGCAGCGGAGCATGTGGTTTAATTCGACGCGACGCGAAGAACCTTACCTGGGCTTGACATGTGAGTGACCGGCGTGGAAACACGCCTTCCCTTCGGGGCACTTTCACAGGTGGTGCATGGCTGTCGTCAGCTCGTGTCGTGAGATGTTGGGTTAAGTCCCGCAACGAGCGCAACCCCCGTCGCATGTTGCCAGCATTTAGTTGGGGACTCATGCGAGACTGCCGGTGACAAACCGGAGGAAGGTGGGGATGACGTCAAGTCCTCATGCCCCTTATGTCCAGGGCTACACACGTGCTACATTGGCGCATACAGAGGGCTGCGATACCGCGAGGTGGAGCGAATCCCTTAAAGTGCGTCTCGGTTCGGATTGCAGGCTGAAATTCGCCTGCATGAAGGCGGAGTTGCTAGTAATCGCGGATCAGCATTGCCGCGGTGAATACGTTCCCGGGCCTTGTACACACCGCCCGTCACACCACGGGAGTGAGCAACACCCGAAGCCGGTGGCCTAACCCGCAAGGGAGGGAGCCGTCGAAGGTGGGGCTCGTGACTGGGGTGAAGTCGTAACAAGGTAGCCGTAGCGGAAGCTGCGGCTGGATCACCTCCTTTCTAGG